>NZ_JBIVHE010000001.1:980196-1531164 GCF_044749045.1 Microbacterium sp. NPDC089698
AGCGAGCGCAGCGCCCTTCGTCTCGCCTGCGGCTCGCTCAGGGACCGATCTCAGCACGGTCCCTGGGCGAGCGCAGATCAGCGCCCGAAGCCGCGGCGGGTGATGTCGCGCACCTCGCCGACGAGCTCCTCGATGATGTCCTCCAGGAACAGGATCGCCGTCGTCCGACCGGCCTCGTCGCGCACCTGGGCGAGGTGACGGCCCGCGCGCCGCATGATCGCGAGCGCGTCCTCGAGGTCGGTGTCCTCCTGCATCGGCACCATCTGGTGGATCCGCTTCGCGGGGATCGGCGCGACCGCGCGCGCCGCCGCATCCGGTCCCTCCGCCGAGCGGATCACGTCCTTCAGGTGCACGTAGCCCACCGGCACGCCCTCGGGGTCGACCATGACGTAGCGCGAGAATCCGTGCTTCGCGACGGCTCTCTCGACGTCGTCCGGGGTCGCGCCGAGCGGCAGCGTCACGAGCCCGGCGAGGGGCACGGCGACGTCTCGCGCGTCCTTGTCGGTGAACTCCACCACCGCGCTGACCGTGCCCGCCGAGTCGGCGAGCACGCCCTCGCGCCGGGACTGGTCCACGATCGTGGCGACCTCGTCGAGCGTGAACGTCGAGGCGGCCTCGTCCTTCGGCTCGACGCGGAACAGGCGCACGACGCCGTTGGCCGTGGCGTTCAGGCCGCGGATCACCGGGTAGAAGACCTTGGAGATCCACACGAGCGGTGTCGCGAGGATGAGCACGGCCCGGTCCGGCACCGAGAACGCGAGGTTCTTCGGCACCATCTCACCGAAGACCACGTGCAGGAACGACACGATGATCAGGGTGATGATGAACGCGATCGCGTCGACCGCGCCCTCGGCCAGTCCGAGCGCGCCCAGGGGGGCCGCGAGCAGGTGGTGCATCGCCGGCTCGGAGACGTTCAGGATCAGCAGCGAGCAGACGGTGATGCCCAGCTGCGAGGTCGCCAGCATGAGCGTGGCGTGCTCCATCGCGTACAGCGCGGTGCGCGCGGAACGGGATCCGCGCTCGGCGAGCGGCTCGATCTGCGAGCGGCGCGCGGAGATGACCGCGAACTCCGCCCCGACGAAGAACGCGTTGAAGGCGAGCAGCACGAACAGCCATGCGATTCCGGCCCAGTCGCTCATCGCTCGCCCCCTTCCTCGGTCGCCGCTTCCGGCGTGAAGCGGATCCGATCCACCCGACGGCCCTGCATGCGCACGACGTGCAGGACGCCGCCCGGCACGGGCACCTCGTCACCGGCCTTGGGCAGGCGCTCCAGCACGCTCATCACGTAGCCGCCGACCGTGTCGTACACGTCGCCCTCCGGCACCTCGATGCCGGAGCTGGCGCGCAACTCGTCGGGGCGCAGCTCGGCGGGGAAGGTGATCCCGTCACGGCCCTTCACGACACCGGCCCTGCTGCGGTCGTGCTCATCGGACACCTCGCCGACGATCTCCTCCACGAGGTCCTCGAGGGTCACGATGCCGGCGGTGCCGCCGTACTCGTCGACGACGATCGCGAGCTGGTAGCCGCCGCCACGCAGCTCGGCCACGAGCGCGTCCAGGTGCACGGTCTCCGGAACCCGCAGCGGCTCGGAGGCGAGCGCGCCCACCGGCACCTCGGTGCGCCGGTCGCGCGGCACCGAGACCGCCGCCTTCAGGTGCACGACGCCGGTGATGTCGTCGAGATCCTCGTCGAACACCGGGAAGCGGCTGTGTCCGGTGCGCCGGGCGAGGCCGATCACGTCGCCCGCGGAGTCCGCCGCCGCGATCGCGTGCATGCTGGGCCGAGGGGTCATCACATCGCCCGCGGTCAGCCGGGCGAAGCCGAGGCTGCGATCCAGCAGGGTCGCGGTGTCCTCCTCGAGCACGCCGGCGCTCGCGGAGCGGCGCACGAGCGAACTGAGCTCCTCCGCCGAGCGGGCTCCGCTGAGCTCCTCCTTGGGCTCGATGCCCATCGCGCGCAGCACGCCGTTGGCGCTCCCGTTCAGGACGGCGACGACGGGGCGGAAGACCATCGTGAACGCGGTCTGGAACGGGATGACGACCTTGGCCGTCGCCACCGGCAGCGCGAGTGCGAAGTTCTTCGGCACGAGCTCGCCGAGGATCATCGACAGCATCGTGGCGACCGTCATCGCGACGATCACGGCGATCGTGACGGTGACCGGCTCGGGGATCCCCCATGAGCTCAGCACCGGACGGAGCAGGTTCGACAGCGCCGGCTCCATCGTGAAACCGGTCAGCAGCGTGGTGAGCGTGATGCCGAGCTGCGCCGAGGACAGATGCGTCGAGGTGATCCTGAGCGCGGCGATGGTCATGCCGAGGCGGCTCTCGCCGCGATCCCGTCGCGCCTCCAGATCGGCGCGGTCGAGGTTGACCAGTGCGAACTCGCTGGCGACGAACAGGCCCGTCCCCACGATGAGCAGAAGCCCCACGCCCAACCAGATGTAATCCATCACGGTGTCACCTCCGACGATGCGGAGAGCGGGCAGTGGGGCGATGTACTACACGAGGGAGGGTCGTCCATGGTGCGCACGATTCTACTGTGACGCGGAGGGGATGAAGCTGAACGGATGCCTGATCGCCGTCGCGCTCACCAGCTGACCGGCAGCGCCTTGCCCTCTTCGTACCCCGCGGCGGACTGCAGCCCGACCAGCGCGCGCTCGTGGAACTCCGGCACGGACGAGGCGCCCGCGTAGGTGAACGAGGAGCGCACGCCCGAGGTGATCATGTCGAGCAGGTCCTCGACACCGGGCCGGAGTGGATCCAAGTAGATCTTCGAGGAAGAGATGCCCTCCGCGAACAGCTCCTTGCGTGCGCGCTCGTAGGCGTCGAGGCGGCCGAAGCGCGCCTGCACCGCCTTCGTCGAGGCCATGCCCCAGGACTCCTTGTAGAGGCGCCCCTCGGCGTCGAGCTGCAGCTCCCCCGGCGCCTCGATCGTGCCGGCGAACCAGGATCCGACCATGACCGAGGCGGCACCGGCGGCGAGAGCGAGCGCGACGTCGCGCGGGTAGCGCACTCCCCCGTCCGCCCAGACGTGCGCGCCGAGCGCGGCGGCGGCCTGCGCGGTCTCCAGCACGGCGGAGAACTGCGGGCGTCCGACCGCGGTCATCATGCGCGTGGTGCACATCGCGCCGGGCCCGACGCCGACCTTCAGGATCGACGCGCCGGCCTCGACGAGATCGCGCACGCCGTCGGCCGTGACGATGTTGCCGGCGACGATCGGGATGCCGAGCTCGAGCGCGGACACCGTGCGCAGCGCCCGGAGCATCCCCTCCTGGTGCCCGTGCGCGGTGTCGACCACGAGCACGTCCACGCCGGCCGCGGCGAGGGCCTTGGCCTTGGCGGCGACGTCTCCGTTGATCCCGACCGCCGCGGCCACCGCGAGGCGCCCCGAGGCGTCGACCGCGGGGCGGTACAGCGTGGAGCGCAGCGCACCGCGCGCGGTCTGCGTGCCGACCAGGTGCCCGTGCTGGAGCACGCACACCATCTCGGCCTCCACGGCGGTGATCGCGTCGAACGCCGCACGCGGATCGGCAACGTCCTCGGCGTCGAGCGACGGGGAGTCCGCGCGGACCAGGTCGCCCAGCTTCGCATCCCGCAGCGCGGTCGCGAGGCGGACGGCGGGCAGGATTCCGCGGATGGCGTCGACGTGCAGGCCGTCCGGACCGCCCGGCGCATCGGCGACCACGATGCCGTGACCGTCGGTGGCGGGCAGCAACCGCAGCGCGTCCTCGACCGTGGCGAGCGGCGAGAGCACGAGCGGGGTGTCCCAGGACACCGGCTGGCGCTTGACCCGGCGGATGGCCTCGTCGAGCTCCTGGAGCGGCATGTCCTGCGGCAGCACGCCGATGCCGCCGCGGCGGGCCAGGGTCGCGGCGAGTCGAGGGCCGGTCACCGAGTTCATGTTCGAGGACACGAGCGGGATGGTCGCGGGCGTCCCGTCCTGCGGCGCGAGATCGACCTGGAGCCGGCTCGTCACATCCGAGCGACGCGGCACCAGGAACACGTCGGAGTAAGTGAGGTCGACCATGGGTCCTTCGCCGGAGAACTGCATGCTCTCAGGGTAGCCGTCCGTGCCCCGAACGCCTCGGGATCGCGATGACAGGGCGGTCCGGCGCGGCCTCGATGCGAGGCGTCGGCGAAAGCTCCCGCCCCGCGCCGCGATCCACGCCCGCACCGCACCTCCGACACGTTAGGCTTGACACCCGGATGAGTGGCCATACCCGGAGACCACCGGGGACGGATCCCACCAGATTCAGCGATGAAAGAGGGCGATCGAGCGTGTCGAGCCAGGTGACCGGCGTCGGGACTTCTGGAGATGGAGAGTTCGGGGCCAATTCCTGGCTCGTCGACGAGCTGTACGAGCAGTTCAAAGTCGATCGCAACTCCGTCGACAAGGAGTGGTGGCCGGTCCTCGAGAACTACCGTCCCTCCGAGCCCTCTGCGGCTCCCGCAGTCGCACCCTCGGCCGCACCGGCCGCCGCGGCCGCCGCGCATCCGGTGACGGCGCCGATCCCGGTGATCGGTCAGCAGCCGGTGGCCCGCACCACGACGAAGCCCGCGCGCCAGGCCCCGATCCCCGCCCAGGCGCAGGACCGCGCCGCCGCGGAGGCCGGCACCGAGCAGCACGAGGACGTGGTCACGCCGCTGCGCGGCATGCCGAAGACGCTCGCCGCCAACATGGACGAGTCGCTCACGGTCCCGACCGCGACGAGTGTGCGCACGGTGCCCGCGAAGCTGATGATCGACAACCGCATCGTCATCAACAACCACATGTCCCGCACGCGCGGCGGCAAGGTGAGCTTCACGCACCTCATCGGCTGGGCGCTGATCCAGGCGCTCAAGGAGTTCCCGAGCCAGAACGTCTTCTACGCCGAGGTCGACGGCAAGCCCAGCGTCGTCGCCCCCGCGCACGTGAACCTCGGCATCGCGATCGACATCCCGAAGCCGGACGGCACCCGCGCCCTGCTCGTCCCGAGCATCAAGCGCGCCGAGTCGCTCACCTTCAGCGAGTACCTCTCCGCCTATGAGGACCTCATCAGCCGTGCGCGCGGCAACAAGCTGACCGCCGCCGACTTCCAGGGCACCACGCTGTCGCTCACGAACCCGGGCGGCATCGGCACCGTGCACTCCGTGCCGCGCCTGATGAAGGGTCAGGGCTGCATCATCGGCGCCGGCGCCCTCGAGTACCCGGCCGAGTTCCAGGGCTCGAGCCAGAAGACGATCGACGTGCTCGGCATCGGCAAGACGATCACGCTCACCTCGACCTACGACCACCGCGTCATCCAGGGCGCAGGCTCGGGCGAGTTCCTGAAGAAGGTGCACGAGCTGCTCATCGGCGAGCGCGGCTTCTACGAGGGCATCTTCCGCGCCCTCCGGATCCCCTACGCGCCGATCCGCTGGAACAAGGACATCGCGGTCGACCTCGCCGAGCGCATCGACAAGACCGCGCGCGTGCAGGAGCTCATCAACTCCTATCGCGTGCGCGGCCACCTGATGGCCGACATCGACCCGCTCGAGTACGTGCAGCGCACGCACCCCGACCTCGAGATCGAGACCCACGGCCTCACCTTCTGGGATCTGGACCGCGAGTTCGTCACGAACGGCTTCGGCGGTCAGCGCCAGCTCAAGCTGCGCGAGATCCTCGGTGTGCTCCGCGACTCCTACTGCCGCACGCTCGGCATCGAGTACATGCACATCCAGGACCCGGAACAGCGCCGCTGGTTCCAGGACAAGGTCGAGGTCAAGTACGTCAAGCCCGGCCACGACGAGCAGCTGCGCGTGCTCAGCAAGCTCAACGAGGCCGAGGCCTTCGAGACCTTCCTGCAGACCAAGTACGTGGGTCAGAAGCGCTTCTCGCTCGAGGGCGCGGAGTCGCTCGTCCCGCTGCTGGACGAGATCCTGCAGGGCGCGGCCGGCGCGGGCCTCGACGGTGCCGCGATCGGCATGGCGCACCGCGGCCGCCTGAACGTCCTCGCGAACATCGCGGGCAAGACCTACGGTCAGGTGTTCCGCGAGTTCGAGGGATCCATGCAGCCGGGCAACCAGCGCGGATCCGGAGATGTGAAGTACCACCTCGGCAAGGAGGGCACCTTCGTCGCCGACGACGGCGCCGAGCTGCCGATCCTCCTCGCCGCGAACCCCTCGCACCTGGAGACCGTCGACGGCGTGCTCGAGGGCATCGCCCGCGCCAAGCAGGACCGCAAGCCGATCGGCACCTTCACCTGGCTGCCGATCCTCGTGCACGGCGACGCGGCCTTCGCGGGCCAGGGCGTCGTGGTGGAGACCCTGCAGATGTCGCAGCTGCGCGGCTACCGCACCGGCGGCACGATCCACGTGGTCGTGAACAACCAGGTCGGCTTCACCACGCTGCCCAACGACTCGCGCACCTCCGTGTACGCGACCGACGTCGCCAAGACGATCCAGGCCCCGGTCCTGCACGTGAACGGCGACGACCCCGAGGCCGTCGTGCACGTGGCCCAGCTCGCGTTCGAGTACCGCGAGCGGTTCCACCGCGACATCGTGATCGACCTCGTCTGCTACCGCCGCCGCGGTCACAACGAGGGCGACGACCCGTCGATGACACAGCCGCTGATGACCGACCTGATCCAGGCGAAGCGCTCGGTGCGCAGCCTCTACACCGAGTCGCTCGTCGGCCGCGGCGACATCACCCAGGAGGAGTACGACCAGGCCAAGGCCGACTTCCAGAACCGCCTGGAGATCGCCTTCGCCGAGACGCACGCGGCGGAGACCGGCGCCACGCCGATCGCCCCCGACCTCGCGCCGGTGGATGACCAGATCGGCTCCCCCGACGTCACGGGCGTGCCGCTCGAGGTCGTTCACCTCGTCGGCGATGCGCACGCGAACAAGCCCGAGGGCTTCACGGTGCACCCGAAGCTGCAGCAGGCGATGGACAAGCGCGTCGACATGAGCCGCAACGGCTCGATCGACTGGGGCTTCGGCGAGCTGCTCGCCTTCGGCTCGCTGCTGGTCGAGGGCACCCCGGTGCGCCTCGCCGGTCAGGACTCCCGCCGCGGCACGTTCGTGCAGCGCCACGCGGTCCTGCACGACCGCGCGAACGGCCAGGAGTGGCTGCCGCTCGCGAACCTCTCCGACAACCAGGCCCGCTTCTTCGTCTACGACTCCCTGCTCAGCGAGTACGCGGCACTCGGCTTCGAGTACGGCTACTCGGTGGAGCGGCCCGAGGCGCTGGTGCTCTGGGAGGCGCAGTTCGGCGACTTCGTGAACGGCGCGCAGTCGGTCATCGACGAGTACATCTCCGCCGCCGAGCAGAAGTGGGGCCAGCAGTCGAGCGTCGTGCTGCTGCTGCCGCACGGCTACGAGGGCCAGGGGCCGGACCACTCGTCCGCCCGCATGGAGCGCTTCCTGCAGCTGTGCGCCCAGGACAACATGACGGTGGCGCGTCCGTCCACGCCGGCGAGCTACTTCCACCTGCTGCGCCGCCAGGCGTACGCGCGCCCGCGCAAGCCGCTCATCGTGTTCACCCCGAAGGCGATGCTGCGTCTGCGTGGCGCGACCAGCCCGGTGGAGGACTTCACGCAGGGCCGGTTCGAGACGGTGATCGACGACAACCGCCCGCTGGACCGCAACGCCGTCAAGCGCGTGATCTTCCACTCCGGCAAGGTGCACTGGGACCTGGTCTCGGAGCTCGACAAGAACCCGAACCCCGAGATCGCGCTCGTGCGCGTCGAGCAGCTCTACCCCGTGCCGCTGCGCGCGCTGAAGACCGTCGCCGACACGTACCCGAACGCGGAGATCGTCTGGGTGCAGGAGGAGCCGGAGAACCAGGGCGCCTGGCCGTTCCTCGCGCTGCACTTCCAGACCGTGCCCGGCCCGCGCGTCGTGCGCCCGATCACGCGTCCCGCCTCGGCGGCGCCGTCGACGGGATCCTCGAAGGTGCACGCCGCGGAGCAGGCCGACCTGCTCTCGCGGGCACTGACCCTCTGAACCGTCCGCTCAGCCGATCGACGCGGTGTCCCGGTCCTCCGGGGCACCGCGTCGTCGTTCCCGCGCCCTGCGCACCGCGGTCACGGCGAGTGCGATGACCGCCACCGCCGCCGGGACCACGAGCGCGGCTCCGGCGAGCAGCAGCAGTCCGATCGTGCAGACCGCGGCGATCACCGCCATCCACCAGCCGGGCGTGCGCCGCGGCAGGATCCGGATCGCCGCGATCATGCCGATCGTGTAGACCGCGACCATGCTCGCGGTGTGGATGAGGATGAACGGCTGCAGGTCGAACCCCGTCGCCCACGACACCGCGAAGTAGGCGAGCACGAGCGCCATGGAGAGCAGCAGCGCGCGCCGCGGCACCGCACCGGGCTCGGCGCCCTTCGCGAACCAGTGCGGCAGGTCGCCGTTGGAGGCGAGGGACGCACCGAGCTTGCCGAAAGCGGCGAGGTAGACGTTGAGCACCCCGAGCGCGACCACCGCCGACACCACGCCGATCAGGGTCGGCGCCGCGCGCACTCCGCCCGCATCGGCGAGGTCGAGCAGGACGACGTCCCCGTGCCCGGCGCGCTCTCCGAGGGCTCCGACGGTCACGACCTGCAGCGCGAGATAGCATCCTCCGGCGAGCACCAGGGTGATGGCCGTCGCCAGCGGGATCGTGCGCCGCGGCCGTGCGAACTCCCCGGAGATGTGCGTCCCGACCTCCCAGCCCGCGAACGCCCACACGAACATCACGATCGCGGTTCCCACCCCGCCCCAGCCGTGCGGCAGGAACGGTGTGAAGCTCTCCGGCCGGACGGCGGGCGCCGCGACCGCGACCACCACGACGACGATCGCGAGCAGCAGGCCGGTGAGCACCAGCTGCAGCCAGCCGGTGAGCCGCACGCCGAACAGGTTGGCGACGAACGGCGCCACGAGGAACCCGAGGGCGAGCCACGGGACGCCGGCGCCGTCGATCCCCACCGCGGTCGCGATGTAGCGCGCGCCGAGCACCGACACGACGGGGCCTCCGGCCGCGACGCCGAAGAGGAACCAGTATCCGGTGGCCCTCGCCGCGGTCGGCCCGAGGGCGCGACGCGCGTAGCTCGCGACGCCGCCCGGATCAGGATGGCGGGCCGCGAGGGCGGCGAACGCGCCGGCGAGCGGCACCGCCAGGAGCGTGATCACGCCCACCGCGATGAGACTGGCGGGGCCGGCCGTCTTCGCCGCGAGCCCGGGGAGCACCAGGAGTCCCGTGCCCAGGACCGCGGCGAGGTACAGCGCGATCCCCTGCGCGAGTCCGAGCCCTGACGGCGCGTGCGCGCCGAGATCGGTGCCGTCGGATCCCTCGGCGGGGCGGAGTGCGGTCATGCCCTCACGGTAGCGAGGGCATCGGACATCTCAGTACCAGATGGTGAGCGCGGGCTCCACCGCGGTGCCGAAGGCGTTCTGGATCGTCGCCGCCGCCTCCGCCGAGGCCGAGATCCGGCCCGCCGCGCGCAGCGTCGGCGCGCTCACACCGCCGAGGTACAGGGAGGACAGCGCATCGACGCCGAGCTCGACATCCGGCGCATCCGTCGTGGCGTCCACGACGCCCTTCCCGTCCGGACCGACGCTCAGCCGCCAGGATCCCTCGGCGAATCCGAGCGGATCCGACACCCGCAGCACGAGATCCAGCGGGGCGCGGTATGTGCGCGCGCCGAGCACGGCCGGCACGTCGAGGATCCGCAGCCAGCCGTGATCGTGCACCGTGACCTGCACGGCGCGCTGGTTCGCGACGAGCCACGGCAGCGGATCGTCGACGGGGCGGAGATCCGCGTGCACGGTGCGGATCAGGTCGTGGTTGACCGCGAAGGCCCAGAGCGCGCGCAGGGCCTCGGGCGTCTCCGCGTCGAGGTGGCGGACCGCGAGGTCGGCGCCGAACTCGTCGGGGAGTTCGTCGAGCGTGTACGCCAGGACCCCGCGGGTGGTGCCCTCGGCGTCGACCGCCCTGACTCCGCGGACGGCGCGCGACCTCTCGTCGCCGGGTGCGAGCCCGGCCATCCGACGCCACCGCAGCGGCCAGCCGGGGATGTCGCCCGGCCGATCGAGACGAGCGCGCTCATGCACCTCGCCGAGCGCCGCGAGCAGCGCGTCGGGCTCGAGGTACTCGACCGTCGTCGCACCGTCCGCCGCCGGCAGCGTGACGCCGCCGGCGCGGTGCGCGTCGACGCGCACGCGCGACACGGGGATCGCGGGGCCGAAGCCGTAGCGCCCGTAGATCGTCGCCTCGGTGGCGGTGAGCCCGGCGATCGGGACGCCGGCCGAGGCGGCGGCACGCAGCTCGCCCTCCAGGAGGTTGCGCGCGATCCCGCGCCGACGATGCGTCGCGGCGACCGTGACGATGCTGATCGCCCACATGTCGACATGCGCTCCGGCCTCGCCCGGCACGGTCATCGGCGTCACCCACGAGTCGACGGTCGCCACCGGGATATCGATGCCCGGTGCGTACACGCCGATGTTGCGCCGCCCCGACATCATCTCGCCCATGACGCGGATCGTCTCGTCGTCCGGCTCCTTGTCCAGGAAGCCGCGCGCGTCGGCGCGCGCGAACCCGCGCAGGTGCACCGGATCGGACACGTCGACGATGCGGTACTCGAGGTTCGAAGCGCTCAGGCGCTGCTGCGAGGTCGGGTCGACGGGGACGTCACGGGCGTCGAGGTCTGCCATGCCCCCAGCCTAACCACGACCGCCGACGCTGCGGCGGCCGCAGGAAGCGGTGCGACGCGTCAGTGGACGGCGGCCTGCACGGCGCGCAGCCGCGCCAGGACCTGATCGCGCAGCTCCTCGGGAGCCGTCTCCTTGCACGCCCGCGACACGACCTCGGTCAGCGTGGTCGCGACCAGCGCCTCCTCCGCGCAGGACGGGCAGTTGTCGAGATGCTCGCGGATGTCGGAGTGCTCCGTCTTGCACATCTCGTTGCGGAGGTACTCCTCCAGGTCCTGCCGCGCCTTGGCGCATCCGCAGTCCGTCATTTCGTGCTCCTCGTGCCGGCCGTGGCGATTCCTCGCTCCGCGGCGTAGTCCGCCAGCAGCTCCCGCAGCATGCGGCGCCCGCGGTGCAGGCGGCTCATGACGGTGCCGATGGGGGTCTTCATGATGTCGGCGATCTCCTGATAGGCGAAGCCCTCGACGTCGGCGAGGTACACCGCCAGCCTGAAGTCCTCCGGGACCGCCTGCAGCGCCTCCTTGACGACCGACGCGGGCATCCGGTCGATCGCCTCGGCCTCGGCCGAGCGGCTGTGCGAGGCCGTGGTCGATTCGGCGCCGCCCAGCTGCCAGTCCTCCAGCTCGTCGATCGTGCCCTGATAGGGCTCGCGCTGGCGCTTGCGGTAGATGTTGATGTAGGTGTTCGTCAGGATCCGGTACAGCCACGCCTTGAGGTTCGTGCCCTGCGTGAAGCTCGACCACGAGGCGAACGCCTTCACGAACGTCTCCTGGACGAGGTCCGCGGCATCGGACGGGTTGCGTGTCATGCGCATGGCGGCGGCATACAGCTGATCCATGAAGGGGATCGCCTGCTCCTCGAATTCCCGGCGCGCGGAGGATTCCGCGTCCGGCTGCGCGTCCAGCGGTGCGTGATCGTTCATCGCCAGCCAGTTTAGGCCGATCTCGTCGACCACCACCGGTTCGAGAGTCGCGAGCATGCGCACTGCCTTCCGTCTTCCCGCCCTCCGCTGCCGGAGGCCTTCAGTAGGGTAGGAACCGATGAGCGCCTCCACGTATTCCCCCGCACCGCGCGGACGCTGGTCCGCGCCGCTCGCCGCAGGCACCCTGAGCGCGCGGCTTCGCGTGCCGGGATCCAAGTCGCTCACCAACCGCGAACTCGTGCTGGCGGCGATCGCCGACGGGCCGGGTCTCGTCTCCGCACCGCTGCACTCGGACGACTCCGCCCGGATGATCGACGCGCTGCGCGCCCTCGGCGTGGGCGTCGAGGAGCAGCAGGGCACCGGCGGGTTCGGACCGGACCTCCGGATCACCCCCGCGCGGCTCACCGGCGGCACCACGGTCGACTGCGGTCAGGCCGGCACCGTGATGCGCTTCATCGCGCCGCTCGCGGGACTCGCCCGCGGCGACGTGCTGCTGACCGCGCACGAGACGGCGCTGCACCGCCCGATGGGGGCCATGATCCATGCGCTCCGCGACCTCGGCGTCGACATCGAGGACAACGGCAGCTGGTCGCTCCCCTTCACGATCCGCGGCCGAGGGCACATCCGCGGCGGCCGCGTGGAGATCGACGCCTCCGCCTCCAGCCAGTTCGTCTCGGGCCTGCTGCTCGCCGCGCCTCGCTTCGACGTAGGCCTGCACCTCGTGCACACGGGCGAGCGGCTGCCGAGCATGCCGCACATCGACATGACTGTCGAGGCCCTGACCAGGCGCGGGATCAAGGTCTCCCGCCCTGCTCCGGGGGAATGGATGGTCGAGGGCGGAGTGCCGCGGTCCAGGGAGATCGCGATCGAACCGGATCTGTCCAACGCCGCGCCCTTCCTCGCGGCCGCGCTCGTCGCCGGCGGCGAGGTGTCGGTCGAGGGCTGGCCGGCGCGCTCCACGCAGCCGGGCGCTCTGCTGCCCGAACTGCTCCAGCACCTGGGCGCCGAGGTGCACCGCGCGGACGGCGTGCTCACCGTGCGCGGCACCGGCCGCGTCCGCGGCGGCGAGTTCGACCTGTCCGCGGCGGGCGAGCTCGCGCCGACCTTCGTGGGCCTCGCCGCGCTCGCCGACGCACCCACCACCATCACGGGCATCGGTCACATCCGGCTGCACGAGACCGACCGGATCGCCGCGCTGGCCGGCAATCTCCGCGCGCTCGGCGGTGAGGCGGAAGAGCTCGAGGACGGCATCCGCATCGTGCCCGCCGCGCTGACGGCCGGCACCTGGCCCGCGCATCACGATCACCGGATGGCGACCACCGGCGCGCTCATCGGCCTGCGCGTGCCCGGCGTCGAGATCGACGAGATCGGCACCACGGCGAAGACCCTGCCCGAGTTCACCCAGCTGTGGGAGCGCCTGCTCTCCGTCGACGCCGCGGGGAGCGCCCGCGCGTGAGCTGGCTGGACGACGACGGCGACGACGAGCTCGACGACTTCGACGAGTCCCAGATCCGGATGCGCCCCAATCCGAAGGCCAATCGGCCGCGCACCAAGCGCCGTCCCGCGCACAGCGACGCCGAGATCGGTCGCGTGCTGGGGGTCGACCGCGGTCGCTACACCGTCCTGCTCGGCGAGGGCGGCGACGCGGACGACGAACGCACGATCACCGCGGCGCGCGCCAGAGAGCTGCGCCGCACCCCGATCGTCACGGGCGACGCCGCTCGTGTGGTCGGCGACGTCTCGGGCGAGGACGGGACCCTCGGCCGGATCGTCGGCATCCTCGAGCGCTCCTCCCTGCTGCGCCGCAGCGCGGATGACACCGATCAGGTGGAGCGGGTCATCGTCGCCAACGCCGACCAGATGCTCATCGTGGTCGCCGCGGCGGACCCGGAACCCCGCGAGCGCCTGGTGGACCGCTACCTGGTCGCGGCGCTCGACGCCGGCATCCGCCCGCTGCTCGTCGTGACGAAGACGGATCTGGCGGATCCGTCCGAGTTCCTGAAGCACTTCGAGGGCCTGGATCTCCAGGTCTTCACGAGCGCGCAGGGCGAGATGCCGGTCGACGAGATCGGCCGTGCGCTCATCGGGCACTCCACCGTGTTCGTCGGACACTCCGGCGTCGGCAAGTCCACGCTCGTGAACGCGCTCGTGCCGGGAGCGGGACGCGCCACCGGGCATGTGAACGAGGTCACCGGCCGGGGCAGGCACACCTCCTCGTCGACCGTCTCGCTGCGCTATGTCGCCCCCGCCCCGACCCCCGGATCCGGCTGGGTCATCGACACCCCCGGTGTCCGCTCGTTCGGGCTGGGCCATGTCGACCCGCAGAACATCCTCGCCGCCTTCACCGAGCTCGCCGCGATCGCGGAGAACTGCCCCCGCGGCTGCACGCACCGCGCGGACGCCGAGGACTGCGCACTCAACGAGGCCGCGGCCGACGGAGCGCTCGGCGACGCGGGTCTGGCGCGGCTGGAATCCCTGCAGCGGCTGCTCGCGACCTTCGCGGACAAGCTCTGAGCGGATCGGCTCCAGGCCGGCTCCGCGGCGGACGGGCTCCGAGCGGACGGGCTCCGAGCGGATCCTCTCCCGTGCATGCGGGTAGCCTGGGACCGTGACTGCGCAGCGCCTCGAACCCGGATCCCTCGCCCCCGACTTCACCCTGCAGGACCAGGACGGCGCGTCCGTCTCGCTGCACGATCTGCGCGGCAGGAACGTCATCCTGTACTTCTACCCCGCCGCGATGACGCCAGGGTGCACGACCGAGGCCTGCGACTTCCGCGACAGCCTCGCCTCGCTGCAGGGCGCCGGGTACACGGTGCTGGGCGTCTCCCGCGACGACGTGGCCAAGCTCGCGCAGTTCGCCGAGCGCGACGCGCTGTCGTTCCCGCTGCTGAGCGACGCCGACCTCGCCGTCCATCACGCCTACGGCGTGTGGGGCGAGAAGAAGAACTACGGCAAGGTGATCCAGGGAGTGATCCGCTCGACCTTCGTCATCGACGGGGACGGCGTGATCGCGCACGCCCTCTACAACGTCAAGGCCACCGGACACGTCGCCCGGATCCGCAAGCTCGTGGGGCTCGCGGCGTAACCTCAGTCGTCCCGGTGCTCGGCGTCGGCGCTCCGGCGGGCCTCGGCCCCCGCGCGCCGCGTCAGCAGGAACAGCAGCGCAGCGCCGATCGCGCCGGGGACCACCAGCGCGAGCACGAACACGACCGGGAACGGCCGGACCGTCAGAGCGCTCAGCGCGACCGCGATCGCGAGGGTCTGCACCACCATTCCACCGCTGCGCCCGAACGACCGCCCGCGCAGCACGGCGAAGGACAGCGCGCCGAGCCCGACGGCGCCCACCGCGCTGAGACCGATCAGCCCGAGGGCGGAGGGCAGCGATGTCGCGGCGCCGGAGCTCAGCCCGAACACCTCCATGAGGGTGACCACGAGCAGCGCCAGCGCCTCCAGGGCGAGCACGGCCGCCGCCGCGATGGTCAGTCTCGACGGGCGCATGCGGGGCTCCTGAGGGGGTTTCGGGACGATGGCGTTCGCTCGCGGTTCGCCTCCCGTTCACACGGAGTGCAGAAAATCCTTGATCGTTCGCCTTTCATGTAAGAGAATAGATCACAGCCATGTGCTCCCACAGCGGCGTGGGGCGAGCATCCGCTCGCATCACCGATGGGCGTCGACCCCCCGAACGCCGCCTTCGAATTCCGGGCACGCGAGACTCGCGCGCCCATGACATTTCCACACTGAGGAGCCCCCATGGATTGGCGCGACAAGGCCGCCTGCCTCACCGTCGACCCCGAACTGTTCTTCCCCGTCGGGAACACCGGTCCGGCCGTCGATCAGATCGAGAAGGCGAAGGCCGTGTGCGCCCGGTGCACCGTCACCGAGGTCTGCCTGCAGTACGCCCTCGAGTCCAGCCAGGACTCGGGCGTGTGGGGCGGACTCAGCGAGGATGAGCGCCGCGCCCTCAAGCGCCGCGCCGCCCGCGCCCGCCGCGCGGGCTGACCCCCGCCGGGGTCGAACTCGGGAGGGGCGAGCAGCGCGCAGGCTCCGGCTTGCGCCCGTGCGCGTCCCCGTCCCGCCAGGAGCCGGCACGTCGCAGGTCCGCCGAGCGGACGGACGTCGTGTCGGCTCAGCCGTTCACCCAGCGCATCGGGAGGTCGATCGTGACCCTGGTGCCCTCGCCGTCCGAGCCCTCCCACACGATCGTCCCGCCGAGCTCGCCCTGGATGAGCGTGCGGATGATCTGCGTACCGAGGCCCTGACCGATCCGCCCTTCCGGCAGACCGTGTCCGGTGTCGCTGACGATTACGCGCAGGTTCTCATCGGTGCGCTGCGCCTCGATCGTGACCAGGCCCTCCTGCCCCGCGAGACCGTGTTCGACGGCGTTCGTGACGACCTCGGTGAGGGCGAGCGCGAGCGGGGTCGCGTACTCGCTCGGCAGCACGCCGAACCGTCCCGTCGACTGGGTGCGCGCCCGCGTGTTCGGCGCGGAGGCGACCTCCGCGACGAGCTTCAGCACGCGCGCGAACACCTCGTCGAAGTCGACCTTCTGCGCCAGGCCTCCCGCGAGGGTGTCGTGCACCACGGCGATCGACTCGACGCGGCGCATGGCCTGGGTCAGCGCGTCGCGCGCCTCCTCGGAGTGCGTGCGGCGAGCCTGGATCCGCAGCAGCGACGCGACCGTCTGCAGGTTGTTCTTCACCCGGTGGTGGATCTCGCGGATCGTCGCATCCTTGGTGATGAGCTCCTGCTCCTGGTGACGCAGCTCGGACACATCGCGGCACAGCACGATCGCGCCGATCCGGGTGCCGTGGTCCTTGAGCGGGATGGCCCGCAGCGAGACGGTGACCCCGCGCGCCTCCACATCGGTGCGCCACGGTGCGCGCCCCGTCACCACGACGGGCAGCGACTCGTCGACCTGCCGCGAGGGCGGCACGATGCGCGTCGTGACCTCGACCAGGGACTCCCCCTCGAGCTCCTCGTCGAAGCCCATCCGATTGAACGCGCTCAGCGCGTTCGGGCTCGCGAAGGTGACGACGCCGTCGACGTCGATGCGGATCAGGCCGTCCGAGGCGCGCGGGGCGCCACGGCGCGGCGAGGTCGGCGCGGACAGGTCGGGGAACTCCCCGCCGGAGATCATCCGGAACAGGTCGTCTGCGGCCTCGTTGAAGGTGATCTGCTGCCTCGAGGGCGTGCGCGCCTCGCCGAGGTTCGTGTGCCGCGTGAGCACGCCGACCGGTCGCGGGCGCTCGCCGTCGGTGCCGCTCTTGCGGCTGCGGACGATCGGCACCGCCCGCACCCTCGTCGGCGTCTCCTCGAACCAGTCGGGATTCGCCGAGTCCACGATCTCCGCGGTGTCGAACGCGCCCTGCACCTGGGTGCGCCACTGCGGCCGCACCCGCTCCCCCACGATGTCGCGGTAGAACAGGGTCGCCGCACCGCTCGGCCGGGTGTGCGCGACTGCGATGAAGGATCCGTCGGCGGTCGCGATCCAGATCACGATGTCCGCGGAGGCCAGATCCGCCAGCAGCTGCCCGTCGCTCGCGAGTCGGTGCAGCCATTCGACGTCTTCGTCTTCGAGGCAGCCCTGGGCCTGGGCGAGATCACTGAGTGTCGACACCCTACACAGCCTAAGGCGTATCCCCCGCCCCGCATGCGCGGGCAGGGGCGCGGCAGAGCGCTCAGAGCATCGCCAGCGACGTGGCCCGCCAGCGCCGATCCAGCCCTTCCAGCCGCACCGCCACGGCCCGCGTGCGCCCGGGGGTCTGCACGATCAGCGTGGCCTCGACGACCCCGTCCGCGGGCGAGGACACGTGCGTGGAGAGGATGCGGAAGACCGGCCTCGCCGGCGTCACCCCTCGTGCGCTCCTCGCCCTCGCCGAGAGGTTCGCGCGCGTCGTCAGCACGACGAACGCGTCCTCGGTGAACCAGCGGGCGAGCTGATCCGCCTCGCGCACTCCGGCCAGCACCTCGAGGACGCCGCGCGTCAGGCTCTGCAGAAGCGGAGTCGGATCCGGCAGTTCCGCACTCGGCGTGGGCTGCGGCGCGAAATCCTCGAGCGTCATCATCGGCGTTCTCCCCCTCGAGACTCGGATGGCGTGACTCGCATTCGAGCACGCCCGCCGGCGCTCCGGGGCGTATCCGCCCAGTCATGTGGACAACCCGTATGCCGTCGGCGGCGCATCCCCTAGCCTCGACGGCATGGAGTGGGACCGGCTGTTCGAAGACCTCGAGGACCAGGTGGCCTCGGGCTGGGAGGCGGAGCGCGCGGCCCTGGACGCCGAGTCCGAGCGTCTGCGCATCGCCCGGCTCGACCTGCGCACCCGGCTGGGCGCGCTCACGGACGAGGGCGGGACGGTCGCCGCGGTGCTCGCCGACGCCACCCGCGTGCACGGCCGCCTGCGCGCGGTCGGCGCCGACTGGACGGCCGTGCAGCCGCAGGGCGCGCCGGGGATCGTCCTGCTGCCCGCGCACGCCGTGGAGTCGTGGGCGCTCGACCACGGGGCGCTGCTGAGCAGCAGCGCCGCCACCGCACCGCTCTCGCCCTTGCGCGAGCGGATGACGTTCGGGTTCGTGCTGCGCGACCTCGCGCGGCGCCGCAGCGGGGTCACGGTGCGCACCCGCTCCGGCACGGTGCTGGCGGGGACGATCGACCGCGCAGGCTCCGACCACCTCGATCTCGCGCTGCACGACGCGGGCTCGCCCCGGCGGGCGCGCGCGGTCGCGGGGTTCCGCATCCTGCCGTTCGCCTCGGTGCTCTCGCTCAGCACCGACGCTCTCGCCGCCGCCCTCCGCTGATCCCCCTCCCCGGTTCCTCCTCCGTCCCTCCCCCGTTCCTGCCCGCTCCGCCCCTTTCCGAGTCGTCCCCACCAGCGCACGCCAGAGGCCCCGCTCACAGGGACGCCCCGAACGCGGCGACCCCACCTTTCCGAGTCGTCCCCACCAGCGCACGCCAGGGGCTCCCCTCACGGGGACGATCCGATCGATGCGGCCGGGTCGCGCCGGGCCCGGTCGCCGGGGTTCAGTCGGCGAGGCGGACCGGCGGGCCCCACAGCTCGGGGAAGCTCGCCGCATTCGCCTGCCGCCACAGCGCCCTGCGCCGTGCGTCCTCCGCCTGCTCGGAGAGGTACTCGGCGATCGAGGCCTCCTCGACCCGCCACACGGCGGGAGCACCGAGCCTCGCGCCGCGCAGCCGGCTCTGCATGATGAGCTCCACGATCTCGTCGACCTGCACCCCGAGCAGCTCGGCCACCTGTGCCGGGGCGAGAAAGCGCACGGCATGCGCGGAGGCGTCGGGCATGCCTCCATTGTGCTCCGCGTCGGCGCATCGGCGGCGACGGCCGGGATGCTGTGGATAACTTCCTCGTCCGGATCCGGATTCTGCGACCATGGGCGCATGAGCACCGCACGCGCCGCTCGCCGGCCCTGGACCGATCTGCGCTTCTTCATCGGCCTCGCCCTGATCGTCCTGTCGGTCGCCGGCGTCTGGCTGATCGTGGGGGCGGCGAAGCAGACCCGTCCCGCTCTGCAGGCCGCGCGCACGATCGTCCCCGGGGATCCGCTCACCTCCGCCGACGTGCGCGTGGTCGAGGTCGCGCTCGGCCCTGTCGGCTCCGGCTACCTCACCCCCGCCACGCTCGAGCCCGGCCTGATCGCGACCCGCACGATCGCCGAGGGCGAGCTCGTGCCGGCGACCGCCGCCGCCGGCGCCGATGCCGGGCGCACCACCTCGGTCGTGGTGCGCAGCACCGTGCCGGTCCCCGGCTCGATCGGCCGGGGCTCCGTGGTCGAGCTGTGGGCGGCCGACCCGCGCGCCGAGGGCAAGGGCTTCGAGGCGCCGCACGTACTGCTGCCGGAGGCGATGGTCGCCTCGGTCGATCGAGACGACGGACCGCTGTCGGCGAAGGCCACGACGCTCGAGCTCGTGGTGAGCCGGACGCAGGTCGGCGAGGTGCTCGGGGCGCTGACCGGCGGATCCTCCCTGTCCGTGGTGCCCGTCCGGGCTCGCTCGTGACCGGGGTCGTCCTGGCCCTTCCCGCGGAGCGCGCCGAGACGCTCGCGGGCGAGCTGGAGCTCGCCGGCGTCGCCGTGATCGCGCGCCTGCCGCCGGCCCAGGCCGCGCGCCTGGTCGCACACGCCGAGGAGCTCCGCGATGCCGAGGCGCTGCTGATCCCGGCGGAGCGGGCGTGGCTGAGCCCGGCGCTGCGCGGGGCCTGCGACCGCGCCGGCGTGCGGATCCTGACCCTGGGCGACGGGCCGGCCGCGGCCCGCCTCGCGCACCGCCACGGCCTCCGTGCGCCGCTGCCCTCCTCCGCGAGCGGCTGGCAGGTCGCGGACGCGCTCCACGACGGGGACCCGGACGGCGACGAGGCGAGGGGGAAGCCACCCACCGCAGCAGCCTCGCCGCACCGGCTGATCGCAGTGTGGGGTCCGCACGGCGCGCCGGGCCGCAGCACGGTCGCCGTGCAGCTCGCGGCGCTCCTCGCCGCCCCGGACCGCGGGGTCGCCCTCGTCGACGCCGACACGCACGCGCCGGCGCTCGCGCTCATGCTGGGCCTCACCGACGACGGCCCCGGCATCGCCGCCGCCTGCCGACGCGCGGAGCTCGGCCTTCTCGACGGCGCCGAGCTCAGCAGGCTCTCCCGCCCGGCCGAGTCCTCCGGCGGCACCGTCGACGTGCTGGTGGGCATCAACCGCCCTTCGCGCTGGCCCGAGCTCTCCGCCGCGCGCCTGCACGCGGCGCTCGAGGCCTGCCGGCGCTGGAGCGCGGTCACGCTGGTCGATGTCGCGGCTTCGCTCGAGGCCGACGAGGAGATTAGCAGCGACCTGGACGGTCCCCGGCGCAACGCCGCGACGCTCACCGCCCTGCGCAGCGCGGATCGCATCGTGGCGGTGGCCGCCGCCGACCCGCTCGGGATCGCCCGCTTCGTGCGCGGCTACGCGGAGCTGCGCGCCGAGGTCGGGGACGTCCCCGTCACGGTCGCCGTGAACAAGGTGCGCCCTGGCCCCCTCGGCATCGACGCCCGCGGTCAGATACGGCGCGCCCTGGACCGGTTCTCCGGCATCCACGACGTGCGATTCCTGCCGTACGACCGGCGCGCGCTGGACGCCGCGGCCCTGCACGCCAGGCCTGTGCCGGAGGTGGCGGGACGCTCCGCGTTCACGGCCGCGGTGCGCTCCCTCGCCGCGGCGCTGCTGCGCGACGAGCGCAGCCCCGGGACGCGGCGCGAACGGCGTCTCGGGGCTGCGGCGGCGACGGCCTGACCCGGTCCGGCTCCGGGCTACTGCCGGTAGCTCGCGAGGAAGTTCCCGAGGCGTTCGATCGCCTCGGTGATCACGCGCGGCTCGGGCAGCGTCACCACGCGCAGGTGGTCCGGCGTCGCCCAGTTGAAACCGGTGCCCTGCACGAGCAGGATGCGCTCCGCGACCAGCAGGTCGTAGATGAGCTTGGCGTCATCGTGGATCTCGTGCACGTTCGGATCCAGCTTCGGGAACGCGTACAGGGCCCCCGTGGGCTTCACGCAGCTGACGCCGGGGATCGCGGACAGCCCCTCCCAGGCGGCGTCGCGCTGCAGATGCAGGCGTCCGCTCGGGGCGATCAAGGACTCGATCGACTGCACGCCGCCGAGCGCCGCCTGCACCGCGTGCTGCGCGGGCACGTTCGGGCACAGTCGCGTGGACGCGAGCAGGGTGATCCCCTCGATGAAGCCCTTCGCATGCTGCTGCGGACCCGTGATGACGAGCCAGCCGGACCGGTATCCGGCGACCCGGTAGGTCTTGGAGAGTCCGTTGAAGGTCAGGCAGAGCAGGTCGGGCGCGAGCGTCGCGGTGGGGATGTGCTGCGCGTCGTCGAAGAGGATCCGGTCGTAGATCTCGTCCGACAGCAGCAGCAGGTCGTTCTCCCTCGCGACCTGCACGATGCCCTGCAGCACCTCGCGCGAGTACACCGCACCCGTCGGGTTGTTCGGGTTGATGATGACGATCGCCTTGGTGCGCGGCGTCACCTTGGAGCGCAGATCCTCCAGATCCGGATTCCAGCCGTTCTCCTCGTCGCACAGATAGTGCACCGGGGTGCCCCCGGCGAGGCTGGTCATCGCGGTCCACAGCGGATAGTCCGGGGCGGGGATGAGCACCTCGTCGCCCTCGTCGAGCAGGGCCTGCATGGTCATCGTGATGAGCTCGGAGACCCCGTTGCCGAGGTAGACGTCCTCGGGGTCGACGAGCGGGAAGCCGTCGACCTGCTCGTAGCGGCTGACCACGGCGCGGCGCGCGGAGATGATGCCCTTGCTCTCGCTGTAGCCGTGCGCGGTGGGCAGCGTCGCGAGCATGTCGCGCACGATCTGCTGCGGCGCCTCGAACCCGAAGACCGCGGGGTTGCCCGTGTTCAGCTTGAGCACCGAGTGGCCTGCCGCCTCCAGCCGCGCCGCCTCGACGAGTGCGTTGCCGCGGATCTCGTAAAGGACGTTCTTCAGCTTGGACGACTGGTCGAAGGTTCTCGGTGTCATCGGGCAAGATTACCGCCCGCGCGAGGCCTCCTCGTGCACGCGGGTCGCGCTACTCGACGCCGGCCGCGCCCGCGCGGACCGCCTCGACATGTGCGATGCGCGCCCGGCGGCTGCTCTCCACATGAGCCGCGGCGAGCGCCGCCGCCCGCTCCGCGTCGCGCGCCTTGATCGCCTCGAACAGCTCGACGTGCTCTCCGCTGATGTGCTGCAGGTCGTCGTGCTGGGAGAGCGCCCAGCGCAGCCTGCTGCGGATGCCCTTCATCATGTCGCTCAGCAGCCGGTTCTCGGCGAGATCGGTCACGATCTCGTGGAAGTCGGCCGCAGCGCGACGGGATCCGATGCCGTCCCCCGAGCGGGCGCCCGTCTCCTCCTCCTCGAGCGACCGCTGCAGCAGGGCGAGGCCTTCGCGCCGGTGCCGCTCGGCCGCGAGCCGGAACGCCAAGGGCTCGAGCACCGCGCGCACCTCGTCGAGGTCGGCGAGGTCGGCGTCCGTGAACTCGCGGACCACGGCCCAGGTGTGCGGGCGCAGCTCGACGAGCCCCTCCGCGACGAGCACCTTGAGCGCGTCGCGGACCGGCACCCGGCTCACGCCGAACTCGGCGGCGAGGTCGCGTTCGATCAGGCGCCCGCCGGGGGCGCGCACGCCGTCCAGGATCGCGTCGCGCAACCACGACGCGATCCGCGTGGATTCGAGCTGACGTTCATCCGTGCTGGTCACGGGCCCATTCTTCCATCGCGCGGTCCGTGTCCCGTGACGATGGCGCGCCGGTCAGGCCTTCGCGGTCTCCACCCAGCGGATGCCCTCCTTGAGCGTCGGCACGATCTCGGTGCCGATCCTGCGCGCGAGCAGGTCGTCCAAGCGGTCGAGCGGACCGATGAGAGTGCGGCCCCCGGCCCGGGCGACGCGGATCGCGGCGTCGATCTTCGGCTGCATGGATCCCTCGGCGAAGGACATCGCGGCGACCGCGTCGGCCGACGCCGTGTGGATGTCGCGCTGCTCGGGGGTCCCCCAGTTCTCGCTCACGTAGTCGCCGTCGGTGAGCATGATGAGGGTGTCGGCCTGGATGTCCGCGGCGAGCGCGGCGCTCGCGAGGTCCTTGTCCACCACGGCCTGCACCCCGATGTGGCGGCCCTTCGCGTCCACGCGCACGGGGACTCCGCCGCCGCCCACGCACACAGCGAGGCTGCCGGCCTCCAGCAGACGACGGATGAGCGGCGCCTGCACGATCGAGAGCGGCATCGGCGAGGGCACGACGCGGCGGAACGCGTTGCCGTCCTTCGCGATCGTCCAGCGGTATTCGGCGGCGGCCTCGGCGGCGTCGTGCGCGGAGTACTGCGGGCCGATGAGCTTGGTGGGGCGCACGAAAGCCGGATCCGCCTCGTCCACGACGGTGGTGGTGATGATGCCCGCGACCTCACGCTCGCCGCCCAGCGCATTGGAGAGCTCCTGCTGCACGACGTAGCCGATCATCCCCTGCGTCTCCGCCCCGAGGATGTCGAGCGGGTACGCGGCGACGTCCTGGTAGGCGAGGTTCTGCAATGCGAGCAGGCCGACCTGGGGGCCGTTGCCGTGCGTGATCACGACCTCGTTGTCGCGCGCGAACGCCGCGAGGGCCTCGCACGCGGCCTTGACGTTGGCACGCAGGTATTCCGCCGTCATGGGCTCGCCCCGGCGGGCGAGGGCGTTGCCCCCGAGTGCCACTACGACACGCATCTGGTCTCTCCTTCGCTGGGGCCGCAGAAGCGACCCGCTCGATCTGAAATGGTACTCCATTTGAAACAATGGTATACATTCGAGAGAACAGTTTGATCGCCTTCTCCGACGCCCACCTCGTCCGGAAGGCCTCGGAGAGAAGACGATGACCCCTGTCGCCACACCGATCGCGCTGCGCGCGATCACTTGGGACGCCGCGCTCGCGGAGACGCTCTCGCGCGCCGCCGCCGACGTGCATCCCCCGTCCGTGCTGGCCCGGCGCCGCCCCGACCGGGCGGCGCCGGCCGCCGCCGCCGTGCGGGTGCACTCGGTGCATCGTCGCGCCGTGAACCTCCGCGTCGGCGACGAGCTCGTCGCCCTCGTCTCCGCCGCGCTCTACGACGCACCCTCGACGGTCCGCGTCCCCGTCGAGGACTGGACGGCGCTGGCGGTGCGTCAGGGCGATCCCGCCTCGATCGGTCCGGACGGGTTCCGCATCGAGACCGTCCACGGACCGATCGCCGTGCTCACCTCATCGGCCACCGCATGGGCGCCGTCCGAGATCTGCCTGTGCGCGCTCTCGGGCGCGCAGCTGCTGCGCGCGGAGGAGCGGATCGCGGCGATCCCCGTACCGCCGCCGCAGTCCGCGTTCGGCATCGCCGCCGCCACGCTGCTCGCCGCACGGGTGAGCGCCCTCGAGGACGCGCTGCGGCAGCGGGATCCCTCCGCCGTCACCGCGGCAGCGGCACGGCTGCTCGGACTCGGCGAGGGCCTGACGCCGTCCGGGGACGACGTGCTGACCGGGCTCGCTTTCGTGAGCGCTCACCGCGGGACCAGGCTCCACGGCGCGCTCGCATCGCTCGCGGCGGCACTCGACGACGAGGAGGAGCGCACGACCCTCCTGAGCGTCGCGACCCTCCGCCACGCGCTCGAGGCCCGCGCGCAGCAGGGTCTGCACGACCTGATCCGGGCCGTCCGCGACGGCGACGGCGAACGCATCGGCGACGCGGCGCTGCGCGTCGCGCGGATCGGGCACACCTCCGGCACGGACATGCTCTCGGGCGTCCGGCTCGCCCTGCGCACCGAGGCGGCACTGCGCTCCGCCTCCACACCCCTCCCCGCGACCGCGTCGTCCGGGATCGTTCCGAAGGAGCATGCGTGATGACCGAGACCGTCCCCGCGGAGACCGCAACGGGTGAGTTCGAGCACGAGCCCGTGCCGCTCAGCCACCGGAAGTCGCTCTTCACCGTCTCGGCGGTGTGGTTCGGCTTCCCGATGATCCTCACCAACGCCGTGCCCGGTGGACTCGTCGTCGCGATGCTGGGCTTCTGGCCCGGCGTCGGCGCGATCCTCACCGCGAACGCGATCATGTTCGTCTACGTGAGCCTGCTCAGCTGGCGCGCGGGCCGCACCGGCAAGAGCTTCTCGCTGCAGGCGACCGAGACCTTCGGCACGGCGGGCTACGCGATCGCGTCCGGATTCCTCTCGACCGTGGTGGTCGGATGGTTCGCGTTCAACACGGGCGCGACCGGCGACAGCCTCAGCACGGCGTTCGGATGGAACGAGTCGCTCGTCGCCGCCCTCGCGGGCCTCGTCTTCATCGCGGTGACCTACCTCGGCATCCGCGCCCTGTCCGTGCTGGGTGCGATCGCCGCACCGCTGTTCATCGCGGCCGTCCTCATCGCGATCGGCATCGCCGCGCAGAACCACGACTTCTCCGCCGTCTTCGGCTACACCGGCGTCGGCGGCGGCGCCATGTCGTTCGGCGTCGCGGTGACCGCGATCATGGCGACCTTCGCGGACTCCGGCACCATGACCGCCGACTTCACGCGCTGGGCGCGCACCGGCAAGCAGGCCGTGATCGCCACCGTCACCGCCTTCCCGGTCGCGAGCCTGGTCGCCCAGCTCAGCGGGGCGCTCTTCGTCGCCGCGGGCGCGATCGCGTCCCCGGCCGTGAACGGCGGCAACTTCGCGCCCATCCTGACCGGCACCCGCAATCCGCTGCTGGACGTGTTCCTGCTGCTGTTCGTCGTGATCAACCTCGGATCCGTGTGCACGCACTGCCTCTACAACGGCGCGCTGGGATGGTCCCATCTGACGCGTTCGAAGATGCGCGTGCTGACCCTCATCCTGGGCGTGATCGGCACCCTGGTCGCCGTGCTCGGCGCCTGGCACTACTTCGTGAACTGGCTCGCCCTGCTCGGAGTGCTGGTGCCGCCGCTCGGCGCCGTGCTCATCGCCGACCAGATCATCCTCGCGAAGCGCAATGCCGGCCGGCCGCCGCAGCGGTTCCGGCTCACCGCTCTGGTGGCCTGGGCGATCGGCGCCGGCGCCGCGCTGCTCTCGCACTTCTTCGCCCCCGTGCTGAGCGATGCCGTCGTCGGCCTCGTCGTCGGGTGCCTCGCCTATCTCGCCCTCGAGCGGCTCACCCGCTCGCAGACCGACCTCATGAAGGAGACGATCCGATGAACGCTTCGAACAGCGCCGACGAACGTTACCTCGCCGCCGCCGCGGCGGGCGACCTGGAGGGCGTCCGCGCCGCCCTCGCCGAGGGCGCGGACCGCGACGCCGTGGACCGCGAGGAGGCGACCGCCATCCTGGCCGCCGCGCGCGGCGGCCACCTCGACGTGGTGCGCGCGCTGATCGCGGAGGGCGTCGACATCGACGCCCAGGATCAGACCTGCTCCAATCCGTTCCTGTTCGGCTGCATCGCCGACGACCTCGAACTCGTACGGACCATGACCGAGGCCGGAGCCGATCTCAAGCGGCTCACCCGGATGGGTGGCAACGGGCTCACCCCGTCGGCGGAGAAGGGGCACCTCGAGGTCGTCCGCTACCTGCTGGAGAACACGCGCATCAACGTCAACCTCACCAACAACCTGGGCTGGACCGCGCTGATCGAGACGATCATCCTCGGCGACGGCGGGCCGGTGCGCCAGCAGATCGTCGAGCTCCTGCTCGCGCACGGCGCCAAGCCCGGCATGCCCGACCCGTGGGGCACGTCCCCCGCCGACCTGGCCCGCGAGCGCGGATACGACGAGATCGTCGCCATCCTCGAGCGCCCGCGTGCTTGAGACCCCGAAAGGAACACGATGACCCGGCACATCGAGATCAGGAAGAACACGTACCTCGACTCCGTCTCGCTCATGTCGATGAGCACCAGGGCGAACGCGGTCGACGGCGTCACGCAGGCTCTGCTCGGCATGGCGACGCCGATGAACAAGGAGGTCCTCCTCAACGTGGGCGTGCAGGACGCCGCGATCGACGAGGCCAGGCCCAGCGATCTGATGATCGTGATCGACGCCTCGGACGACACCATCGCCGCGGCGATCGACGCGGTCGACGGCATCCTCGCCCGCAAGGACAAGCGCACCGCCGGCGCCGCCGAGGTGCGTTACCGCACCCTGGACGGCGCCTTCGCGGACATCCCCGACAGCAACCTCGTGCTCATCTCGGTCAACGGCGCGTTCGCGGCCCGCGAAGCGCGCAAGGCGCTGAACGCCGGCAAGCACGTCATGATCTTCTCCGACAACGTGTCCGTGGAGGACGAGCGGGCCCTCAAGACGCTCGCGCACGAGAAGGGCCTGCTCGTGATGGGCCCGGACTGCGGCACCGCGATCATCAACGGCACAGGCCTCGCCTTCGCGAACGCCGTCCGCCGCGGCTCGATCGGCATCGTCGGCGCCTCGGGCACCGGAAGCCAGGAGCTGAGTGTGCGGATCCACGACTTCGGCGGCGGCGTCTCGCAGCTGATCGGCACGGGAGGTCGCGACCTCAGCACCGAGATCGGCGGCATCTCGATGGTCGACGGCATCGCCGCGCTCGACGCGGATCCGGAGACGACCGTGATCGTCGTCGTCTCGAAGCCCCCGGCCGAGGAGGTCGCCGACACGGTGCTCGCCGCTGCCGGGGCCGCGTCCAAGCCCGTCATCGTCACCTTCCTCGGATCGACCCGCACCGAGAGCGGCTACGACAACGTGACGCTCGTGTCCGGGACCAAGCCGACCGCGATCGCCGCCGTGGTGGCGAGCGGCATCGAGGAGTCCGCGCTCGACACGCGTCCGCTGAACCTCCCTCTGATCGAAGAGGTGCGGGCGAAGCTCGCGCCGGAGCAGCTCTACGTGCGCGGGCTCTTCTGCGGTGGCACGCTGTGCGACGAGGCGATGTTCGCGGCCCTCGCCGTGTACGACGACGTGTACTCGAACATCCAGAAGGACCCGGCGCGCATCCTCGGCGCGAGGGACGCCTCCCGCGCGCACACCTTCCTCGACATGGGCGACGACGACTTCACCAACGGCCGTCCGCACCCGATGATCGATCCGACCCTGCGCCTGCAGCGACTGGTGCAGGAAGCCGATGACCCCACCGTGGGCGTGATCGCGATGGACTTCATCCTCGGCTTCGGCTCGCACGAGGATCCGGTGGGCGTCACGATCCCGGCGATCCGGGAGGCCAAGGCGAAGGCCGCCGCCCGCGGGCAGCATCTGGAGATCCTCGGCTACGTGCTCGGCACCGACCTCGACACCCCGGCGATCACCGCCCAGGTCGAGAAGCTCGAAGCCGCCGGCGTGACCATCGCCTCCTCCTCCACCAACCTCGGGCTGCTGGCCCGCGAATTCGTCGCGAAAGGTGCCCACTGATGAGCGTCAACGAACTGTTCGGATCCGCGCTGAAGCCGGTCAACCTCGGCCTCGACATGTTCGCCGAGGACCTCGAGGCGCAGGGCGTGAGCCCCGTGCTCATGGACTGGACCCCGCCGGGCGGCGGGGACCCCGAGGTCATCGCCGCGCTCGGCCGCCTCGAGGATCCGGACGTCGCCGCGAGGATCGACGCCGCCAACCAGGAGGCGCTGAGCCGCATCCTCGCCGCGCAGCCGTTCCTGGAGGGCTTCGGCCAGGCCATCGACGTCATCCCGGGGATGACCGCGAAGACGATCCTGCACGCGGGGCCGCCGATCGCGTTCTCCCGCATGTCCGGACCGATGAAGGGGGCCGTCACCGGAGCCCTGGTCTTCGAGGGGCTCGCCAAGGGCCTGGACGAGGCGTTCGAACTCGCCTCCTCCGGGGAGATCACGTTCTCGCCGTGCCACGAGCACCAGTCGGTCGGATCCATGGCCGGGGTGACGAGCGCGAGCATGTGGGTGCACCAGGTGCGCAACCGCACGCACGGCAACCTCGCGTTCACGAACCTCTCCGAGCAGCTCTCGAAGATCCTGCGCTTCGGCGCCAACGATCAGTCGGTCATCGACCGCCTGACCTGGATGCGCGACGTGTTCGGCCCCGTGCTCGCGGGAGCCATGTCTCTCAACACCGACGGCATCGATCTGCGGCTCATGCTCTCGCAGGCGCTGCACATGGGCGACGAGGCGCACAATCGCAACGTGGCCGGCACGACCCTGCTGATCCAGGCGCTCGCGCCCTACATCCTGGAGACGGACTTCACGACGAAGCAGAAACGCGAGGTGTTCGACTTCGTCGCCTCGTCGGACTACTTCTCCGGCCCGACCTGGATGGTCACCGCGAAGGCGTCGCTGGATGCCGCCAACGGCATCGAGAACTCCACGGTCGTGACCACGATGGCCCGCAACGGCGTCGACTTCGGCATCCGCGTCTCCGGAACCGGCGGCCTGTGGTTCACCGGCCCGGCGCAGCAGGTCGTCGGCCCGATGTTCGCCGGGTACACCCCGGCCGACTCCGGCCTCGACATGGGCGACTCCGCGATCACCGAGACCTTCGGCATCGGCGGCTTCGCGATGGCCGCGGCGCCCGCGATCGTCGCGCTCGTCGGCGGCACCGTCGATGAGGCCATGGGCTACTCGCGCACGATGAACGCCATCACGACGGGGAACAACCCGAACGTGACCATCCCGGCGCTCGACTTCATGGGCGTGCCCACCGGCATCGACGTGCGCAAGGTCATGGAGACCGGGATCCTCCCGATCATCAACACCGCGATCGCGCACAAGGATCCCGGCATCGGCATGATCGGCGCCGGCATCACGCACCCGCCGGTCGAGGCGTTCCAGCAGGCGCTCCTGACGCTCGCCGACCGCATCGCCTGACCCCGGACAGCCGGTGCGGGCGTCCGATCGTCCGCACCGGCCGCCGCCCCGGCTCGGAACGCCGTCCCGGGGGGTCATCACCGCTGCGCGCCGCCTCCCACCCCGCACGTGCGCCGCACACCGTGCCGACAGATATGGATGAGGATGTCCACGACCCCCCTCGATCCCGCCCTGGTGGATCCCGGCGCCGAGCGCGTCGCGGAGTACTCGCGTCGCGGATTTGCAGATGACGTGCTGCCGATCCGCCCGCAGGACCGCACCTGGAGGACCACGCAGTTCCTCACCGTGTGGATGGGCCCGATCCACAACATCCTGATCAAGAACCTCGCGTTCTTCGCCGGGCTGTTCATCGGGTTCGCCGGATACGCGCTGCTCACCCTGGCCGCCCGCCGGCGCGACTGACCCGGTCGAAGGAGAAAAGTCATGACCCCCGCCACTCCCCCGGCCGACCTGCTGGACCGCTACTTCGCGCCCGCCGTCGAGGCCACTCTGGAAAGTCTGCGCGCCGGAGGCGGCGGGCCGTTCGGCGCCACGCTCGCCGACCCCACCGGACGGATCGTCGTCGCGGTCGGCAACACCGTCCTGCGCCGCCATCTCGACGGCAGCGACACCTCCGCCCTCGACATGATCCACCTCACGAGCGGCCGCGAGGACTGCGCGGGGATCTGGACGGAGTTCCAGCGCAGGAAGGCCTGACCAGCACGACGACAGGAGGCCGGCGCCCTGGACGGGCGCCGGCCTCCTGTCGTGTCCCGTGAGGCGGGAGCTACTTCTTCTTGCCCTGGGCGCGACGCTCCGCGCGGTTCGCCGGAGCCGCGTGGTCGCCCTCGACGCGCTGCCCGAAGGCGCCGCGCGCGGCGGGCGCGGCCGGCTCCTCGCTCTCGGACTGGGCGCGCGCAGCGGCCTGACGGAGGCGATCCGTCGCCGCCTGCTGCACCTGGCCGCGGTCGTTGCGGACCTCGACGTCGCCCGCGTCGTTGGGTGCGGAGTACTCGAGGCGCTGATCGCCCGCCGACTCGGCGAGCCCCTTGGCCTCGACCTCGGTGATGCCCTCGTCGCCGGCCTGACGCACCTCGACCTCGAGGTTGTAGAGGTAGCCGACCGACTCCTCCTTGATCTGGCCCATCATGGCCTGGAACATGGAGTAGCCCTCGCGCTGGTATTCGACCAGCGGGTCGCGCTGCGCCATCGCGCGCAGGCCGATGCCGTCCTTGAGGTAGTCCATCTCGTAGAGGTGGTCGCGCCAGCGACGGTCCAGCACCTGCAGCACCACGCGGCGCTCCAGCTCGCGGGTCGCGGCGTCTCCGAGCGACGTCTCGCGCGTCTCGTAGGCGACCATCGCGTCCGAGACGAGCTCGCGCTTGAGGCCCTCCGCCGTGATCCCGCCCTTGCGTCCGCCGGCCTCGGCGACCACCTCGTCGATCGTGACGTCGACCGGGTAGAGCGTCTTGAGCTCGGTCCACAGGCTGTCGAAGTCCCAGCTCTCGGTGTGTCCCTCTGCGGTGTGGTCGTCGACGACGGCGCCGATCGCGTCCTCCACGAAGTGCTTCACCCGGTCGGCGATGTCGTCGCCCTCCAGGATGTGGCGGCGGTCCGTGTAGATCGCCTCGCGCTGACGGTTGAGGACGTCGTCGTACTTGAGGACGTTCTTGCGCATCTCGGCGTTGCGCGCCTCGACCTGGCTCTGCGCGCTGCGGATCGCGCGGGTCACGAGGCCGGACTCGATCGGCATGTCCTCGGGGAAGTTCGTGCGGGCGAGGATCGCCTCGGCGGCGCCCTGCTGGAAGAGCCGCATGAGGTCGTCGGTGAGGCTCAGGTAGAACCGGCTCTCGCCGGGGTCGCCCTGACGACCAGAACGACCGCGCAGCTGGTTGTCGATGCGGCGCGACTCGTGGCGCTCGGTGCCGAGCACGTAGAGGCCGCCGGCGTCGACGACCTTGGCGCCCTCGGTCGCGACCTTCTCCTTCATCGCCTCATAGGTCTCATCCCACGCGGCCTCGTACTCGTCCGGCGTCTCCACCGGATCCAGGCCCTTGGCCTTGAGGTCCTGCACGGCGAGGAATTCGGCGTTGCCGCCGAGCATGATGTCGGTGCCGCGACCGGCCATGTTGGTGGCCACGGTGACCGCGCCCAGGCGCCCGGCGCGGGCGACGATCTCGGCCTCGCGGGCGTGGTTCTTGGCGTTCAGGACCTCGTGCTTGATGCCCTTCTTGCTCAGCAGCCGGGAGAGATACTCGCTCTTCTCGACGCTGACGGTGCCGACCAGCACCGGCTGCCCGTTCTCGTGGCGCACCGCGATGTCCTCGACAACCTGCGCGAACTTGGCCGTCTCGTTCTTGTAGACGAGGTCGGCCTTGTCCTGGCGGATCATCGGCCGGTTGGTCGGGATCGGCACGACGCCGAGCTTGTACGTGGACATGAACTCCGCGGCCTCGGTATCGGCCGTTCCGGTCATGCCGGCGAGCTTGTCGTACAGGCGGAAGTAGTTCTGCAGCGTGACGGTGGCGAGGGTCTGGTTCTCGGCCTTGACCGGAACGGCCTCCTTGGCCTCGATCGCCTGGTGGATGCCCTCGTTGTAGCGGCGCCCGACCAGGATGCGCCCGGTGTGCTCGTCGACGATCATGACCTCGTCGTTCATCACGACGTAGTCGGTGTCGCGCTTGAACAGCGCGAGCGCCTTGATCGAGTTGTTCAGGAACGAGATCAGCGGGGTGTTCGCCGACTCGTACAGGTTGTCGATGCCGAGGTAGTCCTCGACCTTCTCGATGCCGGGCTCGAGCACGCCGACGGTGCGCTTCTTCTCGTCGACCTCGTAGTCCTCGCCCGCCTCGAGCGTGCGGGCGATCTTCGCGAACTCGGCGAACCAGCGGTTCGCCTCGCCCGACGACGGGCCGGAGATGATCAGCGGCGTGCGCGCCTCGTCGATGAGGATCGAGTCGACCTCGTCGACGATCGCGAAGAAGTGCCCGCGCTGGACGAGATCCTCCTTGCGCCACGCCATGTTGTCGCGCAGGTAGTCGAAGCCGAACTCGTTGTTCGTGCCGTAGGTGATGTCGGCGTTGTACTGCTCACGGCGCACCTCGGGCGTCTGCCCCGAGACGATCACGCCGGTGGTCATGCCGAGGGCGCGGTAGACGCGGCCCATGAGCTCGGACTGGTAGGTCGCGAGGAAGTCGTTCACGGTGATGACGTGCACGCCCTGTCCGGCGATCGCGTTGAGGTAGGACGGGAAGGTCGCGACGAGGGTCTTGCCCTCACCGGTCTTCATCTCGGCGATGTTCCCCTCGTGCAGGGCCGCGCCGCCCATGATCTGCACGTCGTACGCGCGCATGCCCAGGGTGCGCTTCGCGGCCTCGCGGACGGCGGCGAACGCCTCCGGCATCAACTGGTCGAGGGTCTCGCCCTTCTCGAACCGCGCGCGCAGCTCGACGGTCTCGTTGCGGAGGTCCTCGTCGCTGAGCTTCGCGAAGTCGTCCTCGAGCGCGTTCACGGCCTTGACGACGCCGTTCAGGCGGCGCAGGATCCGTCCCTCACCCGCGCGCAGCAGCTTCTCAAGAGGATTCGCCACGGATTCCATCTCCCTATGGGTCTGACCCGCGCGCGACGCGCGCACGGCATACGGACCCATGTTACCGGGCCGTGACCTGTCGATCCCCTGCACCCGGCCCGTGGATCGGATCCGAGCCGGCCCACGGCGTTGCAGGCGACGACACACCCCGCGACGGAGACAGACAGATGTTTCCGGGTATGCATATACTCGGAAACAGATTCCGGGAAAGGAAATACCGATGTCCGTTCGCCAGAGCCTCCTCGCCATCCTCGACCAGGGTCCCTGCTACGGGTACCAGCTGCGCGCCGAGTTCGATCGCCGCACCGGCTCGACCTGGCCGCTCAACGTCGGCCAGATCTACAACACCCTCGAGCGCCTGGAGCGCGACGGTCTCGTCGAGCGCGGCGAGGCCGACGAGCAGGGACACGTGTACTGGGCGATCACGCCGGCCGGATCCGTCGAGGTCGCCGGGTGGCTCTCCTCCCCCGTCGAGCGCGGCACGGGCACCCGCGACGAGCTCGCCATCAAGCTCGCGGTCGCCGCGACCCTGCCCGGCGTCGACGTGACGGCCGTCATCCAGTCGCAGCGCAGGGCCTCCCTGGCGCAGCTGCAGGAGCTGCAGCGCACGAAGTACGCCGGCGCCCAGCCGGACAGCCCGCAGGAACTGGCCTGGACGCTCGTGATCGACAGCATGATCTTCCAGGCGGAGGCGGAGGTGCGCTGGCTCGATCACACCGAGCAGCGCCTCGCGCAGCACCCGCGGCATGCATTGGAGCTCGAGCTCTCCACCGAGCACCCGAAGCGCGGGAGGCCCTCCGCCCGATCCCTCAGCGCCCATGCGGCCTCCGGGAGCGCGGACGCATGACCGCCCCGGTGCTGCAGCTCATCGGCGTGTCGCAGCAGTACGGGCAGGGCGCCACCTCGGTCAGCGCGCTCTCCGGCGTGGATCTCACGGTGTCCTCCGGCGAGCTGGTCGCCGTCATGGGGGCCTCCGGATCCGGCAAGTCGACGCTGCTCGCGATCGCCGGCGGACTGCAGACGCCGACCGCGGGCGAGGTGATCGTCGAGGACACCTACCTCAGCTCCGCGTCCCCGAGGGAGGTCGCCGCCCTCCGGCGCCGCTCCCTGGGATTCGTCTTCCAGGACTACAACCTCATCCCCACGCTCACCGCGATGGAGAACGTCACCCTCCCGCTCGAGCTGGACGGGATCTCGGGCAGGGCCGCACGGCGAGCCGCCCACGACGCGCTCGCCGCGGTGGGTCTCGACGTCAAGGCCTCCTCCTACCCCGACGACCTCTCCGGCGGTCAGCAGCAGCGCGTCGCGATCGCCCGCGCGATCGTAGGCGGACGACGGCTGATCCTCGCCGATGAGCCCACGGGCGCCCTGGACTCGGTGACCGGGGAGGCCGTGCTCCGCGTGCTGCGCGAGCGCATCGACGGCGGAGCGGCCGGGATCCTGGTCACGCACGAGGCGCGGCACGCGGCCTGGGCGGACCGGATCGTCTTCCTCCGCGACGGGCGGATCATCGACCAGACCCGGCGCGACGACGCCGCCGATCTGCTGGTGGTGCCGTGAGCGGGACGCGCGCGACCCGGCGCGGCCCGTCGACCCGGCGCGCCAAGGCGGCGCGCCCCAGGCGCCCCGGACCGCGCCGAAGCGACGCCGCGGCGCTCGGCCCACGGCGCTTCTGGCCTCGCCTGAGGGCCGACCTGCGCCTGGCCCGGCGCCAGGTACTGCGGACGAAGGCCTCGTCCATCCTGGTGGCGCTGCTCGTGGCGCTCCCCGTGGCGGGGCTCTTCGGCGCGGCCGTGTTCCTGGAGAGCCGGACCGCGACCGCGGAAGAGGCGGTGACCCTGCGGCTCGGGCACGCGCAGTCGCTGCTCGAGCCGATCTCGCCGCTTCCGGAGGGCTACCGGCAGGCGATCGACGAGCCGTCCATGTCGCAGTCCGAGGGGGTTGTGACGTCGGGCGCCGGGCCTCGTCCACTGGATCCGCCACCCACCGAGATCAGCGCTCGCGTGCCCTCGAGCGCGCACGTGATCCCCGTCGAGCAGGGCACGGTCCGGCTCGCCACGCCCAACGGGAGGGCGAACTTCGCCGTGATGAGCGGGAGCACCTGGGATCCGGCGCTCTCCGGCGCCTTCCGGATCGCGTCGGGCTCCGCGCCGTCGAGCACGCACGAGGCGATGGCCGCCCCCGCGCTGCTGACCAGGCTGGGGATCGCCGTCGGTGACCGGGTGACGCTGCCCGACACCGGGACGACGCTCACCATCACAGGCGCGCTGCAGGAGGTCGACGCGCAGCGGTACGACGAGACCACCCTGTACGCGCCCCTCGGCGCGATCCCCGCGGAGGCCGCCGGTCCGGGGACGCGCTCCTGGTACATCACGGACTGGCAGCCGCGCTTCGAGGACTTCGCCGCGTTCAACCGCGACGGCTACGGCGTGTACGCGCGGGACGTCGTGCTGGATCCTCCGGCCGGAGCCCTCACCGCGAACGACGCCCGCTCGCCGCAGGCGCGCTGGGCCTCGTACGCGGCCGGCGCGGTCTTCGCGGTCGCCAGCGGTTTCCTGGTGACCCTGCTCGCCGGTGCCGCGTTCGCGGTCGCGACCCGGCGCCAGCAGCGCGCCCTCGCGGTCGCGGCGAGCGTGGGCGCCGCACGAGGGGACCTGTTCCGGGTCGTCGTGCTGCAGGGGCTCTCGCTCGGCCTCGTCGGCGGGTTCGCCGGCGCCGTGCTCGGCGGCGCCGCCGTGGCGGTCGCCCTGCGCGTGCTGGATCCCGGCGTGCAGGGGCTCTTCTGGTCGAGCTTCGGATTCCGGATCCCGTGGGACGCCGCGATCGCGATCGTCGTGTTCGCGGCCCTCGTCGGAACGCTCTCCGCGCTCGCCCCCGCCCGCAGTGCGACCCGCGGCGACACGCTCGCGGCGCTCCGCGGAGCGCGGAGGCCCGCCGTGCTGCGCAGGAGGTTCCCGGTCTTCGGCGTCGTCCTCCTCGCCTCAGGAATCGCGATCAGTCTCGCGGGCGGCGTGATCGCCGCCGTGTTCGCCGCCCCGAGGACCTTCGCGGTCTACGTCCCCGCGGACGAGGCGGCGAGCACGGAGGTCCTGCAGGGGGTGCTCCGCGCGGTGTCGCTCTGGATGATGATCGGCGGCCCGATCCTCATCCAGATCGGGATCATCCTGACCGGGCATACTCTTCTGCGCGGCGTCGCCCGGATCCTCTCGCCGATCGGACTCGCACCGCGCCTCGCCGCCCGCGACTCCGCGGCCAACCCCGCGCGCACCGTGCCGGCGTTCACCGCGATCACCGCGAGCGTGTTCATCGCGACCTTCGTCCTCTCCGCCCTCGCCATGACGTCCGCGTCGGGTGCCCGGCAGTACATGTGGACCGGTCCGCTCGGATCCGTCACCGTATCGTTCGGCGGCGACGACGCCCGCCGCGCGCAGATCGAGCAGGACGCGCGGACGCTGCTGGCCGGCACGGATCCGGAGGCGGTGTTCACGATCTCCTCGCCGTCGTCGCCGCCCTACGACCCGGCGACAGGACTGCCTGAACCCACGGATCTGCAGGAGTACCGGGCCTCCGTGCCGGACTGCGCGAGGTGCGCGCCCGGCGGCACCGGGATGCTCGTCATCGCGGAGCCCGAGGCGGCGAACGCGATGTACGGCGACCGGCTCGGCGAGGAGCAGCTGAGCGCCCTCCGCTCCGGAGCCCTGCTCACCCCGATTCCTGACACCGTCGCCACCGTCCCGCGCACGGCGCGCATCGACGCCTACCCCGCCGGCACGTTCGGCGGCGCCGCCACCGGCGGGGAGAAGCCCACGTCCTCGGAGGAGCTCCCGCTCGTCGGAGTGCCGATGGCGCACTCCCGATTCGACGCCGTGATCACCCCGGCCACCGCGGCCCGGCTGGGCATTCCCACCGTCGCCGCCTCGCTGATCGGCGTCTACGACACCCCGCCGGACACGGCGACGATGGACCGACTCACGGCCGACGCCGACGGCATGAGCGGGCGCGGCTCCAGCATGTCCGTGATGCAGGAGAAGGGACCGGCCCCCGCGACGCCATGGCTCGCACTGGTCGCGGGCGTCGCCGGCGGGATCGTCGCCGGCGCCGCCGCGATCAGCCTCGGGCTGAGCCGTTTCGAACGGCGACCGGACGACGCGACGCTGGCCGCCGTCGGCGGGAACCGCATCGTACGCCGCAACGTCAACGGCTGGCAGGCGATCATCATCACGGGGCTCGGCGCGCTCCTGGGGGTCGCGAGCGGACTGGTGCCGGCGTGGAGCATGGCGATCGCCGATCCGCGGAGCGTCTCGCCCGCAGATCTGCCGCTGCTCTGGCTGCTCGTCCTCGCGGTGGGGCTTCCCCTGCTCGTCGCGGCGCTCGCCTGGCTCGTGCCGCCGCGCGCGCCGGAACTGACGCACCGCGCGGCGATCGCCTGACGACTCGCCGGCGGCCCGTGCGCGCGGGCTGCCGGCATTCTGATCGCCCAGGGCGTAGCGGATCCACAGCCCGCGCACGGTCCGGGACCATAGGATCGGCGCATGGCCGGATTCTGGGGCAGACGCAAACGTGAACAGGAAGAGCTGCAGGCGCAGGACGCGGATCTCGCGCGGCGCGCCGAGCAGGCGATCGTCGCCGCCGACGAGCGGATCCGCACCTCCTCCGATGAGCTCGCCTTCGCCACGGCCGAACTCGGCGACGAGATGACCGCGGACTTCCACTCCGCGCTGGAAGCGGTGCGCTCGCACATGGGCGAGGCGTTCCAGCTGCATCAGTTGAACCACGACGAGATCCCGGACACCCCCGAGGAGCTCCGCACCCGCAACGCCCGCATCGTGCAGCTGTGCCAGTGGGCCGAGGACCTGATCGACGAGAAGTCCGCCGCGATCGCCGACGCCGTCGCCCGGGTGCGCAATGCGCCGCAGGTCGTCGCCAAGGTGCGCGCGGACGCCGCCGCGCTGGAGGGCAGGGTTCCGCAGGCGCAGGCGTCCGTGGAGCGTCTCGCCACGCGCTACTCCGACACGGCGATGCAGCGCGTGGCGAAGAGCGCTGAGGAGGCCGCCCAGCTCGTGGTGTTCGCGAACCACGGCGCCGACGTGTTCGAGCGTCGCCGCGACGCCGGCCGCAACCAGGAGGCCGTGCTCGCGCTCGAGACGGCGACCGAGGCCACGCGCCGGGCGTCCGCGCTCCTCGACGCCGTGGACGACTTCGAGATCGAGGCGCTGCGGGCCGAGTCCACGCTTGCGGAGGTCGTCGCCGACTCGCGCGGCGATCTGGCCGCCCTGCCGATGGCGCCCGATGCCCCGGCCGTCGCCGCCGCGGCCAGCGAGCTGCAGCGCGCGCTGAACGCCCTCGCACCCGCCGGGAGCCGCAGCGACCCGTTCGGCGAGCTCACCCGTCTGCGTGCGGCCAACACCGCTCTGGACGCCGCGATCGCTGCCGCGCGCTATCGCGCGGAGCACCCGCTGCCCACGATCGACACCGTGCAGCATGCGCTGGACGACGCGGACCGGCAGCTCGGCGTCGCCCGAGGCCTTATCGAGGGCCACCGCGGCTGGATCGGCGCCGACGCCCGCACCCGCCTCGCCGAGGCCGAGCGGCTCCGCGTGGACGTGCCGGGGATGCTCCCCGCAGAGGAGACCCGCGAGCAGGCGCTCAGCACCGCGCGTCGCGTCGCCCAGCTCGCCGCGGAGGCCCTCCAGCTCGCCCAGCACGACATCGACCGGTCCCGCCCCGACCAGGGCTGGGGCGGCGGCGGAGGGAACGGCTGGGGCGGCGGGAACGGCTGGGGCGGCGGCGGCCGCGGCTCCGGCGGCGGAGACGTCGTGACCGGCGTGCTCGGCGGCCTCGTCATCGGCGGCCTCCTGGGCGACATCTTCGACTAACCGTCTTCGGCCCCACTTATCTTCGAGTCGTCCCTGTGAGCGCACCCTATGGCGTGCGCTCGCAGGGACGACTCAGTTCTGCGGAGGTCGCCGCGGACAGTGCTGCGCCCCGGTCCTCCGGGACCGGGGCGCAGCCTCGTCTGTCCGGAGCGCGTCAGCCGACGAGCTCCTCGGCGGGGGCCGCCTGGGTGGTGAGCGAGATCACGCCGTAGTCCCAGCCCTTGCGGCGGTAGACCACGCTCGGGTGGTCACTGCGCGCGTCCACGAAGAGGAAGAAGTCGTGCCCGACCAGCTCCATGCGATCGACGGCCTCTTCGACGGTCATCCACTCCGCATCGAAGTTCTTGGTGCGGATGACAACCGGGGAGTACTCCTCCTCGACCTCGAGCGTCGGGATCGCGCCGGTGGACACCGCATGCAGCGTGTCCGCGGAGACGGGGTGCACGTCGATGCCCGCGAGCTCGCCGGTGCCCTTCTCGAACCGCGCGCCGCGCGGATGGTGCCGGCCGTCGATGCGGCGCTCCTTGGCGCGCCGCACCTGCTCGATGAGCTTGTCGACGGCGAGGTCCAGCGCCACGAACTTGTCCGCGTCGCGAGCCTCCGCGCGGACCAGCGGGCCCCTGCCGATGAGAGTGAGTTCGACGGTCTCGTCCTCCACATGACCGCCGCGATAGGAACGATGAGTGACCTTCACGTCCAGGCTCTGAGCCTTCGTCGCGATAGTCGCGATCCGCGCGGTCTTCTCCTCGACCACCGCTCGGAATCGATCGCTGATGCCGACTCCGACACCGACGATGTTCGTTTCCATCCTGACCTCCTTGTTCCGGTCCGCCCGGCCAAGGGCGGACCGTGGTCGCCTTTGTGAGTCCCCACCGTAGTCGCCCGACCCCGACATGTCATCCACAATTCATCTGCGTGTCGTGCGGATCCGCTACGAGCCTCCTCAGGCCCCGTGCGCGGGTCCTCCGCGCCCGGCCCCTGACCGCTCACCCGCGTCGCAGGGTGGCGGCGACGGCCACCGCGCCGACGACCGTGAAGCCCGCCGCTCCGAGCGCCCTGGCCGCCTCCGCGCAGGTCGCGCCGGTCGTGATCACGTCGTCGACGATCAGCGCCGACGCTCCCCCTCCGGCGCGGGACGCGATGAGACCGCCGGCGAGGTTGATCCGGCGCTCGCGCGCGCCGAGTCCGCGCTGATCGCGCACCCGGCGCGCAGAGGACAGCGCGCGCAGGAGCGGGATGCCGGTGCCGCGGGCGAGGATCTCCGGCACGCGATATCCCCGCCGCCGGAAGGCCGCTCGCGTGGTGGGCACCGGCACCACGACGTCGATGCGGCGGGGCGCGGACGCCCCCGCGCACAGGTCGTCCACGGCCGCGGCGAGCGCCGGCCGCAGGGTCCGGATGAGCGAGGTCTGCCCGTCCTCCTTGACCGCGCGCAGCACGGACGCTGCGACGCCGTCGAAGGCGAGGCCCGCGCGCAGCGGAACGACGTCGGACCGGGGACGCAGCACGCGCGGCGCGAGCTCGGCCTCGCAGGAAGCACACAACGCCGTCCCCGCGGCTCCGCACCCGGCGCACACCGAGGCGAAGACGAAGTCGGCGATCTCCCGGACGAGGCGGCGCGCGGCGGACCGCGGAGCGACCGGCGCGCCCGTGGCTGGGGGCGGTGTCTTCTGAGGCATCCCGCGAGTATGCGCGCCGCGGCGCACCGTCCGGCGGAGCCTTCCGCGATCAGTGCACATCCGCCCCGGCACGGGGCCGTGCAGGACGATCGCGTCGACTCAGCCGCCGGGCTGCCCGCCGAGCTGCACGGCGAGCACCTTGACGTTCGTGCTGACCTGTGTGGGGGCCGGCCCGCTGCGCACCCACAGCACGCCGTTGCCGAACAGCTGCACGGCGGTGGTCGGCGAGGCCGGCGCGATCGCCTGGGTCGCCTCCGGCACGTCGACGCTCTTCCCCGGTCCGCCGACCTGCTGCTGGCGCAGCAGAGGGGACGACCCGTCGGTCGCGAGCACGCCCACGGTCGTGTCGTCCAGCCAGGCGAGATCGAGCGCCGCAGCGGGCCAGGCGATCACGTTCGGATCCGCCGAGCCGATCGCCGTGGGCGCGCCACGGTCGTCGCGCGTGATCGAGACGACCTCGATGCGGACCTGACCGTTCGCGCTCACCGCCATGGCGAGCCTGGCGCCGTCCCTGCTCACCGCCATCGCCGTGATCTGCCCCGCGTCGGAGGGGCCGGGGATCGAGCGCGACGCGGAAGCCGAGCCCGAGCTGGAATTCGACCAGGCGAGGATCGACGAGGGCGAGGTGCGGGGCACGGTCCAGATGTATCCGAACGGATCCAGGGCCGGCGGGATGAGCCCCGGACGCCCGTCGATCTCGTCGATCCTGCCGTCGCTGACCGCGTAGACGACGCCGCTCGCCCCCTGCACGGCCACGCGCTGCGCACCGCTCGCCGCGCGGATCGCGGCGATCGGCTCGGGGAAGGTCGCCAAGGGCACCGAGACGCCGGCGATCGGGGCGAGCTCGCCCCCGGCCAGATAGCCGAATCCCTTGTCCGTGAGCACGAGCGGGCGCGGGTCGACCGTGGTCGGGGCGACCGGGAAGGATCCCGCGTTCAGATCGCGCCCCGAGGACGTGAGCCTGACCTGCAGCACTCCGACGCCGCTCAGGCTGCGCTCGAGCTGGGTGCGCATGCGCTCGAGCGTGACCGGATCGGAGCTGCCCCCGACGTCGTTGAGCGCGACCTCGGCGACCTGGGAGTCGAGTGTGACCGCATTGCGGCCGAGTGCGACGTCCCCCGTGAAGGCGGTGCGCACGGCCCCGGTCAGCCAGGGACTGGGCTTGCCGCTGACGAGGGACTGCACGATCCGGCTGACGGTGTTCTCCCGTTTCGGGAACCAGCGCACATCGGGCACCAGGTAGGTCCAGGTCGGGTCGAAGTACTGCAGCACGTAGGGGGCGAAGACGTCGACGGCGGCGAACGAGTCCGCGTCCAGCACGATGCCGTCCGGCGCCGCCGAGATGCGCCACTGGCCGTCCTTGTTCTTGGCGAGCGTGAACATCAGCTCCGCCGCGCGGTTCACGGGGGCTCCGGAGTAGGCGCCCGTCTCGTCGACCGCACCGGTCTGCTGCAGCGCGAGGTGCACGCTGGTCGAGGTGGCCTCCTTCGGGACCTCCGGCACGTCGAAGCGGCGCTCGGCGGGTCCGGTGTCGATCGTGACCCCCAGGTCGGGCTTCCACTTCTGCGCTTCGTCGGAGGTGAGGAACTGCCGCGCGATGCCCCAGCTGTCCTTGGGGCTCGAGGCCGCATCGATGAAGCCGCGGACGATGTCCTTGGGATCCATGCCGTTCGAGGGGCCCTGCGGCACGAAGGCGAGATCCGAGCCGCCGTCGCTCTGCTGCGCGGCGAGGCCCGGGCGCACGTCCCCCGTGACCGGCAGCGACGCGCAGGCCGTCAGCCCGAGGAGGGCGAGCGCGATCGCCGCACCGCGCAGGATCCGTCCGATTCTCATGACTCCTCCTGCGGGTCCGCCGGGGGCACCGGCCGTGCATCGCTCGGCTGGACGATCGGCGCCGTCGTGACGCCGATCTCGGCGATCGCCTCGACCGGCTCCAGGGGCACGGGCGACGCCCCGTCGAGCGGGCGGGATCCGCGCGGAAGGGTCAGCACGAAGTTGGTGCCCTCCCCCGGCTGCGACCACACCGTCAGGGTGCCCCGGTGCAGTCGTGCGTCTCCCAGGGCGATCGACAACCCGAGCCCGGTGCCGCCGATCGTGCGCTTGCGCGAAGGGTCGGCCCGCCAGAACCGGTCGAACACGCGCTCCGCGTCCTCCGGGGTCATGCCCATGCCCCGATCCCGCACGCCGACGGCGACCGCGTTCTGGCTGCTGTCGACCGTGATGACGATGGGATGCCCTTCGCCGTGCTCGATCGCGTTCCCGACGAGATTGCGCAGGATGCGGCGCACCCGGCGCGGATCGAGATCCACCGGCGTGTGCCCGCCGGGGGCCACGAAGCGCAGCTCCGTGTCATGCGTCTCGGCGAGCGGGCGCATCTCGTCGACCATGTCCTCCGCGAGGTGCGCGAGGCTCACCGCCTCGGTCTCCAGCTGCACGGATCCGGCGTCGTAGCGGCTGATCTCCAGCAGGTCCGCGAGCAGGGTGTCGAAGCGGTGCACCTGCGTCTGCAGCAGCTCCGCGGTGCGCGCGGTCGTCGGATCGAACTCGTCGCGACGGTCGTTGATCATCTCGGCGGCCAGCCGGATGGTCGTGAGCGGCGTGCGCAACTCATGCGAGACGTCCGAGACGAAGCGCTGCTGCACGAGCGAGAGCTCGCCGAGCTCCTTGATCTGCGCCTCGATGCTGTCCGCCATCGCGTTGAAGGACCGGCCGAGAATCGCCAGCTCGTCCTGCCCGCGCACGGGCAGGCGCACGTCGAAGTCTCCGCCGGCGAAACGGGCGCTGGACTCCGCGGCCTCGGTGATCGGCTGCACCACGGTGCGCAGCGAGAACCAGGCGATCACGCCGATCAGGGCGACGAGCACGATCCCCGCGATCCATAGGCTCGACTGCACGAGCACGAGGGTCTGCTCGGTGTCGGCGAGGTCGTATGCGATGTACAGCGCGTACGCGCCCGCATCCGGCACATTGAGCTGCTGGCCGACCAGGATCCCGGCGTGGACGGCGCCATCGGCATCGCGCAGCGCGACCGGCTGCCACCACTGCTTGGTGGCGTCCTTCGTGACGCGCTGCGTCAGTTGATCCGAGACGAGCTCCTGGCTGAAGCCGGTCTGGGTGAATCCGACGCCGGCCTGCGAGCCGAGCGAGATCACGCCGTACAGCGGGGATGCCGAGACCGACTGCACCTGCACGCTGACGTCGCGCATGAGGCTGGTCAGCGCGGTGCGGTTGCCCTGGGTGTCGGCCGAGTACAGCAGCGACTGCGCGGAGTTCGCCGCGCGCATCGCGTCCTTGAGCGCCTGGTCCTTCCGCGACGCCCAGAGGTTGTTCTGCACCGCGAGCGCCATCGCCACGCAGGTCACCAGCACCGCGATGCTGGTCAGGGCGAGGGCGATCACCATCGTGCGGAACCGCAGCGACTGCCGCCACAGCTGCGCCGTGCGGCGCCCGCCGCCGCGCATTCCGCGCACTGCCGCGTTGGCGAGCGCCACGGTGTTCGTCATCGGCGGACTTTCAGCATCGGCAGGGGCCGCTTCTTCTCGGCGGAGGCGTCGGCGCGACCCGCACGCGGGTCAGACCACGCTCCCCGCGCGGTATCCGACGCCGCGCACGGTCGTGACGATGCGCGGGTTGTCCGGGTCGACCTCGACCTTGGCGCGCAGGCGCTGCACGTGCACGTTCACGAGCCGGGTGTCAGCCTTGTAGTGGTAGCCCCAGACCTGCTCGAGCAGCATCTCGCGGGAGAAGACCTGCTGCGGCTTGGAGGCCAGGGCGACGAGAAGCTGGAACTCGAGCGGCGTGAGCGCGATCGGGGCGCTTCCGCGCCGCACCTCGTGCGCGTCGACGTCGATCGTCAGGTCCCCGATGCGCAGCACCTCGCTGGTCGACTGCGGGGTGGGACGCAGCCGGGTGCGGATGCGGGCCACGAGCTCCTTCGGGTTGAAGGGCTTGACCATGTAGTCGTCGGCGCCGACCTCGAGGCCGCGGACCACGTCGGCGGTGTCGCTGCGGGCGGTGAGCATGATCACCGGAACGCCCGACTCGGCGCGGATCCGGGTGCAGATCTCGATGCCGTCCATGCCCGGGAGCATGAGATCCAGCAGGACGAGATCGGGGCGCTGCGCACGCCACTCGTCCACGGCCTTCGCGCCGTCCGCGCAGAACACGGGCTCGAAGCCCTCCGTGCGCAGCACGATGCCGATCATCTCGGCCAGGGCCGTGTCGTCATCGACCACGAGGATGCGTGAGGTCATGGGCGGGCAGTCGTCTTTCGGATCTCGCGGTGTTCGGATCTCTTGCGGGACGTGGGCGCGCATGAGCGCCCCCACGTCGGTCCAGCGTACTTCACGACCCGTGGAAGTCGGCCGAAGGGCGCCGCACCCGCGCCGTCGCGTCGCCGATCCGAGCGTCGCGGCGGTATGACACGATGGACGCACACGCGAACCGGAGGACTCGTGAGCCAGCACAGTGTGAATGCGCAGGGCTGGACCCCCGCGCCCAAACCCGGACTGATCCCGTTGCGCCCGCTCGGGTTCGGCACGATCCTCGGGAAGTCGTTCGCGGCCCTGCGGCACAACCCCAAGGTGCTCTTCGGCTTCGCTGTCGTCGTGCAGCTGATCGTGATGGTCGTGATGCTCGCGGTCATCGGCGCCGTGTCCTTCGCGACGCTGAGCCGGCTCAGCACCGTGCGCCCCGGCAGCGACGAATGGCTCACCCTCTACCTCGGCTCGATGGCGTTCATCGGCCTCGCCGGCCTGCTCATGGGCCTGTTCTCCGTCGCCTTCACCGCGATCGTGCAGGGCATCGTCGCCGCGGACGTGCGTGCGGCGGTGCTGCGCGAGAGCGCGACGCTCGGCGTCCTCTGGCGACGCGTGCGGCCGGCGGTCTGGCGCCTCATCGGCTACACGCTGCTCTACGGCGCCGCGGGCGTGGTCGCCGCCGTGCTCATCATCGGCGTGCCGTTCGTCGCGATCGCCGTGCCGACGGGCTTCGACGGCCCCGGCATCGCCTTCGCGATCATCGCGATGCTGGCCGGAGTGGCCGGGCTCGTGGTGCTCTCGGTCTGGATCGGCACCAAGCTCATGCTCGTGCCCTCGCTCCTGGTGCTCGAGGGCGCCGGAGTGCGCGCGGCGATCGTCCGCTCCTGGCGGCTCACCCGCGGGCGGTTCTGGTTCGCCTTCGGGATCGTGTTCCTCATCGGCGCGATCATGTACGTCGGAACGCAGGCGATCAGCGGGATCGGCGGCCTGATCACCTCGCTCTTCGGCCCCGTGCTCAACCCCACGGGCAGCACCGAGCTCTCCCTCAGCGTGAGCATGGTCGTGGGCCTCGTGATCACCCAGGTCCTCGTCGTCGTGCTGCAGTCGATCAGCTCCGTGGTGCAGGCCACGGCCGGTGCGCTGGTCTTCATCGACTGCCGGATGCGGTACGAGGGCCTGGATCAGGATCTGATGGCGGCCATGGAGCGCCGTGCGGCCGGCTACGACGACGGGACCGACCCGTTCCGGGTGGATCCCGCCAGGGCCGTGCGCGCCGGCTTCCGCCCCGCCCCGACCGTCGTGCCGTACCCGGTGCCGCCCGGCCCTGTTCCGGGTCATCCCGCACCGCAAGGCTATGCCGGGGCGCCTGCACCCCAGGGCTACTCGACCATGCCCGCGGGCTACCCGGTCGCGCCGCCCGCCTATCCGGCCGCTCCTCCGGCGTATCCGGCCGCGCCGCCCGCCCCCGCTCCGGCCGCGCCGCCGCCGGGTTCCGCCGCTCCGGCGACGCCCCCCGCGCCGCCCGCCCCGATCCCACCGGCGCCGCAGAGCCCTGGGGTCGCACCGGCGCCGGACGAGGGGTGGACCGCGCCGGGATCCGATCGGCCATGATCGGCGGCGCCCTCCGCGTCGCGCTGATCGCCCTCCCTGCGGCGCTCGGCGCGAGACTCTCCGCGACCCCGCTGATCCCCGACGGCGACAGTGCTCGCCGTCTCGCGGAGCAGGAGCTGTCCAAGTCCGCGTATCAGGAGGCGAAGCCCACCCTCATCGACCAGTGGGCGCGCGCCGTGATCGACTGGCTCGTCGCCCTGTTCACCCGGCAGCACGCCGTGGACCTCGGCCCCTGGGCCGCGATCGTGATCGGCGCCCTGCTCGTCGCCGCGCTCATCGCCGTGCTGCTGATCTGGGGACGTCCGCGCCGGTCGCGGACCGGCCGGACGGGGACCGTCCTGCTCGGCTCGGCAGACGATCGCACCGCCGCGCAGCTGCGCGCGGATGCCGACCGCGCCGCGCGCGAGGGCGACTGGACCGAGGCGATCGTGCTGCGCTATCGCGCCATCGCCCGGTCGCTCATCGAACGCGACCTCATCGCCCCGGCTCCCGGCGCGACCGCGCAGACGATCGCCCGCGAGGCGGCGGCGCCGTTCCCCGCCGAGGGAGAGGCGTTGCACGCCGCCGCGGTGGCCTTCGACGATGTGCGCTACCTGGGGCACCCCGGCTCGGCCGCCCGGTACCGCGCCCTCGCGGAGACCGACGACCGCCTGGGCGCCCTGCGCCCGCTGGCGCTGCCCGAGGCGGTGTCCGCATGAGCGCCGCCGCTCCCCCGTCCGCGCCCCAGACCGCGGCCGGCGGCGACGGAACCGACTTCCCCGCTTCCGACGCTCGTGGCGCCGGGACGCTCGTACGCGCGCCGCGCCGGCTGCGCCGTGCACTCGGCTGGGTGCTCGTCTCCGTCCTCGTGCTGGTCGTCGCGGCCGCCGGTCTGCTGCTCACGACCCCCTCGCCCGCGCAGCGCGACGCGCTCGATCCGGAACGCCCGGGCCCCGGCGGCATGCAGGCGCTCGCGGAGATCCTCCGGCAGCAGGGCGTGAGCGTCGACGTGGTGCGCTCCCGCGCCGATGCCGCCGGCCGGCTCGACGCGAACACGACGCTGGTGATGAGCGATCCCTACCCGCTCAGCGACGCGGCGGTCACCGAGCTCACCGACGCGGCGCACGACATCGTGCTGATCTCTCCGAGCGCGCGGATGCTCCGGATGCTGCAGCTCGGCACGTACGGGCCGGCGTCTTCACCCGCGAGCGCGAAGGCCGACTGCGACGTCCCCGCCTTCGCGCACGTCGGAACCATCGCACCGGGACAGCTCTTCCTCCCGGATCAGGGCGTGACCACCTGCTTCGGCGACGCGACCGACGGCGCGGCCGTGCTGATCGCGGAACAGAACGGCGCCGGCCGGGCCGTCGTCGACGGCGCGGCGCTGTTCACGAACGAGCACCTCGCCCAGAATGGCGATGCGGCGCTCGGGCTCGCGCTCCTCGGCGCGCAGCCCCACGTCGTCTGGTACGTGCCCTCGTTCGAGGACTCGGACCGCACCGACATCGACGTACCGAAGAGCCTGGCCGACCTCACCCCCGGATGGGTGACGCCCGTGATCGCCCTCGGCATGATCACCGCCCTCATCGCCGCGGCATGGCGCGGACGGCGCTTCGGGCCGCTCGTGGCCGAGACGCTGCCGGTCACGGTGCGCGCCTCCGAGACCATGCTCGGCCGAGCACGCCTCACGGCGAAGGCCGCCGACGCCGCACACGCGGCGGACGCGCTGCGCACGGGCACGATCTCCCGTCTCGCCGCGCGCCTTGGGCTCGCCGCCAGGGCGGACGCCGGCGCGGTCGCCGACGCGGCCTCCGACCGGATCCGCGTGGATCGGGCGGGCCCCCGCGCCCTCCTCACCGGCCCGCTGCCCGGCAGCGACGCCGAACTCGTCCCCTACGCCCGCCGTCTCGCCGAGCTGGAGACCGCCGTCGAGCACGCCGTCCGCATCGAAAGGAGCACCCCGTGACAGACCGTCCCGGCACCGACCCCGCAGGATCCGCCCCGCTCGGATACCCTCCGGCGCCGCCCGCACCTCCTGCGGCCGCGCACCCCTCCCCCGCGGCGGACTCCGGATCCGACGATGCCGCCCTCCGCCAGGCCATGCAGCGCGTGCGCGCCGAGGTGGACAAGGCCGTGGTCGGCCAGGCCGGCACCGTCACCGGACTGCTCGTGGCGCTGCTCGCCCGAGGGCACGTGCTGCTCGAGGGCGTGCCCGGCGTCGCCAAGACCCTCGTCGTGCGATCCTTCTCCCGCGCGCTGGGACTCGACACCAAGCGCGTGCAGTTCACCCCCGACCTGATGCCGGGCGACGTCACCGGATCCCTCGTCTACGACGCGCGCACCGGCGAGTTCGAATTCCGCCGCGGCCCGGTGTTCACGAACATCCTGCTCGCCGACGAGATCAACCGCACCCCGCCGAAGACGCAGGCGGCGCTGCTCGAGGCCATGGAGGAGCGCCAGGTCTCCTCCGACGGGGCGAGCCTGCCGCTGCCGGATCCGTTCCTCGTCGCGGCGACGCAGAACCCGATCGAGCACGAGGGGACGTACTCGCTTCCGGAGGCGCAGCTGGACCGCTTCCTGATGAAGCTCGTCGTCGGCATGCCGGAGCGGGACGCCGAGGTCTCGGTGCTGCGCCGGCACGCGGACGGCTTCTCGCCGCGCGAGCTCACGGATCTGCGCCCTGTGGTGAGCGCCGAGGAGATCCTCGCCGCGCAGCGCGCCGCCGGGCGCGTGCAGGTCACGGATGACGTGCTCGGCTACGTGGTCGACCTCGCCAGGGCCACCCGGCAGTCGCCCTCCGTGCAGCTGGGCGCGAGCCCCCGCGCCTCGACCGCGCTGCTGGCCGCCGCGAAGGCGTGGGCGTGGCTGAACGGATCGAGCGCCGTCACCCCCGACCACGTGCAGACCATGCTCATCCCGGTCTGGCGGCACCGCCTGCAGCTGCGCCCCGACGCCGAGATGGAGGGCGTCTCCGCCGACGCCGTGCTCACCAGCGTGGTGCAGCAGACCAGGGTGCCGATCTGAATGTTCCTCACCGGTCGCCTCGTCATCGTCGCCGCGCTCGGCGTCGTGCCGCTCGTGCTGCTCGACGCCCTCGGGGTGCCGCCGTGGTTCGTGCTGCTCGGCTGGCTCGCGCTGTGCGCGCTGCTCGTCGGCGTCGACGTGCTGGTGGCGGCCCCGCTCGGCACGCTCCGGGTGACGCGTGAGGTGCCGAACCGCGCACGGCAGCACGAGCCGGTCGCCACGACCGTGCTCGTGCAGAACCTCGGCGAGCGCCGGCTGCGCGGGCAGCTCCGCGACGCCTGGCAGCCGACGGCCGGGGCCGCGGAGCGGGGCAGGGCCGCACTCGACCTGCCCGCGGGCGAGCGCCGGCGCGTCCCGATCATGCTGCTGCCGCGCCGCAGGGGCGAGCTGGCGAGCGAGTTCGTCGCGATCCGCTCCCGGGGCCCGCTGGGGCTCGCGGGACGCCAGGGACGCCACCGGGTGCGCGGGGCGATCCGGATCCTGCCGCCGTTCACCTCCCGGCGGCACCTGCCGTCGCGCCTGGCTCGGCTGCGCGAGCTCGACGGCAACACCAGCGTCCAGGTGCGAGGGCAGGGCACCGAGTTCGATTCGCTGCGCGAGTACGTGCGCGGCGACGACGTGCGCTCGATCGACTGGCGCGCCACCGCCCGCGCCGGCACTACCATGCTGCGCACCTGGCGCCCGGAGCGGGACCGGCAAGTCGTGATCCTGGTCGACACGGGCCGTACGGCCGCGGCGCGCGTGGGCGACGGCACGCGGCTCGACGCGGCCTACGAGTCCGCGCTGCTGCTTTCGGCGCTCGCCCAGCGCGCCGGCGACCACGTGCACCTGCTGCTGTTCGACCGTGCGGTGCGCGGCAGGGTGAGCGGCGTGGACGGGCCCGCCCTGCTGCCTGCGCTCTCGGATGCCATGGCCCCCGTGCACGCCCGCCTCGTCGACACGGACTGGGGCGCCGCGTTCGCCGCGATCCGCTCCCTCACCACACGACCGTCGCTCATCGTCGTGCTGACCGCGCAGGATGCGGTGGAGAGCGCGCGCTCTTTCCTCGGCGCCTTCCCGAACGCCTCGCGCGCGACGACGATCCTGGTCGGATCCGCGACCGACGTCTCGATCGACGCCCTGGCCCGCGCGCGCGACTCCCGCGAGGACGTCTACCTCGCCGCGGCGGCCGAGCGCACCCTCGCGGATGCCGCACGCGTCGCCGACGCGATCCGGCGAGCGGGCGGCGAGCCTCTCGCCGCGGATCCGGACGACCTCCCTCCCCGCATCGCGGACCGCTACCTTGCTCTCAAGGCCGCCGGTCGCCTCTGACCGCCCCGCCCCGCCTCACCCCTACTTCCGCGAGACTCCAACTCCGCGACGAGACTGCGCTCGCGCACTGCAGTCTCGTCGCGGAGTTGGAGTCTCGCGGTCAAAGGGCGGGTGGGACACGCCAGCGGGGACCGGGTTTTCCTGAATCATTCAGGAAAAGCTACCCTGGAGTCATGGACACGTCGGCGATCCTCCGCGGGGCGGGACTGCGCGTCACCGTGCAGCGGATCGCCGTGCTGCAGGCCCTCGCGCTCGCCCCGCACAGCTCCGCGGACCGGATCCACGCCGCCGTCGACGGCGCCGGGATCGCCCTGCCCACCGTGCACGCGATCCTCGGAGACCTCGCCACGACCGGCATCATCCGGCGGGTGAGCCTGCCCGACGCCGACCGCGCCCTCTTCGAGGTCGAACCCGGCGACAACCACCACCACATGCAGTGCGTGCGCTGCGGCCGCCTGGAGGTCGTCTCCTGCGCCGTCGGCGCCTCGCCCTGCCTGCATCCGGCCGAGGATCACGGCATGAGGCTGCTCGAGGCCTCCGTCACCTACCGCGCGGTCTGCCGTGCGTGCGACGAGGTGCTTCCGGCCGCCTGACCGAGACTCGCGCCGCACCCGCCCGGGGACCACCGCCTCGGAGCGGTGATCGGCGTGCCATCGACCGACCAAAAGAAGAGGAAAGGATCAGCCTTGTCTGAGAACACCTGCCCGATCGACCACGCCGGCAGCACGTCTGCCCCGCGCCCCGCGGGCGGCCGCACCGGCAACACCGACTGGTGGCCGGAGCGTCTGAACCTGCGCCAGCTCGCGAAGAACCCCGCCGTGGGCGACCCGCACGGCGAGGACTTCGACTACCGCGCCGCATTCGAGGCGCTCGACCTCGACGCCGTCAAGCGCGACATCGCCGCCCTGCTCACCGAGTCGCAGCCGTGGTGGCCCGCCGACTTCGGCAACTACGGCCCGCTCATGATCCGCATGGCCTGGCATTCCGCGGGCACCTACCGCGTGTTCGACGGACGAGGCGGCGGCGGCACCGGCCAGCAGCGCTTCGCCCCGCTGAACAGCTGGCCCGACAACGTGGGCCTGGACAAGGCGCGCCGCCTGCTCTGGCCCGTGAAGAAGACCTACGGCAAGGCGCTGAGCTGGGGCGACCTGATGATCCTCGCCGGGAACGTCGCACACGAGCAGATGGGCATGCCCACGTTCGGCTTCGCGGGCGGGCGCCCCGATGTGTGGGAGCCCGACGAGGATGTGTACTGGGGCTCGGAGAAGGTCTGGCTCGACTCCAGCGCCCGCATCGGCACGGACGCGCAGGGCGAGCGCTCGCTCGAGAAGCCGCTCGCGGCGACCATGATGGGCCTCATCTACGTCAATCCCGAGGGGCCGGAGGGCAACCCGGATCCGGTGCTCGCCGCGAAGGACATCCGGGAGACCTTCGGCCGGATGGCGATGAACGACGAGGAGACGGTCGCGCTCATCGCCGGCGGCCACACGTTCGGAAAGACGCACGGCGCCGCGCCCGAGGCCGGCAATGTCGGCGAGTCGCCCGAGGGCGCACCCATGGAGCAGATGGGCCTGGGCTGGAAGAGCAGCCATGGCACCGGACACGGCATCGACACGATCGGATCCGGCCTCGAGGTCACCTGGACCTATCACCCCACCCGCTGGGACAACGAGTTCTTCCACATCCTCTTCGCCTACGACTGGGAGCTCACCACGGGCCCCGGCGGCGGAAAGCACTGGAAGCCGACCGACGGCGCCGGCCTCGACATGGTGCCGGAGGCGCAGGGCGAGGGCCGCCGGGAGCCGCGCATGCTCACGACCGACCTGGCGCTGCGGGAGGACCCGATCTACCGGGAGATCTCGCTCCGCTTCAAGGACGACCAGGCCGCGTTCACCGACGCGTACAGCCGCGCGTGGTTCAAGCTGACCCACCGCGACCTCGGCCCCAAGGCCCGCTACCTCGGCGCCGAGGTGCCCGCGGAGGACCTGCTCTGGCAGGATCCGGTGCCCGCGCCGGAGGGTGCTCCGATCGGCGCCGCGGAGATCGCCGACCTGGAGCAGCGCATCGCCGCGACGGGCCTCAGCGTGTCCGACCTCGTGTCGACCGCATGGGCCGCGGCGGCCTCGTTCCGCGGCAGCGACAAGCGCGGCGGCGCGAACGGCGGCCGCATCCGGCTCGAGCCGCAGCGCAGCTGGGAGGTCAACCGCCCGGCCGAGCTCGCGCGGGTGATCGCGGCACTGGAGGGCGTGCAGGAGGCGTTCAACGCGCAGGGCGGCGCGCAGGTGTCGTTCGCCGACCTCGTCGTGCTGGCCGGCAACGTCGGCGTGACGCAGGCCGCGGCCGCCGCCGGGCGCGCCGTCGAGATCCCGTTCACGCCGGGACGCACCGACGCGACGCAGGAGCAGACGGACGTCGACTCGTTCCGCTACCTCAACCCGCAGGCCGACGGCTTCCGCAACTACGTCAGCGACGTCGCCAGGGCCATCCCCGCCGAGGTGCTGCTCGTCGACCGGGCGGGGCTGCTGACGCTGTCCGCCCCCGAGATGACGGTGCTCGTCGGAGGCCTCCGCGTGCTCGGCGCGAACTGGGACGGATCCGCCTACGGCGCGTTCACGCGCACCCCCGGCGCCCTCACGAACGACTTCTTCGTGAACGTGCTCGACCTGAACACGACCTGGAAGCCGCTGGATCCCGGATCCCACGCCTTCCAGGCCACGGACGACGCGACGGGTGAGAAGACCTGGGTCGGCACGCGTGCGGACCTCGTGTTCGGCTCGAACTCCGAGCTGCGGGCACTGGCCGAGGTATACGCGAGCGACGATGCCACGGAGAAGTTCGTAGACGACTTCGTGAAGGCCTGGGTCAAGGTCGCCGAGCTCGACCGCTACGACGTGCGCTGAGCGGATCCGACCGACCGACGGCCCGCCCCGATCCCGGGGCGGGCCGTCGGCGTTGCGGCACCGGATGCGCCTTCGCCGGTAATGTCGCTGACGGACCGCGGCGCCCGACCTCCCCCGGCGCCAGAGAGCAAGGAGACCCATGTCCTCCTCCCCCGTCGACGCACCGGCCGCTCCGGCCGCCACGCTCGCTCCGCGCCTGGTCGCGGAGGGCCTCGGCACGTTCCTGCTCGTGGCGGCCGCGATGGGCACCGCCCTGTTCGCGTCCAGCCACTTCACCGATCCGGGCGCGCAGGGCTCGGTCTACCTCGCCGTGGCGCTCGCCGTCGGCCTGTCGGTGCTCGTCGGCGTGTACGCCTTCGGGCCGATCTCGGGCGGGCATTTCAACCCCGCCGTCACGCTCGGCGCCGCCGCCGCGGGACGGATCGCATGGCGCGATGCCGGCCCGTACATCGTCGCGCAGTGCGTCGGCGGCGTCGTCGCATCGACGGTCCTGACCCTGATCGGCACCTTCGGCCCGGACGGCTGGCTGCCCCGGGCGCAGGACGCGGGCTTCGCCAGCAACGGCTGGGGCGCGCTCTCCCCCGGCGGCTTCGGGGTGTGGGCGGCGATCATCGCCGAGGTCGTGTTCACGGCGCTGTTCCTCTTCGTGATCCTCGGCGTCACGCATCCGACGCGCGGCACGCCCTTCGCGGGCGTCGCGATCGGGCTGACCCTGACGCTCGGCGTGCTGGCGACCCTGCCGATCGACAACGCGTCGCTGAACCCCGCGCGCTCGCTGGCCACGGCGATCTATGGAGGGATCGCCCCTCTGGCACAGCTGTGGGTGTTCCTGATCTTCCCCGTCCTCGGCGCGCTGATCGCCGGGTTCACGTACCGCGCGCTGTTCGACCAGCCGAACCCCGCCGCGAAGGACTGACCGCGAGAGAGGCTCGCCGGCGCGGGGGCGCTCCTCAGCCGGCCACGAGCGTCGGCGTCCCGGCCTCGAACTCGGTGAGGTCTCCGCTCTCGCCCCTGCGCTGCGCGCGGCGGCCCACGATCAGCATGTAGGCGAGGAAGACCGCGAGCGCCAGCGCGCCGATCCCGATCTTCACGGGCCACGGCAGACCCCAGCCGGTCACGAACCCCTCGACCATGCCGGAGAGCCCGAGCGCGAAGACGAGCCCGATGGCGACGGTGCCGAGCGATCTCCCTGCCGACGCGAGCGCCTCGCCGCGGGTGCGCTCCCCCGGCACGAGCCAGGCCCAGAAGATGTGCAGTCCCGCCGCCGCCGCGACGAAGATGCAGGTGAGCTCGAGCATGCCGTGCGGCAGCAGGTAGAGCACCACGACGTCGCCGCGTCCGAAGGCGAACATGACGCCGACCGCGAGACCGACGTTCACCGCGTTCTGCAGGAGGACCATGACGGGCCAGATGCCGGTCACCCCGAGCAGCACGCACTGCGCCGCGATCCAGGCGTTCTTCGACCACACCAGTCCCGCGAACTCGGCCGCGGGATTCTCGGTGTAGTAGTCGGTGAAGGCGTGCTCGGTGTAGTACTGCAGGTCGGCCTTGGATCCGAGCGCGGCGACGAGAGCCGGATCCGAGGCGATCCAGATCGCGACCCCCGCGATCACGGCGAGGCTCGCGAGCGCGATCACGAGGGTGGTCCAGCGCAGTCGGTACAGCGCGGCGGGAAGCTGCAGGGCGAAGAAGCGCGCGATCTGCCGGAGGACGTTGTCGCCCTGCCCCGTCAGCCGCAGTCGCGCCCTGGCGAGGATCGTGGAGACGTGCGCGCTCTGCGGCGAGGAGCCCACCGAGCTGCGCAGGTCGGCGAGGTCCGCCGAGGCCGCGCGGTAGCGCGTGATGAGCTCGTCCACCCCTGCGCCGTCGAGCGGCTGCCGGCTGAGCTCGTCCAGGCGCGCCCACTCACGGTTCCTGGCATCGGCGAGCGCGTCGGCATCCACGTGTTTTACTGTACCCATGTCGGATGCCAGCGCCTCGAACGCCGTCGGCGCCGCTCACTCGTACGCGGCCCTCGACGGCGACGACGAGGTGCTGTCCGGCGAGGCGGTCGCGATCGAGGTCCAGCCGGTCGGCCTCTTCTTCCGCACGCTCGGCGCGCTGATCGACGCCGTCCTGAGCATCGCGGTCTTCGTCGCGTACATCGCCGTGCGCTACTGGATGCTGGGCGCTTTCGGCGATCCAGCGCTGGACGGGATCCTCTCCGTGCTGGCCCTGGTCACCGCGTTCCTGATCGTGCCCTGCACGATCGAGACCATCACCCACGGCCGCAGTCTGGGCAAGCTCGCGGTGGGCGGAAGGATCGTGCGGATCGACGGCGGCGCGGCCGGCTTCCGGCACGCCCTCATCCGCGCCCTGATCGGCGTGTTCGAGACCTATCTGACGTTCGGCGCGGTGGCCTTCCTCACCGCGGCCTTCACCGCGCGCTCGCAGCGCCTGGGCGACCTCGTGGCGGGCACGTACAGCCAGAAGGTGCGCACACCGCGCCTGGTCGCACGGGTGCTCGTGATGCCGCCGGGGCTCGAGTCGTGGGCGGTGATCGCCGACGTCGCGCGCATGCCCGACCGGCTCGCGCGGCGGATCTCGCAATTCCTGGACAGCACGCCGCAGCTGCTGCCGGCCGCCAGGGCGCGGATCGCGCACGACCTGCTGACCGAGGCGTCCGCCTACATCTCGCCGGTGCCCGCCGCTCCCCCGGAGGCCGTGCTCGTCGCGGCGACGGTGCTGCGCCGCGAGCGGGAGCGGAGGGCGCTGGCCCTCGCCGACGCCCGCGTGCAGCGCCTCAGCGGCGTCGACGTCGGCGTGTGATCAGGCCTGCCGGTCCCTGAGCGAGCGCAGCGGGACGAAGGGTCAGGCCTGCAGGGTCTCGTGCCGGACGACGATCCAGCCCGACGGCACCGAGAGGCGCTCGGCGTGGATCGCGCACAGGTCGTGCGCGTGCGGGTCGTTCTCGGCGCCGAGCGGTCCGAGTGCCGCCATCTGATCGCCGTAGTCGTAGGTGAGGGTCGCCACGGCCTCGCGTGCGCAGCCCACCTTGGAGCAGAGTCGTCCGTACATCCCTCTCAGGCTAGGCGCCCTGCTCCGCGGATGCCGGAGGCCGCGCGCACGACCGCCGGATCCGCCTCCCGCCGCACAGCGTCCCCGTGACGCCTAGACTGGCGGCATGCGCCGTGCCCGCCCCTCCCGCCGCGCGGTCGCCCCGCGTCGTGGCGACCGGCACGGTCGGCACGGCCGCCTGGGCCGCAGCTCGGTCGTGCGGCCGCCGCTCCCGCCCCTCGACGGACGGCTCGACTCCTTCGACCTGCACGTCGGATCGGCCGTCGAGCTGCTGCGCTCGATGTGGCCGGATCTGCGCCCCGTGCGCATCGAGATCGCCGCGATGCCCACCCACTCGGATCCGGACGGGCTGCCGCGCTGGCTCGTGGACACCCAGGCGCAGCGGATCGTCCTGTTCCGCGTGCCCATCGAGCGGCTGCTCGAGCCCGGTCACGACGACGCGTCGCACCGTCGGGTCGCGATCGAGGGCGCCGTGTTCCGCGCCGCCGCGCAGTACATCGGACGCGAGCCGTGGGAGATGGATCCGCGCGGCTTCGACACCGACGAGTGACGCGTCCGGCGCTTCCGCGCCTGTGCCCTCCGGCCCTCAGCGCTGGTAGACCGTGATCGGGGCCGCCGCGGCGTCCGTCGCCCAGACCGGGTATCCCGCGAGCAGGCCGATGCCCGAATAGACCACCGCGGCGCGGACGGCTCCCGGCGACGAGAGCGTGTACGTCGTCGAGGGGCTGAGGGCGACCGTCGCCGCACCATCCGGCTGCAGTGCGACCCGCTGGGTCGCCCCGCCCTGGATCGGCGTGAGCTCGACGGTGGCGGTCTGGGACGACGCGTTCTGAAGATGCAGCTGCGGCGCCGGTCCATCGGCGACCGCGAAGGCCGTGGTCCCGGTCAGGACCGGGGCGGGCGTCATCCACGCGAAGTCGGATCCCTTGGCGGTTCCCGTGGTCTGCCAGGCCGCGGCGACCACCGGGGTGCTCGCCTTCACGTCGATCGCGTACAGTCCCGGCTTGAGCGCGGAGAAGTTGACGGATCCGACCTGACCCGCGGTGAGCTTCACCGTCTTCGGATCGCCGGCCTTGCTGCCGTCGGCGGCGTTGCGGGGCTGCAGCGTCACGGTCGCGTCGGCCTCCGGAGCGAGCAGGCGCACGGCGGTGGAGGCGTTGTCGTCGTCGTTCGAGCCGACCAGGGCACGCACGCCCAGCAGCGAGAAGTCCTTCTGCGGCTGCGCGATCGCGTCCTGCACGTCGATGCCGACCGGATCCAGGGTGCGGATCAGGCTCGACTGCAGCGCCGCGCGCACCGGGGCGCCGCTCGACGTCACCTTGACGACCGGGCTGCTCTCCCCCGCGGATCCGGCGACGAGCGGCACCGTGGACTGGGTCCGCGCAGGCACGACGATCTCCGACGAATGCGACCCGCCCGTCGAGCCGTACTCGGTGAAGGTCACGGTCGCCGTGACCGCCCCCGGGTTCGCGATCAGCAGGATGTCGCTCGACCCGGTCGTCCCTGCGCCGCCCACGATCCAGGACTCCATGCTGGGCGGACGGCACGCGGATGCCGCGAAGCCGGAGAGGTCGTCTGCGGAGACCGTCACGGACTGGGCCGCGGCGACGAGCGGAGGCTGCCTGTCCCGCGGGGAGGCCGTGAACCCCGGCGCGACACTGGTGCCGACCACGTCCGACATGCCGAGCTCGGTCGAGGTCAGATCCGCGCCATCGGCGGCGCCGCTCACGACCTTCGGCGTGCCGGCGACGCTGAGCTGGGAGGCCTGGGTCGCGTCGCGCCCGAGCGCGAGGAAGGACCCTGCGCAGCTGAGCAGCGTATCGCCCGGGACGGGCTTCACGGTCGTGTGCGCCGGTGCGCTCGCGATCGTCGGCCAGGCCGCGGGGACCGCGATGACCGCGCCCGCGACGCAGGCGGCCGAGACCACGATGCCGGCCGTGAGCCGGGCGCCGGTGGCGACGAGACGGACAGAGGTCCTGCTGCTCATGCGTCTGCCTCCTTCGCGGGCGTGGATGCGGTCTCGACGGGTGCGGATCCCGGATCCTGAGGATCGGATCCGTCCCCGGGATCGGGACGGGGTTCATGGCGATCCTGTTCTGGGCCCGCGGGATCCGGGACGGCGTCCACGACGTCCTGACCGGGTGCGGGGTCCGCGGGTTCGCCCTCGACCGGCTCTGCCGCGGTCTCCGTCGCACTCGCCTCGTGCGCGGCAGGGGCCGCGTCGGGCGTCACCGGGGCCGCGTCGGGCTCGGCCGGAGCCGCGTCGGGCTCGGCCGGAACCGTGTCGGGCGCCGCCTCCCGTCCCTCCTCGGCGGTGGCCTCGGCGGTGACCGGAGCTTCGGCCTCGATCCCGGCGCCGGACACCGTCCCGGCACCGGACGGGGCGGCATCCGCGGTCGCGGCCGCGACGGCGGGCACCACGACGGATGCGGGCGCCGGCTTGCGCTTCTTCGAGGCGCGCGGGGGGCGCTCGCGTGCGGGCTTGACCGGCCGCGGGGCCCGCTCCGGCAGCACGCCGACCGCGCGGGGGACCGCACGAGCGGCCCGGCGCGACGCCCGGGTCGGAATCGAGAGCAGGAGGGCGGCAAGCAGCACGATCAGCTCGATCGTCACCACCAACTGCGCCGTGGCGCGCTGTCCGACGCTGAGCCCTTCGCGGGCCGCCGGCTCCGCGTCCATGCGCCACAGCACGCCGCGGGCCGTCTCGCCGACGCGCACGAACCCTGCACGCTGGTCCAGGGCGGTCGCGGACTGCAGTCGCAGCGCGCGCTCCGCCGAGGTCTCCTTATCGGATCCCGCCTGCAGCAGGACGAAGCGCACGCCGAGCGCGCCGAGCGCCTTCGGCGCGTCGAACTGTCGCGCGGAGACGAGGTCGACCGTCAGCTCGGAGTAGTCCTTGCCCGGCACGGAGGTCGCGGTGTTGATGATCGTGGACTGCGCGCCGAGCGTGGCGCTCGCCCCCCAGACGACCGTGCTGGCGAGCGCGCCGTCCGGCTGTGCGCTGAGCACGAGGGTGCCGAGCTCGCGATCGGCGCGGGCCTGCGCGCTCACGTAGGCGGGCAGCGTGGTCAGGTCGCCTCGCTGGATGGTCGCGGTCCCCGCGACGAAGGACACGGCGGTCGGCACCGCGCACACCACGACGCCGGCGGCGGCGATGAGCGCAGCCGCGCCGCGCAGGGCCGGGCGGGTGATCGCGCAGTCCAGGGTCACGAGCGCTCCGCCCAGCACGCCGATCCAGGCGAGGCTCAGCCCGGTGCCGGGCCAGAGCGGCACGGCCTGCGACTGGGCGAACGCGACCGTGACACCGACCGCGGCGAGCGCGGTGGCGAGGCCGGAGGCGGCGACGAGGAGGGATCCGATCCCGACGATCCAGCGGCGCGTGATCGTGGAGACCAGGGCGAGCAGAGCGAGCGGGGAGGCCAGCCAGAGCACCCAGGAGGCGTCCTTCGTGCCCAGGAGACCGGGCCAGCCGGCCTGGTCCATGGTCGGCAGGCCGGCGAGCAGCGACAGGCGTCCTGCCGCATCCGCGGCCGCCTGCGGCGCGACGACGATCGCGCCGGGATCCGACAGCAGTGCCCACAGGGTTCCGTGCGCGGCGTGCCAGATCGCGAGCGGGGCGAACACGACGACCGCGGGCACCAGCACCCAGACCATGCGCACGGCGCCGCGCACCGAGCGGCGCGCGAGCAGCCACACGATGGCGATGAGCCAGAGCAGCACGAATGCGGGGGCGAGCGAGGGCGCGCAGGCCAGCGCGGCGGCGGTCAGCAGAGAAGCCGCCCCTGCTGCACCCCAGGAGCGCTGGGCGACGAGCGCCGTGTGGAACACCCACGGCAGCAGCAGGTGCAGCAGCACCGCAGCGGGGCGGCCCTCGGCGAGACCGATCAGGAAGGTGGGCGCGAGCGCCCAGATCACACCGGCGAGGATGCGCAGTCCCGGCTTGTCGGTGATACGGGTGGCGGCGAACCAGCCGCCGAGGAGGGCGAGCGGCAGAGCCGCGACCCAGAGCAGCAGCAGCGCGTAGGACGGCGATCCCGGCCAGAGCGAGCCGAGCAGGGCCAGCACGCCCGAGAACGGATCCGCGGGTCCTGCGACGCCGACCCCGAAGCCGCGCTGTCCGTAGGCGGCATCGCGCCACAGTGCTGCGACGGTCTCCCGCAGCGGCAGCAGCGCGCCACCGCCGAGCGCGGGCCAGGCCAGCAGCGAGGCGAACAGGGCGACGCCCGCCACCAGTGCGGCGAGCACGGCCCAGGCGCCGCCGCCGGAGAAGAATCCGAGGTCCTCGTGCACGCCGGCCTCGGTGCCGTGGCCGTCGTCGAGGCGCTGGCGGAGCTGCGCGCGGGTGACCCGGAGCGGCGCGATGCTGGCCCAGCTCGCGCTGCGGTCGGCGTGGATCGCCCGGCGGGAGCGCGCGACGGCGGATCCCGAGACCATGGCGACGCCGGCCGCGCCCCACTCCGGAAGCACGGCCGCGGGGCGCTTGCCGGTCAGATGCGTGATCGAGCGCCAGAGCGCGAGCGGCAGCAGGGAGAGCCAGTGCAACGGCACCACGGCGGCGGGAGCGTAGCTCAGGCGCCGGTGCAGCTGCGCGCGGCGCCGGGCGAAGGCGTCCGCGGCGGTGCCCTCCGCCTCTGCGCCGTCGTCGACGACGATCCGCGCGCCGGCGGCGAGCACGAGGCGTCCGCCGGCGAGGCGCGCGCGGATGCCGAGGTCGAGCCCCTCATCGCGTCCGCCCAGACCGGCATCGGGGCGCAGTCCGCGGCCGGCGCGCAGGAGCAGACCGCGCGCATCGGCGCCGAGCGCGTCGTCCATCCCGTCGTGCTGGCCCTGGTCGAGCTCCCCGCGGGCGGGGTCGACGGCGCGGCCGAGACGGGTCATGCTCTGCCCGAACGACACGAGGCGGTGCTCGTCGAGGGCGCTGATCAGCTTGGGCGCGGCGATCGACGCCGCGGGTGAACGCTCGAGGGCCCCGGCGAGCTGCGCGAGAGCGGCGGGAGCGGGCGCGCAGTCCTCCGTGAGGATCCACAGCGCCGCGTCGTCGGCGATGCGCGGGAGTGCGAGGGCGACCGCCGCGGCGAGCGTCGTGGAGGCCCTGGTCTCGATCACCGCTTCCGCGGCCTCGGCGACGCGGGCGCTGGCCCGGAGCGCGCTCGAGGAACCGCACGCGACGATCGTCAGCGCATCCGGCCGGCGCGTCTGCGCGGCGAGCGCATCGAGGGCGCGCAGCAGGCGCGCGAGGGAGGTCGCACCCGGACGGGCGACGAGGACGGCGTGTACTCGGGCAGACATGACGGGGTCAGCCTAAGCGGGTCATCGCCGGCAGGCGGGCTGGGACGCGGGCGCGTCCCGGTTTTCCCGGCGTACGCATTGCTCGGATCACCCGACGGCACTCCCCTGGCATCGCTGGCCTGTCGAAGTGCGGTCGCCGATCCTGCGGACGTGCGTCAGCCGGCGCGGCGCTTGAGCTTGCGGCGCTCGCGCTCGGAGAGACCGCCCCAGATCCCGAAGCGCTCGTCGTTGTTCAGCGCGTACTCGAGGCATTCGCCGCGCACGTCGCAGGAGGTGCAGATGCGCTTGGCATCGCGGGTCGAGCCACCCTTCTCCGGGAAGAAGGCCTCTGGATCGGTCTGCGCGCACAGCGCGTCGCTCTGCCACGCGAGTGCGTTGTCGTCGCCCTCGGTCGGGCGACGGACGCCCGGCACCCCCAACTGGACCGGATCAACGAACCAGTCGTCGGGAACGTCTGAACGGTATGCCGTCATGTCGCCCTCTCCCTCGTATCCCCCCGGGTGCCCCGCGGGCCGCGTTGCACTACTAATTACACCCGTGTCATTCGCCCTGGTCAAGTCGCGGATCGTAAACCCTCAAGCAGGCGTTGAACGTTCTTCGCCGCCTCCGGCGTGTCGCGCCGGCGTGTCGGGGACCCGGCCGCGCTCCCGAGGTCACAGGGCGCGGGCGGTACTCTGAACCCGATGGCGCAGCACTCCAGACTCTCCACGGCCCCTCCGCCGAGCGCTCCGGCGCGCGAGTCCACCGGACATCTCTTCCTGCGGGCGCACATCGTGCTGCTGCTCTTCTGCGTGTTCGCGCACACCGCGATCTTCAACCTGCTCGGCGTGGACGGCGCCGGCGTCGTGCTGGGCGTGCTGCTCGTCGGCACGCTCGGGCTCGCGATCCCCCGCATCGCACTGGCCAGGCCCGCACGATTCCCGTGGCGCCGGATGCCGTGGACGGCCCTCGGGTACACGGCGCTGGCGCTGCTGTCGGTCTTCTGGTCGGGATGGCCGTGGGCGACCCTGCTCACCTGGACCCTGCAGGCGGCGATCACGCTCGTCGCCCTGTTCATCGCCTTCACGCTGAGCTGGCACGAGATCGTGCGCGCGCTCTCGAGCGCACTGAAGTGGATCCTGGGGCTCTCGCTGCTGCTCGAGCTGTGGGTCGCGCTCGTGCTGCGCCACCCGCTGCTGCCCTTCTTCTCGGATCTGCCCGCGGGCAAGCCGGATCCGCACTGGTACTGGGTGCGCGGCGACCTGTTCGACGGCGGCCGCGTGCAGGGCATCGTCGGCAACTCGAACACGCTCGGGATCCTCTGCGCCTTCGCGCTCGTCGTGTTCGCGCTGCTCTACGCGCAGGGAGCGCGGCGCAGGCCCGCCCTGCTCGTGTGGATCGTGCTCGCCGCGTTCTTCTTCCTCCGGGCGGGATCCGCGACGGCGTACGCGTCGTTCGCGGTCGGCGCGCTCGTGCTCGTCGCGGCCCTCCTCATGCGCCGCACGCGCACACCGCGCGGGCGCACGCGGATGTACGCGCTGTTCGCGGCGGTCGCCGTGGCGGGGGCGGTGGTCGCGTGGTTCGCCCGCAACGCGCTCTTCGGCGCCCTGGGCAAGTCCTCCGACCTCACAGGGCGCCTCGAGATCTGGCGCAAGGTCTGGACGAGGGCGGTGCAGCACCCGGTCTTCGGCAACGGATTCTCGTCGCCGTGGGTTCCCTGGGACCCGGCGTTCCACGACTGGATCATCGACCACCGGATCACGGTGTTCATGGCGCACAATATGTGGCTCGACGTGTTCCTGCAGCTGGGCGTCATCGGCGTGCTGCTCATCGCGATCGCCTTCGTCGCGTTCGCGTGGCGCGCCTGGTTCTTCGCCGTCGACCGCCCCCGCTGGGACCTCGTGCAGGACCGCCCCTATGCCGCGCTCTCGCTGCTGCCCACGGTGCTCGTCGCGATGCTCCTCGTGCTGGGGCTCGCCGAATCGACGCCGATCATGCTGTGGGGCTGGATGCTGCTGATCCTGCTCTCGTTCAAGATGAAGATCTCGCCGTTCGTGGGCTCCGGCCCCGGCGAGGGCGCGCCGCCGCAGTCGCGCCGGCGGACGGCATGACCACTCCCCGCCGGCGCCTGGCGAGGACGCTCGCCTCGGTCGAGATGGCCCGCGCCTACTCGGCCTGCGCGCTGCTGAGCGTGTTCGGGTCGTTCGCGATCGCCGCGTTCACCTCGTCGGCGACCCTCAACACGATCATCGCCGTGCTCTGCGTGATCGGGGTCGGGATCCTCTGGGTGCGTCGCGAGGAGCTCAGCCCGCTCCGGCTCGCGCCGTCGACGCTGCTCGCGTTCCTCGCCTGGACGCTCGCGAGCACGGTCTGGTCGACCGCGTCCGCCGCCTCTCTGAAGGCGTGGGCCGCCCTCGCCGGATACGCGGTGATCGCGGTCGTCGTCGGGCACATCAGAGACACCCTGCAGACCGTGCGGGCGCTGGGGGACGCGCTGCGCATCCTGCTCGGCGCATCGCTGATCGCCGAGATCATGAGCGGGATCCTGCTGGACATGCCGTTCCACTTCCTCGGCATCCAGGGCGAGCTCGCCGCCGGAGGTCCGATCCAGGGTCTCTTCGGGACGCGCAACATGCTCGGATTCGTGGCGGTCATCGCCGTCATCACCTTCGTCGTCGAGTGGCGCGCGCAATCGCTCTCGGCGGCGGTCGCGATCCCGTCGGTCGTGGTCGCGGGCTTCCTGGCGCTCTTCTCCGCCTCCCCCACCGTGCTCGTGCTCGCGGCGGCCGTGGGCGCGGCGAGCGTCGCGCTGGTGATCGTGCGCCAGGCGCCCGCCGCCCGCAGGCGCCCGCTGCAATGGGCGATCGGCGGGGTCGTCCTCGCGGTGCTCATCGCGATCGCGATCTTCCGCAGCCGGGTGATCGCCCTGCTCGACGCGGGCAGCGACTTCAACATCCGGGTCGAACTGTGGAGCAACCTCCTCACCTACGTGCAGCAGCGCCCCGTACAGGGATGGGGCTGGTTCGGCCTCTGGAGCGACGCGCTCTACCCGTTCAACTCGATCAACTACTTCACCAACGACCACCACGGCAGTGCGCTCAACGCGTTCTTCGACACCCTGCTCCAGGTCGGCGCGGGAGGCCTCCTGCTGTTCTGCCTGCTCGGCGGCGTCGCCCTCGTGCGCTCCTGGCTGGTGGCGAGCGTGCGCCGCTCGGTCGTGTACGCCTGGACGCCCCTCGTGCTCGTCACCCTCGCGGTCGATTCGATGTTCGAGAGCTTCACGCTCGTCAACGCCGGCTGGTTCCTGCTCGTGCTGTGCGCCCTGCGCGCCGGCCAGTCCCGGTCCTGGCGGGAGAACATCGACGCCGTGCAGACCAGCTCGACGCCGCTGCCGGACCGCTGACCTCCGCCCCGCCGCGAGCGGGCTGCGAGGCGCGCGCACGCGTTCGCAGGGTTGCACGGGCTTCCGCGGGTAGGCTGAAGGCCTCCCCTTCACCCTCTCTGGAGCGACATCCGTGACCCCTGACCGCCAGAACGGCGCCGCCGGCTTCGACCCGGCCACCGCGACGATCGTCGTCGTCACCTACAACCGCTCGCATCTGCTGCAGGGCCTGCTGGACAGCATCGTGCAGATGGACCCGAAGCCGGGACGTGTCGTCATCATCGACAACGCGTCCTCGGACGACACCACGGACGTCGTCGACTCCTACCGCTCCCGGATCGGCACGGAGATCGTGTACCGGCGGCTGGAGACCAACACGGGCGGATCCGGCGGCTTCAGCGAGGGCATGCGCACCGCGTACGAGCTCGGATCCGAGTGGATCTGGATGATGGACGACGACGTCGAGGTGCTGCCCGACGGCCTGGCCCGCATGGGCGCGTGGGCGCCGCGGTTCAAGAGCATCCAGGGCCGCCGCTACGACTACGACGGCAGCGCCTTCTACTGGCAGTACCGGATCGCCGAGCGCATGGGCATCCCGATCCCGTTCGCCCCGGCCGGCTTCGACGCCACCGGGTTCAAGCCGATGAACAGCGGCTGCTTCGAGGGCATGTTCATCCACCGCTCGATCGTCAAGGAGATCGGTCTCCCGGACCCGCGGTTCTTCATCTACTGGGACGACCAGATGTACGGCTGGCTCGCCTCCCGGCGCACCCAGGCCGTCATCGTCGACGAATTCGTGCTGCGACGCACGCGCGAGATCAAGCAGTGGGACATGGGCATCCGCCACATGAACGCGTCGAGCAACGCCTACCGGTACTACATCATGCGCAACCGCGCCTACCTGAAGCAGTACTACCGCGTGCACCACGTCTACAACCCGGCGCTGTTCGGCCTCGGCACCGCGATGACCTTCGCCAAGGAGCTCATCCGCCTGGTGTTCGTCGAGCGGACCGTGCGCGGCACGAGCAATCTGTTCCGCGGACTGCGCGACGGCGGCCGGATCGGCCGCGATCGCAGCTGGCGCCCGATGCCCGCCCTGGAGGACTGAGGACTCATGAGCGATCAGAAGCCGGAGGCCGTCTGGGTCTTCCCCGACGAGCCGAAGAAGCGCGGCGGCCGCATCGCCCTCATCATCGGGCTGGTGGTGGCGGCGCTCGTGGTCGCGGCCGTCGTCGTCCTGTTCCTGATCCCCCGCGGCGACGGCGTCCCGACCCCGAGCGCGAGCCCGACGGCGTCGAAGACGGCGACCCCGAAGCCCACTGCTTCGCCCTCGCCCTCGTCGACGGCTGTTCCGACCGACCTCCCGACGGCGCCGGTGACGACGCCGCCCCCGGTCCCGGATCCCTCCATCGACGCGTTCCGAGGACAGGTGCAGCCCCGGCTGGACGACGCGTCCACCGGCCTCGAGCTGGTGCAGGGCCAGAGCGGCGACGCCGCGGTGCAGGTCGTCGACTCGCTGCAGAACGACGCGCAGAACCTGGCGAGCCAGCCCGCTCCGGGCTCGATCGCGACGCAGTGGGGTGAGGCGGTGAACGCCTACGCCGCCAAGCTGCAGTCGCTGCGCTCGGCGTATTCCGGCGGCTCCGACCCGTCCGGCGCGCTCGGCGACACCAAGGCCGCACTCGGCCAGCTGCGTTCGCTCGTCGGACTCTGATCGGACGCAAGGCCGTGCTCGGTCCCGACCGCGGTCGGGACCGAGGTCAGGAGTTGTCGCCGTTGTAGCGGTCGAGCACCTCGTCGATCGGCGCGTCCAGCACGAGCCCGCCCTTGTTCAGGTACAGGCCGCGCGTGCAGAACCGGCGCAGGTCCTTCTCGTTGTGTGAGACGAAGAACAGCGTGCGACCTTCGGCGAGGAGCTCGTCGATGCGCTGATAGCACTTGTCCCGGAACGCCTTGTCCCCCACCGCGAGCACCTCGTCGACGAGCAGGATCGGCTCCTCGAGCTGGGACACGACGGAGAACGCCAGGCGCACCTTCATGCCGTTCGAGAGGTGCTTGTAGGGGGTGTCCTGGAACTTCTCCAGTTCGGCGAAGTCGATGATGTCGTCATAGCGCGCGGTGACCTCGGCGCGGCCCATCCCGTGCAGGCCCGCGGTCAGTCGCACGTTCTCACGCACGGTGAGGTCTCCCACGAAACCGCCCGTGAGCTCGATCAGCGGCGCCACGCCGCCGTGCACGCGCACCTGCCCCTCATCCGCGAGGAGGACGCCGGCGACGAGCTTCAGGAGCGTCGACTTTCCCTGGCCGTTCCGGCCCACCACGCCGATCGCCTCGCCCTGTCGCACGCGGAAGGAGACATCGCGCAGCGCCCAGAACTCGCCGGGGCGGTTGCGCCGCTTCTTGCCCGCGAACAGATCCTTGAAACTGCGCCGGCCGCGCCGGCCGAGCCGGAATCGGACGCCGAGACCGTCGACCTCGATCGCGGACTGCTGCTCGGTCATCACAGCTCCTTCAGCACGTCGCGCTCGAGCGAGCGGAAGGTGAACAGTCCGAGGACGAGGAAGATCACCGTCACGATGGCGCCGATGATGACGGGCTCCGGCTGCCACTGCCCCGGGAACAGCCCGACGCGGTAGAGCGTGAAGATCCCCGACAGCGGGTTCAGCGCACCGATGATGTGCAACTGGTGCGGCAGGTCCTTGAAGCCGTAGATGATGGGAGACACGTAGAACAGCGCGCGCAGGATCAGCGCGGTCGTGCGCTCCAGGTCCGCCCAGAGCACGCACAGCGGCGCGACGAGCAGTCCGAGGCCGATCAGCAGCACGGTCTGCCAGATCATGGCGACGGGGAACAGCAGCAGCGACCAGTTCGGCTTCGCGCCGGCGAACACCGCGAAGAGGACGAGCACGGGGATCGCGAACGCGAACTCCATCCCCTTGGTCAGGATGACGCGGATCACCCAGATCGACCGCGGGATCGCCGTCGAGCGGATCAGGCGCGCATCCTTCTTGAACGCACGGGTGAACTCCCCCACCGCCGTGTTGAACCACACCCAGGGCAGCAGCGCGACGATGAGGAACACGATGTACGGCTGCTCCCCCACCTGACCGCGGTGGAACACCTGCGTGAACACGAACCAGTAGATCGCGCTCATGACGAGCGGATCCAGCACCGACCAGAGATAGCCCAGCACGCTCGTCGCGTAGCGCACGCGCAGGTCGCGCGCGGACAGCAGCCACAGCGAGTGGAAGTAGCGCCGGGGCGTTCCGGGTGCGCCGGCCGTCGTGTGACTCACGGTTTCGAGTCTAGGCGGCGGCGATGACCATCCCTGTGTCACGGCTTCAGGAAGTCGCCGAGCTGCCCGCTGAGCGCAGGAGCGAGGGACTTCACGAACGGGAAGCTCAGGTGATTGTTGTCGAGATACACCGACACATGCCCGAGCTCGGTGTAGCACGTGCCGTGCGGGCAGATCCACGGGGTGAAATCGATCAAACCGATCCGATCGGCCAGCGGCGCTGCGGGGTTCGTCTCTGCCAGCGCACCCGAGAGCGGGAAGTCGCAGGGTTCCTTGTTGTAGGCGCATTCGTAGTAGTTGTAGATGCTGCTGCGCGGGTTGTCCCGGACGCCGTACATCGGGATTCCCGCGGCGGTCGCCTCGTCGATCACCTCGTCGATGCCATTGAGGACGCGTTCGTCCGGGCTATCAGGAGCCGCTGCCGTCACGATCGTGAACATCGCATCCGGGTGGATAGCGATCAGCTTGTCCATAGCCGCCCGCTGCCAACCGCCGCAGTATCCGTCGGCTTCCGTGCCCTCCTCATGCTTGTCCAGCGAGCACCAGGGCCGCATCAGCATGACGATGCCCCAGTCCCTTTCGCTGGCGACCGGCTGGAGCGCACCGGCGAACTCATTCGCGTGGGAATCGCCGATCACCACGACGAGATGCTTCGCGGTGTCGGCATTCGAGGTCTGGGTGCAACTCTCCTGCACCTCGGGGATATCCGAGGCGAAGCGACCGGAGCATGCCTCATCGAGCTCGGCCCAGCGGCCGGCGTCGTCGCCGGGAATGGGGATCACCGGGATGCCTTTGCCATCGCGGGCTGTGTCGCCGCCCATCGCCCCCGTGTACTCGTCCGCATAGGCCGCTTGCTCAGCCGCGGCCTTGGAGGTCGTCAGTATCTGCCAAGGAACCAGCACGGAGGCAACCACAACAGCGCACAGGAGCACGACACCTGCGTTGCGCCAGACGGACCCGCGTTGTCCACCGGCAAGACGCAGGGGGCGCTCGACGAACATCGTGACCAGTCGTGCAAGCACCAGGGAGATCGCAATGATGGCGAGCCCGTCCAGGAACGAAGCCTGGGGGCGCTCCCTCACGTTCAGCCAGAGGATGAGGACGGGCCAGTGCACCAGGTACAGCGCATAGGCGTCGCGTCCGAGGAACAGCACGGGACGGGTCGCGAGGAATCGACCAGGGCCGAATTCCCCGAGTTCGGGGTGTTCGCCCTGGGGGCGGGTTCCGGCGACGATCACCAGCGCCGCCGACACGATCGGCCAAAGGGCCAGGTACCCGGGGAATCCGCCACGGACGTCGATGACCATGCCGCACACGACGATGCCGGCCAGTCCGATCCATCCCAGCGCCGCGCGCAGGAAGCGGTTCAGCCGGAGGCGGGGAACGGCGAGCGCCAGCAGGGAACCCGCGGCGAACTCCCAGAGCCGCGCGCGGGTGTCGAAGTAGGCGAAGGTCTGCAGATCCGCCGTCTCCCAGATGGAGAAGGCGAGCGAGCCCACGAAGACCAGTCCGAAGAGCCACGCCATGACCACCGTCGGCGACTTCTTCGTCCACCGCACGATGAGGGCTCCGAGCAGAAACAGCAGGGGCCAGAGCACGAAGACCTGCCCCTGCACCGACAACGACCAGAAGTGCTGCAGCGGCGAGGCCAGGGCCGAGTCGTGGGCGTAGTAGTCCACTCCGTCGGCCGCGAGCACCCAGTTCTGCACATATCCGAGGGATGCCCACCCCTCTTTCCAGAGCTGCGGCCATGCGGTCTGAGGCAGAAGCAGCCAGCACGCACCCAGGGTCGCCGCCAGCACCACGGACGCCGCCGGCATCAGCCTGCGGAACCGGCTCAGCAGGAAGGAACCGACGGCGAGCCGCTTGCCCGCCTCCATCCTGCGCACGAACGACCCCGTGAGGAAGAACGCCGAGATCATCAGGAAGACGTCGACGCCTCCGGACACCCGCCCGATCCATACGTGGTAGACGACGACGAGAAGGATCGCGACGGCGCGGAGCCCGTCGATGTCGCGACGATAGCCTGGCGCCTGCGCACTCGCGGTGGCACGATCTCGTGCCGCCGCTGCCCGGTGGGCCCGTCGGGATTCTGCGTCGACCGTCATGCCAGCTGGTTGTTCCACATCGACAGGGCGGATCCGATGGCCATGTGCATGTCGAGGTACTGGTAGGTGCCGAGGCGCCCGCCGAAGTGCACGCCCTGCTCGTCCTTGCCGAGCTCGCGGTACGCGAGCAGCCCCTCGCGGTCGGTCGACGTGTTCACCGGGTAGTAGGGCTCGTCGCCCCGCTCGGCGAACCGGGAGAACTCCCGCATGATCACGGTCTTGTCGGTCGGATACCGATCGGCCCGCTCGGGGTGGAAGTGCCGGAACTCGTGGATGCGCGTGTACGGCACGTCCGCATCCGGATAGTTCATGACGCTCGTGCCCTGGAAGTCGCCCACGTCGAGGACCTCCTGCTCGAGGTCGATGGTCCGCCAGCCCAGCTCGCCCTCGGCGTAGTCGAAGTAGCGGTCCACCGGACCGGTGTACACGATCGGCAGCTGACCGACGGTCGCCTTCTTGCTCAGCGGCTGCGTCTCGTCGAAGAAGTCCACGTTCAGCTTCACGTCGATGTTCGGGTGATCCGCCATGCGCTCCAGCCACGCGGTGTATCCGTCGGTGGGCAGCCCCTCCCACGTGTCGTTGAAGTAGCGGTTGTCGTAGTTGTAGCGCACCGGCAGCCGGCTGATGATCGATGCAGGGAGCTCCCTGGCGTCGGTCTGCCACTGCTTGGCGGTGTAGTCGCGGATGAACGCCTCGAACAGCGGGCGTCCGATGAGCGCGATCCCGCGCTCCTCGAGGTTCTTCGCCTGGTGCGCGTCGAACTCGCCCGCCTGCCCTGCGATGAGGGCTTTCGCCTCATCGGGTGTGTAGGCGGAGCGGAAGAACTGGTTGATCGTGCCGAGGTTGATCGGCAGCGGATAGACCTCGCCACGGTGCGTCGAATACACCCGGTGCACGTAGTTCGTGAAGGTCGTGAACCGGTTCACGTACTCCCACACGGTCGGATTCGACGTGTGGAACAGGTGCGCCCCGTACCGGTGCACCTCGATACCCGTCGTCGGCTCGTCCTCGCTGTACGCGTTCCCGCCGATGTGATGGCGACGGTCGATGACGGTGACCTTGCGTCCCGCTGCTGCGGCGCGCTCGGCGATGGTGAGGCCGAAGAAACCCGACCCGACGATGAGGAGATCCATCCCCTGCCCTTCTAGACGATGCGGTTCTGCGAGCATCGGGAGCGATCGCAAAACACTCCCAGCCTACGGGTGTTCCCTCAATAGTGTCTGGGCTGCGCCACGGATCCAAGGGGGCGGTATCGCGCTACGGATCGGTTCCCCCGTCATACGGACGATTCCCCCTGCGTACAGGCTGCGCGCGACGCCTCCCGATAGCATTGAGACCCGTTCAGGCCGACTTCCCACCAGGCGGCCGCCGACGAAGGAAGTTTCATGACCCTGGAGATCTTCTGCCCGTTCTGGGGCGATCCCGACCTGCTCTTCGAGACGGTCGATTCGGTCCGCGCCCAGAGGAACGGCGACTGGCGACTCATCGTGATCGATGACTGCTACCCGGATGAGTCCGTCGCGGGGCGTTTCGCCCGGATCGATGACGAGCGCATCACGTATGTGCGGAACGAGAAGAACCTCGGCATCACCGAGAACTACCGCGAGGCCATCCGCCGCGCAAGCACGCCGCACATCGCAATCCTGGGATGCGACGATCTGATGCATCCGAATTACGTCGACGTGGTGCTGCAGGCGATCGCAGACGCCCCTCAAGCGGATGTGATCCAGCCCGGCGTCCTCGTCATCGATGAGCATGGCACGGTCGTTTCTCCCCTGGTCGACCGCGTCAAGCAGGGCCTGCTCGCACCCAAGACGAAAGGCACGACGGCGGTCCTGAGCGGCCAAGAGATGGCGACGTCCCTCATCCGCGGTGATTGGCTGTACTGGCCCTCGCTGGTCTTCCGCACGGAGACGTTGAAGCGAATCGACTTCCGAGAGGGCCTGCCGATCATCCAGGACCTCGCCCTGCTGATGGACATCGCGTTCGACGGCGGCACTCTCGTCTACACGCCTGAAGTCGCGTTCTCGTATCGACGCCACGGCTCCAGCGCCTCGCAGAAGACGCTCATGGATGGGCGGCGCTTCCGGGACGAGCGCACCTACTACCGCACGGCCAGGAGTCTCGCCAAGACCAAGCGCTGGTCGCGCACGGCTCGCGTCGCCGCTGTACGACTGATGTCCCGCCTGCACGCGGTGACCGAGCTGCCGGGGGTCATCCGGCACGGGAACAGGGCTGCGCTAAAATCGACCCTGGCACATATCTTCGCGGGCTGAGGCCTTTGCCGACGCGTCGAACACCGCCGAGCATTGTCTGACCGCCCCGAGGAGAGCAAATCGATGTCGGAACACGTCCTGATCACCGGGGGAGCCGGTTTCATCGGCACCCGTCTCGCCGCGAGGTTCGCGGCTGACGGTCACACCGTCACCGTGCTCGACTCGCTGATCCCGCAGGTGCACGGAGAGGATCCCGCGACGACGTCGCCCCTGCTGCGGTCGCTCGACGGGGTTGCCCGCCTCATCACGGGCACCGTGACGTCGAAAGACGACCTGCGCCGCGCGGTCGTCGATGCGACCATCGTGATCCACCTCGCCGCAGAGACGGGGACGGGTCAGTCGATGTACGAGATCGACCGCTACGTCGACGCCAACGTCGGTGGCACGGCGAAGCTTCTCGACATCCTCACGAACGAGACGAATTCCGTGCGACGGCTGGTCATCGCCTCGTCCCGATCCATTTACGGAGAAGGGGCGTACGAGACCGAGGACGGCCGGCGCGTATATCCCGGCCACCGCGCCGACGAGGACATGTCGGCCGGGGACTTCGACGTCCACGCCCCAGGCGAGGGCGACCTGCGCCTCATCCCCACCGACGAGTCGGCCCTAGTCCATCCCTCCTCGGTGTACGGCATCACCAAACAGATGCAGGAGTCACTCATCATGACCGTCGCGCCGACTATCAACGTCGAGCCCGTGTCCGTGCGGTATCAGAACGTCTACGGTCCCGGTCAGTCGCTCAAGAATCCCTACACAGGGATCCTGTCGATCTTCTCGACCTTGATCCGCCAGGGCAAGGAGATCAACATCTTCGAGGACGGTGAGGAGAGCCGCGACTTCGTCTACATCGACGACGTCGTCGAGGCCACTTTCCTTGCCGCGACCGTGCCCGCTGCCGCCGGGGGCATCTTCAACGTCGGCTCAGGGGTCGCCACCAGCGTCAACGAAGTCGTCGCCGCGCTGTTCGAGGCCTACGGCACCGAGGTTCCCACCCATATCTCCGGCAACTACCGCTTGGGGGACATCCGGCACAACGTGGCCGACACCACGGCGCTGCAGGAGGTGCTCGGTTTCGCCCCGCGCGTCTCGTTCGAGGACGGCGTCAAGCGGTTCGCGGAGTGGGTGCTGACGGAGCCGATCGAGGCGGACGGCTACGAGCGCTCCCTCAGGGAGATGTCGGATCGGAAACTGCTCAAGTGACCATCGCCGCCCTGCGCGGCCGGCCGTTCCCGTACCGTGACAACAGCCTGAACCTGTTCCGGCTCATCCTGGCCGGCCTGGTCCTGATCGCCCACTCGTTCTACACGACCGGCAACGGTGTCGGCCCTCAGCTGCATGGCGAGAACATCGGCGGATGGGCCGTGGCGGGCTTCTTCGTGATCAGCGGATTCCTGATCACCCGATCGCGCCTGCGCAGTAGGGCGGGCGACTACCTCCTTCACCGCATCGTGCGGATCTTCCCTGCATTCCTGGTCTGCCTGGTCGTCACCGCCGTGGTGTTCGCGCCCCTCGCGATCCTGGTCCAGTACGGCACGCTCCGGGGCTACCTCTCCACGCCGGTCACTCCACTTCAATTCGTGTGGAGCAACATCACGCTCTTCATGAACCAGTACGGCATCGGGCGCTCCCTCAGCACGGTGCCGTACCCCTCGGTCTGGAACGGCTCTCTGTGGACTCTCTATTACGAGTTCCTCTGCTACGTCCTGGTCTGGTTGCTCGGCGCGCTCGCCTGGTTCCGCCGCAATGCCCTGCTCGCGGTCATCGCATTCGTGCTCGCGACCACCGCGCACGCACTGGAGCCTCTGGTCGCGCGGATGGGGCTCGACGTGAGCTTCCTCCTCTTCCTGAAGCTCGCCCCGTTCTTCCTCGGCGGCGCCGTAGTCTACTTCGTGATCGACCGATGGGGCGTGAACCGGTGGGTCGGCGCGGGGTCGCTGATCGTCGCGGCCGGATTCGCCGTTGGCGTTCCCGGTTGGGGCGGCCAGGCCGGAGCTCCGTTCATCGCTTACGGCCTCCTGTGGCTGTCGACGGTCGTGCCGCAGCCGGCATGGATCTCGCGCAACGATGTCAGTTACGGCTTCTACATCTATGCCTGGCCCGTGCAGCAGCTGCTGGCGCTCATCGGCTTCGGGGTCAGCGCCGGTGCACTCGGGCTGCTTGCCTACGATCTCGTCGCGATCGTCATCACCTTCGTCCTCGCCTGGCTGAGCTGGGTACTCATCGAACGTCGCGCGATGGCCCGCGTGCGCCGCTCACCGCACTCGCGGTCACCGCTCCCCGCGCTCGACCCCCGATCCTAAGGCTTGCTCCGATGCCCCGCGTCCTCGTCGATCTCCTCTCCTACACCGGCACCAAAGGTGGAATGGAGACATATGCCAGGGAGCTCTACCGCACTCTCGGGACCATGCCCGGCGACTGGGAGTACGTCGGCTTCATCTCGAAAGAGGGCGCGAAGCTAGACCTGTCCTGGTTCCCCGGGAGGATTGTGGAGTCCGGGATCAGCGGCGAGAACAGGTTCGCCTGGGCCTGGGGCGAACTCACGCAGGTGGCGCGCGCGGCGGTGCGCGAACGCGCGGACCTCGTGCACTCCCCCGCGACCCTCGGCCCGCGCCGTACGAAGATGCCCGCTGTCGTCACGATGCATGACATGCTCTATTGGAGCCACCCGGAGCTGATGACCACGCCGCTGTACACCGAGCCGGTGAAGTGGATGGAGAAGCAGACCTCCCGCAATGCCACCCGGATCGCCACGATCAGCCCGACATCGAAGAACGAGCTCGTGAAGTATCTGGGCGTCCCCGCCGACCGCATCGATGTCACGCCTCTCGCCGGTCAATCGCCCGAGAACGTCGACCGTACGCTGGCCGGCACCGAAGGACCACTGATCCTCGCGATGGGGAACCGCCGGCCGCACAAGAATTGGGGGGCCCTGATCCGCGCCGTCGCGCTCTTACCCGAACCTGAGAGACCGCGCATCGTGATCACGGGCGGCCGCGGAGAGGACCCGCTGGCCCCGCTCGTCGACGAGCTCCAAGTCGGACGATGGATCGACCTCCGAGGATGGGTGAACGACGCCGAGATCGCGCACCTCTATTCGACAGCGACCGCGTTGGCGATCCCCTCATTCGCGGAAGGATTCTCGCTCCCGACGATCGAAGCGATGGCTGCCGGGATCCCCGCGCTTCTCAGCGACATCGAGGTGCACCGCTATGTCGGCGGAGACGCCGCACGCTATTTCGACCCGTCGGATGATCAGTCCATCGCAGACCTGCTCGCGCGGATCTCCTCGGATCCGGTGCTCGTCGCCGACATGGTCGCCGCTGGCTTCGAGCAGGCGAAACTGTTCACCTGGCAGCGCACGGCGCGCGAGACGCGTGCCGTCTTCGAAGCCGCACTGCGCGATTTCTCGCGTACCTAGAGAACGCCTCGCACGGAAACCCCCGGGTCGGTCGCAACCGAGTCTCCGTGCCTCAGTCGACGTGGCTCGGCGCGGTGGTCTTCGTGCGCGCGAGGCCTATCGTGTGCACCACAGCCCCCGCCACCGGGGCGAAGACCAGCGCGATCAGGATGCGCGCCAGCGCGTCGCCCGGGATGGACAAGAGGACGACCGTGCCGAGCGCGCTGAGCATCCAGCCCGCGACATACCAGCGATGTCTGCTCGCGGCGAGCAACGCGGGGCCCGTGACGCAGAGCACTCCGGTGAGCCCCGCGCTGGCGACGATCGCGGCGAAGACCGTCCCGGGGAGAGGATCGAATCCGGGGTAGATGGCGTGCAGGATGAGCGGTCCCAACCACGCGGAGAGCGCGGACAGCACGGCGACCGCGACAAGCAGGGCACCGATCCAGCGCAGGACGACCGCGGCGTGACGCCGACTCTCCCTGAAGTGCACGAGCAGATAGCCCTGCAGAGCGACGAGCGGCACGACCAGCGGAGCACGCGTGAGTGAGATGACCAGGACCAGCGAAGCAAGCAGGCCCTCCCCGGCATCCGGTGCGAGCACGCGCAGCAGCAGGGGCAGACCGCTGATCAGAGCGCCGGTCGCCAGTGATGCGAGGAGCGTCGCGGAAGTGTTTCGGAACAGCCGGGCCATTCCCACATCGAGCTGAAGATGACGGGAGATCCCCTTGCCACGCCATACCCAGATCAGAAGCACGGCGATAAGGAAGGGCACCGCGACAGCCCACCCCATCAGAGTGGCGCTCCCGCCCAGCAGAACGGCCAGCGCGAGGGTTACCGCCCGGATCACCGAGTCAGAGATGGTCATGCCGCCCACACCTCGCCAGTCCTGAATTCCGTACAGGGCCCCGCTCACTGCCGCGATCAGACTGTATCCGAAGGCGGCGACCGAAATGGCGAGCACCAGCGAGACGGTGTCGGACGGGAAGATCCGAGGCCCGATCACGGTGAAGATCGCGGCGACGGCCACCGCGGCGATGAGCGCGACGGCCACGGCGAACACACGCCACAAGCGATAGCCGCTGCCGTCCGGCCCCGAGCGCGAAGCACGGGTGAGTTCCTGCTGCACCCCTGCGAGACACGACACGATGAGGTAGGTCGCAGACCAGAAGGTCGTGAAAGCGAGGTAGTCGCCCTTTGCCAGCAGAGGCGGGACGACGGCCTGGATGAGGTATCCGATCCCGCCGGCGAGGACGGTCGCGAGCAGGACCGTCCTCAGGCCGCCGACGGGCCGTGCCTGGTCAGTCATCGCCGGACGAGACACCCGGGGACTTGCTTTCGCCGGACTCCAGCGCCTCGATGCGACCGGCAAGGCCGTCGTGGTCGGCGCGCAGGATCGCGAGCTCCTCCGCCGCGCGACGTATCTCATCCTCAGCCTGGGAGAGCTCCCACGACAGGTGGAGCGCAACGCCAAGAAGCAGAAGGATTGCCATGGCGAAAAGCAGGTTCGCCGGCAGGACCACACCGAATGCCGATGTGAGCCCCAAAAGGAGACCAGGGAAGGCCCCCAGGATCAACATCCCTAGGCCGATGATGATCCACAGCGCCGCGTACTTCTCCCGTAGGCGTCGGGTCAGCAGCAACGTCGTGACGATCACGAGCATCGCGAGCGCCAGGACGACTCCGGTGATGGCGATCATGCTGTCTCCTCCGCACGGCGGGGCGGGCGAGGACGTCGCAGCAGCGCGAGTCCCAGGGCGAGTACGGATCGGGCGAGATAGATCGTCGAGCCGATCGGCCCCTGGCTCGGCGTGCCATGCACACGGGGTCGCATTGCGACAGGAACCTGCGTCACCGTAAGACCGGCATGGCACGCGACGACGAGGGAGTCCAGGGTGTCCCCCAGATATTCGGCCGGGTAGTAGCGCACATACTGGTCGATCGCCCGCGAGTTCGCGGCCCGGAATCCGCTCGTGACGTCGGTGAGCCGTGTGTGCGCGACGCGCGAGACGATCCCCGCGAGCACGACCATCGCCCATCGCCGGGGTCCGCGGACCTTGTAGTCCCCTACCTCGCTGAATCGCGCTCCGATCGAGATGTCCGCATCCGCGAGGCCCTCGAGTACTCGCTCGATGTCTGCAGGATTATGCTGTCCGTCGGCATCGACCTGGATCGCTCGCCGATAGCCCTTGCGCTGTGCGTACGTGAATCCGGTGCGCATGGCTCCCCCGACACCCAGGTTGAAGGGCAAGGTGAGGACCTTGGCTCCCGCATCCCTGGCGACGCGGGAGGTGGCATCGACCGAGCCGTCGTCGATCACCGCGACGTGATAGTCACGTCCGGTGGCGAGGATCTCGCGCACCGTGTTGCCGACGTTGCGCTCCTCGTTCCAGGCCGGCACGATCACCAGAACGGTGTCAGGAGTCTGCGTCATAGTGTCGCCAGTCTATCGAGGCAGATTCCCCGGGCCGAGCCGAGCGTCAGGGCCGCCACCGTGTTCCGACACCGATCCGGCTCAGCATCCGAGGGAATCGCCGCTGGTAGTGTGTGGGGCGCGTCGAGCGATCCCGACACGCCTCGTGTCGGCGACTGCGCCCGCATCGCACAGGATCACCCCGGAGGAGAAGCAGTCGTGAGCAAGCGCGCATTGGTGACAGGGATTACTGGCCAGGACGGGCATCATCTCGCCGAGCAGCTCCTCAAGAACGGGTACACGGTCTACGGCCTCATCCGCGGTCAGAACAATCCGAAGCGCACGGCGTTCGAGGCCGCCTTCCCCGCAGTCCGTCTGCTCGAGGGAGACCTCACCGATCCCGCCGCACTTGTGCGGGCCGTCGAGGACTCGGACCCGACGGAGCTGTACAACCTCGGAGCCATCAGCCACGTCGGCTATTCGTTCAAGAACCCCTCCCTCACCGCCGATGTCACGGGCAAGGGTGTCCTGAACATCCTGGAGGCGGTGCGCGTCACGGGGCGCGCCGAGACCACGCGCGTCTACCAGGCCTCGACGTCGGAGATGTTCGGCGGCCTCGACTATAACCGCCCCGGCAGCGGCTACGACGAGAACTCCCTGTTCCACCCGCGCAGCCCGTACGGTGTGGCCAAGCTGTACGGTCATTGGATCGCGCGGAACTACCGGGAGAGCTACGGCATGTTCGTCTCCTGCGGCATCCTCTTCAACCATGAGGGAGAGCATCGAGGCCCCGAGTTCGTCACTCGCAAGATCACTCAGGCTGTGGCCCGGATCAAGCTCGGGCTGCAGAACAAGATCGTTCTCGGTGACCTGTATCCGAAGCGCGACTGGGGATATGCCGGCGACTACGTCCGCGGTATGTGGCAGATGCTGCAGCACGACGAACCTGACGACTTCGTGCTCGCGACCGGTGAGACCCATTCGATCGAGGACTTCCTCACTGGCGCATTCGCCGAGGTCGGGATCGACGACTGGCGCCCGTACGTCGTGCAGGACCCGGCCTTCATGCGCCCTGCGGAGGTCGACATCCTGCTTGGCAACCCGGAGAAGGCCGAGCGGGTGCTCGGCTGGCGCCGTGAGACGTCATTCGAGGGGTTGGTCTCCCTTATGGTGAGGAACGACCTCGCGCTCGAGGCCGTCCACGCCCGATGACGACGTTTCAGAAGCGTTCGATCGTCGTCACCGGCGCTTCGGGTTTCGTCGGACGGCACGTCATCGCGGACGCGCTCGATCGCGGCTACGATGTCCACGCGGTGATGCACGCCGACGTGTCGTGGCCCGGACGGGAGCGTCTGACGTCCTGGCACATCGCCGATCTGCGAGAGGACTGGCCTGACGGTCTGACGGCCGATACCGCGATCCATCTTGCGGGGCTCGCCGCCGTCGGTCCCTCCTTTGCGCATCCGCAGCGCTACATCACCGCGAACAGCGCCATGATGACCGCCGTCGGGGAAGCCGCGATCGCCGGCGCGATCCGGGGCCGCGTCGTGGTCGTCAGCACCGGTGGCGTGTACGCCGGAGGCGGTGCCGTGCCGCTCACCGAGGACTCCCCTCTCGCCGCGAGTTCGCCGTACGCGGTCAGCAAGATCCTCGTCGAGCAGCAGGCCGACTACTACCGTCGGCGCGGCGTCGACGCCATCGTCGCAAGGCCCTTCAACCACATCGGTCCTGGTCAGGCGCCGGGATTTCTCGTCCCCGACCTCCGCGCAGCGCTGGATGCGCTTCCCGCCGACGCGCCTCTGGCCGTCGGAAACCTCACCACCAGGCGCGACTACACGGATGTGCGGGATATCGCCCACGCCTATCTCGATCTCATCGACGCCACCACTCTGCGAAACACCACCTACAACGTCAGCACTGGGCGCTCCCTGTCGGGAGCGGAGATCCTCGCGCTCTTGTGCGAAACGATGGGCCGCGACATCCCGTCCCTCGTGGCGGATCCGGATCGGTGGCGTCCCACTGATCTTCCCGAGGTCATCGGCTCCAGCCGACGTCTGCACGACGAGCTGGGATGGTCACCCCGGCGGACACCGCTGACCGCCATTGCCGACTTCGTGAAGGGCCTGGACACCGAGTCCGCCTGACGCTCTCTCCAGCGCCGCTCGCGACTCGACGCGCTGGCTCCGAGTCGTCCCTGCCGTGGCGGCTCCCGCGCGCGTCTGAAGGCAGGGCCTTCAGACGACATCGGTAGCATGGACGCGTGTCCCCATCGCGTTCCCGCTCCCGTTCCGTGCGCCTGGCCGCTGTCATCGCCATCCCGCTTCTCGCGGTGCTGACGCTGTTCTCATGGTCGTTCAGCTCCGCAGTCGGGTCGAGCCCCGACGATGACTTCCATCTCGCCTCCATCTGGTGCGGTCTCGGCGATCGTCCAGGACTCTGCGAGGAACCCGGCGGAACCACCGGGTCGGTGGAGCGAATGGTGCCGGCCCCGGTCGCCCAAGCGATCTGCGCAGCACAGCATGCCGACGTCAGCGGGAGCTGCTGGAACGGGAACGCTCCCGGACTCGCACTCGTCAAGCGCGCGAACGTCGACCATCTGTACCCGCCTGTCTTCTACGGCGCGATGTCCGTCTTTGCGAGCAAGGATGTGGCGGCGTCCGTGATCGCGATGCGCCTCGCGAACTCGGTCATCGCCGTCGGCCTCATCACAGCGGTCTTCCTGTTCCTGCCCCGGCGCCTCCGGCCGGCACTGACCATCTCGGTGCTCGCCGCCTCGGTCCCTCTAGGGTTGTTCGTCTTCGCCTCGACGAATCCGTCGTCCTGGGCCCTCTTGTCCGCCGCAACCGTCTGGGTGTCGTTGTACGGTGCTCTGATCGCTCCGACACGAAGGCAATCGATCGTCCTGACATCGCTCGCCGTGTTGGCCGCCGTGCTCGGCGCGGGCGCGAGGGCGGACGCCGCACTCTTCGCCGTCTTCGGCGCGATGATCGCTCTCTGGCTCGGTCTGCGCCGCGGCCGTGGCCTTCTCGTTCCGCTCGTCGGTGGAGCCGCGATCCTCGTCATCAGCGTTGCCCTGTACTTCTCCGCAACGCAGAGCAGCGCCGCTACAGGAGGACTCGGCGGATACGGCGCCCGCCTCAGCGGCGGGGAGCTCGTCCGGAACGTGCTCGACATCCCGAGTCTGTGGATCGGTATCTTCGGCTACTGGCCGCTCGGATGGTTCGACACCGGCGTCCCCTCCGTCGTGTGGGTGCTCGGCTCCGCCGTCTTCGGCTTCGTGCTGCTCGCCGGCCTTCACGGCGCAACGCGCCGTCGTGTCGTGGCGTCGCTCGCCGCGCTCGCCGCGATGTGGTTCGTGCCGTTCTACATTCTGTGGCAGTCCGGCGCGCATGTCGGCGAAGGGGTGCAGCCCCGCTACATCATGCCGCTGATGATCATCGCCCTCGGCGTGTCCGCGGCGAGCGAGAGGACCGCGACCCTGTGGCGCGGCTGGCCGCTGATCGTCGCCGCTGCGGCTCTGGCACTCACCAATGCGGTTTCCCTGCACATCAACATCCAGCGCTACACCACCGGTCTCGACAAGACGAGCCTGGATCCTGGTTCCCACGCCGAGTGGTGGTGGGGATGGGCGCCGTCTCCGATGGGGGTGTGGCTGATCGGCTCCGTGGCGTTCGCCCTGCTCCTCGCCGGACTCCTCTGGGCCAACCGTCAGTACGGCGACGAAGCGGAGACGGAGGTTGCCGATGCCGGCGCGTCGTCCGCCCCGGCGGCAGACGCCGACTACGAGTCGTCGAAGACAGAGGACCAGGTCTCGGCGCTCGAGAGCGATCGCGCGTCAGCACGGTAGCGCCGCGCCAGCGCGGGCCACTTCCACCACAACTCGAGCACGGCGCGGCCTGCTCCCAGGAGATGCCTCGCCGCTGCGCGCCGATCGCGTCTGAGCAGAAATCCGCTGACTCCGGCAGCACTCTGCAGGAACGCCTCATCGACCAGTCCGAGAGACCACCACTTGCCGTGCTCGCGTCGGAGGACGATCAGCGTGCGCTCCGGAGTCGGCTCCGTCGCGCGCGGCGATCGGCGGAGCTGATGGGACAGGACGCGCAGAAGTCGTCCCGCGGAAGCCGCAGCGCCCCGGGGCGCAACCGGCAGCGACACCGTCTCTGCGACGGACAGCCCGTCACGGTTCTTCAGAGTCTGTCCCTCTTCGGCGAGCACGGACCTGACTCTTCCCGGTGCGCTCCGAAGCCCGGTCACGAGATGCTCGGGCCCTCCGAGCACATCGCGCATGGCGAGCCGCCGCACCGCCGCGGAACCGTACTGCAGGCACAGCACGTGGTTGACATCGAGCGCCAGCACGTCCCGCAGCAACGAACCGCCACGACGATGCGGTGAGTGGATCAGAGCGGCGACGAGCCGATTGCGCAACTGATAGTAGGCCTGCCAGTCGAGCCCGTCATCTTTGGCCGTCCACGGCACGTGCCAGAGCGCCGCACCGGGCAGCGTGATCGTCGCGTGCCCGTTCTCCGCGGCACGCAGTCCGTACTCAGCGTCATCCCACTTGATGAACAGCGGAAGAGACGCCCCTTCCGTCTGGATCACCGAGACCGGGATGAGGCACATCCACCATCCGTTGAAATCGACAGGGCACGGCTCGCTCAGAATCGGCAGACGATCGGGCCCCGCCACGGCGAGGTCGAGACCGGCGAGCTCAGGATGCACCGGCTCCCACCAGAAGCGACGCCGGTCGAGTCTCTCGCCCCAGGAATGAAGCCGGGTCGGTTCCGTGAGCCGCAGCATATGAGCCCCGATCAGCGGCTCGTCCGGCGCGTGTTCGACGCGCGCGAGCATGCGCATGATGGATTCTGGCTCCAGGTTCACGTCATCGTCGAGCAGCAGCACGTGACTAGCGGCGGTGCGGCCGGCTTCCAGCATCCCTCGGCTGAACCCTCCCGACCCGCCGAGGTTGTCCTGCTCGATGACGCGGAGCTCGTCCCCCCACGGCGCGGCCGCCTCCGCGAAGCCGGGGTGGCTGCGGATGCGCTGGGTGCCCTGATCGGCAACGACCACTTGCAGGATCCTGTCCTTGACCGTGGGATCCGATGCCAGGCGGGCGATCAGGGACACACAGTCATCGGCACGGTTGAAGGTCGTGATCGCGATCGAGACGGTCGCGTCGGGTCTGGTCGGCTCCGGAGCCGACCAGCGGGCGTCGTGGAGGACCGCCGACTCCGTCGCTTCGGCCTCGAACCAGATCCATCCGGCGGAGCGCTCATCGAGCGGGAGATCGAACGCCCAATCGCCGGATGCCACCCTGTCGGCGAGTTCCCGCACAGTGCCGCCCGCGTCCGTTCCGAGCACCCGGATTCGCACTGCGCCGTCGATGCGCAGCGAGAGCCGAAGGCGGTCGACAGCGGTCTCGGTCCACGCGACGCGCGGGAACCCCCCGAAGTACGTCCCGAACGACACGCGCGCGTTCGCAGCCAGCCGGAGCGAGGTGCGGCCGAGGATCTCCACCTCGCCCTCCGCTCTCACGTAGAGATCCTGTGTTCCGGGAGGGACGGCGTCGTCGGGCAGCACGATCCGCTGGACCGTGCGCCACGTCGTCTCCGGACGGTCGCTCATCGCATCCGCCGTGCGCGCCACCGGCGACGTGCGGCTTCGGTGATCCGCTGCCCGAGCGACCGCCTCTCGTCCAGCTGCCTCGCGACCTCGTCCTGCACGTAGCGCGCGAGGAACAAAGGGAGGCCGTTCCCATGTCCCGCAACATAGCTGCGCAGCGCCTCATCTCGGATTCGGCCGTCGTAGTACTCGTGCTCGTGCTCGAGAACGAACATGCTGTTCCCGAGGGACCCGATGGCGTGCGGCCGCTGCATCCAGAACGCCAGGACCCGCTCGCCGAGGAAGCCGATCGGATATCGTGCGGCCACGCGCAGGTTGAACTCCCAGTCTTCCGCCGCGTGGACGTCTTCGCGGTAATACCCGACCTCGTCGTGCAGGGCGCGCCTGTAGAGATACGCAATCGGCACGAAGCGGTTGACCTGCAGCAGGCCCGCGTAGGTGATGGCTGTCAGCTCCGGCCAGAACGGCACTCTGCCGGTCTCTTCGAACCCGTCCGCGGTCTGGCGCTCGTAGACGATCTCGGTGCGGGCCACGACTCCGCCGTCCTCCGTGTTCCGATCGAGCCAATCGACGGTCGCGCCGAGGAAGGCGGGATCCCAGAGATCATCGTCGTCGTGCAGCACGACGTACTCCGCGACGACGCCGCGAACACCGGCGTTCGCGGCGGCGGACCGTCCGGCGCTGTGGTGATGGTGTATCGCAGTGATGCGCCCTCGCGCCTCGTCCTGCACGCCCTCGATGACGCGATCGACGGCCGCGACATCGCCGCCATCGTTGACCACGACCGCGCGCCAGTCCGAGAATCGCTGGGACAAGATGTCATCGAGCGCCCGCGCCAGCATGGCCGGCCGATCCTTGGTGCGCACAACGATGCCGACGCGAGCGGACGCTGCGTCGGCCGGTGCGGCCTCGTCCTCGGATCTGTTGCTCACAGGCGCTTCCCTCCTGGCCGACCGACCGTCCGAGGCTATCATCCGCATAGACTTCCACAGTGCTGAGCATGCTTCGGGCGCTGTGGCGCCGGTCCCGGTCCCTACCCGTCACGGGGAGCCTGCTCGCAGCGGCTGACCGGCTCTGGTGGGCGCGGACGATCCGTCGCGCGCACGTGGTCGACCTGGAATTCCTGCGGGCCCGGCATCCGGGTCGTCGGATCGGCGTGCGCAAGGCCGTTCGAGCGTACGTCCGAGGCGGCTACCGCACGGGGCTCGTCCTGAATCCCCTGTTCCTCGAGGGTCTGGTCTCCGCGCAACTGCCGGACTCGGACCGCGTTCCCGCGCTCTATGCCTATCTCGTGTCCGACCCGGAGCGGATCGAGACGACCGTGGCGTGGAGCGCGCCGGACCATGCGCGAAGGTATCCGGACGCCCTCCGTGCTCCTGGAGGACCGCTGGGACATGCGTGGCGGATGCTGGCGGCGGGGGCGTCCCTCTCGATGCGATCGGGCTCGCGGCTCGACCGGAGCGCGGTCCGACTGATCGCGACCGATGTGCTGAGGCGCAGCTCCGCTCCCGAGGCACCTCGCCGGTCCGATTCGTCGGCGGAGGTGCCCGACACCGTCCTGGAGATCGGACTGGGGCCGGGCGATCGCGACGGTCGAATCCTGACCGTCCTCCTCGCGTTCCTCGAGCGCTTCGGCGGGAGTCGAACGCGCGCAGTGCTCGAGGTCGACCTGGCACCCCCGGAGGTCCGCGTCGCGGCCCGGCTGCTGGCCCTCGCCGATGACCGTGTCCAACTCCTGGACGACAGCACAGTGCAGCACGAGGGCGGAACGGTGTTGCTCCGCCGGGAGCCCGGGGCCGACATCGAGGCTCCGGGGCTTGCCGCGCTGCGCGACGCCGCGCAGCTGGGGCCCGTCGAGCCGCTGCTTCTCGCGGACGACGGAACCGTGGCGTCCGCAGGTGTCGTCACGCACGCCGGGCAAGGATTCCCTCTGCTGGCCTCCTTCCCCGCCGAGGACGCGCGCGCGCTCGGCGAGAGCGTGCCATCCGCCGCGTTCCATGCACCGGTGTCCGCTCGACGAGCCGGCGATGCCGCGCCGCCGCGCGTTCTGCTCGGCGTGGACGCGATCATGACGCAACCGGTGCCCCGCCGGCCCCTCCCCCTGCCCGGCCTGATCGACTCCCCTGCCCCTGCGCTCGCACGATCCCTCGCCTTCGGCACGTGGACCGTCCAAGGTCCCTCGATCCTTCGGACCTCGGGCGTCTTCGACCTCCCGGACGGCACGTCAGTGCCTCGGCTGCGCTGGGCGATCAAGACGGCCGCGCCGGCGGGACCGAGAGGCGAGAGCTGGGGGGATACGCATTTCGCCCGCGCCCTCGCCGCCGCGCTCGAGCGGATCGGCCAGTACGCCGCCGTCGATGCGCGTCCAGCGGCTCAGCGCACGACGGCCCGTTTCGACGACGTGACCGTCGTCCTTCGCGGCCCTCACCCCATCGCGCCTCCGCCGACCGGACGGCGGATGCTGTGGATCATCAGCCACCCGGATGAGATCACCTCGGACGAGCTCTCTGGATTCGACCGCGTGTACGCCGCCTCCCGCCCGTGGGCGCGCGACGCGAGCCTGCGCTTCGACCGTCCCGTGGAAGCGCTGCTGCAGTGCACCGACCCGACGCGGTTCCACCCCACGGGCGCGTCCCGGGACGGGTCTCTCGTCTTCGTCGGGACAGCGCGCGGGCTGCACCGGCCGGCGGTCGTCGCCCCGATCTCCGCCGGCATGCCGCTGAAGGTGTACGGCCCCGACTGGCGCGGGTACATCCCGGCGTCACACATCATTGCGACCGGGATCGCCAACGAGGACCTGCCATCCCGCTATGAGACCGCGGGAGTCGTCCTCAACGACCACTGGCCGGCGATGCGGAAGCACGGGTTCATCTCGAACCGGCCGTACGACGTGCTCGCCGCCGGCGGCCGCGTCATCAGCGACGAAGTCGAAGGCATCGCGCAGGAGTTCGAGGGAGCCGTGCCGACGTTCCGGAACGGCGACGATCTCGTGGCGCTGCTGAGCGGCGATCCGGACGCCCTGTTCCCCGGCGGGGAGCAGATGGCGAGGATCGGCGCCCTCGTTCGAGAACGAGACTCCTTCGACGCAAGAGCCAGAACGCTGCTGAACGACGCACTCAGCGAACGCTGACCGCGCCCCCGACGGGTCCGATGGTCTGCGCCGATCCCACGACGGTGAAGCTCGCCCCGCCCTCGAGCGAATGCGCGCTGGGCGTGCTGAAACCCGCGACATTGGCGTTGACGACGTAGTGCCCTGAGCCGAGGCTGGCGTCGCTCACCCGGAGCTGGACCGTGCGATCCCCCTCGATCGGCTCGAGCTGAGCCCCGGCGAGATCGGTGTTGGACGCCAGTGCCATGTGACCGGACCCGGTGTCGATGCTGAAGCCCAGGGCCCATGACTCGACCCGCACGTCCGAATGCACTCTGATCCGCACGTTGAACGGCGTCCCGGCGCTGATCTCCTCGACCTTCTGGCCGGACTCGTCGCAGATCTCGACACCGAGGACCTTCATCGCCTGCATCGAGAGATTGTGCTGTCCCTCGCGTTCCGAGCCCTCCTTGAGGATCTCGCGGAAGCGCTCGACAGCAGTCTCCGGGATGCCGTCGAAGACGACCTTCCCGTGATCCAGCAGCAGCACCCGATCGCAGAGCTCCTCGATCTGGCCGAGCGCATGGCTGACGAAGATGATCGAGCGTCCCTCCCTCTGGAACTCCTCGATCTTGTCCATGCACTTCTTCTGGAAGGCCTCGTCGCCGACGGCCAGCACCTCGTCGACGAGGAGGATGTCGGGGTCGGTGTGGACGGCGACGGCGAACGCGAGCCGGACATACATGCCGGAGGAGTAGAACTTCACCTGCGTGTCGATGAAGTCGCCGATCCCGGAGAACTCGAGGATCTCGGCGAAGCGCGAGTCGGTCTCCTCCCGCGTCAGACCGAGCAGCGAGGCGTTGAGATAGACGTTCTCCCGTCCTGTCAGATCGGGATGGAAACCCGCACCGAGCTCGAGCAGCGCCGCCACACGGCCGCGCTGGCGAACCTCGCCCGAGGTCGGCTGGATGATTCCGCCGATCACCTTGAGCAGCGTGCTCTTGCCGGAACCGTTGTGCCCGATCAAGCCCAGAGTGCTGCCCGCGCGGATCTGCACGGAGACGTCGTTCAAGGCCCAATAGTCCTCGCGGTGCCGACGACCGGCCTTGCCGAGGGTCACGATCCTCTCCTTGAGAGAGGAGTCCTTGCGCACGGTGAAGCGCTTGGAGACATCGGCGACGTCGACCACGACGGGTCGTTCCATCGTCGCCTGCGCGGTGCTCATCATCTCTACCATGCCGTCCTCACAGCTCCTGCGCGAAGTTGCCCTGCAGACGCAGGAAGACTCGATGACTCAGCACCAGAAGCACCAAGCCGATCAACAGCGCCACCAACTGGCGCAGGAGCAGGTCGTCCGGCTGCGGCAGAGTGTCACCGGCGACCCAGAACGCCTTCTGGAAACCGATCACCGCCAGGGTCAGCGGATTGTTCGTGTAGATGTCGAGGATCCACGCGTGGTGGATGATCCCCTTGACCATAGACCACGCGTACACGACGGGCGATGCCCAGAACAGCAGCATGGTCGCGACCTCGACCAGGTACTGGACGTCCCGCAGATAGACGTTGAGCGCCCCCAGCAGCAACGCGAACGCGAGACCGTAGACGATGATCAGCGCCAAGGACGGGATGATGTAGGCGAGCTGCGGGTGGATCGGCGGCTTGCCCGCCACCACCGTCGCGACCAGCAGGACCAGGAGCTGCACCCCGAAGTTGAAGAGCGCCGACCCCGTGGAGGCGAGCGGGAAGAGCTCGCGCGGGACGTAGACCTTCTTCACGAGCCCGGCGTTGGCGAGGATCGATCCGGTGCCGCCGACGGCGATCTCGGTGAACAGCCCCATCGCGGTGAGCCCGGAGAAGATGAAGATCGCGAAATCGGGGATCCCCCTCGCCGCCCCGATGAACTGTCCCAGCACGACGAAGTAGATCAGGAGCTGCACCAGCGGGCGGGCGAGGGACCATAGGAAGCCGAGCGCCGAGTCCTTATAGCGAGACTTCAGGTCGCGCTTGACAAGGAGATCCAGCATCTCTCGATGAGCGAGGATGTCGCGTATCGATCCGACGAAGCCTCGGGGGGTGAACGGACGAAGCCCCCCGACTTCGCGGAGGGGAAGGGCGCTCAAGCGCGTGTAGCGCTCCGAGGCCGATCCGGGTTGGGCCACAGACATAGCGTGCAGTTTACCGATCTGATCGTGGAGGATGCGTGAGACGGACGGCTGTCAGCCGCGCCGCCAGGATGACGGGTGGCGAAGCCGCCACAGGAGTCCCCGCACGCTCTGGGTGCGATGATAAAGGCCCTTCGCGCGATCTCGCAGATGCGGTGCGTGAAGCGTGACGAACATGCGGCCGAGATCTCTCGCCGTCCCGTAGTCCCACTCGCCGAGGCGCCGAAGCAACTGGATCTTGTCCATCGTGGTGCCCGGCATCGTCATCGAGATCTGATCGAGGTTGTAGCTGAGCGCGGAATAGCTCATCGAGAGATATTCGGAGGTCGCGATCGTCCGCGTGTGATAGCCGCGCTCTCCCGCCGCATAGGACGGGACCCGCTCCAGCACGTGAGCCAGTCCCCCGTCCTGATAGGCGTCCGCGCCGCCGAAGTCGTCATACGTCCAGGGATGCTCTACCAGTGTCCGGAGCGCTTCGGGGCGGGCGAAGTACATGGATCCGAAGGGCGCCAGCGGCGATCCCTCATCGAGCGGCACGCGGATTCCGAGCGTGCGGCACCATTCAGCGAAAGCGGGCTTGTTCTCCCACCAACCATGACCGATCGTCGGATGGCCGAGATGCACCGTCGGCGGATAGGCCAGCCCGAGCCCGGGCTCGCGCTGGAAGAGCCCGACGACGTTCGCGACGTACCCGGGCGAACTCAGGAGGTTCCCGAACTGCTGCTCCTTGAAATGGGCGCCCACGGCGGGGGCGTCTTGCGGAGTCTTCTTGGAGTGGATCTTGACCAGCAGGTCGTACCCGCCGCTCAGGATCTCGTCCCGGCAGCCGACGAGGAATGCCCCCTGATCCCGGCCGTTGTTCGACTCCAGGACGCGAACCTGGACGTCGCCACGCAGACTCCTGCCGTCGATCCGACGCCGGATCTCGACGGCGCGGGCCTCTTCAGGAGTTGTGATCAGCAGGTCGTACGCGCCAGGGAGGCAGTCCGCGCGATCGAGCATCTCCTCGATCATCTCCGGATAGAAGACGTGGGCGACCACGAGCGTGCGCAGCGGCGTCGCCGGATCATAGCCGGCTTCCTCCTCCGGCAGCACGGAGAGCAGCGCTGCGCCGGCGTTCATGACGCGCGGAGCCACATTGCGCGCCATGTCGGCGTAGATCAGGTCGACAGGGTAGCCGTACTCCGCCGCAGCATCGAGGGTCCAGCGGCTGACCACGCCCGACTGATCGAGATACGGCGGCCACTGGAAGAAGGCCCGACGCTTGAGAGTAGGACACCCTGCGTCGAGCAGCTGCCGCGCGTACAGCACCGGGTAGTTCTCCGGGGTATCCAGCAGGAGGGGGAACGCGACATCGCCCACGAATCCATGTCCGGTGAAGTGCTCGGTGAACACCCCTTCGTGTTTGACGACCGCATCCGAGTAGGTCACCATTTCGGGCAGCTGCCGCCAGTACTCCTCCCATTCGTCGGAGACGATCATGTCCCGACGTACGGCGACCCAGTAGGACTGGAGGTGGTACGGAAGATAGCCCGTGTGGGTGAACGGGTGCGGCTCCACGCGCGCATGGTCGGTGAGTCCCCAGAAATGCACGGCTCGCTCGTCCATGCGGTCGAAGACATCCGCGAAGGAACGCACCGGTCCGTACCAGGTGTCGTTCGCGATCACGACCTCGTCGTACTCGTGAAGACCCTCGCCCATGTGATCCAAGCCATGCTTGTATCCCCAGATGTCGTATCCGCGGTTCTCCCGCTCGACGACTTCGTCGCTGACCGCGGCGATCCGCTCCCGTCCGCTCGGGGTGAGGGTTCCGTTGACGACGATCAGGATCCGCGACATGTGCGGGCGCAGGGCCGTCAGCGCGTGCAGGACATAGTCCTCGACATCGCCCCGGGGATCGTAGACCACATAGATCAGCAGCCGTCTGCCGTCCGCCGGGAAGGTCTGAGCCACGCGGGGGTATGCCGGGATCAGCTCGCTCGTCGCCGTCATCGGTCGCTCCCGTCGTCCTGGTGCTCGTTGCGGACGGCTGCGAGGACCCGCTTCGCCATCAGCCCGGCATTGCGCGCCGCGCGGTACAACGGCTGAGTGGCGGCCGCGATCCGAGGATGGTTGAGGTTGATGTACATCCGGGTCAGGGCGACCACGCCTCCGTAACCGGTCCACCCGGCACGGCGCAAGAGGTGGATCTGTTCCACCGGATAGCCGCGGATCGTCGTCGACAGCTCGTCGAGCTTGAACTCAAGAGCAGTGTGCGAGATCTGCGCGTGCTCGCGGTTCATCACGGTGCGGCAATGGAAGCCGGCTTCCGCCGCAGCGAGACCGAGCAGCCGCTCCTGGACACGGGTGAGCTCGACCCAGCGCACGCGCCGGCTGCGGTGGTAGTCGCCCACGGTCCAGTTGTGCTCGGCGAAGAGTCGAAGGGCAGACGGCCGACCGATCCACATGCCTCCGTAGGGCGCGAGCGGCGAGACCTCGTCGAACGGGACGGCGATACCGAGTTCGCCCGCGAGGTCCTCAGCTGGTTCGCGATAGGCGCCCCATCCCCGCCCCATCGTCCCGTAGCCGATGTGCACGATGGGCGGGAACACCATGCCAAGGCCGGGTTCACGTCGGAAGAGGTCGAAGATCCGCTGCACGTAGCCGGGGCTGCTCAGCAGGTTCTCCAGCTGATATCGGCGGCCGTACTCCCTGATGTTGAGGGTCTTCCGCCGTGGTTCACGTCCGTGGACACGAACGATGACGTCGTAGCGATCCGACAGCAGGATGTCCCGGCACCCGATGAGCAGTGCGCCCATGTCGCGCCCTCCGGGCACCCAGGTCACACGCACCTCGGCGTTCCGCGCCCACGCCTGCGCACTCGTCCGCAGGCGGCTCTTCAGCTTGGCCGCCTTGCGGCCGTCCGTCGTCGTGATGATGAGATCGAACTCACCGGGGATCTGCCGGAGCCGATCGGCGAGCTCGTCCACGAAGCCGAGGTGCGGCACATGAGCGAGGACGACGACGCGCAGAGGTGCTTCGTCCTCCGACCTGTGCGAGGCTGCCGGCACGGCGTCGGGCAGGATCTCGAGCATGGCGCCCAGCGCGTTGAGCGCGGCCGGAGGCGTCGTACGGACGACGGCGCGCCAGAGGAGTTCCACCGGATACCCGCGCCGGCCCATCTCCGTCACGATCGGTCGCACCAGCACCGCGAATCGATCGAGCAAGGGCGGGAACTGCGCGAACACCGTTCGCAGCAGCACAGGACAGCCGGCATCGAGCAGCGCCCCGGGAGCGAGAATCCCCGGGTTTCCCCGCGGCCCGAGGGTCGCGGGGAAGGCCGCGGAACCGGATACGCCCTGCGCGATCAGTGCCTCGGCGAACGCATCCTCGCTGTCGTCGCGGCTCACCGCCCAGTACTCACGCCAGGCCGGAGAGCTGACGACGTCGGCTCTGACCACCGTCCACGTCCATGGCGTCAGCGCCCGGGGGAAGCCCTCCATGGGAAAGACCTCCGGTGCGCGATCGGTCGTCTCGATCAGCCTCCACACACCCGCATTCGAGGCCGCCATGCGGGCAAGGACTTCATCGAACGATCCGATGGGGCCGAACCATCCGTTGCCGGTGAAGAGGACCTCGTCGTACGACGCGACATCGTCGGCGTCGAGCGCCACCCGGTATGCCGCGGAGCCGGTCGCGATCCCCTCGTGATGAACGATCTCATCGCTCCTCGCCGCGACCGCGGCGAGGTCTTCCGCCGTGAGCGAGGGCTCGACGATCACGATGAGCCGCGCTGCCAGCGGACGCAGTGCGTCGAGCTGATACAGGGTGGCATCGTCAGCGTCGCCCCGCTCCGAATGCAGGGCGAAGAGGATGACGCGGCGCTTCACCGAGGCGGTATCCGCGACGCGCTCCACGAGGGGCGGCCCGCCGATCATGCCTGCTGTGCGGGCAGCTGACGGCCCTGAGCGAGGGCTTTCAGCAGGTAGGCACCATAGCCGCTCTTGACCAAGGGCTCCGCACGCTCGCGCAGCTCGTCGTCAGTGAGGAAGCCCATCCGCCACGCGACCTCTTCCGGGCATCCGATCGAGAGGCCCTGACGCTTCTCCACGGTGCGGATGAAGTCGGTGGCTTCTGCGAGCGAATCGAACGTCCCGGTGTCCAGCCAGGCGGTGCCGCGGGTGAGCAGCTGCACCTGGAGCTTCCCCCGGTCGAGGTATTCGCGGTTGACGTCGGTGATCTCGAGCTCTCCGCGCGGGGAGGGCTTGAGGTTCTTCGCGATCTCGATCACGTCGTTGTCGTAGAAGTAGAGGCCTGGCACGGCGTAGTTGCTCTTCGGCTGGGCGGGCTTCTCCTCGAGCGAGACCACGCGGCCTGCGTCGTCGAACTCGACCACGCCGTAGGCGGTCGCATCGTCGACCCAGTAGCCGAAGACCACACCGCCGTCCAGGTCGGTGTACTTGCGCAGCTGCGTACCCATCCCCTGGCCGTAGAAGATGTTGTCACCGAGCACGAGCGCCGCCGAGTCGGATCCGATGTGCTCCTCGCCGAGGATGAACGCCTGCGCGAGTCCGTCGGGGGACGGCTGGGTCTTGTAGGTGATCGACACCCCGAAGCGGGAGCCGTCGCCGAGCATTCTCTGGAACGCCTCGGCGTCATGAGGCGTCGTGATCAGCAGGATGTCGCGGATGCCCGCCAGGATCAGGGTCGACAGCGGGTAGTAGATCATCGGCTTGTCGTACACCGGGACGAGCTGCTTCGACGTGCCGAGGGTGATCGGGTGCAGCCGGGAGCCGGTGCCACCGGCCAGGATGATTCCACGCATGCACCTATTCTCTCGCATGACGTGCCCTTTCCTGTGAATTCACCGCCGCCCGACGCATGTTCCCGCGGCGGCCGCCACTACCCTGGAAGTCATGCAGAGACTGCTCGTCACCGGCGGCGCCGGCTTCATCGGCTCGAACTTCGTCCACCACGTCGTGGAGAACACCGATCACCACGTCACCGTCCTGGACGCGCTCACCTACGCCGGCAACCGCGCCTCCCTCGACGGGCTCCCCGCCGACCGGGTGACGTTCGTGCACGGCGACATCACCGACGCCGAGCTCGTCGACACGCTGTTCGCCGACGCCGACGCCGTCGTGCACTACGCCGCCGAGTCGCACAACGACAACTCCCTGCACAGCCCGCGTCCGTTCCTGGACACCAACATCGTCGGCACGTACACGCTCCTCGAGGCGGCCCGCAAGCACGACCGCCGCTTCCACCACATCTCCACGGACGAGGTCTACGGCGACCTCGAGCTCGACGATCCGGAGCGCTTCACCGAGAACACGCCCTACAACCCGTCTTCGCCCTACTCGTCGACCAAGGCCGGATCCGACCTGCTCGTGCGGGCCTGGGTGCGCTCCTTCGGCGTGCAGGCGACGATCTCGAACTGCTCCAACAACTACGGCCCCTACCAGCACGTGGAGAAGTTCATCCCGCGTCAGATCACCAACGTGATCCGCGGAATCCGCCCCAAGCTCTACGGCGCGGGCGAGAACGTGCGCGACTGGATCCACGCCAACGATCACTCCTCCGCGGTGCTGACCATCCTGGACAAGGGCCGGATCGGCGAGACCTATCTCATCGGCGCCGACGGGGAGCGCAACAACAAGGACGTCGTCGAGCTCATCCTCGAGCAGATGGGACAGCCCCGCGACGCGTACGACCACGTGACCGACCGTGCCGGTCACGACCTGCGCTACGCGATCGACTCCACGAAGCTCCGCACCGAACTCGGCTGGACGCCGCAGTACGCCGACTTCGAGTCCGGCCTCGCCGCCACGATCGACTGGTACAAGGCCAACGAGGCGTGGTGGGCGCCGTCCAAGGACGCGACCGAGGCGTTCTACGCCACCAAGGGGCAGTGATGGCGGTCGAGTTCGGCAAGCAGCTCACGGTCGTCGAGACCCCGATCCCCGGGATGATCGCCCTCGAGCTGCCGGTGCACGGCGACGCCCGCGGATGGTTCAAGGAGAACTGGCAGCGCGAGAAGATGACCGCGCTGGGCCTCGCGGACTTCGGCCCCGTCCAGAACAACATCTCGTTCAACGACGCGGTGGGAACGACGCGGGGCATCCACGCGGAGCCGTGGGACAAGTGGGTCTCCGTCGCCACGGGGCGCATCTTCGGTGCCTGGGTGGACCTCCGCGAGGGCGAGAGCTTCGGCACCGTCTTCACGATCGAGCTGGATCCCTCCCGCGCGATCTTCGTGCCGCGCGGCGTCGGGAACTCCTATCAGACGCTCGAACCCGACACGGCGTACACCTACCTCGTCAACGACCACTGGTCGCCCGATGCGAGCTACTCGTTCCTCAACCTCGCCGACGAGACGGCCGCGATCGCCTGGCCGATCCCGCTCGCCGAGGTGGAGATCTCCGAGAAGGACAAGAACCATCCACGGCTGGCGGATGTCACGCCCATCGCGCCGCGCAAGACGCTCGTGGTGGGCGCGAACGGGCAGCTCGGGCTCGCCCTGCACGCTGCGCTCGGAGACGCCGCGCACATCGAGTACGCGACCCGCGCCGATCTCGATCTGGCCGACCCGTCGCTCGCCGGCGCCCGGCGCTGGCGCGACTACGGCACGATCATCAACGCCGGCGCCTACACGGCCGTCGACCTCGCGGAGACCCCCGATGGCCGCCGCGACGCGTGGGTCGCGAACGCCGAGGGGCCTGCCCGTCTCGCGCGCATCGCCGCCGAGAACGGCATCACGCTCGTGCACGTCTCGAGCGACTACGTCTTCGACGGCACGGCCGATCGCCCCTACCGCGAGGACGACGCCCTGGCACCGCTGGGCGTCTACGGGCAGTCGAAGGCCGCCGGTGACGTCGCCGCGGCGACCGCCCCGCGGCACTACATCCTGCGCACCTCGTGGGTCATCGGCGAGGGCAAGAACTTCGTGCGGACGATGGCGTCGCTGGCCGAGCGCGGGATCGACCCGAAGGTCGTCGACGATCAGACCGGTCGCCTCACCTTCACAGACGACATCGCCCGCGCGATCGTGCACCTGCTGGCCTCGGAGGCGCCGTACGGGGTCTACAACGTCACCGGATCCGGAGAGCCTGCGACCTGGGCGGACATCGCCCGCGCGGTGTTCTCCGCGACCGGGCACGACCCGGCCAGGATCACCGGGGTGAGCACCGCGGAGTACTTCGCGTCCGCGACGAGCCCGGTGGCGCCGCGACCGGCGTGGAGCGTGCTCGACCTCGCGAAGATCGAGGCGACCGGGTTCTCCCCGTCGAACTACGCCGAGGCGCTGGCCTCGTACCTACGCTGACCGCCATCCTCCTGCGCTCTGGCCGAGATCCGGGCGCAGGAGGCGACCAGCATCGCGAGCGCGGCACCGAACGAGAGCGCGCCGACGGCTAGCGCGGTCATCGGCGATGGTCCCACCTGCCACCACCAGTCGATATGCGGGTCGAGGTAGAGATAGTCCGGCGCCACGTAGCGACGCATCGTGAAGAGGAGTGCCACGGCGTTCGCAGCGACGAGCAGCACGGCGCCTACGACGAGCTGCATCGCACTCATTCGCTGTCCTAGTCGCGCCGTCAACGCCGCGTCCTCCGAAGGCGCCAGGGCGACCGCCACGAACACGGTGAGCAGAGGCAGAAGATAGCGCGGTTGGACCTGCGATCCGACCAGAACCCCAGAGCTCACCAGGATGTACATGGGGATCACGACGAGCGCCCCGCCAACGCCGGCGAGTGCCAGCGCTTTTCGCCACCCTTGCCACCTCAGCGTCGCGAACACGGTCCCGGCCACCACGAAAACGACGAAGGCCCACACCAGCGGAGGCATAGTGGTCTCGAGCCAGCCGAGACCCCACGTCTGTCCGAAGGCGCCCGCGATGAGCGAGGGCAGGTTGAGCAGATTCTGCACGATCAGCATCGAACGCGACCCGACGGGCTCGGTGGTGCTGAGTCCGCCCAATGCGCTGCCCACCTGGCCCGCAGAGACCGTGGCGACGCCGGCCGCGACGACGATGATCGCGGGCAGTACCGCTCGCTTCAGGAAGGATCGATCGGCGCGGAACACGAGAACGAGAGCAGCGAGAACGGAGACGGCAGCATACGTCGCTGCGTCGCCTCGGGAGCTGAAGGCCATGAGCGCGGCGCTGCCGGCCAGCGCCCCGAGGACGATTCTCCGCTTCCCTGTCGTACACATGTAGCCGAGCACACTCGGGAAGAGAACCGCCAGCGACGTGATGGCCCAGGAGCTCGGATTGATCGAAGCGATGAGGAACATCCCCAACGGAACTGCCGTGACGGCGACCGACCAGCCCAGGACCGGGCGTAGCCGGCGCGGCAACGCGAACCACGTACCGACGGTGAGGGCCGCGAAGAGTGCGGCGTTGGTCAGACGTATCGCCAACGTCGTGACAGCGACGTTCGGAGTCACGAAATGGGAGTAGACCCAGTAGTAGCCCGGGGGGTACAGTCCCTTCGAATTGACGTTCTTCGTCGGCACCATGTCGTCTGTGACGACGAGGTGCTCCTCGGTGCACTTGCCTGTCACCGTGGGCTGCGCAACGTAGCACAGGCCGATCGAGAGCTCGTGGGGCACCAGTCTCCACGGCTCCTTGTCCCCCTTCTCACACAGGCCTGGCCGCTCTCCCTGGCCGCACCAGATGCTCGCGAGATGGAAATTGTCGTCCGGCGAGGATCCGACAGGAGAAGCAAGTGACCACGCACCCAGAGCCAGGAAGATCCCCAGCGCGGAAGCGATCCCCCAGAGGACGGATCGAGCTCGGTTCACGGACGACTCCTCACAACGACAGCGCGAAGCACAATGCTATCGAGCACACGGACGCGCCTAGAACGAGCGGCACCCCAGGAGCGGGTTGTTCCCGGGCGCATCATTGATCGCGTACGCGCAGACCGTGTGACTCGACGGTCCGGCCGGAATCATCGTCGAGAATCCGTGCTGAACTCCTGCGGAGGGATATGCGGCCCCCACATCGGGACGTGCTTGATCCGCCATCCTCGGGACGCCGACCCCATCGATGTAGAAGTGCACGGCGATCGGCGCGGTGGTGTCGGGATCGATCGCCCATCCGCTGACCTGAACGCCACCGCTCACCGCGACCGCGGACTCGAAGTTGCCGAACGGCTGTGCGGAGAGCGTCGGGGCGACGAACTGGCAACCCAGCATCGTGTTCGCCCCTCGGCCATTGTTGATTCCGTAGGCGCAGACCTGCGCTCCCCCCGGGGGCAGCGTTCGTGTCACCGCGAAACCGTGTGCATCTCCGTAACCGGGGAAGGCCGCAGCGATATCGCCGCGACTCAGGTCGGCCTGATACGCGACCCCGGAAGAACCCACGTAGACGTGCACGGGGATCGAAGCGTTCGTGTCCGGATCCAAGGTCCAGCCTGCGACCGTCACCTGATCGCCCTTGACGATGAACGCATCGACCCGGCCGATCGGCGCCGTTCCGGGATCAGTTGCCGGTGGCACGAAAATCTGGCGACACGGCATGAGCAGGACATTGCTACCCGACGCCACGTTGATGCCGTACACGCACACCGTCTGATAGCCCGCCGGCGCCGGTACCGTGCTCTGATATCCATGGGCGGCACCGTATACCGGGAAGACTGCCCCTACGTCCGTCCGCTGCTGGTTCGCCGTGGTCGGATAGCCCACTCCCGCGACGTATACATGCACGGCGATGGGATCCTTGGTGTCCGGATCGAACGCCCACCCGCGGACGCTGACAGTGCCGGGTCCGGACGTCAACGAGTCGATCGTGCCCACGGGAGACCCCCCGTAGGAGGTGACGGAGGTACATCCGAGGAGTTGGTTTGTCCCCGGCCCGCGGTTGATCCCATAGACGCACACATCGGCCGCCCCCCACGTGGTGGGCGGGACTGCGACATCGAAGCCGTGATTGATACCCAGCTTCGGGTAGTGCGGGCCGAGATCGGGCCGGGCGAGCTTGGCCGTCGACGGGTATCCCACGCCATTGACGTAGACGTGGACGTCGATGGAGTCCGAGGTGTCAGGGTCCAAAGCCCATCCTGTGACCCGAATCTGACCGGGGACCGAACTGACGCTCTCCACGAAACCGACCGGATTGTTGGCGGTCGAGCCGCCCTGCGTCGATCCGAACCAGTCCGTGAAGTAGTTGTAGAAGTTGCGGTTGCCGTAGGCGGAGCAGGAATCGCCCTCGCCGTAGCCGGCGCGCAGGGCTGCGGCATTGGGCTGATACGGCGTGTAGTAGTACAGCGCGGCCGTCGCCTTGTTCGCGATGTAGACCGGCCCGGATCCGCAGCCCTGGTTCGGGTTGTAGAGGATGTTCCAGGTGTTGCCCGGCGCGTACCAGGTGAACCAGCGGCCCTCCATGTAGATCTGCATCTGACGCGCGGCGCCGTAGATCTGCTGGAAGAAGCCGACGTAACTGGGGTCGCAGGGGGCGTCATCGGGACAGCCCTGGCCGAGCGCGCTGTCGTAGCGCCAGCCGCTGGGCCAAGTGTGCGTGACGAGACCCTGCTCCTTCTGGAGCATGACGATCAGCACCTGGGGGTTGATGTTGCACGACTGCGAAACGCGGTAGATGATGCTCGCCGCGCTCTCGTTCGCCGTCCCCGAGTACCCGCTGCAATAGGAATCCGCGGGGCGGTTCTGCGACGTGACGCGGAAGTCCTTGAGGCACGTGTAGCCGCTCTGACACGACGGGACCTTGGCGTTGAAGAAGTCCTGGATCTGCTGGGCCGACATCGTCGACTTGTTCGTGAACGTCCCGTCGCTGATGATGTTGCCCGCGTTCCAGCCGTCGAGCGTCATCGGCCTGATGGACGCGGCCGCCGCTCCGGCACCGGTCACCGACGACGTGACCGGGGTCGCAGCCTGTGCAGCTGCGGGAGCCGCATCCGCGACCGATGGGACCAGCACGGAGAGGAAGACGGCGGCGATGGCGAGCATGCCGATCATCCAGCGTCGGGGCGCGTGAGCGCGCGCGGGACCCGGGGCATGTCCAGTCATGCTGATATTCTGCGGCTTCGGACGTCGAATGGCACCCCTGACACGCACAGTTCTGCGGGAAATCACGGATGAACGCCGTCCGCAGGCGCCGCCTCGGTTCAGAGCTCCGCGTGCAACGTCCAGACCCTCTCGGCGGATCCGTTCCACGAGTAGGCCCGCGAGCGATCCGCGGCGAGAACCGACAGCCGTCGCGCGCCCTCCCCCGCGGCGTCGCGCAGAGCGTCGCTGAATCCCGCCTGGCTCACGAGCAGTCCTCCCTCGGCCAGCACGTCATGATGCACGCCGCTCTCCGCCGCGATCGCGGGAACGCCGAGCACGAGCGCCTCGACGAGCCGCCACGGCCACACCGGCGCGGAGTCCGCCGCGACGAAGGCGAGTGCGCCGGCGAGCAGCGCGGCGCGGTCCTCCGCGGCGAGCCGCCCGAGCACGTGCACGCGCGGCGCGGCGAGTCCCTCCGCCACCGCGGCTTCCGCGATCGCGGGCGCGGAGCCTGCAGCCGCGTCCGCCACGAAGACATCGGCGTCCTGGTCGACCGCGGCGGCGAACACCGCGGGAAGGGTCTCCGCCGTGCCCGTGGCCACGATGTACCGGTCGGGGGCGCCGAGCGCGATGCGCCGCTCTGCGGCGTCGAGCGGAATCGCGAAGCCCGTCGGCGCAGCACCGGGGATCACGCGGATGCGATCGGCGAAGCGGCCGAGGCCGGCGAGCTCCTCCGCCATCGCGTGCGTGGGCACCACGACGGCGTCGGCGTGCTTGGCGGCGCGCTTGAGCATGCTGCGCTGCCACAGCACGCTCGCCCGCGACAACTGCTCGGGCGCGGTCCACGCCCGAAGATCCCAGACCGTGGCGACCGTCTGGTCGTAGTCGTTGGCCCTGTCGTGCTTCGCGAGCGGGGCGAAGAGGGAGGGGGCGTGGATCATGCCTCCGCCGACGCCGGCGACCACGCCGAGCTGCCAGGCGGCGCCGAGCTCGCGACGTGCCAGCGACAGACGGTGCAGTGTGTCGGCCCCGTCCACGGCGAGGTCGCCCGCTCCTCCGGGCACGATCGCCTCGATCGTGCATTTCTGAGGCGCCGTCGCGGCCAGCCCCCGGAGGAGCGAACGCGCGGCTTCGGCCTGATCGGGGTCGACGACGTCGTTCACCTGATCCAGCACAACCCGCAGCACAGCCATGCTCCGAGCCTATCCAGCGGCGGGCGCAAGTCGGCTGAGGCGCTCCCTGCGCACCCCGGTGCGGTCCGAGGCCGGGCGCCGGCACGGCAGGTCGACGAGGCCCAGTAGCATCGTGACGAACGCCGAGGCCCTAAGGAGCACACATGCGCGTACTCGTCACCGGCGGGGCCGGCTACATCGGATCCCACACCGTGCTCGCCCTTCTCGAGCGCGGGGACGACGTGATCGTCGTCGACAACTTCGCGAACAGCTCCCCCGTCTCGCTCGAGCGCGTCGCCCGCATCGCGGGACGCGCCCCGCAGGTGCACCGACTCGACGTCGCGGATGCGGCCGCCCTCGACGCGGTGTTCGCCGCGGAGAGGCCGGAGGCCGTGATCCACTTCGCCGGGCTCAAGGCGGTCGGCGAGAGCGTCGCCGAGCCGCTGCGCTACTACTCCGAGAACCTCGGGACGACGTTCGCGCTGCTCGCGGCCATGCAGCGCCACGGGGTGCGCACGCTCGTCTTCTCCTCTTCCGCGACGGTCTACGGCGACCACCAGCCCGTCCCCTACCGCGAAGACGGCGGACTCCTCGACGCCTCCAACCCGTACGGCCAGACGAAGGTCATGATCGAGCGCATCCTCGAGGACGTCGCGCAGGCGGATCCGCAGTGGCGCATCGCGCTGCTGCGCTACTTCAACCCCATCGGCGCGCACGAGAGCGGGCTGATCGGCGAAGACCCGCGCGGCATCCCGAACAACCTCGCGCCGTACGTGGCCCAGGTCGCCGTCGGTCGTCTCGCCGAGGTCGGCGTCTTCGGCGACGACTACCCGACCGCGGACGGCACCGGCGAGCGCGATTACATCCACGTCGTCGACCTCGCCGCGGGACATGTCGCGGCCCTCGAGCACCTGCGCACGCGGGACGGTATCCGCGCCTGGAATCTCGGCACCGGCCGGGGGACCTCGGTCCTCGAGCTCATCGCCGCCTTCGAGAAGGCCTCGGGGCGGCCCATCCCCCGGCGCATCCTGCCCCGGCGAGGAGGCGACCTGGCCCAGACCTGGGCCGACACCGCCCGGGCGGAGTCCGAGCTCGGCTGGCGCGCACAGCGCGACATCGTCGACATGGCCGCGGACAGCTGGCGCTGGCAGTCGGGGAATCCGCAGGGGTACGACTCCGAGTAGTCCGGATCCGGCCCGCCGGTGTCCGGCGAGCCGGCACCTCGGACCGCCGGATCAGCTCGTGGGCGTCGGCGACGGCTCGGGGTGCAGGGTCGCCTTGACCATCGCGTGGATCGCGTTCCAGTCGGGCTCGAACTCGTCCACGCCGTTGGCGGGGGTGAGATCGATCGTGGTGAGCTTCTGCTTCTTCGCCTTCATCATGAGGTCGAAGAACTCCGGCAGCTTGTCCTGGGGCAGGTCGGTGTCGACCGCGGACGTCCCCGCCGCGGCGATCTCGCTGAAGTGCGCGGCCACGTTCTGAGGAGTGAACTGCTTCAGCAGCGCGTCCTGCAGCTCGCGCTGACGGCGCATCCGGTCGAAGTCGCTCGTCGTGTAGCGCGAACGCGCGTACCACTGCGCGGTGTCGCCGTTCATGTGCTGCTGCCCGGGCTCGATCCAGCCGGTCGCCCACTCCTCGGCGTTGTCCGGACCGCCCCACTCCGGGACGTTGCCCTCGGGCAGGCGCTCCTTGACGTTGATGTCGACCCCGCCCAGCGCGTCGATGAGCTTCGCGAAGTCGTTCATGTCGAGGAACACGTAGTACGGGACCTTGATCCCCAGCACGCCCTCGGCCGCGGCCTTGGTGGCCTCTACCGCGGGGCGCGAGCCGTGCTTCTCCGCGTCGGGGTAGAGCGAGGGGCCGGTGTGGCAGACCTCGACGGCGTTGGTGAGCTGGTTGATCCCGCTCCCCCAGCCGCACTCCGCGTCGTCATGGGCCTGCAGACCGTCGGGGTACAGGTCGTGCATGGGGCCCGGCGCGAACGGCACATGCGGCATGTCGCGCGGGATGCCGAAGATCGTGGTCTTTCCGGTCTCGGCGTTCACCGACACCACCGAGATGCTGTCGTAGCGCATCGAGTCGCGGCCCAGGCCGCTGTCCGCGCCGAGCAGCAGCACGTTGTAGTAGCCGTCGCTGGGCGGCAGGCTCGGACCGCCGGAGCCGAACAGGGTGCTGATCGCGCTGCGGCTGGAGCCGAGGACGTTCGCGGCATAGGCGGCGCCCGAGCCGCACAGGGCCAGCACCAGCACCGCGACGAGCGGGATCGCGATCCTCGCGTAGTTCTTGGTGCGCACCAGGCGCACGATGCGCAGCGTGTCGAAGGTGAGCACCACCCACAGCACGGCGTAGGCGATGCAGAGGATCTGGATGAGCGTCAGCACGAGCCAGCTCACCCAGCCGCCGCCGACGGTGAGCCAGAGCAGCGCCTGGTGCCAGAGCAGCGCGCCGAGCACGCCGAGCACGATCAGCGCCCACATCGTGAGCGTCGCGCCGAGGCCGAAACGGCCCAGCCTGCGATTGCCCGCCAGCACCTGGGCGGATCCGGGGATCAGCACATTGAGCACGACGAGCCACCAGCCGCGGCGGGTCATGACGTCCGGCGACCCGAAGTCGGGGTCGCGCATCGGCCTCGTGCGGATGAGCCCCGCGCTCTGCGCGGAGACCCCGCCGGGCCGGGCCAGGACCTGGGTCACAGGCTGTCCTTCAGCCGCCGGTTCTTCTCCTCGACCTGCGCCTCGAGGTCGCGGGCGTAGGACTCGATGCGGTCGGCGAGGGCCGGATCCGCGGTTCCCAGGATGCGTGCGGCGAGGATGCCCGCGTTGCGCGCGCCCCCGATCGAGACGGTCGCGACGGGGATGCCCGCGGGCATCTGCACGATCGAGAGCAGCGAGTCCATGCCGTCGAGATAGGCGAGCGGGACGGGGACGCCGACCACGGGCAGCGCGGTCACGGAGGCCAGCATGCCCGGCAGGTGGGCCGCGCCTCCGGCTCCGGCGATGATCACCTTGAGCCCGCGCTCGCGCGCCTCGGTGCCGTAGCGGTGCAGCTTCTCCGGCGTGCGGTGCGCGGAGACGACCTCGACCTCGTGCGGGATGCCGAACTCGGTCAGCGCCTCGGAGGCGGCGCTCATCACGCGCCAGTCGGAGTCGGATCCCATCACGACGCCGACGAGGGGCGCGGCGGATGCGTGCAGTGTCCCAGTCACCCGTACAGGCTACGGGCGACGGCTGGGAGAACCCCGCTGCGGCGCGCCCTCGCGGCCGAGAACCCGGCTCCGGCTCAGGCGAAGGCGTCCGCGGCGGCCCTGGCCTCGGCGAGCACAGCGTCGAGGTCGGATCCGCTCGCGTTCACGTGCCCGACCTTGCGGCCGGGGCGCGGCGCCTTGCCGTAGGTGTGCACCTTGGCCTGCGGGCTCGCGGCGAGCGCGGCCGGGACGCGATCGAGCATCCCGGCATCCGCGGGCCCGCCGAGGATGTTGATCATGACGGACCAGTCCGCGTGCGGAGTCGTCTCCCCCAGAGGCAGGTCGGCGACCGCGCGCAGGTGCTGCTCGAACTGCCCGGTCACCGCGCCGTCCTGGCTCCAGTGGCCGCTGTTGTGCGGGCGCATCGCGAGTTCGTTCACGAGGATCCGGCCGTCCTCGGTCTGGAACAGCTCGACGGCGAGCATGCCGGTCACGCCCAGTCCCTCGGCGATCTCCCGGCCGATCCTGGCGGCCTCGGCGAGGTGCTCGGCGTCGACGCCGGGCGCGGGGGCGATCACCTCGGCGCACACCCCGCCCTTCTGCACGGTCTCCACGACGGGGTAGGACACGGATTCGCCGTTCGGACGCCGCGCGACCTGCTGCGCGAGCTCGCGCACGAACGGCACGAGCTCCTCGACGAGCAGGGCGTCGCCGTCGGCGAGGCCGGAGAACCAGTCCGCGGCCTCCTCGGCCGCGGAGACGACGCGCACGCCCTTGCCGTCGTAGCCGCCGCGGGGCGTCTTGACGACGCCGCGGCCGCCGTGCGCGTCCAGGAAGGTCTGCAGTTCGCCGGCGTCGGCGACGCGGGCCCAGTCCGGCTGGGGGGCGCCGAGATCCGCGAGGCGGGCGCGCATGTCGAGCTTGTCCTGCGCGAACCGCAGCGCGTCGGGTCCGGGGTGCACGGCCACGCCGTCGGCGACGAGCGCGCGCAGCACCTCCTGCGGCACGTGCTCGTGGTCGAACGTGATCACGTCCACGTCGGCCGCGAACCGGCGCACGGTGTCGAGATCGCGGTAGTCCCCCACCGCGGTGGCCGCCAGCTGCGCCGACATGCCCTCGTCCTCCGCCAGCACCCGGATGTCGATGCCCAGCTCGACCGCCGGGGCGATCATCATCCGCGCCAGCTGTCCGCCGCCGATCACACCCACACGCAACGCCATCGGTTCTCCGTTCCTCGCCCCCATTCTCCCGCACGTTCCACCCCCGCTCTCACCGCCCTCCCTTCGGGTCGTCCCCCTCAGCGCACGCCAGAGGCTCCGCTGACGGGGACGACGCGAAGGAAGGGCGGGCGCGGGTCAGGCGGGGTAGGGGTTCTGGGCGGCCTGGGCGTCGCGATGGGCGAGGATCTGCCCGACCTCGACCTGGTCCGCGAGGGTCTCCTGCACGAGAGCGACGTTCGGCACGTCGCGGATCCGCAGCGGCGCGTCCACGCCGTTGGACAGCAGCACCGTCCCTGCGCCGACGAGGCGCTGCAGGGGTCCGCGGCGCACCGAGATCGTGTACCCGCGGGCGTGCGACATCTCGATGCTGTTGCGGGATCCGACGCCGTCGCGCACGATCACCCGGCGCGTCGTGATCGTGACCCGCCGCGAGAGCCAGGTCAGGAACGGCACCACCACGAGCAGCAGCACGAGCGCACCGGCCGCCGCCCAGAGCATCCAGTCCTTGGCCCACCCCGCGAGGGGTGCCGGGAGATTGCCGGTGAAGTATCCGGTGGCGCCCGCCACGACGATGAGCACGAGCGCCGACCAGAACAGATGCCGCGCGTGCGGGTGGAACCGGGCGATGAGGCGCTCCTCCGCGGGCACGCCGGGCGGCGGCGTCATCGGCCGCCCGCCCAGACCCATCGGTTGCGTCACGCGTCCATTGTGACCCGCGGCGTCGGGATCCGCACGGCCCGTCCCGGGTGTGTCCTGATGCGGATCCGCTCCGCCGCGCTGACTCCGCTCATGCCGAAGGCGCTTCCGCTCCCGCCGCGCGCGTCACACCACCAGCGCGATCGCGACCCCGTCCCAGCCCTTCACGCCGACGGTCTGCAGCGCGGTCGCATCGAAGCGGGGATCGCGTCCGAGCATCTCCAGCCCCTCGCGCGTGCCGACCACCATCGAGTCGGACGACGCGGGATCCACGATGTCGCCCTCGCGCCCGATGTTGTCGACCACGACGACGGATCCGGGGTGCCCGAGCCGTGCGGCCCAGTCCAGGTAGATCGTGTTCGACTCCTTGTCGGCGTCGATGAAGATCAGATCGAAGGGCTCGTCGTCCTCGAGCGCGGGCAGCACCTCTGCCGCACGCCCGAGACGGATCTCGACCCGCTCTCCCACGCCCGCGGCGTCGATGCTCGCGCGCGCGACTGCGGCGTTGTCCGGCTCCGCCTCGATCGTCACGACGCGGCCGCCGTCCCCCACCGCCCGCGCCATCCAGATCGTGGAATAGCCGCCGAGGGTGCCGATCTCCAGCACCCGGCGCGCCCCCGCGATGCGGGCCAGCAGGTTCAGCAGCTTCCCGCTGACCGGCGCGACCTCGATCGCGGGCATCCCCGCCGCCTGCTGCGCGGCCAGGGCGGCCTCGAGCGCGGGGTCGTGCCCGACGAGGGTCTCGGAGAGGTAGTCGTCGGCGGCGCGCCAGTTCGCGAGGTTCGGTTGGGCCATGCGCCCAGCTTCGCCCCTCTCGGCACGGCGATCAAGACCGTTCCGGCTCCGATCCGGCCGTCGTCGACGAACCGGCCCCCGCTCCCGTGCCCGCGCCCTCGCTCGGCGGATTCTCGGGCAGTGGCGCGGGGAACGGAGCCGGGAGCGTCCGCGGCAGGTCGGCCGCGAGCGCGGGCTGCCGGCGGAACTGGCCGGTGAGGATCAGCACCAGGATCACCGCGGCGCCGACGATCCAGCCCGCCACGCCCAGGGGCAGGACGAGGGCCGGATCCACCCGCGTGCCCGCGGCGAAGAACCAGGCGTACATCCCCGCCGAGGCGTTGAGCGCTCCGTGCGCGAAGACGGCGGGCCACATCGATCCGGAACGCAGCCGGAGCCACCCGAGCAGTACGCCCCACACGACGCATCCCCCGGTCATGAGGAGCACCCCGCTGAGATCGGTGCGCCCGAAGTTGTAGCCGAGCAGGATGATCGGCGCGTGCCACAGCCCCCAGACCACGCCGCTGACCAGGAGGGAGGCCCAGGTGCCGTAGCGGCGCAGCGCCGGCACGAGGAACCCGCGCCAGCCGAGCTCCTCACCGAACGCGGCGAGCGCGTTGACCGTCGACGCGGCGACCGGGATGCTCGCCGCCTGTGCCGCGATCAGCACGCCCGTCGGCGGGAGCGGGGTGCCGGCCGGAACCCTCGCCGCGATCAGCGCGGCGAACCCGGAGAAGCCGGTGAGGTCGACCGTGAGCCAGCCGCACAGGGCGGCGATCGCGGTGGAGAGCGCGACCAGCAGCGGAGGGACGAGCAGTCCGATCACCATGAGCCACACGACGCGCTTCACGGGGCGCAGGGGCCAGAGGCCCAGGAACCGCAGCCGCCGGCCCTTCGGGATCGGCCGGAGCACGAGCAGCACGAGCACGACCGCGACGGCCGGCATGTACATCATGACGGTCATGAGCGGGAGGGCGTACGGCTCCCGCAGCCCGTCGCCGAGCCACAGCGGCAGCGCCACCAGCCAGGCGAGCCCGCAGGCCAGCACGACGTAGAGGATGATGGCGCCGAGCCCGATGCGCACCGGCGCACCCTGCAACGGCTGCTCCCCGTCCCTCTCGACTCCCGTCGTCCCGCCGATCTCCTCGCTCATCGCCCGCTCCGATCGCTCTCATCGCCCGCGCCTGCGGCCGCTCCGCGGTCGAGGTAGGCCTGCAGAACGCCCGCGCCGACCGCCGCTCCGTCGACCGTGATGACCAGCGGGCGCTTGTCCCGGCGCTCGACCTCGATCGCCGGGCCGCGGCGGAGCACGATGCCGGTGCGCCCGTCGAGGCCGAGTCGCCAGCCGAAGCCGCCGAACTCGCCGAACGGGTTGCACTCCACGGCACGCACCGAGACGACCTCGTCGAGGGGGACGTGCACGCGGGGGAAGCCGATCTGGGATCGCACCGAGAGCCCGTCGGGACCGACGCGCACCCGGAACGACGCGGAGGACGCGAACGCGCCCCCGATGAGCACCAGGGTGAGCACCGGCACCCACATCCGGTCGGTGAACCGGATCGCCATGAACGCGGTGATCCCGACCACGACCACCACGAGCAGCGAGATGAGGATCATGGCGCGGCGGGACAGCGACGCGGTCGCCAGCCAGACCACCCGCTCGCCGTTCGTGATCGCGGCGACATGGGCGGGCTGCAGCGGCGCAGCCGGTGCGGGACGGATGTGCGGCTGCAGCAGCCAGCCGATCCCGATCAGCACCACGAAGGCGCCGAACCCCAGCAGCATGAGACCGCCGAGGTCCTCCGCCTGCTTGGCATCGGCGATCCCCCGCTGCGTGCCGACGGCGCCCAGATTGATCACCGCGCTGAGACCGGAGATCCCGAGGGCCATCCCGACGATGAGCCTCGCGCCGCCGCCCCAGTGGTCGCGCACCCCGACGACCGTCGTGATCGTGAGCGCCGCGGGCAGCACGAAGCCGAGCAGGATCGACAGCCAGATGAACGTGGCGGGGGGTCCGAAGCCGTCGACGCCCGAGGGCCCCCAGTGCGTCGCGGCGGGCGAGGGCAGCTCCGGCAGCCAGGCGAGGACCAGGGCGAGCACGACGGCGGAGAGCACGAGCGGCACCACGGCGCCGAGGGTCAGGGCGATCAGCCGGGCCCGGCGCAGATCACGGGCCGGGATCGCGGTCAGGTCCTGCGCAGCAGGAGCGGAACGTGCGTTCATGATGGGATCCTCCTCATTCCTGGGCGGCGATCAGCGCGGCGAGGGTCGCGGGGCTGACGCCGAGCGCCGCACCACGACGGACGAGCGCCCCGATGTCCTCTGCGAGGTCCGCGAGGGGCGCGGCGGAGGCCGAGAGCACGGCGCCGCGCCCTCGGCGCAGATCCAGGAGTCCCTCGTCGCGCAGCTCCTGATACGCCCGCAGCACCGTGTGCACGTTGACCTCGATGGCGTCGGACAGCTCGCGGGCGGCGGGGAGGCGGTCGCCCGGGCGCAAGCGCCCCGCGAGCACCTCCGCCCGCACCGAGGCCGCGATCTGCGCGAACAGCGGCTGTGCGCTGTCGGCGTCGATACGGATCAGCATCGGGCTCACCTCCTGTCTATTTATTCTAGGTCAACTAGATCAATTGTGGAAGGGATCCAGTCGATTCATCGCGGAGGGCGCGCACCGGGAAGACTGGCCGCATGCGCATCACTCCCCGCCGGCTGGCCGTCGGCATGAGCCTGTGGATCCCGAACCTGTTCAGCGGCATCAGGGTGCGCGGGTTCAGCGCCGACTGGACGCGGGCCGTGGTCGAGCTGCACGTGAACGTCTTCACGCGCAACTACGTCAAGACCGCGTTCGGCGGATCCATGCAGGCGATGACGGACCCGTACTTCTTCATGCTCGTCATGCACCAGCTGGGTCGCGACTACGTCGTGTGGGACACCCGCGGCGAGATCGAATTCCTCACGCCGGGCCGCGGCGTGCTCACCGCGCGCTTCCACGTGCCCGCGGAACGGGTCGCCGACATCCGAATGCGCGCCATCGGCGGCGCGAAGGTGCTCGAGTGGTTCGAGACGGAGATCACCGACCGCTCGGGCGAGGTCGTCGCGCGCGTGCGCCGCGAGGTGTACGTGCGGGAGAAGAAGCGCGTCACCGCGGCGAAGGCCTGACCCCCGGACGGAGCGGATCCGCCTCGACGCGGGGCCGGTCGGGGCCGGATCGTCCGCGATGATGAGAGCATGCCTCTTGCGCGCCGTCTGACGCTCGCCGATGCCGTCGCGATCGGCCTCGGATCCATGATCGGCGCGGGGGTCTTCACCGTCTGGGGTCCCGCCCTGGGCGCCGCCGGATCCGGCCTCCTGATCGCGCTGGTTCTGGCAGGCGTCGTGGCGTTCTGCAACGCCACCTCCTCCGCGCAGCTCGCGGCCGCGCATCCGGTCTCCGGCGGCACCTATGCCTACGGACGCGCCGAACTCGGACCGTGGTGGGGCTTCATCGCCGGCTGGTGCTTCGTGATCGGCAAGCTCGCGAGCGGCGCCGCCATGGCGATGACCGTCGCGGCCTATGTCGCCCCGGCCGGATGGCAGAAGCCGGTCGCGGTCCTCGCGGTCGCCGCCCTCACCGCCGTCACCTGCGTCGGGGTGACGCGCACGGCCCGCGTCACCCAGGTGCTCGTCGCCGTGACGCTGCTCGGGCTGATCCTGGTCCTCGCGGCAGCCGGGTCCGCACTCCCGCACGCCGCCCCCTCGCCGCTCCCGCCCGGATCCCCGTACGGCGTCCTCCAAGCGGCGGGCCTGCTGTTCTTCGCCTTCGCGGGGTACGCGCGCATCGCGACCATGGGCGAGGAGGTGCGGGATCCCTCGCGCGCCATCCCCCGGGCGATCGGCATCGCGCTCGCCGCCGCGCTCGTCGTCTACGTGCTCGTCGGCGGCGCGGTCGTCCTGACGCTCGGCGGCGCCGCGGCGAGTTCGTCCGCTCCCCTCGCCGACGTCGTCTCGGCCGCCGGCTGGACGGCCGCGGGGCCCGCGGTGCGGGTCGCGGCCGCGACCGCCGCGACCGGGGCGCTGCTCGCCCTGCTGTCCGGGATCGGGCGGACCTCCCTGGCGATGGCGAGGGAGCGCGACCTCCCCCGGTTCCTCGCCGCGGTCGATCCGCGGCACAGCGTCCCTCGAAGCGCGCAGCTGGCCGCGGGGGCCGTCGTCGTGGCGGTCGTGCTCGTCGCCGACCTGCGGGGAGCGATCGGGTTCTCCTCCTTCGGCGTCCTGCTCTACTACTTCGTCGCGAACGCCGCGGCGCTCCGGCAGGGCGGGTCCGCGCGCCGGTACCCGAAGGCGCTGCAGGTGCTCGGCGCCCTCGGCTGCGTCGCACTGGCCGTCTCCCTGCCGCTGCCCTCGGTGCTGATCGGGACGGCCGTCGTGCTCGTCGGCGTCGCCCTCCGCGCGATCAGGCTCCGCGGGGACCGGAGACGGCGCGATACGCCGAGGGCGTGAAGCCGAGCACCGCACGGAAGTCGTTCGCGAGGTGCGCCTGGTCCGCGTAGCCGAGGTCGGCGGCGACGGTCGCGAGATCCGTGCCGGGATCCGAACGGATCCGCTCCGCCGCCTCCTGCAGGCGGCGCCTGCGGATCATGGCGGCGGGAGACAGCCCGACGTGACGGTGCGCCATGCGCTGCAGGGTGCGCACCGAGACCGCGAGACGGGCCGCCGCCTGCTCGGGCGTGCGGACCGCGGGATCCGACATGAGCAGCTCGGCCATCGCGTTCGCATGCCGCCCGGGCGCCGTGACCTCGCCGACGCGCTCGCGCAGCCAGGCGCACAGCACCGCCACGGCGCGCTCCCGATGCCCCTCGCCCGAGGACATCGCGTGCGCGACCGCCTCGGGGAGCCCCGGCGCGGGGAAGTCCTCGACCCGGTCGAGCAGCGCCGAGGGGGTCTCGGTCAGCACGGCCACCGCGGCCGGGCGCAGCAGCGCACCGACCGCCCACCCCCTGCCCGTCAGCTCCCGTGCACTGGCGCGCGTCGTCGCACCCGACAGCACGGCGCCCCCTTCCTCGACCACGAGGTTCAGCGCGGGGAACGACACCAGGTCCTGCCGCGAGGAGCGACCGGGTTCGATGTCCCATTCCGGGATCCAGCACCACTCCACGAGCTCGGCGGCGTCGGCGGGCGGCGGGAGCCGGTGGAACTGCGGCAGGCGCGCCGGATACAGCACGCCTCGCGTCGGATCGACCATTCCTCGAGCGTAGAAGGCGTCGCCGACATCGGCTCGACGCCGCCGGCCGCGGGCCGGAGGAAGGTGGCGCGAATCTCCAAGAGCCGCACCCCGACCTCGGCCTAATGTCGGGGTCATGAGCGAAGACACCTCCACGACGACCACCGGCGTCACCGGCGCGTACACGACGAACGGCCGCCCGAACGCGGCGACCTCCCTCACCCCGTTCCTGGCCATCCCCGACTCCCGGTCCGCGATCGAGTTCTACCGCGAGATCTTCGGCGCCCGCGTCGTCGAGATCACCGAGTTCGGCGGCGTGGTCGCGCACGCCGACCTCGACTTCGGGCTCGGGATCCTGCAGCTCGGCGACCCCAATCCGGAGTACGGGCTCATCGCGGCCCCCGGCGGCGACGCGGACTGCTACTCGATGGGACTCTACGTGCCCGATGTCGACACGGTCGTCGAGCGCGCCGTCGCCGCGGGCGCCACGATCCGCGAGGCGCCGTCGACGTTCGTCTCCGGCGACCGCTTCGCGAGCATCCGGGACCCGTTCGGCGTGCGCTGGTCGATCATGACGCGGGTCGAAGACCTCTCGGAGTCCGAGAGCGCGGCCCGCATCGCCGAATGGGCCGCGTCCTTCACCGCATCGGAGAGCTGAGCGCCTCGCCGGCCACGCTCGCCGCGGCCTCCTGGGCCGCCGCCGTCACCGCGGGCAGCAGCGCCTCCGCGGTGCGGCGGTAGCCGAGGGCGCTCGGGTGGAACCGGTCGAGGCTGAACATCTCCTCCGGCTCGTCGAAGAACATCGGCCCCACGGCGCGGCGCAGGTCGACCGCGGTGGCTCCGTGCTCGATCGCGGCCTGGGCCTGCGCCGCCGCCAGCCGCCGCGACATCCGCGAGGCGATCGAGCGCAGCGGCTGCGGTACCGCCCGCAGCGCTCCGAGGTCGGGACAGGTGCCGACCACGACACCGGCGCCGAGCGCGTGCAGCCAGCCGATCGCATCCTCCAGGTGCTGCACCGACAGGGAGACGGGGATCCGGTGGGTCACGTCGTTGCCGCCCACGACGATCACCGCGACGTGCGGCAGGTAGTCCGTCTCGAGCGATGCAAGCTGGGCGTCCAGATCCGGCGACTCGGATCCGACGATCGCGACGGTCCGCAGCCGCACCGGTCGTCGGGTCCGCCGGGCGACGCCCTTCGCGAGCCGTCCGCCCAGCGTGTCCTTGCGCCGCTCGGCACCGAGGCCGGCCGCGAGCGAGTCGCCGAGCAGGAGCAGTTCGATCGGCTCCCCGGCCAGGCGCCGCCGCCACACGCGGTCGGCGTCGATCGCGTCCTCCCCCAGCGGCTTGCCGATGCGGCGCCGGGCGATGCGCGCCTGACGCCGCAGCGCCAAAGGCACCGCGACGGCGGATCCGGCGATCGCGAGCCCGGCGGCTCCGAGAAGCCCGACCGGGACGCCTCGGGATCCGGCCCGACGGCGATCAGCAGCGTCCATACGCCGATCAGACCGCATCGACATGAACGGCGTATGACCGGCCGTGGACGTTTCGGCGCCGCGGTCGGGATCCGGAGCTCAGGAGAGAGGCTTGACCTCGAGCGCGTCGGAGGCGTCGCCCGCGCGCACGCCCGCGAACGCCGTGTAGCCGTCGGCCGCGGCGCGCTCGAGCAGCGCCTTGAGGTTCTTCGTGCGGCGCTCGAGGCGCACTCTGGCGCCGCCCGCGATGAGCGCGGCCTTGTGCGCGACGAGCTCGGAGACGGGCACGTCGCCGTCGTGCACGAGCACCACCGCCTGCCCCGCGGCGTCATCGGCGGACTCCAGCAGGTCCACGATCCGCTCGAAGCCGATCGAGAAGCCGACGGCCGGCACCTGCTGTCCGAGGAAGCGCCCGATCATGCCGTCGTAGCGTCCGCCGCCGCCGAGCGAGTACGCCACCGAAGGGTGCGCGAGCTCCATGATCGTGCCCGTGTAGTAGCCCATGCCGCGCACCAGGAACGGGTCGAACTGCAGCGGGATGGGGTCGATGCCCTCGGCGGCGGGGCGGGCCGCCGCGACGGCTTCGCCGAGACCGACGAGGTGCGCGACGAGGTCCTCGGGGGCGTTCTCGGGAAGCGCCTTGCGGATCTGCCGCTCGCCGTAGGGGTTGTACTCGAGGGTCTGCGGACGGCGCAGGAAGGCCGCGAAGGCGTCGACCGCGGCGGCCGTGGCCCCGCGCTCGCGCAGCTCGGCGACGATGCCGTCCGCGCCGATCTTGTCGAGCTTGTCGATCGTGATGAGCACCCCGGGCCGCTCGTCCTCGGCGAAGCCGAACGAGTCGAGCATCCAGTCCAGCGCGCGGCGGTCGTTCACGCGCACCGTGCCGCCGGTGAGACCGAGCGCGTCGATCGTGTCGAGCGAGGCGACGATGAGCTCGGCCTCGGCGCGCGCCGAGTCGTCGCCGATGATGTCGATGTCGCACTGCACGAACTGGCGGTAGCGGCCCTTCTGCGGGCGCTCGGCACGCCAGACCGGTCCGATCTGGATCGAGCGGAACACCCCGGGCAGCTGTCCGCGGTTGGTCGCGTAGAAGCGCGCGAGCGGGACGGTGAGGTCGTAGCGCAGGCCCAGGTCGCTGAGCGCGGCGGGATCCTCCGCAGCCTCGCGGATGCCGTCCGCGTCGAGCCCGCGGCGCAGGATGTTGAAGGACAGCTTCTCGTTGTCCCCGCCGATCCCCGCGTGCAGCCGGTCGTACTCCTCGACGACGGGCGTCTCGATCTCGTCGAAGCCGTGCGCGCGGTAGCGCTCGCGGATGACGGAGAGCACGCGCTCGCGACGCGCCTTGTCGGCGGGGAGGAAGTCGCGCATCCCGCGCGGAGGATTGACCGTTGCCACGGATCCATTCTTCCAGGTCCGTCGGGTGCTTCCCTCCCGTCAGGCCGGCTCTGATCCCTCCGCGGCCCGGACCTCGTCCTCGAGGATCCGGATGCGCTCGCGCAGCGCGCGCTCGGCGTCCCAGCCGTGGGTGCGCGCCGCGACGACGAGGGCGAGCAGCTGATCGCCGAGCTCCGCCTCGGTGAGCGGGACGGGCTCGGTGGCGGGCGCGGGGGTAGGACCGACGATCGCCGGCGGCGCCTCCTCGCCGGCCTCGACGGCCGGATCCTCCGAGACCTCGACGCCCGCCTTCGCGGCGCGGCCCAGGATCTTCTGCGCTCGGGCGAGCGCCGGCATGCCGGGCGGGATGCCGTCCAGCACGCTGCGCCGCTCGCGCTTCTCCGCCGCCTTCGCGGCGTTCCAGTGCACGAGCACCTCCTCGGGCGTGCGCGCGATCGCATCGCCGAACACGTGCGGGTGGCGCCGGGTCATCTTCTCGGTGAGCGTGCGCGCGACGTCGTCGATGTCGAACGGATCCTCCGGATCCTGCGCCGCGATCGCCGCGTGGAACAGCACCTGCCAGAGCAGATCGCCGAGCTCCTCACGCAGCTCTGCGCGGTCGTCCCGCTCGACGGCATCGATGAGCTCGGCCGATTCCTCGACGAGATAGGGCACGAGCTCGCGGTGCGTCATCGCCTGCGACCACACGCAGCGCTCCCGCACCTGGCGCATGACCTCCGCCGCGGCGCGGAGCGGATCCAACCCGGGATCCGGCTCCTGATCAGCGCTCATCCCCGTACGCCTCCTCCTCAGCCGACTCGTCGGCGGGCTCGTCGTCCTCCGCGTCACCGAGGGCGCGGTGCACCTTCGCCCGCCAGGAGACCAGCGCGGCCGCCACGATCAGGGCGATCACCGAACCGAGCAGGACCGCGAGGATCGCCTGATCCTTCACGGCCGCGTCCCCGGCGAACGCCAGGTTGGCCAGCAGCAGCGAGACCGTGAACCCGATGCCGCCCAGAGCGCCGGCCGCGAGTACGTCGGGGAACCGGATCGCCGGAGGCGCGCCCCGCGGACGGATCAGCTGCGCGAGGGCGCCGAACGCCCCGATGCCGATCAGCTTGCCGACCGGCAGCGCCACGAGGATCGCGAAGAACGCCGGCGACAGCTCGTCCAGCGGCACCTGCGGGATGACGACGAACGCCGCCACGAAGGCGAACAGCGGCAGCACCAGGCCGTTGACCCAGGGCTCCAGCGCATGACGGGTCGGATCCGCCGCCCTGGGTGCCATCACCAGGCCCAGCATCACGCCCGCGATCGTGGCGTGCACGCCGGAGGCGGCGAAAAGCCCCCAGGCGACGACGCCGACGATCACCATCAGCACGGCGACGACCGGGGTGGCGGGCCCGCGCAGACGTCGGCTGAGCACGGCGAAGACGATGACCGCGAGCACGCCGAGTCCGAGCAGCAGCAGGTTCAGCCCGTGCGCGAACAGCACGGCGATGAACACGATCCCGACGATGTCGTCGAGGATCGCGAGCGCCAGCAGGAAGGCGCGCACCGCCGAGGGCAGACCGCGCCCGAAGACGGCGAGCACGCCGAGCGCGAAGGCGATGTCGGTCGCGGTCGGGATCGGCCAGCCGGTGGCGCTCGGGTCGGATCCGGCGATCCAGAGGTAGAGGGCGATCGGCACGAGGATGCCGCCCGCAGCGGCGATCGCGGGCTGGATCGCGACGCGCACGCTGTTCAGCTCGCCGCGCGTGAGCTCGTACTGGAGTTCGAGCGCCACGACGAAGAAGAAGATCGCGAGCACGCCGTCCGACACCCAGTGCGAGACCGAGAGGTCGAGCGCCGTACCGGGGATCCCGAGGTGAGCGCCGAGGAGGCCTGCGATCGCATCGTGCGTGGGCAGGTTCGCGAGGAGCAGCCCCAGCCCCGCGGTCGCCAGCAGCAGGATCGCGGGGAATTGCGGTGATCTCAGTAGGCGACTCATCCGACTCATCCCCTCCACCGTATCGCGCCCCCTACTTCCGCGAGACTCCAACTGGGCGACGAGACTGCGGCTCAGGAGCGCAGTCTCGTCGCCCAGTTGGAGTCTCGCGGTCATGGGACGCGCGGGGGCCGGGGCCGGCCGGTCACGGGGCGGGCGGGAGCGGAGCGTCACGCGGTCGGCGGGCGCGCCGGGTCGGTTTACGCTCGAACCGTGACCCCCGACACAACCCATACCGAAGCCATCCGCATCGTCGGCCGGTTCGAGGCAGGGCGCGAGCTGCCCGAGGCGATGCGCGCGGACGTGCGCATGCTCGGCGCGCTGCTCGGCCAGGTCCTGCGCGAATCCGGCGGCGACGACCTGTTCGACGACGTCGAGCGCCTCCGCCAGGCCACGATCGAGGCCTACACCGACGAGTCGGCCGAGGCCTTCGACCGCGCGACCCGCATCGCCGAGGAGTTCTCGGTGCAGCGCGCCGACGAGGTGGCCAGGGCCTTCACCGCCTACTTCCACCTCGTGAACCTCGCCGAGGAGCACCAGCGCGTGCGCGTCCTCCGCGAGCGCGGCGACGACCCGACGTCCACCGACACGGTCGCCGGCGCCTTCGCGCAGCTGAGCGCCGAGGTCGGCGAGGACGAGGCCCGCCGGCGGCTGGGCGCGCTGCGGTTCCACCCCGTGTTCACGGCGCATCCGACCGAGGCCCGCCGCCGGGCGGTGTCCTCCAGCATCCGCCGCCTCGCCGAGCTGCTGAGCGCGCACGACGCCGCGGCCGAGGGCGGACCGGAGGCGCACCGCGCCCGCCGGCGCATGCTGGAGGAGGTCGACACCCTCTGGCGCACCGCACCGCTGCGCGCGCAGAAGCCCGCGCCGACCGACGAGGTGCGCACCGTCATGAGCGTCTTCGACGAGACGCTGTTCACGACCGTGCCGCACGTCTACCGCCGCATCGACGACGTCCTGCGCGGCGAGGAGTCCGGATCCTCCGCGCCGATCGTTCCCGCCTTCGTGCGCGTCGGCACCTGGGTCGGCGGAGACCGCGACGGCAACCCGTTCGTGACCGCCGCCGTCACCCGCGAGGCCGCGGCGATCGCCGCCGACCACGTGCTGCGCGGACTCGAGCGCGCCCTGGAGCGGATCGGACGCACGCTGACCCTCGACGCCGAGGGCACGCCGCCCTCCGCGGAGGCGACCGCGCTGTGGGACGCACTGCAGGCCGCCCACCCCGGCGTCGCCCACGAGGTCGCCACCCGCTCCCCCTCGGAGCCGCACCGGCGGATCCTGCTGCTGCTCGCGCACCGCGTCGGGGTCACCCGCCGTGGCGACGACGGCGGATACGCGGATCCGGAGCAGCTGCTCGAAGACCTCCGCACCGTGCAGTCGTCGCTCGAGGCCGCCGGCGCGCACCGGCACGCGTTCGGCGGGGTGCAGCACCTCATCTGGCAGGTGCAGACCTACGGCTTCCATCTCGCCGAGCTCGAAGTGCGCCAGCACTCGCAGGTGCACGCCCGCGCGCTCGCGGAGCTGGATGCGGCGGCGAGCGGATCCGGATCCCTCAGCGCCGAGACCGAGGAGGTGCTCGCGGTCTTCCGCACCGTCCGGGAGATCCAGCGCACCTACGGCCCGCGCGCGGCGGGACGCTACGTCGTCTCGTTCACGCAGTCCGCCCAGGACCTCGCCAACGTGCACCGCCTCGCGCAGCACGCGTGCGGCGAGGACGGCCCCGTGCTCGACGTCGTGCCGCTGTTCGAGACCTTCGCCGACCTGCAGGCCGCCCCGGGGATCCTCGCCGAGATCGTCACCCACCCGGCCTTCGCGGCGCGACTCGCCGCGACCGGTCGCCGCCTCGAGGTCATGCTCGGCTACTCGGACTCCTCGAAGGACGTCGGCCCCGTCGCCGCGAACCTCGCGCTCTATGAGGCGCAGGCCGAGATCGCGGCCTGGGCGCAGCGCGAGGACATCGAGCTCACCCTCTTCCACGGCCGCGGCGGCGCCCTCGGGCGCGGCGGCGGGCCGGCGAACTCGGCCATCCTCGCCCAGCCGCCGCACTCCGTCGACGGCCGGTTCAAACTCACCGAGCAGGGCGAGGTCATCTTCGCGCGCTACGGCGAACCCGCGATCGCGATGCGGCACATCGACCAGGTGACGGCGGCGACCCTGCTCGCCTCCTCCCCCGGGGTCGAGCAGCGCAACAGCGCCGCGGCCGAACGGTTCGCCGAGGTCGCCGCGACCATGGACCGCGCCTCCCGCGATCGTTTCTTCTCGCTCGTGAAGGCGGACGGCTTCGCCCCCTGGTTCGCGACCGTCACGCCGATGGAGGAGGTCGGGCTTCTCGCCCTCGGCTCCCGCCCCGCACGTCGCGGGCTCTCGGTCGAGTCCCTCGAGGACCTGCGGGCGATCCCGTGGGTGTTCGCGTGGACCCAGGCCAGGATCAACCTCGCCGGCTGGTTCGGCCTCGGCACCGCGCTCGAGGCGGTCGGCGATGAGGAGCTGCTGCGCACGGCGTACCGGGAGTGGCCGCTGCTGCGCACGATGGTCGACAACGTGGCGATGAGCCTCGCGAAGACGGATCCGCGCATCGCCCGCCGCTACCTCGGCCTCGGCGATCGCGACGACCTCGCCGGGCTCGTGCTCGAGGAGATGGAGCTCACCCGCTCCTGGGTGATCCGCCTCACCGGAGGCGAGCGCCTGCTGGAGAACAAGCCGATCCTGCAGCGCGCGGTCGCGATGCGGAGCCCCTACGTGGACGCGCTCTCGCTGCTCCAGCTGCGGGCGCTGCGCGGCCTCCGCGACGCCGACGAGTCCGCGCCGGCGCCGGATCCCGAGCTGCAGCGCCTGCTGCTGCTCTCCGTCAGCGGAGTGGCCGCCGGCCTGCAGAACACGGGCTGATCTGCCCTTCTCACCGACGCCGTCGCACGGCGCGGGGCGCGGCCGAGGTGCGGTTAGAGTGAGAACTCCGCCGCATCCGGCTCGTCGCGCCCGACACGATCGACAGCGCTCGCCCTTGTCACTTCGTCAGAAAGCATCCCCCGCGTGACTGAAACCACCCTTGTCGACTTCCATCCGCTGTCCGCGCTCGCCCAGCCCGTCTTCGACGGCGTCCGCGCCCTGAACCCGAACGAGCCCGAGTTCCACCAGGCCGTGCACGAGGTCCTGCACTCGATCGGCCCCGTGCTGGAGCGTCACCCCGAGTTCGTCGACGCGGGGGTGCTGGAGCGCCTCGTCGAGCCGGAGCGCCAGGTGATCTTCCGGGTGCCGTGGGTCGACGACAACGGCAAGCTGCAGGTCAACCGCGGCTACCGGGTGCAGTACTCCTCCGTGCTCGGCCCGTACAAGGGCGGCCTGCGCTTCCACCCCTCGGTGAACATCTCGATCATCAAGTTCCTCGGCTTCGAGCAGATCTTCAAGAACGCGCTCACCGGCCAGGGCATCGGCGGCGGCAAGGGCGGCTCGAACTTCGACCCGCACGGCCGCAGCGACGCCGAGATCATGCGCTTCTGCCAGTCGTTCATGAACGAGCTCTACCGCCACCTCGGCGAGCACACCGACGTCCCCGCGGGAGACATCGGCGTAGGCGGCCGCGAGATCGGCTACCTGTTCGGCCAGTACCGCAAGATCACCAACCGGCACGAGTCCGGCATGTTCACGGGCAAGGGCATCGGCTGGGGCGGTGCGCAGGTGCGCACGGAGGCCACCGGCTACGGCGCGGTGTTCTTCGCGGAGGAGATGCTCGCGGTGCACGGCGAGTCCCTCGACGGGAAGCGGGTGGGGGTCTCCGGATCCGGCAACGTCGCGATCTACGCGATCCAGAAGGCCGCGCAGCTGGGCGCGAAGGCCGTCACGGCCTCCGACTCGTCCGGCTACGTCGTCGACGACGCCGGCATCGACGTGGAGCTGCTGCGCCAGATCAAGGAGGTCGAGCGCGGCCGCATCGTCGAGTACGCGAAGCGCCGCCCCGGTGCCCGCTTCGTGGAGGGCGGATCCGTCTGGGAGGTGCCCGTGGACATCGCGGTGCCCTCCGCCACGCAGAACGAACTGGACGGCGCGAGCGCCGCCGCCCTGATCGCGAACGGCGTGCGTGCCGTCTCCGAGGGCGCCAACATGCCGAGCACCCCCGAGGCCGTCGTCGCCTTCCAGGACGCCGACGTGCTGTTCGCGCCGGGCAAGGCCGCGAACGCCGGCGGCGTGGCGACCTCCGCACTGGAGATGAGCCAGAACGCGGCGCGGCAGCGCTGGGGCTTCGATGACAGCGAGCAGAAGCTGCGCGACATCATGGCCGACATCCACCACGCCGCGTTCGACGCCGCGGAGCGCTACGGCGTTCCGGGCGACTACGTCGCGGGTGCGAACATCGCGGGCTTCGAGCGCGTCGCGCACGCGATGCTCGCGCAGGGCGTGATCTGAGCCGCACCGTCCGAACGACGAAGCGCCGGTCCCCTGCGGAACCGGCGCTTCGTCGTTCCGGGGCTACCGCGCCCCGGTCGGATCCAGCTCGTCGTCGAGGTCGTCGTCGAGCGGCTGCTGCGGTGACGGCACGGGGAGCTTGTTGAAGCCGGTGACCGTCTCGTTCTCGTCGAAGGAGGCGACCTTGCGACGGAAGCCGCGCGTCAGCACGAGCAGGTAGATCACACCGAGGACCGCCCAGACCGTTCCGCCGATGAGCGCGTCCTGATGCAGGTTGGCCCAGAGCAGGCCCGTGAGCAGCATGCCGATCGCCGGCATCACGATGTAGCGGAAGACGTCCCGCGGCGTGCGGCGCAGCCCCTTGCGCACCGCGAACCAGGCGATCACCGACACGTTCACGAAGGTGAACGCGATCAAGGCGCCGAAGTTGATCCAGGCCGCGATGAGCTCGAGGGAGAACGGGATCGCGAGCAGGCAGATCGCGCCGACGAGGACGATGTTGAAGGTCGGCGTGTGCGTGCGCGGGTTGATGTAGCCGAAGACCCGGCGGGGCAGCACGTTGTTGCGACCCATCACCAGCAGCATGCGCGAGACGGAGGCGTGCGAGGCGAGGCCCGAGGCGAGAGTGGCGCAGAAGCCGGCGGCGGTGAGGACCGCGCGCAGCACATCCCCGCCGACGAGATGGCCGATGATCGGCAGCGTCGAGTCCTCGACGTACTGCATGTCGCCGCCGGGGGCGAACTCGTTCCAGTCCGGGAACCGCAGCTGCGTGAAGTAGGCCGCGACGAGGAAGATCGCACCTCCCAGGATCACCGTGAGCAGGATCGCCCGGGGCATGATCTTCGGGCCCTTGGCCTCCTCGGCGTACATCGTGACCGCGTCGAAGCCGATGAACGAGAAGCACACGATCGTGGCCCCCATGAGCACCGCGCCCATGGTCACGCCGTCATGCAGGAAGGGGGCGATCGAGGCGACCGTGCCGGCGCCATGGCCCTGGGCGAGCTGCGCGATGACCATCACCACGAACACCGCCATCACGATGATCGAGAACACGAGCAGCACCATGTTCGCGTTCGAGGTGCCCCGCATGGTCAGGTAGATGATCGCCGTCACCAGCACGCAGTAGAGGACCACCCAGATCCAGCCGGGGATGTCGGGGAACAGCGCCTCGAGGTAACTGCGGATGATGAGGCAGTTCACCATCGGGAGCAGCACGTAGTCGATGAGCGACGTCCAGCCGACCATGAAGCCGAGGTTCGGGTGGATCGACTCGCGGACGTAGGTGTAGGCGGATCCCGCGCTCGGGATCGCGCTCGCGATCTTGCCGTAGCTGATCGCGGTGAACACCATCACGACGAGGGCGACCAGGTAGGCCGCAGGAACGACGTTCGCGGTGTCGCGTCCGACCATGCCGAAGGTGTCGAACACCACGGTCGGGGTCATGTATCCGAGCCCGAGGCCGACGATGGCCCACAGTCCGAGGTTCCGCTTGAGCGTGCCGCCACCCTGGGCGAGCGGCTTCGTCTTCATCGACATGCATCCTCCTTTGGATCTGCGGACGCCCGCCGGAGGCGTTCGGGTACCGGGCGGGCGTGCGCTGCGCAGCACTGCGCAATCGATTGGAGAACATTATGCCGGTGCAGAGGATCCATCGCGACCGCGGATTCTCACGAGGGAATCCGTACCGGATCCGGAATTCCGCGCTGGTTTTCGCAGCCGCGGCCACGACACGCGGCCGCGGCTCACCAGCCCTCGGTGAGCACCCGGTCCACCGCCGCGACGACCACGTCCGCGCTCCGGGCCGTGAGGCACAGCGGGGGCTTGATCTTCAGGACGTTGGAGCGCTCCGAAGTGGTCTGCACGATCACGCCCAGCTCGCGGAGGCGTTCGCAGATCGCGGCCGCCTCCGCCGCGGCGGGCTCCATGCTCTCCCGGTCGCGGACGAGCTCGACGCCCAGATACAGACCCTCGCCGTGCACGGGTCCGATCAGCGCATGGCGCGCGGCGAGCGCGCGGAAGCCCCCGGCGAGACGCGCCCCCACGATGCGGGCGTTCTCCTGCAGACCCTCCTCGGCCATCGCGTCGAGCACGGCGAGGCCCACCCGGCAGCTGAGCGGGTTGCCGCCCGCGGACGAGAAGAACTGCCCCTGCGCGGCGAGCGCGTCGGCCACGCGCTTCGAGGTGATCACCCCGCCGATCGGGTATCCGTTGCCCATCGGCTTGGCGATCGTGATGATGTCCGGCAGGACTCCAGACTGCTCGAAGCCCCAGAACGAGGATCCCATCCGCCCGAAGCCGACCTGCACCTCGTCGGCGATGCAGAGTCCGCCGGCGGCGCGCACCCGCGCATAGGCCTCGGCGAGGTATCCGTCCGGCAGCATCACGCCGCCGGCGTTGCCGAGCACCGATTCGCAGATGAACGCGGCGACCGGACGGTCCTCGGCGGAGAGACGGTCGAGGTCGGCGCCCAGGTCGGCCGCGTAGCGCGTTCCCGTCCCCTCGCCGCGGTAGGTGCCGCGGAAGCGGTTGGGCACGTCGGCCACGTGCACCCACTCCGGCCGGGTGGCCAGGGCGTCGGGGTTGTCGTAGGCGCTCGTGGTGACCGCATCGCTCGCCATGGTCCAGCCGTGATAGGCCTCGCGGAGCGAGACGACGGTCTTCCGCCCCGTCGCGGCCTGCGCGAGCCGGAGCGCGAGATCGACCGCCTCGGATCCGCTGTTCACGAGCAGCACCGTGTCCAGGGGCTCGCCGCGCCCGCCGGAGGGATCTTCGGGGAGCAGCGCGAGGAGACGTTCGCTGTACTCCGCGAGTTCCCGGTACAGGAACCGGGAGTTCGTGTTCAGGATCCGGATCTGCCTGTCGACCGCGTCGGCGACGCCCGGATGCCCGTGCCCGAGCCCCGTCACGTTGTTGACCATGTCGACGTACGCACGACCCGTGATGTCCACGAGGTGGTGCCGCCAGCCGCGTTCGATCTGCGGAGGGCGCTCGTAGTAGCGCTCCTGCGCGCTCGCGAAGATGCGCGATCGCCGCGTGAGCTCGTCGGCCGCCTCGTCGGACTGGCTCCTCGAGGGAAGGCCGAGGATCGCCGCGGGATCCGACGAGAGCCGTCGCCACGCCGGGACACGGTCGGGCTCCACGAGGGGTGCATCGTCCGCCGCGCCCGCGGGCGCCTCCGCACCCCCCGCGAGGACGGTGACGACGAGGGTGCGCCGTCCCGTGCTCTCCGGCACCTGCCCGATGAGTTCGCCCTGCGCCACCTCGCCGCCGTCCGGCCGCGACGGACGCACGCCGCGGATCTCGCACCGCCGGCCGTCCGCCGACACGATGCGGAGCGTGCCGTCCGCCCACGCGAGGATCGTGCCGGAGACCGGGGACGCGACCGCCGCGGCCGGCCCGGCGGGCAGGTGGATCGCCGTGCCGATCGGCCAGGTCGCGGCCGCGTGCGCCGTGTCGATCGTGGTGCGCGTGAGCCGGTACACGCCGTAGGGCATGACGGCGGCCATGGCACCCGTGACGAGGGCGGCGCGGATCAGCGCGTCCTCGGCATCGGCGGCGAGCCACGCGCCCGAGGCGAGCGCCTCGGACTCCGTGCCGGGATCCAGGACGACGACCTCGCCCGCGAGCTCGGGCAGGAGCGGCGCGAGCGGAGCGATGCCCTGCCCGTCGGAGGCCTGCGCGACGGAGGCCTGCGGCGCGGGGGCCTGCGCGGCGGAGGACGGGAAGCCGAGTGCCGCGAGCACCTGTTCGACCGCCTCGGCGAGCGGCACGGCGGTCGCGGCGTCGAAGATCGCCTGCTCCCCCGCGATCCGCTCTCTCGCGTACTCGTTGTCGCCGTCGATCTCCAGCTGCCGCCAGCCGCTGGCGACGAGCAGCGCCGCACGCAGCGCGATGAGCGGCCAGACCGCCCTGGCCTCGGCCTCGCTCAAGGGAGCCTCGGCGTGGAAGGCGGCGATCGTCTCGAGAACGCGCAGCGGGCGCTCCGGCTCATGGTGCAGCATCGACGACGCGCACACGGCGAGCTCGGCCACGCGCCAGCCCAGCGCGAGATCGCCGAGGTCGAGCACGGTGCGCGGGTGCAGCCGGGAGTCCGCGCCGCGCACGCCCATGACGTTGTCGTCGGTGAGGTCGCCGTGGATCGGCTGCACCGGGAGTTCGGCGGCGACACCCCCCAGGAGCCGCTCCGCCTCCGCGATCACGGGAGCCACCCGGTCGCGCAGCACCGGGTCCGCGATCGAGGGCAGCAGGTTCCTCGCCTCGTCGGCAGCCACGCGCATGTCCCACATCTGCGGACGGTCGAGTCCCGGGTGCTCCAGCGCGGCGAGCGCGTTCACGGAGGCGGCGGCGAGGGATCCGAACTCCCGCAGCACGACCGGCGCGAAATAGCCGGCGTCGACCATCGCCTCTCCTTCGGCGAACGCGCTGCGCCGCACCGCGAAGCCGCGCCAGCGCTGGGTGAGCGCGCCGTCGCCGCCGGGAAGCGCTGCCGGCACCGGCACGCCGGCGCTGCGGTAGGCGTCGAGCGCGGCGTGCTGGGCGTCCCTCGCGCTGTCCGGGAAGGCGGGGTTGTCGATCCGGAGCACGCTGCGGGCTCCGCCGGGCTCGGTCAGCAGGAAGTTGCGGTCCTGGTTGCTGCCCAGTTCGGAGGCGGTGACGGCGATGCCCCAGAGCTCCTGGGCGATGAGGACGGCGTCGGAGGCGGTGACATCGGGGCGCACGAGTCCCCCGGTCTGTTCTTGCACGGCGATTCCTTCGTTTCGAGAGGAGGGGATCGGGTCAGAGCGCGTGGTCGTCGACGTGGCGCGCGAGGGAGCGCGCGTAGCGCTCGGTGAGCTGGACCATGAGGTCGGGCGTCGAGCGGTCCACGCCGAAGACGTAGCCGGGGAAGTCCAGCTCGTGCTGCGCGGCCCAGATCTCCTCGTGCCGCTCGGGCGAGAGGATGCGCACGGGGTCGCCGACCGCGACCCAGCCGATCGGCACGACGGTCTCGGGCGGCAGGGTCGTGCGCAGATGCACGACGGCGTTGATGCGCACCTCGCTGCGCTCCCCGATCACGGCGCCGTTGAAGATCCGCGTGCCCGTGGCGAGGAAGACCTCCTCCGCGATCGTCGCGCCCGAGATGCTCGCCATCGGCCCCACCAGCACGTGGTCGCCGATGTGCACGGGGTTCGCCGCGGTGGCGCGGATGAGCGCGTTCTCCATCACGATGACGTGCTCGCCGAGCGTGATCGGTCCGCCCTCGGCCGTGATCACGGCGCCGTGCAGCACCTGGCAGTTCTCCCCGATGGTGACGTCGCCGGAGATCACGGCGGACGGCGCCACGACCGCGGTGTCGTGGATTCGGGGCCGAGCCCCGAGGTGCTCGTAGATCATGTGATGAGCGTAGCCGTCGCCGCCACCCGGGCGTCTCCGAATCGGCGACGCCGCAGCGCTCAGATCCCGACGGGCGGCAGCAGACCCTTCGCCGCGGCCATCGTGCGCGCCACGATCAGGGCCGGATCCAGGATCTCGCCCTCCGCGATGAGGCTGTCGAGTTCGGCGAGCGGCATGCGCACGCTCCGCACCTGCTCCGCCGGGTCGCCGGTCGCGGCATGCCCGCGCCGCACCGCCGTGGCGAGGAACAGGTGGGTCTTCCCGACGCTGCGTCCTGGGTTCATCGCGAAGACGTGCAGGGGCGTCAGCTCGTCGGCGACGAGCCCCAGCTCCTCCTCCAGCTCGCGCCGGGCGGCATCCGCCGGAGCCTCGCCTGACTCGCCGGCGCCACCGGGCAGGTCGAGGATCCAGCGATCGATCGGGTAGCGGTACTGCCGCGCCAGGACGACCTCGGCGCCGAGCACCACGAGCACGGCGACCGCGTAGGGCGCGCTGCGATCGACCTCGTAGACCGCGCGTGCGCCGCCGGGGAGCTCGACCTCGTCGGCGTCGATCCGCACGCGTCCGCGGTGCACCTCGCGCGTGGACACCCAGCGCCAGCGCGGCTCGTCGAGGCTCATCCTGCAGCACCCGTGGATGCGGAGGCGCCGACCGGCTCCGCCGGGGCGGGCTCGGGGAACAGCGCGGTCAGCAACTGCCCGGTCCACTCGACCGGGTCGACCCGGTCTGCACCGGGCATCGGCACGACGAGCGCCTCTCCTCCGCCGACGAGCTTGGCCTGGGGGTACAGGCGCTGCACGCGCACCTTCATCGAGTCCTCGAGACGAGCGGGAGCGACTCGGAGGTTCGACCCCATCGCCACCACGTCGGTGAGGCCCGCACGCGCGGCGCGGCGCCGCAGCCGGGCGATCGCGACGAGCCCCTCGACCTCGGCCGGCGGCGCGCCGTACCGGTCCGCAAGCTCCTCGACCACATGGTCGATCGCATCGTCCGCCGCGGTCGCCGTGGCCGCGCTGGACAGCTTCTGATAGGCCTCCAGTCGCAGCCGCTCGCTGTCGATGTACGAATCGGGGATCCGCGCGTCCACCGGCAGCTCCAGGCGCAGCTCGGCGCCGGTCTCGGTCTCCTCGCCGCGGAAGGTCGCGACGGCCTCACCGATCATGCGCAGGTACAGGTCGAAGCCGACGCCCGCGATGTGGCCGGCCTGCTCCGCGCCCAGCAGGTTGCCGGCGCCGCGGAGCTCGAGGTCCTTGAGCGCGACCTGCATGCCGGATCCGAGGTCGTTGTTCACCGCGATCGTCTGCAGTCGGTCGGCCGCGGTCTCGCTCAGCGGCTTCATGTCGTCGTACAGGAAGTACGCGTACGCGCGCTCCCGGCCGCGGCCCACGCGTCCGCGCAGCTGATGCAGCTGGCTCAGGCCGTAGCGGTCGGCGCGGTCGATGATGATCGTGTTGGCGTTCGAGATGTCCAGGCCTGTCTCGATGATGGTCGTCGAGACCAGCACGTCGAACTTGCGCTCCCAGAAGTCGTCGACGACCTGCTCCAGCTGGTGCTCGCCCATCTGGCCGTGCGCGACGGCGATCCGCGCCTCCGGCACGAGCTCGGCGAGCTCGCTCGCGATGCGCTGGATCGACTGCACGCGGTTGTGCACGTAGAAGACCTGGCCTTCGCGGAGGATCTCGCGCCGGATCGCCGCCGCGACCTGCTTGTCGCTCTTCGGTCCCACGAACGAGAGGATCGGATGCCTGTCTTCGGGCGGGGTCTGCAGCGTCGACATCTCGCGGATGCCGGTGACCGCCATCTCCAGCGTGCGCGGGATCGGGGTCGCGCTCATGGCGAGGATGTCGACGTTGGTCTTCATCTTCTTGAGCGCGTCCTTGTGCTCGACGCCGAAGCGCTGCTCCTCGTCGATGATCATGAGACCCAGATCCTTGAACATCACCTGGTCGGTGAGGATCCGGTGCGTTCCGATCACCATGTCGACGGATCCCTCCAGCAGGCCGTCGAGCGTGAGGCGCGCCTCCTTGTCGGTCTGGAAGCGCGAGAGCGGGCGCACCTTGACCGGGAAGCCCGCGAAGCGCTCGGTGAACGTCTCGAGGTGCTGCTTGACGAGCAGCGTCGTCGGCACGAGCATGGCGACCTGCTTGCCGTCCTGGATCGCCTTGAACGCGGCGCGCACCGCGACCTCGGTCTTGCCGAAGCCGACGTCGCCCGACAGCAGCCGGTCCATCGGGATGGGCCGCTCCATGTCGGCCTTGATCTCGTCGATGGTCTGCAGCTGGTCGGGGGTCTCCGCGAACGGGAACGCCTCCTCCAGCTCACGCTGCCAGGGCGTGTCCTTGCCGAACGAGTAGCCCTTGGCCGCCATCCGCGCCGAGTACAGCTTCACGAGCTCGACCGCGATGTCGCGCACGGCTTTGCGGGCCTTGCCCTTCGCGGCGGCCCAGTCGCTGCCGCCCATCTTGGACAACGTCGGCGCCTCGCCGCCGACGTACTTCGAGAGCAGGTCGAGCTGGTCGGTGGGCACGTAGAGCTTGTCGCCCGGGTAGCCGCGCTTGGACGGCGCGTACTCGAGCACGAGGTAGTCGCGGGTCGTCTTCACGGCGTTCCGCCCGCCCGAGGACACCTCGCGCTGGGTCATCTCGACGAAGCGCGCGATGCCGTGCGTCTGATGCACGACGAAGTCGCCTGCCTTGAGCTGCATCGGGTCGACGACGTTCTTGCGCCGCGAGGCGAGCTTCTTCACGACGCGGGTGTCGCCGCCGATCGTGCGTCCGTAGAACTCGTTCTCGGTCAGGACCGCGATCTTCGCGCTCGAGACCTGGAAGCCCGATTCGATCGCGCCCGTGACGAGCGTCGCGACGCCGGCGTCGGGGATGCCGGGCAGCCCGTCGACCACGCGGGCCGCGACCCCACGGTCGGCGAGCACGTCGCGGGCCCGATCGACGAGGCCGGGTCCCGAGGCGACCAGCACGACCCGCCACCCGTCGGCGACGCGGCCGGCGGTGAACTCGATCGCTCCGTCGACGTTGCCGTGGAAGGACGGGATGGGTGCGGCGCTCACGCCGTCGGCGCCCTGGTCGAACGCGGCATCGTCGGAGCCGGCGTCGAAGGCGCTGAGCCGCCACCACACACCGCCGCGGTCGTGCACGGCCGCGCACAGTTCTGCGACAGACAGGAAGTCGCCGGTCTGCAGGTCGATCGGCGCCGAGGCGCCGGCGGTCGCGGCGCTCCAGGCGGCGTCGAGGAACTCGCGGTTCGTCTCGCCGAGGCTCGCCGCGCGTGCTCCGGAGCGCTCCGGATCCACGAGTGCGACGGCGGCGTTCTCGGGGAGGTAGTCCGTCAGCGGCACCACGGGACCCGCGACGACGGGAAGGAGCGACTCCATGCCCTCGACGGGGATCCCCTCCGCCATCTTCTCGAGCATCCCTGCGATCCCGGGGAAGGCATCGATGAGCTGGGCGGCGCGCTCGCGGACCTCGGCCGTCAGCAGCAGCTCTCGGCTGGCCGGGAGCGAGACGCCGGTGGGAGCGACCGGCAGAGAGCGCTGATCCGCGACGGAGAAGAGGCGGATCTGATCGACCTCGTCGCCGAAGAACTCGACCCGGGAGGGGTGCTCCGCGGTGGGCGGGAACACGTCGAGGATGCCGCCGCGCACGGCGAACTCGCCGCGGCGGGAGACCATGTCGACCCGCGAGTAGGCGCGTTCGACGAGGGACGCCGCCACCGTGTCGAGGTCGTACCCGCGACCTCCGACCGTGAGCTCGAGCGGTTCGACGTCGCCGAGCCCCGCGGCGACGGGCTGCAGGGCTGCCCGCACCGAGGCGACGACGACGAGCGGCCGCTCCCCCGACCAGATCCGCATCCGGCGCAGCACCTCGAGGCGCCGCCCGACGGTGTCAGGGCTCGGGCTGAGCCGCTCGTGCGGGAGCGTCTCCCACGCGGGGAAGGACAGGATCTCGGCGTCGGGGCGGTAGGAGCCGAGCGCGGCGGCGAGCGACTCGGCCCGCCGTCCGGTCGGTGCGACCACGAGCAGCGCCGCGGGCTTCCCCGCCGCGGACCGACGCTCGAGGAGCCCCGCGAGCATGGGCGCGTCCATCCCGGCGCTCGCCAGCAGGTCGGCGTCGGTCTGCGCCCAGCTCAGGGCGTCCCTGAATCCGGACGCCTCCTCTTCCAGAGCGCGGATGATCCCCTGCACAGTCACCGGAAGAGTCTATGCGCCGCCGCCGACACGACGCCTGGGCGGAGTCGGAACGCGATGGCCCGCCCAGCCTTCCGCGCGGGTTGTCATCCGGGTGGTGCGAGGGCGTGGGCGGGGGTGCGGGCGGGTGGGGGTGTGCCGTGGTGGGTGCGGGGCCGGTGCCAGCCGCGGTGGGGGTCCCACCAGTGGGGGCCTCGGATCTCGGGCACCCCGTGACGCATGCGGACCTGCCAGCCGGACACATCGAGGGTGCGGTGGTGGTGCCAGCACAGCGCCACACCGTTACTCGTATGCGTACGCCCACCGCGGGCGTGCTCGTGGACGTGGTGGATCTCGCACCAGGTCGCGGGCACATGGCAGCCGGGGATCACGCACTCCCGGTCGCGGAGGACGATCGCACGACGCTGCACCGCCGTGAAGACGCGAGCGGTCGTCCCGATCGACACGATCTGGCCCCGCTCATCGAACAGCACCCGCTGGACCCCACCCGCACACGCCGTATGCCGGGCAACAGAGACCGGCACGTCCCACCCGGTGCCCTCCAGGCGTGCCCGCCCCGTCCCGGAGACATAGTCCTCCGCGGTCACCGAGACCACCAGGGTCGGGGCCGCACCGCCGAGGTCGGGGAACCCGCCGGATGCGGCGGCGACGGTCACGATCATCGCGAGCGCGTCGTGACGTTTCTGCGCCGGGGTGCGCTCGTCCACCGGATCCCCAAGACCATCGCAAACATCCTCACCGGCATCAGCGCCGTCGGTGTCGGCGGGGTCGGTGTCGGCGGGGTCGGTGTCGGTGGGGTCGGTGTCGGTGGGGTCGGCGGGGGTGAACCTGACCCCGTCGGTGGCGACCGGGGGCGCATCACGCGCGGCAGGGTTGCCGACCGCGTCGAACAAGCGCTGCAACTGCGCCGCCGTCTCCGGGAGCAACCCGCCACGGATCGGGACGACACCCTCACGAAGCGACCCGAACGTGACACCCCTGTTCCGTTCCCCCGCCCGATCCTCCGGCTCCGCCCCGTCCGGATCCAACCGCAACATCAACACCCTAGAGAAATCCGCCAACTCCCCCGTCGACGGGGCGGGCCCCGGACGGCCCTGCTCATCCGGCAGATCCTCCCCCCGCGCCGTACGCGCGAGCAACCCGTCCACCACCTCCCGCTCCTCCGCGGTGATCCGGTTCCCCGCCCGCTGCACCGGCCCGACCGCGGCCAGCAACCCCGCCACCGAGACCACCCCGTCCCGCAACACCTCCGCCATCGCCGGGAACGCCGCCGGACCCAACTCACCACTGGACAACATCACCTCCCGGTGCGTGACCCTAGCCGCACGCACAAACCCCCGCGCCGTGCCCACATCCGTCCGCAACGCCCGCCGCAACAACTCCGTCACATCCCGACACCCCGCTCCCGGCGACACCCGCTCCACCGCCAGCCGCCGATCCCGATCCGCGACCTCCCCGACCAACCCCGTCAGCACCGCATCCACCCGCCGCCGCACCGACCCCGCCGTGATCACCGCCGACACCAGCCCCGTCGCGTCCACCCCGTCGAACCCCGCACCCGCCTCCGCCGACGCGCACAACCCCGCCAGCAGGTCATCCACCTGCCGCAGAACCTCCGCCGGACTCGATCGCACACCCCCATCCAACCCGGCACCACCGACATCCGAACCCCCAGATCAGCCCCCGATTCCGAACCGTGCAGAACTCCCCAGAAACGCGGCCTGTGGAGGACGAAACAACCACCACCGCTGCGCGCGGCACACCGGCCAGCGCTGTCCGCGCGTCGGCCACCGACCCTAGGATGAACGCGTGACCGATCCGCAGCAGTCCAACCCCGTTCCGCCGCCCACCGCGCCGGGATATCCGGCGCCGCCGGTCGCTCCGCCCGCCTACCCGCAGCAGCCGGTCCCACCCGGGTACGCGCAGCAGCCGGTTACTCCCGCATACCAGGCACCACCCGGAGCCTTCTCCGGCCCCGCCGGCGGTTATGCCGCGCCGGTCGCCCCCACGGCCGCGCCTGCCGGCCGTCCGGGTCTCGGCCGCATGGCACTGCTGCTCGCCCTCCTCGCCACCGTGGTGCTCACGATCGTGGGCGCCGTGCTCGCCTGGCAGGTGGGCCACGGCATCGGCTCCTCGGCCGACCTCACGTCCCTCGAGAACAGGATCTCCTCCGAAGACCTGTCCATCCTCACCCCCGTGCGCGATCTCATCCTGTGGGTCGAGATCACGACCTGGACGGCGACCGCGCTGGGGATCTGGGCGCTCGTGCAGGGCATCGTCGCGATCGCCAAACGGCGCGGACGCGGACCCGGCATCGCCGCGGTCATCATCGCCGCGCTCGGACCGTTCGTGTACGGCCTCGTGGGTTACATCGTCTTCATCGTCGGTCTGGGCGTCGCGGCGACGCAGCGCTGACGCGCAGGGCATCGGTACCGGGCGTCCCCGAACGGTCCCTCGCCGCCGCTCGCACGCGGATCAGCGCGGAGCGTGATGCTTCTGCTGCGCCGCGAGCAGCCCGTCCTGCACCAGCAGCTCCACCGCGTCCGCCGCGTCGGAGATGAGGATCGGGAGGTTCGGACGCTCTGCCGCGCCGAAAGGAGCGAGCACCCAGTCCGCCGGATCCTGTCGTCCCGGAGGGCGGCCGATCCCCACTCGCACGCGCGGGAAGTCGGGCGTGGTCAGCACGCGCGCGACGTCGCGGATGCCGTTGTGCCCGCCGTGCCCGCCACCGACCTTGAGCTTGATCGTGTCGAAGGGGATGTCGAGCTCATCGTGCACGAGCACGATCCGCTCCGGATCCACCGAGTAGAACCGGGCGAGCGCGCCGACCGGGGCGCCCGAGACGTTCATGAAGCTGTTCGGCTTGGCGAGCACGAGCTTGTCGCCACCCGGGCGCACCCAGGTCTCCACGACCCTGGCCCCGCCCTTGTGCTCACGGAACGTCTCGCCGCGGCGGGCCGCGAGCTCGTCGACGACCATCTGCCCGACATTGTGCCGGGTCGCCGCGTACTTCGGCCCCGGGTTGCCGAGCCCCACCACCAGCCAGGTCTGCGCCATGGATCCATCCTCCAGGAATTCGCGCCCACCGGGTGAAGCTCCCTGGGACGACGAAGGGGGCGCGATCGGATCGCGCCCCCTTGATCAGAAGTTCGAACCGCGGATCACTCCGCGGCGGCCTCCTCGGACTGCGCGTCGGCGACGGCCTCATCGGCAGCGGCGATCTCGTCCTCGGCCGCGAGCGCGGCGGCGGGAACGGACACGGCGACGATGAGGGTCTCCGGGTCGGCGACCAGGGTGACGCCCTTGGGCAGCACGACGTCGGCGGCGGTGATGCGCGCGCCGTCCTCGAGGCCCTCGACCGAGACCTCGACGTGCTCGGGGATGTGGGTGGCCTCGGCCTCGACCGAGAGGTGCGTGGCGTCGAGGTTCGCGATGGTGCCCGCGAAGGACTCGCCGGTCAGCACGACGGGGAGCTCGATCGAGACCTTCTCACCCTTCTTCACGACGAGCAGGTCGATGTGCTCGATGATCTGGTGCACCGGGTCCTTCTGGACGTCCTTGACCAGGGTCAGCTCGGCGCGGCCGTCGATGTCGAGCTCGAGCAGCGCGTTGGCGCGGCGGATGAGCAGGCCGACCTGGTGGCCCGGCAGGGCGACGTGCACCGGGTCGGTGCCGTGGCCGTAGATGACGGCGGGGATCTGGCCGGCGGCGCGCAGACGGCGGGCGAAGCCCTTGCCGAAGCTGGTGCGGAGCTCCGCGACGACCTTGTTGTTCTCAGTCATGATGTTCTCCTTGTTCACACGCGGCACAGGGGCTGCGCGGTGGTCTGGGTGCGTCGTCTCGACATGACGGAAGGAGAGCCAGAGCTCGCCGCGTCGATCACGGATGTGCGCGCACGCGCGCCATCCCTCGCCGAGGACCCCACCATGCTACCCGAGATCGGCGCGCGGCACTGACGATAGGCTGTACGGCATGACCGATGGTGTATTCCTCTCCGAAGCGCTGGCCTGGCTGATCGGCCTGATGGCCGTGGGAGCGACGGTGCTCTGCTTCGGCGCGCTGTTCTCGCTCGGCCGCTCCGGCTACCGCAAGGACTGACGAACCTCACACGAAGAACCGCGCCGCCCCGAGGGACGACGCGGTTCTTCTCGTGTGAGCGCACCCTGCGGCACGCTCGGGCCGGCGGCGCCGGGGGCGTTCACCCCACGCCGAGGTAGGCCTCCTTCACCGCAGGATCGGCGAGCAGCTCCTTGCCCGTTCCGGTGCGCGTGATCGCCCCGGTCTCCAGCACGAACGCGCGGTGCGCCCTGGCGAGGGCCTGGTTCGCGTTCTGCTCCACGAGCAGCACGGTCGTTCCCTGCGCGTTGATCTCCGTGATGATCTTGAAGATCTGCCGGATGAACTGCGGAGCGAGCCCCATCGAGGGCTCGTCCAGCAGCAGCACGCGGGGTTGCGACATCAGCGCCCGGCCGATCGCGAGCATCTGCTGCTCGCCGCCGGACATCGTGCCGCCGAGCTGCTTCTTGCGCTCGTCGAGCCGCGGGAACAGCGAGAACACGCGCTCATAGGACTCCGCGACACCCGACTTGTTCTTCAGGCCGAAGGTGCCCATGTCGAGGTTCTCCAGCACCGTCATGCCGGGGAAGATGCCCCGACCCTCCGGCGACTGCGAGATGCCCTTGACCACACGCAGGTGCGCCTTCATCTTGGTGATGTCCTGGCCGTCGAAAGTGATGGATCCGCTCGACGGCTGGAGCAGCCCCGAGATCGTGCGCATCGTCGTCGTCTTGCCCGCACCGTTCGCGCCGATCAGCGTGACGATCTCGCCCTCGTCGACCGAGAAGGAGATGTCGTGGATCGCCTTGATCCTGCCGTAGTGGACCGCGACGTCCTTGAGTTCAAGCAGCGTCATCTTCGGGCACTCCCAGGTAGGCGGCGATCACGCGCGGATCGTCGCGGATGGCGGCGGGCAGGTCGTCGGCGATCTTGCGTCCGAACTCCAGCACCACGATGCGGTCGGTGACACCCATCACGAGCTTCATGTCGTGTTCGATGAGCAGCACCGTGTAGCCCTCGTCCCGGATGGACCGGATGAGGGCCATCAGGTCCTCCTTCTCGGCCGGGTTGAAGCCGGCGGCGGGCTCGTCCAGGCAGAGCAGTTTCGGATCCGTCGCGAGAGCACGCGCGATCTCGAGGCGCCGCTGGGATCCGTAGGACAGATCCCGCGAGCGCTTCTGCGCGTGCTGGGCGATGCCGACGAAGTCGAGCAGGGCCATCGCCCTGTCGACCGAGCTCCTCTCCTCGCGGATGTGCCGCGGCGAGCGGATCAGCGCGCCGGGCACCGAGGTGCGGTGCCGGGCATCGAGGCCCACCACCACGTTCTCGAGCGCCGTCATCTCGCCGAACAGCCGGATGTTCTGGAACGTGCGCGCCAGTCCCATCCGCGTGATCTGGTGCTGCTTGCGCCCCTTGACCGACGTCCCTTCCAGCAGCACGTCGCCGCTGGTCGGACGGTAGACGCCGGTCATCGCGTTGAAGCACGTCGTCTTGCCTGCGCCGTTCGGGCCGATGAGACCGAGGATCTCGCCGCGCCTGATGTCGAACGAGACGTCGTCGAGGGCCGTGAGGCCGCCGAACTTGATCGTGAGGTTCTTCACCTCGACGAGCTTCTCGCCGACGGCGACGTCGATCTCGCGCTCGGACTCCGCGCCCTCGACGAGCGGAGGGGCCTCGCCCGGCACGATGTCGGGTTCCGCGCCGTCCTCGGGCAGTGGCTCCGCGGCGGACGCCGCGTCGATCACGGGCTCCTCCGGGGTCGCGTCGGCCCTGTTGTCGTTCTCGTCGGTCACGACGCGCTCCCTTCCGTGCGGGGCGTGGGCGCTCCCGGCGGTTCCGCGCCTCTCGGCGTCTTCGGCGGCGCCACCCATTCGATCGCCTTGCGCGAATACGCCATGAGCCGCATCTTCGCCGGGATGAGGCCCTGCGAGCGGTAGATCATCAGGATCACCAGGGCGACGCCGAAGATCAGGTACTTGTAGTCGGCCACGGCGGTGAACCGCAGCGGGATGTACGCGACGATCGCGCCACCCAGGATCGCGCCGACCTTGTTGCCCGTGCCGCCGAGGACGACCGCCGCGAGGAACAGGATCGAGGTCTGCACATCGAACTTCTGGTTGTTGACGAAGCCGACCTGACCGGCGAACAGCGCTCCGGAGAGACCGCCCACGCTCGCGCCGATCGCGAACGCCCACACCTTGTACTTGAACGTCGGGACGCCCATGGTCTCCGCCGCATCCTCGTCCTCGCGGATCGCGATCCAGGCCCGACCGACGCGCGAGCGCTCCAGGTTGCCCGCGAGCAGCAGGATGATGATGAGGATCGTCACGGTCAGCCAGTACCACGGGGTGCCGTTCGAGTTCGCGAAGATCGGGATCCCGTTCGGTCCCTCCCCCGGCGGGCGACCGACGTTCTGGAAGCCGACCTGACCCTTCATGGCGGGGATGATGGTCGCCAGGATCCGGACGATCTCACCGAATCCGAGCGTCACGATCGCCAGGTAGTCGCCGCGCAGGCGCAACGTGGGCACGCCCAGCACGACGCCGAAGATCATCGCGATCACCATGGCCAGCGGAAGCGTCCACAGGTACGGGATCTTCAGGTACGGCGAGTCCGGACTCGTGAACATCGCGGCCGTGTAGGAGCCGACCGCGAAGAAGGCCACGTACCCGAGGTCGAGCAGGCCGGCATAGCCGACCACGACGTTCAGGCCGACCGCGACGAGCGCGTACACGGCCATCGCGAACAGCGCGAGGGGCCAGTCGTTGCCTGGTGCGGTGCTGAGCGGGAAGAAGTTCAGATAGGGCATCGCGTAGGCGATCGCGACGACGATCAGCATCCACGCCCACTGCGCGGGCCGGGACAGCTCGTTCCACCGCTCGCGCAGCCCTCGGAACGGTCCCCGGCGCACGGTCGCGATGGACTCGGTCTCGATCGCCTCGCGGGCCGTCTCTGCCGTGGGCAGCGGGCGGGGCCCGTCGGATGAGGTGCTCATGCCTTGCTCCTTCCGAGAGTGGTGCCCAGGATGCCGGTCGGGCGGACCAGCAGGACGAGGACGAGGATCACGAAGGCGACGACGTCGGCCCACTGCGCATCTCCGAGCAGGATCTGCCCGTAATTGCCGACGATGCCGAGCAGGATGCCGCCGAGCAGCGCGCCGCGGACGTTGCCGATGCCGCCGAGCACGGCCGCCGCGAACGCCTTGACGCCCAGGATGAAGCCGCCGTTGTAGATGACGCCGGAGGGCACCAGCATCACGTAGAACAGCGCGGCGGCTCCGGCCAGCAGACCGCCGATGATGAACGTGATGACGATGGTGCGCTCCTTCGAGACGCCCATCAGGGTCGCGGTGTCGGGATCCTGCGCCACGGCGCGGATCCCGCGTCCGGTCCGGCTGCGCCGGATGAACATGTCGGTGCCGATCATGAGCAGCAGGGCCGCGACGACGATGATGATCTGCTGGTTCGTGATGATCGTGCCGAACACGTCGAACACCGGCGTCGGGATGAACATCGTCACCGCCGGCTGGGCGTTCGCCCCGCCGATGAACGGCAGGAAGATCAGGTACTGGATCGCGAACGAGACGCCGATCGCGGTGATCAGGAACGCCAGTCGCGGCGCGTTCCGTTTGCGCAGGGGTCTGTAGGCGACCCGTTCGACGACGAACGCGGTGCCCGCGGAGAACACCATGCCGACCACGAGCGCGAGCAGCAGATCCATGATGATCGCCAGCGGCCCGATCGTCGGGGCGCTGGGGCCGAAGCCGAGCATCGTCAGGGTGATCACGACGCCGTAGGCGCCGACGATGAAGACTTCCGAGTGGGCGAAGTTGATCAGGCTCAGGACGCCGTAGACGAGGGTGTATCCGACGGCGATCAGGCCGTAGACGGCGCCGAAGGTGAGGCCGTCGAAGGTGGCGCTCCAGAAGTTCTGGAGCAGGGAGTTGATATCGAAATTGATCCAGGACGAGTCCATGTGCACCACGGACTGGGCGACGAGATCGAGCATTCAGTTTTCACTTCCACAGAGGGCGCGACATTGCGCCGGGAAAGAGCAGGGGCAGGGGATCCCGCGGCACGGAGAGCCTCCGTGCCGCGGGACCCTTTCGGTCACTGACCGATCGGACCGATGTAGGCGATCTTGCCGCTGTCGACCTTGTAGCCGTACACGGCGGGCGCCTGCAGCTCTCCCGTGGAGTCCCACTTGTAGTGCTTGCTGAGACCGTCCTTGTCGTAGTTCTTGACCCAGTCCTTGAGGTCGGCGCGGCTGACCTTGCCCGCGTCGATGCCGCTCAGCAGCACGGTGGCCGCGTCGTAGCCCTCGATGGAGTACGTGCCGGGCTCGGCGTTCGATGCCGCCTTGTACTGGCTCTCGAAGTCCTTCAGCAGCTCGCCCGGGATGCAGGGGCAGGTGAAGAAGGCGTTCTTCGACGCGTCGCCGGCCAGCTTGATGAACTGGTCGTCCTTCACGCCGTCGGGGCCGACGAAGGCGCCGGTGTAGCCCTTGGCGACCAGCTGCTGGTCGAAGGGGGCCGCCTCGGCGTAGTAGCCGGCGTAGTAGACGGCGTCGGGCTTCGCGTTCATGATCTTGGAGATCACGGCCGAGAAGTCCTTCTGGCCGGTGGTGACCTTGTCGCTGCCGGTCTTGGCGGAGCCGAGGGCCTCGCCCGTGGCGGTCGCCAGGCCGATGCCGTAGTCGGAGTCGTCCTGCACCAGGTAGACCTTCTTGGCCTTCAGGGTGTCGGTGACGAACTTCGCGGCGGCCGGGCCTTGCTGCGAGTCGTTGCCGAGGCCGCGGAAGAACGTGGTCCAGCCGTTCTTGGTCAGACCGGGGTTCGTGGCGGACGGGGTGATGTGCACCAGCCCCTGCTGCTCGAAGATGTTGCCCGTGGCCTTCGACTCGCCGGAGAATGGCAGGCCGACCACGCCGACGATGTCCGCCTCGCTGACGGCCTGGGTGACCGGGCCGGTCGCCTTGTTCGGGTCGCCCTCGGTGTCGAACTCCTTGAGCCCCACCTGGCAACCCGGGTTCGCCTTGTTGTGCTGGTCGATCGCGAGCTTCACGCCGTTGACGATGTTGATGCCGAGCTGGGCGTTCGGACCGGTCTCGGCGCCGATGTAGCCGAGGTTGAGGTTCGAGCACGTGGCCTTGCCGTCACCGGCGGGCAGGACCGCGTCCTTGGGCGTGTCGACCGACGTCACGGTCGGGACATCGATCTTGCTGCTGCTGCCGGTCGTCGACGACGAGCTCCCGGCCTGATTCGCGCAACCCGCGAGAAGCAGCAGTGCGGCTGCAGCTGCGACCCCCGCGGCGACTTTCTTTCGGATCATTTGTGATTGCCTTCCGATTCGGGTCATCGACCGCCCCTTGCGAACGTCGATGTCTTCAAGGTGTGGCGAGCGTACCTCCATGTACGCGTCCCGCGCACGACATTAGTCCGACGGCGTCCAGTTTTCGCCTGCTAACGCGGAACGGTTGCCCGGATCGTTACACGCTCCCGCCTGCGTCCGCCCCGAGGCGGGCCCTGGGCGGGGCCCGCCGCTTCATCCCCGGACGCGGGACGCCGCTGACGACACGCCGCAGACGACACGCCGCGGCGTCGATCCGGCCCCGCCCGATCCGTCGGCGCCCACGGTCGCGGAGGCGCCGACGCACCGCCCTGACCCCCGCCCCAACAGCGATACCCTGATTCCATCCCCCATCGGACACACGAGGAGATCACCGTGCCCACTGCCGCTGCCAACATCGGAGTCGTCGGACTCGCCGTCATGGGTTCGAATCTGGCCCGCAACCTCGCCAGCCGCGAGGGCAACACCGTGGCGATCTTCAACCGCAGTTACGAGAAGACGCAGGGCGTGCTGGACGCGCACCCCGAGGCCGGCTTCATCCCCGCCGCGACCTACCAGGAGTTCGCCGACGCGCTGCAGAAGCCGCGCACCGCGATCATCATGGTCAAGGCCGGCGCGGGCACCGACGCCGTGATCGACGAGCTCGTGAAGGTGTTCGAGCCCGGCGACATCATCGTCGACGGCGGCAACGCGTACTTCCCCGACACGATCCGCCGCGAGAAGGCTGTGCGCGAGACCGGCATCAACTTCGTCGGCGCGGGCATCTCCGGCGGTGAGGAGGGCGCGCTCACCGGACCCTCGATCATGCCGGGCGGATCCGACGAGTCCTGGGTGACGCTCGGCCCGATCCTGCGCTCCATCGCCGCGATCGCCGAGGGCGAGCCGTGCGTGACGCACGTCGGCCACGACGGCGCCGGCCACTTCGTGAAGATGGTGCACAACGGCATCGAGTACGCCGACATGCAGCTCATCGCCGAGGCCTACGACCTGATCCGCCGCGGCACGGGCAAGACCCCGGCCGAGATCGCCGAGATCTTCGCCGAGTGGAACAAGGGCGAGCTGGAGTCGTACCTCATCGAGATCACGGCCGAGGTGCTCCGTCAGGTCGACGCCGCCACCGGCGCGCCGCTCGTGGACGTCATCCTCGACCAGGCCGGCGCCAAGGGCACCGGCGCGTGGACCGTGCAGACCGCGCTGTCCCTCGGCGTCCCGGTCTCCGGCATCGCCGAGGCCACCTTCGCCCGCTCGCTGAGCTCGCACCCCGAGCAGCGCGCCGTCGCCGGCGCCCTCCCGGGGCCCGACGAGGCCTTCACCGTCCCCGCCGACCAGGTCGACGCCTTCATCGAGGACGTGCGCCTCGCGCTCTACGCCTCGAAGATCGTCGCCTACTCGCAGGGCTTCGACGAGATCCGCGCGGGTGCCGCCGAGTACGGCTGGAACATCGACCTCGGCGCGATCTCGAAGATCTGGCGCGGCGGCTGCATCATCCGCGCGCAGTTCCTGAACCGCATCGCCGACGCCTACGCCGAGACCCCGGATCTGCCGGTCCTGATGACCGCGCCGTACTTCGCCGAGGCGATCACCCGCGCCCAGTCCGCCTGGCGCCGCGTGGTCGTGGCCGCCGCGCAGGCCGGGATCCCCGCTCCTGCGTTCTCCTCGTCGCTGTCGTACTACGACGGGATCCGCGCCGACCGTCTCCCCGCCGCCCTCGTGCAGGGCCAGCGCGACTTCTTCGGCGCGCACACCTACAAGCGCATCGACAAGCCCGGCACTTTCCACACCCAGTGGTCCGGCGACCGCACCGAGATCGAGGCCGTCGACACCCACTGACGCCGCCCCACTTGCGAGTCGTCCCCGTCAGCGCACCCCCTGGTGTCCGCTGACGGGGACGACTCGCAGGTAGAGGGTCACACCTCGGCCAGGCGGCCGTTCTTGAGGCGCAGACGGCGGTGCGCGCGCTTCGCGACCGCCGAGTCGTGCGTGACGACGATGAGCGTCAGCCCCTCGGCGCAGAGCGACTCGAGCAGCACGAGGATCTCGTCGCGCATCTCCTCATCGAGGTTGCCGGTGGGCTCGTCGGCGAGCAGCACGCGCGGCTTCTTCACGATCGCCCGGGCGATCGCGACCCGCTGCTGCTGACCGCCGCTCAGCTCACCCGGCAGATGATCGCCGCGATCGGCGAGGCCCACGTGCGCGAGCGACTCGTCCACGCGGGTGCGGCGCTCCTCCGCCGGGATCTTCAGCGGCACGAGCGCCATCGCCACGTTCTCCCTCGCCGTGAGCGTGGGGATCAGGTTGAAGCCCTGGAACACGAACCCGATCTCCTCGGCGCGCAACCGCCCGAGCTCCCGGTTCGACGCCGTGGACAGCTCTGTGCCGCCCAGTGCGAGGGATCCGCCGGACGGGCGGTCCAGCGCGCCGAGCAGCTGCAGAAGCGTGGACTTCCCGCCGCCCGTGGGCCCCTGGATGGTCACGAACTCGCCCGCTCTGATCTCCGCGGTCGCGCCGGTCAGCGCCGTGACCGTGCGTCCTTTCGTCCGGTAGGTGCGCGTGACATCGGTCAGCCGGTACAGCGCCTGCGGCTCGGTCTCGATGATGCTCATGATCTGTCGTCTCTCCTGTTCGGGTTGCGGGTCAGGCGGCGGACCGCAGTGCTTCGGCGGGGCTCAGCCGGGCCGCCCGCCATCCGCCGATCGCGCCGGCGACGAGGCCGCCGAGGATCGCGAGGCCCACGGCCGCGATGAGGATCGTCACGCTCAGCGGGCCGTGCAGCACGACCGCCTGCGCGGATTCGCCGAGGCCGCGGAACGCGCCCCCGCCTCCCCCGCCCTGGAACGCTCCGCCCGCGCCTCCGGCACCGGCGCTTCCCGCGCCCCCGGCGCCTCCGCCGCGTGCGAAGCCGGAGGCCGACGCGCCGGAGATCGTGGGCTGGACGAGGTTCACGACGAGGATCCCGACGAGGCCGAGCGCGAGTCCTGCCGCTCCCCCGATGAGGCCCTGCACGAGCGACTCTCCGGCCACCTGCCGGACGATCCGTCCGTTCGACCAGCCGATCGCCTTGAGCGTGCCGAACTCCCTGGTGCGCCGGGCGACGCCGGAGAGCGTGAACAGCACGGCGAGGAGCACGGCGACCGCGAGCACGATGATGGACAGCCAGGTGCCGAGGCCCTCGATCATGCCAGCGGCGCTGGCGAGGGATCCGGAGACGGTGGAGGCGAGATCCGCCTGCGAGCTCACGGTCGCGGTCGGAAGGGCTTTGGCGAGCGCCGCCTGCACGGTGGCGATGTCGGACGCGGAGGCCGCCTTCACGTAGACCGTGGACACGACGTCGCCTGTTCCCGCGATCTTCTGCGCGGTGTCGAGAGGCAGGTACACGTTCGCCGCGGTGTCGGCGGAGTCGGACGACGAGGTCACGATCCCGACGATCTTGACCGTGGATCCGCCGACGTCGATCGTGCTGCCGACGCTCAGGCTCTTCGACGTGGCGTACGTGCTGTCCGCGAGGGCGACGAGCTGTCCGGCATCGTCGGCGGCGAGTGCGCGTCCCGAGGAGACCTTCACCGAGGACAGCGGTCCCACGGTCGTCCCCGCGGAGGGGTCGACGCCCAGCACCGAGAACGAGTTGAGGCCGAAGTTGCCGCCGCCGAATCGGGGGCGCTCACCCGTGCCCTGTCCTTCGCCCGTGCCGGACTGGCCCGTGCCGGACTGCCCCGTGCCGGACTGGCCCGTGCCGGACTGCCCCGTGCCGCCCTGCGTGCCCTGCTGCGCGATCTGCCCGTCGAACGTCAGGTTGGTCAGGCTCAGTGCGCCGGTGGCCGCGGCGACGTTCCCCGTGCCCGAGATCGTCTTGACCCCTGCCGCGTCGATCGTGCCGCGCGCCGGAGAGGCGCGCAGCACCGAGGTCTTCAGGGTCGTGCTGCCGTCGCTCGCCGCGGCGCCGCCGCCGGCTCCGAAGGCGAAGCGCTGCCCGGTGTCGCTGCCGCGCTGGGCCGGCGCGCCGGTCACGGTGAGGTCGGTGCCCACGCCGTAGACGCGTGCGAGCGCCTGCGTCTGCGCGTCGCGCACGCCCGCCGCCAGCGCGTTGACGACGATCACCAGGGCGATCGCTATCGCGAGGCCCACGGCGACGATCACCGTCTGCTTCTTCCGCCCGGCCAGTTCCCGGCGCAGATACGTCCCGTACATGCTTCTCCTTCGGTCACGCTCGTGATGGTGACGCTAGGAGCCGGTTCTGGGGCGCGATGATGGCGTTGCTATGCGCGCGCTAAGCACACCGTGACCCCATGGCCGTGCGGCGCGGGCCGGTCCAGCGCGGTGGGAGCGGGAGCGGGCCCGGTCCACTCCGCGCGAAGCCGGGGCTCAGCCCGCCGGCGGGATGTTGTGGTTTCCCGCGAACAGGTTCTGCGGATCCCACTGCGCCTTGAGAGCGCGCAGTCTCGCCCACGCTTCGGGCTCGGAGAACACTGCGGCATCGGGGTTCGACGCGGGATCGGCGAAGTTCGCATAGGCGGCGAGGCGCCCCTGCGCGATCGCGGCCAGTTCGGACCGCGCCTTCTCGCGCTCCGCGTCGTCGAGCAGGCCGGGGATGTCGAAGGCCACCGCCATCACGAACCACGAAGCAGCCCGCGCGGGGAACGCGCTCGCGTCTTGTGCGACATCGCCGTAGGCCCCGCCGAGCGAGCGCAGGAAAACCACCGCCGCCGCATGCGCGCGGCGGAAGGCCACCAGCCGGTCGATGAGCGCGTCGTCGAGCTCTGCGAACAGGCCGTTCACCGACAGCATCGGCGGGTTGGGCTCGTCGACGTCGTGCGGCATCGTGATCAGGGCATCCCCGTACGCCATGCGGACGGCCTCGCCCTGCACGCCGTCCACGGACATGATCGGCTGCAGCGCCGCGGCGAGCGCCGCCGGATCCGTCCCCGCCCAGGTCACCGCCAGCCGCGCGCCGGCCGGGGCGCTCGGATCCATCGGCGGCACGTCCATGTACGTCACGGTGAGCGCACGCGGCGCCGTCTCGAGCGTGTCCCGCACGGCGCGAAGGAGCTCCGCCTGGTCGCCGTCCACGGACAGCTCGCCCGCGAGGACGCCCTCGAGCGGCGCCGCCGCGAAGTCGAGCCGGGTGACGATGCCGAAGTTGCCTCCTCCGCCGCGGACCGCCCAGAACAGCTCCGCGTTCTCCGTGTCGGAGACCTCGAGCACACCGCCGTCCGCGGTCACGAGCTGCGCGCCGCGGAGCTGGTCGATCGCGAGGCCGCGGTCGCGCACCAGCAGGCCGATCCCTCCGCCGACGGTCAGTCCGCCCACGCCCACGCTCGCCGTGTCCCCCGCGCTGATGGCGATCCCGTGCGGTGCGAGCGCCACCGCGACCTCGCCCCACTGCGCGCCGGCGCCGACGCGCACGATCCGGCCATCGCCCGAGGGCTCCCCGACCTCGATCGAGGCCAGGTTCCGCAGATCGATCGTGAGGCCACCCGCCTCGGGCTTCCAGAAGCCGTGGCCCCCGCTGCGGACCGTCAGCACCCTGCGTTCGGCCGCGGCGCGCCGCACGGCGGCCGCGACCTCCCCGCTGTCCCGAGGGCGCAGGATCTCGGGCCCGAAGTCGGAGGGGACGGACGAAACGCCAGGAGTGCTCATGGCCGTGACGCTACCCGGCGGCACCGACATTCCAAACCTCATAGACCGTTCATAGGAAACTGAGGAGAATAGATCCCATGAACGATCACGCCACTGAGCTGCGTCGCCCCGATGGCACTCCCCTGCGGATCCTCGCGGTCGACGACGAGCCGATGCTCACCGACCTCCTCGCCATGGCACTGCGGATGGAGGGATGGGAGGTGCGCACCGCCGGATCAGGACTCGAAGCGCTGCAGGTCGCCCGCGACTTCGGCCCCGACGCCCTGGTCCTCGACGTCATGATGCCCGACCTGGACGGGCTCGGCGTCCTCAAGCGCCTGCGCGAGCAGGGCAACATGGTGCCCGTCGTGTTCCTCACCGCCAAGGACGCGGTGAGCGACCGGATCGCGGGCCTCACCGCCGGTGGCGACGACTACGTCACCAAGCCGTTCAGCCTGGAGGAGGTCGTCGCACGGCTGCGCGCCGTGATCCGCCGCTCCGGAGGCGCGACCACGGACGCCAGCGACTCGATCCTGCAGGTCGGCGACCTCACGCTCAACGAGGACAGCCACGAGGTGGTCCGCGCGGGCGACGAGGTCGAGCTGACCGCGACGGAGTTCGAGCTGCTCCGCTTCCTCATGCGCAACGAGCGCCGCGTGCTCTCCAAGGCGCAGATCCTGGACCGCGTGTGGAGCTACGACTTCGGCGGCCGATCGAGCGTCGTCGAGCTGTACATCTCGTACCTCCGCAAGAAGCTCGACGCCGGGCGCGAGGTGGCGTTGATCCACACCGTGCGCGGGGTCGGCTACATGATCAAGGCGCCCCAGCAGTAAGACGCCGCACGAGCACGAAGAAGGCATGACCTCGATGAATCCGTTCCGCACGCGCCCCCGGGGCCCGCTGTCCCTGCAGACACGGCTGATGGCGGCGGTGACCGGGTTCGTCTCGCTCATCCTCGTCGTGATCGCGATCGCGACCAGCGTCGTGCTCGGCAACGTGCTCAACGGGCGTCTGCAGGACGAGCTGACCGCCGCCGCGAAGGGCATCGTGCCCGTCGCCAACCAGCACGCGCTGTTCGGGCACGTCCCCGCCGCGACCGACCTCGTCGTCGGGCAGACCGGCGTGCAGAACGGCGTTCTGGTCATGGTGGTCCAGCCGTCCGGGAACGCGACGGGCACCTTCGTCAGCGGAGGCGTCGCGCAGCCGCTCTCCCCGCTGCAGATGCAGCAGGTCGTGGCCGCCCTGAGCGACAAGAAGGCGGAGGCGGAGCTCGCCGGCCTCGGCCCGTACCAGCTCGTGCACCAGAGCATCCAGCGCGCGGACTCGCCCCAGTTCCAGCTGATCACCGGGCTCCCCCGCGCCTCCACCGAGGCGCAGATCACGACGCTGTTCTCCATGATCGCGCTCACGACGATCGGCGGGCTCATCCTGCTGGCGCTGTCCACGGCGATCACCATCCGGGTCGCCCTGCGCCCGCTCCGCGAGGTCGCCGCGACCGCGAACAGGGTCGCCAACCAGCCGCTGGACCGCGGCGACGTCTCGATCACGGAGCGCGTGCCCGCCGCAGAGGCGGATCCGCGCACCGAGACCGGACTCGTCGGATCCGCGCTGAACACCCTGCTCGATCACGTCGACGCCTCGCTCGCGGTGCGTCAGCGCAACGAGGAGCGGATGCGGCAGTTCGTCGCCGACGCGAGCCACGAGCTGCGCACGCCGCTGTCCTCGATCCGCGGGTACTCCGAGCTGTCGCTGCGCGCTCTGTCTCGTTCCGATGCGCCAGAGGATCCCGCCACGGCCTCCGCGCACACCGCCCTGGAGCGCATCCAGGCGCAGTCGCTGCGGATGACCAGCCTGGTCGAGGATCTCCTGCTGCTCGCACGCCTCGAGGAGGGCAGGGAGCTCACGCTCTCCACCGTCGACCTGTCCCGCCTGGCGATCGAGGGCGTGGAGGACGCCCGCCCCACGGCGCCGGATCACGAGTGGGCGATCGACGTGCCGGAGGAGCCGGTCGAGCTCATCGGCGACACGGGACGGCTGCAGCAGGTCGTCACGAACCTGCTCGCGAACGCCCGCACGCACACACCGGCCGGCACCCGCATCGCGATCGAGGTGGCGGAAGAGGGATCCGAGGTCGTGCTCCGGGTCCGGGACGACGGACCCGGCATCGACCCCGCCGTGCGCGACGAGCTCTTCAGCCGTTTCGCGCGGGGCGACCGCTCACGCAACAGGGCGACCGGCGGCTCGGGCCTCGGTCTGTCGATCACGAAGGCGATCGTGGACGGTCACGGCGGCACGATCTCCGTGCAGAGCAGGCCAGGAGCGACCGCGTTCACGGTGCGCCTGCCGAAGGTGCCGCAGACGACGTCGTCCGCGGCGACCGACCACGGCGATGACGCCCCCCGACAGCATCACGCCGAGCACTCCGCGCCGCGGCGCAGGGACGAGGATGCGGCGCCCCGGGCCGAGAGCCGCGCGGACGCCGGCAGCCACCAGCTCGGCCGCACGCTCGGCGGGCGCTGAACCGTCCGCATTCTCGGACGGGTGCCGGTTCAGTAGCCCGCGAAAGCGTCCGTCGTCACGCGGCGCGCGCCGCGCAGTGCGGGGGCGAGCTCCGCGATGAGTCGCGGCGGGCCGGAGATCCAGGCGTGCCGCCGATCCAGATCCGGCACCAGCGCCTGCAGCAGCGCCGCGTCCAGCCGCGCACCGCCCGCCCATTCCGCACCGGAGGGCAGCTCCGCAGGGCGATCGGGGGCGACGACCACGATGCGGGCACCGGATCCGCCGAGCTCGCTCAGGTACGCGCACTCCTCCGCCGAGGAGGCCACGAGCACGAGCACCGCATCCGCCGCGTCGCGTGCGCCGAGCTGCGCCACGAAGGGCGTCACACCGATCCCCGCGGCGATGAGGAGCGCGGGCTGCTCACGGGCGGGCCGCACGAAGTCGCCCCACACCCCCGTCGCGGTGAGCACGTCGTCGGGCTGCACCGCGCCGAGGGCGCGCTTGTAGCTCGACCCGCGCTCGGCCTCGCGATAGGCGATGCGCACGAACGGCAGCTCTGCCGGCGAGGACAGGATGCTGAACTCGCGGCGGGTGCCCCGGCCGTCGGGGCGACGGTGCGGCACCTGCAGCTCGAGGTACTGCCCCGGTGCGAACCGGAACGGGCGCCGCGCCCGGAACGTCAGCTCGTGGACCGTCGGGGTCACCGCGCGACGGCGCACGAGCGAGAGCCGGATGCCCGCACGGGCGACCAGAGCGGCCGCGAGCAGGTTGCCGACGAGCAGCGCCCGCTCCTGGCCGAGCGTGATGATCCCGAGGCTGATCGGCCAGCCGGCGAGCGCCCCCACGACCACGGCGATGAGCAGCTGCTGCCATCGCCGCGACGGCATGGTCAGCGGCTCCGACAGCATGAAGGCGCCGAGGAAGAGCACCGGCGACTGCAGCAGCACCGCGGTGAGCAGGTCCCCCGGCTGCACGGCGAGGCCCGCCGCGGCAGACTGCACCGAGAACCGCACGATCGAGACGATCGCGTAGACGACCACGAACAGCAGGACCACGCGGATCCGCTCGGTGCGCCAGAGCACGACGAGGCCCAGCACGATCACGGGGATCGCCATCGCCGGAGTGCCGACCCACCAGGCCGAGAACCCGAGGCCGGTGATGGTGAGCACGGTCGCACCGACCGCGGCGGGATTGAGCAGGTGCCGTCCGCGCCACACCAGCGCGTACTTGGAGGCCGCCGCGACCACTCCCGCGAGCGCGATGCCGCCGATCTGGTCGGGGTTCGCGCCGGGCTGCACCACGAACAGCAGGATCAGCGCCGTGATGAGCGACGACTCGATGCGGCGCGGGACGCGCAGCAGGGCCTGGGCGACCGCGTCCGCGCCGAGCGTCGCAAGCACGAGGATCGCCAGGGTGGCGAGGATGTCGAGCGGCAGCACAGGGACGGCGCCGAAGGCGGACAGGATCATCGCGATCGCGGCGAGCGCGAGCAGGGCGTACAGCGTGAGCCGGTACATCGAGAGCCGTCCCAGCTCCGCGACCACGCGCTGACGCGCGCCGATCAGCGTCGCGATCATGCGAACACCTCCATCCGGTTCCCCGTCGACCACTCGACCACGCCGGCCGTGGTCATCCGCACCCATTCCACACCGAACCGCGCCGCGAACGCGGGACCGCCGTCGAAGAAGAGCGCCGTGGCGGCCGCATCCGCGACCATCGCCTCGGCGGCGATCGCCCAGGTCGCCGCGATCGTGCGCACCGGTTCCCCCGTCCGCGCATCGAGCACGTGGTGCAGTCCGCCGCGCTCCCCCGCCCATGCGCGGCGGTTCACCGCCGACCCGCAGAGCGCCGCGTCGGCGACCGTGGCGACGCCGATCGCCCGCGTGGCGTCGAAGGGGTGCTCGAGCCCGACCCTGATCGGGTCACCGCCCAGGCGCAGGTCGCCGCCGGCATCGACGAGGCGCTCGGCATGCCCCAGCGATCCCAGCAGGTCGTGCACCACGTCGACGAGACGGCCCTTCCCGATCGCGCCCACGTCGATGAGCGCGGGGGCGTGCAGGGCGAGCGCGCCGTCGTCCCAGGCCAGCTGCTCCGTCCAGTCGGCGGGTGCCGGGCGGGCGCCGCGATCGCGGAACGAGTACTCCGCGTCGTAGCCGCGCGCCGCGAGGCTGTCCCCGATGAGCGGCTGCACGGCGCCGGAGGTCGCGAGCGAGAGCTCGCGGTACAGGTCGAGCATCGCGACCGCATCCGGCGGCGCCGGCACCTCCTGCGGCTCCTCGGCGAGGGCGGCGACGAGCGAGTCGGCGCGGAACCGGGACCAGGTGTGGTCGAAGTCGTCGATCACGTCCCGCACCGCATCGCGTTCGCCCGCGGACAACGGGCCGTCCGTGCCGATTTCCCAGACGGTGCCGATCGCCTCGAACCGCCACACGTCCCTCGGCGGGCGGGGATCCACCCTAGCCCGCGGCTTCGGTGCGGATCGTGGCCAGCGCCTGGTTGAATCCCTTGCTGGTCAGCGAGGATCCCGAGACGCGGCTGACGGAGATCTCGTCGAGCTTCTTGCCGACCACCTGCGCGGAGATCCCGCCGATGAACTGCGACTGGTAGTGCTTGGTCTCCGCCGCCTGCGGATCGCCCGTGACCTCGACCTTCGTGACGGTGTCGTCGGAGAGCGTGATCGAGACGGAGATCTTCTCGACGGTCTCCGGCGTCTGGTACGAGCCGTCGGCGGAGTAGGTGCCGTCCTTGTAGGTCGACCCGGTCGCGGAGCCGGCGCCGGTCGCGGACGGCGAGGCGTCGGCGCTCGCCTGCGGCGCGGGGGTCGCGGTCGTGGTCTCGGCCGACGACGACTCGGCTGCGCATCCCGCGAGCAGGAGCGTTCCGGCGATGCCGACGAGGGCGGATCCTTGACGAACCGAGGGCGAGAGCTTCATGGTTCCAGCTTCCGCAACCCTCCTGTGCGTCACCTTTGAGATGACGCGGCGCGTCGTGAAGTCGGGATCCCGTGCCGGAGGAAAGATCGCGGAGACGCCGAGAGGCCAGCCGGCGGGACCGGTCGACCTCTCGGAACGTCAGGTGGACGGGCCTCAGGCGGCGCCGTCGAACATGCTCGTGACGGATCCGTCCTCGAACACCTGGCGGATCGCGGTCGCCAGCAGCGGCGCGATCGGCAGGATCCGAAGACCGGGGAACCGGCGCGCGGCCGACAGCGGGATGGTGTCGGTGACGACGACCTCGTCGATCGCGGAGTCCTGCAGGCGCTCGCTGGCCGGATCCGAGAAGATCGCGTGGGTCGCCGCGACGATCACCTTGCGGGCGCCGTTGGCCTTGAGCGCCTGGGCGGCCTTGACGATCGTGCCGCCGGTGTCGATCATGTCGTCGACGAGGAGGCAGGTGCGCCCGTCCACGGTGCCGACGATCTCGTGCACCGAGACCTGGTTGGCGACCTTCGGGTCGCGGCGCTTGTGGATGATCGCGAGCGGGGCGTCGAGGCTGTCCGACCAGGTGTCCGCGACGCGCACGCGGCCCATGTCGGGCGAGACGATCGTGAGCGTGGCGCGGTCCTCGGCCGTGAGCGTCTCCTCGAAGTGCTGCAGGAGGACCGGCTTGGCGAAGAGGTGGTCGACGGGGCCGTCGAAGAAGCCCTGGATCTGCGCGGCGTGCAGGTCGACGCTCATGACGCGGTCCGCGCCGGCGACCTTGAGCATGTCGGCGACGAGGCGCGCCGAGATCGGCTCGCGGCCGCGTCCCTTCTTGTCCTGGCGCGCGTAGGGGTAGTACGGGGCGACGACGGTGATGCGCTTGGCCGAGGCGCGCTTGGCCGCGTCGAGCATGATGAGCGTCTCCATGAGCCACTCGTTGATCGGCTCGCCGAACGACTGCACGATGAACAGGTCGCAGCCGCGGATCGAGACCTCGAAGCGCGCGTAGAGCTCGCCCGAGGCGAAGGTGCGGTGCTCGACCGGCGCGATCTCGGTGCCGAGCGCCGCGGCGACCGCCGCGGTCAGCTCCGGGTGCGACCGACCGCCCGCGACGACGAGCCGCTTCTTCGTCTTGGCGACGAGACCCGGTGCGATGTCGTTGTCGCGATCCAGCTCGACCGTCGTGTTCTTCTTGCGCCCCATCGGACCCGCCTATTCCGCCGATTCGGCACGCGCCGCAGCATCCGCCGCGGCCGTGCCTGCTCTGTTCTTCTCGACCCACCCCTCGACATTGCGCTGGGGTGCGACGCTCATCGCGAGGGCACCGGCGGGGACGTCCTTGCGGACGACGGCTCCGGCGCCGGTCTTCGCGCCGGCACCAAGCCTAACGGGCGCGACGAGCACCGTGTGCGAGCCGGTGTGCACCTCGTCCCCGATCTCGGTGCGGTGCTTGTTCACATCGTCGTAGTTCGCGGTGATCGTGCTTGCGCCGAGGTTCACACCGCGGCCCACGGTCGCGTCGCCCACGTAGGACAGGTGCGGAACCTTCGACCCCTCGCCGATCTGGGCGTTCTTGGTCTCGACGTAGGCGCCGATCTTGCCGTCGGCACCGAGCGTCGTGCCCGCGCGCAGGAACGAGAACGGGCCGACGGTCGCGCGCGCGCCGATCACGGCGAGCGTCGCCTCGGAGCGGCGCACCGTCGCATCCTCGCCGACCTCGGTGCTGACGAGCGTCGTGTCCGGGCCGATGATCGCGCCGCTCGCGACCGTACTCGCCCGCAGGACGTGCGTGTTCGGCAGGATCGTGACGTCGGGCGCGAGCGTCACGTCGTCGTCGATCCAGGTGGTCGCGGGATCCTGGATCGTCACGCCCTCGCGCTGCCAGCGGCGCACGATGCGGTCGTTGAGGGTGCGCGCGGCCTCGGCGAGCTGGACGCGGTCGTTGATGCCGAAGGTCGCGGCGGTGTCGGCCGCGATCGAGACGGCGACCTTCTCGTCCGCGGCGCGGAGCAGGCCGATGACCGTGGTCAGGTACATCTCGCCCTGCGCGTTGTCGGTCGTGACCTTCGCGAGCTCGGTGCGGAGCAGATCCGCGCGGAACACGTACACGCCGGCGTTGATCTCGCGCGTGGCCTTCTCGGCGTCGTCCGCGTCCTTCTGCTCGACGATGCGGGCGACGTCACCCGAGGCGTCGCGGATGATGCGGCCGTATCCGTTCGGGTCGTCGACGATCGCGCTCAGCACCGTCGCGGCGGCCGCGGCCGCGCGATGCCCGTCGATCAGGGACTGCAGCGTCTCGGCCTCGAGCAGCGGCACGTCTCCGGAGAGCACCAGCACGTCGCCGTGGAAGCCCTCGGGCAGCGCGTCCAGCGCCACCTGCACGGCGCGGCCGGTGCCGGGGACCTCGTCCTGATCGACGATGACCGCCTCGGGGTGCTCGGCGGCGAGCGCCGCGACCACCTGGTCGCGCTCGTGCCGCACCACGACCTCGACGGTCTCGGCGCCCAGCTGCGCGGCGGTCGCGAGCACGTGACCGACCAGGGTGCGTCCGCCGATCGGGTGCAGCACCTTCGGCAGGCGGGACTTCATGCGCGTGCCCTGACCTGCGGCCAGGACGACGATGGCGAGTGTGTTCTCCGTCATGCTCCGCCGCCAGGATTCGAACCTGGACCCCGCAGCTCCAAAGGCTGGGGTGCTGCCGTTACACCACGGCGGACCGCGCCCGCCCTGTGCGGCGGTCGCGCCTCAAGTCTGCCATGCGCAGCCCGTGTGATCGGGCCGGAACAGACGCGCAACCTCCCGGCAACACCGGCAGGGCAGGGTGGCGGCATGACGATCCTGATCGACCGCGTGTCCGCCTCGAGCCCCGAGCTGGAGGCCTTCCTCGCCGCGCATCTCCGGGACATGGAGCCGACCGCGCCACCGGAGAGCAGGCACGCCCTCGACCTGTCGCGGCTGCTCGCGCCGGACGTGCGGCTCTTCGCGGCGACCGCGGACGGCGAGCTCGCGGGGACGGGGGCGCTCGCCGCCCTGCAGCCCGGGCACGAGGAGCTGAAGTCGATGCGGACCGCGCCCGCGATGCGCGGCAGGGGCGTGGCATCCGCGCTCCTCGCCGCGCTCGTCGACGACGCCCGCCGCCGCGGCGTGCAGCGGATCTCCCTGGAGACCGGCGCCTCGGACTACTTCTGGCCCGCGCACCGGCTGTACGCCAAGGCCGGATTCGACGAGTGCGAGCCCTTCGGATCGTACGCCGAGGATCCGCACAGCCTGTTCCTCACCCTGCGGCTGGCGGACGGAGCCGCCGCGTCGCAGGGACGTCCGCACTCCGACCCGCCCGCGATAATGAACGGATGAGCATCGGAGCGGATCACGCGGGCGACGAGGTCGACCGGATCGTCGCGGCGTGGAACACGCAGCGACCGGACCTCGATTTCTCGCCCCTCGAGGTGCTCTCCCGCGTGGACCGGCTCTCCCGGCTGCTCGACCGTGCGCGCCGCGACGTGTTCCGCCGCAGCGACCTCGAGCCCTGGGAGTGGGACGTGCTGTCCGCCCTGCGCCGTGCGGGCGCTCCGTTCCAGCTCAGCCCGAAGCAGCTGCTGCAGCAGACCCTCGTCTCCAGCGGCACCATGACGAATCGCATCGACCGGCTCGTGGGGCGTCGGCTCGTGCGTCGGGAGGCGGATCCGGGCGACGGCAGGAGCGTGCTGGTGACCCTCACCGACGACGGCAGGGTGCGCGTCGACGCCGCGATCACGCGGCTCGTCGACGCCGAGGCGACGTTGCTCTCCGCGCTCTCGCGCAGCGATCGCGAGCGCCTCGCCGCGCTGCTGCGCAAGCTCAGCCTGAGCTTCGACGCCTGAGCGTCGAGGCCTGAGCCCGGTGGACCGCGTCGTCACGCGGGATCGACGAGGACGACGACCTTCCCGGTGACGCGACCCGTCTCGACGCGCTCCTGCGCGGCGGCGAGGTCGTCGAAGCCGTACTCGGAATCGAGGTGCACCGTGAGCCGCCCCGCCTCGGCGAGGGCGGCGACGCCGGCGAGCTGCGCGCCGTCGGCCGCCACGAGGATCCGCTGCACGGGATCAGTGCCCCAGCCGCGCAGCTCCTCCTCCTGGGCCGCGGAGAACCCGGTGATCGTGACCACCGCGGTCCCCTCCCCGACAGCACCGCGGGGCGGGAGCGTGTCGGAGACGGTGACGATGACGGCGTCCACGAGACCGATCGCGGCGAGCGCGTCGGCATCGCGGTAGTCGATCACCTCGTCCGCGCCCCAGCCCGCGACGAGAGCCTGCTTCGCCGGGCTTGCTGTCGCGATCACCTGCGCACCGCGTGCCGCGGCGAGCTGCACGGCGAGGTGCCCTACGCCGCCTGCGCCCCCGAGGACGAGGACGCGGGCGGAACCGTCCGCGCGGATGCCGGCGGCGTCCAACGCCTGCCATGCGGTCAGCGCGGCGAGCGGCGCCGCCCCGGCCTGCGCGGCGCTCCATGACTGCGGGGCCGCCGCGAGATCGGCGGCGGGGACGGCGACGAGCTCCGCGAGCGTGTGCGCCGCCGCGGGAAAGCGGGCGAGGGCGAACACGCGATCGCCCTGCGCCCACCCCGTGACCCCGTCGCCGACGTCGACGACGGTCCCCGCGACATCCCAGCCCGGACGATCCGAGTACCGGATCGCGCCGAAATCGTGGCCGGCGGCGCGGATCTTGACGTCCACGGGGTTGAGGCCGACCGCGGCGACCCGGATCAGGACCTCGCCCGGCGCCGCGGCAGGGGCGTCGACGTCGTCGAAGGAGACGACCGTCCCGGCTGCTCCGGCCGCGGTGTAGCGTGCTGCGCGCATGCTCGTCGTCGCGTCCGTCGTCAGACCTGCGCCGGAGTCCACGCCGAGACGCCGCTCAGGTGCGCGATCTCCTCGGCCGACAGCTCCAGGCGCCCGCCGGAGAGCAGATCGGGCACCTGGTCCGCGGTGCGGGCGCTCGCGATCGGGGCGACGACGGCCGGCTGCGCCCGCAGCCAGGCGAGCGCGGTCGCGGTGATCGAGGCGCCGTGCGCGTCGCCGACCTCCTCGAGGGCGTCGATGATGCGCAGCCCGTGCTCGGTCGCGTACTTCGCGGCCCCCGCGGCGCGCGGCGACGTCTGCCCCGTCGCGTCGGTCGAGCGGTACTTGCCGGTGAGGAACCCGCTCGCGAGGGCGTAGTACGGCACGAGTCCGAGCCCGAACTCGGTCGCGACGGGGACGATCGTCTCCTCGACCTCGTTGCGGTGCACCAGGTTGTAGTGCGGCTGGACGGCTACCGGCTGGGCGACGCCGGTGGACCGGGCGATCTCGATCCATTCCCGGATCCGCTCCGCGGAGTAGTTGGACACGGCGATGTTCCGCACCAGCCCGTCCGCGACGAGCTGCCCGAACGCCGCGACGGTCTCCTCGAGCGGGACCTCCGCGTCGTCGAAGTGCGCGTAGTAGAGGTCGATCGCGTCCACCCCGAGCCGGTCGAGCGACGCCTCCGCCGCGCGTCGCACGTTCGACGCAGACAGACCGCGGAACTGCGGGTGCTGGCTCACCTTCGTCGCGACCACGAGCCCCTGCGGGCGCCGCGAGGCGAGCCACTCGCCGATGATCGTCTCGCTCTCCCCGCCGCTGTTCCCCGGCACCCAGGCGCTGTACCCGTCCGCCGTGTCGATGAAGTCCCCGCCTCCCGCGACGAATGCGTCCAGCACCGCGAAGGAGGCGTCGCGATCGGCGGTCCAGCCGAACACGTTGCCGCCGAGCGCGAGCGGGAAGACGGACAGGTCACTGGATCCGATGCGAGTCATACCGGTGGCAACCCGCGGACCCCCGGCACTGTTCCCGTGCGACGACGAAGGCGGCGACGGACGACGCCGGCGTATCGTTGCGGCCGACCGCGCCGATCGTGGCGTCCCGCCGCCGGAACTAGGCTGGTTCGAATGGGCATGCCCTCTCCTCTTCCCGTGCGCGACGGCGTCGGTGCGACCCGTCTCCGCGTGCCCTCCGAGGGGCCGTGGCCGACGGTCGGGGCGTTCATGGCCGAGCGCTTCTTCCACCTCGATCCTGAGCGCCTGCTCGACCGCTTCGACCGCGGCGAGATCGTGGCGATCGACGGCGCCCCGCTCACCCGCGAGACGCCGCTCGGCGTGCACGACTTCGTCTGGTACTACCGGGAGCCGCCGGTCGAGAAGCAGATCCCGTTCGAGGTCGAGATCCTGCACCAGGACGCGGATCTCGTCGTCGTCGACAAGCCGCACTTCCTCCCGACGACCCCCGGCGGCAAGTACCTGCAGAACTCGGCCCTGGTGCGCCTGCGCAACGCGCTCGGCATCCCGGAGCTCACGCCCATCCACCGCCTCGACCGCGCGACGGCGGGACTGCTGATGTTCTCGGCGCGGCCGGTCACGCGGGGCGCGTACCAGCTGCTTTTCGAGAACCGCCGGGTCGAGAAGGTCTACGAGGCCGTCTCCCTGCGGCCCGAGGACTGGGATCCGCAGGCTCCGGCGCTCGGCGGATCCCCTCTCCCCCTCGTTCATCGCAACCACATCGAGAAGCTCCGCGGCCACGTCTGCGTGCGCGTGGATCCGGATCGCGAGCCGAACGCGGAGACGCTCGTCGAGCTCCTGGGCTTCGACGAGAGGGTGCTGCACACGCTGCTGCGGCCGCACTCCGGGCGCATGCACCAGCTGCGCGTGCATCTCGCGGAGCTCGGCGCCGGGATCCTGAACGACGCGTTCTACCCTGACCTCCTCCCGGAGCAGCCGGACGACTTCGCCCACCCGCTGCAGCTGCTCGCCCGCGAGCTGCGCTTCACGGATCCCCTCACCGGCGCCCCCCGCGAGTTCCGCACCCGCCGCACGCTGCAGGAGGCCCCGTCCGGGCAGTGACGGCCGCCCGACGGCCCGGCCCGGCCTCCCCCCTTCCGTTTTGGGGCGCACCCACTCCGTTTGGGGCGCACCGCGCCGGGAAATCCTTGTAGGCCGCGCCCCAAAACGACGGAACCCGCCCCGAAACCCGGCCGGCGCGCCCTCCCCCGCGCCCGCCGAGGGATGATCGTCCTATGCGGATCGAGATCCTGACCATCGACGGCTGCCCGAACGGGCCTGCCGCGGAGCGCGCCGTGCGCCGCGCGCTCTCCGAACTGGGACTCGACACGGAGCCAGCGGTCCGTGTGATCCGCACCTCCGCCGAGGCCGCCGAGACCGCTTTCGCGGGCTCGCCGACCGTCCTCGTCGACGGGGTCGATGCGGTGCCAGGATCCGTGCCGATCCAGGATCTCGCGTGCCGGGTGTACCGCACGCCGGACGGCCCGGCGGGTCACCCCACCGCGGAGATGCTCGTCCCGGTGCTGCGCGCCGCGCTCCGCCCCTGACCCCGCGCCCGCCCCACCTCGACCTCCCCCTCCGGTTCGGGGCGCGATCACGCATCTCGGGGCGCCTCACGCCGGCGATGCCGGGGATTGTGCGCCCCAAAACGACCGGATCCGCCCCAAACGCAGCCGGCTGGAACCGAACCTGCCGCCCGAACCTGCCGCGAGGCGTCAGCGCCGCATGATGCGGCGGGCGAGCCAGGTGCCGAAGGTCTGCACGAGGTGCACGAACACCACGATGAGGATGATCGCGGCCCACATCACGACGGGCTCGAACTGGCGGAAGCCGTAGACCTGGGCGAACGCACCGAGGCCGCCGCCGCCGACGAGTCCCGCCATCGCGGTCATGTCGATGAGCGCCACGACCACGAACGTGTACCCGAGGATCAGCGGCCCGAGCGCCTCGGGCATCGCGACCGTGAGGAGGATCCGCCAGGGGCCGGCGCCCATCGACCGCGCGGCCTCGATCACCCCGGGCGACACCGAGATGAGGTGCTGCTCGACGATGCGGCCGATCGCGAACGACGCGGCGACGCCGATCGCGAAGGCGCCCGCGTTGATGCCGATGCCCGTGCCGATCACGATCCGGGTGAACGGCTGCAGCACGGCGATGAAGATCACGAACGGGATCGGCCGGAAGAAGTTCACCAGGAACGAGATGAGGATGCTCACCGGACGGTTCGGCAGCAGACCACCGGGACGCGTGACGTACAGGCCGATGCCGATGATCGTGCCGATCACGCCCGCCATCGCGAGTGCGAACGTGGTCATGTACAGCGTCTCGAGCGCCGCCTGCCAGAAATCGGGGAGCAGTTCGATCAGGCGATCCATCAGCGCACCCCGCCTTCCGCGCCGGTCGTCCCCGCGGGGGCGTCGGATCCGATCTCGGTCACGGTCGCGTGCTCCCGGATCTTCCCGAGGGCGGCGGCGATCGCCGCGTCCGCACCGCGGATCGCGAGCGTGAGATGGCCGAACGCGCGACCGCGGATGTCGTTGATCCCGCCGTAGACGAGCTCGAACGCGAGACCGGCCTCGGCGAGATCCAGGAAAACCTGGGCCTGCGAGGAATCGCCGTCGCGGAACGAGAACGTGACGAGCCTGCCGTCGTGGCGCGCCCCCAGCGACGCCTGCTCCGCGGGAGTGGGGATCCCCTTGATGACGGTGCCGACGAAGCGCTGCGACGCCGGGTTCCGGGGGTTCGAGAAGACCTCGAACACCTCGCCCTGTTCGACGACGCGCCCGTTCTCCATCACCGCGACCCTGGTGGCGAGGGTCTGGATCACATCCATCTCGTGCGTGATCACGACGATCGTCACGCCCTGCTCCCGGTTCACCCGGGCGAGCAGCTCGAGGACCTCGTGCGTGGTCTGCGGGTCGAGGGCGCTCGTCGCCTCGTCCGCGAGCAGGATGGCGGGCCGGGTGGCCAGGGCGCGCGCGATGCCGACGCGCTGCTTCTGACCGCCGGACAACTGCTCGGGGTACGCCTTGGCCTTGTCGGAGAGCCCGACGAACGCGAGCAGCTCCGTCACCCGCGCCTCGATGTCGGCCTTCGCCCAGCCCGCGAGCGCGAGCGGGTAGGCGATGTTCGCCCTGACCGTCTTCGCGGAGAACAGGTTGAACTGCTGGAAGATCATCCCGATGCCGCTGCGCACCCGTCGCAGCTCGCGCTCGGTCAGCGTCGTGAGGTCGACCCCGTCCACGATCAGGCGCCCGCTCGTGGTCGGCTCCAGCGCGTTGATCAGCCGTACCAGGGTCGATTTCCCGGCGCCGGAGTATCCGATGATCCCGAAGACGTCGCCCTGGGCGATGTCGAGGGACACGTCGTCGACCGCGATCACGGGCGCGCCGTCCCGCACGGTCGGCGGATAGGTCTTGGTCACGCCCTGCAGGCTCACGATCGGCATGGGTTCTCCGGTTCGGTTCTGCGTCGCGGGGTTGTCGCGACGCGGAGCCGGGCGACGCTGTTCCGCATCGCCCGGCTCTGTCATGCGCGGCGGGGGTCGATCCCCCGTCGCAGGCCCGAGGGCCTCAGTTCTTGTGCGCCTTGACGTCGGACTCGACGGTGGCCTGCACCTTCTGCAGGTCGGCGGCGGAGAGGACCGTCGGGATCCCGATGTCGCCCGAGGCCTTCTTGAGGCCCGCCTGCACGGCCGGGTCCTTCTGGAAGATCTCGACGAGCTTCAGGTACGTGGGGTTGTCCTTGTCCTTCGCCCGCGCGGCGAAGATGTTCACGTAGGGCTGCGCGCTCGCGTCCTTCGCGTCGTCCTGCGTGAGGGCGTCGGCGAAGGTGAGTCCCGCGTCCTTGACGAAGTCGTTGTTGATGATCGCCGCGTCGACGTCCGGGAGCGAGGTCGGGATCAGCGCGGCCTCGAGCGGGGTGACCTTGACTTTGGAGGCCGCGGTGTCGACGTCGGCGACGTCGGAGAGGGCGGTGCCGCCCGACTTCAGCTTCACGAGGCCCGCCGACTGCAGCACCAGCAGGGCGCGCGCCTGGTTCGAGGCGTCGTCCGGGACCGCGACCGTGCCGCCGGACGGGATCTCCTTCACGCTCTTGTGCTTCTTCGAGTACAGGCCGAGGGGGTAGATCGCGGTGGATCCGATCGCCTGCAGGTCCTTGCCGGACTTCACGTTGTACTGCGCGAGGTAGACGATGTGCTGGAACTCGTTGAGGTCCAGCTCACCCTCGGCGAGCGCGGGGTTCGGCTGCTCGTAGGAGCCGAAGTCCACCAGCTCGACCGTGATGCCCTCCTTCTTGGCGGCCGCGACGAAGGCGGGCCACTGCGGGTCGCTCTTGCCGACGACGCCGACCTTGACGGTCTTGCCGGACTCGGAGGTCGGGTCGGATCCGGTGCCCGAGGCGGACGAGCAGCCGACGAGGGAGACGATGAGCGCGGCGGCCGCGGTGGCGGCGGCGAGCGCGGTGGTGAGCTTGCGGGACATGGCTGTGAGTTCCTCTCTTGGGGGACTCGACCACGCTACGAGGGGCTCGGAGCGCCCTCCGAATCGACCCGTCACACGGCGTCACAGCTCCGCGCTGACCCCCGTCGTCACGAGCTCCTGCTCGATCCCGGAGCCGGGAGCGGACAGCGCGGCGCGCCTCGCGCGACCGCGGCGGATCAGCCGGGATCCGAGATCGATCAGCACCCCGATCACGATCGACAGCACGACGCCGACCAGGGCGGCGAGCAGGGGCGAGTGCCCGAGCCAGGCCGAGGCGACCGACGCGATCACGGCGCTCAGCGCGACCCAGCCGACGGCCGCGACGAGCGAGAGCGGCAGGAAGCGGCGGTACGGCAGCCGGGTCGCGCCCGCGGTCATGTTGACCGCGACCCGCCCGACCGGGATGTACCGCGCGACGAGCAGGTACACGGCAGGGCGGGCGGCGAGGCGCTCCCCCGCCCAGGCGAATGCGGAGCTCACGCGAGGGCGGCGCATCCAGGCCCACCGCTCCGTGCCCACGCGACGGCCGATCGCGTACGCCGCGCTGTCGCCGGCCGCCGCGCCCACGCCGGCGGCGAGGAGGACCAGGATCGCGGTCGGTGTCGCCGCGGGCCCCGTCGCGAAGGCCAGTGCGAGGGCGCCGACGACCACCGTCTCGCTCGGCACCGGCGGGAAGAATCCGTCCAGGAAGCAGAACAGCAGGATCAGCAGCGGCGCCCACGGGGTGAGGAGGAAGGAGCTCAGGAGGTCGGCCATGTCCTCACGGTAGGTGGCGGCCGGATCCGGTCGCGTCCCTCCGCAGAGTGATCCTCGCCGCCCGTCGTACTACGGGAGTAGGACAGGCGGCGAGCAGCGCGGCGCCGTCAGTCGAACTCCTCGAGCCCCTGCAGGCGGAGCTGCTCGAGGTCGAGCCGCGCGGAGATCCGCCGCACGACGAGGTCGTCGACCGTCCCCGAGCGACGCAGCCCGAGCAGCACCTCCCGCTTGCGGTCCAGCAGCCCGAGCTTGAGGCGCGTGAACTCCTCGTGGCGCACGAGCGGAGAGCGCTGCAGGAGGTCGACGTCCTCCGAGGTCGCGATCATCTGCAGGGTCGCTCCCTCGATGAGCGTGCGGCGCGGGGCGGATCCGGCCGCCGCATCCTGTCCGCCGACGTCGATCGGCTCGCCGCCGATGCCGTCGGATCCGATGCCCGCGGAGGAGATGCCCTCGGATCCGGACACGTCCTCCTCCGGCTGGGTGCCCGCCGCGAGCGGGTCGGGCTGGCCGAGCATCTCGTCGAGCGCCTTGACCTCGGCGTCCACGAGGGCCTGCTCGCGGGCGAGGGTGCGCGCGTTGGTGTACTCGAGCATCTGGTAGCCCTCGAACCGCACACGGTCGCGCACGTCGTCGCTGACCTCGAACCGCACCGCGAGATCGTCGAGCGCGGAGAGCGCTGCCCCCGAGATCGTGCGCTCGGCGAGTTCGTACTCCTCGACCTCGCCCTGGTCGGCGGGGATCCGCGCCCAGCGCACGATCGCCGGGAGGAGCGTGCCCTGCACGAGCAGGCTCAGCAGGATGACGCCGGCCGTCACGAACACGATCTCGTCGCGGCCGTCCAGCGCTCCCCCGGCGACGGCGCCCGCGGGCACCGACAGCGCGATCGCGAGCGAGACGGCTCCGCGCATGCCCGCGAACGTGCTCAGCACCCGCGAGCGCGCTCGGACGCCGCGGGGCGGGCGAGGGCCGGTGCGCTGGTAGAACGGAACGCTGAGCAGCTGGAACAGGTAGCGCACCACCAGGAGCGCGACCCAGACGGCGAGCGTGACGAGCACGAGACGCCCGATCGCACTGGCCGAGATCTGGTGCACGACGTACTGCACCTCGAGTCCGATCAGCACGAACAGCGCGCCGTTGAGCAGGAACACCCCGAACGGCCAGGCGGACTCGGCCTGCCGTCGGGACTGCGCCGTGGTCACGGTGGGCGACACGTACGCGATGATCACGCCGGCGACCACGACCGCGAGGACGCCCGAGGCGGTGATGAGCTCGGCGAGCAGGAATGCCACGAACGGGACGAGGAGCAGGGTCGTGTTGATCACGATGGTCGAGGAGACCGCGCGCAGCAGCAGGAACGCGAGGGCCGCGACGGCGACACCCGCCGCGATCCCGCCCAGGTACGAGACGATCACCATCGAGGTGACGCTCAGCGGGTTGATGTGCCCGCCGATCGCGAGCGAGATCCCGATCGCGTAGAGCACGAGCGCCGTGCCGTCGTTGGTGAGGCTCTCGGCCTTGAGCTTCATGAACATGCGCCGCGGGAGCAGTCGCCCGAGGGCGGCGACCGCGGTCGCATCGGGCGGCGCGACGGCGGCGCCGAGGATCAGGGCGGTCTCCCACGGCAGCCCGAAGAGCAGCCCGATGCCGGCGACGGCGAAGGCGGAGACCACGACGAGCAGCGTGCTCATCGGCAGGATGTAGCGGAAGTCGCGGCGGATCGCCCGCAGCGAGGTGGTCAGGCTCTCCCAGAACAGCATGACCGGCAGGAACAGCAGCAGCACCGTCTCCGGCGGCAGCTGGATCTCGCGCAGTGCCGGCACGAATCCCAGCGCGAGGCCGATGATCACGAGCACGAGCGGGAGCGCGAGTCGGACCCGCGGTGCGAGCAGGGCGCCCGTGAGGATCGTGAGCCCCAGCAGGACGGTGACTTCGAGACCTTCCATGCGCGGTCTCCTCTCGTCTCGCATACGGACCGCGAGCGCCGTCCGCCCAGAGCACAGCATCGCGTAGGACCACGGTATTCCCGTGTGACGGTCCGCCGCCATCGATGTCCCCGGATCCACGGCGACGCGGGAGCGTCTTCCGGGACCCCGTGCAATAATCCCAGCCACGATGGGGACGGCATGATCAGGGAACCGCGCAGCGCGTTCGTGGGGCGAGGACGAGAGCTCAACGCTCTGTCCGCGCTGCTGCGCGACGCGCGCCTCGTCACGCTCACCGGCGTCGGCGGCGCCGGCAAGACGCGCCTGGCGATCCGGGCGGCGAACGCCTACGCGGACGCGACGGGAGACGCCGTCTGGTTCGTCCCGCTCGACGGCCTCCAGGATCCGCGGCGGCTTCCGGAGGCGGTGGCCCGTGCGCTCCCGCTGGGCGAGCAGTCCGCGCGCGATCCCCGCGACTTCGTCGTCGACGTGCTCGGCGAGACCCCTGGCCTGCTCGTGCTGGACAACTGCGAGCACCTCGTCGACGCCGTGGCCGCGATGGTCGACGAGCTGCTCGACGCGGTGCCAGGGCTGAGGATCGCGGCCACGAGCAGGCGGCGCCTGGAGCTGGACGGGGAGCAGGTCTTCGCGGTGCCGCCGCTTCAGGTCCAGGGCCCGCCGGGCGATGTCTCGGAGGCCGTCGCGCTGCTGACCGCGCGCGCCCGCGCGGCGGACTCCTCGTTCGCGCTGCGGCCCGAGGACGCCCCGATCGCCGAGGAGATCTGCCGCGCCCTCGACGGCCTCCCTCTCGCGATCGAGCTCGCGGCGAGCCGGCTGCGCACGCTCTCCCCCGCAGAGCTCGCCGCCCGCCTGTCGGCGCGCTTCACGCTGCTTCGCGGATCCTCGCGGTCCTCGGTCGCCCGTCAGCGCACGCTCCGCGCCGTCGTCGACTGGAGCCATGACCTCTGCTCGCCGCCGCAGCGCGCGCTGTGGGCCGCGGTGAGCACGTTCTCCGGCCCCTTCGACCTCGCCGCCGCCGCGGCGGTGGCGGGCGAACCGGAGGAGGCGACGCTCGATCTGCTCGACGAGCTCGTGGCGCAGTCCCTCGTGGAGGCGGATCGCGACGCCGGCAGGTTCCGCCTGCTGGAGACGATCCGCGGCTACGGACGCGAGCGCGCCGAGGAGTCCGGCGCGAGGCCGGTGCTCGTGCGGCGCCATCTCGCGCATTACGCCCGCGTGGCTGCGGAAGCGGAACGGCACTGGTACGGACCACGGCAGGCCGAGATCGTCGCAGGGCTGCGCGCGGATCGTGCAGAGCTGCAGGCCTCGCTGCGTGCGGCGGCGGCGCTCGACACCGCCGCCGCGCTCCGGCTGTTCGCCGACCTGCGCTACCACTGGGGCGTCGGGGGCTACCTGCGGGAAGGACGCGCCTGGGCGGCCCGGCTGCTCTCGGCGCCCGAAGCACCGCCCACGCTGCGGGTGCCGGCTCTGCTCACGGCGACCTGGCTGTGCCTGCTCCAGGGCGATCTCGCGGAGGCCCGGATCCGACTCGATGAGGCGGCCGCCCTGTCCGAGGCCCTGCCCGCCGTGGTCCTGTCGCGGACCGAGATCGAGCGCCATCGCTGGAACGGCACGCTCGCCCTGTTCTCCGGGGATCCGGTGCACGCGCGCGACGAGTTCACGCGCTCGATCCGTCTCGCGGTCGAGGCCGGACGTCCCGAGGAGTCGATGTTCGCCCGGTTCCAGCTGACGACCGCGATGAGCCACCTCGGCCTGCCGGACGCCGCGCTTCCCGCCGCGTCCGCGGAGCGCCAGGCGGCCGAGATCGGAGAGCGCTGGATGCGCTCGCTCGCCCTCTGGGCGCGAGCGCTGGCCTCGTTCACCGACGGAGCGCTCGACGACGCCGAGCGCATCGCGAAGGAGGCGCTGGCCGTCGACACCGGGATCGACGATCCGGCCGGCGACTGCCTGGTGCTGGAGCTGCTCGCCTGGATCGACGCCGCGCGCTCGCGCCCCGAGCGCGCGGCCCTGCTGCTGGGCGCCGCGCGGAGCCGGTGGCGGCGGATCGGATCCGGCATCGAGGTGCACGGCCCGCAGATGACGGCCCATCACGACCGCTGCGTCGAGATCCTGCGCGCACGACTCGGGCGTCGCGCCGCCGAGCGCCTCACCGCCCGCGGGGAGCATCTCTCGCCCGTGGAGGCGGCCTCCTTCGACGAGCACGACACGGCGCGGACGCCGGCCCTGAGCCACCGCGAGCGCGAGGTGGCCGCGGGCATCCACGCCGGGCTGAGCAACCGCGGGATCGCGGCGCATCTGGTGCTCTCGGTGCGCACCATCGACACTCACGTGCAGCGCATCTTCGCGAAACTCGGGGTCTCCTCCCGCGCGCAGATCGCGGCGTGGTACGAGGCGGACTCCGCCGGTTCGAATCGGTAATCCTACGGATACCGCTGTGCAGGACGCTCCCGCAGACTGACCCGGACGACGCCGCGGCCCTGCGCGCCGCCGCTCCGCGGCCGAGCAGGCGTCCCGTCGTCGAACCGGATCTCGACGAGGAGAGGACTGACATGACGATCGCAGAAGAGGCGCCCGCCGCCGCGCACACGGCCATCGCACCAGGACGGCTGTTCATCGGAGGGTCGTGGCGCGAGGCATCCGACGGCGGCCGGACGGACATCCTCGCCCCCGCGACCGGACGGAAGCTCACGGATGTCGCACGGGCCACGACGCAGGACGTGGACGACGCGGTCGCGGCCGCCCGCGCCGCGTTCGACTCCGGGGTGTGGTCGGGCCTCTCCAGCCGCGAGCGCGCCCGCATCCTGCAGCGCGCGCACGACCTGCTGCGGGAACGCACGGAGGAGCTCGCGCAGGCGGAGAGCGCGAACGCCGGCAAGCCGATCACGTTCGCGCGGATCGTCGACGTCAACAACGCCGCGGAGCTGTACGAGTACTACGCGGCGCTGGGGCATCACCTCGACGGCGAGGTCAGGGAGATCCCCGCCCGCGCACACGCCTACGTGAAGAAGGAGCCCTTCGGCGTCGTCGCGGCGATCACGCCCTTCAACTTCCCGCTGATCCTGTCCAGCTCCAAGATCGCGCCCGCCCTGCTCGCGGGCAACACGATCGTGCACAAGCCCGCGAGCGACACCCCGCTGAGCGCGCTGATCGTGGCCGAGGTGCTGCAGCAGGCGGGCGTGCCGGACGGGGTGTTCAACGTCGTCACCGGTCCCGGCTCGACGCTCGGCGACCACCTGGTCGGGCACCCCGGGGTCGACAAGGTCGCCTTCACCGGCTCGACCGAGGTCGGCGCCCGCGCGCCGCGCTCGCCGGGAGGTCCCTCACGCCGTTCACCGCCGAACTGGGCGGGAACGCCGCGAACATCCTGTTCGCGGATGCCGATCTGGACGCCGCGATCGGGACGGTCATCTCGGCCTTCGTCTTCAACAGCGGCCAGTTCTGCATGGCGGGACCACGCCTCCTGGTGGAGCGGCCGATCTACGAGGTCGTGCTCGGGATCCTGGCCGAGGCGGTGCCGCAGGTCCCGTTCGGGGACATCTCCGATCCGGCCACGGTGATCGGCCCCCTCGCGAGCCGCGGCCAGCTGGAGAAGGTCTCCGGCATCGTCGACCGCGCACGGGCCGCGGGCGCCCGCGTGGTCACCGGCGGCGAGCCCGTCGATCTCGGTGGCGGCTTCTACTACGCGCCCACCGTGCTCGCCGACCTCGACCCGTCGGCGGAGGCCGTCGTCGAGGAGATCTTCGGCCCGGTGCTCACGGTGCAGCCCTTCGACACCGAGGACGAGGCCATCGCGCTCGCCAACGGCACGAGGTACGGGCTGGCCAGCGGCATCCAGACCTCGGATCTCGCACGAGCGCACCGCGTGGCCGCCCGCCTGCAGGCGGGCATCACCTGGGTCAACGGCTGGGCCGTCCTCGACCCCGCGATCCCCTTCGGCGGCGTCAAGGCCTCGGGGTGGGGCCGCGAAGGCGGTCCGGAGGCGATGGCCTCGTATCAGCGAGCGCACTCGATCGTGATCGGCCTCGGCACGGAGGACGCGCGGTGACCGCCGGGCGCGCCGCCGTCCTGGACACGGGGGCGTTCACGGTGTCCGACGTCGACTACGGCGACCCCGGCCGGGACGAGGTGCTCGTGCGGCTCGTCGCGAGCGGGCTGTGCCACACGGATCTCGCGGTCGTGGCCGGAGGGATCCCGTTCCCGGCCCCCGGCGTCATCGGGCACGAGGGCGCCGGCGTCGTCGAACGCGTCGGGCACGGGGTGACCGAGGTCGCACCGGGCGACAAGGTCCTCCTCAGCTTCACCTCCTGCGGCGGCTGCGCCGCCTGCGCCGCGGATCACCCGGCGTACTGCGAGACCTGGCTCCCGCGGAACCTGCTCGGAGCGCTGCGCCAGGACGACGCCGGCACGATCACCCGCGACGGACGCCGGATCGCGGGGCACTTCTTCGGCCAGTCCTCCTTCGGCACCTTTGCCATCGCCGACCGGCGCTCGCTCGTGAAGGTCGCACCCGAGGCGGATCTCACCGCGCTCGCCCCGCTGGGCTGCGGGGTGCTCACCGGCTTCGGCTCGATGTGGAACGTGCTCGACCCCGGCCCGGCCGACGTGGTGGCCGTGTACGGGGCCGGCGCGGTGGGGCTATCCGGGGTGATCGCCGCGTCTCTGCGCGCACCCGCCCGGCTGATCGCGATCGACCTCGTCGCGGCGCGGCTGGAGCTCGCCCGGGAGCTCGGTGCGACCGACGTGATCGACGCGGGGACCGAGGACGTCGCCGCGCGCCTCGCGGAGATCACGGCGGGGCACGGCGTCGACCTGAGCTTCGACACGACGGGGAACCCCGGTGTGGCCAGGGGCGCGCTCGATGCCGCCGCGATCCGCGGCACGGTGCTCGTGTGCGGCGCGCCGCCGCCGGGCACCGAGATCGCGGTGGACATCCAGGGGATCCTCACCGGCAAGGTGCTGCGCGGCGTCACGATGGGCGATGCCCGGCCTCAGCAGCTGATCCCGCAGCTCGTCGCGCTGCACGCCGAGGGCCGGCTTCCGCTGGAGCGGCTGGAGCGGGCCTACGAGCTCGAGGAGATCGCGCAGGCCGCCGAGGACATGCATCTCGGCCGCACGGTCAAGCCCGTGATCGTGTTCTGAGGCGAGAGCCGCCGGGCGGCGGCCCCGGGATCAGCGCGCCACGTCGGCGAGGACAGGACCCGCGCCGCCCGGCGCCATGTCGGGGGCGCTGTCGCTCGTCGACTGGAGGACCAGGTGCGCGCGCTCATGCCCGCTCCGCAGGCACTCCTGCACGCTCCATCCGCGCAGGAGGCCGGCGAGGTAGCCGCCCGCGAAGGCATCGCCCGCGCCCACGGGCTCGACCACCTCGGTCGGGATCGCGGGCACGAAGCTCCGGCCGAGCGCGGAGAACTCGGTGGCGCCGACGTCGCCGTCCTTGACGATCAGCCGGGCAGGTTCCGGGAGGTGCGCGCGCACGTCCTCCGCGGTCTCGCACCCCCAGAGCGTCTCCGCCTCGTCGCGTCCCACGAACACGATGTCCGCCCGGTTCGCCAGCTCGCGCAGGACAGGCGCGGCCTCGGCGATCGGCCAGAGCGCCCGACGGTGGTTGACGTCGAAGCTGAGGAGCGTGCTGCTCGCGGCGACGCGCTCGAACACCGCGGCGATCATCGCGGCGCAGTCGTCCGAGAGCGCGGGGGTGATGCCCGAGACGTGCACGATGGCCGCCTCCTCGAGCGGGATCGACTCGATCGAGGTGGGTGTCATCCTCGAGGCGGCGGATCCGGCGCGGTAGTAGCTGATGCCGCGACCCGGATCCTTGAAGAAGACTCCGGTCGGCGCGGTCTCGTCGAACGAGACCCAGCGGGTGTCGATGCCCTGCGCCGCGATCTCGCGGTGCACCCGACGCCCGAGCACATCGTCGCCGAGCGCGCTCACCCAGGCGGCCGCGCCGCCGAGCGCCGCCACGTGGCCCGCGACGTTGGATTCGGCGCCGCCGACGCGGAGCCGGATGCTCTCCGCGTCGAGAAGGGACTCCGCCCTGCTCGGCGTCACCATCGCCATGGTCTCGCCGATCGCGATGAGCGCGGGAACGTCTGCAGATGCCATTCCGGCATTCTCCCTCATGGATCCCCACTGGCGCAACAAGCGTTGCACTACACGCAACGAAGTCGGTCGCGCGACGAGACAGCCCCTGTCGGGGTCGCGCGGCGGGTCCCCCGGGCTCAGCCCAGCTGATCGGTGAGCTCGAACCAGCGCAGTTCGAGCTCCTCCACCTCGGCCTCCCTGGCGGAGATCTCCTTCATCTTCTCGCCGAGGCCCGCGTAGTCGGATTGATCGTGGTCGGCGAGGGCGTGCTTGGCGCGATCGATCTGCTCGGCGAGCTTCTGCATGCGGCGCTCGAGGGCGGTCAGCTCCTTCTCCGCGGTGCGACGATCCGCGCCGCTCAGGGCCGGCTCGGCCGCCGGTGCCGGAGCGGATCCGGTCGCCGTCCCCTTCTGGTTGCTCTGCTCCAGCGCCCGCAGGCGCAGGTACTCGTCCACCCCGCCCGGCAGGTGGCGAAGACGCCGGTCCAGGATCGCGTACTGCTGATCGGTCACCCGCTCCAGGAAGTAGCGGTCGTGGCTCACGACCAGCAGCGTGCCGGGCCAGGAGTCGAGGAGATCCTCGATCGCGGCGAGCATGTCGGTGTCCATGTCGTTCGTGGGCTCGTCGAGGATCATCACGTTGGGCTGATCCAGCAGCACGAGCAGCAGCTGCAGCCGGCGCTGCTGGCCGCCCGAGAGGTCCTTCACGGGCGTGGAGAGCTGTGCCGAGGAGAACCCGAGCCGCTCCAGCAGCTGCCCCGGCGTCAGCTCGGCGGCCTTGGATCCGGTCCCGAACGTGTAGGTCGTGCGCAGCCGGCCGATCACGATGCGGACGGGCTCGTCCCACACGTCCTGCAGTTCGTCCAGGCGCTGGGTGAGCGTGCGAACCTGCACGGTCTTGCCGTGCTTGACCCGGCCGCTCGTGGGCTCCAGGGTGCCGGCGACGAGTCCGAGCAGGGTCGACTTCCCGGCGCCGTTGACGCCGAGGATGCCGGTGCGCTCCCCCGGCGCGATCCGCCACTCCACGTCGCGCAGCACCTCGCGTTCGGGCGCGGATCCGGTCGCGGGGAAGGTCACGCCCGCGTCGATGAGGTCGACCACGTCCTTGCCGAGCCGGGAGACAGCAAGCGACTGCAGGGCGATGCGGTCGCGGATCTCCGGCACATCGGAGATGAGCTCGTTCGCCGCTTCGATGCGGAACTTCGGCTTCGATGTGCGGGCGGGCGCGCCGCGGCGCAGCCAGGCGAGCTCCTTGCGTGCGAGATTCTGCCGCTTCGCCTCGCTCGCCGCGGCCATCCGGTCGCGTTCGACGCGCTGCAGGATGTAGGCCGCGTAGCCGCCCTCGAAGGGTTCCACGATCCGGTCGTGCACCTCCCAGGTCTCGGTGCACACCTCGTCCAGGAACCAGCGGTCGTGCGTCACCACCATGAGCGCGCCCTGGCTCGCCGGCCAGCGCCTCTTCAGGTGCTCCGCGAGCCAGCCGATCGCCTCCACGTCCAGGTGGTTGGTGGGCTCGTCGAGCGCCACGATGTCCCAGTCCCCCACGAGCAGCTTCGCGAGCGAGACGCGGCGGCGCTGACCGCCGGAGAGGTCGCTGACGGAGGCGTTCCAGTCCAGATCGCTCACGAGGCCGTCGATCACGTCGCGGACCTTCGGATCCCCCGCCCACTCGTGCTCCGGGGTGTCGCCGACGATCGCCCCGCCGACCGTGAGCGCGTCGTCGAGCACGTCGGCCTGGTCGAGCACCCCGATCGTGGTGCCGCCGCGCACGGTCACGCGCCCGGCATCGGGTTCGAGCCGGCCGGCGAGCATCGCGAGCAGGCTGGACTTGCCGTCGCCGTTGCGGCCGACGATCCCGATCCGGTCCCCCTCTTCGATGCCGAGGGTGACGGAGTCGAAGACGATCCGGGTGGGGAACTCGAGATGGAGGCCTTCGGCCCCGAGGAGATGTGCCATGTCGGATCCAGGGTAGTCCGGCGCGCCCCGGGAACCTGCCGCCTCGAAGGACGCCGGCCCGGTCAGGCCAGGCGCAGGTGCACGATGTCGCCGGCGGCGATGCGGTGCTCGGATCCCTCCGCGGACACGATCAGGCAGCCGTCCGCGCCGAGGCCCGTCGCCTCGCCGATCAGATCCGCGCCGCCGGGGAGCATCACCCGCACCGTACGGCCGAGCGTGACGCAGCGCGCCGCGACGGCGTCGCGCAGACCGCTCGCGACGGCGGAGCCGTGCTCCGAGAGCCCCTCGATCCACGCGTCCAGCCGCGCCAGGTAGCCGGCGACGAGCAGATCGAGATCCGCCTCCACGCCCTCGACCGCGAACGAGGTCGCGGTCTCGACCGGGAGCTGCCCTGCCGTCATCGCGGTGTTCACACCGGAGCCGACGATCACGACGTCGGATCCGGTGGCCTCCGCGAGGATGCCGCAGATCTTGCGGTCGCCCACCAGCACGTCATTCGGCCACTTCACGCCCACGGCGCGCTCGGGCAGCTGAGCGGCGATCGCATCGGCCATCGCGAGGCCCGCCGCGAGCGGGATCCAGCCGCGCTCGGCGACGGGGACCCGCGGAACGCGCAGCAGCACCGACAGGGCCAGCGCGGATCCGGCCGGCGTCGTCCACACGCGGTCGAGACGGCCCCGGCCTGCGACCTGGTCCTCGGTGAGGATCGCGGACAGGTGCGGCCAGCCGTCCTCGTCCCCGGCATGGGCGCGCAGATCCGCGTTCGTGGATCCGGTGGAGGCGACGATCTCGAGGCGCGCGGCGGCCGCCGTGCTGTGCGGGAAGCTCATCCGGTCACCCTATCCGCGGAGCCGGCCCGCGACCGCGCCGACGGCGACCACGATCGGAGGGTCCGCACAGAGGATCCCGCTCCGGTGTTGTGCCTCTCATCCAACGGACCCTCGGGCCCCGGCGCTAATGTGGAAACTGTGACGGACACGCCTGACCTCTACACGACCGCCGGCAAGATCGCCGACCTCCGCGCCCGCTACGACGAGGCCGTCGTCGCGGCCGAGGCGAAGGCCAAGGAGAAGCAGCACGCCAAGGGCAAGATGACCGCCCGCGAGCGCATCGAGCTGCTGGTGGATCCCGGCAGCTTCGTCGAGTTCGACGAGTACGTGCGGCACCGCACGACCGCGTTCGGCATGGACAAGAACCGGCCCTACGGCGACTCCGTCGTCACCGGCGTCGGCACGATCAACGGTCGCACCATCGCGGTCTACTCGCAGGACTTCACGACCTTCGGCGGCTCGCTCGGAGAGGTCTCCGGCGACAAGATCATCAAGATCATGGAGTTCGCGCTGCGCAGCGGCGTCCCCATCATCGGCATCCTCGACTCGGGCGGCGCCCGCATCCAGGAGGGCGTGCTCGCGCTCAGCAAGTACGGCGAGATCTTCCGCGCCAACACCCGCTCCTCCGGCGTGATCCCGCAGATCTCGATCATCATGGGCCCGGCCGCGGGCGGCGCCGTGTACGGCCCCGCACTGACCGACTTCGTGATCATGGTCGACAAGACCAGCCAGATGTTCGTCACCGGCCCCGATGTCATCAAGACCGTCACCGGCGAGGACGTCGGCATGGAGGAGCTCGGCGGCGCGTACACCCACAACACGCGCTCGGGCGTCGCGCACTACCTCGCCGAGGATGAGGACGACGCGATCGACTACGCGCGGACGCTCCTGGGCTTCCTGCCGGACAACAACATGGCGGAGCTGCCGTCGTACTCCAACGACTTCGAGTTCGAGACGACCGACGCGGATCGCACCCTCAACACGCTGATCCCGGACTCCGCGAACCAGCCTTACGACATCCACACCGTGATCGAGCGCGTCGTCGACGACGGCGAGTTCCTCGAGGTGCAGCCGCTGTTCGCCCCGAACATCGTGATCGGCTTCGGACGCGTCGAGGGCCGCTCGGTCGGCATCATCGCCAACCAGCCCTCGCAGATGGCGGGCACGCTCAACATCGAGGCGGGCGAGAAGGCCAGCCGCTTCGTGCGCTTCTGCGACGCCTTCTCCATCCCGATCGTCACCCTTGTCGACGTGCCCGGCTACCTGCCCGGCACCGACCAGGAGTGGACCGGCGTGATCCGCCGCGGCGCGAAGCTCATCTACGCCTACGCCGAGGCCACGGTGCCGCTGGTCACCGTGATCCTGCGCAAGGCCTACGGCGGCGCCTACATCGTCATGGGTTCCAAGCAGCTGGGCGCCGACGTGAACCTCGCCTGGCCGACCGCCGAGATCGCCGTCATGGGCGGCCAGGGCGCGGTCAACATCCTCTACCGCGGCGAGATCAAGCGTGCGGAGGAGGCCGGCGAGGACGTCGCCGCCGTCCGCACCCGCCTCGCCAACGAGTACACCTACAACGTGACCAGCCCGTTCCTGGCCGCAGAGCGCGGCGAGATCGACGGCGTCATCGAGCCGGCCAACACGCGCGTCTCGATCGCGAAGGCGCTGCGGGCGCTGCGCGGCAAGCGCGCAGAGCTGCCCCCGAAGAAGCACGGGAACATCCCGCTGTGAGCGCGGAAGACGAAGGGGCGGTCGAGATCCAGGTGCTGCGCGGCTCGGCCACCGAAGAGGAGCTCGCGGCGCTCATCGCCGTGCTCTCCGAGGCCTTCGTGGCCGAGGAGGCCGGTGCCGTGGCGGCCGAGAAGCCGGTCTCGGCCTGGGGCCGCACCCAGCGCGCCCTCCGGGCTCCGCTGCGACGGGACATCCCCTGGGGCCGCTTCTCCGGCTGACCGCGCTGCTGCGCAGGGCGCGGGGCTTCTGGGCCCTGCGACGGGATTTTCACCTCCGTCTGAATTTGTCCCCCAAAATACCTACAGACATCCCCCTTGCAACCCGGAAGACTCTTTCTTGCAACGCTTCGCGTTCGACCGGATCTCTGCCACAGGGTAGGTAGACGATCTCCGGTCTCTGCGGGCAGTTTTCGGGTAACTGTTCCGCACCTGGCGAGGGGCGGGCGGCTTCGCCGCCCCTCGCCCTTTCTTTTGCCCGCACGACGATCCGGACAGCCTCGGGCAGGCCGATCATCGGTGGCGAAGACGCGCGCTGGCCATTCCGGGGGCGTGCGAGAGATCACTCCTCGCGCGAGCGCGGGATCTCGTGCCACAGCTCGACGGAGTCCTCGTCGGAGGACTCCCCCGCCGCGGAGCGTCCGACGACCGTGACCGCGATCCTGGCGTCCCGGGGCGAGCGGATGATCAGCCGCGCCGAGGACGAGTCCGCGAGCACGTCCGCCAGCTCCTCGCGGATCCTGCCCTTGGTCTTCTCGTCGAGACCTTCCAGCCCGCCGTCGTCGAACACCGTCACGGCGGCGCCCCTCGCACGCGCCGTCTCGATCGCCGCACGGGCGCGCTCGTTGAGCAGCTCTCCGCCGCGGATCTCGTCGCGGAGCCGCCCCTCGGACAGATGCGCCTCCTGCCGCTCCTCCGCGGACAGGTCGCCCCGGGTCGCGATCACCCTGGCGAGGATCGGACCCGCGACCGCGAGCGCGTACTGGACGCGTTCGCGGCGCTCGCGCTGACGGACGATCTGGGTCGCCTGCCAGGCCGACGCCGCCTGCTGGATGCCGGCCAGGCGATCGGTGTCCCGCACCGCGCGTCGCCAGAAGGCGACCAGGAGCTGGGCGATCACCATCCACACCGTGGATCCGACGAGCCCGAGACCGAGCGCGTCGAGGAATCCGATCCACAGGGTCGACGCGATCGTGAGCAGGAGCAGAACCAGCCATCCGGCGAGAGGTCGGCGGCGCACGATGCAGACCACCCCGATCAGGCCCACGGAGCCGATGTACCAGGTGGCGTAGGGAGCGCGCAGTGCGCTCGGATCCAGGCCCAGATTGCTCAGCTGCGGGATCGCGACCGTGGACGCGAGCGCGACGCCGGCGGCCCAGCGGGGCATCTTCACCACGCGGGCGGCGCCGACGATGGCGATCACGGCGAACGACACGAGGTAGATCACGACCGCGAGGAGCACCAGCAGGGGGCGCGGCGGCGGCGAGGCCCACCACCACAGCGCCCGCGCGGAGAAGTAGCAGGCGAAGACGAGCGCGAGCCCGGTCGCGACGATGCGGACGGTGAGCCTCATGTCCGGGACCACCCGAGCGTGACGACCGTGCCGCGACGGTCGGAGTCGATCGTCGCGGTGCCGCCGACCGCCGCCATCCTGGCGAGGATGGAGGCGCGGATCCCGAGCCGGTCCGCACCCACCTGCGACGGGTCGAACCCGCCGCCGGTGTCGCTGACCTTGACGGTGAGTCCTGTGTCGCCGTGTCCTTCCACGACCACGGCGAGACCGCGCGCGGAGGCGTGCGCGACCGCGTTGCCGATCGCCTGCCGCGCGGCGAGGGCCATCGCGCGTGCGACGCGGTCGGGGACGGCGCCGTGGCCGAACTGCTCGACCTCCATCGTGAGCCCCATCTGCGTCACGGCGCGACGCAGATCCTCGGCGAGCAGCTCGACCTCGACCGGTTCGTCGCTGCCCTCCTGAGCCGGGGCCTCGGCGTTCGCCAGGCGGGTCAGGGCCTCCCGTGCCATGTCCATCGCAAGGGCGCGCTCCCGGTCGGTCCTCGCACGCTCGGCCGCGATCAGCGCGGCGAGCACGCTGTCGTGCATGAGGGCCGCCACGGCGACGCGCTCGTGCTCGACCGCCTCGGCGGAGGCGGCCTCGGTGTAGAGCGCGACCGCGCGTCCGCGAGCGTCGTCGACGCCGTTCGCGACCGAGCGGAACATCCAGCCGAGGGCGACCAGCACGAGCCCGAGGATCAGCGTGAAGGACACGTCGAAGGCCGTGACGATCCAGAAGTCCGGTCCGAAGTCGCCCTGGACGAGCCGGACGATGCCGTAGATGAAGGGACCGACGAGCGCCCAGGCGACCTGCACGCCGAGCGGGAAGGCGACGACCGCCGCGACGCCCGCCACGTTGACGAGGAAGAAGATCCACGGCTGCTCCGTCGGCACGACATCCTTGTGGGTCGCCACGAACGGCCACAGCAGGAGGTCCACGAGGTAGGCGACGAAGAAGATCCCCGCCGTGAGGCGCACTCCTCGGCCGAGCGTGCAGCACACGAGCATCGCGAGCCATGGCACGAACACGAGCGCCATCATCACGATGTGCGGGGTGTCGACGACGCGCATGGTGACGAGCGCGTTCACCAGCGCCTGGGTGCCGAGCGCGAGCGCGCCGACCCCGACGACGATCGCGATGATGCGCTCCATCCGCCGTCCGGCGAAGCGCTCCAGCTCCTGGCCGACCTCGCCGGGCGTGGGGATCTTCTCCCACGCCTCCCTGAGGCCCTGATCCGCCGACATCCGCTCAGCCCCTCGGCTGCGGCGGCGTCACGCGCGCCGCGACCCGTGCGCTGCCGCGTCCGCTCGGTTCAGGAGACACCCTGCGGATCCTCCTGCGCCGTCTCCACGATGCCGTCCTCCATCGCGCGCCGCAGCAGGTCGACCTTGGTGGGGGCGGGGCGCCCGACCTCGACGTACTTGACCCTGATCCGGGTGATGTTCTCCTTGGCCGTCGAGTAGGCGACGCCGAGCCGCTCCGCCACGACCTTGAGCGGCAGTCCGGTCGCGTAGAGGCGGAGCACCTCGCGCTCACGGGTGGACAGCTGGGCGTCCGCGAACGCCGTGTCGCCGTCGACCGCGTTCGCCCACTCCACATTGTTCAGTGCCTCGCCCCGCGCGACCGTGCGCACCGCGGCGATCACGTCGTCCAGCGGCGAGGACTTGCTGATGACGCCCGCGGCCCCTGCCGCGAGCGCCTCGCGCACGGACACCGGGCGGTCGGCCACGCTGTGGATGACCACGCTCGACCCGTCGACGACGAGCCGGGTGACGTTCTCCGTCACGGTGGTGCCGTCGCCCAGCGTGAGATCGAGCACCACGACGTCGGCCGGGGCGCTGCCCGCGCGGCTTCGGGCGTCGAGGTACTCGGCGACGCCGGCGCCCGCGAAGACGACGTCGAAGGACGCCCGCTCGAGCGCGGCGGCGAGTCCCAGACGAACGGACTCGTGGTCGTCGATCAGGGCTACGCTGCTCACTGTCTCACCCTATCCCGCCCGGCGCGGCTCACCGCGTGAGCAGAGCCACGGTCTCCAGGTGATGGGAGTGCGGGAACAGGTCGAACGCGCGCAGCGCCCGCGGCTCGAACCCCAGGCCGCGGAACGTGGCGAGATCCCGGGCGAGCGCGACCGGGTCGCAGGCCACGTAGGCGATCGCCGCCGGATCCAGCGCGGCGACGTCCTCGACGACCGCGCGTCCGGCGCCGGAGCGGGGCGGATCCAGGATCACGGCGCCGCCGGCGGCGCCCCAGGTCGCCGCATCGTCCGTGCGCAGGAACCGATCCACCCGCGCCGTGACCGCCTGCACGCCGAGATCGCGGAGGTTCGCGGCCGCGTGCCGGGTGGCGCGAGGCGAGGATTCGACCGTGGTGATCCGTCGCGCGCCGAGCCGCGCCAGAGTCGCCGAGAACAGGCCGACCCCGCCGTACAGGTCGAGGTGCGCGGCGTCCGGATCGACCCGCCCGTCGAGCAGCTCGGCGACGGCGCCGTCGAGGAGTCCCGCGGCAGCCGGGTGGATCTGCCAGAAGCCGTCGGCGTCCAGCGTGAAGGAGCGCTCGCCGACGCGTTCGACGATGGTCTCGGGAGCGGGCCGCCGCGGGCCGCGACGTCGCCTGGCTCCGCGCGCGACGCGCGCGGCCTCGGTGCGCAGCACGCGGCGCACCTCGCCGTCGGCGGGTTCGACGAGCTCGATCCGCCCCTCGGGGAGCCCGCGCAGCTCGCGCGCCGCCGCGTCGATCGCGGGACGGGCGAGCACGTGCTCGGCGACCGGCACCACGCGATGGCTCCGCGCCGCGAAGGGGCCGATCCCTCCCTGGCCGTCCACATGCAGGGTGACCCTCGTGCGCCAGTTCTCGTCGGTTCCGGTCCCCTCGACCTCGGGGGCGTCGATCCCTCCCCCGGCGAAGCGATCCAGGGCCTCCTGCAGCACCCGACGCTTGAGCACGCGCTGGTGATCGATGTCGATGTGCCCGAGGTCCGCACCTCCCGGCCGCTGCTCCGGCGCACGCGACACGTCGGCCTCCGGCCACACATGCGGGCGCCGATGCGGGGAGGCGTCGAGCACCTCGACGGTCTCGGCCCGCCAGAACGAGCGCGCGTCGGCACCGTCGGCCCCTGCGCCTGCCGGAGGGTCGGTCAGCCTCGCGCGCACGCGCTCACCGGGGATCGCATCCGAGACGAACACCACGCGCCCCTCATGCCGGGCGATGAAGACGCCGCCGTGCGCGATGGCGGTCACGTCGAGGTCGAGAAGAGCGCCCTCGGACGCGTGGGAATCGGTCACCCCTCGATCATCCCAGACCTCGGCGCCCGCCCGCCGCCGGTTCAGGATCCGCGGCCGCCGCACCGCTAGCGTTGACGCATGCGCGTGTGCCTCGCCTCGACCTCGCCCGCCCGGCTCGCCCTGCTCCGGCAGAGCGGCATCGAACCGCTGTGCCTGAGCCCCGATGTGGACGAGGACGCGGTCGCCGCGGCCGAGGCGGAGCGCCTCGGCCGACCTCTCGCTCCGGAGGAGGTCGTGCTGCTGCTCGGCCGCGCGAAGGCCGCCGACGTCGCCGCGCGGATGGCCGACACGCATCCGGAGTTCGACGGCATCGTGATCGGCGGCGACTCGATGTTCGAACTCGACGGCGAGGTGCACGGCAAGCCGCACACGCCGGAGCGCGCGCTCGCACGCTGGCATGCGATGCGCGGCCGCACCGGCGTGCTGCACTCCGGGCACAGCGTCATCCTGGTGCGCCCCGGCGCACCCGCCGAAGAGGCGCACGCGGTCGCCGAGGCCGCGGTGACGTTCGCCGCCGACATCGACGACGCCGAGCTCGAGCGCTACGTCGCCACCGGCGAACCGCTGCTCGTCGCGGGAGCCTTCACCGTGGACAGCCTGGGCGGCGCCTTCATCGAGCGCGTCGACGGCGATCCCTCCACGGTCGTCGGCATGTCGCTGTCCACCCTCCGGCACCTCGCCGGACGGCTGGGGATCCGCTGGACCGACCTGTGGAACGCGGTGCCGCACTCGTCCTGAGTCGACTCCCGAGGGACCGCTTCGTAGGATCCGGGACGTGATCCGCGCCGATTCTTGTGGAGAGTCGTCAAAAATATCGGCGGCGCTGTCGATAGGCTGACATTCATGCCTGACATCGCCAAGGTGCTCGTCGCCAACCGCGGCGAGATCGCCGTCCGCATCATCCGCGCCGCGCGCGACTCCGGTCTCTCCTCCGTCGCCGTCTACGCGGACCAGGACCGTGACGCCATGCACACGCGCCTGGCCGACGAGGCCTACGCCCTCGACGGATCCACGAGCGCCGACACCTACCTGCAGATCGACAAGATCCTGTCGGTGGCCCGCCGCGCCGGAGCCGACGCCGTGCACCCCGGCTACGGCTTCCTCGCCGAGAACGCCGCCTTCGCCCGTGCCGTGATCGGCGCCGGCATGGTCTGGATCGGCCCCTCCCCCGAGGCGATCGAGGCGCTGGGCGACAAGGTCACTGCGCGCCACGTGGCCGAGAAGGTGGGCGCGCCGCTCGCCCCCGGCACCCCCGGCCCGGTCGAGTCGGCCGCCGAGGTGGTCGCCTTCGCCGAGAAGGTCGGCCTGCCCATCGCGATCAAGGCCGCCTACGGCGGCGGCGGGCGCGGCCTCAAGGTCGCGCGCGAACTCGACGAGGTCGCCGAGCTGTTCGAGTCCGCGACCCGCGAGGCCGTCGCCGCCTTCGGCCGCGGCGAGTGCTTCGTGGAGAAGTACCTCGACAAGCCGCGCCACGTCGAGACCCAGTGCCTCGCGGACGCCGAGGGCAACGTCGTCGTCATCTCGACGCGCGACTGCTCGCTGCAGCGCCGCCACCAGAAGCTCGTCGAGGAGGCGCCTGCGCCGTTCCTCACGGATGAGCAGAACGCGCTGCTGTACTCGGCGTCCAAGGCCATCCTCAAGGAGGTCGGCTACGTCGGAGCCGGAACCTGCGAGTTCCTCATCGGCGCCGACGGCACGGTCTCCTTCCTCGAGGTGAACACCCGTCTCCAGGTCGAGCACCCGGTCTCCGAAGAGGTCACCGGGATCGACCTCGTCCGCGAGCAGTTCCGCATCGCGGCCGGCGGCACCATCGACTACGACGACCCCGCGCCGCAGGGCCACTCGATCGAGTTCCGCATCAACGGCGAGGACCCGGGCCGTGGCTTCCTGCCGCAGCCGGGCCCGATCCACGTCTTCAAGACCTTCGGCGGTCCCGGCCTGCGCCTGGACTCCGGCGTGACCGCCGGTGATGTCGTCTCCGGCGCCTTCGACTCCCTTCTCGCGAAGATCATCGTGACCGGCAAGGACCGTGCAGAGGCCCTGGAGCGCTCGCGTCGCGCCCTCGACGAGTTCGAGGTCTCCGGCCTGCCGACCGTGCTGCCGTTCCACCGCAAGGTCGTGAACGACCCCGCCTTCACCGCCGAGGACGGCCGTTTCGGCGTCTACACGCGCTGGATCGAGACCGAGTTCGTCAACGACATCCCCGCCTGGGACGGCGAGCTCGAGGCCGCGGCCGAGCCCAAGGGCCGGCACACGGTCGTCGTCGAGGTCGCCGGCAAGCGCCTCGAGGTCAGCCTGCCCGACCGCGTGGCCGCCTCCGTCGTCGGGACCGGCGGGCGTCCCGCCGCGGTGCCGCCGTCCCGGCGCAGCCACGCCAAGACCGTGAACGCGGGCGCGTCCGGCGATGCGGTGAAGTCGCCGATGCAGGCCACGGTGGTCAAGGTCGCCGTCGAGGAGGGCCAGCAGGTCGTCAAGGGCGATCTCGTGGTCGTCCTCGAGGCGATGAAGATGGAGCAGCCGCTGCAGGCGCACAAGGACGGCGTGATCGGCAACATCAACGCCGACGCCGGTGCGACCGTGTCGGCCGGCCACCAGCTCCTCACGATCAGCTGAACGGACCAGGAGGCCTCGCAGGCCGCTGGACCGCGATACGAAGAAGCGGCGCTCCCCGGAAGGGGGCGCCGCTTCTTCGCATCCGCGTCAGTTCGCGATGTAGACCTGGTGCATCGCCCGCGTGGCGTCGGTGATGCTGCTCGTGATCGACGGGTACGCGGCGAACACGCGCGACACCTGGTCGACGTTGAGGCGGCGCTCCACGGCGATCGCGAGCGGGTAGATCAGCTCCGACGCGCGCGGGGCGACGATCACGGCGCCGATCACCGTTCCGGATCCCTTGCGGGCGATGATCTTGACGAAGCCGTCGCGGATCCCCTGCATCTTGGCGCGCGGGTTCGCGGCGAGCGGCAGCTTGTAGGCGATGCCGTCGGCCACGCCGTCCTCGATGTCCTTCTCGGAGAAGCCGATCGTCGCGATCTCCGGGGCGGTGAAGATGTTGGCGGTGATCTTGAGCTTCTCCAGCGGGATCACGATGTCGCCGAGGGCGTGGAACACGGCGGTGCGGCCCTGCATCGAGGCCACCGAGGCCAGCGGGAAGAAGTTGGTGCAGTCGCCGACCGCGTAGATGTTGGAGACCGAGGTGCGCGCGACCCTGTTGACGCGGACGTGGCCCGACGCGGTCAGCTCGACGCCGACGTCCTCGAGGCCGATCCCGGCCGTGTTCGGGATGGATCCGACCGCCATCAGACAGTGGCTGCCCTCGACCGTGCGGCCGTCCGAGAGCGTCACGGTGACGCCGTCGGCCGTGCGCTCGACCTTGTCGGCCCGGGACTTGGACAGCACCTGCATGCCGCCGCGCTTGAAGACCTTCTCGAGCACGTGCGCGGCGTCCTGGTCCTCGCCGGGGAGCACCTGGTCGCGGCTGGAGATCAGGGTGACCTTCGCACCGAGGTTCATGTACGCCGAGGCGAATTCGGCACCGGTGACCCCGGATCCGACCACGATGAGGTGCTCGGGCAGCGTCTTCATGTCGTACAGCTGCGTCCAGGTGAGGATCCGCTCGCCGTCGGGCTTGGCGGAGTCCAGCTCGCGCGGGGAGGCGCCCACGGCGACGATGAGGGTGTCGGCCTCGACGCGGTCGAACTCGGTGCCGTCCACGGAGGTGGCGACGACGATCGCGTTCGGGCCGTCCAGGCGGCCGTGGCCGGAGAGGATCGTCACGCCCGCGTCGAGCAGCGTCGTCCGCATGTCCTCGGACTGCTGGCCCGCGAGCGCCATCAGGCGCTTGTTCACGGCGGCGAGGTTGATCGCGACCTGCGGCTTGAGCGGCTTGCCCTCGGCGCCCTTCGCGTAGAACTGCACGCCGAGGTCGCTGGCCTCGCTGATCGCGACCGCCGCGTCGGCCGTGGCGATCAGGCTCTTGGAGGGCACCACGTCGGTCAGCACCGCGGATCCGCCCACGCCGACCCTTTCGACGAGCGTCACCTCCGCCCCGAGCTGGGCTGCGGCGAGCGCCGCCTCGTAACCGCCGGGACCGCCACCGAGCACGGCGACACGCTGAGAGCGCTCGAACATCAAGGTCATGGGATCCATTCTTCCGTATCCGCCGCGCGGCCGGGATCAGCCGGCCCGCGGGCGGGAAAGCGTTCCCTCCCCGTTCGCCGCGCGTTCCGTCCCCACGGCACCATCGTGAGCGCGGGCGGATGCGCGTCCCGCTCTTCCGCGCCCTCCTCGCCCGCTCAGGGCGCGGGGCCGTATCCTCGATCTCATGGCTGACTGGAACCACCCCCTCGACGACCCGAGTGCCGACCCCTTCGCGATCGCCGCTGAGGCCGCCTCCGACATCCACCGGCTCACCGGTGTCGAGCGTCACGACATCGCCGTCACCCTCGGCTCCGGCTGGGGCAAGGCCGCGGAGCTCATCGGCGAGACCGTCGCGACCATCCCCGCCACCGAGGTGACCGGCTTCTCCAAGCCCGCGCTGGAGGGCCACGTCGGCACGCTCCGCAGCATCGTCACCCCCGGCGGGAAGAACGTGCTCGTGATCGGCGCGCGCACCCACTACTACGAGGGCCACGGCGTCCGCCGCGTCGTGCACAGCGTGCGCACCGCCGCTGCCACCGGAGCCAAGACCATGGTGCTCACCAACGGCGCCGGCGGGATCCGCGAGACCTGGAAGCCCGGGCAGCCGGTGCTGATCAGCGACCACCTCAACCTCACCGCGGACTCGCCGCTCGAGGGCGCGACCTTCATCGACCTCACCGACCTGTACAGCGCGCGCCTGCGCGACCTCGCCCGCACGATCGACCCGAGCCTCGACGAGGGCGTCTACACGCAGTTCCGCGGCCCGCACTACGAGACCCCGGCCGAGGTGCAGATGGCGAAGGCCATCGGCGGCCACATCGTCGGCATGTCGACCGCGCTCGAGGCGATCGCCGCCCGGCAGGCCGGCATGGAGATCCTCGGCTTCTCGCTCATCACGAACCTCGCCGCGGGGATCCAGAAGACCCCGCTCAGCCACGCCGAGGTGATCGAGGCGGGACGAGAGGCGGAGCCCGTCATCTCGGACCTGCTGGCCCGCGTGATCGGGGCGCTGTGAGCGCGCAGGAGGCGACGCTGCTCACGCAGGCGCGCGCCTGGCTGCGTCAGGATCCCGACCCCGAGACCCGCGACGAGCTCGCCGGTCTCATCACGAGCGCCGGATCCGGTGACGAGGCGGCCCTCGCCGACCTCGCCGACCGCTTCTCCACGCGTCTCGCCTTCGGCACCGCAGGCCTTCGCGGCGAGCTCGCCGCCGGGTCGAATCGGATGAACCGGGTGCTGGTGGCGCAGGCCGCCGCCGGCTTCGCCGCATACCTGTCGGAGAAGGCGCCGGAGGGCACGGCGCCGACCGTCGTCATCGGCTATGACGGTCGCAAGAACTCCCGCGTGTTCGCGAAGGACTCCGCCGAGATCTTCGCCGGTGCAGGGCTGCGGGCGATCCTGCTGCCTCGGCTGCTGCCGACCCCGGTGCTCGCGTTCGCCGTGCGCCACCTCGGCGCGGACGCCGGCGTGATGGTCACCGCGAGCCACAACCCGCCGAACGACAACGGCTACAAGGTCTATCTCGGCGGTGCGGATCAGGGCTCCCAGATCGTCTCGCCCGCCGACGCCGAGATCGCGGCGCACATCCAGCAGGTGGCCGACCGCGGCGACGCGCTGGGCATCCCGCGCTCCGAGGCCTACGAGACCGCCGGCGAGGACATCGTCGAGGCGTACGTCGCCGCGACCGCCGCCGTGGCACCGGCCCCGGTCGGCACCGCGGGGCTCCGCTGGGTCTACACCGCCATGCACGGGGTGGGCTGGGAGACCTTCTCCCGCATCATCGGCGAGGCGGGGTACCCGGCGCCGTGGACCGTGAGCGAGCAGCGCGACCCCGATCCCGCTTTCCGCACCGTCTCCTTCCCCAACCCCGAGGAGCCCGGCGCGATGGACCTCGCGTTCGCGAAGGCGCGCACGCTGGGCGCGGAGCTCGTGATCGCGAACGACCCCGACGCGGACCGGCTCGCCGTCGGCATCCCCGACGAGAGCGCCGAGGGCGGCTGGCGCCGGCTCACCGGCAACGAGGTGGGCCTGCTGCTCGGCTGGCGCGCCGCGCGTGCGGTGACCGCGGACGGCCCCGCAGCTCCCGGGACCTCCCTCGCGTGCTCTCTCGTGTCCTCCCCCGCGCTCGGCGCGGTCGCCGCGCGCTACGGGCTGGACTTCCACGAGACGCTCACCGGCTTCAAGTGGATCTCCCGTGCTCCGGGCATCGCGTTCGGCTTCGAGGAGGCCCTGGGCTACCTGGTGAACCCGGAGACGGTGCGCGACAAGGACGGCATCTCGGCCGCGGTCGCCCTGCTCGGCCTCGCCGCGGAGGCACGCGGTCGTGACGCGACGCTCGCCGACCTGCTCGACGAGGTCGCCGCCGAAGTGGGCCACTTCGCGAGCGGTCAGGTGTCGATCCGCGTCGATGACGTCGCCGTGATCGGCCGGATCATGGCCGCGCTGCGGCAGGATCCCCCCGCCGCCTTCGGCGAGACCGCGATCGCGTCGGTCGAGGATCTCCTCACGGCCGCCGAGGGAGCTCCCGCCGGCGACGTGCTGCGCTATCGTCTCGCCGACGGCTCCCGGGTGATCGTGCGCCCGAGCGGCACCGAGCCCAAGCTCAAGGTGTACCTCGACGCACGCGCCGACTCCGGCGAGGCGGCCCGCGCCGCCGTCGCCGCGCTCGACTCCTCGATCCGCGAACTGCTGGCCCGCCTCGGCTGACCCGGGTCCGCGGTTTCCCCCGGGCCCTGGGCTCTGGGCCCTGGTTTGGGGCGCGCTTCGACGTTTTGGGGCGCGTCCCACCGGGATCTCCGGTCAAGACGCGCCCCAAAACGGGTGATCGCGCCCCGAATCGGGCGATCACGTCCCCCGAAACCGGCCGACCGCGCCCCGGATCGGGCCGGCCACGTCCCCCGGATCAGGCCGGCCGGATGCCGAACGCGGCGAGACGCCGCCCGAGAAGGGGCGCCGTCTCGATGTGGCCCCAGCCCCACCGTGCGAAGCGGCGCTGCGTGGCGCCTCGGATCCAGTCCTCGCGTTGCTTCTCCTCGTCGAACACCTCTGCGCTGCTCCGGCCGGCGAGCATGTCCGCATCGGCATACTTGACCGCGCCGTCGAACTCGCCGAAGGCCATGACCGCGGGATCGTCGAGCGCGAAGTCCACGAAGTACGACCCGTGGGGCCCTGGTACTTCCGCCTGAAGCCGGATGCTCCGGAAGCCGAGCTCGACGAGCCGGATCCGGCTGATGCTCTCGCCCGGAAGCTGAGCGCGGCCATCGGCGAACGCCAGAACCCGGTCCGCACGCCGTCGCCCATGCGCGAAGCGCTGCGCGATACCGTGAGCGGCGTCTCGGACGCCCGCCGCCGCATCCTCGTCGTAGGTCGCCGGTCCCGCGACGCAGCGTGCCCGCAGCGCCGAGTCCGCCACCACCACGGCGCTCTCGAAGCCCGCCGTGCGCGCGACGTCCGCGACGGTGCGCTCGAGCGTCGTGCAACGCAGTCCGCGGATCTCGACGATCTCCTCCTCCGGCACGGATCCGCGATGCCGGATCGTCCCGACCGCGGATCCGGGACGCGCGTGCGACACGGTGAGATGCACGCGCGTCCGATCGGGGCGGAACAGCGGGAGCCCGTGCAGCGCGGCGGCGGTCTCGTGCGAGAACACGGCGTCATCCGAGATCAGCCCGAGCGCGTGCGCCCGGGCGATCACCCGTCCCTCGGGCGTCGCGGCGGCCCAGTCCTGCCGATGCGCGTAGACGCCGGGCCGGATCCGTTCGAGGTCCCGGCCGTCGTCCGCCACCCGGATGCCCGTCGCCGTGCGGCGTATGCGGCCGAGCTCTGCGGCGTGATGCACCGCGGGGATGAGGAGCGCCATCGCCCCATCCTGAGCCGCCGGTCCATCCCGCAGGCCATCGTGCCCGGAATACGTGGCGAACTCGTCGACGATGCGGCCTGTGGAGGGCGGCATTCGGGGCGTGCATCCCCCGTTTCGGGGCGCGTTCTCACGTTGTGGGGCGTGTCCCGCACGGAATTCGTGGCGTGGGACGCCCCAAAACGGCAAAGCCCGCCACCCAAAACCCGCCCCGTGCGGGAGGGGCACCGCGGCCCCGATACGCTCGGTGCATGGACTTCGCGGCACCCGTCACCCTCGAGAACGACTTCGTGCGGCTGGAGCCGCTGAGCCCCGATCACGCCGAAGACCTCGCCCTCGCCACGGCCGGGCTCGAGGACCGCTGGTACACCTCGGTGCCGTCGGCCGAGGGCGTCGCCGCAGAGATCGCGCGGCGCCGTGCGCTGCACGCCGAGGGCGCCATGAACCCGTTCGCGATCGTCGACCTCGCCACGGGGCGCGCGGTCGGGATGACGACGTTCTGCGACATCGCGCAGGCCTATCGCACGGTCGAGATCGGCTACACCTGGCTCTCGCCCGAGGTGCACGGCACGGCCGTGAACCCGTCGGCCAAGCGCCTGCTGCTGGGCCACGCCTTCGAGCAGTGCGATGCGATCAGGGTGCAGTTCTGCACCCACTTCCACAACCGGCAGTCGCGCGCCGCGATCGAGCGGCTCGGAGCGAAGCTGGACGGGATCCTGCGCAACCACCGCATCGGCGCCGACGGCGCCTTCCGCGACACCGTGGTGTACTCGATCCTCCCCCACGAGTGGCCCGCCGTCCGCAACGGCCTCGACGCGCGACTCGACAGGCGCCGCTGAGCCCCGCTCGCCCCGCTGAACCCGGCCTCGCCCCGGAAGCCGGCCTCGCCCCGGAAGCCGCTCCGCTCCGCCCCGGACCACGACGCCGAAACCGCACTCGCCTGCGCTCTCAGCGGAAGGATAGGATCGGGGCACTGCGCGCGGAGACCCCGAGCCGCGCACGGATGAGGAGAGCATGACGACGAAGTCATATGCCGTGATCGGCGCCGGCCCCTCCGGACTCGCGGTCATGCGCGCACTGCAGAAGGCGGGGATCGACGCCACCGGCTACGAGGCCTCGCACGACGTCGGCGGACTGTGGGACATCACCAACCCGCGCAGCACGATGTACTCCTCCGCGCACCTGATCTCCTCGCGCACGACGACCGAGTTCACCGAGTTCCCGATGGACAGCGACGTCGACTATCCGGGGCACCGCGTGCTCAAGCGCTACTTCGACGACTACGCGGACGAGTTCGGGCTGCGCGACCGCTTCCGCTTCGGCACGCGGGTGGATCGCCTGGAGCGGGACAACGGCGACGGCACCGGCACCGGCACCGGCACCGGCACCGGCACCGGCACCGGGTGGATCCTGCATGCCAGGGTCCAGGACGAGGACGGCGCGCACACAGCCCTCGTCGAACGCTACGACGGCGTGATCCTGGCCAACGGCACGCTCGCCGAACCGAACGTCCCGGCCTTCCCCGGAGAGTTCGCGGGCGAGATCATGCACACGAGCGCCTACAAGGATCCCGCACAGCTCGCGGGCCGTCGCGTGCTCATCATCGGCGCGGGCAACTCCGGCTGCGACATCGCGGTGGACGCCGTGCACCATGCCGAGAGCGTGGACCTGAGCGTGCGCCGCGGCTACTACTTCGTGCCGCGCTACCTGTTCGGCCGCCCGAGCGACACCCTCAACCAGGGCAGGCCGCTGCCCGCGCGGATCAAGCAGGCGATCGACTCCCGGGTGCTGCGCGCCTTCACCGGCGACCCGGTGCGCTTCGGCTTCCCCCGCCCCGACTACCGCATCTACGAGTCGCACCCGATCGTGAACACCCTCGTGCTGAATCACCTCGGCCAGGGCGATCTGCGGATCCGCGCCGACGTCGAGCGCTTCGACCACGACACGGTGCACTTCCGCGACGGCACGGCCGGCGACTACGACCTCGTCCTGCTCGCGACCGGCTACGCCCTGGACTACCCCTTCGTCGACCGCGAGCATCTGAACTGGACGGGCGCCTCGCCGCGGCTGTTCCTGAACGTGTTCCCGCCGTCGTTCAACGGCCTCTACATGATGGGCATGATCGAGGCCAGCGGGATCGGCTGGCAGGGCCGCTACGAGCAGGCCGAGCTGATCGCCGCCTACCTCGCCGCCGAGGACGCGGATCCGGCCCGTGCCGCGCGCTTCCGCGACAGGGTGACGACGCAGTCGTGGCCCGACCTCACCGGCGGGTACCGCTACCTCGGCCTCGCGCGCATGTCGTACTACGTCAACAAGGACGCCTACCGGCGCGCGGTGCGCACGGAGAAGGCGGCCCTGGCCGAGACCACGACTCCGGCCGGCTCGGGGCGACGGGGCGCATGAACGTCGACGACGTCGTGGTGCAGTTCGCACCGGGCACGCTGACGATCCTCAACGTCGTCCTCGGACTCATCATGCTCGGGATCGCGCTGGACACCGCGCCCAAGGACTTCCGGGTCGTGCTCACGCACCCCAAGCCCTTCGTCGTGGCGATCCTCGCGCAGCTGCTGGTGCTTCCGGCCGTCACCTTCGGCCTCACCATGATCCTGCCGGTGACGCCCTCGATGGCCCTCGGCATGATCCTCGTCGCGTGCTGCCCGCCCGGCAACATCTCCCAGGTGCTCACGCATCGCTCGGGCGGCAACACCGCCCTGTCCGTCTCCATGACGGCGGTCGGCAACCTCCTCTACATCGTCGCGATGCCGCTGAGCATCGCGTTCTGGGGATCCCTGCACCCCACCGCCCGGCATCTGCTGCACCGGGTCGCGGTGAACCCGTGGCAGATGCTGCTGGAGATCCTGCTGATCATCGGCGTGCCGTTCGCGCTCGGCCTGCTGCTGCGCGCCCGTCTGCCGCGCCTCGCGTCGCGCGTGCAGCCGTTCGTGCGGTGGTTCGGCCTGCTGGCCCTGGTCGGCTTCATCGTCGGAGCGCTCGCGGGCAACGGGGCGGTCTTCCTCGGCGTGATCGGATCCGTGCTGCTCGTGGTCGCGATCCACGATGCGGTCTCGCTCGCGATCGGCTACGGCACCGCCGTCCTGGGCGGGCTCGGCACCCGGGAGCGCAAGGCGATGACGTTCGAGGTCGGCATCCGCAACGCCGGCCTCGGCCTCGGCCTGGTGTTCACGTTCTTCGGCGGGCTCGGCGGCATGGCCGTCGTCGCCGGCTGGTGGGGCGTGTGGGACATCATCGCGGGGCTGTGTGTCGCTACGCTCTGGGGCATGCACACCACGCGCCGCACCGGTTCGCGCACCGGCGATGCCTCCCGCCGAGCCGTCAGGGCAGGAGATCGATGAGACGCGTCCTGGTCACCGGCGGCGCCGGCTTCCTCGGCAGCAGGGTCACCGGGCTGCTGTCCGATCATCCGGGCGTCGACGTCGTCCTCTCCGGCGATCTCCGCGAGTCCGAGGTGCCGGGGGTCGTCTCGGTGGAGGTGGACGTCACGGATCCGCGCGGACTGCCCGAGCTGCTGCGCCGGCATCGCGTCGACACGGTGGTGCATCTGGCCGCGATCGTGAATCCGGGCCGCGACGTGCAGGGCGAGTTCCGCGTCGACGTGCAGGGCTCGTCCAACGTGCTGGCGGCCTGCGTGGAAGCCGGCGTGCGCCGTCTCGTGGTCTCCAGCTCCGGCGCCGCCTACGGCTATCACGCCGACAATCCGGACTGGATCGACGAGACGGATCCGCTGCGCGGCAACGACGAGTTCCCGTACTCCCGGCACAAGCGCATGGTCGAGGAGATGCTCGCCGCCGCGCGCACCACGCATCCGGCGCTGGAGCAGGTGGTCTTCCGGATCGGCACGATCCTCGGTCCCACCGTGCGCAATCAGATCACGGCGCTGTGGGATGCGAAGCGGATCCTGCACATCGCCGGCTCCGACTCCCCCTTCGTGTTCGTGTGGGTGGACGACGTCGCCGCGGCGATGGTGCGCGCCGCGCTCGGCGAGGGCCCCGCAGGAATCTACAACGTGGCGGGCGACGGGGCGCTGACCGTGCCGCAGATCGCACGGCGGCTGCGCAAGCCGCTGCGGACGATCCCCGCGCCGCTGCTCGCGATCGCCCTCGCGATCGGCAGCGCGCTGCGCCTGTCCGAGCACGGCCCCGAGAAGATCCGCTTCCTGCGCTACCGGCCGGTCCTGCGCAACGACCGACTGAAGGAGGAGTTCGGCTATACGCCGCGGCTCACCTCCGCGGAGGCTTTCGAGGAGTACCTGCGCACGCACCCGGACGTCGCGGCGGCCGGCTGACCGTCACGACGCCGGGCACCCCTCAGCCGGTCTTCGTGAACACCCCGAGACCCGACGGCTGCGGAACCTGCGCGAACTTGTCGAAATACGCCAGCGTCACGCCGCGCACGGCGCCGCCCGCGCGATCGAAGGCGGCCGAGGAAAGGGACCCCGGAGGCGCCCCCTCCCCTGTCGGCGCGAACGACAGCGTGTCTCCGTCCCACGGATCGACCTCGAACGTGTAGGCGCCCGCGGGACCCATCGCCCCGTGCAGTTTGCCGCCGGAGGACGTGATCGTGAGAGTGCCGAGGTACGGGCTCGTGTAGGTGCCGACGTAGTCCGCGTCCGGCCCCTGGGGCTTGGCACCGGCCGGCGGCTTCTCGCCGGCCAGGTCGCCGACAGGAGCGTTGTAGTGCGCGAAGACGCCGCCGTAGGCCTTCACCCAGTCGCGGGTCTGCGCGCCGTAGAGCACATCGTCGAGGAACTCCTGGTTCACTGCCTCCGGCACGCCGATGGGCGCCCCGTTCGTGAGCACGACGATGCCCAGGTCGAGGTCCGGGACCATCGCCTCTGCCGTGGCCGTGCCGAGCTCGAACCCGCCGGAGTGGCTCAACACCACGCGTCCCCCGGCGCCCGATCCGACGTTGCTGCCGAAGCCGTAGTGCCCGGGCCGCTGGTCGAGCGCGCTGTTGCGGGAGCTCACGACCTGCGCGGAGAACGCCTGGGTGAGCGGCGCAGGGTCGATGAAGTCCTTGCCGGCGAGCTTGCCGTCGGCGAGCACCACCGCCATCCACTTGGCCACGTCCCCGGCCGTCGACGCCACGCCGCCGGCCGGCGCCTCCGCATCGGGGTCGCGATCGAACAGCGGCTGGAAGTCGTCCGCCCCGATCCGCGTGTGCTGCACCGCCCGGTCGCGCGTGGCGAGGAACTCGGCATGGGACGACGTGGTGGAGGTCATCCCGAGCGGGTCGAACAGCAGCTCCTTCGCCGTCTGCTCCCAGGTCTCGTGCCGCGAGGCGGCGACGGCCACGGCGCCGGTGGTGAGCCCGAAGTTCGAGTACTGGTACGTCGTGCGGAAGGGCGCAAGCGGGATCTGGTTCAGGTGCGCCAGGATGTAGTCGCGGTCGAAGCCGAGATCCTCGAGCTCGTCGCCGCCGCCGGTCGGGATGCCGGTGCGGTGCGCGAAGGCGTCGCCGATCGTCGCATTCGCCGTGACGTACGGATCGTTGAACGTCATCGACGGCATCAGGTCCTTGATCGGGGTGTCCCAGGTGATGCTCGGATCCTCGGTCATCGCCCGCGCGACGATCGTGGCCGAGATCGGCTTCGACATCGACGCGATCATGAACAGGGTGTTGACGTCGACCGGGGCTCCGGTGCGCTTGTCGCGCACCCCGAACGCCCCCTCGTACACGGTCTTCCCCTTCGAGACCACGGCGACCGTGGCACCGGGGACGCCGGTGCGCTTGAGCGCATCGGCGACGTGCGCCGGGAGCTTCTTCAGCGCGGCGGCGACGGCGGTCTCGCGATCGGTGTACAGCGGCATCACGTCCTGGCTCGGCGCCGCCCCGGACTGCACGTGCACCGGCTGTCCGCCCTGCGTCGGCGCCGAGCATCCGGCCACGGCGCCGACCATCAGCAGCGTCACCGAGGCGGCGATCAGCGGCGACCCCCGGCGCGCCCCACCGCCCCTCTTCCTTGCGGATCCCATCTCGCCCCTCTTCTCGCGGCTCCCCTCGGTGAGGCTAGCGAGCGCGGAACCCACGGGGCAAGATGTCATCGCGTGCCGAGACCGATTCGTTCCCCTCGGCCGGTCAGGTCCGCGGCAGTTCCTGGGCGAGCATCACCAGGATCCCGCTGGGACCGCGGAGGTAGGTGAGCCGGTAGACGTCCTGATAGTTCGCGACGCCCCGCAGCGGGAAGCAGCCGTGGCGGGCGGCGATCGCGAGGGACTCGTCGATGTCGTCGACCGCGAACGCGATCCGGTGCATGCCGATCTCGTTCGGGAGCGTCGGCGCCGTCTCGATCGCCTCGGGATGGATGTACTCGAACAGCTCGACGCGCCCGTGCCCGTCCGGCGTCTGCAGCACGGCGATCCTCGCGTGATTGCCGTCGAGTCCGACGGCGGTGTCCGTCCACTCCCCCGAGACCGTGTCACGCCCCAACACCGTGAGCCCGAGATCGGTGAAGAAGGCGATGGTCGCCTCGAGGTCCCGGACGGCGATGCCGACGTTGTCCATGCGGATGGCCATGCCCCGCACTCTACGCCTCGCGTCGTCGCAGGCTCCGGCGTCAGTGCGTGCCGGCCTCGACCAGGATCACGCCGCCGACGATCACGGCGAGCCCGATCGCCGTCATGACCGAGATGTGATCGCGGAACAGCACGCGTCCGAGCACGGCGGTCGCGGCGACGCCGAGCGCCGCCCAGACCGCGTACGCGATGCCGACCGGCATGCCCAGCGCCAGCACGGCCCCGAGCAGCACGTACGAGGCGAGGTAGCCGAGCACGATCGCCGGGATGTGGCGCCGGCGCCGGAACCCCTCGGACGCGCGCAGGCTCAACGTCGCCGTCACCTCGGACGCGATCGCGCCCAGCAGCAGCAACCAGGTCATGAGGCGCTCCCTGATCCGCCGCGGGCGTGCCGGGTGCCGAGCTCCGCGAGGAGGACGCCGGCGATGATCACGCCGAGGCCCACGAGGGAGAGCGGGCTCAGCGCCTCGGCGAACAGCGCGGCGGCCGCGAGCGCCGTGAGCGCCACGCCGATCGCCGACCAGATGCCGTAGGCGACGCCCACGGGCATCCCACGGGTGAGCACGATCCCGAGCAGCCAGAACGACCCGCCGTAGCCGAGCACGACCACGCAGAGCCACCACCAGGATCCGCCCGTCGACACCGCCCGCAGGCTCAGCGTCGCACTGACCTCCAGGACGATCGCGAGCAGCAGAGGCGGCCAGGCGCTCGCCGGTCGCGGGGCTGCGGCCTCCGCGTCCGGCACGCCGCCGACGGGGTCAGCCGAGGACATCGCCCGGCTGCGCGGCCGTTCTTCCCGGCACCGCGCCGAGGGCCGCGGCGCGCCCCGCAGCGGGGGTCTCACTCATCGAAGCCCTCGGCGATCAGCTCGACGAGCTCCTCACGCTCCTCGACCGGGAGGAAGGCACCGGCAGCCGCGTTGAACTGGAAGGACTCCAGGTCCTCCAGGTCGTATCCGAAGGCGTCCACGAGCAGCGCCATCTCGCGGGTGAGCGAGGTCGCGCTCATCGTGCGGTTGTCGACGTTCACGGTCACCGCGAAGCCGAGCTGGTAGAGCAGGTCGAACGGGTGGTCGCCGAGCTCGGTCCCCCAGGCGGCGATCGCGCCGGTCTGCAGGTTCGACGACGGCGAGAGCTCGAGCGGGATCTCCCGGTCGCGCACCCAGCGCGCCAGATCCCCGAAGCGGACCTGCACCTCCTCGCCGTCGCGGTTGACGATCTCCAGATCCTCGGCGATGCGCACGCCGTGACCGAGGCGCAGCGCGCGGCCGTCGACCAGCGCGGAGCGGATCGAGTCCGGTCCCGCGGCCTCGCCCGCGTGCACGGTCGTGGGGAACATCTGCCCTGCCAGGTACTCGAACGTCTCCCGGTAGCGCGAGGACGGGTAGCCCGCCTCAGGGCCCGCGGTGTCGAAGCCGACCACGCCCCGGTCCCGGTTGGCGACCGCGAGCTCGGCGATCTCGCGCACCCGGTCGGTCTGCCGCATCGCGGAGAGCAGCTGTCCCACCCGGATGCTCTTGCCGCGGCTCTCGGCGGCGTCCTCGGCCTCGTCGATGCCGTCCTGCACGGCGTCGACCGCCTGCTGCAGGCTGAGCCCGGTCGTGAGGTGCAGCTCGGGCGCCCAGCGCACCTCGCCGTAGACGACGCCGTCGCGCACCAGGTCTTCGACGAACTCCCGCGAGATGCGGCGCAGGTTCTCGGCGCTCTGCATGACCGAGAGCGACACGTCGAACGTCTTCAGGTAGTCGACCAGGGATCCGGCCGCCGCCTGGGTGCGGAACCACATCGCCAGTGCCGTGGGGTCGGTGTGCGGCAGCTCGATCCCCGCCGCGTCGGCGAGCTCGATGATCGTGGCGGGACGGACCCCGCCGTCGAGGTGATCGTGCAGCGAGACCTTGGGGAGGCTCCGGAGGGACAGGCCCTCGACCTCCAGGTCGCCGTTCGCGTCGATGGGCATGACAGATCCTTCCTCAGCGGTCGATCGATGGGAATCGTCAGGGATGTTCCGAGAGGAACCGGACAGGGCGCCGCGCGGACGCCGCGCCCGGAATCAGCCTAGGCCGTGATGCGCTCGCGCACGAGGGGCGCGCGCTCGATGTGCTCCGCGCCGATCTCCCACGCGCCCTCGACCGCGTCCAGGGCGCGGTCGAACCGCGCCGCATCGTCGGCGGACAGCGTGAACACCGGATCCCCCGCGCGCACGGCGTCGCCGGGCTTCACGTGCAGGTCGATGCCCGCCGCGAACACCACGGCGTCCTCGGCGCGGGCACGGCCCGCCCCCAGGCGCCAGGCGCCGATGCCGAACGGCAGCGCGTCCATGCGGGTCACGAATCCGTCCGAGGGGGCGGTCACGGTGTGCGTCTCGCGCGCGGTCGGCAGCGCCGCGTCGGGGTCGCCGTCCTGCGCGCGGATCATGGCCTTCCAGGAGTCCATCGCGCGCCCGTCGTCGAGCGCGCGCTCCACATCCGCATCGGGCTGGCCGCTGAGCGCCAGCATCTCGCGGGCGAGGGCCAGGGTGAGCTCGCGGACGTCGGCGGGGCCGCCGCCGGCGAGCACCTCGACCGATTCGCGCACCTCGTTGGCGTTGCCGATCGCGAGGCCCAGAGGGACGTTCATGTCGGTGAGCAGCGCGGTCGTGTGCACGCCCGAATCGGTGCCGAGCGCCACCATGGTGCGGGCGAGCTCGCGGGCGCGGTCGATGTCCTGCATGAAGGCGCCGGATCCGAACTTGACGTCCAGGACGAGCGCATCGGTGCCCTCGGCGATCTTCTTCGACATGATGCTCGAGGCGATCAGCGGGATCGCCTCGACCGTGCCGGTGACGTCGCGCAGTGCGTAGAGCTTCTTGTCGGCGGGGGCGAGGCCGGATCCTGCCGCGCAGATCACCGCGCCGACGTCTCCCTGCAGCTGCGCGAACATCTCCTCGTTGCTGAGCGCGGCCCGCCAGCCGGGGATCGCCTCGAGCTTGTCCAGGGTGCCGCCGGTGTGGCCGAGGCCGCGCCCGCTCAGCTGCGGGACCGCCACGCCGAAGCAGGCGACGAGCGGTGCGAGCGGCAGCGTGATCTTGTCCCCGACGCCGCCGGTGGAGTGCTTGTCGACGGTCTTCTTGCCGAGCGCGGCGAAGCTCATCCGCTCCCCCGATGCGATCATCGCGTCGGTGAGCACGCGGATCTCGTCGCGCTCCATGCCGCGCTGGAACACGGCCATCGCGAACGACGCCATCTGCGGGTCCGTGACGTAGCCGCGCGTGTAGGCGTCGACCATCCAGCGCAGCGCGGGCTCGGGCACGGTCCCGCCGTCGCGCTTGGCGCGGATCACGTCGACGGCATCAAAAGGCTCAACACTCAACGGACGTTCTCCAGATCTCTCGGCCCGAACGCGTCGGGCAGCACTTCGTCGATGGTCCTGATGCCGGACACGGTCTCGAGCAGCATCCCCGGTGCGGAGTGCTCGTACAGCAACTGCCGGCAGCGGCCGCAGGGCATGATCGTCTCGCCCTCGCCGTTCACGCAGAGGAACGCGACGAGACGCCCGCCTCCCGACATGAACAGGTCTCCGACCATCGCGCACTCGGCGCACAGCGTCACGCCGTAGGACGCGTTCTCAACGTTGCAGCCGGACACGATCCGGCCGTCGTCCACGAGCGCCGCCGCTCCCACGCGGTAGTGCGAGTACGGCGCGTAGGCCTTCTGCTGAGCCTCGTCGGCGACCCGGCGCAGCTCGTCCCAGTCGATGTCCATGAACGTCCCCCTAGGACTTGATGTACGGCTTGCCGTCGGCCGCCGGCGCCTTGATCTGGCCGACGAAGCCGACCACGGCGAGGATCGTCACGACGTACGGCAGCATCAGCATGAACTCGCCGGGGATCGGCGTGCGCAGCACCGTGAGCAGGTTCTGCAGGTTGGTCGCGAAGCCGAACAGCAGGGCCGCGAGGGCTGCGCGCACCGGATCCCACCGGCCGAAGATCACCGCGGCCAGCGCGATGAAGCCGAGGCCCGCGGTCATGTCCTTGGTGAACTGCGGCACCGAGACGAGCGTGAAGTACGCGCCGCCGATGCCGGCGATCGCGCCCGCGAGCTGGAGGTTCCAGAACCGCGTCGGGTTGACCTTGATGCCGACCGTGTCGGCGGCGTGGGGGTGCTCGCCGACCGCGCGCACACGCAGGCCCCAGCGGGTGCGGTACATCGCCCAGGCGACGAGCGCCACGACGACGTACATCAGGTAGACGAGGAAGGTCTGGTTGAACAGCGCGGGGCCGATCACCGGGATGTCGCCGAGGATCGGGATCTTGATGAGCGAGAACCGGGTGGGGCTGTTGAGCGCCTGCGCGTTCGGGGCGAGCACGCCCTGGTACAGGAAGCCGGTCAGGCCCGAGGCGAAGACGTTCAGCACGACGCCGACGATCACCTGGTCGACCAGGTACTTGATCGCGAACGCGCCCAGGACGAGCGAGATCAGGATGCCGCCGAACATCGCGCCGATGAGGCCCACGAACGGGTTGTGCGTGAGGGATCCGAGGATCGCGGCGGTGAAGGCGCCGAGCAGGAACTGGCCCTCGATCGCGACGTTCACGACGCCCGCGCGCTCGCCGATCACGCCGGCGAGGGCGCCGAACACGAGCGGCACCGCGAGCGAGATGGATCCGCCGAGCAGGCCGGTCAGCGTGATCGCGCCTCCCGCGCCGGCACCGGCCCAGGTGAGGAACGCCGTCATCGCCAGCAGGGCGTACACGATCGGCAGCCATAGCGCGATCTTGCGGTACTGCAGCGCCGCGACGAGCGTGAGCACGCCGAGCACGAGCGCGAGCGCCCACGCGATCCACAGCAGCGGGCCCGCGGGCACCGGGATGTCGCCCAGGTGGATCGCCGCGCTCGCCTCGGAGAGGCGGAACGTCGTGGTCCCGTAGCGGGGCGCGAAGAGGAACAGCAGGCCCAGGAGCGCGGCGATCGCGAGCAGCGTGATCGGCGTCTTCAGGGAGCGGACCTTGACGACGGTCGGCGCGTCGAGGACGGGCGCCGAGGTGAGGGAGGTGCTCATGCGGCCGCCGCCTTCGTGTCGGAGGAATCGGAGTTCTTCAGGGCGCGGCGCGCGATCCGGGCCTTGGAGCGCTGCGAGCGCTCGGAGTCGTCCTTGGGCAGGAAGAAGATCGTGCGGATCAGCGGAGGCGCCGCGATGAACAGCACGATGAGCGACTGCACGACGAGCACGATGTCGACCGGGATCGACTGCAGCGCCTGCATCGGGAACGACCCGGCCTTGAGCGCGCCGAACAGCAGCCCCGCCCAGAAGGTGCCCCAGGCGCGGCTGCGACCGAGCAGCGCGACCGTGATGGCGGTGAAGCCGATGCCGGCGTCGATGCCGCCGTCGAAGCCGCCCGTGATCGTGCTCTGGATCTGGAACATGCCCGCCAGGCCCGCGAGACCGCCGGAGAAGAGCATCGCGTAGATGTAGACCCGAGGCACGCTGATTCCCGCGGCCCGCGCGGCGCTGGGGTTCTCCCCCACGGCACGCATCCGGAAGCCGAGGCTCGAGCGCTCGACGAGCCACCACACGAACAGGGTCGCGACGATGACGATCGGGAAGCCCCAGTCGATCAGGTCGAGTCCGGGGAGCTTGGGCAGCACCGCGCTCGCCGGCGTCGGCCGCGAGATCGGCTGGATCTGACCCGGCCGCTGCAGCAGCTGCGGCACCTGCACCATCCACGTCACGAGATAGAACGCGATGTAGTTGAGCATGATCGTGAGGATGACCTCGTGGGCGCCCGTGCGCGCCTTGAGCAGTCCCACGAGCCCGCCCCAGAGCGCACCCGCGACGATGCCGACGATGAGGGTCAGCGGGATCTGGATGAGCGCCGGCAGGTTCAGCTGGAAGGTGACCAGGGCCGCCGCCGCGCAGGCGATGAGCATCTGGCCGCGCGCGCCGATGTTGAACAGGCCCACCCGGAACGCGACCGCGATGCCGAGCCCGGCCGCGATGAGCGGCGCCGCGAAGGCGATCGTGCTGCCCAGCGGCTTGACCGCGGACCAGAAGTCGGTGGCGCCGAAGTCGATCACGGATCCGTTGAACAGCGCCGCGTAGGCGCCGGCGACGACCGTCCACGCCGCGCCCAGGGTGTCTCCCGGCCGCGCGAAGAAGTAGCCGGACGCGGCCTGCACGTCGGGGCTGGTGACGGCGATCAGTACGCCGCCGACGACGAGGGCGAGCACGATGGCGAGCACGGTGGTGACCGCGCTGCCGCGCAGGATCTCGCGCAGCAGGCGGTTCGAGACCGGGATCTCCTGGATGTTGCGGGTCATCGGCGGCTCCGGCGCCGGAGCCTGAGGTTCGGTCGCGGTGCTCATGCGGCTGCCTCCGTCGGGTTCTCGCCGGCCATCATCAGGCCGAGCACATCGCGCGGGGTGTCTCCGGGGACGATCCCGACCACGCGTCCGCGATACATGACCGCGATGCGGTCGGCGAGGGCGGTGACCTCGTCCAGTTCGGTCGACACCACGATCACCGGGATGCCGGCGTCGCGCGTGGCGACGATGCGCTTGTGGATGAACTCGATGGATCCGACGTCCACGCCGCGGGTCGGCTGCGAGGCCAGCAGCAGCTTGAGGTCGCGGTTGAGCTCGCGCGCGATCACGACCTTCTGCTGGTTCCCGCCGGAGAGGGAGCCGGCCGCCTGGCCGGGACCCTGGGTGCGGATGTCGAACTCTGAGATCCGCGCCTTCGCGAAGTCGTCGAGCACGCCGCGCAGGATCGTCCCGAAGCGGCTGAACGCCGGGTCGTCGGAGCGGTCGAGGATGAGGTTCTCGGCGACCGAGAAGCCGCCGACCAGACCGTCCTCGTTGCGGTCCTCCGGCACGAATCCGACTCCGGCGTCGAGCACCTGGTGCACGTTGCGGCCGACCAGCTCGACGCCGTTCAGCGAGATGGAGCCCGTCATGCGCGAGCCGAGTCCGATGATCGCCTCGGCGAGCTCCGTCTGCCCGTTGCCCTGCACGCCCGCGATCGCGAGCACCTCGCCCGGGCGCACGTCGAAGGTCACGTCGTCGACGACCACGACGCCGTCGGGCGCGATCACGCGCAGGTCCTTCACGCGCAGGCCGCCCTCGCCGATCTTCGGCGGGTCCTTGTGCACCGTGAGCTCGACCGCGCGTCCCACCATCATGGACGCCAGCTCGGTGTTGGAGGACTTGGGGTCGGCCTCGCCGACCACCTTGCCCAGCCGGATCACCGTGATCTTGTCGGCGATGGCGCGCACCTCGCGCAGCTTGTGCGTGATGAACACGATCGCCGTGCCCTCATCGCGCAGCTGCTTCATGATCTCCATGAGCTCGTCGGTCTCCTGCGGCGTGAGCACGGCGGTCGGCTCGTCGAAGACCAGCACCTTCGCGTCGCGGCTCAGCGCCTTGATGATCTCCACGCGCTGCTGCACGCCGACGGGGAGGTCGCCGACGATCGCGTCGGGGTCGACCTCGAAGCCGAAGCGGGCGGCGACCTGGCGCACGTGCTCACGGGCGGCGGCGATGTCCAGCACGCCGAGCGCCTTGGACTGCTCGTGACCGAGCATCACGTTCTCGGCGACGGTGAACACCGGGATGAGCATGAAGTGCTGGTGCACCATGCCGATGCCCGCCGCCATGGCGTCGCCGGGGCCGCGGAAGTGCTGCGGCACGCCGTCCAGCAGGATCTCGCCCTCGTCGGCCTGGTACAGGCCGTAGAGGACGTTCATCAGGGTCGACTTGCCGGCCCCGTTCTCGCCCAGCAGGGCGTGGATCTCGCCGCCTTCGACGACCACGTCGATGTGATCGTTGGCGACCAGGGATCCGAAGCGTTTGGTGATGCCGCGGAGCTCGAGCTTCATAGTGGTGACCCTATCCGGGAAGACGTGTCTCAAGAAGAGCGCGGGACGTCCGGCCCGCCGATCGAGCCGTCAGGCTGCGATGGCGGACCGGAACGTCCCGCGTCGAAGGTGGATTACTTCGGGGAGCTGGGCGAGGTGACCTTGATGTCGCCCTTGATGATCTTGTCCTGCAGCGCCTTCAGCTCGTCCGTCAGGCCCTTCGGGAGCTTGCTCTCGAAGGAGTGGAAGGACGACAGGCCCACGCCGTTGTTCGCCAGGGTGCCGACGTACGCCGTCGGGTCGAAGGAGCCCTTCGCCGTCTCGGTGACCGTGCTGTACACCGCGTCGTCGATCCGCTTCATGATCGAGACCAGGATCTGGTCGGCGACCGACGGGTCGGCCACGGCGAGGTCGGAGTCGACGCCGAGCATGACCGTCTTCTTGCCGCTGTCCTTGATCGCCGCGCTGGCGGAGAGGTAGATCGGGCCGCCGACCGGGAGGATCGGGTCGACGCCCTGGTCCAGCACCGAGTTCGCGGTCTGCTTGGCGACGTCGTTCGCCTGGAAGGCGCCGGTGAAGGAGCCGTCCTGCTTGTCCTTGTCCCAGCCGACGACGGCGACGTTGGCGCCCTTGTCCTCGTTGTACTTCTTGACGCCGTCGACGTAGCCGTCCATGAAGATCGTCACCGGCGGGATCTTCATGCCGCCGAAGGTGCCGACCTTGTTCGCGCCGGACTGCGCCGACCAGGCCGCCGCGGCGTAGCCGCCGAGGTAGGCCGCCTGAGCGGTGTCGAACAGCAGCGGCTTGATGTTCGGCGCCGCCGGCTTTCCGGTGTTCTTGGGGTCGGCCATCGAGTCGATGATGCCGAAGTTCAGCTTCGGGTTGGCGATGGCCGCGTCGGCGATCGCCTGGTCCAGCTTGAAGCCGACGCCGATGATCAGGGTGCACTTGCCCGCGATGAGGGAGTCGATGTTCGGCTTGTAGTCGCCGTCCGCCTTGGACTCGACCGTGATCGGCTTGACGCCGAGGTCCTTGCCGGCCTTCTCGATGCCGTTCTTCGCCGACTCGTTGAAGGACTTGTCGTTGAACCCGCCGCTGTCGGAGACGAGGCAGGGCTTGAAGTTGGCGTCGGCGGGCTTCGCCGCGCTCGAGCTCGCCGGGGCAGGAGCGGAGCCGCAACCTGCGAGGGCGACGATGACACCGGCCGCGACGGTCGCGCCGATCAGCTTCTTGGTGAGGGAGATGGTCACTCGGGCCTCCAGAACACGAGCCCGCGGCCATCGCGGGACACTTGAAAGTTACCGACTATGACGGGGATCGGGCATCCTCGTCCGTGTCGCTGGAGTCAATGGTTACAAACATGAGATCACATGCGCTCGTCCATGCTCATATGAGCAGGACACCCGAACCATCCCTGCTTTCGTGCAGAGTCATGCGCATCTGCTGATGAACCGCCGACGCGTCAGAGCACGTCGCCGCGGCCCGTGAGTTTGAGCGACTCGACCACACCCTTCACCCGCTGCGCGTGCTCGATGGTCGTCACGAGCAACGCGTCCGGCGTATCCACCACCACGATGTCCTGCACGCCGACGAGGCTGATCACCCGTGACGTCTGGCTGACCAGGATCCCGCTCGCCGCATCCGAGAGCACACGCGCAGACGGGCCGAGAACCGCGAGATCGTTCTTGCGCCCGTTCAGGATGAGCTTCGTGAGCGAGGCGAAGTCCCCCACGTCGTCCCAGTCGAAATGGCCGGGGACGACAGCCAGCCGTCCGCGTTCGGCCGCAGGTTCGGCGACCGCGTAGTCGATCGCGATCTTCGGCAGCGCCGGCCAGATCCTGTCCACCGCGGGCCCACGGCGCTCACGGTCATCCCACGCCTCTGCGAGCTCGGTCAGCCCCGCGTACAGGGCCGGTTGATGCAGTTCGATCTCCGCCAGCAGTGCATCAGCTCTCGCGATGAACATTCCGGCGTTCCAGAGGTAGCTGCGGTCGGCGACGTACGTCCGCGCGGTCGCGAGGTCCGGCTTCTCCACGAACCGCTCGACGAGCGCCGCCTCTCTCGCCCCTTCGACCACGAGCTCCGCACCCTGCTTGATGTACCCGAAGCCCACGGCGGGCTCGGTCGGAGTGATTCCGATCGTGACGATGTACCCCTTCCGGGCGACCTCGACCGCATCGCGCACGGCGAACTCGAACACCCGGGTGCCACGGATGACGTGGTCGGCGCTGAACGAGCCGATGATCACATCGGGGTCGCGACGATGCAGGATCGCCGCGGCGAGCCCGATCGCGGCAGCCGATTCCCGCGGCTCGGACTCCAGGAACACGTTGCTGTCGAGAATGCCGGGCAGCTGCGCCTCGACCGCTGCGCGATGGGCGCGTCCCGTGACGACCGCGATCCGGTCGGGGCCGGTCAGCGGCTCGAGACGGTCCCAGGTGTCACGAAGCAGCGACTGGCCCGATCCTGTCAGGTCATGCAGGAACTTCGGCGCATCCGCGCGCGACAGTGGCCACAGACGGCTCCCGATGCCTCCTGCGGGGATGACGGCGTAGAAGTCAGAGATCGGCTCGCGCATGAGCAACAGCGTATCGAGCGACGCTGCCAGGCCCTTCCGACACCACCGGAAGCGCGACCGAGACGATCGAGCGATCACGACCCGCACGATCGCAATCGTGCATGGTTCCGATCGCAGAACCGCATCGTGCTAAGGGTCGCCTTCGTCGCTCCCAGCCAGCTGACAGGAATAGGATGAGGGGGATCGGACGCCTGCGCGCCGCGATCCTTCGCTATCGATCAGGGAGGACGACTGTGTCCGCAAGCACTCGCTTGACACCTTCGATTGCGGAAACCACGTCCAAGACGCCGCGCGGCACCCTCTACCGGGGTCGCGAAGGCATGTGGTCGTGGGTTCTGCATCGCATCACCGGAATCGCCATCTTCTTCTTCCTCCTGGTGCACGTGCTCGACACGTCGCTCATCCGGGTCTCGCCGGAGGCATACGACGCCGTCCTCGGCACCTACAAGAACCCGGTCATGGGACTGGGCGAGACGGTGCTCGTCGCCGCGATCGTGTTCCACGCGCTGAACGGCCTGCGGATCATCCTGGTCGACGTGTGGTCCAAGGGCGCCCAGTACCAGCGGCAGATGTTCTGGATCGTCATCGGCCTCTGGCTGGTGCTGATGGCCGGCTTCGCGCCGCGCCACCTGATCAACGTGTTCTCGCACGTGGGAGGCGGAAGCTGATGGCCGCGGACGTCTTCACCACGCAGCACATGGCGGCTCCGCGCCGCAACAAGGGCTTCAACATCGAGAAGTGGGGCTGGATCTACATGCGCGTGTCGGGCGTCGTGCTCGTCGTGCTGATCTTCGGCCACCTGTTCGTCAACCTCATGCTCGGCGAGGGCATCCACGCCCTGGACTTCGCGTTCGTCGCCGGCAAGTACGCCACGCCGTTCTGGCAGTGGTGGGACGTGCTGATGCTGTGGCTGGCGCTCATCCACGGCGCCAACGGCATGCGCACGGTCGTCAACGACTACGTCGGCCACGCGGGCGTCCGCAAGACGCTCCTGGTGGTGCTCGGCCTGGCCGCCGCGCTGCTCATCGTGCTCGGCACCCTCGTCGTGTTCACCTTCGACCCCTGCAACGGCGTGTTCGAGAGCGGCGCCATGTGGGACACCTGCAAGGCGCTGGGCAAGTAGCCCGGCGATCAGCGACGAGACAGGCTCCCCCGCGGCAGCGGCGACAAGCTCAGAGAATAGGCAGAACCAGTGACCACTGAGACCCAGGATTCCGTCGTCAAGAACGGCGTGCACCACCATCAGTTCGACATCGTGATCGTCGGAGCCGGCGGCGCCGGCATGCGCGCGGCGATCGAGGCCGGCCCCGGCGCGAAGACCGCGGTGATCTCGAAGCTCTACCCCACGCGCTCCCACACGGGCGCGGCGCAGGGCGGCATGGCCGCGGCGCTCGCGAACGTCGAGGAGGACAGCTGGGAGTGGCACACCTTCGACACCGTCAAGGGCGGCGACTACCTCGTCGACCAGGACGCGGCGGAGATCCTCGCCAAGGAGGCCATCGACGCGGTCATCGACCTCGAGAACATGGGCCTTCCGTTCAACCGCACGCCCGAGGGCAAGATCGACCAGCGCCGCTTCGGCGGGCACACGGCCGAGCACGGCAAGACGCCCGTCCGCCGTGCGTGCTACGCGGCGGACCGCACCGGCCACATGATCCTGCAGACGCTGTTCCAGAACTGCGTCAAGCTCGGCATCAACTTCTTCAACGAGTTCTACGTGCTCGACCTCATCACGGTGAAGGACGAGGCCGGCAAGACCGGCATCGCCGGCGTCGTCGCCTACGACCTCTCCACCGGCGAGCTGCACGTCTTCCACGCCAAGGCCGTGATCTTCGCGACCGGCGGCTTCGGCAAGATCTTCAAGACCACCTCGAACGCGCACACCCTCACCGGAGACGGCGTCGGCATCGTGTGGCGCAAGGGCCTCCCGCTCGAGGACCTGGAGTTCTTCCAGTTCCACCCGACCGGCCTGGCCGGACTCGGGATCCTGCTCACGGAGGGCGCCCGCGGTGAGGGCGCGATCCTGCGCAACGCCTCGGGCGAGCGCTTCATGGAGCGCTACGCCCCCACGATCAAGGACCTCGCACCGCGTGACATCGTCGCCCGCTGCATGGTGCAGGAGGTCGCGGAGGGTCGCGGAGCCGGTCCGCACAAGGACTACGTGCTGCTGGACTGCACGCACCTCGGCGCCGAGGTCCTGGAGACCAAGCTCCCGGACATCACGGAGTTCGCGCGCACCTACCTCGGCGTCGACCCCGTCGTCGAGCCGGTCCCCGTGATGCCGACCGCGCACTACGCGATGGGCGGCATCCCGACCAACAACAGCGGAGAGGTGCTCGCCGACAACGACACGATCGTCCCCGGCCTGTACGCCGCGGGCGAGTGCGCCTGCGTCTCGGTGCACGGCGCCAACCGCCTCGGCACGAACTCGCTCCTGGACATCAACGTGTTCGGCAAGCGCAGCGGTCGCAACGCCGTCGAGTACGTCAAGACCGCCGAGTTCCTGCCCCTCCCCGAGGCGCCGGAGGCCGCGGTCAAGGAGATGCTCGAGGGGCTGCGCAACAACGCGGGCACCGAGCGCATCGCCGTGCTGCGCAAGAAGCTGCAGGAGGAGATGGACAAGGGCGCGCAGGTGTTCCGCACGCACGAGTCCCTCCAGCACGTGCTGGGCGTGATCGCCGAGCTCCGCGAGCGCTACAAGAACGTGCACGTCGACGACAAGGGCCACCGGTTCAACACCGACCTGCTCGAGGCCGTCGAGCTGGGCTTCCTCCTCGACATCGCCGAAGTCGTCGTCTACGCGGCGCAGAACCGCGAGGAGAGCCGCGGCGGCCACATGCGCGACGACTTCCCGAAGCGCGACGACGAGAACTACATGCAGCACACGATGGCGTACCTGACCGGCGACCCGCACTCGTCGACGCCGAGCGATCACATCCGGCTCGACTGGAAGCCGGTCGTGTTCACGAAGAACGAGCAGGGCGAGTTGAACTACCCGCCGATGGAGAGGAAGTACTGATGTCCGCCGCCGTCGTTGAGGAAGTCGTCTCCGAGGCCGTCGTCGAGGACTCGGGCGTGCAGTCCTTCCTCGTCACGTTCAACATCCGCCGCTTCGACCCCGAGGTCGACAGCGAGCCGCACTGGGTCGACTACGACGTGGAGCTGTACTCGACCGACCGCGTGCTCGACGCGTTGCACAAGATCAAGTGGGAGGTCGACGGGTCCCTCACCTTCCGCCGCTCCTGCGCGCACGGCATCTGCGGCTCCGACGCGATGCGGATCAACGGCCGCAACCGCCTCGCCTGCAAGACGCTGATCAAGGACCTGGACATCTCCAAGCCGATCTACGTCGAGGCGATCAAGGGTCTGCCGCTCGAGAAGGATCTCGTCGTCGACATGGATCCGTTCTTCGCCGCATACCGCGAGGTGAAGCCGTTCCTGCTCGCCACCAGTGAGCCGGAGAAGGGCAAGGAGCGCGTGCAGTCGATCGCCGACCGCGCGATCTTCGACGACACCACCAAGTGCATCCTGTGCGCCGCGTGCACCTCGTCCTGCCCTGTGTTCTGGACCGACGGGCAGTACTTCGGCCCCGCCGCGATCGTGAACGCGCACCGCTTCATCTTCGACTCGCGCGACGACGCGGCCGACGTGCGCCTCGACATCCTCAACGACAAGGAGGGCGTCTGGCGCTGCCGCACGACCTTCAACTGCACCGAGGCGTGCCCCCGCGGCATCGAGGTCACCAAGGCGATCGCCGAGGTCAAGCAGGCGGTCCTGCGCGGCCGTCCGTAACAGGATCCCTTCCGCGTCTCCGAGAGGCGCCACCCCATGCGGGTGGCGCCTCTCGGAGTCTCCCCCGCCGTCGACGGGGAGCCCCGGAGCACTCGCTAGGGTGAGAGCGTGGTGGATTCGGAGCCGGAGCTGCGTGCGCGCTTCGAGGCGCCCATCGAGCGGGCCGCGGCGATCACCCGCCGCACCATGCGGGCCTTCCCGATCCGGGTGTGGCGGCGCTTCCTGCAGCGCAACGGTTTCCTGCTCTCCGCCGGGATGAGCTACCAGGGCCTGTTCGCGGTGTTCGGCATGCTCTATCTCGCCTTCGCCTCCGTCGGGCTCTGGCTCGGGGGCAGCGATCAGGCCATCCGCATCATCACGAGGATCGCGAACAGCTACATCCCGGGGATCGTGAGCGAGACCGGCCTCGTCCATCCCGACGACGTCCAGGGGATCGCGGCCGACTCCTCGACGCTGTTCAGCATCACGGGCGTGATCGCGGCGGCCGTGGTCGCCTGGACGGGCATCACGGCGGTCACCTTCACCCGGCGGGCGGTGCGCGACATCTTCGGGCTCCCCTACGACAACCGCAGCTTCGTGCTGCTGAAGGTCCGCGACGGGCTCGCCGGCGCGGCCTTCGGCCTGGCGCTGCTGGTCGGATCCGTCCTCGGCTTCGTCGGAGTCTGGGCCCTGCGGCAGGTGCTCGACCTCTTCGGCTGGCACCTCGGCACGACGGCGTTCGACGCGGTGACGCGGCTGGGCTCCGTCGTCGTCATGTTCGCGATCGACTCGGCCGCGATCGCGCTGCTCGTGCGGTTCCTCACCGGCACGAGGCTGGCCTGGGGCACGATCCTGCCGGGATCGATGCTGGGCGGCGGCGCCGTCGTGGTCCTGCAGCTCGGTGCGAGCCTCCTGCTCGCCCACACCCCCAGCAACCCCCTGCTCGCCACGTTCGCCGTGATCGTGGCGATGCTGCTGTGGTGCCGGTGGGTGGCGGTCGTGATCCTGGTCGCCGCGGCCTGGATCGCACTGAGCGCAGAAGACAGGGATCAGCCGCTGCAGGAGGTCGACGAGGACGCCGCGCACCGCGCGGAGCTCGCCGCGCTCGTGCTGGCCGCCGAGGTCCGGCTGCGCCGTGCGGAGAAGGAGCACGAGAGCGCGCCGTGGTGGCGCCGGCGCGCGACGGCCCGCGCGGTGCGCGAGGCCCGTGAGGAGTGGGGCGACGCGCTCGCGGACGAGGCGGCCGCCGCCCCCGCAGAGGACGAGGAGGGCCTGCTCGGCCTGCTGCTCGAGGGTCCGCGGCGGGAGTCGTCGCGCACCGCAGGGGCGCGCGCGGAGCGTGGCCGCCGGGACGGGGATCCGCGCCGGAACGACGATGTCGGAGGCCCTCGTTAGGCTGGGAGCCATGCCCCACCTGCGTATCGCCACGGTCAACGTCAACGGGATCCGCGCCGCGGTCCGCAACGGAATGCACGGCTGGCTCGACGACGCCGGCGTCGACGTGCTCACGCTCCAGGAGGTGCGCGCGCAGGACGAGCACCTCGAGGCCGCCTTCCCCGGCTGGTCGATCCTGCACGACGAGGCGACGGCCAAGGGTCGCGCCGGCGTCGCGGTGCTGAGCCGCGAGCCCGCCCTCGCCTCCCGCACGACGCTCGGGCCCGACGATTTCGACTCTAAGGGCCGCTGGCTCGAAGCCGACTTCTCCCTCGGCGGAGCCCCGCTCACGGTCGTCAGCGCCTACGTGCACAGCGGCGAGGCCGACACACCGAAGCAGGACGAGAAGTGGAAGTTCCTCGACGCGATGACCACGCGCATGGGCGAGCTCGGCGACGACGGCGCCCTCGCCCTCGTCACGGGCGACCTCAACGTGGGGCACCGGCCCCTCGACATCCTGAACTGGAAGGGCAACGTCAAGAAGTCCGGCTATCTGGCCCGTGAGCGGGCCTACTTCGACCGCTTCCTCGGCGCCGCCGGCGAGCCCGTCGTGGGCCAGGAGGGCATCGGCCGGGGCATGGTCGGACAGCTCAGCGACACCCGCCCCTATGCGGCGGAGGGCGACGGCAAGGGGCTGGGCTGGGTCGACGTGGGACGCGCCGCGGCCGGCGAGGTCGCGGGTCCGTACACCTGGTGGACCATGCGCGGCCAGGCCTTCGACAACGACTCCGGCTGGCGCATCGACTACCACCTCGCCACGGCACCGCTCGCCGCCCGCGCGACGAACTACCGCGTCGCCCGCGCGGCGACCTACGCGGAGCGCTGGAGCGATCACACCCCGGTGATCGTCGACTACACGATCTGACCATCGCGTCCCGCCTGAGGCGGTCGGGCGGCGGATCCGCTCCCCATAGGATTGATCCGTGACGAAACCCCGCCTCTATTCAGGAATGCAGCCCTCCGCCGACTCCCTCCAGGCCGGCAACTACATCGGGGCGCTGCTGCAGTGGCGGGACCTGCAGACCTCCTACGACGCGTTCTTCTCCGTCGTCGACCTGCACGCGATCACCGTGCCGCAGGATCCCGCCGAGCTGCGCGAGAAGACCCGCCGCACCGCCGCGCAGTACATCGCGGCGGGCATCGAGCCCTCCCAGTCGACGCTGTACGTGCAGTCGCACGTGCGCGCGCACGCGGAGCTCGCCTGGATCCTCAGCACCATCACGGGCTTCGGCGAGGCCGGCCGGATGACGCAGTTCAAGGACAAGTCGTCGCGCTTCGGCGCGGACGCGACCTCGGTGGGCCTCTTCACCTACCCCGTGCTGATGGCCGCCGACATCCTGCTCTACCAGACCGACGTGGTGCCGGTGGGCGATGACCAGAAGCAGCACGTCGAGCTCACGCGCGATCTCGCGGAGCGGTTCAACTCCCGCTTCGGCGAGACGTTCGTCGTGCCGATCCCGGTGATCCAGAAGGACACCGCGCGGATCTACGATCTGCAGAACCCCACGTCGAAGATGTCCAAGTCGGCCGAGACCGACGCGGGCGTGCTGTGGCTGCTGGACGACCCGGCGAAGTCGGCGAAGAAGATCATGCGCGCCGTGACGGACAACGAGGGATCCGTCCGCTACGACCGCGAGAACAAGCCCGGCGTCTCGAACCTGCTCACGATCTACGCGGCGCTCACGGGCCGCCAGATCCCCTCCATCGAGGACGAGTACGCGGGTCGCGGCTACGGCGACTTCAAGAAGGGTCTCGCCGAGGTGGTCGTGAACGAGTTCGGCCCCGTGCGCGACCGCGCGAACGAGCTGCTCGCCGACCCCGCGGAGCTGGACCGCATCCTCGCGGCCAACGCCGCCCGTGCCGACGAGGTCGCCGACAGGACCCTCGCCGCGGTGTACGACAAGGTGGGCCTGCTCCGCCGCATCGCGCTCTGAGGCGCCCCGCATGCAGCCCGCGTCTCTCCGCACGGAGCGGCTGGTCCTCCGTCCGCCGACGCCGACGGACGCGGACGCGATCACCGCGGCGTGCCAGGATCCGGAGATCCCCCGCTGGACCACGGTTCCCAGCCCCTACGCGCGCGAGGACGCCGAGGACTTCATCCGGCTCACCGGCGAGTGGTGGGAGGACGGATCCGAGACCGTCTGGGCCGTGTTGGCGGACGACGTCCTCGTGGGCTCGATCGGGCTGCATCACATCGCCGACCACCGGACCGGCGGCGACGCCGAGCTCGGGTACTGGATCGCGGCGCCGGCCCGCGGTCACGGCTACCTCACCGAGGCGGCGCGCGCCGTGATCGACTGGGGCTTCGCGGAGCTCGGCCTCGCCCGCATCACCTGGCGCGCCGTGGTCGGCAACATCCCGTCCGCACGCAGTGCGCGGGCCCTCGGCTTCCGATACGAGGGCATGCACCGGCAGTTCCTGACCAGTCCTCGAGGCCGTGACGACGGCTGGATCGCGGGGCTCCTCCGCACGGACGACCGCGGGCCGGTCGCCTGGCCGATCGACCTCGGCTGAGGCGTCCTCCCCGACCTCATCACCGGCGGGCGGCCGGAGGGATCCGCCCCGATGTCGCATGCGGGTGGCAGGATGAACCCATGCCGGAGATGCCTGAGGTGCAGGGGCTGGTCGACTTCCTCGCGGACCGCGCGGTCGGACTCACCATCACGCGTGCCTCCGTGTCGGCGATCGCCGCGCTCAAGACCTTCGATCCTCCGGTGACGGCGCTCGGGGGCGCGCGCATCGAGGGCGCCGCACGGCACGGCAAGTTCCTGGACCTGACGCTGAACAGCGATGCCGAACCGCATCTGCACCTCGTGTTCCACCTGGCCAAGGCCGGGTGGCTGCGCTGGTACGACGCGCTGCCCACCACGCTGATCCGCCCCGGGAAGTCGCCGATCGCGCTGCGGATCGCGTTCGACGACGGCAGCGGCTTCGACCTCACCGAGGCGGGTACGAAGAAGTCCCTCGCCGTCTACGTCGTCCGGGATCCGGCCGACGTGCCCGGCATCGCGCGGCTGGGCCCGGATCCCCTGGATCCGTCGTTCTCGCGCGACGTGTTCGCGGCGCTGCTCGACGGGAGGCGCACCCAGATCAAGGGACTGCTGCGCGATCAGGCCGTGATCGGCGGCATCGGCAACGCGTACTCGGACGAGATCCTGCACGCCGCCCGGATGTCCCCCTACGCTCCCGCCGGGGGCCTCGGCGACGCCGACGTGACGCGGCTCTACGACGCGATGCAGTCGACGCTGCGCGACGCCGTGGCCGAGGCGAGCGGCAAGCCGCCGGCCGACCTCAAGGACGCGAAGCGCCGCGGCATGCAGGTGCACGCCCGCCGCGGCGAGGCATGCCCGGTGTGCGGCGACACAGTGCGCAGCGTGTTCTTCGCCGACCGGTCGCTGGAGTACTGCCCGACCTGCCAGACCGGCGGCAAGGTGCTCGCCGACCGCCGGCTGTCCCGGCTGCTGAAGTGACTCCGCGCGCGACATGAGGCGTCACAGAACCATCCACCGGAATGAAACCGGCACCGGCGCGTTGACTAAGCTGAGAGCAACACAACGTGCTCCGGGGTCGGTGAGAATCCGAACCGGCGGTGACAGTCCGCGAACCGAGGATCCGACAGGGATCCGAGGCCGATCCGGTGGAATTCCGGGACCGACGGTGATGCGAGCGAAGGCTTGCGAGTCCGGATGAGAGGAAGCACGCACGATCGACGTGCGCCCGACCCCGGTGGATCCGACCAGGATGAGGAAGGCGACATGACGGCGACAGCGGTGGAGCGGGCGGCGATGACGCATGCGCTCGAGATCGCGCGCCGGGGCCCCCGCGGGCTCAACCCGCAGGTCGGCGCCGTGATCCTCTCCCCCTCGGGCGATCTGCTCGCCGAGGGCTGGCACCGCGGTGCGGGCACCTCGCACGCGGAGGTCGACGCGCTCTCGAAGCTCGCGCCGGAGCATCTCCAGGGCGCGACCGCCGTCGTGACGCTCGAGCCGTGCAACCACACCGGGCGCACGGGCCCTTGCGCGCAGGCGCTCATCGACGCCGGCGTCCGCCGCGTGATCTATGCGCTGGACGATCCGGGAGCCGTCTCCGGCGGAGGCGCCGAGCGGATGCGCGCCGCAGGCCTCGACGTGGTCGCGGGCGAGCAGGCCGAGGCCGCGCGCGCCCTGATCGGCGACTGGCTGACGGTGCAGCGGCTCGGCCGCCCGCACGTGACCGTGAAATGGGCGCAGAGCCTGGACGGGCGTGCCGCCGCGGCCGACGGATCCAGTCAGTGGATCACCGGGCCCGCCGCCCGCACGGACGTGCACCTCCGGCGCGCCGAGGGCGACGCGATCGTGGTCGGCACGGGAACCGTGCTGGCCGACGACCCCGCCCTCACGGCCCGGGACGGCGACGCGCTGCTCCCCCGCCAGCCGGTCCCCGTGGTGATCGGCGCCAGGGAGACCCCCGCCGACGCCGCGGTGCGCCGGCACCCGCACGAGCCGCTGTTCTACACGGGCCACGACCTCGCCGCCGTCCTCGCGGACCTCCGGGATCGCGGGATCCAGCGCGTGTTCGTGGAAGGCGGCCCGACCCTTGCCAGCGCATTCCTCGCGGCGGGGCTCGCCGACGAGGTGCTCGCGTATCTCGCGCCCGTGCTGCTCGGGGGGCCGAAGCTCGCCCTCACCGACATCGGCGTGCCCTCGATCGGCGAGGCACGGCGCCTCGTCGTCGACGAGTGGCTGCCGCTCGGCGCGGACCTGCTCGTGGTCGCGCGCCCGCTGGACGCCGACGGCACGACCTTGGCCGGCGCCGCGCCGGCGCCCGCAGACCTGAACACCTCCCGGAACGAAGGAGCAGCCTGATGTTCACCGGAATCATCGAGGAGATCGGCGAGATCACCGCGATCGCGCACGCCGGCGACGGCTGGCGCCTGACCGTGCGCGCCCCGAAAGCGGCGTCCGACGCCGTGCACGGCGAGTCCATCGCCGTGAGCGGGGTATGCCTCACCGTCGTCGGATCCACCTCCGACACCTTCGACACCGACGTCATGAAGCAGACTCTCGACGTGGCGGCGATCGGCGGCGCGACCGTCGGCACGCGAGTGAACATCGAGAAGGCGATGCCGGTCGGCGCGCGCCTCGGCGGCCACATCGTCCAGGGCCACGTCGACGGGGTCGGCGAGGTGCTCGAGGTGCGCCCCGGAGCGCAGTGGAGCGTGCTGCGCATCTCCCTGCCGCACGATCTCGCCCCGCTCGTCGTGGACAAGGGATCCATCTCCGTCGACGGCACCTCGCTCACGGTCAGCGCCGTCAGCGAGCCGTCCGCGCCGACCGCCTGGTTCGAGGTGTCCCTGATCCCGGAGACCCTCTCTGCCACCACGCTCGGATCCCGGTCGGTCGGCGACCGCGTGAACCTCGAGACCGACATCCTCGCCCGGCACGTCGAGCGGCTGCTCGCGTTCCGCGCCGCAGACGCAGGCGCCGACAGCGCCGCCACACCGGAAGGAGGCTCGCGATGAGCCTTTCCACCATCGAAGAGGCGCTGGAGTCGCTCCGCGCCGGCCGCCCCGTGCTCGTCGCGGACGACGAGAACCGCGAGAACGAGGGCGACGTCATCCTGTCGGCCGAGCTCGCGACGCCCGAGTGGATCGCGTGGACCGTGCGCTGGACCTCCGGGTACCTGTGCGCGCCCATGCCCGCCGACATCGCCGACGCCCTGAACCTGCCGCCGATGGTCGAGGCCAATGAGGACGCCCGCAGCACCGCGTACACGATCAGTGTCGACGCCGCCTCGGGAGTCACCACGGGCATCAGCGCGGCCGACCGCGCCCGCACGCTGAACGTGCTCGCGGACGCCTCGTCCACCCCGACCGACCTCATCCGCCCCGGGCACGTGCTGCCCCTGCGCGCGGTCGACGGCGGCGTGCGCCAGCGCGGCGGTCACACCGAGGCGGCCGTCGAGCTCATGCGCCTGGCGGGCCTGCGCCCGGTGGGCGCGATCGCCGAGGTCGTCGCCGAGGACGGCAGCATGATGCGCCTGCCCGGCCTCATGGAGCTCGGCGAACGCGACGGGATCCCTGTGATCACGATCGAGCAGCTCATCGCCCACCTCAACGAGACGGACCCGCGGGACGAGGCCGACTGCGTCGCGAACAACACCCGACGCCGGGTGAGCCTGCGCGCGGACGCCACGGTGCCCACCACGCACGGCGGGTTCCGCTTCCTCGCCTACAAGGACCGCATCACCGGCACCGACCACATCGCGGTCGTGTCCGGCGAGCCGACCGAGACCGCGCTGGTGCGGGTGCACTCCGAGTGCCTGACCGGCGAGGCGTTCGGATCCCTCAAGTGCGAGTGCGGTCCGCAGCTCGAAGCGGCCCTCGACGCGATCGAGCAGGACGGCGGCATCGTCATCTACATGCGCGGCCACGAGGGTCGCGGCATCGGCCTCATCAACAAGCTGCGCGCCTACGCGCTGCAGGAGGAGGGGCTCGACACCGTCGACGCCAACCTCGCGCTCGGCCTGCCCGCCGACGCCCGCGACTACGCCGCCGCCGCGGGGATCCTCACCGATCTCGGCGTGAAGAAGGTGCGCCTGCTCACGAACAACACCGACAAGGTGGCGCAGCTGCGCGACCTCGGCCTGGACGTGATCGAGCAGGTCCCGCTGATCGTGGGCGTCGGCCCCAACAACCACCAGTACCTCGAGACCAAGCGCGACCGCATGGGCCACATCATCGGCGAGTCCGAACTCGCCGCGGCCCTGGCGGCGAACGGCGCGGAGAACGGAAGAGACGACGCATGAGCGGCGCAGGAGCACCCACCACCGGCGGATTCGACGCGAGCGGCCTGAACGTCGTGATCGTCGCCGGCACCTGGCACGAGACGATCACGAACGGCCTCATCGCGGGCGCGCAGCGCGTGCTCGAGGAGACCGGCGCGAACCACCGCCTGGTGCGGGTCCCGGGCTCGTTCGAGCTCGCCGTGGCCGCCCAGGCCGCCTTCGCCGGCGGTGCGGATGCGGTGGTCGCGCTCGGCGTGATCATCCGCGGCGGCACCCCGCACTTCGAGTACGTCTCGGCCGCCACCACGGACGGCCTCACCCGGGTCTCGCTCGACGCGGGCAAGCCCGTCGGCTTCGGCGTGCTGACGCTGGACGACGAGCAGCAGGGTCTCGACCGTGCGGGCCTCGAGGGCTCCAAGGAGGACAAGGGCGCCGAGGCGGCCGACGCCGCCCTGCGCACCGCCCAGGTCATCCGCTCCCTGCGAGGCTGAGTCCTGCCCCGGCCCCGGGCACGGGCTGCCCCAGGCGCGGACCTTCTATCTCCGAGTCGTCCCCGTCAGCGCACGCTATGGCGTCCGCTGACGGGGACGACTCTGTTTGGATGAGTTTGCCTCGCTGATCTGGGGAAACTCGGGTCCAATGTCGGTGGTCCAGGGTTTACTGGAGGCATGGCAGACCTGAGCGGCGCGGTGAGGGATCCGGGGGCAGAACCCACGGATCCGAGTGTCGTGCTGACCGCTCTCGTCACCGGGTTGGAAGCGACCGAGGCCGCGATCATCCGGCTGCACGCGTTGCGGGAGGCGCAGCTCGCTGTGGCACAAGACGTCGCCGCAGCGATCGCGGCGTCCGAACGGTCCGGATCGACGCCGGGCGCTGCGGCCGAGCTCGCCGCCCGCTCCGTCGCCGCCCAGATCGCCGGGGTGCTGCACATGTCGGATCGGGTGGTGCAGGCCCGGATGGCGCGGGCGGCGGATCTGATGGCTCGGTTCCCCGCGACGATGCAGGCGTTCACAGATGCGCGGATCAATGCCGCGCATGTGCGGGTGATCCAGGACGCCGGTGCGCGTCTCGATGAGACGGTGCGGGCCGAGTTCGAGCAGATCGCGGTGGAGGCGTGTGCCGGGGAGACTCCGCATCGTGCGAAGCGGATCGTGGAGCGGGTCGCGGAGCGGTTGGCTCCGCGGAGTCTGACGGACCGGCACCGGGACGCGCAGGAGGACCGGAGGGTGTGGCGGGAGGACCTCGGTGACGGGCAGAAGGCCCTCGGCCTGATCCACTCCGCCGCGATCGTGGACGGGATCTACGACCGGCTCACCCAGCAGGCGCGCGCGGTCACGGTCGCGAACACGCAGGCCGCGAAGGATGCGGCCGGTGGGGTCGACCCGGATCCGGGTGGGCTCGGCGACCCCGACGATGACCGGACCATGGATCAGCTGCGCGCGGACCTCTGCGCCGACACCCTGCTCACCGGGGCGGCGTCCGGGCACGACACCACGGCCGGGCTGCTGTCCGCGATCCAGGCGCGGGTGGAGGTCACCGTTCCCGTGCTCACCCTCCTCGCACCTGATGCCACCGATGCGGCCGACGCCGGCACCTCGGACACCAGCGACACCAGCGACGCAGCGGACGCAGCCGACACCGCGGGCGCTGCCGGCACTGACGGCGACGCAGCCGATGGTGCCGGTGGACGCGCGGCGCGGGTCGGATCCGCTTCCCCGGGATCCGCTTCCCGGTTCGGTATCCGCACCGAGCAGCCCGGAGAACTCGCCGGCGGACAGCCCATCGACACCGACACCGCCCGCACCCTCGCCGGGAACGCGACCGCCTGGGAACGGGTCCTCACCCACCCCATCACCGGGGCGATCCTCGCCGTCGACCACTACCGACCCAACACCGACCTCCGCCGCCTCCTCCACGCCCGAGACTCCCGATGCCGGTTCCCGACCTGCGGACTCCCACCCCACACCCAAGACCTCGACCACACCATCGACGCCGCCCACGGCGGGTCCACGGAGGAGGGCAATCTCGGCGGGCTCTGCCGACGCCACCACGTCCTGAAGCATCAAACGGCGTGGACGGTGAAACAGCACGGCGCCGGGGTCCTGGAATGGACCAGTCCTGTCGGGCGCTCCTACATCGACCGGCCACCCCCGCCCGTGACGTTCACGATCGAGGATCCGGATTCACCGCCCAGAGCCGAAACCGCGCCGGCGCCGTTCTGACCGAGCGCCACGCAGCTGAGGTGCGCCTACCTGGCGCCGCCTTCGGTCCGGGCATAGCCTGAGGCCATGGAGACCCTCCGCGCCATCGTCGTGTTCATCCACCTGCTCGGCTTCGCCACTCTGTTCGGCGCCTGGCTCGCTCAGGCCTTCGGGGGCAAGCGCGAGTTCACGCAGCTGATGAACATCGGCCTCGCGATCGCCGGCCTTGCGGGCCTCGCCCTCGCCGCGCCGTGGGGTATCACCTGGACCCCCGGCATGAGCTTCTACATCAAGATCACCGTGAAGCTCGTGGTGCTGGTGATCATCGGCGCGCTGATCGGAATGGGCATGGCCCGCCAGAAGCGCGGCGAGAAGGTGCCCGCCGGCATGTTCTGGAGCGTCGGCGCCCTCACCCTGCTGAACGCGGGCCTCGGCTACTTCTGGCACTGAGCGCACGCCGCTCGACGAACTCTCATGGGACGCGGGATCCGATCTTTCGGATCCCGCGTCTTCGTGTCCGAAGAGTCATCCCGGAACTCCGATGTCAGGATCCGGCGCGACGCGCAACCTTTGAGGGTGAGAGCCGCGACAGGCTCCGGAAGAGAGGTCACCGCATGAAGCGCACCCGCACGGCCGCCGTCCTCGCCGTTACGATCCTGGCCGCGCCGCTCGCCGGCTGCTCGACGCCGTCCGCGGTCCCTTCCGGGACGATGAGCACCTCGGAAACGACGTCCGCGTCGGAGACGATGCCCGATCTGCCCGAGAAGGACATCGCGCATTGGGTGATGCCGATGGATCAGTTCACGGTGCCGGCCCTGGATCATCTCTCGAACTATGCGTCGAATCGGCAGATGGAGACGTGCATGACCGGGGAGGGCTTCACTTGGCCGATCCCGATCGAACCCACCGACGACGCGAGCTATCTCACCTACCCGAAGAACCCATCGTCATTCCCGGCGCTGACAGTGGAGATCGCGAAGCAGTTCGGATACCGAGCGAACTACATACCCGGCGTCTGGCTGCCGGATGGCCGCCAGACCTTCACGAAACTGAATCGCATCGCCGCGTCATCGCCCGGATTCGAGCCGGTGTTCCAGGCGTGCCTCGACGCAAGTCGAAAGATCTTCGATGACACGAAGGTCGTGGACATCTACAACACCCAGAACATGTGGCACAACGAGGCGACGAAGGATATGTTCGACGATCCTGCGGCGCAGAAGGCCGGTGCCGCCTGGAAGCAGTGCCTCGCCGACGCGGGCTATGACGTCGACATCTCCGCGCCGAGCACGGAGAACGGGGCGATGCCGACGCAGAAGCTCGGCGAGGAGATCGGCCTGTACATGCCCCGGCCGACGACACCGCCGAGGGCGGACGGCGGTACCTACGGCGATACCGAGGCAGACCCGGACGCGGAACGACCGGCACCGACATCCGCCGAGATCGGCCTCGCCGTCGCCGATGCCACGTGCCGCGACTCGAGTGGTTGGACGAAGGCGATCTACGACGCGCTCTGGAACGCCGATCTCCTGATCATCCGGAACCACGGCGATCAACTGAAGCGGATGAAGACCGAGCTCGACGCGATGTCTGTCCAAGCGCGGCGGATCATCGCCGAGAACCCGCCGCTGCACTGACGGGAATCCACGATGGATGAACGCCGTGTCGCCTTCGAGGCACTCTTCGCCGAACACCACACCGCCGTGCTGCGGTACATCGAGCGCCGCGTCGATGACCGCGAGCACGCGAGGGAGCTCACCATGGACTGCTTCGAGATCGCCTGGCGGCGCTTCGACCCCGCGCAGCCGTACCGCCGCCCCTGGCTGCTGCAGACAGCACGCAACCTCGTCGGCGACGCGTATCGCAAGCGCGATCGCGAGCGGGAGGGCCTGCGGGACCTCGCGTCGGCAACCCGGCCCGCCGACGACCTCGCGCACGTCGAGCTGCGCCACGCGCTCTCGCTGCTCCGCCCTGCCGACCGCGAGGTGCTCGAACTGCACTACTGGGACGGTCTGAGCGCCGAGGAGATCGCCGAAGTCGTGGGCTGCCGCACCGCGGCGGCCTGGAAGCGGCTGAGCCGCGCACGCGCAGAACTGCGGTCGATGCTGCAGGAGCCCGCCGGCTCACCGACCGACGGCGATGACGTGCCGAACGGCACGAGGAGACCATCCGCATCGACACCCGGGAAAGGGGTGATGACGTATGCCATTGACTGATGAGCTGTTCGAGACGCTGATCCGCGAGGCCGATCCTGCGCGGACGCCGATCGACATCGAGCCGACCGCCGCCGACTGGGCCCGCCTGCACCGCATGCTGGATGAAGCCGCCGATCCGTCCCGGGTACGGGCGAAGCGCACGCGGCTGATCGGTGACCGCGTTGCGTCGCTTCGGCGTCGCGTCCGCGCATCACGCCCGCTCCGGATCGCGTTGCGCTCCGCCTGGGCCGCCCCGGCGCTCGCCGCCGTCGTCGCGATCGGACTCGCGATCGGCCCGATCACCGCAGTGCCCGCCTATGCCGTCACTCCGCCGGCACTCGTCGCGCAACCGATCGCACAGAGCGCCGACGAGGTGCTCGCAGAATCGATCACCATGCTGCAGAAAGCTCCGGCCCGTGCCGCGACCCGCGACGCCCTGGTCGTGCGCTGGGCATTGCGCGACGACGGCAAAGCGGATCCGGTGATCGTGCCGGAGTGGCAGGAATGGGTGTGGGACGCGGACGGCACCGGCCACCTCGAGTCGCGCACAGGCGCACCCTACTCGGTGACGAAGGACGGCACCATCGTCCCGCCCGCCGGCGAGGCTCCGAAGGAGGGCACGGCGCTGCCCGGCACCGGGCACCACAGCTCGAACCTCTACTTCGCCGAGCCGCCGGCGGACGCGTCCGGACTGCGGTCGTACATCGAGGATCGGGTCGGATTGAGCGGGAACGTGGACGCGCTCGGGATCTGGGGTGTGGTGAGCTCGATTCGCGACAGTTGGGCACTCAGCCCCGCGCAGCAGGCCGCGGCACTGCAGCTGCTCCGCGATGCGGGCGGCGTGAGCGTGCTCGGCACGGTCACCGATCGTCTCGGCCGCTCCGGCATAGCGCTGAAAGTCACCTCGTCGAAGCGACCGCAGTTCACCGCGACCGTGGTGCTGGACGCGGGGACCCGCGAGATCATCGCCGCCGACACGATCTATCAGGGCGGATCCACGATGAAGCTGAACGTCGCCCCCGGCTCGGTCATCGAGTACAAGGCCTGGCTGTCGCGCTGAGGCGCGCGCGGTCGCGGCGTCGCACTCCGCCACGGCCGCGTGTCCGCCTGTGGATCGGCTGAACGTCGGGCGTAGACTCCCCCGTGCTCGTCGCACGGCTGGGGACCCGGCGAGCGCAGATCGACGCACCGACCGGAGGACCGCATGAGCACCGACACCGTGACCGCACCCGCAAATCCCAGATCCCGGGTGATCCTCGCCAGCCTCATCGGCACCACGATCGAGTTCTACGACTTCTATGTCTACGCGACCGCCGCGGTGCTGGTCTTCCCGATCCTGTTCTTCCCCACCGGCAACGACACCACCGCGCTGCTCGCCTCGTTCGGCGTCTTCGGCGCGGCGATGATCGCTCGCCCGATCGGCGCCATGGTCTTCGGGCACTTCGGAGACCGCTACGGACGCAAGGCCACGCTCGTCGCCTCCCTGCTCACGATGGGCATCGCGACCTTCCTGATCGGCCTGCTGCCCACCTTCCAGCAGATCAACTGGTGGGCGGCGCTGCTGCTGCTGATCCTGCGACTGGCCCAGGGCTTCGCCCTCGGCGGGGAATGGTCGGGCGCGGCCCTCGTCGCGACCGAGAACGCCCCGGAGGGCAAGCGCGCCTGGTATGGATCCTTCCCGCAGCTGGGCGCCCCGCTGGGCTTCATCATCGCGAACGGCCTGTTCCTCATCATCAACGCGCTGCTGCCGCACGCGTCCGATCCGTCGCTCAAATCGGAGGCGTTCCTCAGCTGGGGCTGGCGCGTGCCGTTCCTGTTCTCCGCGGTGATGGTGATCATCGGCCTCTGGGTGCGCCTCAAGCTCGTCGAGTCGGAGACCTTCAAGCGCGCAGAGGACAAGGGCACGATCCGCAAGCTGCCCCTCGCGACCGTGTTCCGTCACCATTGGAAGCACCTGATCCTCGGCACCTTCGTGATGCTCGCGACCTACGTGCTGTTCTACCTGATGACGAACTTCACGCTCTCGTTCGGCACCAAGCCGGCATCGGTCGAGGTCGCGGCCGCCGCCGCGCAGAAGGCCGCAGAGGCCAAGGGCGCCGCCTTCGATCAGGCCGCGTTCGCCGCGCAGTTCTACCCGGGCCAAGGCTTCGGCTACACCGACTTCGTGGTCATGCAGATCATCGGCGTGGTGTTCTTCGGCGTCTTCACGCTCGTATCCGGACCGTGGGCGGATCGGATCGGGCGCCGCAAGCTCCTCATCTGGACCACGGTCGCGATCATCCTGTTCGGCTTCACCTTCCCGCTGTTCCTCGGGCAGCACGCCGGCGAGCCGTTCGCGGTCGTGCTGACCCAGTCGTTCCTGATCCTCGGCTTCCTCCTCATGGGCATCACGTTCGGACCGATGGGCGCGCTGCTCCCCGAGCTGTTCCCGACCAACGTCCGATACACGGGATCCGCCGTCGCGTACAACGTGTCGTCGATCCTCGGCGCCGCCGTTGCCCCGCTCATCGCGGTGTGGCTGTGGCAGACGGCGGGCGGATCCTCCTGGCTCGTCGGCCTCTACCTGTCGGCGATGGCCGTGCTCACCCTCATCGCGCTGATCCTCATCCCGGAGACCAAGGACCATGCCTACGAGGACGACCTCGGCGTGTCCGCCGGGAGCTGAATCGGATCCGTCAACATCGATTGACAAGCCTCCTCGTGTCAACAAGCATTGACACGAGGAGGTTCTTCATGATCAAGACGGCACAGGCGACGGATCCCCACGGCGAGCCGCTCGCCGAACTGCACCGGCTGGTCGCGGCGCGACGCGACATCGCCCGCGCAGAGGAGGTGCAGGTGCGCCGCGCCCGCGCGAACGGCTACTCCTGGCAGGCGATCGCGAGCGCGCTCGGCACCACCCGACAGGCGGCGCATCGGCGGTTCGGACGGCACTGAACGCCGCGAGGCGTCAGCCGAACGGGCCGGGCATCAGCCGCCGGCCGCATCGGCTCAGCCGCCGCCCGCATCGGCTCAGCCGCCGGCCGCATCCGCCCAGCGCAGCACCCGCAGGGCGCGCAACGTGACCCAGCGGCTGGGGAAGCCCTCGCGCTCGCCGTCCATCTCGAACGGCGTCGGCCCCTCGTGCGTGTTCTCCAGACGCCACGCCCCGTCGGGACCCTGCTTCGCCCGCAGAAGTTCGATCGCCTCGGCGCAGCGCGGATCGCCCGCGGGCCGTGCTCGACGCAGATAGTCCAGGCCGCGCAGGACGTCGTAGAACCAGCGCACCGGGTAGGACGTCATCGTGAAGCGCGGGTCGATGACCTCCCCCGTGCGGCGTCGTCGGAACAGCCGGCGATCGAGAAGGTACTCCTCCGCGGCGAGCCGCACCGCCCGCGCCTCCTCTGTGCCGCCGGTCGCCTGCTCCCAATCGAGCAGGCCTTCGAGAACGCAGATCGTGGAGTGCAGGGACGAGGTCGTGGCCCCGTACTCGGCCCAGCAGTTCCATCCGCCGTCGTCGAGCCGGGTGTCGAGCAGGGTCTTGACGACCGCGTCCCCCGGCTCGCCGACATAGGCGGCGATCGACAGCGCCACGCCGTTGATGCAGGGTTCGATCTCGCCGTCGAAGTAGGGCGGGGAACCAGGCTGATCCCACCGCACGCCGTCGCGCACGCGCGCGATCGCCTGCCGCATGCGCTCGTCCGCCGGATCGACCCCGAAGTCGACGAGCTGCTGCAGGCTGAAGTGCGTGGCGGTCCAGGCGTCGTACATCGGGCGGCTCTCATCGACCCATCCCGGCCGGTACACCCCGCCGTCCCACATGCCGTCCTCCGCCTGCAGCGCGAGCAACCGGGCACCCCACCCCTCGGAGGCGACACGGGCGCGCTCCGCGGCGACGTCCTCCGCAGAGGCGTCCGTCAGATCCCTCAGAACCTGCCAGCGGATCGCAGGATCCCCGTCCATCAGGTACTCGATGACGTCCATGCCGCGACGCTACCCCTCGACCCCGACACGCGCACAGGGTGCGCGCTACGAGAAGTCCGCGTGCACGCGCCGGGCGGCGCCGTCGAGCGTCAGCGTGCCGCCGTAGGGCAGGATCCACTGCGGTCTCGTGTGCCCGAACGGCACCCCGACGCAGACCACGGCTCCGGGGTTGTACCGCGCGAAGGCCGCGAGCACGGCGTCCCGCTGCGCCGCACGAGCCGCAGCGCGCTCCGGCACGGCGGGGACGAACTCGCGCGTGCTCACCGGAGGGCGAGCCACGACGACCCCCGCCACCCTGCCGAGCAACCCCCGCTCCCCGTAGGCGTGCAGCTGCTCGGCGACCGCCGCGGCCGGAGTCAGCCGTTCGCTGGTCTCCAGCAGCAGGATCGCGCCGTCGAGCTGCTCCGGACGCGGGAACCGGTCGGCGAGGGCGAGCTGCGCGAGCACCTCCACGCAGCCGCCCCAGCTCGGCCCCGACACCGTCCCGGCGGGACCGCCCCAGACCCACGGCTCGGTGGGCTCGCGGTCGCCGTGCTCGTCCAGCGCCGCCGGATCCTGCCATCGCCGCCCGAAGTCCTCGGACTCCCCCGGCTCCGTGACCTCGATGACACCGCCGTCGAGCAGCGCAGCCCGCAGCGATCGCGCATGGACGTCATCGACGGCCGGCCCTGCGCCGAGGTGCACCTGCGTGGACCCGCCGTAGAAGCCCGCGATGCCGTGCCGCTGCAGCCAGTTCAGGATGTTCGTGTTGTCGCTGTAACCGAGGAACGGCTTCGGATCGGCCTGTGCGAGCGCAGGATCGAGGTGCGGGGTGACCAGGATCTGGTCGTCGCCGCCGATGGTCGCGAGGATCGCCCGGATCGAAGGATCGGCGAAGGCGTCGTTCACGTCAGCCGCGCGTGCTTCGGCGCTCGCGCCGAGCTGCCGCGTCGTCGGGTACTCGACGGGCACGAGTCCGGTGAGCCCGGTCAGCCGGCGCATCGCCTGCTCATGGATCGCCGCCGAGACCGCGGGCGCGGCGAAGGCCGGCGAGAGCACGGCGACGCGGTCGCCGGGGCGGGCCTTGGGCGGATGCAGCATGCGTCCCACCCTAGGTCGCCCGCGGGGGGGGTCGCCGGCGCAGGAGGCCGCCCGCGCAGAAAGCCGCGGCGACAGGATGCCGGGGGCCACTCAGCCTTTTCGCCCCTGACATCCCGCCGCCGCGGGTCCTGGTGGATCCGGGCGCTCTCGCGAGCGGCCCGGATCACGTCTTATGCGCTCGCCAGGCGGTAGCGCAGCGAGGCGAGCTCGGTGGTGAGAGCCGCGGGGAGGCGGTCGCCGAAGGTCGCGAAGAACTCCTCGGTCGAGTCCGCCTCGCGGGACCACGACGCGGCGTCGACGCGGAACAGCTCGGCGAGATCCTCGTCGGTCACGTCCGCGCCCTCGAGGTTGAGGTCCTCGATCTTCGGCAGGCGCCCGATCGGGCTGTCGACCGCTCCGACCTCGCCCTCGATGCGACGGATGATCCAGTCGATCACGCGGGCGTTGTCGCCGAAGCCCGGCCACAGGAACCGGCCGTCGGAACCGCGGCGGAACCAGTTCACCTGGAAGATACGCGGCGCCTTGTCGAAGCGGACCGCGCGGCCCATCTTGAGCCAGTGCGCGAAGTAGTCGCCCATGTTGTAGCCGCAGAACGGCAGCATCGCGAAGGGGTCGCGGCGCAGCTCGCCGAGCGTGCCCTCGGCCGCGGCCGTGCGCTCGGACGAGATGGTCGCGCCGAGGAAGACGCCGTGGCTCCAGTCCGTCGCCTCGACGACGAGCGGCACGTTGGTGGCGCGACGGCCGCCGAAGAGGATCACGTCGAGGGGCACGCCCTCCGGGTCCTCCCAGTCCTCCGCGATCTGCGGGCACTGCGCCGCCGACACGGTGAAGCGCGAGTTCGGGTGCGCGGCGGGACGACCGGACTCCGGGGTCCACGCGTTGCCCTCCCAGTCGATGAGGTTCGCGGGGGCCTCGTCGGTCAGCCCCTCCCACCACACGTCGCCGTCGGGGCGCAGCGCCACGTTCGTGAAGATCGTGTTGCCCCAGAGGGTCTCGACCGCGGTGACGTTGGTCGACTCGCCGGTGCCCGGAGCGACGCCGAAGAAGCCGGCCTCCGGATTGATCGCCCGCATGCGGCCATCGGCCCCAGGGCGGATCCACGTGATGTCGTCGCCGAGCGTCTCGACCTTCCAGCCGGGGATCGTCGGGCGGAGCATCGCGAGGTTGGTCTTGCCGCAGGCCGACGGGAACGCCGCGGCCACGTGGTAGGCCTTGCCCTGCGGCGAGACGACGCGGATGAGCAGCATGTGCTCGGCCATCCAGCCCTCGTCGCGGGCGAGCACCGAGGCGATGCGCAGCGCGAAGCACTTCTTCGCGAGGATCGCGTTGCCGCCGTAGCCGGAGCCGAACGAGTAGACCTCGAGCGTGTCGGGGAAGTGCACGATCCACTTCTCGTCGTTGCACGGCCAGGTGGTGTCCGCCTCGCCCTCGGCGAGCGGAGCGCCGACGGAGTGCACGGTGCGCACCCACGGGGTGCCCTCCGCGATCTGGCGGACGACGGCGGTGCCGACGCGGGTCATGATGCCGATCGATGCGACCGCGTAGGCGCTGTCGGTGATCTGCACGCCGATCTGCGAGATCGGTCCGCCGACCGGACCCATCGAGAACGGCACGACGTACATGGTGCGCCCGCGCATCGAGCCCTCGAAGATCTCGTTCATCTTCGCGTGCATCTCGGCGGGGTCCGCCCAGTTGTTGGTGGGGCCGGCATCGATCTCCTTCTCGGAGGCGATGAAGGTGCGACCCTCCGTGCGAGCGACGTCGCTCGGGTGCGAGCGGGCCAGGTAGGAGCCGGGACGCCACTCGGGGTTGAGCTTGATGAGCTTGCCCTCGTCGACGAGCTCGTGCAGCAGTGCGTCGTTCTCGGCGGCGGATCCGTCGATCCAGTGCACGCGGTCGGGCTGGGTCAGGGCGCGGATCTCCTCGACCCAGGCGCTGAGCGCGGCGAAGGCCGGCGTGTCGTACTCGGGAGCCGCACCGTACTCGCGCACGGGTGCGAGGTGGTTGGTCCGCGGGGTGGACGTCTCGGCGATGGCCATGTCTGCTCCTTAAATCCTGGGGCGTTGTGACCATTCTGCGCGAGTAATCGGCACTCTTCGGGCCGATCACGGCTTCAAGAACCTGAAATCTTTCGCTAGGATCAAAAGCATGGCTTCAGGACTCGAGCTCACCACCCTCGGACATCGCATCCGTCACCACCGCACGCGCAGCGGCATGACGCTGGACGTGCTGGGTGCCGCCGTCGGCGTCGCCGGATCGCAGCTCAGCCTCATCGAGAACGGCAAGCGCGAACCGAAGCTCTCCCTGCTGCAGGCGATCGCGAACGCGACGGGCACCGAGGTGAGCGACCTCATCTCCGGCGAGCCGCCGAACCGGCGCGCCGCGCTGGAGATCGAGCTCGACCGCGCGCAGTCCAGCTCCGTGTTCCGCCAGCTCGGCATCGCACCGGTGCGGGTCAACAAGGGCATGCCCGACGAGACGATCGAGTCGATCCTCGGCCTGCACCGGGAGCTGCACCGCCGCGAGCGCGAGGCGATCGCCACCCCGGAGGAGGCACGGCGCGCCAACACCGAGCTGCGACTCAAGATGCGCGCCCTCGACAACCACCTGCCCGAGATCGAGGCGCTCGCCGAGAAGCAGCTCAAGGCGGCGGGCCACTCCTCGGGCGCCCTCACCCACCGCACCGTGAGCATCATGGCGGAGCAGCTCGGGTTCGAGCTGCTCTACGTCGATGACCTGCCGCACTCCACGCGCTCCGTCACGGATCTCGAGCACGGGCGGATCTACCTGCCTCCGGCGTCGATCCCCGGCGGGCACGGCCTGCGCTCGATGGCGCTGCAGGCGATGGCGCACCGGCTGCTCGGCCACACGCCGCCCACCGACTACGCCGACTTCCTGCAGCAGCGGCTCGAGATCAACTACTTCGCGGCCTGCTGCCTGATCCCCGAGACGGCCGGCGTCGCCTTCCTGCAGCAGGCGAAGAAGGACCGCAACCTCGCGGTGGAGGACTTCCGCGATGCGTTCGGCGTGACCCACGAGGCCGCCGGCATGCGGATGACCAACCTCATGACGACGCATCTGGACATGCGGCTGCACTTCCTGCGCGTGGACGAGTCGGGCGCGCTCACCCGCGTGTACGAGAACGACGACCTGCCGCTGCCGACCGATGTCACCGGTTCCGTCGAGGGCCTGACGGTCTGCCGCAAGTTCTCGGCGCGGGCGGCCTTCAGCCAGCGCAACCGCACCACGGAGCACTACCAGTACACGGACACCCCGTCCGGCACGTTCTGGTGCTCGACGCAGACGGGATCCACCGACGGCGGCGGCTTCTCGATCACGGTCGGCGTGCCGTTCGACGACGCCCGCTGGTGGCGCGGCCGGGAGACCACGGACCGCGCGCAGTCGACCTGCCCGGACGAGGCGTGCTGCCGGCGCCCCCCGGCCGGCATCGCGGAGCGCTGGAGCAGCAAGGCGTGGCCGAGCGCCCGCGTGCACACGCACATGTTCTCGCCGCTCCCCCGCGGCGCGTTCCCCGGTGTCGACGACAACGAGGTGTACTCCTTCCTCGACCGGCACGCGGCCCAGTAGCGGTGCGCCGGGAGCGGCGGCGCGGATCCTCCGCTAGCGTCGGAGCATGCCCCTCGCTCTCGTCACCGGCGCCGCGCGCGCCGACAGCATCGCGGCGGGGATCGTGCCGCGCCTCCGCTCGAGCGGCTGGACCGTCGTCACGAGCGACCTGCACGATGCGGACGTTCCCGCGGATCTGTCGACCGCGGACGGCCCCGGGGCCCTGATCGCCGAAGTCGTGCGAGAGCATGGGACGATCTCCGCACTGGTGCTGAGCCACGCCTACGACGTCGAATCGGGGATCCTGGACACGACCGCGGAGAGCTTCGATCGGCACGTCGCGGTCAACGCGCGCGCCACGCTCCTGCTGATCGCGGCGTTCGCGCGCCAGGCCGCCCCCGAGGGCGAGGCGATCGTCGCCCTCACGAGCGACCACGTGACCAGGAATCTGCCCTACGGGGCGTCCAAGGGCGCACTCGACCGCATCGTGATCTCCGCGGCCCGCGAGCTCGGCCCCCGCGGGATCTCCGCGAACGTGCTGAACCCGGGCCCGATCGACACCGGCTGGATGGACGAGGGCGTCCGCGAGCACCTCGCGGGCCTGACGCCGCAGGGACGCCTCGGCCGCCCTGCCGACGTCGCGGCGCTGGTCGACTTCCTGGTGTCCGCCGAGGGGCGCTGGGTGTCCGGGCAGCTGCTCAAGTCCGACGGCGCCTTCTCCGCCGAGTTCTGAGGCCGCGGCCCGGGGGTCGGGGCGACCCTCAGTGCGTCGACACGAAGTCGGCGTAGCGGCGCAGCGCCGACGTCACGGCGGCGTGATCCGGGGACGGCTCCCCGCCGAAGAGCTCGGGGATCGGCTCGTCGCGATGCCGGCCGACCGCCGCCGAGTGCGTCCAGGCGCCGGCGATCCGGCCCGCCGCGAGCAGACTCGCGCGCACCATGCCGTTCTTGCCGGGACCGATCAGCGCCGCGCTCTCCGCACTGGCCACCGCCGAGCGATCGGCGTAGGAGATGTAGTACTCGTCGAACATGGGCAGCGCGAGCGTCGCGGCGTCGTCCGCCCCGGCGGCGCGGCGCGGACGCACCGTGCCGACGAACACGCCCTCGCCCTTCTCCGTCACCCTCGCCCGCCCCCGTTCGACGGCCTCGCGCGCCACGGTGATCGGCAGACCGGACCACCACGCGAAGTCGTCCACCGTGACGGGCCCGTGCCCGTCGACGTAGCGGACGAACAGCTCGGCCAGCGGATCCGCGGGCGGCACCCCGTCGGGGAGCCACTCCTCGCCGAGCATGAACAGCTGCTCGCGCGACACCGCGTCGTCCCGGTGCACGACCGGCCCCTGTACGAGGATGCCGCGCACGTTGAGCGCGTAGATGAGGTGCACCCCGCGCTGACCCGCCGGATCGATGCCGAGCTCGATGAGGTCGTCGAAGAGCTGCGCCCTGGTGCGCCCGCCATCGGCCAGCCGCTCGCGGAACGCGGACTCGACCCGGCGGACGAGGGCGTCGTCGATGCCGAGCTGGCGCTGGCGGCTCGCGTCCTGACGGAGCTGCCGATCGCCGGTCACGGAGAGCACCCACCGCACGTCTTCGGCCGGGATCACATGCAGGGTTCCTCGCATCGTGTGCGTGCGCACGAGCTCGCCGCGATCGAAAGCCGCGTCCACCGCGGCGAGCGTCGGAGCTCCGGACGAGCGGATGCCGAGCGCCCAGCGCCCGGCGAGGAACTCCTGCCCCTGCACGGCGAGCATGTGCCGGGCGGCGGCGACAGGGGTGCGAGCGGGGGCGGTGAGCCGGTGCGAGCGGAGCCGGTCGCTCAGGAGTGCCGTCATGGGTCCATCATGCCGCGCGGCCCGGACATCGCCCCGGGTTCCCGGCGCGTGAGCGGGGGCGGATCCGATCGGATCCGATGAGTTCCCTATGACGATGCTCAAGACGCCCGATTCTTGGGCTTCTCTGTCAAGCCGCCGCGGACGATGGTGCCATGGCAACGCTCACCCCTCTCGCACCCACCGGGCCCCTCGTGGCGACCCGTGGGCGACGGCTGCGCCCGATGCTCTGGCGTCTGGCGGCGGTGACGCTGATCTGGGCGACGAGCCTGTTCGTGCTCGCGCTCTGGGTGAGCGGCGCCGGCGTGCAATCGCTGCTCGCCTTCGACGGCGACACGCTCACGACGCTCGGCCGGCTGACCGGCCTCGTCTCGGCGAATCTGCTCCTGTATCAAGTGCTGCTCATGGCCAGGGTGCCGGTGTTCGAGCGCGGCTTCGGGCGGGACGGCATCACGCGGCTGCACCGGCTCGTGGGCTTCTGGTCGTTCTGGCTGCTCCTCGCGCACCTCGTGCTCATCACGATCGGCTACGCGATCACCGCGCACGCGAACGTGCTCGTGCAGGCGTGGGACTTCGTCTGGGACTACCCCGGCATGCTCCTCGCGACCGCAGGGACCGCTCTGCTGATCCTCGTCGTCGTGACGTCGATCCGCCGCACGCGCCGCCGGCTGCGGTACGAGTCCTGGCACCTCCTGCACCTGTACGGCTACCTCGGCGTGGGCCTCGCGATCCCGCACATGCTGTGGACCGGCGCGGACTTCACCGCCTCGGCCGGCGCGACCTTCTACTGGTGGGCGCTGTGGGCCGTGACGGCCGCGTGCGTGCTGTGGTTCCGCGTCGCCCTGCCGCTCCTGCGCAGCGCGCGCCACGGCCTGCGCGTGGTCGCGGTCGACCCGGACGGCCGGGACGGCATCTCCGTCCGCGTCGCGGGCCGCGACGTGCATCGCCTCGGCGCCAGGGCGGGACAGTTCTTCATCTGGCGGTTCCTGGACGGGCCAGGGTGGACGCGAGGGCACCCGTTCTCGCTCGCCGCGGATCCGTCCGGGGACGAGCTCGTGATCTCGGCCCGCCGCATCGGCGACGGCACCGACCGTCTCGCCGAGCTGCGCCCCGGCACGAGGGTCATGGTCGAGGGCCCGTACGGACACATGACCGGCGAGCGCCGCAGCGGATCCCGCCTGCTCATGCTCGGCGCCGGCGCGGGCGTCGCGCCCCTCGTGGCGCTGCTCGAGTCCGAGCCCTACGCGCCCGGCGAGGCGATCCTCGTGACGCGCGACCACTCCGCCGCGCACGGACTGCGCCGCGCGGAGATCGACCGGCTCGCCCTGTCCCGCGGGCTCGTGCACTACACGCTGCACGGCCGCCGCGCCGACGCCGGCACGACCTGGGTGCCCGCGACCCACGCCGGGTGGGACGGCGCGCAGCTGCTGCAGCGCATCGCCGGGGACCTGTCCCGGTACGACGTGTACCTGTGCGGGCCGATCCCCTGGATGCAGAGCATCCGCCGGGATCTGCGCACCGCCGGCGTCCCCGCAGAACGCATCCACAGCGAGGCCTTCGCCGTCTGAGCGGCGGGCGTCGGAACCGAGAGCGAGAGAATCATGAAGAAGATCGTCTACGCCGTCCTCGCCACCGTGACCGGGCTGGTCCTGCTGTTCAGCTACCGCACCTCGCTCGAGGTCGTCGCGCCGGCCGCGAGTGGTACGACGGGAACCACGGGGACCGCCGGCACGACCAAGAGCGCGTCCGGATCCTCGTCCGGGTCGAGTTCGGGCAGCACGTCCTCCGGGACGACGGCGGGCTCGTCGGGATCCGGCACGTCCTCGTCCTCCTCGGCATCCGGCACCTCGTCGGGATCCGGAGCCTCCTCGGGATCCAGCGGCGCGACCACGACCTCCTCCGGCCTCAAGGACGGCTCCTTCACGGGCCAGGCCGTCGACACCCAGTACGGCGCGGTGCAGGTCGCGATCACCGTGTCGGGCGGGCGGATCACCGACGTCTCGGTGCCGCAGTACCCGAACACCGAGCGCCGCGACGAGCAGATCAACGCGCAGGCCATCCCGATCCTGGTCTCGGAGACCACGAACGCCCAGTCCGCGCAGATCGACATGGTCTCGGGCGCCACCTTCACCTCGGACGGGTACACCCGGTCGCTGCAGAGCGCGATCGACCAGGCGAAGGCATGAGCGCCGCCCTCCCCGCCCGGGGCGCGCCGCACCGGCACGTCCGCACCGCGGCGCTCATGGGCACGGTCGCGAGCGCGCACGTGCTCACGACGACCGCCTCCCCCGACCCGGCCGTCATCGCGCGGATCGCCGACGCACAGGCCGCGGCACTCGGCGAGCTGCACGAGCTGGACGCGCTGTTCTCCCCGTTCCGCACGGATTCGCAGATCTCCCGGCTGCGCGACGGCGCGCTGCACCCCGAGGATGCGGATCCGCGGATCCTGGAGGTCTGCGAGGCGTGCGTGCGGCTCGCGGCGGAGAGCGACAGGCGGTTCGACGCGAACCGGAACGGATGGTTCGATCCGACCGGCTATGTCAAGGGCTGGGCGGTCGAGCGCGCGACCTCCCACCACCTCGCGCCCCTGCTCGCCGAGGACGAGGTGATCGCCGTCGGCCTCTCCGCGGGCGGTGACATGCAGCTGCGCACCGCGCCGGGAGCCGACTGGACCTGGAACATCGGGATCGCGGATCCGCTCCGCCCCGGCGCGCTGCGCGCGAGGGTGCCGCTGCGCGACGGGGCCGTCGCGACCTCGGGTCCCGCCGAGCGCGGCGCGCACATCGTGGACCCGCGCACCGGGAGCGCCGTGCGCGAAGCGCCGACCGCGACCGTGATCGCCGAGCGGCTGAGCGACGCGGACGCCTGGGCGACGATCGCCGTCGTCGCCGGTTTCGACGACCTCACCTGGCTGCGCGCGGCGCCCGACTGCTCCGGCATGCTGATCGCGTCCGACGGCCGGGTCCGGCGATGGGTGCACGGCGTCGAGGTCGCCGGCGCCGACGAGCTCGCGCTCCTCGGCTGAGCGCCCCGCGCCGGAGGGGCTTTCCGCCGAGTGCCCTCCGCCGAGCGCCCCTCCGCCGAGCGCCCCTCAACCGAGTGCGGAGGGAAGGCGCAGCAGGAACGTGGTGCCCGCCTCCGACGTGCTCTCGATGCCGACCGATCCGCCGTAGCGGGTGGCCACATCGCGCACCAGCGCGAGGCCCAGCCCGAAGCCGCGCCGCCGCCCGGTCTCGGGGCCACGGGCGAAGCGCGTGAAGATCCGCTCCCGGTCCTCGACGCGGACGCCGGGACCCCGGTCGACGACGCGGAACTCCGCGAGACCGCGGACCGCGACGCCGCCCCCGCCGACCACGATCGCGACGGGCGTGCCCCGGGGCGCGTGCTGCACGGCGTTGTCGAGCAGCGCCGTGCACAGCCGGGTCAGCGTCACCTCGGGCACCGCGACCCGGATGCCGGGGACCGCGTCCGCGCGCAGCTCGACCCCCGCGCTCTCCGCGATCGGCCGGATCAGCTCGACCGCGGACCGCACCGCGGCCGCGGCGTCCGTCGCCGCCGCAGGGACCGGGCCCTGATCCGCCTGCGCCGCGAGGAGCAGCTCGGTGAGGATGTCGTCCATGGCCGCCGTGTCGCCCCGCAGTCGATCGAGGGCGTCGTCGATGCCCTCCCCGCGGGCGACGCGGCGCTGCAGGATCTGCACCCGGCTCGACAGTGCGGTGAGCGGCGTGCGCAGCTCATGGCTCGCGTCGGCCACGAAGTCCCGCTGCGCCTGCAGCGCCACCTCGAGCGGTGCGACCGCCCGCCGGGCCATGAGCCACGCGATGACGCCGAGCAGCGCGACGCCGATCACGCCCAGCACGATGACCCAGGGCACCACCCGGTCCACGTCGACGACGATGTGGTCGGGGTTGTCCACCGGGAGGCCGCCCGGTCCGGGTCCGGCCGTGCCCCTGTCGTCGCCCTGCGGGCGGGAGGTCGCGAGGATCACGGCGATGAGGATGCCGACCCCCGCGGCGATCACGACCGCGGAGGCGACGCCCGTCCACAGGCCGATCTGCCGGGCCGTGCGCCGCACCCGATCGCGGTCCGCGGATCCGCTCATGTCGGATCCCCCGCGCGGTAGCCGCGACCGCGCACGGTGTCGATCATCTCGGGCGTGGTCTTGCGCCGGATGTAGTGCACGTAGGTGTCGACGGTGCCGACCCCGTCCGCCGAGGAGAACACCCCGCGCAGGATCTCCTCGCGGCTGAACACGCGGTCCGGGCTCGCGGACAGGAACTCGAGGAACGCCGCCTCCGTCGCGGTCAGCGACACGCGCCCGCCGCTCGGCGCATGCAGCACCCAGGAGTCCGGGATGAAGGTCCACTCCCCGATCGCCCTGCGCCGGCCCTCGGCCTGGAAGCCGCGGCGCAGCGCCCGCAGTCGCGCGAGCAGCTCGTCGAAGTCGAAGGGCTTCGTGAGGTAGTCGTTCGCGCCCGCGTCCAGTCCCTCGACCCGGTCCGGCACCGCGCCGAGCGCGGTCAGCATGAGCACCGGCGTCGTGATCCGGGCCGTGCGCACCGCCTCGACCAGGCTCGCCCCGTCCAGCCCGGGCAGCCGCCGGTCCACGAGCATCACGTCGTAGCGCTCGTCGAGCGCACGGCGCAGCGCGACCGCGCCGTCCGTCTCATGGTCGACGGCGTAGGTCTCGCCGAGCACCTCGAGGGTCATCTCGGCGATGTCGGCGTCGTCCTCCACGTAGAGCAGCCGCGGCCTGGCGTCGGTCATGCGGGCCTCCTGTCCTCAGGATTGCACCACACCCGCTCCAAGACGAGGCCCAGGAAAGCCCCGTTTTGGGGCGCCCTCTACGCGTTTGGGGCGCGCCCCGCCGGGAGAAGCCGGCGGGACGCGCCCCAAAACGTGAAGATGGGCCCCGAAACGAACCGGGGCGGGTCCGAGGCGGAGCGCTCAGGCGTGCAGCGTGACCTCGCGGCGCACCGGCAGCACGACGGGGTGCGAGCCGGCCATGACCTCGAGCACGCGGATGACCTGGCTCGAGTAGCCGAACTCGTTGTCGTACCAGACGTAGAGGATGACGTCGGTGCCGTTCGCGATCGTCGCGAGGCCGTCGACGATCCCGGCCCGGTGCGAGCCCACGAAGTCGGTCGAGACCACCTCGGGCGACTCGACGTAATCGATCTGCTGGCGCAGCTTGGAGTGCAGCGAGACCCGGCGCAGGTAGTCGTTGATCTCGGCCTTCTCGGCCGGACGCTCCAGGGTCAGGTGCAGCACGGCGAGCGACACGTCGGGGGTGGGGACGCGGATCGCGGATCCGGTCAGCTTGCCGGCGAGCTCGGGCAGCGCCCGGGCGACGGCCTTCGCGGCGCCGGTCTCGGTGATGACCATGTTCAGCACCGCCGAGCGCCCGCGGCGGTCGCCCTTGTGGAAGTTGTCGATCAGGTTCTGGTCGTTCGTGAAGGAGTGCACCGTCTCGACGTGGCCGCGGACGATGCCGTAGGCCTCGTCGACGGCCTTGAGCACCGGGGTGATCGCGTTCGTCGTGCAGGATGCGGCGGACAGGATCCGGTCGCCGTCCTCGATCGTGCCGTGGTTGATGCCGTGCACGATGTTCTTGAGGTCGCCCTTGCCCGGCGCGGTGAGCAGCACGCGCGCGACCCCGGTGGACTCGAGATGGCGGCTGAGGCCGGCCTCGTCGCGCCAGCGGCCGGTGTTGTCGACGACGATCGCGTCGCGGATGCCGTAGGCGGTGTAGTCGATCGTGCCGGGATCGTCCGAGTAGATGACCTGGATCCTGGTGCCGTTCGCGATGAGCTGCGAGTTCTCCTCGTCGACGTCGACGGAGCCCTCGAAACGGCCGTGCACCGAGTCGCGCAGCAGCAGGGAGGCGCGCTTGACGAGGTCGTTCTCGGCGCCCTTGCGCACCACGATGGCGCGCAGCCGCAGGCCGCTGCCGCCGCCCGTGTGCGCGATGAGGATACGGGCCAGCAGGCGCCCGATGCGGCCGAAGCCGTACAGCACGACGTCGGTGGGCTCGGCGGGAGCCGACGCGCTCAGCGCCGGGGCGAGTTCGGTGCGCAGGCGCTCCACGATCTCGGCGGCGTCGCCGTGCGCGTGCTCGACGAGGCGCCCGATGTCGAGCGACGCGGCGGAGGGGGCGAGTTCGCGCAGCGCCTCGAGGACGGCGAGGGTGTCCTCCAGCGGGAGCTCGTCGTGGCCGAGGCCGGCGACGCGCTCGTGCACCTCGAGGATCTCGGTGGTCGACAGGCCGAGCAGGCGGTGCCCGTGCAGCGACGTGACCACGTCACGATCGCGGTTCAGCCCGCCGATCAGCGGGATCATCCGCTCGGCGAGTTCTTCTCTGGCCTTCCAGTCGTCGCGGCGCGCGGCGAAGTCGTTCATCAGCGTCCTTGCATGCACATGCGCCACGGGATCGATGGCGCGGGATCGGGTGGGGGCGGATCCGCCCTCATCCAGGGTAGGCGCGCGGCTCGGGCTCGCCCGACCGATCCGGGCGGCAAGAATCGGGCTTCTTTGCGCCTCGCACAAGGCAGGCACGCACCTCTCGGCGCAGCGCCTGCACACCGCCGCGGATTCGCTTCCTCGAAGGGGCGATCTATTCGTCTACACTGGTGGAATAATGAACCAGACACCGCTCGGCGACGACGCCGATCTCCTCCTGCACGGCGGACGGATCCACACCCTCGACGCGCAGGGGACGACGACCGGCGCTCTCGCCGTCCGATCCGGCCGCATCCTCGCCCTCGGGGCCGATGCGCTCCGGATGCACGCGACCGAGACGGTCGACCTCGACGGGCGCACCGCGATCCCCGGCGTCAACGACGCGCACCTGCACGCGGCCTGGCTGGGGGCGCGCTGGCCGCACCTGTTCTTCTCGGCCACGCCCCCGTCCGAGCAGCCGACGGGCGCGCTCGTCCGCACCGCCGACGAGCGTCGCGCCGCGCTGCGGAACGCCTGGACCCTGCTCGCCGAACTCGGCATCACGAGCTACACCGAGCCGGGCATCGGTCCGGGCGAGGATGCCGGCGAGACCGGCTGCTTCGGCACCGCGATGATGGACGCCTACCTCGCCCTGCACCGCGAGAAGGCGCAGACGGCACGCGTGACGCTCCTGCGCCTGTTCGGCACGCTGGACGGATCCGCGGAGCTCGATGACTTCGAACGCGGCATCCGCACCCCGGTCCCTGCCACGGATCCGCACTGGCTGGCGGTGACCGGGGTGAAGATCTTCGCGGACGGGATCCCCCCGATGACGACCTCCTGGGTGAGCGAGCCCTACCCCGACGGCTCCTCGGGAGAGCTGCTGCCACAGAGCGCGGACGGGGCGCTGCACGCCTACCGGCGCATGATCGCGATCGCACTCGAGCGCGGCGAGCAGATCGCGGTGCACGCGACCGGCGACCGGTCGATCGAGGAGTTCCTGCGCGTCCTCGAGGAGCACCCCGGATCCCTCGGCACGGCGCCGCACTACGTCGTGCACGCCGACCTCGCGAGCCCCGCGCAGATCGAGCGGATGCGCGCGATCGGTGCCGGCTTCGCGGTGCAGCCGCTCATCGCCGAGCACACCAGGGACTGGGCCGGTCTGCAGCTCGGACCCGAGCGCACCGCCGCCGCCTGGCCGCTCGGCGAGATGCTCGCCTCCGGAGTGCTCACCACGATCACGAGCGACGCCCCGATCGCCACGCCGGACTGGCGCATCGGACTGGACGCGTCGCTCGCCCTCCTCGGCCGCGACGACGCCGGCACCCGCGAGCAGCTGCTTCGCCGGGTGACGATCGATCCGGCCCGCCAGGACGGCGCCGCCGCGTGGAAGGGCTCGCTCGAGATCGGCAAGGTCGCGGACATCACCGTGCTGGACGAGGATCCCGCCGAACCCGGCCGTCCGTTCGCCGGCATCGGTATCGCCCGCACGATCGTCGACGGCCGGACGGTGTTCGCGCGGGGGTGAGCGCGGGGGTGAGCTGGCCCTGGGCCGGATCCCCGCACGCGCGAAAGGGGCGGGCGACGTGTCCGCTCGTCGCCCGCCCCTGGATCCGGTCACGTCCGCGAGAACCGGATCCGATGCGTCACGGTCGACCTCGGAGAGGGGCCGACCGCGACGCCGTCCTCACACCGCCGTGGCGATGAGCACCCGGGGGCTCGCCGGGAGCGCGACCTTCTCGCGCACCTCCCACCCCGCGTCGGCCAGCCAGCCGCGCACCTGCGCCTCGGGATAGACGACCGTGCCGTCGATCACGAGGTACTCCCCCGCGTGCAGCGCGTCGATCCCGCGCTGCGAGGCGTCGTCGTCGAGGAAGAAGTCGAGCACCGTGAGCGTCGCGCCGGGTACCGCCGCGGCCCGGAGGTTGCGGAAGATCTGCGCGTTCTCCTCCGCCGAGAAGCGGTGGATCACATGGTTCGCGAGCACTGCGTCGTAGGCGCCCTGCGGCTGAGCGGTCGCGGTGTCGCCGGTCTCGACCGTCGCGCGGTCGGCGACGCCCGCCGCCTCGACCGCTTCCGCCACGCCGCCCTCGAACCCGGGCGCGTACAGGAACGTGGTGCGCAGACCGGTGTTGCGCTTCATCGCCTCCAGGGCGAATCCGGCGGACAGCCCGCCGAAGTCGAGAACGTCGGTGGCCGCGGAGAGGTCGACGAGGCGGCCGAACTCCTGCGCGTGCAGGGCGTTGTAGGTCATGACGCCCGCCATGAACGTGCCCCAGCGCGCGTCGTCCATCTGCAGATCGCCCGGCTCGGTCGTGTCGACCGTGCGCCCGAACTGCAGCCAGTGCGGGTAGCTGATCTCGCCGAGGAACGTGAGGAACGGCGCCAGGTCGAGCGCCGATCCCTCCCCCGCCAGATAGGCGGCGGCGTCGGGCTCGAGCGCATAGCGGCCGTCCGCGCGCGCAAGGAGGCCCTTGCCCGCCATGGCATCGGCGAGGATCTGCGCGATGCGCTCGCTCACGCCCGTGCGCTCCGCGATCGCGGGGACGGTGTCGGCGCCCGCGGCGATCGCGGAGAACAGGCCGATCCTGCTCGCCTCGAACAGCTGCTTCGAGGCCATGTAGCCGGTCGCGATGTCCAGGATGCGCGCGGCGTCGGGGGTCGTCGTCATGAGTGTGCCTTTCGTGGGTGGTAAGTCTACGTTTGTAGGAAGAAAAAGACAGGAGTGGACCGTCGGACTCGGGACCCGGGCTCAGTCCTCGGTGAGGAAGTCCGCGACGGCGGCGCGGAACTCCGGCGCGTGCAGCGCGGCCAGGTGGTCGCCGGGCACCCGCACGACGCGGGAGTCCGGCACGGCGGCGGCGAGCGCATCGATGCCCTGCGCCATCGGATCCTCCACCCCGCCGAGCAGCAGCACGGGCTGCGACGGCGCACCGGCGGCCGGATCGAACGGTCCCGACGCGAGGCCCTCGATGAGATCGAGCAGCGCCTCCGGACGGTTGCCGGGCAGCGTCGTCATGCCCAGGATCATGCCCGTGATCGGATCCTCCGGCGAAGGTCCTCCGGCGAGCGCGGCACGCGCCGCAGGCAGGTCGACCAGCGCGAACGGCTCCATCGGGCTGAGCCCGCCGAGCGCCACGCGGCGCACGGCCACTCCGGGATGGCCGGCGAGCGCCCAGGCCAGACGCGCGCCCAGGGAGTAGCCGACGACGTCGATCTCCTCCCCCGGGAGGACGTCGGCGACGGCCCGTGCGAGCAGGTCGACGATCCCCGCCGTCGCGAGCACTCCCGGTGCGGCGCTGTCGCCGTGCGCGGGCAGATCCACGCGCAGGACGGGGCGGTCCGTGAGTACGGGATCCCACTCGGCGGCCGGCCAGTCGAGCCGGGCGCGCGAGGCGAGGCCGTGCAGGAGCAGGACCGGACGGCCGGTCCCCTCCCTGTGGCTGACGGACAGGGCGATCTCGGGTGCGCCGGTCATCGGGCGCCCTCCTCTCGATGAAGCGTGGAGGCTGCCCGGGGTCCGGTCAGCGCAGCCGCGCGAGGAACTGGTCGATGTAGGCCTGGTAGTCGGGGATGCGGTCGCCCTCCGGATACATGAGGTTGATCACGGTGGCGCCCACGGCCGAGGAGATGTACTCGTTCGCGAGCGGGGCGAAGTCCTGATCGCGGATCGCGCCCTCGTCGCGGGCCGCCTCCATCCGCTCCACGAGCGACGCGCGCCAGGAGCGCAGATGGCTGCGGTACAGCTCCGCCAGCTGCTCGTTCGACATCGCGTACTCCCAGAGGGCGAGGAGCACCCGGCCCGCCGCGATCTGCTCCGGGTCGCGCGGGACCGTCGCCTCGAGGAATCCGCGCAGCGCGGCCTCGGCGGTCTCCGGGGCCGATCCGGCCTCCTGCACGCCCTCCGACATCTGCGCGAGGATCGTCTCGAACGTCGCCGCGACGATGCTCTCCTTGCCCGGGAAGTAGTGCTTCAGGGCGCCGTTCGCGAAGCCCGCCTCCGCAGCGATGCTGCGCATGGTCGCCGCTTCGAACCCGCCCTTGAGGATGATCCCCTTGGCGACCTCGACGATCTCCCGACGACGCTGATCGTGATCGATGATCTTCGGCATGGGTTCCTTCCGACGTGGCGTCCGGCGACGGCGCGCACCGGGGCGCGGCCGTGCGGAATCGCTGCCTGCTACCGTACCGGGGCATCCGCGGCCTCGCGCAGCGCCAGCCATTCGGCACGGCGCGTCCTCTGCTTCACGGGGTCGGCGACCGGAGAGGCCAGGCGCAGGCGCTCGGCGTAGGGGTGCCGCGGCGACCGCGTGATCTGCTCGCCCGCTCCGGTCTCGACGATCTCGCCGCGGTACATCACGGCGACCCGGTGGCACACCCGGCGGACGACGCCCAGGTCGTGCGAGACGAACAGGTAGGACACGCCCGTGTCGCGCTGCAGCTCGATGAAGAGGTCGAGGATCGTCGCCTGCGTGGTGAGGTCGAGCGCGCTGACGGGCTCGTCGCACACGATCAGGCGCGGCCGCCGCACGAGCGCCCTCGCGATCGCGACGCGCTGGCGCTGCCCGCCGGAGAACTCGCTCGGGTAGCGGTCCATCGCGGTCTCCGGAAGACGCACCCGGTCGAGCATCTCCCGCACGCGCTCCTGGGCCTCGGCGCCGCCCAGTCCGCTCGTCAGGAGCGGCTCGGACAGGATCTCGCCGATCGTCATCGCGGGGTTCAGGGATCCGTACGGATCCTGGAACACGACCTGCACGTCGTCGGCCAGCGCACGGCGTCCGGCCCGGCCGAGCGCGGTGATGTCCTTCCCGTCGAAGCGGATGCTGCCGCCGGTCACGGGCGCGAGGCCGAGGATGGCCTTGCCGAGCGTGGACTTGCCGGATCCGGACTCACCCACCAGGCCCATGCACTCCCCCGGCGCGACGTCGATCGAGACGCCGTGCAGGGCGCGGAACGCCTTGCGGCCGTGGCCGTACTCGACGACCAGATCCTGCACCTCGAGCAGCGCGGTCATGCGCGCACCTCCGTCGTGTCCGTCGTGCTCGTCGTGCTCGCGGCATCGGCGTCGAGCTCCGCCCGCCCCGCGGCATCGTCGAGCGATGCGGCGATGAGCTCGCGGGTATAGGGCTGCTGCGGGTGCGCGAACAGCGGATCCACGTCGCCCTGCTCGACGATCTCCCCGCCGCGCATCACGATCACGCGATCGCAGATGTCGGCGACGACGCCGAAGTTGTGCGTGACGATGAGCAGCGCCATGCCGTACTCCTGCTGCAGCTCGCGCAGCAGTTCGAGCACCTCGGCTTGCACCGTCACGTCGAGCGCGGTCGTGGGCTCGTCCGCCACGAGGATCGAGGGACGGCCGGAGATCGCGCCGGCGATGAGCACGCGCTGCGCCATGCCGCCGGAGACCTGGTGCGGATAGCTGCGCAGGACCCGGTCCGGATCCGCGAGTCCCACGCGCAGGAGCACCTCGCGTGCGCGGGCCTTCGCATCGGCGGCGCTCATCCCGTGCACGCGGCGCAGCGGCTCCACGAGCTGGTGGCCGATCGTGTACGACGGGTCGAGGTTGCTCATCGGCTCCTGCGGCACATAGCCCAGCTCGCGCCCGAGCAGCGCCTGGCGCTGCTTCGGCGTCGCGGTCGTGACGTCCTGTCCGGCGATGCGGATCGCGTCTGCGGTGCTCGCGCCGCTGGCGGGCAGCAGATCGAGCACCGAGAACACGGTCTGCGACTTGCCGGATCCGGACTCGCCCACGATGCCGACGACCTCGCCGGGGGCGACGTCGAGCGTCACGCCGTGCACGACCTCGACGACGCCGTTCGGGGTGGCGTGACTGACCCGCAGATTCTCCACACGCAGCGCCGAGCCCTCCGCGGTGTGCCGGACGGTTCCGGTCGCGGGCGCCGTCTCGTCGGCCGCGGCCGCTGAGGCACCGCGCCGGCGGCGCAGCCGCGGAGTGCGCACCTGGGCGAGCTCGGCGAGCGTCGAGCCCATGATCGCGAGGACGGCGATCGTGAGGCCGAGCGCGACCGAGGGCCAGAGCAGCATGAGCGGGTACGTGAGCATGAGGCGGAAGCCCTCGAGCATCATCGCGCCCCAGCTGGGCACGTTCGAGTCGCCGATCCCGAGGAACTGCAGGCCCGCCTGCATGCCCATCGCCATGCCCGCCGTGAGCGCGGTCTGGATGATGACGGGCGGGTAGACGGCCTTGACCACGTGCCGGGAGATGATCCGCGCGTCGGAGAGGCCCGAGACCCGCGCCGCGTCGATGTACGGCTCCTCGCGCACGGTGAGCGTCTGCGACCGGGCGATGCGGAAGTAGCCGGGGACCATGAAGACGCCGACCGTGACCATGAGCAGCTCGAAGTTGTTGCGGCTGCCGGCGGCGACGACCAGCAGGATGATCATGCCGGGGATCGACTGCAGCGCATCGCTCACCCACATCGCGACCCGGTCGAACGCACCGCGGAAGTAGCCCGCGGCGACGCCCGTGGGGACGCCGATCACGACGGCGGTGACGATCGTGATGAGCGCGCCCCAGATCGTGATGCGGGTGCCGTAGATGAGACGGCTGAGGATGTCGCGGCCGGTCGAGTCGGCGCCGAGCAGGTGCGCGGCGGAGGGCGGCGCCTTGGCGGCGGCCAGGTCGACGAAGTTCGGATCCATCGGCGCGAGCAGCGGCGCGAACACGCCCACGAGCACGATGAGGACGAAGATCGCGAGCGGGATGAAGCCGCCCGGGTGTCGGAGGAACCGGCGGAACAGGCCGGAGCGGCGGCGCTGCCTGGCGCGATCGAACGCGACGCGGATGTCGGTGGTGGTCATGCGACGCGCACCTTCGGGTTGATCCAGCCGAGCACGAGGTCGAGCAGGAGGTTGATGATCACGACGAAGACGATCGACACCACCGTGATGCCGAGGAGCATCGGGATGTCGCCGTTCTGCGAGGACTGGTTGGTCAGCTGCCCGATGCCGGGGAGGCTGAAGATCTGCTCCACCACGATCGCGCCGCTGAGCAGTCCGACGAACATGAGGGCGATCACGGTGAGCGCCGCGGGCGAGGCGTTGCGCAGGATGTGCAGGTTGACCCGGGTCGCGGACAGCCCGCGGCTGCGGAGCGTGCGCACCCAGTCCTGCCGGCTCTGCGCGATCACGGCGTTGCGCAGCTGCTCCGACACCGCGACCACGCCGCCGAGCGCGAGCGAGATCGCGGGAAGCGTGAGCGAGCGGATCCACCCGTCGAAGGACTGCGACGGCTGCACGTAGCCGACCGCGGGGAACCACTTCAGCTGCACCGCGAACCACATCACGAGCACGAGGCTGACCCAGAAGCCGGGGAGGGCGAAGAGGACGACCGAGAGGCCCTTGAGGATCCGGTCGAACCACGTGCCCGGCCGCAGGCCCGTGATCATGCCGAAGGCGATGCCGAGCACGGCGGTGATGAGCGTCGCGAAGGTGACGACGGAGAGGGTGACCGGGACCTTGATCGCGAGCTGGGCGCCCACGGGCTGGAAGTTCCGCCACGAGGTGCCGAAGTCCCCCGTGAGGAGGTGCGAGAACCAGTCCCAGAACTGGACCAGCAGCGGACGGTCGATGCCGATCTTCGTCGCGAGCGCCGCCTGCTGGGCGGGGCTCGCCGTGGTGCCGAGGAGGGCGGCGGTCGGATCCTTGATCGCGAGGTGGGCGAGGAAGAACGTCGCGATCGAGACGACCACGAGCAGCACGATGCCGGACAGCAGCCGCTTCGCGGTGAACAGGAGCATGGGAGCCTCTCGGGAGGGCGGGCGGTGGAGGACCGGTCGTCGAGCGCGTGGCGGTCGCTCGACGACCGGTCCGGAGGGGCGTCAGCCCTTGGTGATGTAGCGCAGGGTCGGGAACATCATGCCGACGATCGGCTGCACCTTGATGCCCTGGACGCTGTAGAAGGTGTTCTTCGCCTGGTACCAGACGGACCACCAGGCCTGATCGACGAGGGCCTTGTTGAGCTCCTTGATCGCGGCGGTCTGGTCGGCGCCCTTGGACTCCTGGACCTTCTTCACGAGCGGCGCGAGGACCGTGTTGCTCGCGTAGTCGGGGTTCGGGTTGAACCACTGCTTGCTCGTGACCTGGCGCTGCACGGTCGCGACGTCGTTGCCGTCCATCGCGAGGAACGAGATGAACATCGGGTAGTTCGGCGCGTTCGTCTGGTAGTCGGGCATCTGCATGTTGTCCCAGGTGACCTTGACGCCGATCGCCGTCAGCGCCTGCTCGGCGGAGGGCTTCCACATCTCGAACACGGGCGACATCGGCATCGAGATGCTGAAGCCGTCGGCGTAGCCGGCCTTGGCCAGCAGGTCCTTCGCCTTGGCGACGTCGTACGCGTAGGTCTTGTTGAGCGACGGGTCGTTGACGTCGCCGCCGTCGGGGAAGACCTGGTTGGTCGCGACGCCTGCGCCGTTGCCGACGGCCTTGAGGACCGCGGCGCCGTCGAAGGCGTAGTTCAGCGCCTGGCGCACCTCGACGCTGCCGAGCGGCTTGCTCTTCGCCCCGGTGTGGTCGGTGATCACGAGGCCGGCCCAGCCGGACACCCGATCGGCGGTGTTCCAGCCCTGCTGGTCGGCCTGGGACTGGTTGGCGACGTCGCCGTACTCGAGGTTGATCTGGCCGCTGAGCATCGCGTTGTGCCGTGCCGTGGCGTCCTGGATCGGGAAGATCGCGAGGTTCGAGAAGGCGTAGGTCTTGGCGTCCCAGTGGTCCTTCACCTTGGTGAAGTGGTACTCGCTGCCCGCGACGCTCTTGGTGCTGTCCAGCACGTACGGGCCGGATCCGATCGGATCCTTGCCGAGCGTGCCGGCCGCGATCGCCTTGGGCGACATGATGTAGCTGCGGCCGAGGCCCATCAGGTACAGGATCGTGTCGTCGCGCTGGGTCAGCGTGACCTCGACCGTGTGGTCGTCCTTCGCGGTGATCGCGGAGACGTTCGTGTACGCCTCACCCGAGCGCGCACCCGCCTTGAGGTACTCGAGGCTCTTCACGACGGCGTCCGCGTCGACCTTCGACCCGTCCGAGAACTTCCCGTCGGTGCGGAGGTCGAAGTCGATGGTCTTGTCATCGCCGGACACGGTCCACTTGGTGGCGAACGACGGGACCGGCTTGCCGTCCTTGTCGAGGGCGACCAGGGTGTCGTAGACGGCGGAGAGGTACGGCCCGTCGAAGCCGATGTCGGCCAGGGACGGATCCCAGGACGTGACGTCCAGGAAGTTGCCGATGTTGAGGTCGTCCGGCGCGTTCGCGGCGGCGCCGTCGCTCGCCTGCGTGGCGCCTGCGCCGCCGGAGCAGCTGGTGAGGGCGAGGACCGCGGCCACAGCCGCGGCGATCGCGAGGGGCACTCGTTTCATGGTTCCTTCTCTCGGTGCGGGTTTGGGGAAGAAGGTTCGAAGAGCCTTCGGCCGCGCTCTCGAGGGAGCCTCACCGACGTCACTTCGATGTGTCGTGCGTTTAGTCTACATGCGTGGAAAAAGAGCGCAAGCCCTGTTTCTCGACGAGGCCGGCCACAGGACCCTCCGGACTTGCCATGGAGCGCGCAGGGCCTGTCTCGTCGCGCACAGCTGCTGCTTCGCGGCCGTCGTTCGTCCTCCACAGTCTGGTGTTGCGTGGGGTTGTCCCCGGTTTGGGAATTCTGGGTTGATCTGGGGTTCGAATGTCGGTGGTGGCGAGGAGGATGGGGGTATGAGGACGTTGGATGCGATCGCGGCGCTGATCCCGACCCTGGCCGGGCGGATCGGTTCGGGTGCGGGCGCGTCCGACGTGCAAGTGGTGATCGAGGGGCTGGACGATGCCGGGGCGGTGGCGGTGCTCCGTGAGGCGGGTGAGGTCGGCCGGCTGGTGGAGCAGGTGCAGGTGCTCTGCGCCGGGGTGATCGCCCGCCGCTCCACCCGGGACGCAGGGCATTCCGGGTTGGCGCAGGCGCGCGGACACCGGTCCGCGACCTCCCTGGTGCAGGAACTCGGCGGGATGACGAAGGGCGAAGCGGCGCGGCAAGTGCGGGTCGGGGAAGCACTCCTCGAAGACGAGGGAGACTCAGACGGTGCGAGCGCGAGTGCGCCGGAGGCGGGCACGCAGGGTGAGCCCGCGACCACGGAGTGGCGGGAGGTGTTGAGGGACGGGTTGCGGTCCGGGGTGGTGACGTCGGCGCAGTTCGACGCGATCCGCCGCGGACTGGGCGACCCACCCGACGACGCCGGCGATGCGTGGGCGCACGCCGCCGCACAACTCATCGACGAAGCAGGGCGGCGGACCGTGGAAGAACTCGCCGCCGCCGCACGCACGATCCGGGATCTCCTCGACCCCGACGGGGCGGAGGCGAGGTTCCTGGCCCGGTTTGAGAAGCGGGCGTTCCGGACCTGGTTCGACCAGGACGGACAGCGTCGGGCATCGATCGCGTTCGATGACGAAGGCGGCGCGTTCCTGGACACGATCTTCAACGCCGCGTTGCGGCCCCGTCGGGGCGGGCCCCGGTTCGTCGGCCCCGAGGAGAAGGCGTCCGCGGCGGAGTTGTCGGCGGATCCGCGCACCAACGACCAGCTGTCCTACGACCTGCTCCTCGATCTCGTTCGTGCCGGGGCGCTCGCCGACCCGACCGCCGTGTTCGGCACCCGGCAGGCCGGCATCCGGCTCGTGCAGCAGGTCGCGGTGGACGGTTCGCTGGCACCGGTCGCGGTCACCGAAGACGGACTCACCGCCCTCCCCGCCACGATCGCGGAACGGCACATCTGCGAAACCGGAACCATCCCCGTCACGGTCGACGCCTGCGGGAACCCCCTCGATGTGGGCCGCGAATCACGGCTCTTCACGCCGACGCAGCGCATCGCCCTCGCGATCCGGGACGGCGGATGCCGGTGGACGGGGTGCGACCGACCCGCGTCCTACTGCGAAGCCCACCACATCGACCATTGGACCCGAGACCACGGACACACGAACATCGACCGTGGCATCCTGCTCTGCCGGTTCCACCACATGCAACTCCACCACGCAGGCTGGCACATCACCCGCGACCGGAAACACGACTTCGTCCTCCACCATCCCGACGGACAACAATCCGTGCTGCACCCGCGACTCCCGCTCCGCTACGCCTGGGGCGACATCGACCCACCACCCAAACGATTCCGACCCGCCGTCTGAGGGCGCGCCACAGCTCACCACGACCCGTCGTCGTTGACGGCGGCGTCGGCCTGCAGCCCGGCAAGAGCCTCGCGCACCTCCGCGCCGTGCTCCGCGACCAGCGCGAGCGCCGCGTGGTTCTGTTCCAACTGCTCGATCCGCGACGCCCCGAACAGCACGTTCGCCGCGGCGGGATGCGTGAGGCAGAAGGCGATCCCGAGCGCGGCCGGCGTCACGCCGAAGCCTTCGGCGATGCGGGCGACCTCGGGATAGAGCGCGAGGATCCGCTCGCGGATGCCGCCGACATCGGCGCCGATCTTCCGCTGCGGCGCGAGGCCGGTCGCGAGGATGCCGCCCTCGAACACGTCGGACGCCTGCAGGGTGAGCGTGCCGTCGGCGAAGAGCGGCCCGTACGACCTCCCCTCGGCCATCGCCCGACGCGCGATGCCGTACTTGAGCTGCGCGAAGGACGGCCCGACGAGACCGCCCGCCGCCGCGGCATCCTGCGCAGCCCTCGTGTGGCCGATCCGCCAGTTGTTGATCCCCCACCCGTCGACGAGGCCTTCGGCGATGAGCTCGTTCACGTCGGCGACGAGGCGGACGACGTCGGGCTCGGCCAGGTAGTCGCCCACCACGAGGGTGTCGAAGCGCTCCAGGCCGGCACGCTCGAGGCTCTCCGTCAGCTGCGCGCGGAAGGACTGGTTCGGCCAGTCCCACAGCCAGAGCTTGCCGCACAGCACGATCTCGTCCCGCGCGACCCCGCTCGCCCGCAGCGCCTCACCGAACAGGATGTCGGTCCGGGAGTTCTCCGCGTGCGGACCCATGTTGTAGTACGCGACGTCGAAGAACCCGGCATCGAGCTCGACGGCACGGCGGATCATCGTCACGGCGTCGTCGGGATCCATCCGGTCCCAGGTGTTCCACGACCCCAGGGCGAGCGGCGGGACGGCGATCGGGCCGAGGGATCTGCGAGGGTTCGTCGGCGCTGACATGGGTGCTCCTTGGGGTGAGATCGAATCGGGTTGCTTTTTTCTATGCTTGTAGAATATAACGGAGATGCCCCGTCAGAGAGGACGTGAGATGACCATCTCCCCCCGCCGCATTCTCGTCACCGGAGGAGCCTCCGGGCTCGGCCGCGGCATCGCCGCCGCCTTCCGCACCGCCGGGGACGAGGTGATCATCGGCGACGTCAACGCCGAGGCCGCAACCGCCGTGGCGGCCGAACTCGGAGCCACGGCCATCGCACTCGACATCTCCGATCCCGACTCCGTCTCGGCCGCCGGCTCCGCACTCGGCCGCATCGACGTGCTGGTGAACAACGCCGGCGTCGTGCTCGGCGGCGGCACCCAGCAGCAGGTGCCGCTCGAGGTCTTCGACACGGCCGTGGCCGTGAACATCCGCGGCACGTTCCTCATGCTCCGCGAGTTCGCACCCCGCCTGCCCGACGGAGGCGCGATCGTGAACACGTCCTCGATCGGCGGACGCCAGCCCACGCCCGGCATGGGTCACTACGAGATGACCAAGGCCGCCGTCGACGCGATGACCCGCACCGCGGCGATCGAGCTCGCGGGTCGCCGCATCCGCGTGAACGCGGTCGCCCCCGGCCCGATCCTCACCCCGCTCACGGCGGGCTTCGCCACCGACCCGCAGGCGCGCGCCGCATGGGAGGCCCGGATCCCGCTCGGCACGATCGCCGAGGTCGAGCAGGTCGCCCCTCTCGTCGTGTTCCTCGCGAGCGACGCCGCGAGCCACATCACCGGCGTCTCCGTGCCCGTCGACGGCGGCCAGCTGCTCGTCTGACCCATCGACACGCTCAGGGACCGATCACCCATCCGATCCGGAAAGGATCCGCATGACCCTCCCCACCGCCACCCGCGCGGCCGTGCTGACCGAGCACGGCGCACCGCTCACCCTGCAGGACCTGCCCCTCCCCGCAGAGGTCGCCCCCGGCGCCGCCCTCGTGCGGATCGCGTGCTCGACGCTGTGCGGCACCGACATCGAGATCTGGGAAGGACGGATGACCTTCCCCGGCATGCTGCCGATGGTGCTCGGCCACGAGATGGTCGGCGAGATCGTCGCCCTCGGCGAGGGCACCGTGGACGCGCTCGGCCGCCCGCTCGCGGTCGGCGACCGGATCGGCTGGTCCGAGTCGACGTGCGGCGAATGCTACGGCTGCGTCGTGCTGCGCGAGCCCGTGCACTGCTCCCGCCGCGGCTACGGCTTCCTGCAGCGCTCCGACGTGCCGCCCTACGCGACCGCAGGTCTGTCCGAGTACGCCTACGTCACCCCCGGCGCGGCCAAGCTGCTGCTGCCTGACGCGGTCAAGGACACCTGGGCCTCGATGGCCGGCTGCGCCGCGAAGACCGTGCTGCGGGCGTTCGAGCGCGGCGGGCGGATCCGGCCCGGCTCCACGGTCGTCGTGCAGGGCGCGGGCGCGCTCGGCATCTTCGCGACCGCCGTGGCGAAGATCTCGGGCGCAGGGCGCGTGATCACGGTCGGCGCCCCCGCGGCCCGGCTCGAGCTCGCGGCGCGCTTCGGCGCCGACGCCGTGGTGGACTTCCGCGAAGGTCCCGTCGTCGCGCAGATCATGGAGCTCACGGACGGTCGCGGCGCGGACCACGTGTTCGACTTCGCCGGCGCCCCGAGCGTCGGGCCGGACGCCGTCGGGATGGCCGCGCAGCGCGGCACCGTCGTGATCGTCGGATCCACCGGACCGGTCGGCGACGCCTTCCCGGTGAGCGCCCTCATGGGCAAGGAGCTGACCATGGTCGGCTCGCTCAACGGCGACATCGCCGACTACGCCCGCTCGATCGACTTCTTCCAGGCCTTCGCCGGCCGCTTCCCGTGGGACGACCTGTTCAGCGCCCCGGTCGGGCTCGCCCAGGCCTCGGCGAAGATCGCGAACATGCACCAGCTCGATGAGGTCAAGGCCGTCATCGACCCCCGACTGTGAGGACCGCCATGACGAGGACCAGCACGACCACCGCACTTCCCCAGCGCGAGATCGGCACGAGCGGCATCCCCGCGTCGCTGTTCTCGCTCGGGTCCTGGCACACCTACGACCGCATGGACTTCGGCGACGCCACGGCCATGCTCCGCGAGGCCGTGGACCGGGGCGTGAACCTCTTCGACGTCGGCGTCTACACCGGTCCCGGCATGCCCCCGGCCTTCACCGACGTCATCTTCAGCGCCATGGTGCGCGCCGCGGGACTGCGGCGCGACGAGTGGCTGCTGTCCTCGAAGCTGTGGCTCGAGGCGTTCGGCGCCGACGGCTTCCGCCCGCAGCTGGGGAACGCGCTGTTCCGGGTCGGCGTCGAGCACGCGGATCTCGTGATCCTCGGAGATCTGCGCCGGGACGACCTGGAGCTGCGCGACCTCGTGCTCGATCTCGCCGACCTCGCGGACCGCGGGCTCATCCGCGCCTGGGGCGTGAACAACTGGTCGGCGACCTCGATCCAGACGCTCATCGACCTCGCCGCGGCCGAGGGCGTCCCCGGCCCGCAGATCGCGCAGCTGAAGTACAGCGTCTCGCGCCGGTCCATCCCCGACGGCGCACCTTTCGCGCGCCTGTGGGAGCAGGGCCTGACGCTGCAGGCCTCGGATTGCCTGGAGGGCGGCGTGCTCGCCGGAAAAGTGAACGGCGACCGGCAGATCGGCCGGGATCCGGGCGACATCCGGCAGCGCATCATCGACGACGTGCCGGCGTTCACGGCTCTCGCCGAGTCGCTCCGGGTCGCCCCGGCACAGCTCGGGATCGCGTTCACGCTCACCCACCCCGCCCTGACCACGACGCTGTTCGGCGCGTCGAGCATCGCCCAGCTGCGCGCGAACCTCGACGCGGCGGCGCTCGTCGACCGGATCGGCGCCGCGGAGCTCCGCCGGCTCGTCGAGCCGTTCTGGGCCGATCGCGACGCGGTCGATCCCGAAGGCCCCTGACCCGTCCCCCGAAGAGAAGGAATTCATCGCATGACCGTCACCGCCGCCGGCCGCCCGACCGTCGCCCCCGTCCCCTTCGATCCCGAGGTGCAGCTCGTCCTCGACGCGATCGCACAGAACCCGCAGCCCGCCCTCACCCGGGAGACGCTCCCCCGCGAGGGCACCGACACGATGTTCCCCGACAACGACACCGTGATCGCCGGAAGGGCGATCGAGTGGGAGGACCGGATCATCCCCGGCCCCGCCGGCGCGCCGGACATCGAGGTCACGATCTTCCGGCCGCGCGCGTCCGCCGACGGGACCACGGGTCAGCGCCGTGCCGCATACCTGAACATCCACGGCGGCGGGCAGATCGTCGGCCATCGCAGCTGGGAGACCGGACGCGTGGTCGACATCGTGGCGGAGCACGGCGTGGTCGCCGTCAACGTCGAGTACCGGCTCGCACCGGAGCATCCCTCCCCCGCGGGGCTCGAGGACTGCTACGCGGCACTGCTCTGGCTACACGCGCACGCCGCGGATCTCGGCGTGGATCCCGACCGGATCATCGTCGGCGGAGGCAGCGCGGGCGGCTGCCTCGCCGCCGGCGTGGCCCTCCTCGCCCGGGACCGGCGCGGACCCGACCTCGCGGGCCAGCTGCTGCTCTGCCCCATGCTCGACAACACCAACACGACCGTGTCGAGCCTGCAGTACGACGGGATCGGCACCTGGCAGCGCGAGGCGAACCTGCTCGCCTGGTCGTGCCTGCTCGGCGACGAGCTCGCGTACAGCGCCGAGGCCTCCGGCTACGCCGCGCCCGCGCACGCCGCCGACGTCTCCGGCCTCGCCCCGGCGTTCATCGAGGTCGGGGAGGCGGAGATGTTCCGCGACGAGGACACCCAGTACGCGCTGCGGATCTGGGCCACCGGCGGTCAGGCCGAGCTGCACGTCTGGGGCGGCGGAGCGCACGGCTTCGACATGTACATGCCCGAAGCCGAGATCTCGCGGGCGGCGCTCGCCGCGCGGGCGAGCTGGCTGCGCCGCATCTGGGGCGCCTGATGACCGGTGTCCCCGCGACCGGATCCGTCGTCGTCCCCGTCCCCTACGACCCGGAGCTCGTCGACGGCCTCGCGGCGTTCCTCGACCTGGTCGAGATCATCCCGCTGCGCGCCGACACGATCCTGCAGAACCGCGCCCACTTCGCGACGATCATCCCGCCCATGGCGGTGCAGGCGGAGGGCAGGGCCGTGACCTGGGAGGACCGCACGATCCCCGGCCCCGCCGGCGCCCCGGACGTCGAGGTCACGATCGTGCGCCCCGCCGTCCTGACCGCGGATCCCGCTCCCGCCGTGCTCTCGATCCACGGCGGCGGCATGGTGCTCGGCACGCGCTTCTTCGGCACGCCGGAGCTCATCGACCTCGCCGAGCGGCACGGCGTCGTGGGGGTCGCCATGGAGTACCGCCTCGCACCGGAGCACCCCGGTCCCGCGCAGGCGGAGGACTGCTATGCGGCGCTCCTGTGGATGGCCGCGCACGCCGACGAGCTCGGCATCGACCCGGAGCGGATCCTCGCATCGGGGCAGAGCGCCGGTGGCGGGCTCTCCGCGGCGGTGGCGCTGCTGGCGCGCGACCGGAACGGCCCGCGCCTGGCCGGACAGCTGCTCGGCTGCCCCATGCTCGACGACCGCAACGAGACCGTGTCGGCCCGCCAGTACGACGGCATCGGCGCCTGGGACCGCAACAACAACGACACCGCGTGGACCGCGATCGCGGGCGCCGACCGGTTCACCGACCGGGTCTCGCCCTACACCGCTCCGGCCAGGGCGACCGATCTCTCCGGACTCCCCCCGGCGTACATCGAGGTGGGGGCGGCCGAGACGTTCCGCGACGAGGCCGTCGAGTTCGCCTCCCGCATCTGGGCGACAGGCGGCCAGGCAGAGCTGCATGTCTGGGGCGGCGGCTATCACGGCTTCCACGGGTTCTCCCCCGACGCCGTGGTCTCCGTGGCCGCGAACGCGGCACGGGAGAGCTGGCTACGCCGCGTGCTGCGTCTCGGCGGATGAGCGGCGTGATCGCCCGCCCGCGCATGGGCACGCTGCGCGCGATGCTCGTGCTCGGGCTGCTGGAGGCGTTCGGCCCGCTCTCGATGGACCTCTACCTGCCGCAGCTGCCGCAGCTCGCGACGGCGCTCGGCACGAGCGACGCGCTCGCACAGACCACGATGTCGGCGTGCATGGTGGGCCTCGGACTCGGCCAGCTCGCCGCAGGGCCGCTGAGCGACCGCTTCGGCCGGCGCCGGCCGCTGATCGTCGGCGTCTCCGCGTTCGCCGTGCTGTCGCTCGTGTGCGCGCTCGCCCCGGGGATCGAGGTGCTGCTGATCGCCCGTTTCCTGCAGGGCCTGGCCGGATCCGCCGGCATCGTGATCTGCCTCGCCGTCGCGCGGGATCAGTTCGCGGGCGCGGACCTCAGCCGCATGCTGTCGCTGCTGTTCCTCGTCTCCGGCGCCGCCCCCGTCGTCGCGCCCGTCGTGGGCGGCCAGCTCGCACGGATCATGGACTGGCGCGGCATCTTCGGCGTGCTCGCCGGCATCGGCGTCGCGCTGGTGCTGGTCGTGATCTTCGCGCTGCCCGAGACGCTGGAGCCCGCGGACCGGCACGCGGGCGGCATCCGCGCGCTGGGCGCGCACGCGGGCGCCGTCCTGCGGGATCGCCTCTTCGTCGCGGTGCTCTGCGCGGGAGCCGGCGGCGGCGTGGCGTTCTTCACCTACCTGTCGCTCACGTCCTTCGTGCTGCAGGACGAGTTCGGGCTGGATCCGCAGGGGTTCAGCCTCGCCTTCGCGCTCGGCGCGCTCGCCAACATCGCCGGCAGCCAGGCGAGCCGGCTGGTGGTGCGCCGCGTCGGCCCGCTGCGCGTCTACCTGCTGGGGATCACGGCGACGGCGATCGCGACCGCCGTGCTCGCAGCGCTCGTGCTCCTCGGGGCGGGTGTGTGGGGCGTCGCCGGCGCGCTCGTCGGATTCATGCTGTGCGCCGGGCTGGGCGGGCCGAACTCGTCGACGCTCGCGCTCGCCCACCACGGCGCCCGCGCCGGCACGGCGTCGGCGCTGCTGGGCATGTCGACGTTCCTGGTGGGCCCGCTGCTGTCTCCGATCGCCGTCGGCATCGGTGGTGCGAACGCGGTGACGATGGGCGTCACGATGGCCGCCGCAGCCCTGGTCGCCGCCCTGGTCGCCTGGTTCGCCGTGCGCCCCGCAGCCCGCTAGCCGACGGGCCGGCGGGCGTCAGCCCAGGGCGGCGATCGCGTCGCGGAGGACGCCGCCGGACGCCGCGAGAGCCGGGGCCGCGACCTCGGCGGAGGCGCCGGAGAAGAGCATCAGCAAGGCGAGCTTGACGGATCCGCCGGCCTCGGCGAGCGCGCGCACCGCGTCGTCCTGCGCCGCACCGCTGAGCTGGATGAGGGTGCGCACCGAACGGGCCCGCAGCTTCTCGTTCGTGGCCTGCAGGTCGACCATGACGCCGCGGTAGGTCTTGCCGAGGCGGATCATCGAGAGCGTGGAGAGCATGTTCACGACGAGCTTCTGGGCTGTGCCCGCCTTGAGCCGGGTGGATCCGGTCACGAACTCGGGACCCACGACGACCTCGATCGGCACCTCGGCGGCGGCGCCGATCGCGGACCCCGCATTGGCGGCGATCGCGACGGTGAGCGCGCCGACCTCCCGCGCGTACGCGAGCCCGCCCAGCACATAGGGCGTGCGCCCCGAGGCGGAGATCCCGACCACGGTGTCGTTCGCGCCCAGCCCGAGGCCGCGCAGGGACTCGGCGGCCGCGCGATCGTCGTCCTCCGCGTTCTCCACGGCGTCGCGGATCGCGACCTCGCCGCCGGCGATGAGTCCGACGACCATGCCGGGATCCGTGCCGAACGTCGGCGGGCACTCGGAGGCGTCCAGCACTCCGACCCGTCCCGCGGTCCCCGCGCCGATGTAGATGAGCCGCCCGCCGCGGCGGAACCGCTCGGTGATGCCGTCCACGGCCTCGGCGATCCGCTCGGCCTGCGCCGCGATCGCCTCGGGGACGCGACGGTCCTCGGCGTTCATCGCCCGCACCAGATCGAGCGTCGGCAGCAGGTCGAGATCGCCCCGCGAGGTGTCCGCCTGCTCGGTCGAGAGGTGCGAGAGCTCGCCGATCAGCGCCGCCAGGCGGGCGTCGTCCGCGGGAGTCTCGTTCGGCACGGTCTCATTCGGCGCAGTCTCATTCGGCGCGGTCTCATTCGGCGCAGTCTCATTCGGCACGGTGCACGAACCTTTCGTGGAGAGGGGCGCGGCCCTCGGCGATCATGGCGGCGCCGTCCAGCGCATCGCCGCGGGCGGGGACCGCTTCCAGTCCCCTGGTCTCGAGCGCGGACGAGACCGCGGCGCGGAACCCGTCGTGCGCGGTGAGCCCGCCGTGCAGCGCGACCACGGAGGAGCCTCCGGATGCGGCGAGCGCGGTCTCCGCGAGCAGGCGGGCCGCCTCGTCGCGGATCGCGACGGCGGCCCCGTCGCCCTGGTCGGCGCCGTCGAGGACGGCGGGGGCGAAGGTCGCGAGCAGGCGGGCGGGCGCGGCCGCGCCGCCGACCCAGGTGATCGGGGATTCGTCGTCGCCGATGAGGAGCGCGAGCACGTCGGTCAGCACGGTCGCGGGACCGAGGCCGTCCCTGGCGCGGAGCACCGCGCGCACGCCCTCCCGGCCGATCCAGGATCCGCTGCCGAGGTCGCCGAGATCCGGCCCCCAGCCGTCCACGCTGCGGTGCTCGTCCGCCCCGACGCCGAGCGCCACGGCGCCGGTGCCCGCGATGAGGAGGACTCCGGCCTCGCCGCGGAGGGCGCCCGCATGCGCGGTGACCACGTCGGAGGTGACCGCGGCGGGCGAGCGGGTCGCGTCGGCGAGCGCGCGGGCGAGCGCCGCAGCCTCGGCGGTGGCGTACATCGCGCCGGCCGCGCCGACTCCGATCCGCTCCGGACGGGCATCGGCGAGCAGCGGCACGATCGAGTCCAGGGCGAGGGCCACGCCCTCCCGGGCCGCGAGCCCGGGCGCTCCCCCGCCCTCGCGGCGCACGGGTGCGCCGTCGATCACGAGACGGACGCGGCACAGCGACTTGCCGAGGTCGATCGCGGCCGTGCCGGAGAAGGTCATGCACCAAAATGTACGGGATCCGAACGATAGGGAAAAGCTCGCCCGGCGCGCCCCCGGCGCCCTCAGGGGATCAGCACCATGGCGGCCATGACGATCAGCGAGATCGCCATCGAGACCCCCTCCGCCTCGAGAAGGATCCGCGCGCGGAGAGCCCCGCGTCGGAGCACGGCCGCACCGGCGCCGCCCGCGGGGGCGGCCTCGACGCGATGCCGCACGCGCGCGACGAGCATGAGGCCCAGCAGCACCACGACGCCGGACGCCGCCGCGACCGACATCGGCACGAGTGCGCCGTGCCCCGAGTGCCCGAATCCGGAGGTCACCGGCGCGGGCGCGCCGGAACGAGCTCCGAGCATCGCAAGGGCGCACACCGCCATGACCACGCAGCCGAGCGCGCGGTGGAAGCAGGCGTCCGCGTGCGCGCGGCCGCGCGTGCCGACGACCCCGAGCATCGCCGAGGCGATCCCGGCGACCGCGACCAGCAGCAGGATCCGGGCGTCGCCGTCGCCGGCGCACAGCGCGACCATCCCGAGCGCCATCACGACCGCGCTCTGCCGCGCCTGCCAGGGCACCGCACGCGGCACCACTCCCCCGGCCACCAGGCAGCAGACAGCGGCTGTGATCGCGGATCCGATCATCAGCAGCAACGCCGCCGCATGAAGCATGCGAACAGTGTTCTTGATCGCTCGCTCAAAAACAATACCCCCGGGAGGCATCGGATCCGCGGCGCGCGGGCCGGGTCTGCGCCAGGATGGAGGCATGCCCAGAGTCGTCGATCACGACGCGCGTCGGCGCGACATCGCCGCGGCGCTCCTCGCCGTCGCCGCGCGCGACGGCCACGACGGCATCAGCTCCCGCGCCGTGGCGCGCGAGCTGGGCGTCGCCGTCGGATCCCTCTGGCACTACTTCGACGGTTTCGACGACGTGATCCGCGCCGCGGCGGCCGAGGTCACGCGCCGCACCGAGGACCGGATCCGCGCCGCGACCGAGGGGCTGCGCGGACTCGCCCGCCTCGAGGCGATCATGCGCGAGGTGCTTCCGGTGGACGCGACGACCCGCACCGAGGCGCACGTCGTGGTGGGCTTCTGGGGCAGGCTCGCCTCGATCACCCCGACGGCGGACGCGTCGGCGCCGACCATCCCGCTGTGGCGCACGGAGACCTCCGAGGCGCTGGAGGAGGCGGTCGCCGCGGGCGAGCTGCGGCCGGAGACCCCGCTCGACGACGTGCTCGCACTCCTCCGCGCGATCACCTACGGACAGCAGATCGTCGAGGTCGCCGAGCCGGCCGATCCCGCGGCTCACCTACGCGTGTTCGCCGCAATCGTGGATCCCTGGCGGGCCTGAGCGCACCCCGCGGTCATCGCGCTGCCACGACACCCATTGCGCCCGCGCCCCGCGCGGCATATCATCGACGCAACCCGTTTCTTGAGCGATTGCTCAACTAAACCGCAGAGGTCGACGATGCCCCACCACGCTCCGCAGCCGATCACGCTCGACGCCATCCCGACGCCGCATCCGCTGGATCCGCTCACCGGGCCGGAGATCGCGGCCGCCCGCGCGATCCTCGCCGCGGCGGGACTTCTCGGCGACACCGTGCGCGTGCCGATGCTGCTGCCGGACGAGCCGACGCGGGCCGAGCTCGCCGCCTGGGCTCCCGGCGCGCCGATCGACCGCCGCATCGACGCCACCCTGCTCGACACCGCGACCGGCGTCGCGACCGAGGTCGTGGTCTCGATCACCCGCGGCGAGGTGCTGCGCGCCGAGCGCGTGCCGAACGACGCCCCGCCGTACGGCCAGCCCCAGTACCTCTTCGAGGAGTACGAGCGCGCCGAGTCGATCGCCAAGGCCTCGCCCGAGTGGCGTGCCGCGATGGAGCGCCGCGGGCTCGCCGAGCACATCGACCTCGCCTTCTGCGGGCCGCTCGCCCCCGGCTACACCGGCCGCGCCGACGAGGTCGGGCGACGCGTGATCCGCTCGCTCACGTTCCTCCGCTACGACGAGCTCGACTCGCCCTGGGCGCACCCGGTCGAGGGCCTCATCGTGCACATCGACCTCACGGCGAACAGCGTGATCCGCGTCGAGGACGTCGGCGACGTCCCCGTGCCCGCCGGCCACGGCAACTACTACCCCGAGGTGCAGGGAGAGGCGCGCACGTCCCTCAAGCCGATCGAGATCGTGCAGCCCGAGGGGCCGAGCTTCGCGGTGACCGGATCCCTCGTCGAGTGGGAGAACTGGTCGATGCGGGTGAGCTTCAACGCCCGCGAGGGCCTGGTGCTGCACGACGTGACCTTCGACGGGCGGCCGGTGCTGAACCGCGCGAGCGTGCCGGAGATGGTGGTCCCCTACGGCGACACCGCGCCGGGCCGCTTCTGGATCAGCTACTTCGACGCCGGCGAGTACCTGCTCGGCAAGAACGCGAACCACCTCGAGCTCGGCTGCGACTGCCTGGGCGTCATCCGCTACCTGGACGGCTTCGTCGCCGACGACCAGGGCCACCCGGTGCGGATCCCGAACGTGATCTGCATGCACGAGGAGGACACGGGGATCCTCTGGAAGCACACGAACCTCGAGGGCCGCTCCGACGTGCGCCGCGCCCGCCGCTTCGTCGTCTCGTACTTCTCCACGATCGGCAACTACGACTACGGCTTCTACTGGAACTTCGGCCTGGACGGGACGATCGAGGTGATCGCGAAGGCCACGGGCATCGTGTTCGTCGGCGCCGGAGAGCCGGGCGTCCCGCAGCGTCACGCGACCGAGCTCGCCCCCGGCGTGTTCGCGCCCGTGCACCAGCACCTGTTCTGCGCGCGGCTCGACGTCGCGGTCGACGGATCCGACAACCGTCTCGTCGAGGTCGACGCGGCGCGCGTGCCGATGGGACCGGAGAACCCGTTCGGCAACGCGTTCAGCTGGACGGAGACCGCGCTCGGCTCCGAGTCCGCCGCCCAGCGCGAGGCCGACACCTCGGTCGCGCGGGTCTGGGAGGTGCAGAGCGCCTCGCACACGAACGCCGTGGGACGGGCGACCGCGTATCAGCTCGTGCCGCAGCCGACCGCGCTGCTCATGGCGGATCCGGCCTCCTCCGTCGCCGCGCGCGCCGCCTTCGCGACCAAGCACCTGTGGGCCACCGCGCACCGCGAGGGGGAGCTCTGGCCCGCCGGCCGCTACCCGAACGCGCACCAGGGCGGATCGGGGCTGCCCGAGTACTCCGCGGGCGACGCGCCCCTGGACGGCCCGGACGGGGCCGACCTCGTGCTCTGGCACACGTTCGGGCTCACGCACTTCCCGCGCCCCGAGGACTGGCCGATCATGCCGGTCGACACCGCGGGCTTCGCGTTCCGCCCCTACGGCTTCCTCGACCAGAACCCCGGCATGGACGTGCCGGAGTCGTCGCAGGCGCACGCCGTGGCCGGATCCGGATCCGCCTGCTGCGGCGGCGGCGACGCCTGCACCTGCGGTCACTGACCGCCCCACCTTCGAGTCGTCCCCGCCAGCGGACCCCCTGGGCTCCGCCGGCGGGGACGACTCGGTGGTTTTCACCCCTTCCCGGGGCGAGGCCGTCGCATCTCGGCCGCGAGGGCGGGGTTGCGCTGCTCCAGGTGCGCGGCGATCGACGCGCGCACCTCGGGGGACTTGTTCTGGCTGAGCTTGGCGCGCGCCTCGAACCGCTCGACGCGCAGACGCAGGCCGACCGTGCCCCGGGCGATCCGGCGCGTGCCCTCCTCGTCCTCCGACAGGCTGCGGCCGTGCGGATGGTGCTGCTCGAAGTGGTCGGTGAGCCGCGCGAGCATCGCGTAGTTCTCCTCCTCCGAGAGGATCTCCGGCGTGCCGTAGAGGTGCGCGGTGACGTGGTTCCAGGTCGGCACCAGATCGCCCGGCGCGTACCAGCTCGGGGAGACGTAGTCGTGGGGGCCCTGCACGATCACGAGCACCTCGTGCGCGCCGAGCTCGTGCAGCTGCTCATCCGGTCGACCGAAGTGGCTGACGATGACGATGCCGTCCTCCGGGTCCGTGGTCTCGTCCAGGATCACCGGGTAGTGCGAGGCGACGAGCCCGGTCGCGACGGGCGACACGAACGTCGCCCACGGGTGCGCGCGGATCAGCCGCACGACCTCGACGGGATCGGTCATCAGGTAGCGGGGCGTGTGCCGCATCAGGCGTCCTTCCGAAGCCGGGTGCGCACGGCGAGCGCGGCGCACAGGATGACGGCGAGGCCGCCGAGGATCGTCGCCGCGCCGAGCTGCTCGTGCAGCAGGATCCCGGCCCAGAGGATGCTCAGCACGGGCTGCACGAGCTGGATCTGGCTCACCTGCGCCATCGGCCCGATCGCGAGGCCCCGGTACCAGGCGAAGAAGCCGAGGAACATGCTGACCACGGCGAGATACGCGAAGGCGAGCCACTGCACCGGCGTGGCCTGCGGCGGCTCCCCCGCGAGGGCGACCGAGGCGAGCACGATCATGACCGGCGCCGACAGCACGAGCGCCCAGGACACGGTCTGCCACGCGCCGAGCTCCCGCGCGAGCAGCCCGCCCTCGGCGTAGCCGACCGCCGCCGCGAGCACGGCCCCGAACAGCAGCAGATCGGACGGATGGAGCCCGCCGAGCCCGCCGTTCTGCAGTGCCGCGAAGCCGATCGCGACGACGGCCCCCAGCGCCGCGAAGAACCAGAAGGACCGCGAGGGACGCTCCCTCGTGCGCAGCACCGCGGCCACCGCGGTCGCGGCGGGGAGCAGTCCGATCACGACGGCGCCGTGGCTCGCCGGCGCCGTGGTGAGCGCGAAGGACGTGAGCAGCGGGAATCCCGCCACGACGCCGCCGGCGACGACCGCCAGCCGGAGCCACTGCCGCATCGTCGGCGGCTTCTGGCGCGTGAGCGCGAGCGCGAGCCCTGCGAGAACCGCGGCCACGACGGCCCGGCCGGACCCGATGAACAGCGGCGAGAGCCCGCCGACGGCGACGCGCGTGAACGGGACCGTGAAGGAGAACGCCACGACGCCGAGAAGGCCCCAGCCGAGTCCGGAGCGGACGGATAGCACTGGCCGCGAAGTTCGAGTAACGCTACTCTGTTCTGTCATGAGTCAGGATAGCAGTGAGCGGATCGTCACGGCGCTGCGTGACTGGATCGCGCACGCCGCCCCGGGGGCGCGCCTGCCCTCGAACCGCGCGCTCATGGCGCAGCACGGGGCGAGTCCGGTGACCGTGCAGAAGGCGATGCGCCGACTCTCCGCGCTCGGCCTGATCGAGTCCCGCCCCGGTGCCGGCACCTTCACGCGTGCCGTGCGCACGGCACGGCCGGCGGACTACGCGTGGCAGACCGCGGCCCTCGGCACCCCGCCGTCGCGGATGCCGGCGCTGTCCGCCACGCAGCGGTCCGCGGCGCTCGACGCGATCGCGCTGCACTCCGGCTACCCGGCACCGGAGCTGCTCCCCGAGCGGCTGGTGCGGCAGGCGCTCACCCGCGCCGCGCGGCTGGATGCGGCCGTGCTGCGCTCACCGGCGGCGGGATCCCCCGAGCTGCAGGCCTGGTTCGCGGGCGAGCTGGCCTCCGCCGCCCCGGTCGGCGTCACTCCGGCGTCGGCCCGCGACGCGCTCATCATCTCGGGCAGCCAGAGCGGGCTCAGTTCGATCTTCCGCGCCGTGGTAGGCGTCGGTCAGCCGCTCCTGATCGAATCGCCCACCTACTGGGGTGCGATCCTCGCCGCCGCGCAGGCGGGTGTCGAGCTCGTCCCCGTCCCCGCCGATGCGGACGGCCCGGATCCGGAGGCGGTCGAACGCGCCTTCGCCGAGACCGGCGCCCGCGGCTTCTACGCGCAGCCGTCGTTCGCGAATCCGACCGGCGCCGTGTGGCCGGAGGCGACGCGGACCGCCGTGCTCGAGATCGTGCGGCGACGGGGCGCGTTCCTCATCGAGGACGATTGGGCGCACGATCTCGCGATCGACGCGGATCCTCGGCCGATCGCCGCCCAGGACGACGACGGACATGTCATCTACCTCCGTTCGCTGACCAAGAGCGTGTCCCCCGCCCTGCGGGTCGCGGCCGTCATCGCCCGCGGTCCCGCACGCGACCGGATCCTGGCCGACCGCGCGGCGGAATCGATGTACGTCAGCGGACTTCTGCAGGCCGCGGCGCTCGACGTCGTCACGCAGCCCGCCTGGCGCACCCACCTGCGGGGCGTGCGGGACCAGTTGCGTGCGCGCCGGGATCTGCTGCTCGACGCGCTCCGGGAGCACGCACCGGCCGCGATCGTCGAGACGGTGCCGCGCGGGGGCCTCAATCTGTGGGTGCGCCTGCCCGAGGGAAGCGACGCGGAGCTCGTCGTGCGCGAGTGCGCCGCGCGCGGGGTGATCCTCGCGCCCGGTTCCGAATGGTTCCCTGCGGAGCCCTCGGGTGCCTTCGTCCGCCTCAACTACTCGGGCGAGAACCCGGAGCGCTTCCCGGAGGCCGTGCGCATCCTCGGCGCCACCCTCTCCGGCCCCTGATCCCCCTCCTACCTTCGCGTCGTCCCCACCAGCGCACCCGATGGCCTCCGCCGGCGGGGACGACCCGGAAGTGGAGAGCGCGGGGCGCGGGTCACACCGCCTTGGCGACGAAGTCCCCGGAGTCGACGAGGGCGTCGGCGGTGGCGATGATCGTGTCGCGGAGCGCCGCGGCCGCCCTGGTCGGCGCCATGTCGGCCCGATGCGCCAGGCTCACGGTGCGCGTGAGCTTGGGCGATGCCAGGGGCACGGCGCGCAGTCCAGGACGGTCGAGCGCGACCATCGCGGGAACCACGGCGACGCCCACCCCGCGCTCCACGAACCGCAGCACGGTGTCCATCTCCGGTCCCTCCACGACGACCTCCGCGTCGAGCCCCGCCCCGGCGAACGCCGCATCCGTCGCCGCACGCAGCTCGTAGCTGCGCGGGAACGCGATGAGCGGCAGGTCCGCGACCGCCGCGAGCGCGATGGCCCGACCGTGGCTCACGGGAGACTGGGCGGCCGAGGAGATCACCACGAGGTCCTCCTCGAGCAGCGGGGTGCGGCTGAGGCTCACGGGCGACGCCGCCGCCGCATCCGAGGATGCGAGCAGTGCGAGATCCAGCACCCCCTCGGCGAGCGCGGCGACGAGGCCCCGCGAGCCGCGCTCGGTGATCTCCAGCTCGATCCCGGGATGCGCGGCCCGGAATGCGCCGACGACCTCGGGAACGATGCTCGCGCACAGCGACGGCGGGGCGCCGAGACGCACCCGCCCGCGGCGCAGGCCTGCGATCTCGGCCATCTCCCGCCGCACGGACGCGGCATCCGCGAGCATGCGGCGCGCGTACGGCAGCAGCACCTCGCCCGCCGCGGTGAGCGAGATGTGCCCGCGTGCGCGATGGAAGAGCTCGGATCCGAGCTCCCGCTCGAGCGTCGAGATCTGCCGGCTCAGCGAGGGCTGCGCGAGATGCAGTTCCTCGGCGGCCCGGGTGAAGTTGCCCAGGCGGGCGATCTCGACGAATCCGCGGAGCTGCTCGAGGTTCATGACCATAGCCTAGACGCATTCACTCTAGCCGGATTATGCATTGGAGTAATCACCGGCGGATTCCTAGCGTGGAACCCATGACTGAGAACACCACCCGCGAGCGCCTCATCTCCACGACCGTGCTCGTGATCGGCACCGGCGGATCCGGCCTGCGCGCGGCCATCGAGGTCGCAGAGCAGGGCGTCGACGTGCTGGCCGTCGGCAAACGCCCGCGCCACGACGCGCACACCTCCCTCGCGGCCGGCGGCATCAACGCCGCCCTCGGCACGATGGACCCGCAGGACAGCTGGCAGCAGCACGCGGCCGACACGATCAAGGAGAGCTACTTCCTCGCCGACCCGCGCACGGTCGAGATCGTCACCCGCGGCGCGGAGGAGGGCATCCGCGACCTCGAGCGCTACGGCATGGGCTTCGCCCGCGAGGACGACGGCCGCATCTCGCAGCGCTTCTTCGGCGCGCACACCTTCCGCCGCACCGCCTTCGCCGGCGACTACACGGGCCTGGAGATCCAGCGCGCGCTCGTCGACCGCGCGGAGCAGCTCGAGATCCCGATCCTCGACACCGTCTACATCACCCGCCTGCTGGTCGACGACGTCCCGGCCCCCGACGGCGGCACGGTCCCCCGGATCTTCGGCGCCTACGGCTTCGACCTCGTGGACGGCACCCGGTACCTCATCCACGCCGACGCCGTGATCCTCGCCGCGGGCGGCCACAACCGCATCTGGCGGCGCACCTCGTCCCGCCGCGACGAGAACACCGGCGACTCCTTCCGCCTCGCCGTCGAGGCGGGCGGGCGGATCCGCGACCCCGAACTCGTGCAGTTCCACCCCTCCGGCATCATCGAGCCGGAGAGCGAAGCGGGCACGCTGGTGTCCGAGGCCGCTCGCGGGGAGGGCGGGATCCTGCGCAACGCGCTCGGCGAGCGGTTCATGCAGAAGTACGACCCGGAGCGGATGGAGCTGTCCACCCGCGACCGCGTGGCGCTGGCGGCGTACACCGAGATCGCCGAGGGCCGCGGCACCCCGAACGGCGGCGTCTGGCTGGACGTCTCGCACCTGCCCCGCGAGACGATCATGACCCGCCTCCCCCGCGTCTATCAGACCCTGCTCGAGCTGCAGATGCTCGACATCACGAAGGATCCGATCGAGATCGCGCCGACCGCGCACTACTCGATGGGCGGCGTCTGGGTGCGCCCGGAGGACCACCGCACCGACGTGGACGGCCTGTACGCGATCGGCGAGGCCTCCTCTGGTCTGCACGGCGCGAACCGGCTGGGCGGCAACTCGCTCATCGAACTGCTCGTCTTCGGGCGGATCACGGGTCGCGCCGCGGTCGCGCACGCCTACGGGCTCGACGCGCAGCACCGCTCGACCGAGGCCGTCCGCCGGGCCAGGGCCGAGATCGACGACCTGCTGGCCGCCGACGGCCCGGAGAACGTGCGTGCGCTGCAGCGCGCGATCCGCGACACCATGACCGCGCACGCGGGCGTGGTCCGCGACGAGGACGGCCTGCGCGCAGGGCTCGCCGAGCTCGACGCGATCGAGGAACGGATGACGCGGATCGGGATCCATCCCGACATCGCGGGCTTCCAGGACCTCGCGCACGCCTTCGACCTGCGCTCCTCCGCCCTCGCCGCGCGCGCGACGGTCGAGGCGGCGCTCGAGCGCCGGGAGACCCGAGGCTGCCACAACCGCAGCGACTACCCCGAGATGGATCCGGCATTGCAGGTCAACCTCGTCTGGTCGCCGTCCACGGGCGTCGTGCGCGAGGAGATCCCGTCGATCCCGGCCGAGATCGACGCGCTGATCCGCGAGGTCGACACCGCGGGCAAGCTCGTCGAATAGCACGCGACGGCGCACCGTCCGCGGGCCGGGCGGCGGGGATCTCCCCCGCCGCCCGGCCCGCGGTGGTAGAGTGCCTCAACGGATCGTATACAAAGTCGTCGATCCACCCCTGCATCTTCCCGAGGTGATCAGCCGTGGCAGCCATTCCCGTCGCTCCCGCAGAGTCCGTCTCGACGCTCGTCGCGCGCAACATCAGCGAGTTCCGCTCCGCCGTGTCCGACTCCTTCGTGCCTCTGCAGGTCAGCGGCGAGGGCGCCGAGCCGTTCCGAGGCCTGATCCGCGGCGCCTCCGTCGACGAGGTGCACGTGACCGACCTGCGCGCGTCGCGCCACGTGGTCGAGCGCACGCCGGAGCTCATCGCGCGCGGCGACCGGTCGTACTTCAAGGTGAGCCTGATGCTCGCCGGCACGGGACTGCTCATCCAGGACGACCGGGAGGCCGTGCTCACCCCCGGCGATCTCGCCGTCTACGACACCGACCGCCCGTACTCGCTCGTGTTCGACGAGGACTTCCGCACCATGGTCGTCATGTTCCCGAAACACCTGCTGAGCCTGCCTCCGGAGATGGTCGGCCAGCTCACCGCCGTGCGGATCTCGGGTCAGGAGGGACTGGGCGGCATGGTCGTGCCGTACCTGCGCCAGCTCGCCACGAACCTCGATCAGCTCGCCGGTGCCACCGGCGCGCGTCTCGCGCACAGCGCGCTCGACCTCGTCTCGACGGTGTTCACGCGCGAGCTCGGCCTCGATGAGGCGGCGGCCGATCCGCACCGCGCGCTCATGCAGCGGATCCGCGGCCACATCGACCGCAACCTGGCCTCGACCGATCTCGGCCCCACGTCGATCGCGGCCGCGCACTTCATCTCCACGCGGCACCTGCACGGCCTGTTCCAGGAGCAGGGCACGACAGTGTCGACCTGGATCCGCACCCGCCGGCTCGAGCAGTGCCGTCGCGATCTGCTGGATCCGATCCTCGCCGACCGCCCGGTCGCCGCGATCGCCGCGCGCTGGGGCTTCGTCGACGCCGCGCACTTCAGCCGCGCGTTCAAGACCGCCTACGGCGTCTCCCCGAGCGAGTACCGCGCCACGCACTGAGTGCACCCGCGCTGCCCACTGCTCTACCCGCGAGACTCCATCTCCGCGACGAGACTGCGCTCCTGAACCGCAGTCTCGTCGCCCAGTTGGAGTCTCGCGGATCGTCAGGCCGGCACGTAGCGCAGTTCGAGGACGCCGCTGGGGTAGGGCGTGCTCTGCACGAGCCGCAGCCGCACCGGCGCATCCTGCTCCGGGAACAGGGCCGTGCCCGTCCCGGCCGCCGCGGGCAGCACCCAGAGGCGGTACTCGTCGACGACGCCGGCGGCGATCAGGGCGCGCTGGAACGAGTCCCCCGCGATCGCGAAGAGGTCCTTGCCCGGCTCGGCCTTGAGCCGCGCGATCTCCTCCGCGAGGTCGCCCGCGGCGATGCTCGCCTCGCCCCACTCGTCGACCGCATCGAGGGTGCGCGAGAAGACCACCTTCGGGATCGCGTTCATCGGAGCGGCGGAGGGATGCTCTGCCGCCGGCCAGAACCCCTTCATCGCGTCATAGGACGCCCGGCCCATGAGGAAGGCGCCCGCCTCCCACAGTTGCCGGACGTACTCCTCCTCCTGCGCCACGTCGTCGATCGACTCCATCACCCCGCGCATGCCGTTCGCCGCATCGACGCTCCTGCCGTCGATCGACACGTAGTAGCTCAGGATCAGCTTCCGCCTGCTCTCGGTCATGAGAGCAGTCTGATCCGATTACTTGTTTTTTACAAGTAGAACTTCGAAGGTTCCGGCCTTGCCCCTGGGGGCACGCCGGTTGACTCTCGGCGCGGGATCGGATCCGGATCGTTGAGGCCGTTCCGGCGCCGGAACAGCATGGTTCCACGCCCCGCAGTCCGGCGGGGTCAGGGTCGAAGGAGTCCCAGAGTGTCCGATGATGTGACGATTGCCGATCCGCCCTCCGCGCCCGAGGACGGGTTCGACGAATGGCGCACCTATGACGAGTTCGCCGCCGGGATCGACACCTACCGCCTGCCGAACATCGACCTCGGCGGCACCACGCTGAACCTCTCGCTGGACGGCGGAGAGACGCTCTCCCTCGAGTTCAGCGCCTCGACCGGCCCCGAGGCCGCACAGGTGACCTGGTCGGGTCTCGGCGCCTCCGGCACGGATCCCTACGACGCGGTCGCGGTGCGCGACGACGTCGTCTTCGTGAACCTGCCGCTCGCCTCGCGTGAGCGCGAAGCGCTCACCGTCGTCTACTCCACGACCACGCACCGCGCCACCGTGGTCCGCTCGCGCATCGCCGCGGAGGCCGTCGAAGGCACCCCGCAGGTCGGCCAGGAGTTCTGGTCCGCCACGACCGGCGCCGGCGCACCCACGGGCGAGGTTCCAGGGCCCAGCCGCGACCTCATCGGCAAGCGCAACATCTACCGGTACAGCCCGCATCACCTGTACGAGCACGTCTACGTCTCCAGCCAGCGCTACGCCTGGCAGTGCCTCGAGGGCGTGCAGCGCGGGCACGGCGACATGGACCTCTCGACGGTGTGGAAATTCGCCGACGGCCTCTACCTGTTCTGCTTCCGCGAGTTCCGGATCGCGGTCGCGAGCGTCTGGCTGCACGACCTCGGCTACCAGTTGATGACGACCGGGATCTTCCTCGGCCTGAACGGCGAGGGCGCCTCGGAGCACTCCCGCGGCGGCGGCCACATCTACCCGCTCGGCGCGGTCGCCTACCCCGACGCCCAGCCCGTCTGACCTCTGCCGACCACCATGAGCCGCGTCCCGCACGGCGGCCTCGCGGTATCCGTCGACCCTGCGACCCCCGAGGAGCACCCGTCATGACCAATGCCGACATCATCCGAGCCCACTACGACGCGAGCGACCGCGGCGACGTCGACGGCATGCTCGCGCCGCTCCGCCACGACGTGCGCTGGACCGAGGCGGCGGGCTTCCCGTACGCCGGCACCTACGTGGGTCCCGACGCCGTGGTGGAGAACGTGTTCTCCCGCCTCCAGGACGACTGGGACGACTACACCCTCGCCGTGGACGAGGTCGTCGACGGCGGCGACACCGTGATCGGGATCGGCACCTATTCCGGGACCTACAAGCGCACGGGGCGGTTCTTCGCCGCCCGCGTCGCGCACGTCTGGCGGCTCGAGGGCGGAGAAGTCGTGGCGTTCGAGCAGTTCACCGACACGGAGATGGTCTCCCGCGCGACCCGCGACTGACCGCCGCACCGCGACCGCCCGCCGCCACCGACACCACAGACCTGCACGACACCAGACCTGCACCGCACCAGACCTGCACCACACCGCGGGGTCCGCCCCGCACCCGAGAAGACAGGAATCACATGAACAAGCGCATCACCGCCGCAGCAGCGCTGCTCGCCGCGGGCATGCTGGCCCTGGCCGGCTGCTCCGGCGACGGCGGCTCCGGATCCGGCTCCTCCGATCCGATCGTCGTCGGATCCGTCAACACCATCTCCGGGCCCGCCACGTTCCCCGAGGCGTCCCAGGCGGCCAAGGCCGTGTTCGACAAGTTCAACGCCGACGGCGGCCTGAACGGACGCAAGATCGACTACAAGGCGCTCGACGACAAGGGCGACCCCGCCACCGCGACCGCGAACGCTCGCGAGATCGTCGGATCCGACAACGCCGTCGCGATGATCGGCTCCGCGAGCCTCATCGAATGCGACCTGAACAAGAAGTACTACGAGCAGGAGGGCATCCTCTCGATCCCGGGCATCGGCGTCGACACGGGCTGCTTCGACAGCAAGGCCATCTCTCCGGCCAACGTCGGCCCGTACAACGACATGACGCTGACGCTGCTGTACGGATCCGAGCAGCTCAAGCTCGACAACATCTGCGTGCTGCTGGAGATCGCCGGATCCACCCGCCCGACCTACCAGGCCGCGATCGACAAGTGGACCCAGATCACCGGCAAGAAGCCGCTCTACGTCGACGACACGGTGCCCTACGGCGCGAGCGACTACACGCCCTACATCGTCAAGGCCAAGCAGGCGGGCTGCAAGGCCCTCGCGATCAACCCGGTCGAGCCCGACGCGATCGGCCAGGTCAAGGCCGCCAACGCGCAGGGCTGGAACGACGTGACCTGGCTGTACCTGACGAGCGTCTACAGCGAGAACTTCGCGAAGGCGATCGACAACGCCGGAGCCGGCATCTACGTCCCCGCCGAGTTCTACCCGTTCACCGAGGAGAACGACGTCAACAAGGACTGGCGCGACCTGATGACGAAGAACAACATCCCGCTGACCTCGTTCAGCCAGGGCGGATACCTCGCCGCGACGTACTTCATCGAGGCGCTGAAGTCCGTCAAGGGCGACATCACCCGGGAATCCGTGTCCGCGGCGATCAAGAGCATGCCCGCCGTGCAGAACAAGATGATCGGCGACCCGTACAAGTTCGGGACCATCCCCACCGCGGGCTGGCCCATCGAGCTCAAGAGCGGCACGCACGCCTGGCAGAAGATCGCGGACGACTGGTACCGGATCCCCAAGAAGTAGGACCGGCCCCTCCGGGGGCGTCGAGCGAGGGTGCCGCGGCGTCCTCGCTCGACGGCCCCGGGCCGAGACGAAGGAAGAAGCACCATGCTCGAAGGAGCCCTGGCGGGGCTCGCGGCCGGCGGCCTGTACGCCGTGCTCGGGGTCTGCCTCACCCTCATGGCCCGGCTGGTCCGGGTCGTCAACTTCGCCCAGGCGGCGACCGGCATGTTCGGCGGGTTCTGCGCCGTGTGGCTCGTCACCAAGGCGGGCATGCCGGTGTGGATCGGATCCGTCCTCGGCGTCCTGATCGGCGGGGTACTGGCCGCCGCGATCGGCTGGATCGCCGCGACCTGGCTCTCCGAGGCGTCCACGACGACGCGCTCGGCGATGACGGTCGGCCCCCTGCTCCTGCTGATCTCGCTCTCGTTCATCCTGTTCGGCAACAAGCCGCAGCCGTTCACCCCGATCATCGCGGGCCCCGCGTTCGCGATCGGCGGCGTGGTGATCAGCCAGGTCACGGTGTGGACGGTGGGCATGGCGATCGTCGTCGCCGTCGGGGTGCACTTCCTGCTCACCCGCACCCGGATCGGCACCCAGCTGCGCGCGCTCTCCGAGCGCCCGACCACGGCCGAGCTGCTCGGGATCCGCTCCCGCCCGCTCTCGATCGCCGTGTGGTTCGCGACCGGCGTGATCAGCGCGATCGCGATCGTGATCGTCGCCCCCTCGCAGTCGAACGACGCGACGAGCCTGTCGCTGCTCATCATCCCCGCCGCGGCCGCGGCGCTGCTCGGCGGCTTCAAGCGCCTCGACCTCACGGTCGTCGGCGGCCTCGTGCTGGGCGTGCTCGGCGGTCTCGTCGCGCAGATCAACGAGATCTCACTCGTGCGCAACTTCCTCCCGTTCCTGTTCATCGTGGTCCTGCTGCTGTGGACCCAGCGCAAGGAGGTGTGGGATGCCGCACGCTGAGCCGCTCTCGCCCGCCCGTCCGTCCGTCCCGCTCCTGCAGAGGCCGGTGGTCCGCACCGTCTGGCCGTTCGTCGTCGGAGCGCTCGCGATCCTCGTCGGCCTCCTGCTCTCCAACGCCCTTCCGGGCTACTTCGTCTACCTCGCGATCAGCGCGGTCATCGCGGCGATCGCGATCATGGGCCTGGGCGTCGTGACCGGATCCGCCGGCATGATCGCCCTGTGCCAGCTCACGTTCGCGGCGATCGGCGCCTGGATCGTGGCCCTCATGAACATCTGGCACGCACCGGGCGGCTTCATCGTCTGGCTCGTCCTCGGTGCGCTCGTCGCCGGCGTCGCCGGAGTGCTGGTCGGCCTGCCCGCCCTGCGCCTGCGCGGTGTGAACCTCGCCGTGGTCACCCTGGGCTTCGCCGCCGCGGCCGACGTCACGCTCGTGCAGATCCAGTTCCCCGGATCCGCGGAGGCCATCTCGATCGACCGGCCCGCGATGTTCTCGAACGACAAGATGTTCTTCTTCCTGTCGATCATCGTGCTCGTCGTGTGCGCGCTGATCGTGTTCTTCCTGCAGCGCAGCCGCTGGGGGGCGAGCTGGAAGGCCGTCGCGTTCTCCGAGCGCGGCACCGCCGCCGCGGGGCAGAGCGTGCAGGCCGCCAAACTCACCGCATTCGCCGTGTCGGCCGCGCTCGGCGGCGTGGCGGGAGGCCTGCTCGCCGGCCAGGTGCAGCTGCCGTTCGCGGCGAGCTTCACGCCCCTGCAATCGCTCGCGCTCTACGTGCTGGCGATCATGAGCGGCGCGCACCTCATCGACATGGCGGTGTTCGGCGGCATCCTCTGGGTGCTCGTGCCGGAACTGCTCAAGCGCTGGCACATCCCGCAGGACTGGGGCTTCGTGATCTTCGGCGTCCTGGGCGTGCAGGCGCTCACGAGCGGGACGAGCCTCGGCCAGGGGATCCGCAACCTGCTCTGGAAGCGTCAGGATCGGCGGACCGCGAACGCCGCCCTCTCCGCCCTGCCGCCGGATGCGGCCGAGGACGTCGAGGAGATCCGCACGACCACCACGGCCACGATGGATCCGGCGCTGCTGAGCGGCGAGCCGGTGCTGACCGTCGAACATCTGACGGTCGAGTTCGGCGCACTGAAGGCGCTCGACGACGTGTCCTTCTCCGTGCCGGAGGCGTCGATCATGGGCCTCATCGGACCGAACGGCGCCGGCAAGTCGACCTTCGTCGACGCGATCAGCGGCTTCCTGCCCAAGCCCGGCGGACGCGTGCTGCTGGGCGGCCGCGACCTCGCCGGCCTCTCCCCCACGCGCCGCGCCCGGCGGGGTCTGCGCCGCACGTTCCAGCAGGACCGGGTGCCGCCGCTGCTCACCGTGGGCGGGTACGTGCGCTTCGTCGCGCGACGCCGGCTGTCCGCGGCGGACATCGAGGAGACGCTCGCGTTCTTCGGCTGCCCGCCCGCGCGGGCGCGGCTGTCGAGCGTCGACGTCGGCACCCGCCGCCTGGTCGAGGTGGCCGCCGCCGTGCTCGCCGGGCCGCGCCTGCTGATCCTCGACGAGCCCGCGGCCGGGCTCTCGCACGACGAGCACCTCGCGCTCGCCGCCCGGCTGCGCGAGCTGCCGCAGCGCTACGGCGTCGCGCTCATCATCATCGAGCACGACCTGGATCTGGTGCGCTCGGTGTGCCCGATGCTCACCGTGCTGAACTTCGGGCAGGTGCTCGCGACGGGTCCGCAGGACGAGGTGCTCGCGAACCCCGACGTCGTCAAGGCCTACATGGGAGAGACGGAGCTGCTGTCATGAGCGAACTGGTGCTGGACGGCGTCACCGTCAGCCGCGGCGCGGGGCCGGTGATCTCCGACGTCTCGCTCACCGTGCGCGGCGGCGAGGTGCTCGCCCTGGTCGGCCCCAACGGCGCGGGCAAGACCAGCCTCATCGAGTCGATCTCGGGCGTCGTCGGTCACTCGGCCGGCACGCTCTCGCTCGACGGGGAGCGCATCGACCGGCTCTCCCGGGTGACGCGTGCGCGCAGGGGCATCGTGCACATCGAGCAGGGCAGGGCGGTGTTCCCGTCGCTCACGGTGCGCGAGAACCTGTCGCTCACGGCGCGCACGCCCGCCGAGCTCGAGGCGGCGCTCGCGCCGTTCCCCGAGCTGGAGAAGCGGATCGACTCCGCGACCGCGCTGCTCTCGGGCGGCGAGCAGCAGATGGTGGTGCTCGCGCGCGCCTTCGCGGCGAAGCCGAAGATCCTGCTCATCGACGAGATGTCGCTCGGCCTCGCGCCCGTCGTGTTCATGAGGCTCGTGCCGATCGTGCAGTCGATCGCGGAGTCCGGCGTCGGCGTGCTGCTCGTGGAGCAGTTCACGCAGCTCGCGCTCGGCATCGCCCGTGAGGCCGTGGTCGTCGCCGGCGGTCGCGTGTCGTTCCAGGGCACCGCGGAGGACCTGCACGCGGATCCCCAGCTCCTCCACCGCGCCTACCTCGGCGGCTAGCCCTCGCAGCTCATCCGCCTCCCCCACCTTCGGGTCGTCCCCGTCAGCGCACGCTATGGAGTCCGCTGACGGGGACGACTCGAGTTCGAGGGGATGCTCTCCGGGGGCGGGGGCACCGGCGGCGCGGGGACCCCGGGGGGGGGCGCGGGGACCCGGGGGTAGTGCCGAGCGCACCGGACGCTGCCGAGCGCACGGCGGGTTGGCGCGGCGAAACCGTGTCCCCGACAGGATGCGGTGCGTTCGGTGAGCAACGCCGGCGGACGACCGCGTCCGCGTTCGAGACCGTCCCCCACTTCCGGGTCGTCCCCGTCAGCGCACGCCAGAGGGTCCGCTGACGGGGACGACTCGAAGGTGGAGCGGCGCCGGGGCGAGGGCGCGCGCGAGCGAGGGCGCGCGCGAGCGGGCGGGCGAGCGCGGTCAGGAGAAGGTGCGGCCGTTCCAGGCGAGCCAGCCGGCCTCGTGGCGGCCGGAGGGGTCGTGGTGCGTCCAGTGCACCGTCCCGCCCTTCTCGCTCCACTCGTAGTCGCCGCGGAAGTCGACCCGGTCTCCCGTCGAAAGCCCGTCCAGGCGCGGAGCGATGTCGATGTTGTGCGCCACGAGGATCGAGATCCCCGCGGGAGTCGTGAGGATGAACTTCTGGTGCCGCGAACCCTCGTCGTCGTCCGGCAGGATCCGGGACACGACACCCGTGCCCTGCACCTCCACCCCACTGCGCCGCTCCTCGAAGAGGGCGCGCACAGGGTCGCCGGCGGATCCCGACCCGGCTCCGCCCCCAGATCCGGCCGCCCCCGATCCGGCGGTCGCGGACGGCGACGTGACCACCGCCGCGGGGAGGCCGCCGGGGATCCCTCCCCGGCCGATCACGAGCACCGCGAGCGCCACGAGGGCGACCACGACGACGACCGTCGTCCACCGCACCCTCCGAGTCACGGCGCCCAGCCTAGACCGAGGGGCCGCCGCGGGTCCCGCCTGCGCCCGCCCGGGCGTACGATGCGCGCATGACGTTGGAGCGCTGGCGGCGGATCGCCGAGTGGCCGCTCATCGTCGCGTCCGTGCTGTTCCTCATCACCTACTCGATCCAGGTGATCCTGGATCCGAGAGGAAGCATCGGCGCCCTGCTCGAAGACCTGCTCTGGGTGTCCTGGGGAACCTTCCTCATCGACTACATCGTGAGCCTCGTGATCGCGCCAAGGCGCTGGCACTGGTTCCTCACGCACCTGTTCAACCTCGCGACCGTCGTGCTGCCGATGCTCCGCCCGCTGCGGGTGCTGCGCGTGGTCACCCTGCTCGCGGTGCTGCAGCGCACCGCCGGCCGGGCCGTGCGCGGCCAGATCGTCATCTACGTGACAGGCGCCACCCTGCTCGTCGTCTACGTCGCCTCCCTGGCCGTGCTCGACGCCGAGCGCGCCGGCGGCGGCAGCATCGTCACGTTCCCCGACGCGATCTGGTGGGCGTTCACGACCATCACGACGGTCGGCTACGGCGACCTCGTGCCCATCACGCTCGAGGGCCGGGTGATCGCCGTGGGGCTCATGCTCAGCGGCATCGGCCTGCTCGGCGTCGTTTCGGCGACCTTCGCCTCGTGGATCGTCGAGCAGGTCTCGGCAGAGAACACCAGCCGCCAGGCGGCCACCGTCGCGCACGTCGACGCCCTCCGCGCCGAGATCGCCGAGCTGCGCACGGTGCTCGCCCGGATGGATCCGGCTCTGCGGGCCGCCGATGCGCAGACGCCTCCCGCCGCAGAGCCGGACGGCCCCGACCCGCTCAGCACGAAGGGCTGACGACGGAACGGGGCCGGTGCGCCCCTACATCCCGGCGTGCTCGAAGGCGGTCGTGGGCAGGTCGACGATGTGCGCGCCGCCGTCGACGACGAGCACGGATCCGGTCATGTACGACGACTCGGCGGACCCCAGGAAGCGCACCACGGCCGCGATCTCGGCGGGCTGGGCCGGACGGTGCAGCGGCACGTCCGCGGTGACCGTCGCGTACGCCTCCTCGCGCGAGGCGAGCCCGGCGTGCTCCGCGAACTCGTCCATCTCCTCATCCGCCATCGGCGTCTGCACCCAGCCGGGGCACACCGCGTTCACGCGCACGCCGTGCTTGCCGTAGTCGCGCGCGAGCGTGCGGGTGAGGCCGATCAGCGCGTGCTTGCCGACCGTGTAGCCCGCGACCGAGGGACCGGCGAAGAGCCCGGCGAGCGAGGAGATCACGACGATCTGCCCCTTCGCCTCGATGAGCGCCGGCAGCGCCTCGCGCGCCATCACGAACGCCGTGGTGAGGTTCGCGCGGATCGCGCCCTCCCATCCGGCGTCGTCCGTCTCCCCCACCGGGGCGAAGCCGTGCCCGCCCGCGTTGGCGACGAGCACGTCGATGCGGCCGAACGTCGCGAGCACCTCGGCGACCGCCCGCTTCGCGTCCTCGGTCGAGGCGGCATCGGCGATCACGGGGTGCGCGCCGACCGCGCGCTCGACCTCGCGCAGCGGCGCCTCGCGGCGGCCGACGACGACGACGTGCGCGCCCTCTGCCGCGTAGCGGGCGGCGATCGCGGCGCCGATGCCGGTGCCGCCGCCGGTGATGACGACGACGCGTCCGGTGGATCCGTTGGTGGTCATGGGGTCTCCTGTCGTGGAAGGCGGGGGAGGTCGAAAAGCAGGGGGTCGGGGAAGAACAGGGGGTCGAAGAAGGGCTAGGCGGGGAAGCCCGAGCGGGCGCTGTAGCCGAAGTCGCTGAGGATCCCGGATCCGTTCACCGCACGGGCGAGCGGGGAGGCCAGGTAGACGACGTGCGCGGCGATCTCCTCCGCGGTCTGCACGGGGAAGGCCGGGGCGGCGAACGCCTCGTCGCCGAGGTCGCCCCGGCTCATCGGGGTGTCCACGATCGAGGGAGACACGGTCGTGACGCGCACGTCGTCGCCCGCGAGGTCGACGCTGAGGGCGCGTCCGAACTGGACGAGAGCGGCCTTCGACGCGCAGTACGGGGCCATCCCGGCCGACGCGACGAACGCGGAGTCGCTCGCGACCAGCACGACCGAGGCCCCCGGCGCCGCGCGCAGTGCGGGCAGCGCCGCGCGCAGCACGAGGAACGCCCCCGTCACGTTCACGGCGAAGACCGCCTGCCATTCGGCGAGCGAGGTCTCCTCGATCCCGGATCCGACCGGACCCGAGATCCCCGCGCAGCACACGACCGTGTGCAGCCCTCCGAGCGCGGCCACGGCATCGGCGACGGCCGCAGCGACCGCGGACTCGTCCGTGACATCGGCGACGACCGGGACGGATCCGGGGCAGGACGCGGCGGTCTCCGCGAGCCCCGCCGCGGAGCGATCCAGCAGCGCGACCCGCACGCCCTCGGCCGCGAACGCCTGCGCGACGGCCCGGCCGATCCCTCCGGCGGCACCGGTGACCAGGGCGGTCCTGCCCTGCAGCTGCAGCTCCATCGCCGCTCCCTCCGAGTGAAGAGCCGGCCTGAGCGACCGGCTCCGTCCCGCCATCCTGCTCCGCCGAGGAAGCGGGATCGAAGGGACGCGCGACGGCTGTGCACGCTGACACCATCGTCCTTCACTCATGGGCAAGCCGCCCGCACCGCGGACGGGCAGACTCGGCAGAGTCCGACAACGCCCGTCTTCCACGCAGCACAACGTCCGCGCTGCGAGGCCCGCCCTGGCCGGAAGAACGCGCCGTCACCGAGCGAAGGAGCCGACGTGACCGCTGAACCCACCCAACAGACCCACACCGCACTGCGTCAGGGAGCCCTCGGCGTCGCCGGGATCGTCTTCCTCGTGCTGGCCGCCGTCGCTCCGCTCACCGGAATCGTCGTCGTCGCCTCGCTCGTCATCGCGTTCGGCAACGGCGGCGGCGCCCCGGTGTCGTTCTTCCTGGTGGCGGTGATCCTGCTGCTCTTCGCCGTCGGCTACGCGCAGATGTCGAAGCAGCTCGTGAACGCGGGAGGCTTCTACGCCTTCGTCGTGAAGGGCCTCGGCCGCACCGGCGGGCTCATCGCCGGCCTCATCGCGACCCTCGGCTACAACTTCTTCGTCGTCGGCACGATCGGCACGAGCGGCTTCTTCATGCAGACGATCATCGCCCAGCTCACCGGCCTCGACATCCACTGGCTGGTGTGGGGGCTGCTCTCGATCGCCGTGTGCTTCGTGCTCGCGCGCATCGGCGTGGACTTCTCCTCCAAGGTGCTCGGCGTCTGCCTCGTGCTCGAGGTGAGCATGCTCGTCGTCTTCGACATCTCGGTGCTCATCCGCACCGGCTACAGCTTCGAGGCGTTCAGCCCCGAGGCCGTGTTCTCCGGATCCCTTCCGATCGGCCTGCTGCTCGCGGCGACCGGCTTCCTCGGCTTCGAGGCGACCGCGCTGTTCAGCGAGGAGGCCAAGCAGCCGCTGCGCACCATCCCGCGCGCCACGTACACGGCCATCACCGCGATCGGCGTCATCCTCGGCGTCACCACCTGGGCCGTCGTGAGCGCGATCGGCGTCGCGAAGGCGCAGAAGACCGCGGTCGACCACCTCGCGAACGGCGACCTCATCTTCTCCATCGCGCAGACCTACCTCGGCGGCCCGCTCACCACGGTCATGGAGATCCTGCTGCTCGTGAGCCTCTTCGCAGCGATGCTCGCCTTCCACAACTCCGCGACGCGCTACCTGTACGCGCTCGGCCGCGCCCGGATCCTCCCGCACGCCTTCGCCCGCACCCGCGCCGGTGGCGCCCCGCAGATCGCCGGCATCGTGCAGGCCGGATTCGCCGCGGTCGTCGCGGTGATCTTCTTCCTCGCCGGCGCCAACCCGATCACCCAGATCGTGCCCGCGATGCTCGGCTTCGGCACCCTCAGCGTGCTCATCCTGCAGGGCCTCGCCGCGCTGTCGATCGTCGTCTACTTCCGCCGCCGCAACGACGGCCGCTGGTGGAGCACCTTCATCGCGCCCGGCATCGGCTTCCTCGGCATCGCCGCGATCGCGATCCTCGCGATGTTCAACTTCAACATCGTGGCCGGATCCGAGGAGCTCTGGATCAACCTGCTGCCGCTGCTGCTCGTGCTCGCGGTGATCGGCGGGATCTTCTATGCGCAGTACCTCAAGCGCTCGAAGCCCGCCGTGTACGACGGCCTCGCCGCCGACCTCGAGCAGTTCAGCACGCGCTGATCGCCGCCTCCCTGCCCCGAACCACCCACCAAGGAGCATCATGACCACCATGAACCCCGCCGACACGTCGACCTGGCTTCCGCTGGACGGCCTCGCCCCCGGATTCGACGCGAACAAGGCGCCGCACACCACGGCCCTGTCCGGGCGTGAGATCGACCTCACCGCGCCCAACGGCACCCGCATCGCGCACCGCTTCGCCGACGACCAGGTCACCTGGACGTACTCCCCCGGCGAGGGCGACCCCACCGCACCGGCCAGCGACACCGACGCCTACGAGGCGTTCGAGGTCGACGAGGATCTGTTCTTCGTGCAGTTCCACCACGACTACCTGCCGAACGAGGCCGTCTCGCTCGTCGTCGACCTGCGCGCGGGCCGCGTGCTGTCGATCATCAGCGAGATCCTGCCCGCCGACGAGAAGGGCCGCACCCGGGTGCAGCACCACTTCGGCACGGCGACGATCGACGGCGCCACCGTCTCCGGCGCAGAGCCGCACCCGACGACGGCGCTGATCGGCCGCCGTGTGGAGTGGGTCTACAGCACGGAGCACGCCTACGAGCACGTGTACCTCTCCGAGCGCTGGTACAGCTGGCAGTGCCTGGCCGGACCCGAGCGCGGCCTCGCGGACACCGACGAGAACAGCGTGTGGGAGATCCGTCCCGGCATCTACGTGTTCGCCTGGCGCGAGAAGGTCATCCCGTGCGCCTCGGTCACGATCGCGGATCACCGCGACGTCACCAAGATCCGCTCGCACGGCGTGCTGTTCGGGCTGGACGAGAGCGGCGAGGTGCCCACGCACTTCACGTTCGGCGCCTGGGGCCGCCTCATCTCGGTGACGCAGCACGCCCCCGAGCTCGAGCCGGCGCACTTCGGAACCGGAGCCTGACATGACGACCGCCCCCGCCGAGCTCATCGTCCTCGCCGACGTCATCCGCACCGTGGATCCCGCGCGCCCCGCCGCTGAGGCGTTCGCGGTACGCGACGGCCGCATCGCCGCGATCGGCACGCGCGCCGAGGTCGAGGCGCTGCACGGACCCGGCACCCGGGTCCTCGAGCTCGGCGGGGCCGCGGTCTACCCCGGCTTCGCCGATGTGCACAACCATCACGCGATGGCAGGACGCACGGACCTGTTCGAGCTGGCGCTGCCGTCCGCGCTCGCCCTCGAGGAGATCCTCGACCGCGTGCGCGACAAGGCCGCCACGCTGCCGGAGGACGCCTGGATCATCGGCGGCCCCGTGGCGAGCACGATGCTGCCGACCCTCGCGAACACGGCCTCCCGCCGCCTCCTGGACGAGGCCTCCGGAGGGCGTCCCGTGATGCTCGTCGAGGACTCCCGCCACAACCGCTGGGCGAACTCGCGTGCGCTGGAGCTCGCCGGGATCCGTTCGGACTCGATCCCCGAGGGCGGCGTCACGATCCTGGACGACGAGGACGGCACCCCCACCGGCGTCCTGCTCGAAGCCGCAGGCATCCCGGTGCAGGAGGCCTACGACCGCTCGGGCGGCCTGACCTCGGCGCAGCACAGGGCCGCCTCGGCGCACGGCGTGCGCCTCGCGAACAGCTACGGCATCACCTCCTTCCAGGACGCGGGCGTCTCCACCGACATCCTCGGCGCCCTCCGGGACCTCGACGCGGACGGCGAGCTCGACGCCTGGGTGGTGTCGTCCCTCCTCATCAACGACGAGATCTTCGGATTCGACCCGATCGGATCCCCGCTCATCGCGCGCGGCGAGGAGTTCCGCACCGCGCACCACCGGCCCGACTTCGTGAAGATCTTCCTCGACGGAGTGCCGCCCGCACGCACCGCCTCGTTCCTGGAGCCGTACGTCGCCGACGCCGCGCACGGCGCGCACTTCCACGGCGAGACCATCATGACCTTCGACGAGCTTTACGGCTGGCTGCGTCAGGTCGCCGAGCGCGGCCTCGGCGCCAAGGTGCACTGCACGGGCGACGGATCCGCGCGCCTCGTGCTCGATGTCGCGGAGCGGCTGCGCGCCGAGGGCTTCACGACGCCTGTTCAGATCGCGCACGGGCAGTTCCTCGCCGAGGAGGACATCCCGCGCCTCGCCGCGCTCGACGTCGTCGCCGACATCTCGCCCTTCATCTGGTTCCCCGGGATCATCCCGCAGATGCTCGCCGAGGTGCTCGGAGAGCGGGCCGAGCACTCCCAGCCGAACCGCTCCCTCATCGACGCCGGAGCGCTCGTCGCAGGCGGATCCGACTGGCCGGTGAGCGAGTCGCCGAACCCGCTCGAGGGCATCCAGGGTCTGGTCACGAGGGCGGATCCGCTGCGCCGGGCGCCCGGGACCCTCTGGCCCGAGCAGGCGATCACGGCCGAGGAGGCGCTGCAGGTGTTCACCCGCAATGCCGCGGTCGCGATGGGGCTCGCGGCGGAGACCGGATCCCTCGAGGTCGGCAAGTCAGCCGACTTCGTCGTCCTGGACCGCGACGCGATCGGCGGTCCCGCCGAGGCGATCATCGACGCCCGTGTGCTGTCGACCTGGTTCGCGGGGCGCGAGGTCTACACGGCGGGCTGAGACCCGATGCGCCGCGGGGTCGGGCTCAGCGCAGCGGCGCGTCCCTGCCGCGCAGGCGCCAGAGCAGCCAGAACGTGCTAGCTGGAATGAGGATCATCAGGACGAACGCCACGTTCGCCAGGTCGTAGGCGGCAGGCAGCAGTGGATTGCGGGAATCAGAGGGCGACCAGACCGAGAGCCCGCGCAGCAGTGCGCTGAGGAAGAACATCAGCACCCACGCGACGAACGGCAACAGGACCGCCACCGCCTTCTCCCACCGCCGCCAGAAGCGGCTCGACGTGACGAGCGCCACGCCGATGACCCACCCGCCGATCGGGAACACGAAGCTCCCGAAGCCGAGCACGAGCGCGCCGACGATCGCGAACCACTTCGTGTCGACGATCGCGGGCTTCGCCCCGAACGTCGGCAGCGACGCCGGCGCGGGAGCCACCACGACGACCGGGGCGGGCGGCGCTGATGCGGACTCCTCTCTGGCGGCCTCCGCGATCCGCACCGGATCCCCGAGCTGCGCGATCCGCTCGCGCACCTCCGCCGCGCCGAGGCCGTCGAGCTCCTCCGCGATGCCGCTGCGCAGCTCGTTCGCGACGCGCCAGGGCAGCTCCGCGATGGCTGCGTCGAGCCGGCTCAGGTAGTCCTCGCGCAGGTTCTGCGCCTCGGTCCCGGTCATGCTTCCCCCTCTGCGGTCGTCCTCGCCATCGGCGGGACGTCGGCGATCAGACCCGCCACGCTGCGCGCGAACGGCGTCCACGACGCCCGGAACTGCGCGAGCTGCTGCACCCCGCGATCCGTGAGCTCGTAGTAGCGACGCACCGGACCCGCCGCCGACGGGCGCTCGAACGTCCGCACCCAGCCGCTCTGCCGCAGCCGTGACAGCAGCGGATAGAGCGTGCCGATGCTCGCGATGAGGCCCTCCGCGATCAGTCGTTCGGACAGCTCCCAGCCGTACATCGGGCCGCGCGCGAGCAGCCCGAGCACGCAGTACTCGACCACGCCCTTGCGCATCTGCGCGCCGACGTCCGGTGTCATGTCTCACAAGCTAGCTTGCACGACAAGAGAGGTCAAACTCCCCGCATCGGCTCACCGCGCGACGCGCGGGGCCGTGGGATCCGGAAGCGGCAGCTCGTCCGTCGCGTTCGCCGCGAAGCCGCGCGCGATCAGCGGCAGGAACGGCTTCGACAGCATCACGCGGGTCGTGAGCCGGCCCAGCGCCGCGCCCGCACGCGTCGTGGGGACCGCGCGCTCGAGGCTGCCGAACGGGATCTTCTTCCCGTCGGCGATGAACGGCTCGATCCGCCGTGCGTACCGGGCCAGCGCCGCGGCCATGTCCTCAGCGCGCGCCTCCACGAGCTCTCCGGCGAGCACGGAGGCGCCCACGAGCGCCATCGCCGTGCCCATGCCGCTGAGCGGCGTCCCGCAGTACCCGGCGTCGCCCACGAGCGCCACGCGACCGTTCGCGACGTCCGGCACGTCGATGCGCGCGAGCTCGTCGAAGTAGAAGTCCTCCGCCCCGCCCATCGCGGCGAGCACCGCGGGCGCCTGCCAGCCGGCGCCGGAGAGGATCCGTCGGATCAGCGCCTCCTGCGCAGCCCGATCCCCGCGCAGCGAGGCGTCGTGATCCGTGCGCAGCGTGAGCATCGCCTTGGACGTCGCCGGATCCCGGTCCGGACGGATCCCGAGCATCGCGCCCGGCACGATCCGCATCGAGAACCAGCCGTCCTCGATGCCGGCGGGCGTGGGCATCGTGAAGAACGCCGCATAGCCGCCGAGCCGCGTGGCGAACCGCTCCTCCGGGCCGAAGGCCAGGCGCCGGGTGGCGGAGTGCACTCCGTCCGCGCCGAGGGCCGCGTCGAAACGCCCCGAGGCGCCGGAGGCGAAGCGCGCCTCGACGCCGGTCTCGTCCTGCGCGAGCGCCTCGAGCCGGTCGCCGTAGCGCAGCGAGAGCAGCCCCGGAGCTGCCACGGAAGCCTCCTCGAGAGCGTCGAGGAGCACCTGATTCAGATCCCCGCGGGCGATCTCCACATCCGCGACCGCGCCGCGGCCGTCGAAGAGCTCGACCGGCATGCGCCCGTAGGAGCGCCCTCGGCCGTCGACGTAGACCATCCCCCTCTCGTGCAGCTGGTGGGCGCTGATCCCGGGCATGAGGCCCATGCGCTCTGCCGCCTCGCGGCTCGCTCCGCGCAGGTCGACCGCCTGGCCGCCGGGACGCGGCCCGGGCGCGCGCTCGACGACCGTGGTGCGGATTCCGCCGCGGACGAGCTGCAGGGCCGTGGCGATCCCGGCGATGCCGCCGCCGGAGATGAGGACATGGGGTGCGGACATGGCGTTCTCCTCGATGCGAGTGATTCAGACGTTTGTCTAAGACGTATGTCTACACGAACCTGAGACGGCTGTCTAGTACAAGCGTCTAAGACGGACCTAGGATGGCCGCATGGGAAATCGTGAGGACCTTCTCGCCGGAGCCCGCCGCGTCATCGTCGAACGAGGGGTCGCGAACGCCACGGCCCGAGACATCGCCCAGGCGGCCGGCGTCAGCCTCGCCGCGATCGGCTATCACTTCGGCTCGAAGGAGCAGCTCGTCACGGAGGCGCTCCTCGAAACCCTCGGCACCGGGATCGGCGACGGCATGGAGGCCGCGATCCTGGAGGCGAAGGATCTCCCCCGCCTCGCCGGTTTCGCCGCGCTGTGGAATCGCATGCCCGACGTGTTCGCCGCCAACCGCGAGACGCTGCTCGCCAGCATGGAGAACGCGGTGCGCATGATGCGGGATCCGGCCGCGCTGACCCGCATGCAGGCGGCCGTCGAGGAGGGCTACCGGGGCGTCGCCGAGGGGCTCGTCGCGGCCTACCCCGACCTGTCCCCCGACCAGGCCCTCGCGCTGGCGCAGCTGGAGTTCGTGCTCTCGCAGGGCCTCGGGATCCTCTGGCTGCTGAGCCCCGAAGGACGGATCCCGGACGGCGACACGCTCGCGTCCGCGGTCGCCCTGCTGCAGGACGAGACGCCCGCGGACTGACCCGCGGCAGTTCCGCGGCCCCCGCCCGGCCCTGCGCGCTCGGCCGCTCCGGCCCTGCACGCTCGGCCGCTCCGGCCCTGCACGCACGCCCGGTCCTGCGCCCTCCGGCCGGTCATAGACTGGATCGGCGACGCCGGCCGGCCCCGGGGACGCACGCGTCACGGGAAGGGCGGGGAATGCCGATCACCAGCACCGTGCTCTCCACCGCCGCACGGCGTCCCGTCCAGCCCGCGATCGTGGGCGCCGACGGCGCTCTGGACTACGCCGGCCTCGTCGAGGACTCGCGCCGCGTGTTCGCGGTCGTGGACGCGGCGCATCGCGCTCAGGCCGCTCCCCCGTCACCCGCTCCCGAGACCGGCGGCATCCCGATCACCGCGGTCAGCGTGGCGAGCGCCTTCCACGCGGCGCGGATCGTCGCGGGCCTCGCCGGATACCGCGCGGTGTCCGCCACGATCGACCCGCAGTGGCCCTTCCCGCACCGGGTGCACGTCATCTCCGCCGCGGGCATCGGGCTCGTGATCAGCGAGGATGCCGGACTCGCTCCGGCTCTCCGCGACATCGGGTGGACCGGCACCGTGCTCCCGCTCGCGGAGTTCCTCGACCGAGAACGCACCGCGATCCCCGCGGATCCGCCGACCGTGCGCGACGGCGATGAGGCGTTCCTGCTGCTCTTCTCCTCCGGCACCACGAGCGACCCGAAGGCGTTCCTCAAGACCCGGCGGCAGTACCGCGCGAACGTCGCCGTCTCGAGCGCGCACCTCGAACCGCTGCCGGGCGTCGAGACCCTGGCACCGGGACCGCTGTCGTACAGCCTCACGCTGTACGCGCTCATCGAATGCCTCGCGACCGGCGGTGGGGCGCATCTCGCGGACGCGTTCGACGCCGCGCACCTCGCCCGCCGCGTCGCCGCGGAGCGGATCACCCGCATCGTCGCGGTGCCGGCCGTGGTGCAGGTGCTCATCGACGCCGCGCGCCGGGATCCGGCCGCGTTCGCCGGGCTCGAGCTCGTGATCACCGGCGGTGCGAACCTGCCCGCCGTCCTGCGCGAGGGGCTCGCCGCGGCGCTCCCGCACGTGCGGCTGATCAGCTACTACGGCGCCGCCGAGATCGGCTTCATCGGCGACAGCCGCGGCGGCGACGGCACGCTGCTCGACCTGTACGACGAGGTGGCGGCCGAGATCCGCGACGATGCCGGGCGCAGCGTTCCCGATGGCGAGCTCGGCACGCTGTGGATCCGCGCCGCCGCGTGCTCGGACGGCTACCTCGCCGCGACGACCGACGCCGTGCTGCGGGGCCCCGACGGCTGGGCGACCGTGCACGACGTGGGCCGGATGGTGGACGGCCGACTGCAGCTGGCCGGGCGCGCGGGCGACATCGTCGCGACCGGCGGGCACAAGGTCTCGCTGCCCGAGGTGGAGCGCGCCTTCGCCGCGATGCCCGGACTCGGCGCCGTGTGCGCCGTGGCCCTGCCCGACGCACGGCTCGGCGTGGTGGTCGCGCTCGTGGTCGAGGACGGCTCGGAAGCCCCGCCGCCCAAGGCCGATCTGCAGGCCTGGGCCCGCGACCGGCTCGCCCCGCAGTTCGTGCCGCGCCGCTGGTATCGCGTGCCCCGCCTGCCGCGCACGGCGGGCGGGAAGATCCGCAGGCCTGCCGCCACCGCGCTGGTCGAGTCCGGCGAGGCGGTGCGACTGTGACCGGCGCGGATCGGCGCGTCGTCGTCACGGGGCTCGGCGCGATCACGCCGAGCGGTCTCGACGTCCCCGCCCTGTGGGACGCGGTCGTGAACGGCCGCAGCGCGATCACGGCCCTGGACGAGCCGGAGTTCCAGGGCCTCGCCGTGCGGATCGGCGGCCGGATCCGCGGATTCGACACGACCGGGATCGTGGATCCGCCGCTGAGCCGCCGGCTCAGCCCCCTGCAGCTCTGGGCGATCGCCGCCGCGGATCAGGCCCTCGCCGAGGCCGGCGCCGATCCCGCCGCGCTGCGCGGCGGGGCACCGCTCCCCTGGGATCCGACCCGCACGGTCGTCCTCGCCGCGACCGGATCCGGCCCGGTCGATGCGATGCAGGCCGCCACCCGCGCCCTCGACGCCCGGGGTCCGCGCGGCGTGCCGCTGAGCGTGGTCGTGCACGGCGCGCCCGATGCGGCAGCCGCGCTGCTGAGCGAGCGGTACGGCGCCCGCGGCACCGCGCACGGCGTGACCGCGACGTGCGCATCGAGTGCGATCGGGCTCGGCGAGGGCCTCCGCCGCATCCGGCACGGCTATGCCGACGCCGTGCTCGTGGTCGGCATGGAGGACTGCCTCAACGCGGTGAACCTCGCGGCGAACGCGAACCTGCGGGCGCTCGCGAGCGGATACGAGGCGGATCCGGCCGCGGCGAGCCGTCCTTTCGACCGCGGACGACGCGGCTTCGTGATGTCCCAGGGCGCCGCAGCCCTGCTGCTCGAGGCCGAGGACGTCGCCCGCGGCCGCGGCGCGGAGCCGCTCGCCGTGCTCGCGGGATTCGGCGAATCGAGCGATGCGCACCACCCCACGGCGCCGCATCCGCAGGGTCGCGGTGCAGCGCAGGCCGTCTCCGCCGCCCTCGCCGACGCGGGCCTCGAGGCGCATGCCGCCGACGGCATAGACCACGTCAACGCGCACGGCACCGGCACCCCGGCCGGGGACGCGGCCGAGCTCGCGGCCCTCGAAGCCGTGTTCGGCGACCGCGCCAGATCGATCCCGGTCACCGCCACGAAGTCGAGCACCGGGCACCTCCTCGGCGCCTCCGGGGCGGTCGAGGCGATCCTCGCGATCCGCACCCTGCAGACGGGCCTGATCCCGCCCACCCTCAACCTCGACGACCCCGAGTACGCGGACTGGGACATCGTCCACGGCACCGCACACGACGCCGGACGGATCCGCCGCGTCCTGTCCCCGTCCTTCGGCTTCGGCGGGCACAGCGGCGCCCTCGTGCTGGAGCGGCCGTGAGCGCGCGCAGCATGCGCGGCCGCGCCGCCCGTTTTGGGGCGCACCCCCGCGGTGCGGGGCGCCGCACGCCGTCCCCACCCGGAGCCAGGCGCCCCGAAACACGGGATGGCGCCCCGAAACGACCGGGATCACAACCGGGATCCGGATACTCACCCCAGGAGGCACGATGACCGATCGTCTCACCCGCCACGCCGAGCTCGCCGAACGCTATCTGCCGGATGAGCTGCTCGAGCGATTCCGCGAGCGCGCCGCCGTGTACGACCGGGAGAACCGGTTCTTCGACGAGGATCTCGCCGAGCTGACGGAGCGCGGATACCTGCTGCTGTTCGTGCCGGAGGCGCACGGCGGACCGGGGCTGAACCTCGACGAGGTCTCGCACCTGCAGCAGCGCCTCGCGACCGCGGCCCCGGCGACGGCGCTCGCGGTCAACATGCACCTCATGTGCACGGGCGTCGCGAAGGCCCTCGCCGACCGCGGCGACCACTCCCTCGACCAGGTGTTCTCCGAGGCGATGGCCGGGGAGATCTTCGCGTTCGGGATCAGCGAGCCCTCCAACGACTGGGTCATGCAGGACTCGAAGACCAGCGCCGTCCCGCAGGCCGACGGCGGCTACCTCCTCAACGGGGTCAAGATCTTCACCTCGCTCTCCCCCGTCTGGACCCGGCTCATCACGCACGGCCGCGACGACACGGATCCGGAGAACCCGATGCTCGTCTACGGCTTCCTCGAGCGCGCCGCCGAGGGCATCGCCGTCTCCGACCAGTGGGACGTGATGGGCATGCGGGCCTCGCAGAGCCGCGCCACGATCCTGAAGGACGTGCGCATGGCCCCGGAGCGGGTGAACCGCCGCATCGCCGTGGGCCGGGTGCCAGACCTGCTCACCTTCGCGATCACGAGCAACTTCCAGCTGCTGATCGGATCCGTCTACGCCGGCGTCGCCCGCCGCGCGCTCGACCTGGGTGCCGCCGGACTCAAGAAGCGCCGCTCCGCCAAGGCCGGGGCGACCTACGCCGAGGTGCCCGAGTCGCGGACGAGGCTCGCCGACGCGCACCTCGACTACCTGGCGGTGCCGGCGCAGCTCGAGGCCTACTGCCGAGACTTCGACGAGCTGCTCGACCATGGCGCGCGCTGGCCGCTGCTCCTCGTGAGCGCCCGCCTGAACGCCTCGACCGCCGCCCGTCGCGCCGCGGAGGCCGCGCTCATGTGCACGAGCGGAGGAGGCTTCGACAACGGCCACGAGCTGAGCCGGCTGTACCGCGACGCGACCGCCGGCCTCTTCCATCCGCCGAGCGCCGACGCCGCCCGCCCGATGTTCGCCGCCGCCCTCCTGGACGACTGACCCCGCGCGTTCGCGTCGCCCCGCTTCCACTCACGTCGGCGCCCCCTCGCAGCGTCCACGCCCCCTCGCACGCACGTCGCTGCGAGGGGGCGCGGATACCCAGAGGGGGCGTCGACGAAGGTAGGCCCGGCGCAGGCCTGGCCCGGCCGGACCAGGTCCGGCCCGCCCTCAGTCCACGAGGTCGCGCATCTCCTGCTCGATCGCGCGGAGCACGGTCGCGTCCTCGGGCGACGGCTCGCCCGGGACGTAGCGCAGGGACAGGATCCGTCCGCGGGAGAAGCGGTAGGAGCGGTGGCGCTCGTAGATGTCCCAGTCCACGGGGCCGCCGTAGTCGTAGCCCACGCTGATGCCGGTGAAGGGCGCCATGCCGACGAGCATGGGCACGTCGTCGAGGCGGAGCCGCTCCACGCCGTCCACGGCGACCGTGAGGCTCCAGCGCAGGCCGAGATCGGCCCGCACCCGCAGGTCGATGCGGTGGCGACCGGATCCCGGCGCGCTCGCGCGCACCCGGCGCATCGCGCCGTACGCGTTGTACGAGAGCAGCAGCTCGCCGCCGTCCAGGGCGAGGAGGTACCCCCCGCCCTGATCGCCGTGGGCGAGGAGCACGCCCTCCGCACCCGGCTCCAGATCCAGCTCGGCGTGCACCTCGAAGGACCGCAGCACCGTGAGCCGCGCGGAGCGGAACCGCTCGAGCGGCGGACGGAACGGCACGAGTTCGACCGGCTCCGAGAGCGGCGCCTCCGTTCCGGGGCGCACCGAGTGCAGCGTGCCGTCGTCGTCGAGCGGGAACACGGTGTTCCGCCAGGCCTCGGTGCGCCAGCGCTCCGCGAGCGCCCGCACCCGCGAGGGCTCGGTCGCCGCGCGATCGCGCGTCTCGGTCGGGTCGCTCGGCAGGTGGTAGAGCTCCCACACGCCCCCGGCGGCGCCCTGCGCGCGTGTCGGGGGGATCGGCGAGACCGCCTTCCACTCCCCCTCGACGAACGCGCGCCGGCCGACGCACTCGAAGTACTGCTGCTCACGTCCCGGAGCGGCCGGATCCGCGAGGATCTCGGCGATGCTGTCGCCGTCCACCTCGGGCGCCGCCGTTCCGTTCCACTGCTCCGGGCGGGCGACGCCGGCGAGCTCGAGCAGCGTCGGGGCGAGGTCCGACACGAAGACGAACTGGTCTCTGAGTCCCGGCGACGCGGCCCCGGCGGGCCAGGAGATCACGAGCGGCGCGTGCACGCCGCCCTCATAGGTGCTCGACTTGAACGACCGGAACGGGGTGTTCGACACCCGCGCCCAGCCGGTCGGGTACTGCCCGTAGAGTCGCGGGCCGCCGATCTCCGAGAGATCACGGGGCACGTCGTTCACCCACCCGTCCGGAACCGCCCCGTGCAGCCCGAACTGCGAGAAGTAGCTGCGCGTTCCGGTCGGGCCGCCCTCGGCGGTGCCGCCGTTGTCGCTCGCGATCACGATGATCGTGTTCTCGCGCTCGCCGAGCTCGTCCAGCCGCGCGAGCAGGCGCCCCACGCTCTGATCGATCTCGTCGACGGCGGCCGCGTAGACCTCCATGTGGCGGGCGTAGAGCGCCCGCTCCTCGGCCCCGAGGTCGTCCCAGTGCGGGATCCGGTCGCCGTCCGCGAGCGGATCCCCCGGCAGCTCCGCGTGCGCGGGGACGATGCCCTGGGCGCGCTGGCGTGCGAACCGCTCTTCGCGCAGCGCGTTCCAGCCGCGCTCGTAGTGGCCGCGATAGCGCTCGATGTCCTCCTCCTTGGCCTGGATCGGCCCGTGCACCGAGGTGTGCGCGTAGTAGAGGAAGAAGGGCTTGCGGCGTTCGTTCACGCGGAGCTCGTCGATCATCCCGATCGCACGATCCGTCAGCTCGTCCGTCAGGAAGAACCCGTCCGGGAACTCGGCGACGTCGAGCACGGAGTTGTCCTGGACGAGGCGGTGCGGATGGTGCAGCGAGGTGAAGCCGTCCATCGATCCGAAGTAGCGGTCGAAGCCGCGCTGCAGCGGCCACGAGGACCGGTCGGCGCCGTCGTGCAGCCGGGACTCCACGGTCAGGTGCCACTTGCCGACCATGAACGTCGCGTAGCCTCCGGCCCGCAGCGATTCCGCGAGCGTGGGCGCCGCCGCGGGCAGCTCGCAGGCGAACCCCGGATAGCCCGGATCGATGTGGGCGACGAAGCCGAAGCCGGCCCTGTGCGGGTTCAGCCCGGTCAGCAGCGCAGCGCGGGCCGGGGAGCACATGGGAGCCGTGCGGTAGTTCGTGAACAGCCAGCCGTCGGCCGCGAGCCCGTCGATGAACGGCGTCCGGATCTCGCCGCCGAACGGCCCGAGGTCGCTGAAGCCGAGGTCGTCGACGAGCATGACGACGATGTTCGGCGCCCCTTCGGGCGCTGCCGGCCGGACGCGCCACGCGGGATCCGACTCGGAGGTGAACTCGCCGATGCGTCCCGGGAACCCCTCATAGCCGCGTGCCGCGTCGTCCATTCAGCCCGCCTTCCGGATGAGCCCGAAGATGCGGGTGCGGAGCTCGGCGAACTCCGCGGTCGCCCGGGTCTCCAGCTGATCGCGGGGGCCGCCGAAGTCGATCTCGATGATCTCGGTCACGCGGGCGGGGCGCTCGCCGAGCACGATGACCCGGTCCGAGAGGTACACGGCCTCGTCGATGTCGTGCGTCACGAGCAGGATCGTCATACCGAACTGCTCGCGGATCCGCAGGCACAGGTCCTCGAGCTCGAACCGGGTCTGCGCGTCGACCGAGGCGAACGGCTCGTCCATCACGAGCACCTCGGGGCGGTACGCGATCGCGCGGGCGATGGCGACGCGCTGCTGCATGCCGCCGGACAGCTGCCACGGGTACTTCGCTCCCGCGCCGGCGAGCCCGACCGCCGCGAGCGCCGACGTGATGCGCTCCTCCCGCTCCCCCGCGCTCAGTCGCAGGTGCCGCAGCGGCAGCCGCACGTTCTTCTCGACCGTGAGCCACGGCATGAGCGAGCGCGTGTACTCCTGGAAGACGAGGGCCATCTCCTCGGGCGGTCCGTCGATCTCGACGCCGTCGATGCGGGCGGATCCGGACGTGATCGGCTGCAGGCCGGTGAGGCACTTGAGCAGCGTGGTCTTGCCGATGCCGGAAGGCCCGACGATGCAGGCCACCTCGCCCGCCTGCACGTCGAAGGTGAGATCGGCGATGACCGGCACGTCGCCGCTCTTGGTGCGGTAGGTCTTGGCGAGGCCCTGGACGCTGAGCCGGGGGCTGGTGGTGATGCTCATTCGCTCTTCTCCAGTTGTTGTGAGGCGATGTACCAGCGCAGGACCGCGCGGCGGAACAGGACGAACAGGGCGGTGGACAGGTAGCCGAGCACGCCGAGGACGATGATGCCCGCCCACATGTCGGCGATCGCGAAGGACTGCTGCGCGAGCAGCGTCGCCGCGCCCAGGCCGGAGGAGGATCCGAGCATCTCGCTCGCGATCATCACGACGAACGCCGTGATGAGGCTCACCTGCATGCCGGAGAGTATTCGCGGGCTCGCGGCCGGCAGGGTCACCTGGAACAGCCGCTCCGCGCGGGCGAGGCGGTACACCCGCCCGACCATCTGCAGCGTGGGCTCGCCGGCGCGCACCCCGTCGATCGTGGAGATGAGGATCGGGAACAGCGCGGCGAGCGAGATCGAGAGGATGCGCGTGCCGTTGCCGAAGCCGATGAGCGACACGAAGATCGGCACGAGCGCGACCGGAGGGATCGCCCGGAAGAAGTGGATCGTCGGCTCGACGAACCAGCTGAGCGGCGCGATGAGCCCGAGCGCGCAGCCCAGCAGCACGCCGACGACCGTGGCGATGAGGAAGGCCACGACGAGGTTCAGCACCGAGACGCCGATGTCGCCGAGGAACGCGGGCGTTCCGATCAGCTCGCCCAGGCGTCCCAGGATCGCGGACAGCGGCGGGAAGAACGTGTTGGTGGATCCCGCCGAGGCGATCCACCAGAGCGCGATGAGGACGATCGGGACCGCGATCTCGACGAGGATCAGCAGCCAGCGCGGAGAGGCGCTCAGACGGCGCCCGCGCCGCAGCCGGGCGCCGGTCTGCACGGACGTGGTGAGGGTCATGCGTGTTCCGCCTTCCGGTACTGCGGGTGCCAGTGCAGCAGCCGCCGCTCGCCCCATTGGCTGAGCCCCTGGATGAGCAGGCCGAGCACGCCGAGGATCAGCACGTAGCCGAAGAGCTCGGGCTGGTTGCCGGAGATCTGCGACATGAGCAGGCTCTGGCCGAGTCCCGGCCCTCCCCCGAGCAGGCCCGCGACGACGGCGATGACGAGCGAGGTGGGGGCCGCGACCCGCAGCGCGGTGCCGATGTAGGGCAGCGCGCTCGGGATCACGATCCGGGTGAGGATCTCCGCGCGGGTCATCCCGTAGGAGGCGCCCGTGGCGCGGGCCACGGGATCGGTGTCGAAGACCCCCGCGGAGGACTGCACGGCGATCGCGATGAAGGAGCCGAAGAAGACCAGGAAGGTCCCCATGCCCGAGGTGGGGCCGAGCACGAGCACCACGACCGGGAGGATCACGATGGGCGGGATCGGCTTGAGGAACTCCAGCGGCACCCTGGTCGCGTGCATCGCGAGCGGAGAGGATCCGATCGCGATACCCAGCAGCACGCCGACGATCGCCGCGGCGAGGAGGCCGGTGAGCGCCATGACCAGGGTGTCCGCCATCGCCTGCCAGAGCTGCGGCGTGCCCAGCAGGCGGCCCGCCGCGCCCAGCGCCTCGAGGGCGGAGGGCAGCGGTGCGCCGGAGAGCGGGCCGACCGTCGCCGCGAGCTGCCACACCACGAGCGCGGTCAGTGCGCCGGCGGCGCCGAGCAGCGCGGGGAGGATGCGGGAGCGGGTCACGGTCGTCACTTCGCGAGGATGACGCCCGAGAGGTCGACCGGCTTCTTCAGGAACCCGAGATCCACCATCTTGTCGTCGGGACGCTGCAGATCCTGGGTCGTGACCGTCGCGGGCCAGACCGGCACCTTGACCTGATCGACCACGAGCGTCGACTTCGTGTAGGCGAGGCCGGCCTTGATGGCCTCCTCGGGGTGCGCGGTGGCGTACTCGTTGGACTTCGCGATCGCGCGCTGGAACGCGCTGATGACGTCCTTCTTCGCCGTCGCGGTCGCGTCGCCCGTCGTCCACAGACCGGTCGCCCCGGTCTCGAAGAAGCCGATCGACGGCGCGGCGAGCTGCGGGTTGCCGGCCGTGAGCGCCTGCGCGGTGAAGGGGCTGACGAGCCCCGCCGCGTCGACGTTGCCGCTCTTCAGGGCGGCGACGGCCGAGGTGAAGTCGAGCACGACCCATTTCACGCCGGTCGCGGGGTCGATGCCGTTCTTCTTGAGCTGCTCGGCGATGACGACCTCCAGCTGGGCCTTGCGGGCGGGGATCGCGATCGTCTTGCCGGCCAGCTCCTTCACCGAGGTGATGCCGCTGGACGCGCTCGCGAACAGGCCGGTATCGTCGAAAGCCGCGGGGTCGGAGGCGCTGGTCGCCGCGTCCGGGTAGCCGTCGGCGGGCGCGACGACCTTCATCTTCACGCCCTGGCTGAGGGCGTTGAGCAGCGGGATGCTGGGCGAGTAGGCGATGTCGACCTGCCCGCTCTGCGCGGCGGCGAGACCGGCGGGCGGGTTCGCGACGATCGACGTCTCGATCCTGAGTCCTTCATCGGCGAAGAACCCCTTCGCCATCCCGGTCAGCAGGCTGCCGTCGGAGGTGAGTCCGATCGTGGCGACCTTGACCGTGGTCGGATCGCCCTTCTTCCCCGGTTCGGCGCTGCCGGACGAGGACGAGCAGCCGGCGAGGGCGGCGGCCGCGCCGACGGCGACGACCGCGGCGGCGACACGGAGTGCGCGCGTGATGTGCATGTGTGCTTCCTGTCAGAGCGAGGGATGGGATCTCGGAGCGGAGGCGTCGCTGCGGTGCGACTTCATCGTCTTTAATCACCACTTGGTCACTTAAATATCCAGCAAGGCGTTAGTGTTGTCAAGATGTTTCAGAATCTTACGTATCCAATTGGACACGAAAGATGGCGCGGCTTCCCGTTGCGGCGCCCCTAGGATCATCAGGATCGGAGGAGGACTGACGTGCCCAAGATCGTTGACCACGACGAACGGCGGGACCACATCGCGGACGCGGCCACGAAGGTGATCGCCCGGGAGGGCTTCGAGCGCCTCACGATGCGCCAGATCGCCGCGGAGGCCGGCTACACCCACGGGGCGATCGCCCGCTACTTCCCCACCAAGGAGAGCCTGCTCACGGCGTCCTTCGTGCGGCTCCACGTGCAGGCCAACGGACGGATCCTCACCGAGGTCGCGGGCAAGCGCGGCCTCGACGCCCTGGAGCAGATGTGCCGCGAGATCCTCCCGTTCGGAGAACTCGGCCCCAAGTATGCCCGCGTCGTGATCGCGTTCTGGGACCACGCCTCGCAGGACACCAGGGTCACCCAGATCCACCGCGAGAACAACTCTCGCTGGCGGGACCAGTTCCGCCGCTTCCTCGTCGAGGCGAGGGAGGACGGGGAGCTCGCCGATCACATCGACATCGACACGGCGGTCGGCGAAGTCGCCTCGCGCAACGCCGGCTGGCAGATGGTCTCGGTGCTGCTGCCCGAGGTCGCCGGAGACGAGCGCATCGAGGCGGGACTGCAGGCACTGCTCGCGGAGCTGCGCGGCCGGACCCCTGAGGAGCCCGGCCGCGCGAGGTCCTAGCCCGCGTCCTCGAGCACGAACAGCGCGCCGCGCTCGCCGATCACGGCGGCGGGGGCGTTCGTGTTGCCCGTGGTGATCGTCGGCATGACCGAGGCGTCGATCACCCGGAGTCCCGCGATGCCGTTCACGCGCAGGCGCGGATCCACGACGGCGTCCGGATCCGATCCCATCCGGCAGGTGCCGACCTGGTGGTGGTAGGTGATCGCGGTGCGGCGCACCCAGTCCTCGACGTCGGCGTCCGACACCTCAGGACCCGGGTAGGCCTCGATCGCGCCCCACTCCCCCGCGAGCGCGGGCCGGGCGCCGATCCGGCGCGCCTGGCGGACGGATGCCGCGAGCGCGGCGACATCGCGCTCGTCCTCGAGGGCCGCGAGGTCGATGAGGAGCGGATCCTCCGCGCCGGGTCCGGACAGGCGCAGCGCGCCCCGGCTGTGCGGCGTGACGAGCCCCGCCATGAGGGAGAAGCCGTCGCCCGGTCCGTGCGCGCCGGGACGCGGGTCGAGCTCGCCCCACATCGGCACGGAGAAGTGGATCGGCTGGGTGTCGGGCTCGGCCAGATCCTCGCGCGAACGCCAGAACAGATGCGTCTGCGTGACGGAGACGCCGGGCTCCGGCGCCCCCACGGGCTCGGCGGTCGTGAAGATCACAGGGGACAGCAGATGGTCGTGCAGGTTCGCGCCGACCGCGGGGGCGTCGCGGACCACGTCGATCCCGAGCGCCTCGAGGTCCTCGCGCGGACCGATGCCGCTGCGCAGCAGGATCGCGGGGCTGCCGAGGGCGCCGGCGGCGAGGATCACCTCGTCGGCGCGGAGCTCGGACGCTCCGGCCGGCTCGGCGCCGCCGCTCAGGCGCACTCCCACGGCCACGCCGTCCTCGACGATCACGGAGTGCACCTCGGCGTCCGTGACGACCCGCAGGTTGGGCGCGCCCTCGACCGGGCGCACGTACGCCATCCAGGTGTTGACGCGGCGGCCGTCGCGCATCGTGACCTGCTCCTGCGAGACGCCGTCGAGAGTGCCGCCGTTGTAGTCGGGGTTCTGCGAGAGCCCCTCCTGGACCGCGGCGTCGATGATCGACCGCTGGATCGGCACGAGCGGGTAGTCGTCGGTGACGGGCAGCAGCTCGTTCTCGATCGCCTCGTACACGGGAAGCACCTCGGACCAGCCCCAGCCGGTCGCACCGGCGCTCTCCCAGCCGTCGAAGTCGGAGGCGGCGCAGCGCACCCAGATCATGGCGTTCAGCGCATGGGATCCGCCCGTCACCTTCCCGCGCGGCAGGTGCAGCCGGCGCCCGGCCGCGTGCTCCTGCGGCACCGTGAAGTAGTCCCAGTCCTCGGCGGCGTGCCAGAGCTCGCCCGCACGGGAGGGGTCGTGGATCGCGGGGTTGGTGTCGTATCCACCGGCCTCGATGAGCGTCACGTCGTACCCGGCGTCCACGAGACGCCGGGTGACGATGCTCCCCGAGGTGCCGGCTCCGACGACGATCGCGGAGCGGGCCATGGCTCAGGCCTTCCGGCCGGGGCCGGAGACGACCTGGGGCACGGCGACGGACTTGAGGCCGGCGACGCCGAACTCGAGGCCATAGCCGGAGCTCTTCACGCCGCCGAACGGCACCATCGGGTGCAGCCCTCCGTGCGAGTTGATCCACACCGTGCCGGACTGCATGCGGGTCGCGGCCTCGCGCGCCGCCTCGGGGTCGCTCGACCACACCGAGGCGCCGAGGCCCACGTCGACCGCGTTGGCGAGCGCGAACGCCTCGTCCACGTCGGAGTAGCGGATGATCGGCAGCGCCGGCCCGAACTGCTCCTCCTGCACGAGCGCGGCGTCGTTGTCGATGTCGGCCACGATCGTGGGCCGGTAGAACAGCTCGCCGAGCTCGGGGGCCGCCTCGCCTCCCGTCACGACGCGGGCGCCGCGGGCCTTCGCGTCCTCGACGAGGCGCGAGACGATGTCGAACTGCTGCTTGTTCTGCAGCGGGCCCAGGACGTTGTTCTCGTCCAGGCCGTTGCCGATCGGCACGGATGCGGCGATGCCGGCGAGCGCGTCCACGACCTGGTCGTAGAGCGAGTCGTGCACGTAGAGGCGCTTCATGGCCGCGCAGGTCTGACCGGTGTTGATGAACGCGCCCCAGAACAGGTCCTCGGCGATCGCGGCCGGATCCGTCCCGGGCAGCACGATCCCGGCGTCGTTGCCGCCGAGCTCGAGCGTGAGCCGGGCGAGGTTGCCGGCCGAGCTCTCGATGATCTTGCGGCCGGTGGCCGTGGATCCGGTGAACATGATCTTGTCGATGTCGGGGTGCGACGCGATGCGCGCGCCCACCTCGCGGTCGCCGGAGATCCCGATCAGCACATCGGCCGGCAGCACCTCGTTCATGACCGACAGCATCGCGAGCACGCTCAGCGGCGTGTACTCGCTGGGCTTGGCGACGACCGTGTTCCCCATCCGCAGCGACGGGCCGATCTGCCAGATGGTGATCATGAGCGGCCAGTTCCACGGGCCGATCGCGCCGACGACGCCCGCGGGCTTGTAGACGAGCTCCGCATGCAGGTTCTCATCGTCGACGAGCACCTCGGGCTCCAGCACGGTCGTCGCGTTGGTGCGCAGCCAGGCCGAGCACGCGCCCAGTTCGAACCGGGCGTTCGGACCGTTGAGCGGCTTGCCCTGCTCGCGGGAGAGCAGCTGCGCGAGCGCCTCCGCGTTCGCGTCGAGGGCGTCGGCCGCCGCGAGCAGCAGCTCGCTCCGCTTCGCGTGGCCGAGCGCCTCCCAGGCGGGCTGCGCGGCCTTGGCCCGGGCGATCGCGTCATCCAGGTCGGCGACGGTCTGCACCGGGGCGCGGCCGATGATCTCGCGCGTGGCGGCGTCGGGGATGTCGCGGCCGGAGCCCTCGGGCGCCTGGATGCGGTCGAGCAGCGCGGACGCGGCGGACGTGTCGGTCATCGGTCTCTCCTTCGAGTGTGCGGACGACGGTCGATGCTCCCATTCTCATCCGGCGCCGATGCGGCGGGTTGTCCCCGAGCGCGCCGGACATGTCGTGCCGCGAAGGGATCCGGATCCGCTCTCCGGGGGAGGCTCGCTCAGCGCCGCGCGACGGACTCCGCGCGCTCGGGCCGCGCGGCGTCCCAGGGCCCGTGATCGGCGCCGGCGGTGCGCAGGAACACGATGATCCAGCTGAAGATCAGCACGGCGGCGATCAGCTCGACCGCGGTGAGGTTGTAGTAGCCGGTCGCGAAGAACACTCCGAGCAGCGCGATCACGAGCACGTACACCCAGCCCAGCACCACGAACACGCGCGAGATCCGGCGGAGGAACCAGGGCAGGCCGATCACGACCGCGGCGAAGCACACGGCCATGCCGGTCGCGACCGTGTTGTGCAGCAGGAAGAAGCGGTCCACGGGGAAGACGCCGACGCAGGCCAGGAGCAGGCCGATCAGGATGAGCGCCACGCGCACGATCGTGCGCCCGCGCTCGTCCCTCAGCTCCGGCACGGGCAGCGCCGCCGTGGCGTAGCGGGCGATCGTGGTGACCATCACTCCGGAGACGATCAGCGTGAGGTTGAACGCGGGCGAGGAGGCGTTGCTCGACATGCCGAGGGCGGAGAGGTTGTCGCGCCACCAGTGCGGATCCGTCGCCTCGAGCATCGCGGTGAGCGCGCCGATCACGAGGAACACCGCGAGGATGAGCGAGATCGAGGTGGGGCTCAGCGCGATCGCGCTGAGGTAGCAGACGTAAGCCGTGAGGGCGAGGGAGACGCCGACGAGGACGGCACCGGGGAACGGGAAGACCGGGGCGTCGCGGAAGCCGGCCTCGAGGAGCGCGGCGAGGCCGAACAGGGCGAGCAGCGCGACCGCGCCGTGCGCGAGGGCGATCGCGGTCAGCTCGTACCAGCGCAGACGCTGCCCCGGCGTCGCGAAGCCGTCGTTCGCCGTCGTCGGATCCTGTTTCTCGGGTGCCTCGGCCGCCTCCATGCGCAGCCCGATGCGCCCGGCGGAGAAGCTCAGCACGGCGACGGCGGCGCCGCCGATCGCCGCGACCGTGCCGACGGACCACGGCCCGGTGATCGACAGCGTGCGATGCCAGAAGATCACGAGCGCTACCAGGAAGCCCAGGACGAAGGCGGCGGCCCCGGTGAGCAGCGCATCGGTCTCGCGCATCTGGCGGAGCGTCGCGGAGGCGCGCGCGTCCCGCAGCCGTCGCATCAGTCGCTCCCACTCGGCTCTCATCACGCCGCCCTCCCTCATCCCGTCCAGCCTAGGGCTGCGCGAGCGGGCGCCCGGGGAACGCGGAGCGGAGCCGCCACTACCCTGAGAACATGACCCAGACCTTCCACGCCCGCGCCGCCCTGCTCGACATGGACGGCACGCTCGTCGACTCGACCGCCGTCGTGGAGAGGCTGTGGCTGGCCTGGGCGGAGCCGCACGGACTCGACCCGGAGTTCGTGCTGAGCGTCGTGCACGGCCGCCAGGGCCATCAGAGCATGGCGATCATGCTGCCGGACCGCCCGCACGAGGAGAATCTCGCCGAGAACCGCGTCATGCTCGAGCGCGAGAGCGGCGATGTGGACGGCGTCGTCGAGGTGCCGGGAGCGGCCGCGTTCCTGCAGGCCCTCGCCCCGTTCCCGCACGCGATCGTCACCTCGGCCGACGACCGGCTGATGCGCGTGCGCATGGGCGCCGCAGAGCTCGGCGTGCCGACGGGCCCCGTCACCGCGGAGCACGTGAGCGCCTCCAAGCCGGATCCGGAGGGCTTCCTGCTCGGCGCCTCCCGACTCGGTGCGGATCCGGCGGACTGCATCGTCTTCGAGGACTCCGGAGCGGGGATCCAGGCCGCCCGCGCCGCGGGGATGCGCGTGATCGGCGTCGGCGCGGGATCCGCCGCGCACTCCCCGGACGCCGTCGTCGCCGACCTCACCCACGTGACGATCGCCCCCGCCCCCGACGGCTTCGTCCTGACGGTCGACTGACGGGCGCCCCGGGGACGCCCCGGGGACGGGTCCTCGGCGCCGTCAGCCCAGAGCGGCCGCCGCCGCGGCGCGCGCCTCGGTGGCCGTCGGGGCGCCGAGGGCCGCAGCCGCGGCGCGGCGGCAGTCGTCGGCCGTCAGCGCGCGCAGGCGCGCAGACACCCGGGCGAGCGAGCGCGCCGTCATCGACAGGCTCGTGACGCCCAGGCCGACCAGGACGGGCGCGAGGGCCGGATCCCCGCCCGCTTCGCCGCACACGCCCACGGGCTTGTCCGCGGCCCGGCCCGCCTCGCCCACGGCCGCGATCAGGCGCAGCACCGCGGGCTGCCACGGGTCGTTGAGCGCGCCCAGCGGCGCCGACAGCCGGTCGGCGGCCATCGTGTACTGCGTGAGGTCGTTGGTGCCGAGGCTCACGAAGTCCACCACCGCGAGCAGCTCGGAAGCCAGGAGCGCCGCGGCGGGCGTCTCGATCATGATGCCGGCCCGGGCGATCCCCGCCGCCCGGCAGGCCGCGGCGAAGTCGCGGGCCTCGTCGACCGTCGCGACCATCGGGGCCATCACCTCGAGCTGCGCGCCCTCCGCCGCACCCGCCGCGGCGATCGCCGCGAGCTGGTGGGCGAGCAGCGCGGGATGTTCACGCGCGACGCGCAGGCCGCGCACGCCGAGCGCCGGATTCTCCTCGTCCGTCGCGGTCGCGAACGGCAGCGGCTTGTCGCTGCCGGCATCGAGCGTGCGCACGACGACCTTGCGCCCCGCGAACGGCGCGAGCACCCCGCGGTAGGCCGCGACCTGCTCGGCGACGGTCGGCTCCTCGGCGCGATCGAGGAAGCAGAACTCGGTGCGGAACAGGCCGACGCCCTGCGCGCCCGCCGCGGCCGCGGCGACCGCGTCGGCCGCGCCGCCGACGTTGGCGAGCAGCGGAATCGCGGTGCCGTCCGCCAGCAGACCGGTGCCGTCGAAGGCGGGGACCTGATCGGCGGAGACGACGGCCTCCCCGGCGGGCGGGTCGAGGCGCACGGTCCCGGCCTCGCCGTCGACGAGCACGGTGGTCCCGGCCGCGATCCCGACCGCACCGGCGACGCCGACGACCGCCGGGATGCCCAGCGCGCGAGCGAGGATCGCCGTGTGCGAGGTCGGTCCGCCCTCCTCTGTCACGAGACCCGCGCACCGGCTGCGGCCCAGCGTCGCGGTCTCGGCGGGGGCGAGATCCCGCGCGACGAGCACGAACGGATCCGCACGCTCGGGGATCCCCGGGACCTCCTGCCCGGTCAGCCGTGCGACGATGCGGTCGCGCACGCTCCGCACGTCGACCGCGCGCTCTGCCAGGCGCCCGCCCAGACCGCGTAGCACCTGCTCCTGATCCGCGGCCTCGTCCCACACCGCGCGGGCGGCGGACACGCCCTCGGCACGCACGCGCGCGGCGGCGCCCGCGGCGAACTCCGGGTCCGCGGCAAGCAGCGCGGTGGCCTCGAGGATCTGCACGGCCTCGCCGTCGGATCCTGCCGCCGCCGCACGCAGAGCCGCGACGACCTCGGCCGCGGCGGCCGGGATCCGCTCCGCCTCCGCCTCTCGCCCCGCGGCCGGCAGCCGCCCCGCGGGCGGCTCGGGGATCGCCGCGCCGAGTTGCGCGACGGGGGCGATCGCACGGCCCGGGCTCACGCCGAGACCACGGAGCGTCGATCCGGGAGACAGGGACGCCGCCGGGGCGGTTCCCCCCGAAGGGACGGTTCCCCCCGAAGGGACGGTTCCGGGCGCCAACGGAGGTCCGTCCATCTCGCCGAAGCCGTCCTCGAACAGCGCCGCGACCCGCTCGACCGCGGCGGGATCCCCGGCCAGCTGCACCTCGTCGCCCGGGCGGGCTCCGAACGCGAGCAGTCGCATCATGCTCGGCGCGGGGACCGGATCCCCGTCCGGAAGCCGCCGCAGCCGCAGCTCCGCCCCGGCTGCCGCCTGCGCGATCAGCGCGGCCGGGCGCGCATGCACGCCCGCGGGGTTGCGCACGAGGACCGTGCGCACCCCTTCTCCCGGCCGCGAGACCGCAGACGCCGGCGCGCTCTCCTCGAGCTCAGGGCCCCCCGACCCGGCCGGTGCCTGCGGCTCGTCTCCCAGCTGCGCCGACTTCGCGATCAGCGCGCCGTTCGCCTCCGCGGCGACCTCGTCGAGCGACGCCCCCTGCGCCGCCGTCACGGACGCCGCGAGCAGTCCCTCCACGAAGGGCGCGGAGGCGAGTCGCACCGGAACCTCGCTCGCGCGCAGTTCGAGCGCGAACTCGGCGCTCATCACCGCGGATCCGAGGTCCATCAGCACGAGCACCCCGTCGCAGACCGCGGCGAGCTCGTCGATCGCCGCGGCCACCCGCGTCGCGTCGGTGCCGAGGATGGGCGCGCCGCCCGCGTCCTCCCCCGCCCCCGCGGCGAGCACGATCGGCACGGTCCCGCCCGGCACCATCTGCGCGGCGAGCTCCTGCGCGGCCTCGGCCAGGCGCAGGCTGTGCGAGACGGCGACGATCCCGACGGCGCTCATCGGCGGGTCAGCCGGCGACGGCCGCGGCGAGCGTCTCGAACAGCAGCGTCGCCGACGCGGATCCGGGATCCATGTGGCCGGCGCTGCGCTCCCCGAGGTAGCTGGCCCTGCCCTTGCGCGCGACGAGGTCGATCGTGGCGTCGCGGCCCGCGGCAGCGGCCGCCGCGGCGGCGGCGGTCGCCTCCTCCGCCGCCTTCCCCTCGGCCAGCGCGGCATCGAGCGCGTCGATCGCGGGCGCGATCGCGTCGAACAGGGTCTTGTCGCCCGCCTCGGCCTTGCCGCGGGCGACCACGCCCTCGAGTCCCGCACGCAGGCCCGCGGCGAGCGCCGCCGGTTCCACCTCCGGCTCCGCCCCGAGAGTCGCCCCGATCCGCAGGAAGAACGTGCCGTAGAGCGGACCGCTCGCCCCGCCCACGGTCGACACGAGAGTCATGCCGACGGTCTTGAACAGGTCGCCCGCGGTCTGCGGCGAGGTCTGCTCCACCTTCTCGACGGCCGCGGTCATGCCGCGGGCCATGTTGGCGCCGTGGTCGGCGTCGCCGATCGCGGAGTCGAGCTCGGTGAGCCAGTCGCGCTGGGTCACGACGGCGTCGCGGAAGCGGTGCAGCCAGTCGACGAGGACGGCGAGCGGGATGGTGTTCGACATGCAGATGTTCTCCTTCGGACGGTTCCTGAGGCCCGCGTCGCGAAAGGTGCCGTGCTCGGATCCGGAATCCGGCGGCTTCCGCGATGGGGGCGGTGTCGGCGAGGGTCAGGCGCCCCAGCGCAGGCCGGGCGTGACGACGGGCGCGTCCCACAGCCGGATGAGCTCGTCGTCGGCCTTGAGCACCGTGACCGAGCAGCCCGCCATGTCCAGCGAGGTGATGTAGTTGCCGACGAGGTTGCGGGCGATCGTCACGCCCGCCTTCTCCAGCAGCGCCGCGACCTCGCCGTACATGAGGTACAGCTCGATGAGCGGCGACGCCCCCATCCCGTTGAGCATCACGATCGCCGGGGATCCGGTGAAGTCGAGGTCCGCGAGGATCGGCTCGACGAGCTGCGCCGCGATGTCGCTCGCGGGTGCGAGCGGCACGCGGTGCCGGCCGGGCTCCCCGTGGATGCCGATGCCGATCTCCATCTGGTCGTCGGGCAGGTCGAAGGTGGGCTTGCCCGCGGCCGGCACGGTGCAGCTGGTCAGGGCCATGCCCATGGACCGTCCCTGGCCGTTCACGCGCGCGGCGAGGTCGGCGACGGCGGCGAGGTCCCTGCCCTCCTCCGCGGCGGCGCCCACGATCTTCTCGAGCAGCACGGTGAGGCCGACGCCGCGGCGGCCGGCCGTGTAGAGCGAGTCCTGCACGGCGACGTCGTCGTCCACCACCACCGAGCGCACCTCGATGCCGTCCATGGCGGCGAGTTCGGCGCCCATCTCGAAGTTCATGACGTCGCCGGTGTAGTTCTTGACGATGTGCAGCACGCCCGCACCGCGGTCGATCGCGGTCGTCGCGGCCTGCATCTGGTCCGGTGTCGGCGAGGTGAAGACCTCTCCGGCGCACGCGGCGTCGAGCATCCCCGCCCCGACGAACCCGCCGTGCAGCGGCTCGTGACCGGACCCGCCGCCGCTCAGCAGCGCCACCTTGCCCTCGGCCTTGCGATCCCGGCGCAGGATCACACGGTTCGCCATGTCGACGTCGAGCTCCGGATGCGCGAGCGCGAGCCCGCGCAGCGATTCTGCGAGCACGTCCTCCGGGGCGTTGATGAGCTTCTTCATCCTGCGACCTCCTTGTTGCAGTTCCACCAGCACCGTTGTCTTCCGAGGAGCATTCCGCGGCCCTGGATCCCGAGGATCCGCCTTCCGGGGCGTGCCGCGACACGGAGGACGGAGCCTCTTGCGCCGGGGGCGACAGCACTCCAGAATCGGAATACTTTTCGTTAATGTCGAATATGCGTTGAGGCCGTCGGATTGTCAAGAGATCCGGCAGCCGGATCCGCACCGCCGTCGCCGCCGCCGTCGAGGAGGGAGCAGCACCGATGATCCAGGCGATCGATCGCGCCGCCAAGGTGCTCGAACTGCTGCAGGGATCCCGCCATCTCGGCATCACCGATCTGGCGACCGCACTGCAGCTGCCGCCGTCGACCGTGCACGGGATCGTGTCCTCCCTGCGCGAGCACGGCCTCGTCGCCAAGGAGCGCGGGGGGCAGCGGTACATGCTCGGCCCCACGCTGCTGAAGCTCAGCAGCGTCTACCTCGACTCCCTCGATGTGCGTGCGCGCTCGATGCGCTGGACGCAGGAGCTCGCGCGGCGCACCGGCATGGCCGTGCGGCTCGGTGCCCCGCACTTCACGGAGGTGCTGGTGATCCACCACACGCTGCGGCCGGACGACAGCCCGCAGATGCTGGAGACCGGGGCGGCGCTGCCGGCGCACGCCTCGGCCATGGGCAAGGTGCTGCTCGCGCACGATCTGGGCTTCCAGCGCGCGGTGTTCGCGGATCCGCTGACGAGCCTCACGGGCGACACCGTCACGGATCCCGCGGCGCTCGCGGCCGCGCTGCCCGCGATCGCCGAGCACGGCTACGCGACCGAGGTCGACGAGGCGGTGCTCGGGGAGTCGTCGCTCGCCTCCCCCGTCGCCGACGCCAGGGGCGACATCGTCGCGGCGGTCGCCGTGGTCTACCCCACGGCGGACGGCCCCGCCGCCGACGCCGTGCTGCACGCCCTGCGCGACACCGCGCGCAACATCTCCCGCGAGCTCGGCGCCTCGACCTGGCCCCCGCGCATCGCTCCCCCCGACGACTGACCCCTCGCGCACGGTCGCCCTCGCGGCACGGTCGCCCTCACAGCACCCATCCGCGAGACTCCATCTGGGCGACGAGACAGCGGGTGCGAAGCGCATTCTCGTCGCGGAGTTGCAGTCTCGCGGTCAATGGCCCCGCGGGCACCCCTTCCCACAACGGAGTCGTCCCCGGGAGCGCACGCTATGGCGTGCGCTCCCGGGGACGACTCGGAAGATGGAGAAGAGGAGAGGGGGTCAGGCGGTGGGGGGAAGACCCAGGTCCTCCTCGCGGACCGTGCCCTTGGCCGACCACGGGAAGTCGATCCACCGATCGGTGTCCTTCCAGGCGTAGTCGGGCTGGATGATCGTGGTCGGCTTGGTGTAGATCGTCACCGAGCGCACGTCGGCGCCCTTCTCGCGCAGCAGCTCCACAGCGAGCGCGAGGGTGCGACCCGAGTCGGCCACGTCGTCGACGAGCAGCACGCGGCGGCCGTTCAGGTAGTCCATGTCGAGCGCGGGCGGGATCACCTCGGGGGCGTCCAGCACCGTGCCGATGCCCGTGTAGAACTCGACGTTGATCGCGCCGCAGTTCTTCGCGCCGAGGCCGTACGCGATGGCGCCGGCCGGCAGCAGCCCGCCGCGGGCGATCGCGACGACCACCTCGGTCTCGAAGCCCGATTCGAGGATGTCGCGGGCCAGATCCCGCATCGCCTCGCCGAAACCATCCCAGGTGAGCACTTCCCGCTCGATCACCGCATCCGTCATGGATCCATTCTGCCGTGCGGATCCCCTTCCCCGGTACGCGGATCTTCCCCGGTACGCGGATCCCCACCGGATCCCGAGGATCCCCTGGACTCCCGCCGCAGAGGCCCCGGCAGGTGTGCCGCGCCGTCCAACCACGTCGCGCGGACGAGCAACCGGGGGCGGATCGGCGTTCCTAGGCTGGGGGCGAGTCGACGCCGAGAGGATCCGCGCATGGACATCACCACCGGACACAACGCCCGGCAGCGCGGCTTCGATCCGCTGCTCGCCGAAGCGCCGCCGCTCGACGCCGCCGACCGCGGCTATCGCGAGGAGAGGGACGCGAGCGGTGCGGCCGCCGCCGTCGCGCGGTTCTCGGCGCGCGCGGAGTCGGATCCGGATGCGGTGTGGGGCGCGCTGCGCCGGCACGAGCTCGACGTGCGCGTCGCGGGCGAGGATCCCGGTCCGGCCTTCGGCCGGATCCTCGACGACTGGCTGCGCGCGATCGCGGCCGATGAGCGCCCCGGCGACGCCGAAAGCTCGGCGAGGGTGAACGTGCCCTCGCGCGACATCGCCCTTGTGAACGCGCTGTCCGCACGCGGCTTCGCCCCCACCGGCATCCGCGCGGTGCGACCGCTGCCGCGGGGCGCGCTCGCGCCGGCCCCCGCGCTTCCCGCCGAGCTCGACGGCGCGGTGGTGCGGACGGCGACGCTCGACGACGCCCCGGCCCTCGGCGCGCTCGACGCCCGCTTGCTCGCGCTCGACGCGCACTTCGCCGGCGTCACCGAGCGTCCCGGCGCCGCCGCCATGTTCGCCGAGGCCTACCGCGCACGGCTGCGGACCGCCCCCGACACCACCTGGGTGCTCGAGCGGCCTACGGGGATCACCGGCTGCATCCACGTCATGCCGGATGCGGACTCCCCCGAACCGGACACGCTCGCCCTCGCGGCGTCCGGCGGGCAGTACCTCGTGGTCATGTACCTCGACGAGTCCGAGCGCGGCGCGGGGACCGGCGCGGCGTTCTGCGACATGGCGCACCGCCTGCTGGATGCGGCCGGCAGCCCCTACACCGTGCTCAGCTACGCGGTCGCGAACCCGAGGTCCGGTCCGTTCTGGTCGCGCATGGGCTACCGGCCCGTGGTGACGGAGTGGCAGCGCCGCCCGGCGGTGCTCGCGGTCTGACATCCGCGGCGGCATGTCGCGAGGAGAGAGCGCGCGTCCGCGCGTCAGTTCCGGCCGAAATCCTCGAAGATCAGGGTGGTGCGGGTCGAGCGGACCGCGGAGATGGCCTGGATGTCCTCGAGCACGATCCGGCGGAGGTCGCGCGCATCGCTGGCTCGGACGAGCAGGATCACGTCGAAGTCGCCGCCCACGAGCGCCATGTGCTCGACCTCGGGGATGCGCTGCAGCTGCTCCTGCACCTCCTGCCAGGCGGGCTGCTCGAGCGCGAGCATGACGTAGGCGGAGGCGTGGTGGCCGAGCAGCACCGGATCCGTGCGCACCGTGTATCCGGTGATGACCCCGGCGTCGGTCAGCCTCTTGATGCGGGCGTGCGCCCCCGCGCGCGAGATGTGCACGGCCTCGGCGATCGCCGTCATGGACGAGCGCGCGTCGCGGCGCAGCTCGTCGAGGATCGCCAGGTCGATGTCGTCCAGCTCCGCCATGCGTGCGCCTTCCCGTTCGTGATTCAGTGACACTCTGCATCATTCTGGCGTTCTCGTGCTGCAATCGTCCACATCTCGCTGGACTCTGTTGGACGAGTGCGTATCCCGCCGCACACTGGAGGCATCACGTTCGGCAAGGAAGGCGGACCCGATGCAGCACACGATGCCTGCCACGAGCCACACGCACGCCGCGGACCCCCGCGACCTGCTCCCCCGCGACGAGCCGGTACGGCTCATCGACGAGACCGGATCCGCGCACCTCGACGACGGCTATCCGATGCCCGCCGACGAGCTCCTCGGACGCGCCTACCGCGGCCTCGTCGAAGGGCGCCGGATCAACGACCAGGCGAACGCCCTGGTCCGGCAGGGACGCCTCGCGGTCTACCCCTCCTCGCACGGTCAGGAGGCCTGCCAGATCGCGGCCTCGCTCGTGCTCGGCGCGCAGGACTGGCTGTTCCCGACCTACCGCGACTCGGTCTCCGTGATCGCCCGGGGCGTCTCCCCCGCCGACGCCATGGTGCTGCTGAAGGGCGACTGGCACTCCGGCTACGACCCTCACGAGCACCACGTGGCCCCGCAGACCACGCCGCTCGCGACGCAGCTGCTGCATGCGGCCGGTTTCGCGCAGGCCGCGAAGCACCGCGGCGAGGACACGGTGGTGCTCGCGATGTGCGGCGACGGATCCACGAGCGAGGGCGACTTCCACGAGGCGCTGAACTTCGCCGCCGTGTTCCATCTGCCGGTCGTCTTCTTCGTGCAGAACAACGAGTTCGCGATCTCGGTGCCGCTCTCGCGGCAGACCGCCGCCCCCTCCCTCGCGCACAAGGCGATCGGCTACGGCATGCCCGGCCGGCGCGTGGACGGGAACGACGTCGCCGCCCTCCTCGCCGTGCTCGGCGAGGCCGTGGACCGGGCACGCGCCGGAGGAGGCCCGACCCTCGTCGAGGCCCACACCTACCGGATGCAGGCGCACACGAACGCCGACGACGACACCCGCTACCGCGAGCGCGCCGAGGTGCAGGCCTGGGCGGCGAAGGATCCGCTGACCCGCCTCCGCACGCATCTCACGGCGCGCGGGCTGCTCGACGAGGCCCGCGAGCAGGAGCTCGCGCAGGGCGCCGAGACGATCGCCGCCGCACTCCGCGACGCCCTGAACGCCGACACCGACCTCGATCCCGAAGACCTGTTCCGGTTCGTGCGCAGCACCAGGTCGCCGCAACTGCAGGAGCAGTGGCACCAGCTCCGCGACGAGCTGGAGCGCTCCGCATCCGCCGCCGAAGGAGGCACCCGATGACCATCGCGCACGAGGACGTCCGCGTGGACGCCGCACACCCCGACGGCCGGCCCGCATCGACCGTGCAGACCATGACGATGGCGGCGGCGCTCAACCGCGCCCTCGCCGACGCGATCGAGGCCGACCCCGAGGTCATCGTCTTCGGCGAGGACGTGGGTGCCCTCGGCGGGGTGTTCCGCATCACCGACGGACTCACCGAGCGCTACGGCGAGGACCGCTGCTTCGACACCCCGCTCGCCGAATCCGGCATCGTCGGCACCGCGGTCGGCATGGCCATGAACGGCATGCGCCCCGTGATCGAGATGCAGTTCGACGCCTTCGCGCTGCCTGCGTTCGAGCAGGTCGTCAGCCACGTCGCCAAGCTCGGCAACCGCACTCGCGGCGCTCTGCCGATGCCGATGGTGATCCGCATCCCCACGGGCGGCGGCATCGGCGGCGTCGAGCACCACTGCGACTCCTCCGAGGCCTATTACGCGCACACGCCAGGCCTGACGGTGGTCTGCCCGTCGACGCCGCAGGACGCCTACTCGCTGCTCCGCGCGGCGATCGCGTCCCCGGATCCGGTGATCTTCCTCGAGCCGAAGAAGCTGTACTGGACGAAGGGCGAGGTCGACACCTCCGTCGTCGGAGAGATCGGATCCGCCCGCATCGCCCGAGACGGCAGCGACGTCACGCTGATCTCCTACGGCTCCTCGGTCGCGACCTGCGTCGAGGCCGCCGAGATCGCGGCTGCCGAAGGACGCAGCATCCAGGTCATCGACGTGCGCACGCTCACCCCGATCGACGATGCCACGATCACCGCCGCCGTCCGCGCGACCGGCCGCGCCGTGGTCGTCGCGGAGGCGCCCGGCTATGCGAGCGTGGCGAGCGAGATCCAGTCCAGGGTGTTCGAGCGCTGCTTCGAGTTCCTCGAGGCGCCCGTGCGGAAGGTCACCGGGTTCGACACCCCGTTCGCGCCGCCGAAGTTCGAGCACTGGTACCTGCCCGACGCCGACCGCGTGCTCGACGCGATCGACACGCTGCACTGGCTGGACGAGCACGGAGAAGAAGCATGACCCTTCGAGAGGCCTCAGGGGCCCCCACCGCGACGACGAAGGTCTTCCGCCTGCCCGACCTCGGCGAGGGCCTCACCGAGGCCGGACTCGTGCAGTGGCTCGTGCAGGTCGGCGACACCATCCGCACGGACCAGCCCATCGCCGAGGTCGAGACCGCAAAGAGCGTGGTCGAGCTTCCGTCGCCCTATGCCGGCGTGGTCCTCGCGCTGCACGGCGAGCCCGGCGAGACGATCGATGTGGGCGCCCCGGTGCTCGAGGTCGCCGATCCGAGCTCGGACCGGTTCCTGAGCGAGCGCAGCGAGACGAAGGACGCCGGCGGCGATGTCGAGAAGGACGCCTATCGCGCCGAGGAGCGCGCCGGATCCGGATCCGGCAACGTGCTGATCGGCTACGGCACGACCGAACGCGCGGGATCGGGCCGCCGCCGCGCCCGCCGCACGGCCGGTCGTTCCCTGGGGCCGTCGAGCGAGGACGCGGCGCCGCCGCGACCGAGACGAGACACCGCGCCCGAGGAGCCCCCCGCACCGACGTCCGCGTCCCCGGACCGGTTCCTGAGCGAGCGCAGCGAGACGAAGGGCGGCCCGGTCGCGGTGCGCTCCCCCCTCGTCCGCCGGCTCGCGCGGGACCTCGGAGTCGACGTGCTGCGGATCAGCCCGACCGGATCCGACGGCGCCGTCACCAGGGCCGATGTGCTGCGCGCGGCCGTGGACCAGGCGGTGGACGGGATATCGCTGCACACGCTCTCCTCCCGGTCCGGCATTCCCGCCGCGACCCCGGAGGCGCCCGGAGGCACCGTCGACGGCCTCGCCGTCGCCTCTCGCGAGCGCATGTCGCCGTTGCGCAGGGCGGTGAGCGCCAAGCTCACCCGCAGCCGGTCGGAGATCCCGGAGGCCACGGTCTGGGTAGACGTCGACGTCACGGAGCTGTGGGCGCTGCGCGCCGCGATGGCCCCCGAGGGCGGCCGCGCGCCGTCGCTCACCGCGCTCGTCGCGCGGTTCGTGCTCATCGCTCTCGCCGAGCATCCGCTGCTGGCCTCGCGGCTGAGCGACGATGCGAGCGAGATCCTCTCCTTCGACGGCGTGAACCTCGGCGTCGCGGCAGACACCGAGCGCGGCCTCATGGTCCCGGTGATCCCGCGGGCGCACGAGCTCAGCGTCGACGAGCTCGACGTCGCGCTGCGCGAGCTCGCGGCGACCGCACGTTCCGGATCCATGCCTCCGGAACGGCTGCGCGGATCGACGTTCACGCTCAACAACTACGGCGGTCTGGGCGTCGACGGATCCGCCGCGATCATCAACCACCCCGACGTCGCGATCCTCGGCATCGGCCGGATGATCGAGCGCCCGTGGGTAGTCGACGGCGCGATCGTGGCGCGGCGCATCGCGCAGCTCTCGCTCGTCTTCGACCACCGCGTGTGCGACGGCGGCTACGCCGCCTCGTTCCTGCGCCGCGTCATGGAACTCCTGGAGCACCCGGCCCGCGCCTTCGGCCGGGTGCGCTGAATCCGGCCCGGGTCCCGCTCCCCCCCCCCGTTTGGGGCGCGTGCCCTCCGTTTGGGGCGCATCTCGACGCCGAATCTTGCGGTGACGCGCCCCAAAACGCACGAACGCGCCCCAAACCGGGTGGTGAAGGCGCGGGAGCACCGTCCGGAGCAGCAACCGGATCCGGGCCATCATCCGGGTTCGGATCCGGATCCGGCGGATACGACCCTTCGATCTCGGCCTCGATTCCTCCGGCCGGTCCGGCCCCGAGGACCCGAAACTCACGTTTGGGGCGCACTCCTCCCGTTTGGGGCGCGTCTCCTCACGAAATCCCGGTGTGACGCGCCCCAAAACGCACGAACGCGCCCCGAACCGGGACACGACCGCGCCCCGCGAGTCACCCCCGCACCGCGAGCACGAAGGGCAGGACGCCGGTCGCACCCGCGCGGCGGAGGAGGCGTGCGGCGACGGTGAGCGTCCACCGGCTGTCGGCCATGTCGTCCACGAGGAGCACCGGCCCCGCGGGGACCTCGATGCCGTCCGTGCTGAGACGGTCCCAGACTCCGGCGAGACGGAAGACGCTGTTGCCACCGGGACCGCCGGTCGGCCCGCCGTCGGCGAGGCCGAGTTCGCCGAGATACGGCAGCCGGCCGATGCCCGCGAGACCTTGAGCCAGCGACGCGACGAGCCGGGGTCTCGATCGCGACGGCATCGCGACGACCGCGGCCGGGCGCTCCGCCCAGTCCCACTCGGCCAGCACGCGCACACAGGCGGCGAGCACCGAGGGAGCAACCGGCCCGTCGGCGGCGGCGGCCGCGAACAGCTCCCGCATCGTGCCACCCCAGCCCAGGTCGGTGAGCCGCGCGAGCGCGCGCCCCTCGCCTGACTGCTCCGCCGCGTCGATGCGGCCCCTGACCGGCACTCCGAGGCGGTCCGCTCCGGTCGGCCAGGCCCGCCGGGGTTCGATCGGCACGCCGACCCGGTCGAGGGAGGTCGTGGCGGCGGTCGCCGCGGCGGATCCGATCTCCGTCGGGAACCAGACGCCCGCGCAGTTGTCGCACCGCCCGCAGGCCACGGCGGTCGCGTCGTCCAGCGTGCGCTGCAGGAACTCCATGCGGCACCCGCCGGTCTGCTCGTACTCGATCATGTGCTGCTGCTCGGCGAGGCGCTCCGCGGCGATCCGGCCGTAGCGCTCGGCGTCGTAGACCCAGGGCTCGCCCGTGGCGATCCATCCGCCCTGCACCCGCCGCACCGCGCCGTCGACGTCGAGCACCTTGAGCAGCAGCTCGAGCTGGGTGCGCCGGATGTCGACCATCGCCTCGAGCGCGGGGGTCGACACCGGGACGTCCCCGAGCGCCGCGATCACGCGCTCGGCGCGCTCGCGATCCGGCATGGACGCGGTCGCGAAGTAGTGCCAGATGTCGCGGTCCTCCGCGCCCGGCAGCAGCAGCACGTCGGCGCTCTCGCTGGCGCGGCCCGCGCGGCCCACCTGCTGGTAGTAGGCGACCGGCGAGGACGGAGCACCCAGATGGAGCACGAATCCGAGATCGGGTTTGTCGAACCCCATCCCGAGCGCACTCGTCGCGACCAGTGCCTTCACCTCGTTGCGCTTGAGCATCGACTCCGACTCGGCGCGCTCCTCCGGATCCGTCTGCCCCGTGTAGGCGCGGACCTCATGTCCGCGTTCGCGCAGCAGGCGCGCCGTGTCGACCGCCGCGGCCACCGTCAGCGTGTAGATGATGCCGGATCCGGGCAGCTCGTCCAGATGGCTGAGCAGCCAGGCGAGCCGGCTGGGCGCGTCGGGCAGGCGCAGCACGCCGAGCCGCAGGGAGGACCGGGCGAGCGGCCCCCGGATCGTGAGCACTCCGGATCCGCCCCCGTCCCGCTCAGCCCCGGCCCGCTCGGATCCGGATCCGGACGGTTCGCCGTCCGCGTGCACGCCGCTCGTTCCGAGCTGTTCCGCGACGTCGGCCACGACCCGGCTGTTCGCGGTCGCGGTCGTGGCGAGCACCGGGACGTCGGCGGGCATCTGCGCGATGAGCTCGCGCAGCCGCCGGTAGTCCGGGCGGAAGTCATGCCCCCAATCGCTGATGCAGTGCGCCTCGTCGACCACGAGCATTCCGATCCGGCGCACCAGCGCGGGCAGCTGCTGCTCGCGGAAGGACGGGTTGTTGAGCCGTTCGGGCGAGACCAGGAGCACGTCCACCTCGTCGCGGTCGAGCTGCTCCAGCACGTCGGCCCATTCATGCGCGTTGGTCGAGTTGATCGCGACCGCCCGTACACCCGCGCGCTCGGCCGCCGCGATCTGGTCGCGCATGAGGGCCAGCAGCGGCGACACCAGCACGGTCGGCCCTGCCCCGGCCCGACGCAGGAGCAGGGTCGCGACGAAGTACACGGCGGACTTGCCCCAGCCTGTCCGCTGCACGACGAGCGCCCGGCGGCGATCGGCCACCAGCGCCTCGATCGCCTCGTACTGGCCGTCGTGGAACTCGGCGTCGGGGCGGCCGACGAGCGCGTGCAGTGCCTCAAGGGCCTCGTCCCTGATCCCGGCGGGGGCTGCGTGCGACGTCATCCCTCCACCTTGCCCTCTCCCGCGGACATCGCTCCACCGATGCGGTCCCGGCATAGTCTCGAAGGATGAGCAGGAGAGCGGCATGATCACCCGCGAGCTCGCGCTCGCCCTGCGTGACGCGGGTCTCGTCTGGCACCCGGCCGAGGGCGACCGCTTCCAGCTCGACCTCCCGGATGAGGCGGAGCCGGAGGCCGAGGCCGAGATCTACACCGTCAGCACGATGACGATCGAGGCCCGGCGGACGCCGACCGGCACGATCCTCGCGTTCAACGGCACCACCGAGTGGGCGCTCGATGCGGTGACGCTGGGCGATGCGGTCTGGCTCCCCCGCGAGGATCAGCTCCGCGACCTGCTGCGCGGCACGTTCCGCCGCCTCGTGCGGCTCGACGACGCCTTCCGCGTGGAGATCGAGATCGCGGGCGCGCGCTGGGGCTTCGAGCACCCTGATCCGTCCGAGGCCTATGGGCGCGCGCTGCTCGCGCTCGTCCGCCGCGCGTACTGAGGCGGCGCCCGCGCCGCCCGGGTCCCGCGATGTCGGAGCCCGGTGCGACAATGCCGTCATGAGGCTCAGCGAGCTCGTCACCGCGACCGGAGAGGCCGCCGCGACCTCGTCGCGCCTGGCGAAGATCGAGGCGCTGGCGCGGCTGCTGCGGGGCGCGGAGCCGGAAGAGCTCGCGCCGCTCGTCGGCCTGCTCCTGGCCTCGCCTCGACAGGGCAGGCTCGGCGTCGGGTGGCGCGGCATCGCCGCGATCGAGGCGGCGCACGCCGGGGCGGCGTCCCTGACCGTCGCCGACGTCGACCGCGCCCTCGACGAGCTGGCCGCGGTGGCCGGATCCGGATCCGCCGCCGCGCGCTCCGAGATCCTCACCGCGCTGGCCGTCCGCGCCACGGCGGCGGAATGGGACCTCCTCGCACGGGCGATGCTCGGAGAGCTGCGCACGGGCGCGCTCGCGGGCGTGCTGCTCGACGCGATCGCCCGCGCGTCGGAACGGTCCCCCGCCGCGGTCCGGCGGGCCGCGATGCTCTCCGGCGACCTCGGCGCGACCGCGGTCCTCGCCCTCACCGGCACGGCGGAGGATCTGGACGCCGTGGGGCTCGCCGTCGGCCGGCCCGTGCTCCCGATGCTCGCGGCGAGCGCCGCGACTCCGAGCGCAGCGCTCGAGATCACCGGCGAGGCCTCGGTCGAGTACAAGCTCGACGGCGCCCGCATCCAGGTGCATCGCCACGGCGACGACGTCCGGATCTTCACCCGCAGCCTCGCCGACGTGACGCACCGGCTCCCCGAGATCGTCGAGATCGTGCGCGCGCTGCCTGCCCGCGACCTCATCCTCGACGGCGAGACCCTCGCGCTCGACGAGGACGGCGGCCCTCGCCCGTTCCAGCAGACCATGTCGCGGTTCGGCGCCGACGCCGCGCGCGAGCTCGTGCTCCGACCGTGGTTCTTCGATCTGCTGCACGTCGACGGCCGCGACCTCCTGGACGAACCGCTCTCGCAGCGCCTCGCCGAACTCGAGCGCGTGGCCGGCCCCTGGCGCATGCCCGGCGTCGTCACCGCGGATCCCGAGGCCGCCGAGAGCCTGTCCCGGGAGGCGCTCGGCGCGGGGCACGAGGGGGTGGTGGTCAAGGCGATCGGATCCGCCTACGCCGCCGGCCGCCGCGGCAAGTCCTGGGTGAAGGTCAAGCCCGTGCTGACGTACGACCTCGTCGTGCTCGCCGCGGAATGGGGATCCGGCCGCCGCCGCGGCTGGCTCTCGAACCTGCACCTCGGAGCCAGGGATCCGGAGGGCGAGTTCGGCGAGCCCGGCGGGTTCGTCATGGTGGGGAAGACCTTCAAGGGGCTCACCGACGAGCTCCTGCGCTGGCAGACCGAGACCTTCCCCGAGTACGAGACGCGGCGCACGGGCGCTGCCGTGTTCCTCCGCCCCGAGATCGTGGTCGAGATCGCGATCGACGGGGTGCAGCACTCCCCGCGCTACCCCGGCGGGATCGCGCTGCGCTTCGCCCGCGTCAAGCACTACCGTCCCGACAAGACCGCGGCCGACGCGGACACGATCCAGGCCCTCCGCGCACTGCTGCGGGAGTGACCCGGCGCGACCGCACCGCTCGCCGGAAGCGCGATCCGCGCGCTCCTCCGGCGCTCGCTAGAATGAACGGGTCCGACGCTTGCGCGAACCGCTGCGGCGCCGGTGCTCGAAAAAGGGGCACGAAGCCCGCAGTGCGACGACGCGCTCCGGCGAGACACATACGGATCCTCTTTCCGTTGTCGTCTCGAAAGGCCGTTCAGCATGCCCACCGTCTCCGCGCACGTCGCCCTCACCCTCGCCCAGCACATCGACGCCGTCTTCGGCGTGATGGGCAACGGCAACGCCTATTTCCTCGACGCGATCGAGAAGCAGACCGGCGCCGCCTTCACCGCCGTCCGGCACGAGCAGGGCGCCGTCGTCGCCGCCGACGCGCACTTCCGCGCCTCGGGGCGGATCGCTGCCGCCACGAGCACCTACGGCGCCGGATTCACCAACACCCTCACGGCGCTCGCCGAATCGGTGCAGGCGCGCATCCCCCTCGTCCTGGTCGTCGGCGATGAGCCCACGAGCGGCCCGCGCCCCTGGGACGTCGATCAGATCGCCCTCGCCTCGGGCGTCGGCGCCCGCACGTACACCGTGGGCCGCGCCGACGCGGCGGCCACCACGGTCATCGCGATCGAGCACGCCCTCACCTACCGGGTGCCGGTCGTCCTGGCGATCCCCTACGACGTCGCCGCCCTCGAGGCGGGCGAGGTGCCCGCGGCCCCCGCCCCGCGCGTGCCCGCGCCGCTCGCTCCGAAGGGAGAGTTCGCGGAGGGGATGCTCGACCGCCTCGCGGCGGCCCTGCGCTCGGCGAAGCGCCCCTTCCTGCTCGCCGGCCGCGGCGCCTGGCTCGCCGGAGCCGGCGAGGCCCTGGGCGCGCTGGCGGATGCGACGGGCGCCCTCACCGCGTCCTCCGCCCTCGGCCGCGGAGTGTTCCCCGACCAGCGCTTCGACCTCGGCGTGACCGGCGGCTTCGGTGCCGAGGGCGCGATGGAGCTCATCCGCGAGGCCGATGTCGCGGTGGTGTTCGGCGCCTCGCTCAACCAGTTCACGATGCGGTTCGGGGCGCTGTTCGCCCCGGGCACACAGGTCTTCCAGATCGACGTGACCCCCGCGGCCACGCACGCGCACGTCGGCGGCTTCGTACGCGCCGATGCGCGGCTCGCGGCGGAGGCGCTCGTGTCGCGGCTGCAGGACGCGGAGGGATCCGGCTGGCGCGAGAGCGTCGACGTCCCCGCAGCGCGCGTCTACGAGGCCGGCGACGAGACCGCGCCGGATGGCAGGCTCGACCCGCGCTCCGCGGCGCGCCGCATCGCCGAGTTGCTCCCCGAGGACCGCGTCGTGGTCTCGGACGGCGGGCACTTCATCGGCTGGGCGAACATGTACTGGCCGGTCGCGTCGCCCGACCGGATGATGATGATCGGCACCGCGTTCCAGGCGATCGGCCAGGGCTGGCCGAGCGTCGTCGGCGCCACGCGCGCCCGCCCGGAGGCGACCGTGGTGCTCACCTCCGGCGACGGCGGAGGCCTGATGGCGATCGCCGACCTCGAGTCGGCCGTCCGCGCCGCAGGGGGCCGGGGCATGGCCGTGATCTGGAACGACGCCGCCTACGGCGCTGAGGTGAACCTGTACGGTCTCAAGGGCCTGGCCCGCGAGCCCATGCTCATCCCCCAGGTCGACTTCTCCGCCTTCGCCGCCGCGGTGGGCGCGGAGGGGGTCGCCGTGCGCACGCTCGACGACCTCGACCGCCTCGCCGCCTGGACCGCCGAGGATCCGGCGACCCGCCCGTTCCTCGTGCTCGACCTGCGGATCTCGGGCGAGGTGATCGCGCCGTACCAGGAGGAGATCATCCGGGTGAACTCCTGACGCGTCGGGCGATCCGGGCCACCCGGATCGCCCCGCGCCCTAGGCTCGATCCCATGAGCGACAGCCCCGAGGTCCTCCGCTACGCCGCCTTCGCCGATGCGCCCGAGGGCGGCAACCCGGCGGGTATCGTCCTCGGCGCCGCCGCGCTGACCGACGCCGAGATGCTGCGGATCGCCGCCGAGGTCGGGTATCCGGAGACCGCGTTCCTGCTCTCCTCCGCGACCGCCGACGGCATCCGCCGGCACCGGGTCCGGTACTGGTCGCCCGCCGCGGAGGTGCCGTTCTGCGGGCACGCGACCGTCGCGACCGCCGTCGTGCTCGCCGAGCGCGAAGGCCCCGGCGCAATGGTCTTCGACACGCCCGTCGGCGAGGTCGCGATCACCGCGGCGTCAGCGCCGGGCGGGATCGAGGTCTCGTTCACGAGCGTCGAGCCGACCGTGCGCGCGCTGGATCGGGAGATCCTCGACCGAACCCTCGACCTGCTCTCGCTGCGCACCGAGGACCTGGATCCGGCCCGCCCGCCGCGGGAGGCGTTCGCGGGCAACTGGCACCCCGTGCTGGTGCTGCAGGATCCGGAGATCTTCCACCAGTTCCGGTTCGCGCCGGAACCCGTGGCGGAACTCATGCTCGCGCAGGGCTGGACCGGCACGATCACCGTGCTGCATGCGCTGTCGGACGGGGAGTTCCTCGCGCGCAACATCTTCCCCGTCGCGCGCATCACGGAGGATCCGGCGACCGGCTCCGCCGCCGCCGCGACCGGCGCCTACCTGCGCGCGATCGACCGCGTCCCGGAGGGCCGCATCGCGCGGATCCACCAGGGCGCGCACGTCGGCCGCCCGAGCCTGCTGACGGTCACGATCCCGGAGTCCGGCGGCATCGTCGTGACCGGTGGCGCGACCAGGATCCCGGGCTGAGTCCGCCCCCGCCGGCCCGGTTCCGTACCGTGTCCCACTTTCGGCTCTGATTCGGCCTGTTTCACAGCCGGAAGTGGGACATCACCCGGCCGGAAGTGGGACACGGTGGGACACCAGCCCCGGCACCAGCGCGGCGGGCACAGCCGGGCCGGGACTCAGGCCTCCAGGAAGGCGCCCTCCAGGAACGAGGCGAGCTCGTCCACGCCGTCGAGCGGCAGGATCGCGGCGACGTACTGGTCCGGGCGGACCACCACCACCACGCCGTCGCGGGACAGCTCTCGCTCGGCGAAGATGTCCGTCGTCGACCAGTGCGAGGGCGCCGCGGCGTACAGCTTCTCCCAGTCGGTGAGGCCGAGCGGGCCGGTCTTCGGCTGGAACAGCGCCGGCGCGGTGGTGACATCGAGGTCCTCGTAGGACTGCTGCGAGATCGCCTTCACGTCGAACACCGCGTCCACGTCGCCGTCCGCGGGGGTGAAGCGCGCGAACACGGGTGTCGCGGCCTCGGCCCAGGCGTCGAGCCCGACACCGGCGGCGTCGCCGAACGCGTACACGCGCCAGCGGCCGTCGGCCTTGGCGTGGTGGCCCAGGTGGATGACGTTGCCGTCCGAGACGCGCACGACCTCGGCGCTCTTGAAGCGCTTGCCGAGCGGGAAGCCCGCGGCGAGCGCCTGATGCGCGTCGGATCCGGTGATCATCGACGAGGTGTACTGGGTCATGAACCCGGAGGGGAACTCGGCCGTGGCCAGGTAGTACTTCGCCAGCTCCTGCGGATCCGAGATCTCCTCCGGCTTGCGCGCCATGAGCGAGGACCACTCGCGATCGAAGTCGATGAGCTGCTGGGCGACGGGATGCCGCTCGGCGCCGTAGGTCGACAGCAGCGCGGCGGGGGCGCGACCGGTGAGCACCGAACCGAGCTTCCAGCCGAGGTTGAAGCCGTCCTGCATCGACACGTTCATCCCCTGTCCGGCCTTGGCGCTGTGCGTGTGGCACGCGTCGCCGGTGAGGAAGACCCGCGGCGCGGCGGCGGATCCGGGATCCACGTCGTCGAAGCCGTCCGTGATCCGGTGCCCGACCTCGTAGACGCTGTGCCAGGCGACCTGCTTCACGTCGATCGCGTAGGGGTGCAGGATCTCGTTCGCCTTCGCGATGATCGCCTCGATCGGCGTCGCGCGCACGGCGTGGTTGTCGTCGGCCGCGACCTCGCCGAGGTCGATGTACATCCGGCTGAGGTATCCGCCCTCGCGCGGGATGTGCAGGATGTTGCCGGCCTCGGCGTTGATCGCGCACTTGGTGCGCCAGTCCGGGAAGTCGGTGTTCACGAGCACGTCCATGACGCCCCAGGCGTGCGCGGAGATCCCGCCGACGTGCTTGCGTCCGATGGCCTCGCGCACGCCGCTGCGAGCGCCGTCGCAGCCGGCGACGTACTTGGCGCGGACGGTGCGCTCCTCGCCTTCGCGCTCGCCGGCGACGTGGCGCACCCGCACCTCGACGGGGTACTCGCCCTCGTCGTGCACGGTGAGGCCCAGGAACTCCACGCCGTAGTCCGGCACGATCCGGCCCGGGCCGTCGGCCGCCGCCTCGGCGAAGTAGTCCAGCACGCGCGCCTGGTTGACGATCAGGTGCGGGAACTCGCAGATGTCGAAGGCGTAATCGGCGGTGCGTGCGGTGCGGACGATGTTCTGCGGGTTCTCCGGATCCGGGCCCCAGAAGTTCATCCAGCCGATGTTGTAGGCCTCGGCGACGATCCGCTCGGCGAAGCCGAACGCCTGGAACGTCTCGACGCTGCGCGGCTGGATGCCATCGGCCTGCCCCAGCACGAGGCGGCCGTCGCGGCGCTCGATGATGCGCGTCGTGATGCCGGGGTACTGCGACATCTGCGCGGCGAGGAGCATGCCCGCGGGGCCGGATCCGACGATGAGCACGTCGACCTCGTCGGGAAGGTCCGCGGGCCTGTCGACGCCGGTGCCCGCGGCGGGGAGCACGCGGGGGTCATGGGAGACGTATCCGTGGTGGTGGAACTGCATCGTCGTCGATTCCTTCCTGACGGCGCCGTCGGGCTCGGTTCGGGCTGGTGCGCGGTTCTTGCGCCTCACGAGAGCGTCTTGCGCCTCGTGATGTCGTGTTCTATATTCGAACATGACGTTCTACTATTGAACACAGGCTATCCGAGGTCGCCCCGGCGATCAAGACGCGAGGAGTATTCGTGGCCGACGCCCCCGCTTCGCAGACCCTGAGCCGAGGCATCCGGATCCTGGAGGTCCTCGCCGACGCACGCGCACCGCTCTCGATCGACGAGATCGCCGCGGAGCTGGGCGTGCACCGCTCGATCGCGTACCGCCTGCTGCGCACGCTCGAGGATCACGGGCTCGTCTCGCGCGACGCCTCAGGACTCGTGGCACTGGGCGCGCGCATGGCCGCCCTCGCGGCCGGCGTCGCAAACGATCTGCAGGCCGAGGCGCTCCCCGAGCTCACCGCCGTCGCGAACGAGCTCGGCATGACCTGCTTCCTCGCGGTGCTCGACGGCGAGGAGTGCATCACGCTCGTCAGCGTGGAGCCTCGCCACGCGGTCGCCAGTGTCGCCCAGCGCCCCGGCGCGCGGCATTCGGTCACGGTGGGCGCGCCGGGCAAGGCGATCCTCGCCCAGCTCACCGATCAGGACTGGCCGTCGAGTGCCGGGGCGGCGCTGCATGCGGCCGCCGCCGGAGTGCGCACCGCGGGATACGCCACGAGCCACGACGAGGTGATCCCCACCGTGCAGTCCGTCGCGGTGCCGCTCGCGCTGCGCGGACAGCGCCCGGCGGCGATCGCCGTGGTGCATGTCGCCACGGATCGCACCGACGCCGAGATCGCCGCGCGCCTGCAGCGCTCCGCCACGACGATCCGCGACGCGCTCGGGGCCTGAACGCCTCGCGTCACGCCAGCCCGTAGTCCGGGATGCTGTCGTCGGTCGCGAACGCCTCGGTCATCCACATCATCGCCCGGCGCATCAGTCCGTTCGAGAAGGTCCAGTCCCGCATCCGGATGCGCGCGGCGGACGGCGGCGCGAGGAACGGGCCGGCGTTGCCCGTGCGCGCGATCTTCGTGGGCTTGCGCATGCGCCGGTCGTAGGCCGCGAACGCGGCCTCGTGGTCGCCGCGCGCCGCGACCAGCTCGCCCGCGAGCACCGAGGCGCCGAGCAGCGCGAGCCCGGTCCCGAATCCGCCCAGCGTGTTCGCATAGCCGGCGTCGCCGACGAGAGCCATGCGGCGCCGCGTGAACGCCCTCATGCGCGTGCGCGTGAGCGCGTCCAGATAGAAGTCGGGCGCCGTGCGCGCCGCTTCGACCGCGGCCGGGATCCGCCACCCGCCATCCGCGAAGGCGGCGGCGAGGAACGCCCGCTGCGAATCCGTGTCATGGCGGTCGTAGTCGGCGCGGTCGCTGCGGAACACGAACAGCGCGGGGGCCTTCTGCCCGCCGAGCAGCACGAGCCGGTTCGGACGGTTGTGCCCGTAGGCGACGGCCCGCCCGCTCGGCAGCACCGTCGGCAGTCCGTCGAGGGGAACATGCCCGCTCGCGACCGCGTAGAAGTAGCCACGCGACTCGACGAAGTCCCGTTCCGGACCGAATCCGAGCCGGCGCACCGCCGAATGCACGCCGTCGGCGCCGATCACCAGGTCGAAACGTTCGGCACCACGTCCCGCGAACGCCACGTCGACGCCGAACGGCGTCTCCGAGACCGAGGTGATCTCATCACCGAAGACGTACTCCGCATCGCTCGCCGAGTGCGCGTGCAGGATCGCGGCCAGATCACCCCGCAGGATCTCGATGTCGCCGCCGATGAACTCGCCCGGTACGACGGCGTTCACGCGATCGGCGTCGTCGACCATCCGCCAGTCGGTCTTCGCGGTCTGCCGTGCGCGGACCTCCTCGAGGATGCCCATGCGGGCGAGGAGATCGAGATGGGTGCGGCCCTTGAAATCGACCGCCTGCCCGCCGGGACGCACCCCGGGAGACTTCTCGACCACGGTCACGTCGAACCCGTTGCGGCCCAGCCAGCGAGCCAGGGCGGGCCCGGCGATGCTCGCGCCGGAGATGAGGATCTTCTTCGTCGTCATGATGCGTCCCTCGTTCGAGAATTAATTGCGTCCTTCAGACACAATAACTATCCGCGTACGATGGACGCAATAACTTCGAGGAGATCGACGATGACATCCGCCGACGACACCGTCCCCGCGGGCCCCGGCGTGCTGTGGACCGCGACCCCGACGGGGCGACGCGGCCCGAAGCCCCGGCACTCCCTGGAGGGCATCGCGGAGGCGGCGATCGCGATCGCCGACGCCGAGGGGCTCGAGGTCGTCACGATGCAGCGGGTCGCGGAGAGCCTCGGCACGACGAAGATGGCCCTGTACCGCTACCTGCCCGGCCGCGCGGACCTCGACGCCGTGATGCTCGACAGCGCGCTCGGCGCCCCGCCGCCGCCGCGCGGCGAACGCTGGGACGATGCGCTCGTCGCCTGGACCGGCGCGTTGTTCGCGCGAGCCCTCGAGCGCCCTTGGTCGGTCGAGCTCGCCCAGCGACCGCACACCCCCGGCCCGCAGGAGCTCGCCTGGTACGAGACCGGACTCGCGGCCACCGATGGACTGCCGCTGACCGCCGGAGAGCGCCTCGATCTGCTGGCCCTGCTCTCCGGGCATGCCCTCTCGCTCGTGCGTCAGGAAGCGGGCGCCCGGGCGGCAGAGGAGGAGCTCGCCTCGGGCCTCGCCGCCGTGCTCGAGGCGCATTCGGACCGCTTCCCGCGCACCTCCGCCGCCTTCGCGGACGCAGGACGCGCGGAGCAGAGGGATGACGCGTTCCGGTTCGGCGTGCGACGAGTGCTCGCCGGCATCGCCGCCCTGGTCGCCGAACGCGAGGCCTGAGCGACGCGGGCGCGGAGGGCTCTCCGCGCCCGCCGGCGCCTCAGGCCCTGGACATCCCGTAGATCGGGCTGACGGTCTGCTCGGCCTCGGCCTCCGGCCCGAGCGGGATGCCGCTGCGGTCGCGCAGCAGGAGCGTCGCGATGAGGCCGATCACGGTCATCCCGGCGAGGTACCACGTGACCGCCATGGTGGATCCCGTCGCCTGCACGATCGCAGTCGCGATGGTCGGCGCGAAGGCACCTCCGACGATGGCCCCGATCGCGTACGAGATCGAGACTCCGGAGAAGCGGATCGAGGCAGGGAACAGCTCGGTGTACAGCGCCGCCTGCGGGCCGTAAGTGAATCCGAGACCGATCGTGAGGATCGCAAGGGCCGCGAACAGCAGTCCGACCTGCCCCGTGTTCACCAGCGGGAACAGCGTGAACACACCCACGAGCTGCAGGATCCAGCCGACGATGTAGGTGGACCGACGCCCGATCCGGTCCGAGATCCAGCCTGCGACCAGGGTCGACAGCAGCCAGGTGACGGCGGAACCCGCCACAGCCCAGAGCACGGGACCGCGGTCGAGCTTGAGCGCGCCCTCGGGGTTGGTCGCGTATCCCTGGATGTACCCGCCGGTGGTCATGTAGCCGACCGCGTTGTTCCCGGCGAAGACCAGGGCGGCGATGATCACCAGCAGCAGATGCTTGCGGAAGAGCTGGACGATCGGCATGCTCGCGGCTTCCTTGCGCTCGGCGAGCTCGGTGAACACCGGACTCTCCTCGACCCGGCGCCGCACGTAGTAGCCGACCACGATCAGCACCACGCTGAGCAGGAACGGGATCCGCCAGCCCCAGGACAGGAACTGGTCACCGGGTGCGACCAGCGCCATGATCGCCATCACGCCGGAGGCGATCAGCAGACCCAGCGGCACGCCGATCTGCGGAGCCGCGCCGAAGATTCCGCGCTTGGCCTTGGGAGCGTGCTCGACGGCCATAAGCACCGCCCCGCCCCACTCTCCACCGGCCGAGATCCCCTGGAGGATGCGCAGCAGCACCAGCAGGATCGGGGCCGCGACACCGATCGCGTTCGCATCGGGCAGCACGCCGATCAGCGCCGTCGCGGCGCCCATCAGGATCAGCGTCCACATCAGGACGGCCTTGCGACCGAACTTGTCACCGAAGTGGCCGGCCAGGAAGGCGCCGAGGGGGCGGAACAGGAAGCTGACGCCCACCGTCGCGAACCCGACCAGCGCGCTGTTGGCGCCGAGCTCCTTGAAGAAGAGCTGGCCGAACACCAGTCCCACGGCGGTCGCGTAGATGAAGAAGTCGTACCACTCGACCGTGGTGCCGATCACGGTGGCGAAGACCACCCGCCGCCGATCGGCGGCTGAGGCGATGGTGCCGGTGGGCGTGAAGCCCGGGGAGGATTCTGCGGACATGCTGTCTCCTTTGCATGGGACGTCGTCGTCTTGGCCGACATCGTCGTCGTGCCCGTCACGGGGATCCAGGATCCTGCGGACGGATCCGAATCCCGTGCTTGCCGGGCTCGACACGATGATATACGATTTCGAATACGAAGCCAAGGATCCCTCCTTGGCCCCCACCGCGCGAGGAGGCGCCCATGTCCGCACCGATCGACCGGCCCGGCAAGATCATCGCGATCCACCTCAACTACCGCTCCCGTGCCGACCAGCGCGGACGCACGCCCGCCTCCCCCTCCTACTTCTTCAAGCCGTCCTCCTCCGTGGCCGGCACCGACGGCGTCGTGGAGCGCCCCGCCGGCACCGAACTGCTCGCCTTCGAGGGCGAGATCGCGCTGATCATCGGCACCGCCGCGCACCGCGTGAGCGTCGAGGACGCCTGGTCGCACGTCGCCTCGGTGACCGCCTCGAACGACCTCGGCCTGTACGACCTGCGCGCGAACGACAAGGGCTCGAACGTCCGCTCCAAGGGCGGTGACGGCTACACCCCGATCGGCCCCGACCTCATCCCGGCGGCCGAGGTCGACCCCGCCGCGCTGCGCGTGCGCGCCTGGGTGAACGGCGACCTGCGCCAGGACGACGAGACCAGCGGACTGCTGTTCCCTCTCCCGCAGCTGATCGCCGACCTCTCCCAGCACTTCACGCTCGAGCCCGGGGACATCATCCTCACCGGAACCCCGGCCGGATCCAGCGTGATCGTCCCCGGCGACGTGGTCGTCGTCGAGGTCGACGCCCCGCACTCCCCCAAGACGCTCACCTCCGGCGGACTGCGCACGACGGTCACGCAGGGCACGGTCGCCTTCGACGGCGCCCTCGGATCCCTGCCCGCCGTGGACGACCTGCAGCGCGCAGAGGCCTGGGGTTCGCGCGAGGAGGCCGGACTGCCCGCCGAGGACGCGCCGGAGGCGCCCGCCGCGCCCGCGACGGCGCCGGGCCTCGACCCCGGGCTCCGCGCCAAGCTCGTCGCCGCACCGACCGCCGGCCTCAGCGCTCAGCTGCGCAAGCGCGGCCTGCACGCGTGCTTCATCGACGGCGTCTCGGCCAACCTGCCCGGCGCCAAGATCGTCGGCACCGCGAAGACGCTGCGCTTCGTCCCCGCCCGTGAGGACCTCTTCGCCCGTCACGGTGGCGGCTACAACGCGCAGAAGCGCTGCTTCGACGCCGTCGACGAGGGCGAGATCATCGTGATCGAGGCCCGTGGCGACGCCACCACGGGAACGCTCGGCGACATCCTCGCGCTGCGCGCCAAGGCCCGCCGCGCCGCCGGCGTGGTCACCGACGGCGGCGTGCGCGACTTCGCGGCGGTCGCGGAGATCGGCCTGCCCGTGTTCTCGCAGGGCGCGCACCCCTCCGTCCTGGGCCGCAAGCACGTGCCGTGGGACGTCGACGTGACGATCGCCTGCGGCGGCGCGACGGTGCAGCCGGGCGACGTCATCGTCGGCGACGGCGACGGCGTGATCGTGATCCCGCCCGCCCTCGTCGAGGAGGTCGTCGATGCGACCCTCGCCCAGGAGGACGAGGACGCCTGGATCGCCGAGCAGGTCGAGGCCGGACACCCGGTGGACGGGCTCTTCCCGATGAACGCCGCGTGGCGCGCGAAGTACGACGCCGCCCGCGGGGCCGACGCCGGGACCGGAACGGGCGCCTGATGGCCGAGGTCCTCGTGGGCAGCAAGTCGGAGCAGGCGTACGCCTGGATCCGCGCACGCATCGCCTCCCACGCCTACGGACCGGGCTTCCGCCTCGTGCTCGGCACGATCGCGGATGAGCTGGGCATGAGCGTGGTCCCGGTGCGCGAGGCGATCCGCCGGCTCGAGGCCGAGGGGCTCGTCACGTTCGAGCGCAACGTCGGCGCGCGGGTCACGCTCGTGGACGAGAGCGAGTACGCGCACACCATGCAGACCCTGGGCCTGGTGGAGGGCGCGGCGACGTCGCTGTCCGCCCCGCTCCTGGACGCGGCGGCGCTGGATCAGGCGCTCGAGGTCAACGACCGGATGACGCGCCTGCTCGAGAACTTCGACGCGCACCGGTTCACCGAGCTGAACCGCCAGTTCCACTCCGTGCTCTACGAGCCCTGCCCCAACCCGCACATCCTCGACCTCGTGCACCGCGGCTGGGCGCGTCTCAGCGGCATCCGCGAGTCGACGTTCGCCTTCGTCCCCGGACGCGCGGAGCACTCCGTCGAGGAGCACATCCAGATCGTGGAACTGATCCGCACCGGCGCGGATCCGCTCGAGATCGAGCTCGCCGCCCGCAATCACCGCTGGCGCACGCGCGACGCGTTCCTCGCGGCGCTGCACCCCGAGATCCTCTGACCGCACCACCGAAGCCACCCAGAACCACCCCGGAAGGACGATGATGACCGACGCCTACGCCCCGGCAGATCTGCCGGAGAAGATCCAGCACTACATCGACGGCGAGTTCGTCGACTCCCTCGACGGCGACACCTTCGAGGTGCTCAACCCCGTCACGAACGAGACCTACGTGCACGCCGCCGCCGGCAAGAAGGCCGACATCGAGCGCGCCGTCGCCGCCGCCAAGCGCGCCTTCGACGAGGGCCCCTGGCCGCGCATGCTCCCCCGCGAGCGCTCGCGCGTGCTGCACCGGATCGCCGACATCGTCGAGTCCCGCGACGCGCGCCTCGCCGAGCTGGAGTCCTTCGACTCCGGCCTGCCGATCACGCAGGCGCTGGGCCAGGCCCGCCGTGCCGCCGAGAACTTCCGCTTCTTCGCCGACCTGATCGTCGCCCAGGCCGACGACGCCTTCAAGGTCCCCGGCAAGCAGATGAACTACGTCAACCGCAAGCCGATCGGCGTCGCGGGTCTCATCACTCCGTGGAACACCCCGTTCATGCTCGAGTCGTGGAAGCTCGGCCCCGCGCTCGCGACCGGCAACACGGTCGTGCTGAAGCCCGCCGAGTTCACCCCGCTCTCCGCCTCGCTGTGGGCGGGCATCTTCGAGGAGGCGGGGCTGCCGAAGGGCGTCTTCAACCTCGTCAACGGCCTCGGCGAGGACGCGGGAGACGCGCTCGTCAAGCACCCCGACGTGCCGCTCATCTCGTTCACCGGCGAGAGCCGCACCGGCCAGATCATCTTCGGCAACGCCGCGCCGTTCCTGAAGGGCCTGTCCATGGAGCTCGGCGGCAAGAGCCCCGCCGTCGTGTTCGCCGACGCCGACCTCGACACCGCGATCGACGCCTGCATCTTCGGCGTGTTCTCGCTGAACGGCGAGCGGTGCACGGCCGGATCCCGCATCCTGGTGCAGCGCGACGTGTACGACGAGTTCGTCGAGCGCTACGCGGAGCAGGCCAAGCGCGTCAAGGTCGGCCTGCCGCACGACCCCACGACCGAGGTCGGCGCGCTCGTGCACCCGGAGCACTACGAGAAGGTCATGAGCTACGTCGAGATCGGCAAGGGCGAGGGCCGCCTCGTCGCCGGCGGCGGACGCCCCGAGGGCTTCCCGACGGGCAACTACGTCGCCCCGACCGTGTTCGCCGACGTCGCCCCGGACGCCCGGATCTTCCAGGAGGAGATCTTCGGCCCCGTCGTCGCGATCACCCCCTTCGACACCGACGAGGAGGCGCTCGCCCTCGCGAACAACACGCGCTACGGCCTCGCCGCGTACATCTGGACGAACGACCTCAAGCGCGCGCACAACTTCGCGGGCGCGGTCGAGGCCGGCATGGTGTGGCTGAACTCGAACAACGTGCGCGACCTCCGCACCCCGTTCGGCGGCGTGAAGGCCTCCGGACTCGGTCACGAGGGCGGCTACCGCTCGATCGACTTCTACACCGACCAGCAGAGCGTGCACATCACGCTCGGCGCCCCGCACAACCCCGTGTTCGGCAAGCAGGCGCCGCCGGCCGAGCAGGACCTCGACGACCCGGATCCCCGCTGACCGGATCCCGAAATCATCACGCAAGGACGCTGACATGACCAATCGTGCAGACATGACGCTCACCTCCTCCGGCTTCTTCACCAGCCAGGAGGCGCCCATCACGACCGACAACCCGGTCGCCACCCCCTCCTCCCCGCCGCCGGACGTGCTCCGCTGCGCGTACATGGAGCTCGTCGTCACCGACCTCGCCGCCTCGCGGGTGTTCTACGTCGACGTGCTCGGCCTGTACGTGACCGAGGAGGACGACGAGGCGATCTACCTCCGCTCCACGGAGGAGTTCATCCACCACAACCTCGTGCTGCGCAAGGGCCCGGTCGCGGCGGTCGCCGCGTTCTCGTACCGCGTGCGCACGCCAGAGGACCTCGACCTCGCCGTCGCGTTCTACACCGAGCTCGGCTGCGATGTGCGCCGCAACCCGAACGGGTTCGTGAAGGGCATCGGCGACTCGGTGCGCGTCGTGGATCCGCTCGGCTTCCCGTACGAGTTCTTCTACCAGACCGACCACGTCGAGCGGATGAGCTGGCGCTACGACCTGCACATCCCCGGCGAGCTCGTGCGCCTCGACCACTTCAACCAGGTCACGCCCGACGTGCCGCGCGCCGTGAAGTACATGCAGGACCTCGGCTTCCGCGTCACGGAGGACATCCAGGACGACGAGGGCACGGTCTACGCCGCGTGGATGCGCCGCAAGCCCACCGTGCACGACACCGCCATGACCGGCGGCGACGGCCCGCGCATGCACCACGTGTGCTTCGCGACGCACGAGAAGCACAACATCCTCGCGATCTGCGACAAGCTCGGCGCCCTCCGCCGCTCCGACGCGATCGAGCGCGGCCCCGGCCGCCACGGCGTAAGCAACGCGTTCTACCTGTACCTGCGCGACCCCGACGGCCACCGCGTCGAGGTCTACACGCAGGACTACTACACGGGCGACCCGGACAACCCGGTGATCACCTGGGACGTGCACGACAACCAGCGCCGCGACTGGTGGGGCAACCCCGTCGTGCCGTCCTGGTACACCGACGCGTCGCTCGTGCTCGACCTGGACGGCAACCCGCAGCCGGTCGTCGCCCGCACCGACTCGAGCGAGATGGCCGTGACGATCGGCGCCGACGGGTTCAGCTACACCCGGCCCGCCGACGAGGAGGCCATGCCGGAGTGGAAGCAGGGCGAGTACAAGCTCGGCCACCAGCTCTGACGTTTTCCTGGAGCCGGCTCGGGGCGCAGGGGCTTCTTGTCAGGACGCTTGACGGGGACCCCTGCACCCCGATGCGTTCTGACAAGAAGCCCCTGCGCCCTCCGCCTCACCGCACCTGCAGAGGGATGGCCGAGCGTGTACAACGAAGAAGATCAAGAGGGAAAGAGGATCTGATGCTCCCCGAATCCACCATCACCGCGCTCGCCGCCGAGCTGGCCGAGGCCGACCGCACGCACGGCGTGATCCCGCGCATCACGGCGCGCCACCCCGAGGCGACCGTCGAGGACTCCTACGCGATCCAGGGCGTCTGGCGCGACGCGCAGGTGGCCGCGGGGCGGAGGCTCGTGGGGCGCAAGATCGGACTGACCTCGAAGGCCATGCAGCAGGCGACCGGCATCACGGAGCCCGACTACGGCGTGATGTTCGACGACACCGTGTACCCCTCCGGATCCGAGATCCCGGTCGATCACTTCTCGAACGTGCGCATCGAGGTCGAGCTCGCCTTCGTGCTGAAGGAGCCGCTCTCCGGACCCGACTGCACGCTCGAGGACGCGCTCGCCGCGATCGACTACGCCGTGCCCGCGCTCGAGGTGCTGAACTCGCACATCGAGCTCGAGGGCCGCACGATCGTCGACACGATCAGCGACAACGCCGCCTACGGCGCCATGGTGCTCGGCACCGTGCACAAGCGCCCCGACGAGATCGACCTGCGGTGGGTGCCCGGTGTGCTGTCGCGCAACGGCGAGATCGAGGAGACCGGGGTCGCCGCCGGGGTGCTCGGTCACCCGGCCACGGGCGTCGCGTGGCTCGCGAACAAGTTCCATCAGCACGGCGCGCGTCTCGAGGCGGGCGAGATCATCCTGGCAGGATCGTTCACGCGCCCGATGTGGGTGGCGCGCGGCGACGAGGTGCTGTGCGACTACGGACCGATGGGAACGATCGAATGCCGCTTCGTCTGAATCCGACCTTCCGCGAGCACCTGGCCGGTGCCGAGCGCGCCCTCATCGGCATGTGGTCGTGCACGGGCAGCCCGCTCGTGACCGAGATCGCGGCCGGGAGCGGCCTGGACTGGCTGCTCATCGACGGCGAGCACTCCGCCAACACGCTGGATTCGCTCCAGGTGCAGCTGCAGGCCGTCGCCGCCTACCCGATCACGCCGCTCGTGCGCGTGCCCTGGAACGATCCCGTGACCATCAAGCAGGTGCTCGACCTCGGCGCGCAGAACCTCATCGTGCCGATGATCTCGTCGGCGGACGAAGCGCGCGCCGCGGTGGCCGCGACCCGGTATCCCCCCGCGGGCGTCCGCGGGGTCGGATCCGCCCTGGCCCGCAGCGCCCGCTGGAACCGCGTGGAGCGCTACCTCGTCGAGGCCGCGCAGCATGTGTCCCTGACCGTGCAGATCGAGACCTCGGCGGGCGTGGAGGCGGCCGCGGAGATCGCCGCCGTCGACGGCGTGGACGCCGTGTTCGTCGGCCCTTCCGATCTGTCGGCGTCGATGGGGCTGCTCGGACAGCAGACGCACCCCGACGTCGTCTCCGCGGTCGAGCACGTGTTCGCCGCGGTGGCCGCCGCGGGGAAGCCGGTCGGCGTGAACGCGTTCGACCCGGCCGCCGCCGACGCGTACATCGCCGCGGGAGCCTCGTTCGTCGCGGTCGGGGCCGACGTGGCCCTCCTCGCCCGCGCGTCCGAAGCGCTCGCGACCCGCTTCCTCCCCGCCCCGGCCTCCGGACCCGACGCCAGCTACTGATTTCCCCGTTCAAAGCGCGCAATTGGCTCTATCCCGGCCTGGGATGGAGCCATTTGCGCGCTTTGAACGAGACGGGTTGTGGATAACCGGATCCTGGGAGGAGCGGGTCGGCAGAGTGGCGGGATGGGACGCAGAACGGAACTTCCCGATGAGCTCGGTGGCGAGTTCTCTGCCGCGCTCGCTCGCAGACACGGCGTGACCCGATCCCGCCTGCGCGGTGGCGACCTCCGCGCGCCGTTCTTCGGAGTCCGGATCGCTGCCGACATCTCCTTCGAGGTCGATGCGGAGGATCCGTACCAGCGCCAGCGTCTGCGGCGGATCGCACGGGCGCGCGAATACGCACCGCGGTTGCACAAGGGGCACTTCTTCAGCCACCAGACCGCCGCCTCGATCTGGGGTGGCCCTCTTCCTCTCGAGTTCACGGAGGATGGGCGGATCGCCGACGACTTCCCTCCGCACGTGTGCGCGCTCGGACCGCTCGCCGAACCGCGCACCTCCGGGATCATCGGCCACCGCACTCGATCGTCCTTCACCGCGATGACGGAACACGACGGGCTGCGGGTCTCGTCACCGGCAGCGACCTGGGCGTCGCTCGGATCCCTGCGCCTGCACGACCTGATCGCCCTCGGCGACTACTTCTGCCGCGAATGGCGGCAGGGGCGCGGCCGCCCCGATCCCGGCAAGAGCCCTCTCGCGACGACGGACGACCTGCGGCGGGCGCTCGAGGTCGGGCGCCGCATCGGAGCCGACCGGCTGCGGGCCGCGCTGCCGCGGATACGGCAGGACTCATGGTCGCCCCGGGAGAGCCTGGTGCGCTGCGTGCTCGTGGACGCGGGACTTCCCGAACCGCAGCTCAACGTGGACGTGTTCGACGATGCCGGCCGGTTCCTCGGCTGCGTGGATATGTCCTACGGCGAGGAGAAGGTCGCCGTCGAGTACCTCGGGATGCTCCACGGCGCGACCTGGGCCGCCGACGTCGAGCGGATCGCCGCGCTGCGCGCCGCGGGCTGGATCGTGATCGAGGTGACCGCCCCGCTGCTGAGGCGTCCGGAGGAGCTCGCCCGCAGAGTCACCTCCGCCCTCCGCCGCAGCCGGTGAGCGGATCCGCGGAAACAAAGTGCGCAAATGGCCGTATCCGCGGCGAATATGGAGCCATCTGGGCGCTTCGAAACCGGAGCAGGACCCGACCGGACCGGGCTGACCTGCCAGGATGGGGCGGGTGAAGAAGGCCCTCGCCGCGCTGCAGGACCGCGGGTTCCGCTGGTTCTTCCTGGCGCGCACCCTCACGCTCGTCACGGGCTCGATGTCGTCGATCGCTCTGGCGTTCGCGGTGCTGAGCATCGACAACGACGCGGGCGCGCTCTCGATCGTGCTCACCGCGTTCACCGTGGCGAACATCGTCTTCCTGCTGCTCGGCGGCGTCGTCGCGGACCGGCTGCCGCGCGCGCTCGTGATCCAGACCAGCTATGTCGTGGACATCCTCTCGATCGGCACCACGGCCGCCCTGCTCTTCACGCACACCGCCACGGTGCCGCTGCTGGCCGGCCTCGCCGCGCTGAACGGGGCATCCGCCGCGTTCGTCATGCCTGCGATGCAGGGGCTCATCCCGCAGTTGACCACGCCCGGCCATCTGCAGCAGGCGAATGCGCTGCTGTCCTTCGCGCGCTCCGCCACCACGATCGCGGGCCCGGTCGTCGCGGGAGGCATCGTCGCCCTCGCCGGTCCCGCCTGGGTCATGGTGATCCAGGCGGCGGGCTGGGCGCTCGCGATCGTCTTCCTGGCGCTCGTGCGCCTGCCGCCGCCGGTCCGCGGACAGCGCGCGGGGCTGTTCCACGACCTGCACGACGGATGGCGCGAGTTCTGGTCCCGCCCGTGGCTGTGGATCGTCGTGCTCGCGTTCATGGTCCTCAACGCGATCCACGTCGGCGCCTGGGGCGTCGCCGGTCCGTACATCGCCAAGAACGACCCGCTGCTCGGGATCGCCGGCTGGGGATGGGTCGTCAGCGCCGAGGGCGCCGGTGTGCTGGTGATGACGCTGGTGCTGCTCTGGCTGCCGCTGCGGCGTCCGCTGCGGCTGGGCATGCTCGGGATGAGCGCGCTCGCGATCCCGCTCACGCTCCTGGGCGTGCACCCCTCCGTGCTGCTCCTCGTCGCCGCGGCCTTCGTCGCGGGCGCGGGCGTGGAGGTGTTCAGCACCGGGTGGAACGTCACGATGATGGAGCAGATCCCCGAGGAGAAGCTGTCCCGCGTGTCCAGCTACGACATGCTGGGCAGCTACGTCGCGATGCCGATCGGCACGCTCGCCTTCGGCTGGCTGATCGCGCGCGCGGACGTGACGGCGCTCATGGTGGGCTCCGCGATCGTCTACGCCGTCATCGCGCTGGGCACGATGCTGATCCCGGGCATCTGGCGCATGGGGAGGGCGACGGCCGCGACCGCCGAACGCGAACCGGTCCCGGACGGCGTCTGACTGGCGCTTTCATAGGCGTCCGCGGCAGGATGAGGGCATGACCTTCCCCGCCCTCGCGCCCCTCGCCGACCGCGCCGCGCTTTTCGCCGCCCTCCGCCAGGACCAGCTGGTCGCCGCGACCGCCGCCCTGGGCGAGCACCGCTGGGACGCCGATCTCGCGGCGGGCACCCTCACCTTCACGTCCGAGACGGATCCGAGCCGCCAGCTCGTCGCGCGCGCATCGCTCGTCGCCACGATCGCGCCGGGGCCCCGCTCCCTGATGTGGGCCTGGGCGCACCCGCAGGGCGGATCCGACCCGTCGGTCGCGGGCCTGCGCGACTACGGCACGACGTACGCGATCGACGAGCTCTCGAACGCGGAGCTGCCGTTCCCCGCTGAGGCCGACGCCGACCTGGACGGCTGGATCGCCGGCACCGCGCATCAGGTCGGCGCGATCGCCGAGGAGATCACCGGCCGCTCGCCGTACTACTCCGCTCCGGTCGGCAGCGGCACGCGCGCCGTGTTCCTGCTCGACGCCGGCCTCCCCCCGCTCACGGTGGCCGACGCCGTGATCGCACTGCCGCGGATCCTCTCCGAGCTGACGCTCTCCGACGCGCGCTCCTCGGTGTGGGATCTGGCCCGGCTCGCGGGCTGGAGCATGCAGTGGGCCGACGAGGCCTACTCGGCGGCGGTCGTCAGAGACGCGAGCGGCAGCGCCACGTTCCGCTTCGACGAGTACGCCCGCATCGCCGGGATCGAGTCGCAGCTCGGGCAGGTCCCGCAGGCCTGATCCGCGCGACCTGAAGCGCCCGTCGATGCGCTCGGCTCCGCGCGTCGCGCTGGTCCTCGCGCTCGTCGCCGCGGCGCTCCTCCTCTCCGCCGGCCCGGCCGCCGCTCATGTGACCACGGTCGCGTACGCCGACCTGACCGCGGCGAGCCCGACCGACGTCCGCGTCGAGTTCGATCTGCAGTACGAACTGCTGAGCGCCTCCGCCGCCAAGGCGCAGAGCGATCCCGCGCTCTTCGCCGACGCGATCGGGCACCCCCGGCAGGGCGCCGAGGATCAGGTGCTCGCCGAGCACGCGGCGGCGATCCTCGCCTACACGACCGCGCGCTTCCACGTCGCGGTGGACGGCGGCTCGGAATGCATCCCGCGACCGGACGGGGCCGCCGCATTCCACACCAGGGACGCGACCGACTACGCCCGCTTCGCGGTGCGCTACGCGTGCGGCGCCGCGCACGGTGGCGCGTTCGTGGTGCGCAGCACGCTGTTCCCCGATTCCGAAGGCATGGTCCGGGACACCAAGACGATCGTGACCTACGCCCTCGACGGTCGCAGCGGCAGCGCCGCGCTCGACGCCGCGCATCCGCAGTTCTCGACCGCCCAGTCGTGGACCGAGCGCTTCGCCGAGTTCTTCCTCCTCGGCGCCGAGCATCTGCTCACCGGGATCGACCACATCCTGTTCCTCCTCGCGCTCATCATCAGCTCGCGGCGCCTGCGCGACGTGGTCTTCGCGGCGACCTGCTTCACGGTCGCGCACTCGATCACGTTCCTGCTCGCCGCGCTCGGCCTCGTGCACATCGGCGCGAACGTGGTCGAGCCCGCGATCGCGCTCTCGATCGCGGCGGTCGCCGGCTGGCATCTCTGGGAGGAACGACTCCGTCGCGTCGCGCGACACCGGGGAGAGCCGGCGCCTCCGCCGTCCCGGCGAGCGGCTCTCCTGCGCCTCGGGATCGTGTTCGGCTTCGGCCTCATCCACGGGCTCGGCTTCGCGACCGCGCTGAAGATCGAGGAGCCGTGGTCGTGGACCCTGCTGTGGTCGCTCCTCGTCTTCAACCTCGGGATCGAGGCGGTGCAGCTCTCGATCATCCTGGTGGTCTTCCCGCCCCTCCTGCTGCTCCGTCGCCGGATGCCCCGGACGGCGACCGTGCTGGGCGTCGTCGTCACCGCCGTGGTGCTCCTGTTCGGCCTGCTCTGGTTCGTGATGCGCGTGCTCGGCCTGCCCGGCACGCCCTGAGCCCGCCACCCCTCCGCAGTCGAAGGCAGGCCCGTCAGCGCCCGAGCCGCTGGCGCGCCGTGTTCCTGCCCGCCCCGACGGGTTCGTGCGCCGTGGCGGCGGCGAGTCCGAACAGCGGCATGTCGGCGTAGATCGCCTCCATCTCCCCCGCCGGCACCTGGTACGTCTCGTGCCAGACGCCGACGCTGCCGGATCCCAGCATCGTGCGCATGAAGTCGCGCCAGGGCTGCAGGTGCGGCGCGTCCCTGTCCGCCGCGAAGCGCTGCAGATGCTCCGGGCTCTCCCAGTACGAGAGCAGGATCGTCGTGCGCCCGAGCCAGCTCTCGCAACCGAGCATGCCCGCCTCCGGATGCTGTGCGAGATGCCGCAGCATCTTCGGCATCTGCCGCGCCACGCGCTGGACCCGCCCCAGCTGCCACCACTTGTTCGCCCGCATCCCGATGACGAACACCGTGATGTCGCCGCGGTCCACGGCTGCCGTGTACCGGCCGGGGAAGACCTTCCCGTCCATCGCCACTCCTTCCGAACGTTGTTATAGAACAGTGTTACAGAACGACGTTACGATAGGATCCCTTCCATGGCAAGACCCATCACGCACGACGCGACCCTGCGCTCCCGGTTGATCGACGTCGCCTCGGCGATGATCGACAGGGACGGTCCTGATCGCTTCTCCGTGCGAGAGGTGGCGGGAGGAGCCGGGACGTCGACATCCGCCGTCTACTCGCTGTTCGGCAGCAAGGCGGAGCTGATCACCGCCGTGGTCGCGGACTCGTTCGCCTCCTTCGCCCGCGCACAGCGCGAGGCGGAGCCCGGAGGGCTGCGCGCCCTCGGCGAGGCGTATCGCGCGTGGGCGCTGCAGCATCCCGACCGCTACCGGCTCATGTTCAGCGGCGCCATCGCCGGTGCCCCCCACGGTGCCACGAGCGCCGACGGCGATCCGGAGGCGGATCCGGAGCTGGATGCGCTCCTCCCCCTCGCCCGCACGCTCACCGGTGCGGACCGGGTCGACGAGGGCGTCGACCTGCGCAGCACGCTGGCCGTCTGGGCGCAGGTGCACGGCGCGGTCAGCCTCGAGCTCGCGCGCGTCGCCCCGCCCTGGATCGACCCCGACGCGGTGTACGCGGCGGTGCTCGACGCGATCGCCGCGGTGCACCCCGGGCGCTGAGGCCGGGAGGACGACGCGCGCCGGACCACTCGCTCGGCGGGCGGCTGGGTAGCATGAGCCGCATGAGTGCCCTCGACCTCATCCCCGCCGGCCGCATGTTCACTCGCGACGACATCGTCGTCTACGCGGATCCGCAGCGCCGCTCCCTGGATGAGGCCCTTCGCGACGCCGACCTGCTCATCAGCTGCCCGCACGCCGGGGCCGCGATCCCCGAGGAGCTCGCCGAATTCCTCTCCCCCGCGCTCACCCGACGACTGCAGTACGACTTCACCGACGTCGCGACGGCCGCGATCGTCCGGCGCTGGGCCGCGCAGGATCCTCGGGTCGTCGCCGTGATCAACCCGCATCCCCGGCTCGTGCGCGACCCCAACCGCGCGCGGCCCGCCGACGTCGCCGCCGATCTGACCGCCGCCATCGAGCGCGTGCGTGCCGCCGGCCCCTGGCAGAAGGTGGATCTCACCGGGGTGGACGCGATCCGCCCCGTCACGTTCTCGTTCTTCCCCATCATCGAGGTGCCGGACACCGAGGCCGGCCTGCACCGTCTCGTCGAGACGTTCGTCGAGGTCGCAGAGCGCGGCCTCGGAGTGTACGAGCGCACCCGCGACGATCTGACCGAGCGGATGGTCGCGGAGCGCCTTCGTACCGGAGGCCGGCTCACCCGCCTGTCGTTCCACGACACCATGAACACGACGACCACGAAGGACGGCGCCGTGGACGTCCCTCGCGCCGAGAAGGACCGGCTGCCGCACATCGTGGCGCTCTCCAACCGGGGCGACGCCCGCGGCGAGGAGCGCGATCCCGCCGATCCGCCGACCATGGCCCCGGAGCGCCTGCGCGCCCTGGCCGAGGCGCACCGCACGGGCTTCGATGCCGCCGAGCCCGGCGATGTCGCCCTCAACCAGCCCTATCTCGGCAGTCAGGAGATCCTCGCCGCCGGCGCCCGCTTCCGCGCGCTCGCGGACGAGGCCGCCGCATCCGGTGCCGTGCTCGACGCCGTGCAGGCGGAGTTCCTCCGCGAGTTCCTGCTCGGCGACGCGGCGACCGCGCAGCTGCACCGGCCCGGCACCGACTGGATCGCCGAGGATCCCGCCCACGTCGACCGGATCGCCGCCGCCTGCCGCCGCTCCTGGGATCTGTACCGGGCGCGCTGATCCGCCGCGGAGCCCGGGCGGAGCCCGCCCCGCGGACGGGCGAGCATCACCCGCCCCAGAGCACCCCGAACAGCGCGCCGAACCCGATGGTCGTCACCGCCAAGATCAGCGTGGGAGCGAAGAACGAGTGGTCCACGAGCTTGGTGCCGAGCTTCGTGGTGCCCGAGGTGTCGAAGTTCGCCGCGGCGATCTGCGATCCGTTGGTCGGCAGCAGGTAGATCCCCGCGAACGCGCCGGCCCACATGCCGGACAGCAGCCCGAGCGGGATCCCCGCCGCGAGGCCGATCGGCACGATCGTACGGGTGGCCGTGGACTGGCTCGTGGTGAGCACGCAGACCAGGAAGACGCCGAGTGCGAAGATCCACGGGGCCGCGGTGACGAGGCCGCCGACGCCCTCCGAGATGAGCTTCGCGTGGGCGCCGAGGAACGTGTCGGTGAGCCACGCCAGGCCGAACAGCGCGATCGCCGAGACCATGCCGGCCTTGAACACCGTCATCGTCGGGATCTCGCCGACCTTGGGACGGGAGACGAGGAGGATCACGGTTCCGGCGACGAACATCACGATCTCGATGATCGGCGTCATGCTCACCGGGTCGCCCGAGCCGTCCAGCGGGCGGAGGCCCTTGAACAGGCCGAACAGCACGATCACGGCGACGCCGAGCAGGAAGATGATCGCCGCGTTGCGGCCTGCGGAGGTCACGGTCACGTCGGCCTTGACCTCGGCGGCGCCCGTGCGCGGCGGCGCGAGCTCGCCGCGGGCGATCCTCGCCTGCACCTCCGGATCCTCGGCGAGCTCCTTGCCGAGGCGGTTCACGACGAAGCTGGACACCACGATGCCGACGACCGCGGCCGGGATCGTCACCTTGAGGATGTCCACGAGCTCGAAGTTCCAGGGCGCCGCATCGGTGAGCGTCACCATCGCGGCCATCGCCGCCGAGACCGGGCTGCAGGCGAGTGCGACGCCGGTCGCGACCACCGAGAGCGAGAGCGGCCGCGACGGCCTGATGCCGTTGCGGTACGACAGATCCTGGATCACGGGCAGCAGCGGATAGAGGATGTTCGAGGTCCCCGCCCCGACCGAGAACAGGAACGAGATGAGCGGCGCGACGAGAGTGATCTGCTTCGGGCTGCGCGCGATGAGCTTCGCCGCGACCGACACCATCCAGTCGATGCCTCCGGCGGACTGCATCATCGAGGAGGCGAGCACGACCGACAGCACGATGAGGAGCGCGTCCACGGGCGGCGACCCTGGCGGCACGCGGAACACGAAGACCAGAATCGCGACGCCCGTCCCTCCCCAGAGGCCGAGACCCACGCCGCTCGAGCGCGTGCCCATCACGATGCAGCCGAGGACCACGATCAGTTCTGCGATGAACAGGGCGATCTGCATGAGCGTCTCCTCGAGGGTCGCGGACGCGGCCAGCATATTGGTCCGCCCGCCGGCTGCACACCCCCTGTCCGGCGCGGCGCCCCTCGTGCGCGGCGGCGACACTCCTGTGCGCGGCGCGGCGCCCCTACCCGTCCGCTCCGGCGCATGACAGTCTGGACGCATGAGGAATCTGGTCGTGCGGTTCGCGTCGCTCTACGTCTTCAACGTCGTCGTGCTGCTCGTGATCGGGTGGCTGACCCCGGCGAGGGTCGGCCTGCACGCGCTGTGGGCATCCGTGATCCTGACTCTCGCGACGCTCTTCCTCAAGCCCCTGCTGAAGAGGGCGGCCACCTCGATGTCGGCGAGCGGCACCAAGTTCGTGCAGTACCTCGCCGTGTTCGTGGTCGAGTTCCTGATCTGGGCGCTCACGGTCTGGCTGAGCGGCGTGCGCGCGGGAAACCTCTGGGGCTGGATCGTCCCGCCGGTGATCCTGCTGATCGGCTGGGTCGTCTACGACCAGATCGACGACGCGCTCTCCCGCAAGGCCGGAGAGCTGTACGACGCCGCGGGGGCGAAGATCTCGGGATCCCGTCGCGGGTCCGCCTCCTCGGCTGCGCCGTCCGCCTCGTCCGCGCCGTCCGCGGCCTCTTCCGCGGCGACCGCCGCCGGACGGCGGGAGCTCGACGACGGCCTCACGCCCGAGCAGCGGCGCATGCTCGACGAGCTCGGCTGACCTTCCCCCGGTACGCGGAACGGGCGGATCCGACCTGTCGTCGGATCCGCCCGTCTCGTTCGTGGCGGATCAGGCCGCGGCGCGCTCCGCCGCCTCGACCACATTCGTCATGAGCAGCGCGACCGTCATCGGGCCCACGCCGCCGGGGTTCGGCGAGATCCAGCCGGCGACCTCGGCGACCGCCGGATCCACGTCTCCGTAGACCTTGTTCTTGCCGGTCTCGGGATCCGTCTCGCGCGTCACGCCCACATCGAGCACCGCGGCGCCGGGCTTGACGTCGGCGGCGGTGATGAGGTGCTTGACCCCGGCGCCGGCGACGATGACGTCGGCCTCGCGCAGGTACGGCGACATGTCGGGCGTTCCCGTGTGCACCTGCGTGACGGTGGCGTTGACGTCCCGGCGCGTGAGCAGCAGGCCCATCGGGCGGCCGATCGTGACGCCGCGACCGACGACCACCACGTGCTTGCCCTTGAGGTCGTAGTCGTTGCGCAGCAGCAGCTCGATCACGCCGCGGGGCGTGCAGGGCAGCGGCGTGCGGATCGGCGCGTTCACGTTCAGCACGAGCCGGCCGAGGTTGGTCGGGTGCAGGCCGTCGGCGTCCTTGGCGGGGTCGATCCGCTCGAGGATCGCGTCGGTGTCGAGGTGCTTCGGCAGGGGCAGCTGCACGATGTAGCCGTGGCAGGCCGGATCCGCGTTGAGCTCGTCGATCACGGCCTCGACCTCGGCCTGCGTGGCGTCGGCGGGCAGCTCGCGCTGGATCGAGTTCATCCCGATCGCCTCGGACTGCCGGTGCTTCATCCCGACGTACAGCTGCGAGGCCGGGTCGGCCCCGACCAGCACCGTGGCGATGCCGGGGACGATGCCCTTCTCCCGCAGCGCGGCGACCCGCTCCGTGAGCTCGGCCTTGATCTCGGCCGCAGCGGCCTTGCCATCCAGAATCTTCGCGGTCATGTCAACTCTCCTTCTCAGACTCCCGCGCTCTCTCCTCTGACCGCGAGACTCCAACTCGGCGACGAGACTGCGGTTCAGATCCGCAGTCTCGTCGCGGAGATGAAGTCTCGCGGTCAGGAATCGGGCTTGCGCTTACTGCTGCAGGTCCGGGTAGAGCGGGAAGGCGGCCGCGAGCGCGTCCACGCGGGAGCGCAGCGCCTCGACGTCGGCGCCGGGCTGCAGCGCGAGGGCGATGACGTCGGCGACCTCGGTGAACTCGGCGTCGCCGAAGCCGCGCGTCGCGAGCGCCGGGGTTCCGATGCGCAGGCCCGAGGTGACCATCGGCGGACGCGGGTCGTTCGGGACGGCGTTGCGGTTGACGGTGATGTGGATGTCGTGCAGGAGGTCCTCTGCCTGCTTGCCGTCGATCTCGGCGTCGCGCAGGTCCACGAGCACGAGGTGCACGTCGGTGCCGCCGGAGCGGACCGCGATGCCCGCGTCCTTCACGTCCTGCTGCGAGAGGCGCTCGGCGATGATCGCCGCACCGCGCAGCACGCGCTCCTGGCGCTCCTTGAACTCCGGGGTGCCGGCGATCTTGAACGCGGTCGCCTTGGCGGCGATCACGTGCATGAGCGGACCGCCCTGCTGACCCGGGAAGACGGCGGAGTTGATCTTCTTCGCGATCTCCGGGTCGTTCGTGAGGATGAAGCCCGAGCGGGGGCCGCCGATGGTCTTGTGCACGGTCGAGGAGACGACGTGCGCGTGCGGCACCGGGTTCGGGTGCAGACCCGCGGCGACGAGTCCGGCGAAGTGGGCCATGTCGACCCAGAGGAGCGCGCCGACCTCGTCGGCGATCTCGCGGAACGCGGCGAAGTCCAGCGTGCGGGGGTAGGCGGACCAGCCGGCGATGATGACCTTCGGCTTGTGCTCGATGGCCAGGCGGCGCACCTCGTCCATGTCGATGGTCGAGGTCTCCGGGTTCACGCCGTAGGCGACGATGTCGTAGAGACGCCCGGAGAAGTTGATCTTCATGCCGTGCGTGAGGTGGCCGCCCTGGTCGAGGGACAGGCCGAGCAGGGTGTCGCCGGGGCGGGCGATCGCGTGCAGCACGGCGGCGTTCGCGGTGGCGCCCGAGTGCGGCTGAACGTTCGCGAACTCGGCGCCGAACAGCTCCTTGGCGCGGGCGATCGCCAGCTCCTCCGCGACGTCGACCTCCTCGCAGCCGCCGTAGTAGCGGCGGCCGGGGTAGCCCTCGGCATACTTGTTGGTCAGCACCGAGCCCTGCGACTGCAGGACCGAGACGGGGACGAAGTTCTCCGAGGCGATCATCTCGAGGAAAGTCTGCTGGCGCTTCAGCTCACGGTCGAGGACCTGGGCGATCTCGGGATCCACCTCGGAGAGAGGCGCGTTGAAGAAACGGTCGGTCATGGCGTGCTCCTTTGACGGTTGCGAAGAGAAGGGTGCTCATCGGCCCAGGCGCGCGGTCGAATCCATGACGGTCGCTCCCCGGTGGTGACCCACCCAGACGCCAGTCGCGACATTCCGAGCCTACCGGATCGGGATCAGGATCCGGAGGGCGATGACGCGCGCGGGTCCCCGCACTCCCCTCCCGGCACGGTACGTTTTGTTCATGGTCCTGCATGATGCACCGTCGCTCATCCCGTTCCCCTCCTCCGTGCAGCTCGGCGAGGGATCCGTCCCCCTCGGATCCGTGCGGCTCACGGGCGACCCCGACACGGTCGCGCTGCTGGGCGCGGAGCTGGAGGCGCTGCTCGGCCGGGATGCGGTGAGCAGCACCGGGACGACCCGGATCGCGCTCGGGATCGACGAGACGCGGGGTTCGGCCGAGGGCTACGCGCTGGACGCCGACGACGAGGGGATCCGCATCACGGGACATGACGCGGCAGGGCTCTTCCACGGCACCCGCACCCTGCTGCAGCTGCTGCGCCGCGGCGAGCGCCCCGGAGACGCAGACGGCGAGCGCGACTGGTCCGTCCCCGAGGTCCGCATCGAGGACGCGCCGCGCTTCCGCTACCGCGGCGTCATGCTCGACGTCGCCCGCCACTTCTTCGAGGTCGCCGACGTCGAGCGCTGGATCGACCGCGCCTCCTCGCTCAAGTACAACCACCTGCATCTGCACCTCACGGACGACCAGGGCTGGCGCATCCACATCGACGCCTGGCCGCAGCTCACCGGCGCCGGATCCGGCGGCGACGCGACCGGCGGCCCCGGAGGCTTCTACACGAAGGACGACATCCGCCGGATCGTCGCGTACGCCGCCGCGCGGCACATGACGATCGTCCCCGAGATCGATCTGCCGGGGCACACCCACGCGGTCGGACTCGGCTACCCGGACCTCGTCGAGCTCCCCGCGATCACGGAGGCGAACATCAGGGAGGCGGCGGCGCTGAACCAGCCGCTTCCGGTGCACGGCGTGCACTACGCGGCCTGGGGCGTGGGCCACTCCTCGGTCAAGATCCACGAGGAGCGCACCTACGACCTCATCCGCGACGTGCTCACCGAGGTCGCCGAACTGATGCCGGGCCCCTACCTGCACATCGGGGGCGACGAGTGCCTCGGCACGTCCGCCGCCGACTTCGCGCTCTTCTTCGAGCGGGCGGGGCGCCTCGCCGCCGCCACCGGGAAGACCCCCGTCGCCTGGCACGAGGCGGGCGCCGTCGAGGGCCTCGTCCCCGGGATGATCGGGCAGTACTGGGGATCCGTCGTGCCGGAGGACGGCCACGCCGCGCACGCCCGCCGTTTCGTGGAGCGCGGCGGCGCGCTCATCCTGTCGCCCGCCGACCGCGCCTACCTCGACATGAAGCCGCGCGCCGACCACCCGAGGGGCCTCGCGTGGGCCGGCATCGTACCACTGCGCACCGCGTACGAGTGGGATCCCGCCGCGGTTTTGGAGGACGTGCCGGCCGCGGCGATCCTCGGCATCGAGGCGCCCCTGTGGACCGAGTCCGTCGCCACCCTCGCCGAGGCGGATGGACTCGCCTTCCCGCGGATCGCCGCGCACGCGGAGATCGGCTGGTCGGCGCAGAATGGAGCGGAGCGCTCCTGGCGCTCGTTCCGTGCCAGGGTCGCGCAGCTGGTCCCCGCATGGGAGGCCTCCGGCATCGCCGTCGACCGCGCCGCAGTGGAGGACGACCCGGAGCAGGACGACGTGCGCGTCCCGCAGCCCCGCATCAACCCCGCATCCGCCCCGAGTACCGAGGAGACCGCATGACCGTCCGCACCGAGAGCTCCGCGCAGGGGTCGCTCGTCATCCACTCCGCCCGCATCGTCTCGGGCGGCTCGGTGGTCGACGACGGCTGGGTGCGGTTCGAGAACGGATCCATCGCGGCGCGCGGAACCGGCTCCGACTGGGCGCCCGCCGACGCGGTCGTGGATGCGCGCGATGCGGCCGGCGAGGGCGCGATCCTGACCCCCGGCTTCGTCGACATCCACAGCCACGGCGGGGCCGGTGCGGCCTTCGACGACGGCGTCGACGCGATCCGCACGGCCCGCGCGATGCATCGCGCGCACGGCACCACGCGTGCGGTCGTCTCGCTCATCACCGCGACCCTCGACGAGCTCGCCGAGCGCGTCGGCATGGTCGCGGATCTCATGCAGAGCGATCAGGATCTGCTCGGCTCGCACCTGGAGGGGCCGTTCCTCGACCCGGGTCACATGGGCGCACACGACCCCGAGCTGCTGCGCGCTCCGGCCGCCGCCGATGTGCAGCGTCTGCTCGACGCGGGCCGCGGCACCGTGCGACAGGTCACGGTCGCGCCTGAGCTCGACGGCGGGCTGGAGGCGATCCGACTCATCGTGGCCGCAGGCGCCGCCGCCGCGGTCGGGCACACGGACGCGGACGACGACACGATGCGCGCCGCGTTCGATGCCGGAGCGACGATCCTCACGCACGCGTTCAACGCGATGCGCCCGGTGCACCACCGCAACCCCGGGCCGGTGCTCACCGCCGCGCACGACGAGCGCGTGACCCTCGAGGCGATCGCCGACAACATCCACCTGCATCCGCACATCATCAAGCTCGTGTTCGACGAGGCGCCGGGGCGCGTCGCGCTGGTCACCGATGCGATGGCGGCGGCGGGATCCGCGGACGGCGACTACATGCTGGGCTCGCTGCACGTGACCGTCCTCGACGGCGTGGCAAGGGTGGACAGCGGATCGATCGCCGGCTCCACCCTCACGCAGGACGTGGCGCTGCGGCGCGCGGTCGAGGCGCACGTCCCGCTCGCGGATGCCGTGCTCGCCCTGACGCGCACCCCGGCACGGGCGATCGGCGCGGCAGACCAGCTCGGCGAGCTCGAGCCGGGCCTGCTCGCGGATGCGGTGCTGCTGACCGCGGGACTCGACGTCACGGCCGTGTGGACGGGCGCGCCGCTGCGGCGCTGACCGGTCCGCGATCCGGGCGGGGCCGCCGCTCCCCAGCGGCGGTCCCCTCCCGTGATCTCCCCAAACCCTCCGGTACCCGATCAGAGGATTCCCCATGTCAGAGCGGGTCGGCCCGGAACTCCTCCCCCGAGGTGCCGGGCCGACCCCGCCGGCGGATCCCCATCCGCCGGAGCCTGTGCTCGCCGCCCCCCGGTGGCCTACGCAGACTGTCTCTGACAGGAGAGATGGCGCGGTTCCCGATCCATTACGCGAGTTCGCAAGAATTCTTCAGAAAAGTTTTGAGACGCTGTCTCACGCGCTTCGGAACCGAGTCCGACGCGTGCGGCCCCTGCCGACTGCCGGTGATTTCGTTCGCGCCCTGGCGCATTCCCCCCTCAAGGGTGAAGAATGGAGATTCCCGCGTGATGAGAACCAGGGGTTTGCGTCTCTTCTGATGAGAACGCTTCCGACCTGAGAACCGAGAGATGACCGACCACACCCTTTCACCGAGCGATGCCGCGCCCGAATCGACGCGGAGTGACGCCGACCTCGTGCTGCGCACCCGGTCGGGCGATGCCGGTGCCTACGCCGAGCTGTGGCGTCGCCACTACGCGGCGGGCATCACGGTGGCACGGTCGATCACCAGCGCGTTCGACGCGGACGATCTCGTCCAGGAGTCCTTCGCCAAGATCTATCAGGCCATCCAGAAGGGCGGCGGCCCGACCGGCTCCTTCCGCGCCTACCTCTTCACCAGCATCCGCAACACCGCGGCCGGCTGGGGTCGGGCACGCCGCGAGGCGCCGATCGACGAGCTCGACACGGTCGCCGACCCGGCCTCGACCGACCAGGCCGCGAACGACGCGCTCGACCGCAGCCTCTCCGCTCAGGCCTTCCGCAGCCTCCCCTCGCGCTGGCAGGAGGTGCTCTGGTACTCCGAGATCGAGCAGATGAAGCCGGCCGAGATCGCGCCGCTGCTGGGCATGACCGCCGGCGCCACTGCTCAGCTCGCCTTCCGCGCGCGCGAGGGCCTGCGCGAGGCCTGGATCCAGGCTCATCTGAGCACCGCCGAGGCCGGATCCGTCTGCGAATGGACCATCGAGCGTCTCGGCGCGTACTCGCGCGGCAATCTCGGAGTGCGCGACCGCGCCAAGCTCGAGAACCACCTGGGCGAGTGCGCGCGCTGCCTGATCGTCGCGGCCGAGGCCAAGGAGGTCTCGCACCGACTCGCCTTCGTGCTGCTGCCCCTCGTGCTCGGCATCGGCGGATCCGGCGCCTACCTCGCGATGCTGCAGAGCGGATCCGCCCCGATCGTCGCTCTCGCCGCGATGCCCTCGAGCGTCGTGCAGGGCGCCGTCGTCGCCGGTTCGGCCGGCGTCGGCGCGGCCGGCGCCGTGGGCCACGGTGCGGCGGGCGCGGCCGGAGCCGCGACGCACGGCACTGCGGGAGCTGCGGGATCCGCGGGTTCCGGGGGCTCGACCGGCGGGCTCGCCGCCGGCTTCGGCGCGCTGGTCGGCGCAGGCTCGGCGGCGCTGGTGATCGCCGGGGCGATCGTCGCCGCGGCCGTGGTGCCGGGGTTCACGGCGAACCCCGCATCCACCTCCGCCCCCTCCGCCTCGGATCAGAGCGAGTCCGGCATCGTCGCACAGGTGTCGCCGCCCGCCAACCTGCCGGTCACCGCGCCGGCTCCGGCTCCCGTCCCCGCTCCGCAGCCGGAGAAGCCCAAGACGATCGTGAACGTGCCGGTCGACGTCCCGCAGAGCGCGCCCGCGAGCGCCCCCGCTCCCGTCCCGCCCGTCGTCCCTGTTGAGCCGACCACGCCCGTGGAGCCCGGCAAGCCCGACCCCGGCCCGGATCCCACGGATCCCGAGCCGGCGCTCCCGCCGGCCAAGGCACCGGTCCTCGGAACGGCGACGCTCTCCTGCAAGCTCCTCCATTCGGTGCTTCATGACAACGTGCAGGTGTCGATCGAGGTCACCGGCGTTCCTGGTGCGACCCTGCGGCCTTCGGCCGACGTGGCTTCGACGGGTATCACCACTCTCGACGCGAACGGCAAGGGTGTCGTCGTGTTCTTCCCGACCTATGAACAGGTGAACGGCGGGACGAAGGTCTCGCTCACGTATTTCCTCGGAGACAAGACGGGCGGGTCCGCCGCGTTCGATCTCGGCAGGTTCGCGCCGGTGAGCTGGCCTCAGTGCTGGCTCAACCCGCCGGAGCCGATCCCCGGGGAGCCCATCACGGACCCGGCGCCGACTCCGCCGCCGGCTCCGTCGACCACTCCGCCGCCTGCGCCCGCGACGACGCCCGCCGAGACCTCGGGAACCGCGCCCACCGAGACGACCCCTGCGCCGACGGAGCCCGCCCCGGCACCGGCCGAGCCCGTCGCCCCGGCACCCACCGCCCCCGCTCCGGCCCAGACCGCCCCCGCCACGGCTCCCGAGACCGCCGGTCCGACGAGCGCACCGGCGACCGCGGACCCGACCGCCCCCGCTGCCCCGACGGCGCCCGCCGTCGCCCCCGCTCCCGGCGCGTAGAATTGTCGGCATGTCCGCCGACACCCCCGCCCAGAATCCCGGAGCGACCACGCCGCTCCCCCTGCAACAGGGTGTGCTCCCCCGCGCCACCGCGCTCGACATCGTCCGCGTGATCGTCCTGGTCGCCGCGCTCGCATCGCTCGTGCTGTGGGGCCTGGCCCTGTGGGCGCTTCCCTGGAACCTCGTCGCCGCGATCGGCGCCCCGGTGGTCACGCTGCTGCTGTGGGCCCTGTTCCTGTCGCCGCGCCCGGTGCTCGTCGTGCACCCGTTCGTGCGCGCCGCGGTCGAACTGCTCCTCTACGCCGCCGTGACGGTCGCCTGGTGGACCATGGGCCAGGCCTGGATCGGACTCGGGTTCGCCGTGGTCGCGATCGCGACCGGGCTCATGGCCGGTCGCCGCTCGCTGTCCTGAGGCCGCGATGAGCGCTGCCGTGCTGGATCGGCTCCGGAGCGCCCTCGGCGACCGCGTCGACACCACCCGCGCCGCCCTCGAGACCGCGCGCGCCGACCGGTCGGGGCACGCCTCCCCGTCCGCTCCCCTCGCGGTCGTGCACGCGGAATCCACCGCGGATGTGCAGGCGACCCTGCGCGTCGCACACGAGACCGGCACACCCGTGGTGGTGCGCGGTGCGGGCACCGGCCTCGCGGGCGCCGCGATCGCGGGCGCGGGCGAGATCGTGCTGTCCACGCTGCGGATGCGGCGGGTGCACGAGATCCGCCCCGACGACCTCCTCGCGGTCGTCGAGCCGGGGATCCTGAACGCGGAGCTCGATGCGATCCTTGCCGAGCACGGGCTCTGGTGGCCCCCGGATCCGGCCAGTCGCGACATCTCCACGATCGGCGGCAACATCGCCACCGGCGCCGGTGGACTGCTGTGCGCGAAGTACGGCGTGGTGCGCGACGCCGTGCTGGCGATCGACCTCGTGCTCGCCGACGGCCGCCTGATCCACCTGGGGCACCGCAGCGTGAAGGGCGTGACGGGCCTCGATCTCACGTCGCTCGTGATCGGGTCCGAGGGCCGGCTCGGCGTCGTCGTCGGCGCGACCCTGAAGCTGCGCCGGGTCGTACCGGGCACGCCGTGCACGATCGTGGCGACCTTTCCCGCGGTGCGCGACGCCGCCCGAGGATCCGCGGCCGTCACGGCCTCGGGGGCGGAGCCCGCGATCATGGAGCTCATGGACGCGCGCTGCCTCGCCGCGGTGCACGCGCTGCTCGGCCTCGACGCCCCCGCCGAGGGCGTGGCTCAGCTCACGATCCGGACCGACGGACGCTCGGCCGCGGTCGAGGCCGACCAGATCGCCGCCGTGCTGCGCGAGGCCGGCGGCACGGTCACCGTGACGGACGATCCCGCCCGCGGCGAGGAGCTCCTGCGCATACGCCGGTCGATGCATGCCGCCATGGCCGCGCTGGGCACCACCCTCATCGAGGACGTCTCGGTGCCGCGCAGCGCGCTGCCGGCGATGTTCGACGAGATCGCGCGCATCGAACAGGAGTACGGGATCGAGATCCCCACGGTCGCGCACGCCGGCGACGGCAACCTGCACCCCAACTTCATCGTGCAGACCCCCGAGATCCCGCCGCGCATCTGGCGGGCGGCCGACGACCTGTTCCGCGCCGCGATGCGCCTGGGCGGCACCCTCACGGGCGAGCACGGCATCGGGACGCTCAAGAGCCGCTGGCTCGCCGAGGAGCTCGGCGAGGACCAGTGGCGGCTGCAGCGCGACATCGTGCGGGCCTTCGATCCGGCGGGCATCCTCGCGCCGGGCCGGGTCTTCGCCGACCGCGCCGCGGCCGCCGACACCGCAGCACCCGACACCGCAGAGGAGCCTCATGCCTGACATCCACGTCTCGGCCGCCATCATCACGGATGCCGCGGGACGCGTGCTGGTCGTGCGCAAGCAGGGCACGGAGCGGTTCATGCAGCCCGGCGGCAAGCCGGAGGCCGGGGAGACCGCCGCCCAGACCCTCGCCCGCGAGCTGCACGAGGAGCTCGGGCTGCGCATCGACGAGGACGCGCTGCGCCCGCTCGGCGTCTTCGTCTCCGCGGCCGCGAACGAACCGGGTCACCGCGTCGTCGCGACCGCGTTCGCCACGACCGCCGAGCCGGGGGACGTGCAGGTGCAGGCCGAGCTCGCCGAACTGCGCTGGATCACCCCCGCAGACGCGGAGTCGCTGCCGCTCGCCCCGCTCAGCGAGGAGCACCTGCTCCCGATCGCGTGGCCGGGGCTCCTCCCCCGTCCTTGAGCGCCCTTCGTCTCGCTGCGCGCGCTCAGGGACGATCCGTGATGCGGTCCCTGAGCGAGCCGAAGGCGAGACGGAGGGCGGTCAGATGCCCTGCCAGGCCGGCTTGTTCGCGAAGGTGTAGCGGTAGTAGTCCGCGAGCTTGAGCCGCGAGGCGGCCGCCTCATCGACGACGACCGTCGCGTGCGGGTGCAGCTGGATCGCCGAGGCCGGCATGAAGGCGGAGAGGGGGCCCTCGACGGCGTCCGCGATGGCCTGCGCCTTGCCCTCGCCATAGGCGAGGAGGACGAGGTGCCGAGCCTCCAGGATCGTGCCGAGGCCCTGGGTGATGCAGTGCCTTGGCACCTGGTCGATCGCGTCGAAGAAGCGCGCGTTGTCCTCGCGGGTCTGCTCCGTGAGCGTCTTCACCCTGGTCCGCGACGCGAAGGAGCTCCCCGGCTCGTTGAAGCCGATGTGGCCGTCGGTGCCGATGCCCAGCAGCTGCAGATCCACCCCGCCGGCCGCGCGGATCTTCGCGTCGTACTCCGCACCCGCATGCTCGATGCCGTCCTCGGATCCGTCCGGCACGTGCACGAGGGCGGGCGTGAGTCCCAGGGGCTCGACGACCTCGCGGGTGATCACGGAGCGGTAGCTCTCCGGGTGCGAGGGATCGATGCCGACGTACTCGTCCAGCGCGAAGCCGCGCACGTGCGAGACGTCGACGCCGTCGAGCTGCGCGCGCAGGGCCGAGTAGACCGGCAGCGGGGTGGACCCGGTCGCGAGTCCGAGGACCGCGTCGGAGCGTCGGCCGATGAGCCGGGCGATCTCTGCGGCGACCAGTTCGCCGGCGGCGGTGGAGTTCTCGACGATGACGACTTCAGCCATGGATTTCCCTCGTGAGTGTCGGTGACGTGGATTCGAAGATGCGGGTGCGATGCGACGCGGAGTTCAGACGAGTTCGGCGGGCAGCCGTGCGGCTCCCACCAGGGCGGCGCCGAGCGCGGCGGCCGGGGATCCTGCCGGCAGCAGTTCGATCCTCTCATCCAGATGCAAAGAGCCGATGAACGGCGACTCCGCACCCTCCTGGCGCAGCCGGCGCACGATGTCGTCGAGCAGGCGGTCGCCGAGGGCGGTGACCCCGCCGCCGATCACGACCGTCTCGACGTCGGCGCTCAGCACCAGGCTGCGCACGGCCGAGGCCGCGCCGAACGCCACGCCCTCCCGCAGCTCCAGGGCGAAGGCGTCGCCGCGCTCCGCCAGATCGAAGACGTCGCGGAGGGGCAGTTCGCCGCCCCGGCCCCAGGCCCTGCTGACGGCGCCTCCGCCGCAGAACGTCTCGATGCAGCCGCGCTGTCCGCAGCCGCACACGCGACCGCGCGGATCGACCGAGAGATGTCCGACCTCGCCGGCGGTGCCGTGGGCGCCGCGCCACAGTGCGCCGTCGATCACGATCCCCGCGGCGACCCCGGTGCCCAGGTTCAGATAGGCCATCGAATGCGCGTCGCCGCGCAGGGATCCGGCCCCGAGGGCGGCGGCCTTCACGTCGTTCTCCACGGAGACGGGCACGGGCAGCCGGACGCGCACGGCGTCCGCGAGGTCGAGCTCGGTCACACCGAGATTCACCGCGTGCAGCACGCGCCCGGCGTCCGCGTCGATGAGACCGGGGATGCCGATGCCGACGGAGGCCACGTCGGCGACGGCGAATCCGCCCTCGACGCCGAGCGCCTCGACCGCATCGTGCACGGCAGCCACGACCGCATGATCGCCCCAGCCCGTCGGGATGCGCGTGCGGGCGAGGATCGTCCCGTCCGCGGCGAGGGCGAGCGCGTCGATCTTGGTGCCGCCGACGTCCAGGCCGACGCGGATCCCGCTCACGAGACGCCCAGCTGGCCGGACAGGACCATGACCGCGGCCCCGCGCAGCACGATGTCGTCCTGGGCGGTCAGCCGGATCGCGACGTCGTCGAACACGCCCTCGAGGGTGCGCTCGGTGAGCGTGCGGGTCGCGGCGTCGATGAGCGTTCCGGCGAGCAGGTCCGCAGGACCGGAGAGCACGATCTCCGAGAGGTCGAGCGCGGCGACGATGGGAGCGATGGCCACGCCGAGCCTGGTTCCGGCCTCGCGGAGCACCTGCTCCTGCGAGGACGGATCCTCGGCGATGCGCGCCCGCAGCCGCGACGCGCTCAGCCACGCCTCGAGGCACCCGTCCTTGCCGCACGCGCAGCGCGGCCCGCCGTCGGTACCGACGACGACGTGCCCGATCTCACCGGCCGCGAACCGGCTGCCCACGAGCGGCTGGCTGTCGGAGATGAGCCCCGCGCCCACGCCGCGGCCGATCTTGATCAGCAGCATGTCGGGGCGGGCCTGGCCGAACGTGTACTCGGCGAGCACCGCGGCGTTCGCGTCGTTGCGCACCAGCACGGGGAGGTCGAGGGCCGCGCTGAGCAGGCGCTCCAGGGGGAAGTCGACCCAGTCCAGGTTGGGCGAGTTCAGCACCATCCCGTCGGGGCGGACGATCCCTGGGGCGCCGACGCCGATGCCGAGCACCGGCTCGGCGGACAGCTCGACGAGCTCCTGCGCGAGAGAGCGCACCGCTTCGTAGGCGGCCGTGCCGCCGCTCGGGCGCGGCACCTCGCGGCGCTCGAGCACCACGCCGTCCAGGCTGATGAGCGCGCCCTCGAAGGCGCCGGGGCCGGACAGGTCGAGGCCGACGATGCGATGCCCCTCGCGATCGATGTCGATGAGGATCGGCGGCTTGCCGGGACCGGTGGTCTCGCGGATGCCCTTCTCGACGACGATGCCGTCGTGGATGAACTCCCCGACCAGATCCGAGATCGTCACGCGGGTGAGGCCGGTCTCCCGGGAGAGGTCCGCGCGGCTCATCGCGCCGGAGTGGTACAGCGTCTGCAGCACCAGCGCGCGGTTGTGCCCGCGCGCATGCTCCGGCAGCACCTTGGTGCTCGTGCGCAGCTTGCGCGCCGACCCGAACCGGTGCGGGCTGGAGTCGCCGCTCTCCGCATTCATCGGGCGATGCCGCTCATCCGTGGGACCATGTTTGTTAGTACACCTTACGAACAGAGTGAAAATCAAGCCCGGTCGCGCGCGGCGGGACTCGGGTTCACCCAAACGTTACCGGATCCGGGCCGCCGCTCCGCATGTTTCCCGCGCGCGGCGCCGGACGGCGGACCCCGCGGCCGCTGATCCGGCACCTCCCCGCCCGTCCATGTGCTTCCGTTGCCGTTTTGTGATATGGCATCCCGTATCCTTGAAAGACTGACAACGTTCAAGGGCAAGGGGGGTGTGCACGTGACGGATCTGGCAACGGCAGCGGGGGCTCCGACTGAGGAGAACTCGATCGTCGACGGCACGGACGCGACCACGGAGGCCGCGACAGGAGACGGCGCAGGCGACCGCCACGCGGAGTGGGCGCCCTCCGAGGACGCCCCGCGCAAGAAGCGCCACATCGGACGATGGGTCGGCATCGGGCTCGGCGTGCTCGTGCTGGGACTCGGCGCGGCATCCACGATCCTCATCGCCCCCGGCACCGCGATCGCCGGCGTGCAGGTCGGCGGCATGACGCCCGGCGCCGCCGCGGAGGCCGTGAGCAACCACCTCAACGCGATGCAGGTGACCCTGACCGGCGAAGGCGGCGGCAAGCACGTCACCGGCTCCGATCTGGGCGCGCACATCGACGCAACGAAGCTCGCCGACAAGGCCTTCGCCGACCATCCGATGTGGAACATCACCAGCTGGATGCCGGCCCCGATCGCCGGCACCATCACCCTCGACGACCGCGCCGCCGAGCATGCGCTGCGCGCGCAGGTCCCCACCCTCTATCAGGACGCCACCGACGCCACGGTCGCGTTCCAGGGCACCGGCTACGCCGCGACCCCCGCGAAGGACGGGTCCGGGGTCGATCTCAAGGCGCTCACCGCCGCGATCGCCGCAGCCTCCGAGAAGGGGCAGAACTCGCTCTCGTTCGAGGCGAAGGCCGCACCGGTCGCCCCGGCGATCAGCGACAAGACCGCGGCCGCCACGGTCGCGCAGCTCAACACCCTGCTGTCGACGATCGGTTTCTACGTCGGCACCGAGCGCACCGTCCCCGTCGACGCCGCGACCGCTGCGAGCTGGATCACCCTCACGCCGGACAACGGCAAGCTCGCGATCACCGCGGATCAGGCCGCGATCCAGAAGACGGTCGACACGCTCGCGGCGAAGGTCAACCGCGCACCGGTCAACGCCACGACCATCGTGAACTCGTCGGGCGAGGCGCTCGACGACATCACGCCCGGCGTCACGGGCCGCCAGCTCGGCGATGTGTCGGGCACCGCGGCCGCGTTCGCCTCGCAGATCTCCAAGGGCAACGGCTCCTACGCCCTGCCGGTCAAGGACACCCCGTTCAGCTCGACCTCGCTGCTGCGCAAGATCGACGTGAACCTCAGCACCGAGACGCTGACCGTCACCGAGAACGGCAATGTCGTCGACTCCTGGCTGATCTCCTCGGGCCGCGGCGACTTCGCGACCCACACCGGGTCCTATGCCGTGAACTGGAAGCTCGACAGCCAGAACATGGGCAACACCGACCTCACCAAGGCGCCGTTCTACTACCAGCCCGATGTGAAGTGGGTCATGTACTTCAACGGCGACGAGGCCCTGCACGGCGTGTACTGGCACGACAACTGGGGCACCCCGATGAGCCACGGCTGCGTCGGCATGCCGGAGTGGCGCGCCCAGTGGCTGTTCGACTGGAGCCCGCAGGGCACCGAGGTCAACATCCACTACTGACCCGGATCCCGATCCCGTCTCGGAAGGGGCCCGTCGCATCGCGCGGCGGGCCCCTTCGCGTGCGCTGCGGCATCCGGGACCCGCGGACGGGGGGAACGACGAAGGGGCGGACGCCGCAGCGCCCGCCCCTTCGTGGATCCGGTCAGTTCAGGCCGTCGATGACCGCGTTCAGGGTGGCCGACGGACGCATGATCCTGGCCACGAGAGCGCCGTCGGGACGGTAGTAGCCGCCGATCTCCGCAGGCTTGCCCTGCACCGCGGTGAGCTCGGAGACGATGCGCTCCTCGTCCGCGGCGAGAGCCGCGGCGACCGGCGCGAATGCGGCGGCGAGGGTCGCGTCCTCGGTCTGCGCGGCCAGTTCCTGCGCCCAGTACAGGGCCAGGTAGAAGTGGCTGCCGCGGTTGTCGATCGTGCCGAGGGCACGACCCGGCGAGCGGTCGTTCTCGAGGAAGGTGCCGGTCGCGGCGTCGAGCGTCTTCGCCAGGATCGCGGCCTTCGCGTTGCCGGTGCGGTCGGCGAAGTGCTCGAAGGACGCCGCCAGGGCGAAGAACTCGCCCAGCGAGTCCCAGCGCAGGTAGTTCTCCTCGACGAGCTGCTGGACGTGCTTCGGAGCGGATCCGCCCGCGCCGGTCTCGAAGAGCCCTCCCCCGGCGAGGAGCGGCACGATCGAGAGCATCTTGGCGCTGGTGCCGACCTCGAGGATCGGGAACAGGTCGGTGAGGTAGTCGCGCAGCACGTTGCCCGTGACGGAGATGGTGTCCTCGCCCTTGCGCATGCGCGCGAGCGAGTAGCGGGTCGCGTCCTCGGGCGTGAGGATCTCGATCGTGAGACCGTCGGTGTCGTGGTCCTCGAGGTACTCGGTCACCTTGGCGATCAGCGCGGCGTCGTGCGAGCGGGCCGGGTTGAGCCAGAAGACGGCCGGGGCTCCGGTCGCGCGGGCGCGGCTCACGGCGAGCTTCACCCAGTCGCGGACCGGGACGTCCTTGGTCTGCGTCGCGCGCCAGATGTCGCCCGCGTGCACCTCGTGCTCGAGCACGACCTCGCCGGCCGCGTTCACGACCTGCACGCGGCCGTCGGCGGCGATCTCGAAGGTCTTGTCGTGGCTGCCGTACTCCTCGGCCGCCTGGGCCATGAGGCCCACGTTCGGCACGGTGCCGATCGTGGCGGGGTCGAGCGGGCCGTTCGCGATGACATCCTCGATCGTGGCCTGGTAGACGCCGGCGTAGGAGGAGTCGGGGATGACCGCGAGCGTGTCGTCCTCGCCGCCGTCCTTGCCCCACAGCTTGCCGCCGTTGCGGATCAGCGCGGGCATCGAGGCGTCGACGATCACGTCGCTCGGCACGTGCAGGTTCGTGATGCCCTTGTCCGAGTTCACGTAGCTGAGCCGCGGGCCGTTCTCCATCGCGCGGAAGAAGGCCTCGGCGATCTCCTCGCCGCCCTCCAGGTCCGCGAGCCCGGCGAGGATGGATCCGAGTCCGTCGTTCGCGGTGAGACCGGCGGCGGCGAGCTTGTCACCGTACTGCGCGAAGACGTCCTTGAAGTAGGCGCGCACGACGTGGCCGAAGATGATCGGGTCGGAGACCTTCATCATCGTCGCCTTGAGGTGCACGGAGTACAGCACGTCCTCCGCCTTCGCCTCGGCGAGGGTCTCGGCGAGGAAGGCGTCCAGCGCGGCGGCGTTCAGGAAGGTCGCGTCGACGATCTCTCCGGGGAGCACCTTGAGGTTCTCCTTGAGGACCGTGATCTGACCGTCCGCGGAGACGTGCTGGATCGTCAGCACGTCGTCGCCCGGGGAGACCCAGCTCTTCTCGTTCGCCTTGAAGTCGTCGTGACCCAGGGTCGCGACGTGGGTCTGCGAGCCCTCGCCGAACGCCTTGTTGCGGTGCGGGTGCTTCTTCGCGTAGTTCTTCACCGCGAGCGGCGCGCGCCGGTCGCTGTTGCCCTCGCGCAGCACCGGGTTCACGGCGGAGCCCTTGATGCGGTCGTAGCGGGCGCGGACGTCCTTCTCCTCGACCGTGGACGCGTCGTCCGGGTAGTCCGGGACGTCGAAGCCCTTCTGCTGCAGCTCGGCGATGGCCGCCTTGAGCTGCGGGATGGACGCCGAGATGTTCGGCAGCTTGATGATGTTCGCCTCGGGCGTGGTCGCAAGACCACCGAGCTCGGCGAGCGCGTCGCCCACGGCCTGGCCGGCGCTCAGGCGCTCGGGGAAGGCGGCGAGGATGCGGCCGGCGAGCGAGATGTCGCGGGTCTCGATGTCGACGCCCGCCTGGTGGGCGTAGGCCTGGACGATCGGCAGCAGAGAGGCCGTGGCCAGCGCCGGCGCCTCGTCCGTGTAGGTGTAGATGATGGCGTCGTCGGTCACCGGGGTCTCCGTTTCACGCAGGAAGGGTTTCAGACAGCGACCTCGCGTGGATGCGCACGCGGTATCGCGCAGATTTATCTCGATACCAAGATACCTGCCCTTCGTCGATTCCCGAGCGCCCTTCGTCCTGCTCCGCCCGCGCGGGATCCGGCCGGGTGCCGTTCGCCACGGCACGGCGGAAGGTGAACTTCTCCCCACGTTTGGCCGCGCTCCGCCACGAGCGCCGTCCAGGGGTTAGCCTGGGGACCATGACGGAACTGCGACTGGTCGAACTGTCCGCGGCGACGATCGTCGCCGTCAACAATCTCTCCCTGAAGCCCGGGCAGGAGCAGTACCTCGCGCCCGTCTCCTACGGCATCGCCGCGACCGTCATGAACCCGCAGACCAGCTGGCAGCGGGTCGTGCTGGACGAGGAGGAGGTCGTCGGCTTCGTCAGCGCCAACTTCGACCCCGATGCTCCAGAGGAACACTTCCGCTCCGTGCTGTGGCGCATCAACGTCGACGCCGACGATCAGGGCCGCGGTGTCGGCCGATTCGCCGTGGAGAGCCTGATCTCCGAGGCCCGCGCGCGCGGCTTCGGGCACCTGAACGTGATCTACGAGGCGGGCACCGGAGGGCCGGAGGCGTTCTTCCAGCGGGTCGGCTTCACGCCCGTCGGAGAGACCGAGTACGCCGAGGTCATCGCGGAGATCCGGTTCTGAGCACCGGCGCGCCCCGTATCTGAGCACCGGGGCGCCCGCGACGCGCGTACGCTGTGATCGGCGGCGGGGTTTCGAATCCCCTCCCCCATCGAAGCCCCGTCGTCTTCTCCTCTTCCCGCGGAGCAGGCGCAGCCGGACTCGCCGCCCTGCCGTCGTCGCGCCCCGGCGCGCGGTCGGAGCGTGGTCACCTCCGCAGGCGTGGCTCGAGCGCTCAGTCGCGCTCCTTGCGCTGCTTCGGGCCGCGCTCGCGTGCGTTCCACGCGGCGATGGCCGAGGCGGCCGCATCGGCGGCGCGATCCAGGGCGTCGGCCGACATCGCGATCACCTGCTGCGCCGTGTCCTGCCAACCCGTCGCGCGCGTCGCGCGCTCGCGCTCGGGGTCCCGGCCCTCGGCGCGGGCGTGGGCGTCGCGCTCGGCGGTGTCGAAGGCGCGCTCCAGCCGGGCCACCGCGTCTCGGTACGCGCCGAACTCGGCCGCCGCGATCCGGCGGGCGGGGTCGGGGCGCGCCTGCCTCGCCTCGTCCAGCGCGCGCAGGAATGCGGCGGTGGACGGATCGCCGGCGTCGCCGATGCTCGGATAGGCGATGAGCTTCGCCGGATCCGTCTCATAGGCCATCCAGCGCGCCACGACCGCGTCGTGGGCCGCGATCGCACGCGGCAGCGGACGCCGCTGCGGATCCGCGTTCAGAGCCAGATCCGCCCGCGCGGCCTCGACCTGCGCGCGCCGGGCACGAACAGCCGCGGATGCCGCCTTCGCGCCGGTCTCCGCATCGCGGAGCGCCCGCCGGGCGTCGGACACCTCGGCCGGATGCGCGGATCCTGCCGCTCGCCCCGCGACGCGGCCCGCGAGCTCGGCCCGGGCCACCCGGACGGCGAGACGCGCCTCGGTCGCCGCCCTCTGCGCGGACTGCAGGTCGAGGCGCGCAGCGTCGTAGCCGAGCCGGCGTCCTCCGGCTGCGGCTCCGCGGCGAGCGCCGAGCACGATCACCGCCCCCGCGCCGGCGATGACCGGCGCGGTCCACCAGAGCTCCGCGGCGACCGCCCAGAAGGGATCCACGCCTCGAGCCTACCGACCGGCGTTCCACAGGGCATTCGCACTTCCACAGGACAGATCCTCCGGATCCATCCTGCAGAAGTGCGGACGTCCTGCAAAACGCGGCGCCCCGATCCCTACACCAGCGTCTGCTGCCAGGCGGCGTGCAGCTGGGCGAACTTGCCCGTGCCGGCGATGAGGGCGTCGGGAGCGTCGTCCTCGATGATGCGGCCGTGCTCCATGACGAGCACCCGGTCGGCGATCGCGACGGTCGACAGACGGTGCGCGATGATGATCGCCGTGCGGTCGGCGAGCAGCGTCTGCAGCGCGTCCTGGATCAGTCGCTCGGACGGGATGTCCAGCGAGGCGGTCGCCTCGTCGAGGATCAGCACCGCGGGGTCGGCGAGGAAGGCGCGCGCGAACGAGATCAGCTGCCGCTGCCCCGCCGAGACCCGGCCGCCGCGCTTGTTCACGTCCGTCTCGTAACCGTCCGGGAGCGAGTCGATGAACGCATCGGCGCCCACGGCCCTCGCCGCGGCCCTGATCTCCTCCATCGTCGCGTCGGGCTTGCCCAGCGCGATGTTGTCCGCCACCGTGCCGCTGAACAGGTATGCCTCCTGCGTGACCATGACGATCGCGCGGCGCAGGTCCTTCGGGTGCAGGTCGCGCAGATCCACGCCGTCGAGCGTCACCGCACCCGCGGTCGGGTCGTAGAAGCGCGATACGAGCTTGGCCAGGGTCGACTTGCCCGCGCCGGTCGTGCCCACGAGCGCGATGGTCTGCCCCGCGGGGATGTCCAGCGAGAAGTCGGGCAGGATCACCCGGTCCTGGGCGTAGCCGAACTCGACCTCGTCGAAGCGCACGTGCCCCTTGGACTCCCAGAGGTCGACCGCCTTGATCGGATCCGGAACGGTCGGGACCTCGTCGAGCACGCCCGACACCTTCTCCAGCGCCGCCGTGGCGGACTGGAAGGAGTTCAGGAACATCGCGATCTCCTGCATGGGCGCGAAGAAGTTGCGCACGTACAGCACCGCGGCCAGCAGGATGCCGACCTGGATGTCGCCGCTCGCCATGCGGACGCCGCCCCACACCACGACCACGCCGAGGGTGAGCGCCGCGACCGCCATGAGCCCGGGCTCGAAAGTGCCGAACAGCAGCATCGAGCGGCGGTTCACGTCGCGGTAGTCGCCGGCGACCTCCTGGAAGGACACGTCGTTGCGGGGCTCCTTGCGGAACGCCTTCACGGCGCGGATGCCGGTCATGGTCTCGACGAACTGCACGATGACCTTTGCGCTGATCACCCGCGACTCGCGGTACACGAGCTGCGAGCGCTGATAGAACCAGCGCATGAGGTACACCAGCGGGATTCCGGCCAGCACCAGCACGACGCCCGACTCCCAGTCCACGAGCACGAGCGCGATGAACGTGAAGAGGCCGTAGAGGAGCCCGGACACCAGCTGGTTCAGGCCGCCGTCGAGCAGTTCCCGGATGGAGTCCAGGTCGCTCGTCTGGCGCGAGATGATCCGGCCGGAGGTGTAGCTCTCGTGGAACTCGAGACTCAGCCGCTGGGTGTGCAGGAACATGCGCTTGCGCAGGTCGAGCAGCACCGCCTGCGTGATGCGGGCCGTGAGCACGGCGTACCAGCCGATCAGCGCGGATCCCACGGTGCCGACGACGAGGAACACGATTCCGACCATGATCGTCGGCATCCAGTCCGCGTGCTTCAGCACCGCCGGCAGCGCCGTGTTCAGGCCGTAGGCGACGAGCGCCGGTCCCGCGACCTGGGCGGCCGTGGAGATCACCAGCACGAGGGCGGTGAGCGTGATCTGCACCTTGAGCGGCGCGATCAGGGATCCGAAGAGCCGCAGCGAACGGCGACGGATCGCCCTGCTCTCCTCGTGCGTGAGGTCGGAGCGGTCCTCGTCCTGGGTTCCGATGACGCTCATGCCTGCACCTCCTCGTTCTCTGCGTGGGTGTCGTCCCCCGTGCCGTCGGGTGACGGTGTTCCTTGGGCCGTGCCGGCGACCACGGGGATCGCCCCCGTGCGCGCGGCCTCCTCGGCCTCGAGGCTCGAGATCACGTGCCGGTAGTGCGCGCTCGTGCGCAGCAGCTCCGAGTGCGCGCCCACGGCCGTCACCTTCCCGTTCTGCAGCAGCGCGACCCGGTCGGCGAGGGCCACGGTCGACGGGCGGTGCGCGACGATGAGCGCGGTGGTCTCGGCGAGCACGTGGCGCAGCGCCTCCTCGACGAGCGCCTCGGTGTCGACGTCGAGCGCCGACAGCGGGTCGTCCAGCACGAGCACCTTGGGCTTGGCCGCCACGGCGCGCGCGAGCGCGAGCCTCTGGCGCTGTCCGCCGGACAGGCTCAGCCCCTCCTCGCCGATCATGGTCTCGACGCCCTCGGGGAGCGTGTCGACGAACCCGGCCTGGGCGACGTCGAGCGCCTCGCGGAGCACCTGCTCCGCCTCGGCGCTGTGCACGTCGAGGTCGGCCCTGCCGAGCAACACGTTCTCGCGCACGGTGGCAGAGAACAGCGTCGCGTCCTCGAACGCCATCGCGATGTGCGTGCGCAGCTCGGCCAGGGTCAGGTCGCGCACGTCGACGCCGTCGAGCGTCACGCGTCCGCCGGTCACGTCGTACAGGCGCGTGGGGAGGGTCGTGAGCGTGGTCTTGCCGGATCCGGTGATGCCGACGAGTGCCATGGTCTCGCCCGGGCGCAGCACGAGGTCGATGCCGTCGAGCAGGTCCCGCTCGTGCGGGCGGGCGTCCTGGTAGCGGAAGCGGGCGCCCTCGAACGCGAGCTCGCCGCGAGGCTCCGCGATGCTGGCCGGGCTCTCCGGATCCGTGATCGTGTTCTGCTCGTCGTAGATCTCGAACACGCGGTCGGTCGCCGTGCGCGCGTCGAGCATGAACGAGAACAGGAAGCCGATCGACTCGATCGGCCAGCGCAGCACGGTCGCCATCGCGAAGTAGGCGAACAGCTCTGGCGCGCTCAGCGCGCCCTGCGCGATCAGCCAGATGCCGGCGACGAGGTTGAGCGCGAACGCGATCTCCGGCATGAGCACGAGCCAGAACCAGATCCAGCCGACGGAGCGGGCCTTGCTCAGCTCGGTCTCGCGCAGCGACTCGGCCTGGCGCGCGAACTTCACGAGCGCGTGCTTGCCGCGGCCGAAGGCCTTGAGCACGCGGATGCCGTGCACGCTCTCCTCGACGCTCGTCGCGAGGTCGCCGGCCTGGTCCTGGCTGCGGCGGGTGAGCACGCCGTAGCGCTTCTCGAACAGGAAGCCCGAGATCCACAGCGGCACCGCGGTGATGAGGAAGATCGTGCCGAGCAGCCAGTGCCAGCGGAACAGCAGGGCCGCGCCGATCACGATCGTGAGCAGGTTGACGACCAGCAGCACGAGGCCGAACGCGAGCCACCGGCGGATGAGGCCGATGTCCTGCATCATGCGGCTGAGCAGCTGACCCGACTGCCAGCGGTCGTGGAAGGCGACCGGCAGGCGCTGCAGGCTCGAGTACAACTGCGTGCGCATCCGGTATTCCACCTGCGTGGCGGGATTGAGCACGAACTGGCGGCGCAGCCACACCATGAGTGCTTCGCCGAGGGCGAGCACGGTCACGGCGACGGCGCCCCAGATGATGGCGCCGATCTCGCCGGTCGCGATGGGGCCTTCCAGCACGACCTGGAGCAGCAGCGGCACGCATAGTGCGATCACCGCGGCCGCGAGGGCCGAGATCCCGCCGCCGATGAGGCGGCCGGCGACCGGCTTCACGAAGGGCGCCAGCCGCGCGAGCGCGCGGGGCGTGGAGAGGGGGACGGTGGACGGTGACGAGGATTCTTCAGACATGTTCTCAGCAGTGACGTATCGCATCAGGGGATGGCAGGGGACGAAAAGGAGCGGATGCGATGCATCCGTGCGATGAGCGACCGGTGGGGCCGAGGGAGACCGGAGCGGGTCAGTCCTCGGCCGGGAGGAAGAGCGAACCGGCGACAGCGCTGATCGACGACGCAGTGTTGATCGTGGGCATGGTGTCCTCCTCGGTTCGACGGCCGCCGGGTCGGTTGACGCGACAGCCGTCCAGCCTATGTTTGTGAACCGTCCGAACGCAAGCGTTTTCCCGAAACCGATCTCAGGTTGCTCGCGAGTCCGGCCGCATCCGCCGCGCCGGGCGATTCTCTGCTGCTGAACACAGCACCCGCCACCCCCGCGCCATTCCCGATCCACCGGATCCGCCGCCGCCACGGCAGTCGCCGGCACATCGAGCACCGGCAACGTCGACGCCCCCTCTGCGCGTCGGCGCCCCCGCTGGTGGACGCTCGCAGGAGGGGGCGTGGATAACCAGAGGGGGCGTCGACGAGATGGGATGCGTGCGGATCGTCGTGCGGATCCTGGGGCGATCGTCGGATCGGATCAACCGGGGCGCCGGGTTTCGGCCGAGCGGACAGTCGGACGCCGGAACGGCCTCAGCAGGATGGGAGCACGATCCGAATCCTAAGGAGCCGCTATGCCGGAACCCGTCGAGACGATGGTCGCGGAGATCCTGCGCCTCGTCCGCTGCGAGTCGCCGTCCGACGACCTCGCCGCCGTCGCCCGCAGCGCCGACGCCGTGGCCGAGCTGGGCACGACCCGCCTGGGCGCGGCGCCGGAGCGGATCGTGATCGACGGCCGCACCCACCTGCGCTGGCGCTTCCCCGGCGCACCGCGGATCCTCGTGCTCGGCCACCACGACACCGTCTGGCCGGTCGGGTCGCTCGAGGAGCTGCCGGCGCGCGCCGACGAGGAGACGCTGGCGGGACCCGGATCCTTCGACATGAAGGCCGGGCTCGTGATCGCCTTCCACGCGCTCTCCCGGCTGGCCGACCTCGCCGGCATCACGGTGCTCGTGACCGGCGACGAGGAACCGGGATCCGCGACGTCGAGGACGCTCATCGAGGACGAGGCGCGCGCGTCGGCCGCCGCGCTCGTGCTCGAGGCCGCCGGCCCCGGCGGCGCCCTGAAGATCGCGCGCAAGGGCGTCTCGCGCTATGAGATCGCCGTGCACGGACGCGCCTCGCACGCGGGGCTCGATCCGGAGCAGGGCGTGAACGCGACCCTGGAGCTCGCGCATCAGGTGCAGGCCGTGGCGCTGCTCGGCGACGCCGAGGCGGGCACGACCGTGACCCCGACCCGGACCGCCTCCGGCACGACGACCAATACGGTCCCGGCGCTCGCCTCGTTCTCGGTCGACGTGCGCGCCCTGTCCGCCGCGGAGCAGGAGCGCGTGCACGCGGGGATGCTGGCGCTGACGCCGCGGATCGACGGCGCCCGCGTCGTGGTCGAGGGCGGCATCAACCGCTTGCCGCTCGCGGCCGACTCCTCCGCCGAGCTGTTCCGACGGGCGCAGCGGATCGCGGAGCGCCTCGGGATGCCCCCGCTCTCCGGGATCAGCGTCGGCGGGGCCTCGGACGGTAACTTCACGGCGGGCGCCGGCACCCCGACGCTCGACGGGCTCGGCGCGGTCGGCGGCGGTGCGCACGCCGCGCACGAGCACGTGCTGATCGCCGAGCTGGAGCCCCGCGTGCGGCTGCTCGCCGGACTCGTCGACGACATCCGCGCCGCGCCGCCGCGCGCCGCGCGTCCGATCGCGGACGCGGTGCCCGTCCCCGCCCCGGGAGCCGCGTCCGCCCCGACCGCCGCCCCCGCACGATGACCGGCCCCTCCGCCCCCGCCACGGCGCCGCGGGACGAGCTGGCCGAGGAGGCCGCCCTCGCCGCGACGGCCGCCGAGGCCCGTTCCGGCGTCCGCATCCGGCTGCTCGACGACATGCGCGACCTTGCGGCCGTGCGCGCCCTGTACGAAGGAATCTGGGACACCGGAGCCACCAACCCCCCGGTCACCGCCGATATGCTCCGCGCCCTCGTACAGGCGGGCAACTACGTCGCCGGCGCCTTCGACGACACCGCGGCCGGGCCGGAGCTGGTCGGCGCCTGCTTCGGATTCTTCGGCCCGCCCGCCGTGCGCACCCTGCACAGCCACATCGCCGGGACGACCCCCGCGGCGCGGGGGCGGCACCTCGGCTTCGCCCTCAAGCTGCATCAGCGCGCCTGGGCCCTGCGCCGCGACATCGACACGATCACCTGGACCTACGACCCGCTCATCCGCCGCAACGCGCACTTCAACCTCGGCAAGCTCGCCGCCTCGGTCGGCACGTACCTGCCGCGCCTCTACGGATCCCTCGACGACAGCATCAATCGTGGCGACGAGACCGACCGGATCCTGGTGCGCTGGGAGCTGCGCTCCCCGCAGGTCGTCGCGGCGGCGGCGCACCGCCCGCTCCTGGTCGACGCCGCCGCGGCCCGCGCCGCAGGCGCCGCCGTCGCGGTGCGGCCCGATGCCGCTGACGCCCCTCGCCTCGGCGCGCTCGACGCGGAGACCGTGCTCGTCGGCGTCCCGGCCGACATCGAGGGCATGCGCGACACGGATCCGGAACGCGCGGCCGAGTGGCGGCTCGCCGTGCGCGACGTCCTCAGCGCGCTGCTCGACGACGGGGCGACCGTGCGCGGCTTCGACCGCGACGGGTGGTACATCATCGACAGACAGGAGAGGTCATGAAGCTCGAAGGCGTGGAGATCCGGACGATCCGGATGCCCCTGGTCTCGCCGTTCCGCACCTCGTTCGGCACCGAGACCGTGCGCGAGGCGGTGCTCGTGCGGGCGGTCGGCGCGGACGGCGAGGGCTGGGGCGAGTGCGGCGCGAGCGCGCTGCCGCTGTACAGCTCGGAGTACACCCCGGCCGCGGCCGCGGTGCTGTCCGAGGTGCTCGTGCCCGCGCTCGGCGGCGAGGACCTGGATCCGCACCGGGTCGCCGGGATCCTCTCGCCCTTCAAGGGGCACCGCCAGGCCAAGGCCGCGCTCGAGACCGCGATCCTCGACGCCGACCTCCGCGCGCGCGACGTGCCGCTCTCGTATCATCTGGGCGCGGTGAAGGACCGGGTCGCGTGCGGCGTCTCGGTGGGCATCACCCCGACCATCCCCGCCCTCCTCGACGCCGTCGACGGTTATCTCGCGGACGGCTATGTGCGGATCAAGCTGAAGATCGAGCACGGCTGGGATCTGGAGCCCGTACGCGCCGTCCGCGAGCGGTTCGGAGACATCCTGCTGCAGGTGGATGCGAACGCGGCCTACGGCCGGGCCGACATCGAGCACCTCGCGAAGCTGGACGCGTTCGACCTTTCGCTGCTCGAACAGCCGCTCTCCGCCGACGACCTCGGCGGTCACGCGATGCTCGCCCGGCGGATCGGCACGCCGATCTGCCTCGACGAGTCGATCCTGTCCGCCGAGCACGCCGCCCACGCGATCGAGCTCGGCGCCTGCTGCATCGTGAACATCAAGCCGGGCCGCGTCGGCGGCTATCTGGAGTCCCGCCGGATCCACGACCTCTGCGTCGCGCACGGCGTGCCGGTGTGGTGCGGCGGGATGCTCGAGACCGGGATCGGCCGGGCGGCCAACCTCGCGCTCGCCGCCCTGCCCGGCTTCACCCTCCCCGGTGACACCTCGGCCTCGGAGCGCTACTACGAGACGGATCTGACACCGCCCTTCCGCCTCGAGGACGGGCACATGACCGTGCCGACGGGCCCGGGTATCGGCGTGACCCCGGACGCGGCCGTGCTCGACGAGGTGACCGTCTCCCGTGCCTGGATCCCGCTCGCGGGGGCCGCTGCCGGCGCGTGCTAGCGTCGCGAAGGTGCCCCCGATGAACCATCGTCCGCAGGTCACGCTGGTGCGCGTGCTCGAGGCGCTGGACACCACCCTGCTCACGATCGTGTGCGGCACGGTCGCCCGTGAGCGCACGATCGAGGCGATCGTGATCCACGACCCCCGCGACGAGCCGGACGCCCCGCGCAACTCGCTCGTGATGGGCGTGGGCGTCGAGGATCCGGCGCTCGTGCGGCGCCTGCTCCCCCTGCTCGCGCAGGCCGGCGTCACCGCGCTAGTGGTGCGCGCCCCCTTCTCCGCCGACGACGCCCTGCGCGCCGAGGCCGAGGCCACGGGCGTCGTCGTCCTCGCGCTGAACCCGAGCACGACCTGGGCGCATCTGGCCGGCATGCTCCGCTCGCTCATGACGCCGGGCGATCCCGACGATGCGCGGCCGGTCACGTTCGGCGGAATCCTCGCGGGCGATCTGTTCGCCGTGGCGGATGCGATCGCCGCGCTTCTCGAGTCGCCGGTCACGATCGAGGACCGCAACGCGCAGCTGCTCGCCTTCTCGAACGGCCCCGAGTCGCAGCGCGCCCCCGGCATCGGCGCCCGTCCGCTGCCGTCGCAGGATGTGCGGGCACTCGAGGAGAACGGGACGCTCGCGCAGATCGCACGGAGCGAATGGCCCGTGGAGGTCGCCACGGGATCCGCCGGCGACGAGGTGCGCACCGCGATCGCCGTGCGCGCCGGAGACGAGGTGCTCGGCACGATCTGGACCGCGGGCTCGCTCACCGCCGAGCGGAGCTCCTCCTTGCACGATGCCGCGAAGCTCGTCGCCATGCATCTCGTGTGGCAGCGCACGGACGCCGACGTGGAGCGCCGGCTGCGCGCGGAGCTGCTGCGCACCGCGCTCGGCGGCGGCCCCTCCGCGGGCGAGGCCGTGCACCGCCTCGGCCTCCGCGAGGAGGCCTGCGTGGTCCTCGCGCTCACCCTGCACGATCCCGCCGCCGAGCAGCTCCCGCACGCGCACCTCGCCGCGGAGCGCAAGCGCGTGGCCGACGCGTTCGCCGTGCACCTGTCCTTCGCGCACCCGCGCTCCGTCTCTGGTCTCGTCGGCGACGTCGCCTACGGGGTGCTGCCGCTCGCATCCGCCGGCGACGCCGACGACGAGGGCGACAGCGCGGTGCGCGTCGCGACCGAGTTCCTGACCCGGATGCGGTCCGCCCTGCGCCCACTCATCGGCGTGGGGATGGTGGTCGCGGAGACCGCGCTCCTCCCCCGCTCCCGGGCGAGCGCCGATCGCGCGCTGCGCGTGCTGCGCGCCGGGATCGTGGACCGGCAGGTCGCGCGTCTCGACGAGGTGCACGCGGAAGCGCTGCTGCTCGAACTGTCCGGCCCCGCGCGGGACATCCCGTCCGGCCCGCTGGCGCGCCTGCTGGCCTACGACGAGACGCACGGCAGCAGCCTCACCGAGACGCTCGAGGCGTGGCTCGACGCGTTCGGGGACGTCGGCGTGGCCGCCGCCGCGAAATTCGTGCACCCGAACACGTTCCGCTACCGCCTGCGCCGCGTGGCCGAGGTCGGCCGCATCGACCTCGACGATCCGAACGCGCGCTTCGGCGCGATGATGCAGCTGCGCCTGCGCGCGATCAGCCCCGAGCGCTGACCCGCCGCCCGATCCGGGACGCCGGGCGGGCCCGGCGGTTCAGCGTCGCGTATCCGGATCCTCGACCGCGGGGTCCGGCAGGCCCAGTGCGCCCAAGAGGCACGCCAGCCAGGCGGCGTCCTGCGCGACGATCACGTCGTGCCCCGTGCCGGATCCGTGCCCGGCGTTCTCGTACACGTGCAGCAGGATCGGCGCCTCGCCGCGCTGGGCCGCCTGCATGCGCGCGACGAACTTGCGCGCCTGCCAGGGCGGGCAGCGGGGGTCGTTCGCCCCCGCCTCGACGTAGAGCAGCGGATACTCGGCCGGACGCACGCGCTCGTACGGGGACAGCGAGATCATGCGGGCGACGTCGACAGGGTCGTCGGGGTCGCCCCACGCCTTGCGGATCACGAACTCCAGGTACGGGTTGCGGAAGCCGCCGACGAGGTCGAGCAGCGGTGCGCGCGGCAGCACCGCGGCCCACAGCTCCGGGCGGGCGGTGATCGCATTGCCGCACATGAGTCCGCCGTCGGAGCCGCCGGAGAGCGCGAGCCGTCCTGGTGCGGCGATCCCCTCGGCGAGGACGTGCTCCGCCACGGCGATCAGGTCGCTGTCGCGGGTGCCGCGCCGTTCGCGGTCGGCGGCGCGGAACCATGCGCTGCCGAACTCGCCGCCTCCGCGGAGGTACGCCTGCACGACGGTGCCCCCGCAGGCGAGGAAGGCCGCGAGATCCGGCTGGTACTGCGGAAGCGTGGGGATCCCCGCGGCGCCGTACGCCGAGATCAGGACCGGTGCGGCGCCGGCGGATCCACGGGGGCGGACGACGTGGTACGGGATCGCGATGCCGTCGGAGGCGATCGCCTCGTGCAGCCGCACCGTCGCGTCGATCGCGATCCGTGGCTCCTGCAGCACCTCGACCGCGCCGCCGGGGCGATGCCGGTAGACGCCCCACGACGTGGTGAGGGTCGAGAAGGCGAAGAGGAAGGATCCGTCCCGGCTCTCGGCCGCGAGACCGGTGAGCGGGAAGAAGGGGGCGGCGAGCGCGCCCTCGCCGGGCAGGGGCACCGACCCCCGTTCGGCGCCGTCCCCGTCGAGGATCCGCACCCGCGCGGCCGTCCGGTGGAACTCGCTGAGGTAGAGGGCGTCGCCGACAGGGAGCACCGAGCGCAGCACCGCGTCGCTCTCCGCCACGAGCTCGGTCCAGCAGGACGGGTCCGCCGGATCCGCGGCGTCGAGCGGGATCGCGACGAGCCGGCGCCGCGGCGCGTCCCGATCCGTGACCGCGACGTACCTGTCCCCCACGATGTGCCCCGCGACGGTCTCCGGCCCCGGCCGCAGGAACGGCCTCCAGCCGGTGCCGGGGTCCGTGAGATCGCGCACGGCGACCGGGAGCGGCGTGCCGACGCGGTGAGCCGCGACCGCCCAGCGTCCATCCGCGGAGAACTGGATCCGGGTGTACTCGCGGGAGCCTTCGGGGACCGGCACGTCCTCGATCGCGGAGGGCCCGTGATCGCCCAGGGCACGCCGGTAGACGACCTGGCGGAAGTCGTGAGCGGTGCCGCCGAGGCCGAGGAACGCGAAGCCCGTGCTGTCGGGGAACCAGGAGATCCCTCCGCCCCAGGAGCTGTGCAGGAGCTCCGGCGGTGCGTCGTCGCGGCGCGCGCCGGTGCGCACGTCGACGAGCTCGACCCGGTTGTGCTCGCTGCCGTCGGTGCACACTCCGAGGGCGAGCACCGTGCCGTCGGGCGAAGGGGCGAACCAGCTGAGCACCGCGGTGCGTCCCGGCTCGTCGAAGCGGGCGAGATCCACGAGGGTGCGCCCGGGGCCGTAGGGCTCGTCCGCGACCTGCAGCTCCCGCCCCTCGACGCGGAACCACCGCCCGCCTCCGCTCCGGGGCAGCTCCGGCCAGGCGCCCGCGTGGCTGCGCTCGACCACGGCGCGCACGGCGTCGCGATCGTGCCCGGCCCAGATGGTGTCCTCGGCGTGCACGGCCTGCGCCCGCTGCCAGTCGGAGACCTCGCCCGGCACCGCGGCGTCGGCCTCCAGCCAGCGGTAGGGATCCGGCACCGCGATGCCGGCGACGATCTCGACCGTGGCCTCCGTGCGGGCGGTCGGTGCGGCGCTCATCCGAGGTCCTCTCGCGGGGCGGGGGCGGCGGTGCGACCGTGCGGTGCGACGTCGGCCTCGGGGACGCCCGGTGCGAACTCGGCCCGCAACCGGTCGAGGTGGCCCGGCACGAGCGACGCCCTGTGGCGGTGGGCGATCGCGTCGAACGCGACGGTCACGTCGGCGAGCGGATCCGTCCCTCCGCCCGCGTGCGTGCCCGCGACCTCGTCCCACAGCACCGTGGGCGCCGTGCGCAGGTCGACGAGCACGTCGCCGAGCCGATCCAGCGCGTGTTCGAGCGAGTCGGGGGCCGGCTCGCGCTCCGAGAGCGTCGCCTCCCAGTCGAAGGGCCGGGGCGAGCGCTCCGCGAAAGACACGACGGGGCCGTGCCCGTACGTCATGCCGATCACCCGCAGCGCGTCGCCGAACCGGGAGTGCAGCAGCGTGCCCATCGCGGGGCGGCCGTGCAGCGGCTCGCGGCGCACGTGGGCGTTGTGCGCGAAGACCAGGATCCGCTCCTCGCGCTCGGCGATCCACGCGACGGTGTCGGCCATGAGCTGCTCGCGCGGGTACGCACCGGGCGCGCCGTCCCAGGCGAGCTCCGCGAGGAACGCGCGGAGGGTCGCCGCGCTGCGCCGTGCCGCGTCGTCGCCCTCGCGGTCGGCGCGTGCGCACAGGTCGGCGATGCCGTCGCGGATGCGGGCTCGCGCCGCGTCGTCCAGGCGGTCCCACGCGATCGCCGCCTCGGTGCGCCCGCCGAGGTCGGTGACGCGCCGCAGTTCCTCATCGCCCTCATGAGCGGGGACGCGCTCGAGGCACACCCGGACCGCCGCGCCGGGCGAGGTCGAGGATCCCGGCAGGTCCATGCCCCAGAAGCGCAGCGGCGCCTGCCCTGCATCGCGGCGACGGGCGTTCTCGGCGCGCATCCACGCGAGCTGGTTCCGGACGCCCTCCGCGGCGCCGAAGCCGTAGGTGATCCCGGTCAGGGCGACGTCCTCGGCCTCGCCCTGACCGCCCTGGATCCAGGCGTCGACCGCCAGCCCCTCCGCGAAACCCGACTCCCGCACGAAGGCCGTGAAGCCGAGCTCGGTCGCGAGCGTGCGGAACAGCCCGTCGCCGAGCCGGGCGAAGTCGTCGATCCCGTGCGCGCCCTCGCCGACCAGCACGATGCGCGCGTCGCCGACGAGGGCGCGCGCCGCCGCCGGGTCCCAGGGCTCACCGGGGGCCGCCAACGGGCGGAGGTACGTCAGGGGGGTGTCACGCATCGGGGATGATCCTCTCACCGGGACGGAACCGGCCCGAACCGGCCGGTCCCGTCCACGGATCCGCTACTTCTGCTTCTCGGTGAAGTACCACTGCTCCGGGGAGTAGATGAACTTCAGCAGTCCCTCGAACGCGTCAGGCGGGCCCGAGAGCGCGCTCTTCCACACGATGAGGTTGTCGGGGGTGGGCAGGAACAGCACGGGCAGGTCCTTCGACAGCAGCGTGGTCTCCGCGCTCAGCGCCTTCGGATCGGATCCGAACACGCTCGCCTCGATCGCCTTGTCCGCCTCGGGGTCGCTGTAGCTGCCGAGGTTGAAGCTGCCGCCCGTGTTGAAGGCGCCGTTCGCCGTGGGATACGAGGTCATGACCAGGGGGCCCGTGTCCTGCATCGCCCACTCGTCCGTGTTCGCCGGCGCTCCCGGGTTCGTGTAGTTCTCGTACATGTAGTTGAGCGACTTCGAGACGACCTTCACATCGATCCCGAGCTTCTTCGCCTCCGAGGAGAACGCGAGGTCGCGCGCGCCGACGTAGCTCGGCGAGCTCGCCGAGGCGAGGGTGAACGAGATCTTCTGCCCCAGCGCGATCCCCTCCCCGCACTGATCGGATCCCGACCCCGGCTTCACGCAGGTGGTCCCGGCCTTGTCGACCTTCCAGCCGTGCGCCGTGAGCAGCTTCTCCGCGGCCTTCGGGTCGAACGGATAGGGCGCCTTGTCGCCGAAGTCCGGCGGGAACGCGGAGCCGAGGCCGACCGTGGCGTAGTTCTCGCTCGCGGCGCCGTTGTAGACCCCGCGACTCTTGATGTAGCCGGGCTGGTCGACGAGATGCTGCAGCGCCTGGCGCACGTAGGGCTGGGCGATGATCTTGTCGAAGCCGCCGGTCGTGTTCGCGAAGTTGATCACGAGCGGATCCGAACGCGCCGGGGCCGGGGCCGCGTAGACGTTGTAGCCCTTCTTGCGCAGGTCCTCGATCTTCGAGGAGTAGCTCGAGTCGAGGCGGCCGACCGTGATCGTGCCGGCCTGGTACTGGTTGTAGATCGCCGCGGCCGAGGTGAACGCCTTGAAGTCCACCTGCGTGAGGGTGTGCTTCCCGGGCCCCGTGTAGGCCTTGTTGGGCGTCAGCGAGAACGAGCCGGTCGTCGGCTCGAAGCTCTTCAGCGCATACGGGCCGCTCACCACCTGCCACAGCGGGTTCGTGGCGAACGTCGCCTGGTCCGAGGACTGGCCGGTGAGGAACGTGTAGATCGCGCTCGCGTTCGCGGGATCCGTGTAGTCCAGGACGGGTCCTCCCGTCGTCGCGATGCTCCAGTCCGCCGAGGGGATGACGACGAGCTGCTGCAGGAGCGACTCCAGGTAGGCGGGGTTGTACGCCTTCTCCAGCGTGAGCACGACGGTGTCGGCTCCCTGCGCGGTCGCGGTCACCCCGTCCGGGAACTGCCCCGGCGTGTAGAACGCCCAGTTGGCGGCGCTCTGGGCGACGGCGGCCTTGAGGATGTCGAGGGAGAAGACCACGTCGCCGGCGGTGACCGGCTTGCCGTTGGACCAGCTGTTCTTCTTCATCGAGATCGTCGCCGTGCGGTCGTCCGCGCCGTAGGACGGCGGCGCGGCGAGGCTCGTGTCCGCGTTGCTCTTGCCGTCGGCATCGGCCCGGTACAGCGTCCGCCACATCAGGTCGTTGCCGATCACGGCGCCGTTCGCCTCCGCGGGCGGGTACGGGAAGATGTAGTTCGGCGCGAGGCCGGGCGTCATCGCGATCGTCACGACGCCGCCGTCGACGCTCTTGCTGCTCGCCGCGGGGATCGTGCGGTACTGCGAGGGGTCGACCTTCGTGGCGCCGGCCGTGCAGCCGGTCGTGATCAGCGCGGCCGCGATCGTGAGCGCGATCAGGAGGCGTCGTCGCCTCCGGGGAACCTGCGCGTTCATGCTGTGCTCCTTCTTCGGGTGGTCGGGGATCGTCGGGCGGGCCGTTCCGGCGCTTCGGGTTCCGTGGCCTGCCGGATCGGATCCGGTGCTTCGAGAGTGCAGGACGCCGGAGTCGGCCCGTTCAGCGATCCGGACAGTTTCCGCGCGGCGCGCCTGTCTGGGCGGACACACTCCCGCGCGGGCTCATCGGCGCCGGTCCAGCACGTCGCGCAGGGCGTCGCCGAGAAGGTTCAGCCCGAGCACGACGAGCACGATGCACAGGCCCGCGGGGTAGATCAGCCACCAGTTCCCCGCGGTGATGTACGCGACGCCGCTCGAGAGCTGGCTGCCCCAGTCGGTGACGGGATAGCTCAGCCCGAAGCCGAGGAATCCGAGCGCCGCGATCACGAGGATCGCATCGGCGACCTGGAAGGTGAGGTTCACGATGATCACCCCGAACGTGTTCGGGATGAGGTGCGTGAAGATGATCCGGCGATCCCCCGCGCCCATGAGCCGCGCGGCCTGCACGAACTCGCGCACCCGCAGAGACAGCACCTCGCCGCGGATGAGCCGCGCCGACACGAGCCAGGAGAAGCCGCCGATGACGAGGCTCAGCGTGAGGGGCGTCGCGGTGAAGCGCGCCGCGATGATGAGGACGAAGAATAGGAAGGGGATCGCGAGCAGCACGTCCACGAACCGCATCATGATCCCGTCCACGATCCCTCCGGCAAGACCGGCGACGGCTCCGTAGACCGTGCCGAGCGTCGTCGCGAAGACCGCGGCGAGCAGGCCGATCTCGAGCGACACCTGCCCGCCCAGCATGAGCCGGCCGAGCACGTCGAAGCCGTTCGGATCAGTGCCGAGCGGGTAGCCCTCGCCCGGCGGCAGCAGCGCGTCGAGCAGGTTCACGTCGGTCTGATTCGTCGGATAGAGCAGCGGTCCCACGAAGCTGAACAGGACGAGAAGGAGGAGCAGGGACGCCCCCGCCACGGCCATCGGGCTGCGCCGCAGCGCCCGCAGGACGGCGCCGGCGGCGAGCGGGCGCGCCGCGGTGGCGGTCTGGACGATGACGTCGGTCTTCTCGGACATCTCCGGGTGTGCGGTGGTCATCTGCTCAGCTCGATCCGTCGGTCCGCGCGGGCGACCACGAGGTCGGCGAGGAGGTTGCCCAGCACGGTGAGCGCGCCACCGATGAGCGTGTAGGCCAGCAGCACCGGATAGTCCTCGCGGTGCAGGCTGTTCAGGAACAGGAGGCCGAGGCCGGGGTAGTTGAACACCGACTCGACGATGAGGTTGCCCGCCAGGAGCGTCGGGATCATCACGCCGACGAGCGTGATGAGCGGGATGCAGGCGTTGCGCAGCAGATGCCGCATCAGCACGATGCGCTCCGGCGCGCCCTTGGCGCGGGCGACCTTGATGTAGTCCATGCCGAGCTGTTCGAGCGCCGCCGAGCGCTGATACTGCGAGAAGACGACCACGTTCGTGAGCGCGAGCGTGATGAGCGGCAGCGCCATCGCGCGCGGGTCCGTGAACACGACCCAGGGCGAGGTGGACTGCGACGCCTCCGCGGGGAAGAGCGGCACGAGCTGGCTGAGCAGCGCGATCAGCAGGAGCGCGACGAGGAAGGACGGGGTCGCGTAGAGCAGGTAGGCGATGCCGGTGGCGGCGCGGTCGACGACCGTGTTCCGCCGGACCGCCTGCAGGATCCCGAGCGGGATCGCGATGAGCAGTGCGAGCACGAGGCCGGAGAGGGACAGCACCGCGCTGCGTCCGGCGTTCTGCGCGAACAGCACCGAGACCTCCTCGTTCAGCTTGTAGGAGCGCCCGAGGTCGCCCTGCAGCAGCTGCCCGACGTAGTCGATGTACTGCGCGAAGAGCGGGCGGTCGAAGCCGTTCTCGCGATTGAAGGCCTCGACCGCGGCCGCCGAGGCCTGCGGACCGAGCACGACCCTGCCCGGGCTGTCCGAGATGAGGTGCAGCATCACGAAGATCACGATCGAGATGCCGATCAGCACGAGGAGCGAGATCAGGATCCGCCGCAGCAGGTAGGAGATCATGCCGCCGCCTCCGCCTCTGCCTCATCCGCGCTCCGCGCCTCGCCCTCGGTTCCGGTCTTGGGCTGCAGCGGGAAGTGGCAGGCGACGTCGTGGCCGGTGCCGACGGCCTCCAGTGTCGGCTCCACCGTCGCGCACAGCTCGGTCGCGAGCGGGCATCGGGTGCGGAACCGGCAGCCGCTCGGGGGATCCAGCGGACTGGGCAGCTCGCCGCGCACGCGCCCGGCGCCCTCGGGCACCGGGGCGTCCGGATCCGCGATGGGCACCGCCGCGAGCAGGCCGGCCGTGTACGGGTGCGCGGGCCGCTCGTAGACGTCGTCGGTCGCGCCGACCTCGACGATCTTGCCGAGGTACATGACGCCGACCCGATCGGAGAGGTAGCGGATGACGGAGAGGTCGTGCGAGATCACGACGCTGCTCAGCCCGCGCTCGCGCTGCTGGGTGCGCATGAGGTTGAGCACCTGCGAGCGGATCGAGACGTCGAGCGCGCTCACCGGCTCGTCCGCGACGAGGACGTCGGGGTCGAGCGCCAGAGCGCGGGCGAGCCCGATGCGCTGGCGCTGCCCGCCGGAGAGCTCGTGCGGATAGCGCTCCAGGATCGACGGCCCGAGGCCGACGCTGTCCAGCAGCGCGATCGCGCGCTCGGTGCGCTCGGCGGACGTGCCGATGCCCTGGATCGTGAGCGGCTCGCGCAGGATCGCGCCGATCGTCATCTTCGGGTCGAGCGCGGCGCCGGAGTCCTGGAACATCATCTGCAGCTTCGCCCTGCGCGCGCCGAGCTCGCGGCGTCTCATCCCCGAGACGGTCGCACCGTCGAGGCGCACCTCGCCCGCCGTGGGCCGGTCCATCGCGACGAGCATGCGCCCCAGCGACGACTTGCCGCATCCGGACTCCCCCACGAGGCCGAGGGTCTCCCCGGCGCGGACGTCGAAGCTCACTCCGGAGACCGCCTTGACCGTGCGGCGCCCCTTCGGCGCCCAGCCCGAGACAGGGTGCTCCTGCACGAGGTCTTCGACCTCGAGACGCGGTTCCCGGGACGTCGCCGCCGCGGCCGCGAGCGGCAGCGCACGGCCCTGCGGCACGGCCGCCGCCCCGTCGACGGGGTTCCAGCAGGCGAACACGTGCCCGTCCTCGCCGTCCAGCGGCGGACGCTCCGTCCGACAGCGATCCGTCGCGGCCGCGCAGCGGGGCGCGAAACGGCATCCCGGAACCGTCTCCGCGGGATCCGGCGGGGATCCGGGGATCGAGAACAGCTCGACGCCGCGGTCCTGCTCGAGCGACGGGATCGAGTCGAGCAGCGCGCGCGTGTAGCGGTGCCGGGTGCTCCGGAACAGCGCACGCGTCGGACCGGTCTCGACGAGTCGTCCGGCGTACATGACGCCGACGCGGTCGGCGTGCCGGGCGACCACGCCCATGTCGTGCGTGACCAGGATCATCGCCATGCCGAGCTGCTCCTTGAGCCGGCCCAGCAGCTCCAGGATCTCCGCCTGGATCGTCACGTCGAGCGCGGTCGTCGGTTCGTCGGCGATGAGGAGGTCGGGCTCGGCGATGAGCGCCATCGCGATCATCACGCGCTGGCGCATGCCGCCGGAGAGCTGGTGCGGGTAGTCGCGCATGCGTTCGGACGGCCGGGGGATGCCGACGAGCGCGAGCATCTCCTCGGCCCGGCGCAGCGCCTCGGGGCGGCGTGCCAGCCCGTGCAGCAGCAGCGGCTCCGCGACCTGGTCCCCCACGCGCCTGGTCGGATTCAGAGCCGTGAGCGAGTCCTGGAACACCATCGAGATCCGGCGTCCGCGCAGCGCCCTGTACCCGCGCGGATCCATCCCGGTGAGCTCCTCGCCGTCGAACCGGATGGATCCGCTCGTGATCGCGGAGCCGCCGGGCAGCATGCCCATGATGGACAGACCGGTCATCGACTTGCCGGATCCGGTCTCGCCGACGATGCCGAGCGTCTCGCCCCGGGCGAGGTCGAGGTCGACGCCGGTGATCGGACGCACGGTCCGCTCCCCGGAGCGGATCTCGACCGAGAGGTCTCGAATCGTCAGCATTGCGCGCTCCCTTGCGCCTGCCGCTCCACGCGGCCGGCCCTGTTCTTCCATGATCCTGCGGCACCGCGGGCGCGCGGGGTTCGTCGGGTCGATCGAACGGAGCACCCGCCGTTCGTCCTCTGCGACGATCGGGAGGGCCGGAGTGCTCTCATCGCACGGACGGCCGGCCGAGCTGCCCCCGGAACAGCCGCTGCAGGTTCCCGCCGAGCACGCCGAGGACATCGACCTCAGCCCACCCGCGGCGCAGCAGCGCCTCGGTCACGAGCGGCAGCCCCTCCGGGCCCTCCAGCCCCGGCAGGTAGACGTCGGCCGGGACCCCCTGCACCTCGGTGACGACGCAGCAGGGCGGTGTGGTCTCGCCGATGACCTCCCGCACGAAGTCGGGTCCGAGGCCCACGTGCTCGCTCCCCGCGATCGCCACGATGTGCTCGAGGTGATCCACGAGCCGGTCGATCGTGGCCGGCTCCTCGTCGAGGAACGGCGCGAAGAAGTTCACGCAGATCACGCCGCCGCCCGCGGCGATCCCGGCGAGGTGCTCGTCCGAGAGATTGCGGTGATGGTCGCGCAGCGCGCGCGCCGAGGAGTGCGTCGCGACGACGGGCCGCGTCGCGATCTCCAGCACGTGCGAGACGCCCGCCGCGCCCAGGTGGCTGAGGTCGACCAGCATGCCGACCCGCTCCATCTCGCGCACCGCCTCCACGCCCGCGCCGGTGAGCCGGCTGCGCGCGGCGTCCTCGCCGGATCCGTCCGCGAAGGCGCCACGGCCGAAGTGGGTCAGCGAGCCGACGCGCACCCCGAGACGGTGCATCGTCGTGAGCAGCTCGACGTCGGCGTCCAGACCCGGCATGCCCTCGAGCGCCAGGACGAGGGCGATCCGCCCGTCTGCGATCGTCCGGTCCACGTCCTCGCCCGAGCGGCAGAGCGCGACGCGTCCGGCGTTCTCCTCGGCCAGGCGGTGCGCGGCCTCGATCATGCGCAGGGTGCGCCGCAGGGCGCCCTCGGGGCGGTACGGATCCTCGATGAACACCGGGAGCACCTGCAGGTTCACTCCGCCCGCCTCGAGCTGCGGCAGCCAGCGCTCTCGGAAGAAGCTCCCCCAGCGCTCCGGCGGCCGTGCCACGACCGCGCAGAGCAGGTCGTTGTGGGCGTCCGCGACGACGGCGCGACGGTGCAGAGCGCCGGCGAAGGCCAGGGCGGTCACGACGCCACCCGCCGATCCGCCCTGCCGGTGTGCAGGAACAGCGCTCCGCCCCCGCCGTCGTCGCCGAGGAAGGCGACCGGCTGGCGGACGCCGCCCTCCGCCTCGACCGGGAGCAGCACATCGCCGTGCCAGCCGACGAGCTCCGTGCGATACGGCAGGTCGCCGAGATCGGCCACGACGCCGTGCGGGACGCGGTCGAGCCAGACACGTCCCTCGGCGGTCCGGGTGATCGTGGTCAGGGCCGTGCTCGACCGGTAGCGGCCGACGAAGCGTTCGGCATGCGCCGGCGCGGGACCCGTCGGGCTCGGGAGAGGCTCCGCCGCGATCCCGGCGACCTCCTCGAGCACCGCGTCGACGAGCGCGGCGAAGACCGGATGCGGATCCCCGCCGTTGGCGAGAGCGGCGACGGCGAGGCCCTGCTCCGGCAGCACCCGCAGGCTCGCCGACTGACCGATCGTGTTGCCGTCATGCCCCGGGATCGTGTGTCCTCCTCGGGCGAAGAGCTCCCAGCCGAGCCCCCACGCCGCCCCCTGGGCGATGTCGGGAAGCCGGATCTGCGCGGTGCGCATCGCCTCGACCGCCGCCCGGTCCAGCACGGGAGAGCCGTCCGGCGCCGCACCGCCCGCGAGATGGAGGCGGGCGAACGCGAGCAGGTCTCCCGCGCTCATCGCCAGCCGGGATCCGGCCGCCGCTCCCGCGCGCTCCATGGCCCACACGGTCGTCGGAACGACCTCGCCGTCGTCCTGCACGAGGTGGCCGACGGCCGCGCGGTGCAGGATGGCCTCCGACGCGTCCACGGCGGCGTGCCGCAGCCCGAGCGGGTCCAGCAGCCGTTCGCGCAGGACCCTCTCGTACGGCGCCCCGCGGAGGACCTCGACGATGCGGCCGAGGGTCGAGAACCCCGCGTTGTTGTAGGAGAACATCTCACCCGGGGCGAAGAGCTGCGGCGTCTCGGCGAGGATCCCGACATAGGTCTCGAGCGCATCGTCCCCGTCGCCCGTGTCGACGAAGACGTCGCCTTCGAAGCCCGCGCTGTGCGTGAGCAGGTGCCGCGGTGTGATCGCGGCGGAGGCCTCCTCGTCGGCGACCCGGAAGCGGGGAAGCACCTGCCGCACGGGCGCATCCAGGTCGAGCAGGCCCTCCTCGACGAGCTGCATGACGAGCGTCGCGGTGAAGACCTTCGTCACGGATCCGATCTGGAAGACGGATCCGGTGTCGGCCGCGACGCCGGTGCCGCGATGGAGCACTCCCGCGGCGTAGCAGAAGGTCTCGTCCCCGAGGCCGATCGCGAGCGAGACGGCCGGCACGCGGTGCCGGGCCATCAGGGCGGGGATACGCTCCTCGACCCAGGTCTGGACGGTGGCGAGCGGCGGCATGGTCCTCCTCGGGGTCGGCTCACCTCGAGGCTAGAGCGCGGATGCCCGGACCTCTTCGTCGAGCGGCACCAGTCCGAGGCCGCCGGATGGTCCGGGCCGCCAGACCGCTCATGCGGCGATCGCGTGCGCGGCCTCGCGGTCCAGCAGCCGGCGCTTGACGTCCTCGCCCCAGGCGAAGCCGCCGAGGGTGCCGTCGACGCGCAGCACGCGGTGGCAGGGCACGAACAGCGCCGGAGCGTTGCGCGCGCAGATCGACGCGGCGGGGCGCACGGCGCCGGGTTTGCCGAGAGCGACGGCGAACTCGGTGTAGGTGAGCGGCTCCCCTGGGGTGATCCGCCGGAGCGCCTCCCAGCCGGCGCTCTGCATCTCGGTGCCGAACTGGCGCACCTCGACGGCGTCGATCGCCGCGAGGTCGCCCGCGTAGTAGGCGGCGACGGCGTCCGCCGCGGCGGTGGCGCCCTCGACGACCTCCTCCGGACGGTTCTTCTCGGCGAGGCGGTGGAGGATCGCCTCGTGGTCGGTGGTCCAGCCGGAGGCGAGCACGCGGTCCTGCTCGTCGACGAGGATCGTGAAGGGGCCGTCGGGGGTGTCGATGGTCTGGATGATGGCGGTCATTTCGAGCCTTCCGTGATCGAGATGGTCGGAGTGTTCTTGGTGGTCGTGGCGGCCCTCGTGGTCTTCGCCGTCTTCGCGGCTCTGACCGGGACCGCGCGCCAGAGGTGCGCGGTGAGATAGCTGCGCCAGGGCGCCGTGCGGGCGGCCCAGGCATCGAGGGGCCCGGCCTCGGCGGGCAGCCCCGCCCCGCCGGCGCCCGCGCGGGCCGCGACGTCGCCGGGCAGGAACACGTCGGGGTCGCCGAGCACGCGCATCCGCACATAGTCGGCCGTCCACGGCCCGATCCCCGGCATCGCGAGCAGCGCGGCGCGCTGGGCGTCGCCGTCGTCGCCGAGCGTGAGCCGGAGAGAACCGTCGGCGAGGGCCGCGGCGGCGCCGGTGACGGCGCGGATCCGTGCCGCGGGGCCCCGCAGCACGGCATGCCCGTGCTCGGCGATCGCGGCCATGGTCGGGAAGAGGATCCCCTGCCCGAGGGCGTCCTCCGCGGATCCGACCCGCTCCCCGAGCTCCTGGGCGAGCAGGGTCAGCGCGGTGCGTGCGGCGGCGACCGTGATCTGCTGCCCGATCATCGCGCGGATCAGCATCTCGTGCGGATCCGCCGCCCCCGGCACCCTGATGCCGGGGACGCGGGCGACGAGCGGCGCGAGCGGCGCGTGCGCGGACAGGGCGGCGTCGACCGCCAGCGGATCCGCGTCGAGATCGAACAGGCGCCGGGCGCGGGCGACGAGGGGCGCGAGATCGCCGAGCTGCGCGAGGCGGGCGCGGAGGTGCAGCCGATCGGCGTCGTCGAGGCTCAGCTCGAACCACCCCGGTCCGCCGTCGAGGCGCAGGTGCCGGGAGAAGCGGCGCTCCCCCGCATCCTCGACCCCGGGCAGCGCCCGCGCGCGCATCCACGCGAACAGGCCCTCCGCGTCGAAGGGCCTGCGGTAGGGCAGCAGCAGGTCGATCTCCCCCGGCACGGCGGTCGCGGCGGCCAGGGCGTCGCGACCGTGACGACGGGCGCGGAGCTCGCCCGGGGCGAGGCCGAACACCTCGCGCACGGTGTCGTTGAACTGGCGCACGCTCGCGAACCCCGCGGAGAACGCGACGTCGGCGATCGGCAGGTCGGTGCCGACCAGCAGCATCCGGGCGGTGTGCGCGCGGTGCGCGCGGGCGAGCGCGAGCGGTCCGGCCCCGAGCTCGCCGGCGAGCAACCGGGTGAGGTGGCGGGAGGAGTAGCCGAGCCGCGCGGCGAGACCGGGGACGCCCTCGCGCTCGACGACGCCGTCGGCGATCAGGCGCATCGCGCGTGCTGCCACGTCGCCGCGCAGATTCCATTCCGGCGAGCCGGGGGCGGCCTCGGGAAGACAGCGCTTGCAGGCGCGGTAGCCGGCCTCGTGCGCGGCGGCACTGGTCGGGAAGAACGTGACGTTCTCCGGCTTGGGCGTGCGGGCGGGGCAGCTCGGGCGGCAGTAGATCCCGGTCGAGCGCACCGCCGTGACGAACTGCCCGTCGAAGCGGGTGTCACGCGCGTCGATCGCGCGGTACCGCTCGTCGAAAGTCATTCCGGGGAAGCTCATGCCTCCACTCTGGCACGTCCGAATCCCGCAGGCTCGCGGAAATCGGACATGACAGTGCCGGCCGTCCCGGGCCGCGCCCACGCGGCGCGACCCGGGAGCGGCTCAGTGGAAGAAGTGGCGCTCGCCCGTGAAGAACATCGTCACGCCGGCCTTGCGGGCGGCGTCGACGACCTCGTCGTCCCGGACGGATCCGCCCGGCTGCACGATCGCGGTGACGCCCGCGTCGATGAGCACCTGGGCGCCGTCCGCGAACGGGAAGAACGCGTCGGAGGCGGCGACGGATCCGGCAGCCCGATCGCCGGCGCGCTCGACCGCGAGGCGGCACGAGTCGACGCGGTTGACCTGACCCATGCCGACGCCGACCGTGGCGTTGCCCTTGGACAGCACGATCGCGTTCGACTTCACGGCGCGGCACGCCTTCCACGCGAAGATGAGGTTCTCCATCTCGAGGTCGTCGGGGCGCTCGCCCGAGACGAGCTCCCAGTTCTTGGCGACCGAGACGATGTCGTCGGGGAACCGGTCCGCATCCTGCAGCAGCAGGCCGCCGGAGACGAGGCGCACATCCATCTGCTCCTGCTGCCAGTCGTCCGGCAGCTGCAGCAGGCGCAGGTTCTTCTTCGCCTTGAACACCTCGAGGGCCGCGGGCTCGAACGCCGGGGCGACGATGACCTCGGTGAAGATGTCCTTGAGGTTCTCCGCCATCTTCAGCGTCACGGTGCCGTTCGCGGCGATCACGCCGCCGTAGGCCGAGACCGGGTCGCACTCGTGCGCGCGCAGGTGCGCGCTCGCGATCGGATCCAGGGCGTTGGGCGCCGTCGTCGCGATGCCGCACGGGTTGGCGTGCTTGATGATCGCGACCGCCGGGTGCACCATGTCGTACGCCGCGCGCAGGGCCGCATCGGCGTCGACGTAGTTGTTGTACGACATCTCCTTGCCCTGCAGCTGCGTGGCCTGGGCGATGCCGTGCCCGCCCGCGCGCGTGTAGATCGCGGCGCGCTGGTGCGAGTTCTCGCCGTAGCGCAGCGTGGCGAGGCGCTCCGCGTTGATCGTGAGGTGCTCGGGCAGCTCGCTCTCGCTCGACAGCGTGCCGTCGGAGAACCACTGCGCCACGGCCGTGTCGTAGGCGGCGGTGTGCGCGAAGGCGCGGGCCGCGAGCTCGCGACGCTGGGCGAGAGTGGTGCCGCCCTCGTCGAGCGAGCGCACGAGCGACGGATACGACTCGGGCGACACGACGATCGCCACGTTCGCGTGGTTCTTCGCGGCGGCGCGCACCATGGCGGGTCCGCCGATGTCGATCTGCTCGACCACGTCGTCTCCGACCGCGCCGGAGGCGACGGTCTGCACGAACGGGTAGAGGTTCACCACGACGAGCTCGAAGGGGCTGATCCCCCGCTCCGCGAGCTGACGCTCGTGGTCCTCGAGGCGCAGGTCGGCCAGCAGGCCGCCGTGGATCGCCGGGTGCAGCGTCTTCACTCGCCCGTCCAGCATCTCGGGGACGCCGGTGACCGCCGCGACGTCCGTGACCGCGAGGCCCGCACCGCGGATGGCCTGGGCGGTGGATCCGGTCGACACGATCTCGATGCCGTTGTCGGCGAGCGACTGCGCGAGCGGCACGAGGCCGGTCTTGTCGCTGACCGACACCAGCGCGCGACGGATGCGCACGGCATCGCGGGGGCGGTAGAGGGACGGGTCGTGGGCGGGACCGGCCATCGGGTTTCCTTCCGGGTAGGCGTCAGTTCTCGTCAGCGGCCTGCGGCCGAGGGGGATCCGAGATCGTGGGGGCGGGCGCCGAGCTCGAGGGAGCCCTCGGCGATACGGCGGACGACGTCGATCAGCAGACGCCGCTCGACGGGCTTGATGCGCTCGTGCAGGGAGGACTCGGTGTCCCCCGGCTGCACCGGCACGCGCTCCTGCGCGAGGATCGGTCCGCTGTCGACGCCGTCGTCGACCACGATCACGCTGGCGCCGGTCTCGCTCGCGCCGGCCGCGAGCGCGTCGCGCACGCCGTGCGCTCCGGGGAACTCGGGCAGGAACGCCGGGTGCGTGTTGATGATGTTCGGAGCCCAGGCGGCCACGACGTCGCGCGGCAGCAGGCGCATCAGCCCGCTCAGCACGATGAGGTCCGGTCGCCAAACCCTGAGCTGGGCGTCGAGCTCCGCACCCCAGGCCTCGCGGCTGTCGAAGGCCTCCCAGGGGACGACGAAGGAGGGGATCCCGAAGGCTTCGGCGTGCGCGAGCCCGTCGGCTTCGCGATCGGCGCCGATGACGATGATGCGCGCCGGGAATCCGGGGTCGGCGGCCGCGTCGAGGAGGGCACGAAGATTCGAGCCGGTGCCCGAGATGAGTACGGCGACCGTCAGCACCCAGACAGTCTAGCCGGGAGGCTCCGTCCGCCGATCACGCGAGACGGTCCGCCGACCGGTCCCTGTCGTCGTCGATCCAGGCCGCGTCGACGTCGCCGTGGCGGCGCGGTGCGAGCAGCAGGATCGCGGCGCCCACGAGCACCTCGAGCCCGAGGGCGAGCGCGACGGGACCCGGGTCCGGCCCCGCGACCGCGAGACGCCCCGGCCCGAGGGATCCCTGCGACAGCGCCGCGAGAAGAGCGCCGAACCCGCCCGCGAGCGCGGCGATCCCGGCCGCGGTCGCGACGCGGGGTCCGATCCCGGCCTCCGCCGCGGCCGAGACCTGCCGCGAGCGGATCACCCACCCCGCGAAAGCCCCCGCGGCGATCGGCAGGAGCACGACGATGAGAGCCCACGGCGAGGAGCTGTCCGGCACGAGGCCCAGCAGCGGCACCCCCGGCACGACGCCCAGCACGGTGCCCGCGGGCGAGACGGCGGTGCCGGCGCCGATCGCGAAGCCGGGGCCCGCGATCCACGCCACCGCCCACGCCACGAGCGTCGGCACGTAGGCGAGCTGGGCGAGGCCGATCACGACCACGCCGAGGCCGTCGGCGCGCAGCGACTCGAAGAGCGCCACGCTCTGCCCCCCGCGGACGACGCCGGCGACCGCCACCGCGAGTGCCGCGGCCCCGACGACGCCGGCCGCGGCGGCCGCGGATCCCCGCACGATGTCGCCGGGCACATGCGCCCAGTCGGGCCGGCGGTCCAGCACGTCCTGCACGCGGTCGACGACGCCGCCGTCGCCCTCGCTCCACGCCGTCGCGATCGCTCCCGCGAGAGCCCCGCACAGGAACACCAGCGGCGGGAACAGGATCGCGAGCCAGAACGGAGCCTTCAGCACCCCGAGACCGCCGGTCAGCGCGGCGAGCGCGGAGATCACCGCGAACGTCGCCGTCCCGCTCGCGACGCCCGCGATCCAGGATCCGGCGAGCGCGGCCCTGCGCCCCGAGCGCGCCGCGAAGATCGCGGTGAAGCCGAGGAACAGCAGCGGAGGCACGGAGAGGGCGAAGGACGCCGCGGCCGGATTCACGCCGACCGCGTTCACCAGCGCGTCGGGAAGGGCGACCGTGAGCGGGACGCCGTGGCCGAACTGCCAGAGCGTCGCGGCACTCGGCCAGAGAGCCCCCCAGTCGGCGTGGGTCCCGAACGCGACGGCCCAGATCACGGCGAGAGGCGCGAGCAGCGCGGCGAGGCCGATGGCCGCCGCGACGATCGCATCGACCGCCGCAAGGAGCACGATGAGGAGGCGTTGCATGACGGCTTCGAGCCTACGTGCTCCGCCTCGCGCTCCCCTGCGGGCGCGCGGGCCGCGGCGCCACGACGCGCAGGACCCCTTCCAGACGATACGGTTTTCCGCGGAGGTCCCCCATGACAACAGTCCCCCCGCCCGTGTCCGGCCCGGTCGCCGCCGAGCCGAAGAACGCCGTCGATCGCTTCTTCGAGATCACCCAGCGCGGATCCACCCTCGGCACCGAGATCCGCGGCGGCATCGTCACGTTCGTGACGATGGCCTACATCGTGATCCTCAACCCGATCATCCTGTCCACCCCGGACGTCGCCGGCCACACCCTGCCGGGCGGAGCCGTCGCCGCGGCCACCGCGCTGACGGCCGGCGTCATGACGATCCTGTTCGGGCTGATCACGCGGCTGCCGTTCGCGTTCGCCGCGGGTCTCGGCATCAACGCGTTCCTCGCCTTCACCGTGGTCGGCTCTGTCACCTGGGCCGAGGCGATGGCGCTCGTCATGATCAACGGCGTCATCATCGTCCTGCTCGCCGCGACCGGCCTGCGCAAGCTCATCTTCGACGCCGTCCCCGTGCAGCTCAAGCTCGCCATCACGGTCGGCATCGGCCTGTTCATCGCCTTCATCGGATTCGTGAACGCCGGCTTCGTGACCTCGACGAAGCAGCCCTCCCCTCCGGTCGACCTCGGCATCGGCGGATCCGTCGCCTCGATCCCCACCCTGCTGTTCGTGATCACCCTGCTGATCGGCGGAGTGCTCATCGCCCTCCGCGTCAAGGGCGCGATCCTCATCGCCCTCGTCGGCGGCTCGGTGCTCGCGGCGATCCTCAACCTGATCTGGCCGTTCGGTCAGGACTTCGGGTTCACCGGCAGCGTCGTGGGGCTCCCCGACCTGAGCCTGATCGGCCGGGTCGACTTCGGCTTCGACCTCGCGAAGGTCGGCGGCGTGACCCTGGTGATGTTCATCTTCACGCTGCTGTTCTCCAACTTCTTCGACGCGATGGGAACCATGACGGGCCTCGCGAAGGAGGCCGACCTCGCCGACGAGAAGGGCGACTTCCCGCGCATCAAGTCGGCGCTCGTCGTCGAGGGCGTCGGCGCGATCGTCGGCGGCGGCACATCGTCCTCCTCCGCGACCGTGTTCGTCGAGTCGGGCGCCGGCATCGGCGAAGGAGCCCGCACGGGTCTCGCCACGACGATCACGGGAGTGCTCTTCCTGCTCGCGATGTTCTTCACCCCGCTCACCGCCCTCGTGCCCAGCGCGGTGGCAGCCGCAGCCCTCGTGCTCGTCGGCGCGATGATGCTCTCGCAGATCAAGAACATCGATCTCGGCGACTTCCGCGTCCTGCTGCCGGTCTTCCTCACGGTCACCGTCATGCCCATGACGTACTCGATCGCCAACGGCATCGGCGCCGGCTTCGTCAGCTGGATCGTCGTGAACGCGCTCACCGGCCGTGCCAGGACGATCCACCCGCTGCTCTGGGTCGTCGGCGTCGGCTTCGTCCTGTTCTTCGCCCGCGGCCCGATCGAGGCCCTGCTCGGAGCCTGACCCCGGGTCCGCAGGATCCGGCGGGTCCGGCGGATCCCGCCGGATCCGTCGACGCCCCCTCGCAGTATCGAGGCCCCCTCTCAGGAACGCACCTGGGAGGGGGCCTCGATACGCAGAGGGGGCGTCGACGTGCGTGGCTTCAGGGCGCGGCTGGCCTCAGAGCGCGACTGGCCTCAGAGCGCGAGCGGGATGCCGGCCTCCGGCACGCGCAGCCGGTCGGCGAGGCCCGCGTAGCCGAACTCGCGCACGAGGCGCTCGCGGGTCTCGGAGAAGTGGTGCCAGCCCTCGGCGTGCACGGGCACGATCACCGCATCGCCGAGCTCCCGCGCGGCGGCGACCGCTGTGCGCGCGTTGAGGGTGAGGTCGGCGTCGCCGAAGCGTCCGACGTTGGCCGCTCCGGCGAACAGCACGGCGATGTGGATCCGGCCGATCCGCTCGGCGATGGCCGTGACGACCTCGACCGAGGCGTTGTCGCCGGAGACGTAGACCACGGGCTCCCCCGGCGCGCTCAGCACGAAGCCGGTCACCGTGCCGGAGAGCTCCTCCGCCCCCTCCGGGCCGTGCAGCGCGGGCACCGCGGTCACCTCGACGCCGCCGACGTGATGCGTCTGCCAGGGGGCGAGCCCGGTCACGCCTTCGACGCGCGCCGCTGCCTCCGGCGTGGACAGCACGGCGCCGGCGCGGGGCAGGAACGCGCGCCCCGCCTCGTCGAGGTTGTCCGGGTGCTGGTCGTGCGAGAGCAGCACGGCATCGATCTCGCCCACCTGGTCCGCGCCGAGCGCAGGGCCGCTCAGTTTGTGCAGCGCGATGCCGCCCTCGTAGGAGCGCGGGGCGTCGAAGGTCGGATCCGTCAGCAGGCGCACGCCCGCGTACTCGATGATCGCGGTCGGTCCGCCGATGAGGGTCAGGGTCACGGGGTTCTCGGTCATGGATCCATCGTGTCCGCCTCGCTCGCGCCACGGGAGCGGCCTTGATGACACCTTTCGATAAGATCGGGCCATGCGCACCGCCGCCGTCCTCGCCTTCCCGGGGATCAGCCCGTTCCACCTGTCCGTGCCGCTCATGGTCTTCGGCGGCGTCGGCGTGCGCTCCGTCGAGGCCGCCTATCGCACCGTCACGGTCGCCGAGGAGCCCGGTCCGGTGCGCACCGCCGCCGGCCTGGACCTCGTCGTGACCGAGGGGCTCGACGCCCTCGCGACCGCGGACCTCGTGGTGATCCCGAGCTGGGATCCGGAGATCGCCCCGAGCAGCGCGCTCCTCGACGCCGTGCGCGCGGCGCACGCCCGCGGCGCACGGATCTTGGGCCTGTGCCTCGGCGCCTTCGTGGTGGCCGCGAGCGGCGTCGCCGACGGCAGGGAGCTGTCCACGCACTGGTCCGCGGGGCCGCAGCTCGCCGCGCGGCATCCCGAGGTCACCGTCCGCTGCGAGGCGCTGTGGACGGATCTCGGCGATGTGGTCACGTCGGCCGGTGTCGCCGCAGCGCTGGACTGCTGCCTGCACATCGTCCGTACCGAGCTGGGCAGCGCGGTCGCGGCCGACCTCGCGCGGTCCCTCGTGATGGCCCCGCATCGCGAGGGCTCGCAGGCGCAGTTCCTGTCCCGCCCGCTCGCCGCCGACCGCGACGGCGACGAGATCGACCAGGCGATCGCCTGGGCTCTGGAGAGGATCTCCGAGCCCGCCCCGATCGACGTGTGGGCCGGCGCCGTGCACCTCTCCCGCCGCACGTTCACCCGGCGCTTCCGCGATCGCACCGGCACGAGCCCCGGGGACTGGCTGCTGCAGCGCCGCCTGGACGAAGCGCGCCGCCTGCTCGAGACGTCGGTGCTGCCGGTCGACGCCGTCGCGCACCGCACGGGATTCGGCAGCGCCGTGACGCTGCGCCACCACTTCCGGGCCCGCTTCGGCACGACCCCCGGTGCGCACCGCCGGGCCTTCGCGGACCCCTCATGACGGAGTCGTCCCCCTCAGCGCACGCTCTGGGGTGCGCTGAGGGGGACGACTCGGGTGTTGCGGTGCCTTACAGGGCGGCGTAGACCTCGCGCAGCAGGGCGGCGGTCTCGGACGGCGTCTTGCCGACCTTGACGCCGGCGGCCTCGAGGGCCTCCTTCTTCGCCTGCGCGGTGCCCGCGGAGCCGGAGACGATGGCGCCGGCGTGGCCCATGGTCTTGCCCTCGGGAGCCGTGAAGCCCGCGACGTAGCCGACGACCGGCTTGGTGACGTTGGCCTTGATGAACTCGGCCGCACGCTCCTCGGCGTCGCCGCCGATCTCGCCGATCATGACGATCGCCTTGGTCTCGGGGTCGGCCTCGAACGCGGCGAGCGCGTCGATGTGCGTCGTGCCGATGACCGGGTCGCCGCCGATGCCGATCGCGGTGGAGAAGCCCAGGTCGCGCAGCTCGAACATCATCTGGTAGGTCAGGGTGCCCGACTTCGACACGAGGCCGATCGGGCCCTTGCCGGTGATGTTCGCCGGGGTGATGCCCGCGAGAGCCTCGCCCGGGGTGATGATGCCGGGGCAGTTCGGGCCGATGATGCGGGTCTTGCCGCCCTTCTCGACCGCGTACGCCCACGCCTCGGCGGAGTCGCCGACCGGCACGCCCTCGGTGATGACCACGAGCAGCGGGATCTCGCTGTCGATGGCCTCGACCATGGCGTCCTTCGTGAACGCCGGCGGCACGAAGGCGACCGAGACGTTGGCGCCGGTCTTCTCGATGGCCTCGGCGACGGATCCGAACACCGGCAGCTCGACGGCGTTGCCGTCCTTGTCGGTGTGCGAGACCGTGGTGCCGGCCTTGCGCGCGTTCACGCCGCCGACGACGTTCGTGCCCGCCTTCAGCATGAGCGCCGTGTGCTTGGTGCCCTCGCCGCCGGTGATGCCCTGGACGATGACCTTGGAGTCCTTGTTGAGGTAGATCGACATGTTCCTTGTCCTTGTCTCGTCAGAGGGTCAGGCGTTCGCCAGCTCGGCGGCCTTGTCGGCGCCCTCGTCCATGGTGGCGGCGAGCGTGACGAGCGGGTGGGCGGCGGCCGTGAGGATCGCGCGGCCCTCCTCGACCTGGTTGCCGTCCAGGCGCACGACCAGCGGCTTGGTGGCCGTGTCGCCGAGGATCTCGAGGGCCTTGACGATGCCCTCCGCGACGGCCACGCAGCTGGTGATGCCGCCGAAGACGTTGACGAAGACGCTCTTGACCTGCTCGTCGCCGAGGATCACGTCGAGGCCGCTGGCCATGACCTGCGCGTTCGCGCCGCCGCCGATGTCGAGGAAGTTGGCCGGCTTCACGCCGCCGTGGTTCTCGCCCGCGTAGGCGACGACGTCGAGCGTCGACATGACCAGACCCGCGCCGTTGCCGATGATGCCGACCTGGCCGTCGAGCTTGACGTAGTTGAGCCCCGACTCCTTGGCCTTGGCCTCGAGCGGGTTCTCGGTCGCCTTGTCGGCGAGCTCCTCGTGCTCGGGGTGGCGCACCTCGGAGGCGTTGTCGTCGAGCGTGACCTTGCCGTCCAGGGCGATGATGTCGCCCTCCTCGGTCTGCACGAGCGGGTTGACCTCGACCAGGGTCGCGTCCTCGCCCTTGTACACCTCGTACAGCTTCACGAAGATGTCGGCGACCTTCTCGGCGAGGCCCGGCTCGAAGTTGCCGGCCTTGGCGATCTCGAGCGCCTTCTCGGGGGTGATCCCCTCGAGCGGGTTGACCTCGACGCGGGCGAGCGCCTCGGGCTTCTCGACGGCGAGCTGCTCGATCTCCATGCCGCCCTCGACCGAGGCGAGACTCAGGTAGGAGCGGTTCGAGCGGTCGAGCAGCACGGAGAAGTAGAACTCGCGGGCGATGCGGGCGCCTGCCGCGACCATGACGCGCTTGACGACGTGGCCCTTGATGTCGAGGCCGAGGATCGCCTTGGCCGCCTCGTACGCCTCGTCGGGGTTCTTGGCGACCTTCACGCCGCCGGCCTTGCCGCGGCCGCCGGTCTTGACCTGCGCCTTGACGACGACCACGCCACCGAGCTTCTCCGCCGCTGCCTTCACCTCCTCGGGGGTGTCGGCGACGATGCCGGCGAGGACCGGCACTCCGTACTTCTCGAAAAGGTCTCGTGCCTGGTACTCGTAGAGGTCCACGTGCAGTCCTTCGCTGGTTGCGACGAATGGGACGCGACAGGAATTCTGTCGGGTGTCGATGTGAGTCGACCCGATAGGCCAGCCTACTACCGCGGAATCACGCTTCCTGACCGCGTGCGCCGCCGCCTGTCTGGCTCCCGAGACGTCGGACGACTCGGGACCTCCGCGCAGGATCCGGACAACTAGGCTCCTCCTATGACCGAGCACGCCGACGTGTCCCCCGCTCGCACCGCCGTGGTGCGCGCTGCGCTCGAGCTGTTCTCCGCCCAGGGCTTCGACTCGACCTCGGTCGAGCAGATCGCCAAGGCCGCAGGCATCTCGCGCTCCACGTTCTTCCGCCAGTTCGGCGGCAAGGACGATGTCGTCTTCGCCGACCATGAGGAGCTCCTCGACGGGCTGCGCCGCTACCTCGAGCGCCCCCACGCGAACCCGTGGACCGCCGTATGCGACGGGTCGCTGATGGTCTTCCGCTCCTTCGCCGCCGATCCCGAGATGGCGCGGCTGCGCTACCAGGTGGTGCGCGAGGTGCCCACCCTGCGCGACCGCGAAATCGTGACCGTGTTCCGTTACGAGCGCCTGTTCGACGAGTACCTGCGCCGCTCGATGCCGGATCTGGATCCGCTCGACGCCGTCGGGTTCGCCGCACTGGTGACGGCCGTGCACAACCACGTGCTGCGCCGGCTGCTGCGCGGATCCCGCACGTCGGCGGCCGCTCTGCGCCGCGCCCTCGACGACGTGCTCCGCCGCTACGGCGTGCATCCCGACAGCGTCGCGGATCCGGGTGAGGACGCGGTCGTCGTCGCCGTGTTCCCGCGCTCGATGCCCATGGCGGAGATCACCCGCCGCCTGCGCGACGAGCTCGACTGATCCCGCGCCTCGCAGACCCGTCCGCGGCCGCGGCGGGCCCGTTCGGCGTGCGCGGAATTCCTCGTTTGGCGGTACGCTGTCTCATGAATCTTGAGACTGAGTCTCACTCCCTGGATGGAGACCCCATGAGCAACGACGCCCTCTTCCCCGGCGAAGCCGTCACCTCCTACGACGTGACCGGACGCCGCGGAACCGACTACTACGAGGTCTTCTCCGACATCCCCGCCGCCGACCGCGCGCACTGGGAACGGGCGCAGGCGTACGTCGACGAGGTCGGTCCGCAGATGCGGGACGCATGGGACCGCGCAGAGTACCCCCTCGCGGTCGCGCGCCGCATGGGCGAGATGGACCTCGTGGTGGACGGCGTCGTCCACCCCGCGCTCACCCGGATGAGCCCCCTCGCGGCAGGTCTCGTGAACATGGAGATCTCCCGCGGCGACGGCTCGCTCGGCACCGTCCTCGCCGTGCAAGGCGGACTCGCCCTGCGCACGCTCGCCCTGTTCGGCAGCGCCGAGCAGCAGGAGCGCTGGCTCGTCCCGCTCGCCGACGGATCCGTGCTCGGATCCTTCGCGCTCACGGAGCCCGATCACGGATCCGACTCCGTCTCGCTCGAGACCGTGGCGCGCCGCGACGGCGAGGAGTGGGTGCTGCGCGGGGCGAAGAAGTGGATCGGCAACGGCGCCTCGGGCGGCATCACGTTCGTCTGGGCGCGCGTCGACGACGAGGGCGCCGCCGAGCACGGTGCGGTGCGCTGCTTCCTCGTCGAGCAGGAGCGCCCCGGATACGAGGGCTCCGTGATCACGGGGAAGGTGTCGCTGCGCGGCATCCACCAGGCGCACATCCGCCTCGACGACGTGCGCGTGCCGCTGGATGCGGTGCTGCCGGGCACACGCAGCTTCAAGGACGCCTCGACCGTGCTGTACGCCACGCGTTCCGGGGTCGCCTGGTCCGCGCTCGGGCACGCGACCGCCTGCTACGAGGCCGCCCTCGCCTACGCGACGACGCGCGTGCAGTTCGGCAAGCCGCTCGCGAAGTTCCAGATGGTCCAGGAGCGGCTCACGCACATGCTCGAGGAGCTCACCGCGATGCAGCTGTACTGCCGCCGCATGGCCGACATGGACGTGGCGGGCACGCTCCGCCCGACCCAGGCGTCCCTCGCGAAGTTCCACAACACCCGCGCCGCGCGGCGGGTCGCCCAGATCGCCCGCGATCTGCTCGGCGGCAACGGGATCCTGCTCGAGAACGGCGTCATGCAGCACATGGCCGACATCGAGGCGATCCACACCTACGAGGGCACCGAGAGCATGCAGGCCCTGCTGATCGGCCGCGACATCACCGGGATGAGCGCCTTCGCCTGACGGGCGGGCCGCTCGCCTCGGACGCGCGGCCCGCGCTGCGACTCAGTCGCAGCCGCAGCCCCCGGACGGCGTCTTCACCATGAAGCACACCTCGCAGATGCCGTAATCCCGATCCTCGACCGGCGTCGCCTTCGGCGCACGCGGCTCGGGCTTCGGCTTCGCCGGGGCACGGGTGCCCGCCGCACGCGCCGGGCGCGAGACTCCGGCCGGCGCTCCGAGCAGCTCACTGGGGTGCGTGACGTAGAAGTACGGCGCGCGGCCCTCGCTCGGAGCGAGCGGCAGCGCGCGCCCTGCCACCACGATCTGCTCGTCCTCGGTGAAGCCGTTGGTGTAGGTGCGCCCGATGTGCAGGGCGGCGCCCTCGCCCCGGCGGATCGCCTCGATGTAGCGACCGCGGTCGATGAAGGTGCTGATGTCGACGGCCTCGACGATCGCACGGATGAAGTCGTGGTTCACCGGGTCGATGCGCTGACCGCGCAGTGCCTCGGCGAGCGACTTGTAGGGACGGGAGCTGCCGGTGGGGGTGGGACCCTGGACTTCGTTCATATTGCTTCAAGGATCCCACGTTCTGCTCGGTGCGCCCTGCGTGCGTGGAAGACTGGCGGCATGCCCCGCGCCACCGTCATCGGAAGCGGGCCGAACGGGCTCGCCGCGGCCGTCTCGCTCGCGCGAGCCGGCTACGCCGTCGAGGTGCTCGAAGCCGGTGCGACGATCGGCGGCGGCGTGCGCAGCGCCGCGGTCACGCTGCCCGGATTCGTGCATGACGTGTGCTCGGCCGTGCACCCCGCCGCCTATTCCTCGCCGTTCCTCCGCGCCTTCGGCCGGGACCGGATCGACTGGATCATTCCCGAAACGGCATATGCCCACCCGCTGGACGGCGGGCGCGCCGGGATCGCCTGGCACGACCTCGAGCGCACGGCCGATGCGCTCGGCCCCGACGCCCGCGCCTGGCGGGCGCTGCTGCGCCCGCTGAGCTCGCACATCGAGGGCGTCCTGGACTTCACCGGCGGATCCCTGCTGCGGATCCCCCGCGCCCCGGTCACCGCGGTCCGCTACGGGCTGCGCACGCTCGAGCAGGGCTCGGCGATGGCGGAGCGCACCTTCCGCACGCCGGAGGCCGCCGCGCTCGTGGCGGGCGTGGTCGCGCACGCGAACACCGCCCTTCCCTCGCCGAGCGGCGCCGCCGCGGGCCTGCTGCTCATGGCGCAGGCGCACGCGGGCGGCTGGGCCTACCCCCGCGGCGGCGCCCAGCGGATCGCCGACGTGCTCGCCGAGGATCTGCGCGCGCATGGCGGCACGATCCGCACCGGCACCCGCATGGTCGACCTCTCCGCGCTGGACTGGGGGGATCCGGCCCGCGGCGACCTGCTGCTGCTCAACTCCTCCCCGCGGCTGGCGCTCACGCTGCGCGACGTGCCGCCGCACTATGCGAAGGCGATCCGCGCGTACCGGTACGGTGCGGCGGCGGCGAAGGTGGACTTCGCGCTGGACGGGCCCGTTCCCTGGACGAACCCCGACGTCGCCCTCGCCCCGACCGTGCACGTGGGCGGTACGCGCGCCGAGGTATGGGCGAGCGAGAACGCCGTCGCCCAGGGGCGCGTCTCGGACCGCCCGTACGCGCTCGTGGCGCAGCCCTCGGTGCTCGACGACACGAGGGCGCCCGCGGGCAAGCAGGTGCTCTGGGCGTACATCCACGCCCCCGCGAACTCCGACGTCGATGCGACCGAGCTCGTCATCCGGCAGATCGAGCGATTCGCCCCCGGGTTCCGCGACCGCATCCTCGCGAGCCATGCCGTCACCCCGCGCCAGCGCGCGCACCTCAACCCGGCCGAGATCGGCGGCGACATCTTCGGCGGCGCGTTCACGATGCGCCAGGCCCTGGTGCGGCCCGTGCTCTCGCCCGCGCCGTGGCGCACCCCGATGGCCGGCGTCTACCTCGCCTCGGCCGCGACACCGCCCGGTCCCGGGGTGAACTTCATGGCCGGCTGGCATGCGGCGCGCACCGCGCTGGCGGATGCCGGGGAGCGCGTCGATCTCGAGGACCTGTTCGGATCCTGACGGCGGGCTCCACCGATGGCCCTGGAGGGCCGTGGACGGCAGGATGGGATCCATGCGCTACGAGATCCCCGCACCGATGCTCGCGAAGGCCGCCACGACCGTGCCCGATCCGGCGAAGTTCCCCGGCGGGCTGCTGTACGAGCCGAAGTGGGACGGGTTCCGCGGACTCGTGTCCTGGGACGGCGAGTCCGTCGAGATCGGGTCCCGCGGAGCGAAGCCGCTGACCCGCTACTTCCCGGAGCTGGTCGACGCGATCCCGCGGCTGCTGCCCGGTCCGTGCCTGCTCGACGGCGAGATCGTGGTCGCGACGGGGGCCGAGGGTTCGCAGCGGCTGGATTGGGAGGCGCTGAGCCAGCGCATCCACCCGGCCGCCTCGCGCGTGCTGAAGCTCTCCGCAGAGACGCCCGCGATGTTCATCGCCTTCGATCTGCTCGCCGCGGGCGATGAGGACCTGCAGCCCCTTCCCTTCGGCGAGCGCCGCGCGCGGCTCGAGCGGCTGCTCGCCGATGTCCCGCATCCCCTGCATCTCACTCGCACGACCACCGAACAGGACACCGCCCGCCGCTGGCTCGCCGAGTTCGAGGGCGCCGGACTCGACGGCATCGTCGCCAAGCCCCTGGACCAGCCGTACGCCCCCAACAAGCGCACCCTGTTCAAGGTCAAGCACGCCCGCACCGCCGACGTCGTCGCGCTCGGGTACCGGATCCACAAGAGCGGATCCGGGGTGGGATCCCTCCTCGTCGGCCTCTACGGGGAGGACGGCGTGCTGCGCCCGGTCGGTGGCGTCGCCGCATGGAGCGACGCGATGCGCCAGCAGCTCGTCGAGGATCTCGCGCCCCTCGTGGAGCGGGACGAGTCCGGCGCCGCGATGACCGGCGACGGCGAGCGCTCGCGTTTCAGCGCGTCGAAGGACACCTCGTTCGTCCGGCTGCTCCCCGAACGCGCGCTCGAGGTGCGCTACGACCAGCTCGAGGGCTGGCGCTTCCGGCACACCGTGCAGTTCGAGCGCTGGCGCGACGACCGGGATCCGCGCTCCTGCACGTACGAGCAGCTGGAGACCGTCGACGGCTACGACCTCGCCGACGTGATCGACTGACGCTCGCTCGTCGGTCGGGGCTCTCCCGCTTGGCGCACGTCTACCGTTTTGGGGCGCACTCCCCCGTTTTGGGGCGCGCGCCGACACGGATCCACGGCCTCACACGCCCCAAAACCGAGAGACCCGCCCCAATCCAGACCCACGCCCATCCCGGCCTCGGAGAGTTCCGCCCCGAACGGCCCCGAACCGCCCGGACACGGGCGACGGACGCACGGCGATGTTCCGCCGCTCTTCGACGTCCACACCCTCGTTTCGGGGCGCACTCTGCTGTTTTGGGGCGCGTCCAGACACGGATCCATGGCGTCACGCGCCCCAAAACGGAGAGACCCGCCCCAAAACGACCTGGGGCCCGCCCTGAACAGGCCGAGCCGGACCGACCGGACCCCGGCTCAGCGACCGGGGGCGGGCTCGCCGTTCTCGTCCCAGTTCGCGGCGACCTTCTTCGAGGGCTGCACGCGCGGGGGCTCGCCCGGCATCTTGGGGAACTCCGGCGGGAACGGCATCTCGCCGAGCCCGTTCTCCACGTCGCGGTCCCACCAGCTCAGCAGGGTGTCGATGCGTCCCGGACTGTCCTGCATGCGCGCCCACGGATCGCCGAGGTCGGCCAGGCGCTGCGGCACGGTGCGGACCGTGAAGCGCTTCGGATCCACGCCGTCCAGCTCATCCCAGGAGATCGGGGTCGACACGGTCGCCGCGGCCAGCGCACGCGGGCTGTAGGCGCCCGCCATCGTGCGGTCGCGGTTGGCCTGGTTGAAGTCCACGAAGATGCGCTCGCCGCGCTCCTCCTTCCACCACGCCGTCGTGACCCGATCGGGCATCCGCCGCTCCAGCTCGCGCCCCGCGGCGATCACGGCATGCCGCACGGTGAGGAACTCCCACTCCGGCACGATCGGGCAGAACACGTGCAGCCCGCGGTTGCCGCTGGTCTTGATGAACGCCTCGAGGCCGGCCTCGCGCAGCACGGCACGCAGCTCGTTCGCGGCGGGGACGGCCTCGGCGATGCCGGTGCCGGGCTGCGGGTCGAGGTCGATGCGCAGCTCCACCGGGTTGTCGGTGTTCGACGCGAGCGAGGCCCAGGGGTGGAACACGACCGTGTTCATCTGCACGGCCCAGACGATCGCCGCCGTCTCGGTGAGCACGATCTGCGGATGCTTCCGACCGCTGTTGTAGGTGCACATCACGCTCTGCACGAAGTCGGGCGTGCCCTTGGGCGGGTTCTTCGAGAAGAAGCTCTCGCCGTCGATGCCGTCTCGATACCGTTCGAGCGAGACGGGCCTGTTGCCGGTCGAAGTGAGGAACGGCGTCGACACCGTCTGCACGTACTCGGCGAGCTCGGCCTTGGTGATGGGCCCGCCCTCCGCATCCGGCCAGACCGCGCGGTTCGGACTGGAGATGTCCAGCGAACGATCGCCGTCGGGGCCGGGGACGGTCAGCGTGATGCGCTCGGATGCCATGCCTCGACCCTAGGACGCCCCGCCGACGCCGCGCCAGCATCCGGGCCGACCAGGCGGACCCGAAGCGCGGCCGGCCTCAGCGCGGGACGCGGCCGGCCTCAGCGCAGCACCCGGTCGGCCTCCGCGCGGATCTCCGCCGCGATCGCGTCCAGCAGCTCGGAGCGCAGGTTCCACTGCTGCCAGAACAGCGGCGAGGCGACCTCCTCGTCATCGAGTCGCACCAGCCGGCCGTCCGCGAGGCCCGCCTCCGCATGCGGGACCGGGAGCAACGCCCACCCCAGCCCGAGTTCCACCGCCACGGAGAAGTCCGCCGAGGCGGGCACATGATGCCGCGGCACCGGCCACGGGTCGACACCGCGCTCGCGCAGCCAGTCCTGCTGCAGCACGTCGCGCCGGTCGAAGTCCACGAACGGCGCGAGCGCCAGCGCCTCGGCCGACGCGCCGTCCGGGAACCACCGCCGCGCGAAGCCCGGTGCCGCCGCGGCCACATAGCGCAGCGCACCGAGCGCCTCCACCCTGCACCCTCCGACCGGCTCCGACTCGCTCGTGACCGCCGCCATCACAGTGCCGGACTCGAGCATCCGCGCGGTGAAGTTCTGGTCGTCGCGGTGCAGGTCGAACTCGACGTCGTACTGCGCGGAGAGCCGGGCCAGCGGGGCCAGGAACCAGGTCGCCATCGAGTCGGCGTTGACTGCGAGCGGGATCCGGATGCGCGCGCCGTCCCCCTCCGCGGACAGGCCGAAACCGGCGATCGCATCGCGTTCCAGAAGGGCGATCTGACGACCGAACCGGGCGACCGCCTCCCCCGCCTCGGTCGCTCTCACGGGCTTGCTGCGCACCAGCAGGATCCTGCCGAGCTGCTGCTCCAGGGTCTTGATCCGCTGGCTCACGGCGGACGGGGTCACGAGCAGCCGGCGGGCGGCCGCGTCGAAGCTTCCCTCGTCGAGCACCGCGGCCACGGTGCGCGCGGATTCCGGATCCACCTGCACATGAGCGATTCTAATCTGGCTTAAGGAATCTTCGCTGGTGCTGAATCAGAATGCGACCGTATTCTCGATCCGTGCTCACCCTCCTCTCCGGCCTCGGCCTCATGTTCTCGCTCATCATCGCCGTCGGCGCGCAGAACGTGTACGTGCTGCGCCAGGGCCTTCGCCGGGAGCACGTGCTGCCCGTCGTCCTGATCTGCGCCGCCTCGGATGCCGCACTGGTGCTCGCCGGCACCGCGGGCCTCGGCTATCTCGTGAAGACCCTGCCCTGGCTCATCGTCGTGGCGCGCTGGGCGGGCGCGATCTCCCTCATCGTCTACGGCGTGCTGGCGGCCCGCCGGGCGTGGAAGTCCGGCGGCGAGGCGCTGCTCGCCGACCCGAGCGCGGCGGACGAGAGCTCGACGGGCGGCGGAGCCGCCGGCACCGCGACGCTGACCCGCACCGCGCCGCTCGCGCCCGTGATCCTGGCGACGCTGGCTTTCACCTGGCTCAACCCGAACGTGTATCTCGACACCGTGCTGCTCATCGGCGGGGTCGCGGCCACGCACGGAGACGGCCGCTGGCTGTTCGCCGCGGGAGCCATCATCGCGAGCGTGACCTGGTTCTTCGCGCTCGGCTTCGGCGCGCGCCACCTCGGCCGCTGGCTGCGGACGCCGCGCGCCTGGCGGATCCTGGACACCGCGATCGCCGCGCTGCTCGTCGTGATGGGGATCAGCCTGGTGCTGCCGGTCTTCTTCGGCTGATGCCGTCAGCGGGCGGCGATGTCCCCGGCGATCCAGCCGTCGAACACCGCCGGCCCGCCGTCCGGCACGGACTCCCACCGCTGCAGCCAGTCGGTGCGCAGCCGCGCGGGACGCCAGGGTCCGTCGCGGAGCTCGACCGGCAGCAGCGGATCGCTGCGCAACGCGTGCTCGAGCGCGTCCGCGAGGCGCAATCGACGGATGACCGGGGCGTCCCGAGGATCGTCGGCTTCGAGCGCGATCTCGAGCGCGTCGTAGCCGGCATCGATCGGAGCCGCGGGCCAGAGCGCCTCGGCGATGCCACGAGGATCCGCTACACCGCGCAGCGAGACCTCCTCCGCCACGGCGACGACCATGTGGTCACGGGCATCGTCGTCGAGCAGCGGCGTGAGGTCGTGCGGGCTCAGGAACAGCGCGGTCGACGCCGGTGCCGCCCCGATGGCCATGAGTGTGCGGCGCAGCGCGTCGCGGCGTCCGCGATCCGCTTCCGGGACATGCACGGAGAGAAGATGCCATCTCCCGTCCCACGGCGCCTTGCCGCGATCCTGCGCGATCGCGAGTCCGAGCCCGAGGCGGTCGCGTTCGATCTCGACCCGGCCCGCCGCGGTGAGGGCGAGCCGCCCCGCGCGGCCTCGGCCGCTCAGCACGACCGCACCCGCGGCCGCCCTGCGCCGAAGCGCGAGCCGGAGGGGCTGATCCGCCACTCCCACCAGGTTCGCCGCGCGGTACACGTCGGCGAGCGCGACGTCGCCTTCGCGCGGAAGGAACGCAGCGATGACGGTCCGCGCCGAGATCACTCCGCTCACGCGGCGACACCCCGTTCCATCACCGTGTACCGGTCGAAGCCGTAGACGGCGCCCAGCGCCCCCATCGCGCCTCCGCCGACAGTGCGGAATCCGAGCCGCTCGTAGAGCGCGGCGGCGCGAGGGTTCGAGTCGACGACGGACAGGCGCACGGCGCGCAGCGCACCCGCTCTCGCCCTGTCCTGTGCGGCGGCCAGCAGTGCCGTGCCGATCCCGCGGCCGCGCCATCTCTCGTCGACGCACAGGCCGTCCAGGACGAGCGCATCGCGGCGGGCGCCGCGCTCGAGGATCAGAAGGACGGCCGCGGCGCGCACGGCGGCGCCGACCGAGAGGGCCGACCGCAGCGACGACCACGACAGATCCACCGCGCCCGCGCCCTCCTCGAGGAACCCGCAGACCCCGGCGACCGCGCCCTCGCACCGGGCGACCAGCACCCGCTCGGGCCTCAGCACCGCGGCGATGATGCGCGCCCCCACCTCCGTGGAGGCGAACGCGGGGCGCAGCTTGCGCTGGAACGCGGCCCAGTACAGCGCACCGACCGCGGAGCGCTCGCCCTCGTCGAAGCCGATCCCGATCTCGCACCGTTCCATGACACAAACATATCGAATCTCGCACGTTCGTGTTGGATTCGACCATTTGCGGCGCGGACGCCCGCGCCGACTCAGGATCGGAACAGCGCGAGGATCGTGTCGAGGCGCGCCTGCTCCAGCGCGGGGTCGAGGCGCTCGGACGCCGACAGCCGGGCCGCGCCATGCAGCATGCTCCACAGCAGCTCGGCCCGCACGACGGCCGCCTGCTCATCCCTCCGCCCCGTCGCCACCGCGTCGAGGAAGGACCCGAACGCCTCGCGCAGCGGCTCCGGCGTCTCCGCGGCCGCGAACACGATGCGGGTGCGCGCCTCGAACATCGCCTCGTAGAGGGCGGGATGCGCGCGGGCGAAGGCGAGGTAGGCGCGCACCACGTGCGCGAGACGGTCGCCCGCGCCGATCGGAACCGAGAGCTCCACCGCCATCTCGGCGAAGCCGGCGACCACGATCTGCTCGACGATCTCGTCCCTCCCGCCCGGGAACGAGCGGTACAGGATCGGCTGGCTGTAGCCGATCTCGGCGGCCAGTCGCCGCACGGTCACCGCCGGCCAGCCCTCCTCCTCTGCGACGCGCCGGGCGGCGTCGACGATGGAGCGGGAGCGGTCCGAGGGATCCGTGCGCTCGGGCGTTGACGGCGTCATGCCTCGATGTTAGCATCGCTAACTGTTAGCGCTGCTAACACGAAAGGAGAAGCCATGTCCCTTGCGATCGTCATCACCGCCATCGGCGCCATCGCCGCCATCGCCGTCATCTTCGGCACGGATGTGCTCGCCGCCGTGGTGCTGCGCGCCGTCTACGCCGAGGTCGATGCCCCGACCCTCGTGCAGGTGGTCGGCCGCGGGCACTACTACGGCGACCGCCGGCTGCCGATCGTCGGCATCGCGGGCGTCGCGCTCACCGCGGCGACCGTCGCCCTCTCGGCACTCACCGGCAGCATCGCCGCAACCGTCCTCGCCGCCGTGGCTCTCCTACTGCTGCTCCTCTGGCTCCTGCTCTTCGCCCGCATCGCGAAGCCGATCAACGCCACCTTCACCGCCGCCGCCCTCGCGGGCACCGTGCCGGCCGACGCCCGAGCGCTGCAGGACCGGTGGGAGTCGATCATCCCTCTGCGCGCCGCGCTGCAGGGGCTCGCCCTGGTGCTGCTGTGCGTCGCGCTGGTGGTTCGCTGAGGCTCGGCCGTCGGCTCGAGGGGCCCGTCGCCCGGACGAAGGGCCCCTCGATGCGCGGAGCTCAGAGCGTCGCGGCGTAGGGGTCGAAGTCCTCGTCGAGGGATCCGACCTCGTTCAGGGTGCTCTGCACCGTGACGAAGCCGCGGGACTCCGCCGATTCCTCGATCGACAGCAGCGCGTCGAGCACGTGCGCACCGAACTCGCCGGTCGCGACATGCGGGCGGCCGGCCCGGATCGATCGCGCCATGTCGAGCAGCCCCAGGCCGCGGCCGGAGACCACGCCCTCCTGCGCGATGTCGACGACCTCCTGCTCGATGGGCTCCGGCGGGATGAAGAGGCGGGTGAGCGGCCTGGTGATCGTGATCGGACCGCCGAAGGTGTTCGGATCCGGGATCGTCAGCGTGCCCTCGGTGCCGGTGATCTCGACGATCCCGTGGCGCAGCATCGGCGAGTCGGTGCTGTAGAGGCTCTGCGCCTGGCCACCGCGCTCGAACTCCATCAGCACGCCCAGCGTCGAGGGGATCTCGACCGGGAACTCCTCGCCGGCCTTGGGCCCCTGCTGCACGCGCCGGGTCGGAGTTCCCCGCAGGCCGAGCGCCGCGACCGCGGCGACGGGGCCGAAGACGTGCACGAGGGTGGAGACGTAGTACGGGCCCATGTCGAGCAGCGGCCCGCCGCCCTTCGCGTAGAGGAACGCCGGGTCCGGGTGGAAGATCTCCGGCCCCTGCCACTGGAAGGTCGTCTGCGCGAACAGCGGGCGGCCGATGTCGCCCCGCGCGATCACGCGCTTCGCGGTCTGCACACCGGGACCGAGCACCGTGTCGGGCGCCGCGCCGACACGCAGCCCGAGGTCGGCGGCCTTGGCGTTGATGCGCGCCGCCTCCTCGCGGCTCACGCCGATCGGCTTCTCCGTCCACACGTGCTTGCCCGCGTCGAGGGCCGCGAGCGATACGCCGACGTGCTCCGCGGGCGGGGTGATGTTCACGACGAACTCGATGTCGGGATCGCCGAGGACGGCGTCGACGTCGCCGGCCACGGGCACACCGTACTTCGCTGCCTGCGCCCGGGCACGCTCCGGGATGAGGTCCGCGACGGCGAGCACGCGGACATCGGGGAACCGCGTGAGGTTCGTCAGGTACTGATCGCTGATGTTCCCCGCGCCGATGATGCCGACGCCGACGGAGCCGGACGACGCCGCCATCAGCGGGCCACGTTCTCGTCGAGGAAGATCCGGCTCTGCTCGATCGCGGAGAGGATGTCGCCGTCGAAGCGGTCGAACTCGACGATCGCGAGTTCCAGCGCGGGAGCCGCGGCGGCGGCGGCCGCGAGCGGGACGACGCCCTGGCCGGCCGGCACCTGGTCGGCGGGCGGGTAGGCGCGGACCGCCTCCGGATCGAGCGTGCCGTCCTTGGCATGCACGGCGACGACGCGGTCCCCGAGGCGCTCCAGCAGGGCGACGGGGTCGGCGCCCGCGCGGGCCGCCCAGTACAGGTCGACCTCGAGCAGGACGCGCTCGTCGAGCAGGCCCGCGAGCACCTCGAGTCCGGTCACTCCGTCGAACACCGCCTCCAGCTCGTGCGCATGGTTGTGGTAGCCGACGCGCAGGCCGTGCGCCTCCGCGGCGGCCGCGGCCGCGTTGAGGCGGCGGGCCGTATCCTCGATCTGCGCGACCGACTCCCAGCGCGCGGGCTCGGTGTAAGGATCGATCACGATGCCCATGCCGAGCGTCTTCGCGGCGGCGAAGACCTCGTCGTGCGACGGGACCGCGATCGAGGTGCCGGAGCCGTCCGGATTCACGAACGAGTCGGACGCGAGGAAGGCGTGCCCCGAGGGTGCGACCAGGCCCGCGGCGGCGAGGGCGGCGGCCAGGGGCGCCGCGCGGTGCACGAAGTCGTAGGGCTCGACCGTGGTGAACCCGCGTCCGGCGACGGCGGCGAGCGTCCCTTCGAGGTCGTCGTCGAGCTGGGACTTCAGGGTGAACAGCTGGATGGATGTCTGGACCGTCATCGGTAGCTCCTTGGGTGTCTGCGGTGACTGCGTTCGTGAGCGCAAGCGTGGGCCGCCTCGCCGTGACGAGCAGACTAGCACCAAAAACCTCCGCATGGAGGTTTTTGGTGGGTAGAATCGAGACATGCCCGCCGCCGACCCGCCGACGTCTCGCCAGGGCGTGTACGCCAAGGGCGTCGCCCGCCGCCAGGAGATCCTCGACCGCAGCATCGAGGTGTTCGCGGCACGTGGATCCGGTCGCACCAGCCTCCGCGCCATCGCCAGGGAGATCGGTGTGACCCACGCGGCCCTCTCGCACTACTTCGGCTCGCTGGAGGAGCTGCTGGTCGCGGTCTACGAGGCGAGCAGCCCCCACGGCGAGGACTCCGTCCCCGCGGACACCTCGCCGATGACGATGATGATCGAGTCCGCGCGCGCCAACCGCGAGGTGCCAGGCCTCGTCCAGCTGTACTCGTCGCTGGTCGCGACGGCCCTCGAGGACGACCATCCCGTGGCACATGCGTTCGCGAGCACCCGGTTCGCGAAACTGCGCGCCGAGCTCGGCGACCGGATCCGTCAGCAGCAGCGCGACGGACGGATGCGCGCCGACGTGGATCCGCTCGCCGCCGCCGCGCTCGTCATCGCCGCCTCGGACGGCCTGCAGACCCAGTGGCTGCTCGACGACAGCGCCCCGCAGCACGAGGCCCTCGCCGTCCTCGAGCGTCTGCTGCGTCAGGCCCCCACGGACGGATAACGGCGCTGCGGCGCGGCCCGCGCCGATTCCGTGCGACACGACGCCGCACGCGATTCCCCCTCGGGAGGACTCGCCCCTCAGCGACCGTCGATCTCGGCGATCCGGAACGCGACGAGATCCCGGATCAGGTCGTAGGGGATCTCGGATCCCGGCGCGAAGCGGATCGTCCCGGTACTGGTGCCGGCGCCGTCGAGGTTCTCGACCCGGCCGGCGACCGCCGCCACCGCGGCAGCGCTGAACGGGTAGACGCCCAGGTGCTTCGCCGTGCGGATGGCGGAGATCAGCACCTTCCCGTGGTGGGTGAGGGCGGGCATGCGGTAGCCGGTCCCCTGCGCCGCATCGGGGGCGAGCTCGAGCGCGACCTCGTACACGCGCGCCAGCGCCCGCCGGTCCTCCGGATCCTCGACGCCCGCCAGATACTCGTCCACCACGCCCATGCGCTCATCCTGGCATCGAGTCCTGACACGCAGAAGACCCCCGCCCCGAGGGGCGAGGGTCTTCCGGAGAGCGTCTCCTGAGCCTGTGGAAGGGCTCAGATGGCGTTGACGTCCAGCGGGATGCCGGGGCCGAACGTGGTCGACACCGCACCCTTCTGGATGTAGCGGCCCTTGGAGCTGGACGGCTTGAGGCGGACGATCTCCTCGAGCGCTGCCTTCATGTTGTCGTCGAGCTGCTCGGCCGAGAACGAGGCCTTGCCCACGACGAAGTGCACGTTGGCGTGCTTGTCGACGCGGAACTCGATCTTTCCGCCCTTGATCTCCTCGACGGCCTTGGCCGGGTTCGGGGTCACGGTGCCGGTCTTCGGGTTCGGCATCAGACCACGCGGGCCGAGCACCTTGCCGAGACGGCCGACCTGGCCCATGAGCTCAGGGGTGGAGACGGCCGCGTCGAACGCGGTCCAGCCGCCGGCGACCTTCTCGATGAGCTCGGCGCCGCCGACCTCGTCCGCACCCGCGGCGATCGCGGCCTCAGCGGCCGGACCCGTCGCGAACACGATGACGCGGGCGGTCTTGCCGGTGCCGTGCGGGAGGATGACGGTGCCGCGCACCATCTGGTCGGCCTTGCGGGGGTCGACCGAGAGCTTCAGCGCGACCTCGACGGTGGAGTCGAACTTCGCGGAGCCGGTCTCCTTCGCGAGGGCGACAGCCTCGGTCGGGGTGTAGAAACGGTCCGCCTCGATCTTCGCGACGGCGGCGTTGTAAGCCTTGGACTTGGTAGCCATTGTTATCTCCCTCAGCCCTCGACCGTGATGCCCATGGAACGGGCGGTTCCGGCGATGATCTTGGACGCGGCGTCGATGTCGTTCGCGTTCAGGTCGGCCTGCTTCTGCTCGGCGATCTGACGGACCTGCTCGGCGCTGATCTTCGCGACCTTGACGGTGTGCGGAGTGGCGGAGCCCTTCTGCACGCCCGCAGCCTTCTTGATCAGCTCGGCCGCCGGCGGGGTCTTCAGGATGAACGTGAAGCTGCGGTCCTCGTAGACGGTGATCTCCACGGGGATGACGTTGCCGCGCTGCGACTCGGTCGCGGCGTTGTACGCCTTGCAGAACTCCATGATGTTGACGCCATGCTGACCGAGCGCGGGGCCGATCGGCGGCGCCGGGTTGGCTGCACCGGCGTTGATCTGAAGCTTGATCAGACCGGTCACCTTCTTCTTCGGTGCCATAGTGATTCCTTTCTCGAGCGGATGCGAGCATCCCTCTCCCGCGGATCCGGCATCTCCGGAGCGCGGTGGCGTTCGCGCGCCGCCCCTTCGACAAGCTCAGAGACTGCGCACAAACCATAGAAGTCTACCGGATCCCGGGCGCGTCCGCGCACCGCGGTCAGTCGAGCGTCCATGCGAAGCTGTCCGAACAACGCTCGTGGGCACGAAGAGGAATGATCCAAAACATCTCCTCGCGAGCGGGTCCGTCCGCGTTGCCCGCTAGCATCCCTGCCATGTCTTTCGGGGGGGGGGGGGGAGAACCAGCGCATCTCTGCGCACGATCGCCGGGCCGCGTTCCCGGCTGTCCGACACCGGCGTGATCATTCCGCCCTTCCTGTACCTTCCCTACGACCGCATCGCTGACGATGTCGGCGTGTGGTGGGGCGATCTCGAGAACTGGATCGACGAACACATGACGCCGCTGATCGCACGTCTGGGGGAGTTCGATCTGCTCACGAGCACCGCAAGAACCCTGGCCATCGGCAATGACTTCGTCCGGGGAACGCTCTTCACATTCAGCGGCAAGACGTGGGAGGCCAGTCTCAAGAACTACGAGACGCTCGCCGAGGCCGCTCAAGTCGACTACGACAGCTACTTCCATCGGCTGCGCTCCGGCGACCCCAAGCTGCGCAACGCCGCCGCCCGTGTGACCAGACCGGAACTCCTCGCCGCCCGCGAGGCGCTGAACGCCGAAGTCAGCAAGATCCGCGTCGGAACCCGGATCATCCCGCTCGCGGGGACAGCGATCGACGTCGTCTCCGCCTCCTTGGAGGTCATCGGCGGCGGATCTCCGACGTCAGCCGGGGCAGGCCTGGCCGCTGGAATCGCCGGCGGACTCCTGGGCGAAGGCACCGCTTGGGCGGCTGGCGCTCTGCTCGGCGTGTCCGTTCCCCCGCTGGCCGCGGCAGCTATCATCGGCACCGTCGCCGTGGTCGCAGGGAATGCGGCCCGATCCGAATGGGAGAATTCGGTTCCGCTCGATGTCCGCGAAGCGATCGATGCCGGCGATTTCGGCTATGCGTTCAATTGAAAGGCTGTGGACCCGTGGCAACAGTGCGCATACGCGTGCGGACCGTCGATGCTCGGCTCACGCGCCCGACTGCGTACATATCGGCAAGAACAAAGCCCGCCAAGGCCATCTTGCTGATGGCGCCCACGGTCCTCGTTGCAGGTCTGGCATCATTCGTCGCCCTCGATAATCACGCGACGCCATGGTTTCGCACGATGATGTTGCTCGCGTCCCTTGCGATCCTGATGCTCATACCGTTCACGATCAGCGCGGTGCGGAGACAGGGCTTTGACCGCATCAGGTACAGTCGTCGGCCCCCCTTCCGCTTCGTTCCCACCTCAACCATCCCGGTGATCGCTGTCCTCAGCGCGCTACTCATCACCGTCTCCGGCATTGCCGGCACGGTCCCCCTGTTCCTCCCGAATCCACCGTCGTACGGGGCCGTTGGACGGTTCTCTCCTGTCGCGCTCATTCCGCTGGGAATCGCGTTCCTCGGATACCTCATCAGCCGTGCGCGCCTGCCCCGAGGGCTCAGCGTCGCACCGGGTGGCCTGACATGGACGGAAGGCCGGACCCCGATGAGATTCGAGTGGAACAGCATCGGCGCCGTCTCTCTCGCAACCAATGCCCGGGGCTGGCGATGCATCCGCATCCACACGACCAGCGGCACCCGACACGACCTCGCCGCGGGGCTCCTCGGATCCGACCCCGCCGTCGTCGGCGAAGTCGTGCAGCATTTCCTCGACCATCCCGAAGAACGCGAACTCCTCCACGACCCCGACGCCGCGCTTGCCCGCGTCGTCACCCCCGTCAGCCCCTCGCGCCGGACTCAGGGACCGACGCCGGTGCGTCAGCGGCGGAGCGATTCGTAGAGGGTCACCACGCAGGCGCTGCCGAGACCAAGGTTGTGCTGCAGGGCGAGGGTCGCTCCCTCGACCTGCCGCTCCCCCGCCCGGCCGCGCAGCTGCTGCACGAGCTCGGTGCACTGCGCGAGCCCCGTCGCGCCGAGCGGGTGTCCCTTCGAGAGCAGCCCGCCGGAGGGGTTCGTCACGACCCGGCCTCCGTAGGTGTTCTGCCCGTCGCGGACGAACTGCGCGGCCGTGCCCTCCGGCGTGAGCCGCAGAGCCTCGTAGGAGATGACCTCGTTCGCGGTGAAGCAGTCGTGCAGCTCCGCGACCGGGATGTCCTCGGGCGAGACGCCCGCCTCCTCGTAGACGGCGTCGGCTGCCCGGCGCGCGATACCCGCACCCACGAGCGCCATCGCGTCGCCCTCGAACGAGTCGGCGCGATCGCTCGTCATGGCCTGCGCCCTGATGCGCACGGAACCGTCAAGCCCGCGCCTGCGGGCGAAGTCCGCGGTGCACAGCACCGCGGCAGCGGCCCCGCAGGTCGGCGGGCAGCACTGCAGCCGGGTCAGCGGGCCGAACACGTGCGGCGAGCCCAGCACCTCCTCGACCGTGACGGGATCCCGGAAGACGGCTGCGGGGTTCGCCCGCGCGTGCCGGCGCGCCTTGACGGCGACCTCCGCGAACAGCGCCGCCTCGGCGTCGTAGCGATCGAGGTAGGCCTGCCCTGCGGCGCCGAAGAACCGGGCGGCGACGGGAGCCTCGGGCTCCTCGTCGCCGAGCATCTCCGTGAACCGCCAGAGCGCATCGGGACGATCGAGGTAGGTCGGGGCGATCGCGCCGCGCGCCATCTGCTCGAACCCGAGCACCAGCACGCACTCCGCCGCCCCGGACAGGATCGCCTGACGACCCAGCCACAGCGCGGTGGATCCGCTCGCGCACCAGTTGTTCACGTTGACGACGGGGATGCCCGTGGGGCCCAGCCCGTAGAGCGCCGTCTGCCCCGCGGCCGAATCGGCGTACACATACCCCGCGTACGCCTGCGCGACGTCGGCGATGCCGATCCCGGCGTCGGCGAGCGCGCGGCGGGCGGCTTCGGCCCCCATCTCGTCATAGGTCCCGCTGGTCCGCGGCGTCGCGAAGGGGATCATGCCGACGCCCGCGACGACGACGCTCACACCCGCTCCCCGAGCAGGCGCCGCAGCGCCGGCTTGTCGATCTTGCCCACGGGGTTCTTCGGGATCTCGGCGACGATCTCGATGACCTCCGGCTGCTTGAAGCGGGCGAGCAGCCGGGCGGCGTGCGCCGAGAGCTCCGGCGCACCGGCGGTCGATCCCGGCACGAGGGACACGAAAGCGACCGGGACCTCGCCCAGCACGTCGTCGGGCCGTCCCACCACCGCCGCCTCGTGCACGGCCGGATGCGCGTAGAGGGCGTTCTCGATCTCCTTCGGATACACGTTCTCGCCGCCGCGGATGATCATGTCCTTGATCCGGTCGACGATCCGCAGATAGCCGTCCTCGTCGAAGCAGCCGATGTCGCCGGTGCGCAGGCGTCCGTCCACGATCGTCCGCGCGGTCTCCTCGGGGCGCCCCAGATAGCCGGCCATGACGACGGGTCCGGAGATCACCACCTCACCGCGCTCCCCCACGGGAACGGGCCGGCCGTCCGCATCCACGACCTCGACCCGTTGCCCCGGCAGCGGAAGGCCGACCGTCCCCGGCTTGCGCGGACCGCGCAGCGGGTTGATGGTCGAGGCTGTCGTCGTCTCGCTGAGCCCGTACCCCTCGACGATCGTGATCCCGAACCGCTCCTCGAATCGCTCGATCGCCTCGACCGGCATCGGCGCGGCGCCGCACACCCCGAAGCGCAGAGACGAGGTGTCAGGGCGGATCTCCTCCGGGAGCGTGGAGAGCAGGGCGTAGATCGCGGGCACGGCCGAGAAGTAGGTGGGGCGCACGCGCTCGACGTCGTCGAAGAACCGATCGCGCGAGAAGCGCCCCGTGATCGTGACGCGCCCGCCGGCGCGCAGCGGGGTGAGCGTGCCGAGCACGATGCCGTTGGCGTGGAACAGCGGCAGCACGAGGAGGCTGTGGTCCTCGGGGCCCAGCTCGAACCATTCCGCGAACGATGCCGTCATCGCGTCCAGGTTGGCGTGGGTCAGCATGACGCCCTTCGGGCTGCCCGTGGTGCCGCTCGTGTAGATGAGCAGCGCGAGATCGGAGTCCGGACGCGGACCGCGCGGGGGCAGTCCCGTCACCTCCCCCTCCGCGAGCGCGGACGGGGTCAGCGCGGCGACGCCGAGGTCGCGCCCGGTGTCGGTCACGACGACGCGCGCACCGGCGTCCGTGAGCTGGTAGCGCGCCTCCGCATCGCCCAGGACCGGGTTGATCGGCGTCACGGCGGCGCCCAGCCGCCAGGCGGCGAAGAGGGCGATGATGAGGTCGACGCGGTTCGGCAGCAGCACGGCGACGACATCGCCTTCGCCCACGCCGTGGGCGGCGAGGACCGCCGCCGCGTTCTCGGTTCGGGCGAGCAGCGCGGCGTTGTCGAGCGCGCCGTCGTCGTCGGCGAGCGCGGGACCCTGCGGATCCACGAGCGCCCGCCCATGGGGCAGATCGCTGAAGTGCATGAGGCTCCTTTCGGGCGGTGCCGGCGCATGTCGGCACCGCCCGGTCGAGGGATTCAGACGCGCGTGACGACGGGTTCGGCGACGAGCCCGAAGGCGCGCAGCTGCCCGAGCAGCTCGCGATGTCCGAAGGCCTGGCACGCCGAGGCGAAGCCCACTCTGTGCGGGGCCTGCTGGATCAGCGAGTAGGCCGCATAGGCCTGCAGGAGTCCGGTCTGCTTGTAGTTGCTGTTGCCGTGGATGACCACGTGCGAGCGCCCGAGCGGACCCGAGGCGTGCACCGAGTCGAGCGACCGGTTGATCCTCGGGTTCTCCCGCGGCGGCATGCCCGCCTGCACCGATGCGGCGACCTCTGCGAGCGCCGCCTCCTGGGCCTCGGGGTCGAGCGGACGGATCTGCTCCTCGAACATCTGCACCGTGAGCGCCACGTTCGCCATCACCTCGGGCGCGAAGACGCCGCCGATCGCACGGACATTGCTCACGCGGGGGTCGTGCTGGAACCAGATCGGGTGGGACATCCCGCCCCATGGCACGGCCGTGGCGAGTTCGTGATAGCCGGGCACCGGCACCTGGAACGCCGAGGTGTGATCCCACTCCACGAGCCGGTTCTGCTCGAGGTAGAACCAGTCGGCCTTGAGGATCGTGAAGATCGTCTGCGTGGACGCGAAGGTCGGGAACCCCTTCCATAGCACGAGGATGTCGAGCGTGTCGTACCCGCCGGGCTCGAGCGCGATGTTCGCCGCGATCTCGCTCGTCGTGTACATGTGCGCGACGCCGGGTGCCAGCAGCCGTCCGTTCTCGGCGAAGCCCTCGCCCCACCGGTCCCGCGCGGCCATCACCCAGTCCTGCTCGCCCGTGGTGTCCAGGTAGTGCGCGCCGATGCGCAGCGCGGCCTCCACGACCGCGGGTCCGAACTTGATGAACGGGCCCGCGGTGTTGCAGATGACCTGCGCCCCCTCGAAGGCGCTCGCCATCGCATCCGCGTCGTTGTCGACCGCGATGATCTCGTAGTCGGCGGTCTCGATCCCGGGGATGCGCTCCACGACCTCGCGCACCCTGTCCTCGTCGCGGCCCGCCGCGACGAAGGGGACGCCGAGCTCGCGCAGGTACTCGCAGATGAGCCGGCCGGTGTATCCGCTGACGCCGTAGACGACGACGGGCTTGTCGGTTGCCATGATCGCCTCACATCCCCATCGCGCCGTCGATGGACAGCGTCGCGCCGTTGACGAACGAGGATCGCTCGGAGAGCAGGAACGCGACGCCGTCGGCGATGTCGTCCTCGGTCGCGAGCCGTCCCGAGGGGGTGAGGCCGACGACCGCGGTCACCGCGTCACCGGCCGTGGGGAACAGGCCGAGGCGCTCCATGTCGCCCGCGAGCTGAGCCCCCATCGCGTTGGGGACCAGGCCGGGGCAGACGGTGTTGACGCGCACGCCGTAGCCGAGCCTTCCCGATTCGGCGGCGGCGACCTTCGTGAGCCGCTCCACGGCCGACTTCGACGCCGAGTAGGCGGCGATCCCGGGGAACGCGATCGTGGCGGCCACCGAGGCGATGTTCACGATGGCGCCGCCTGCACCCGCCGCGCCTCCCGGGCGCATCGCCCGGAACGCGTGCTTGACGCCGAGCGCGGTGCCGAGCACGTTGACCTCGAGGACCCGCCTCATGTTGTCGGGATCGAGGTCGACGAGCAGATCCGAGATCTCGATGCCCGCGTTGTTGACGAGTCCGTCGAGCCCGCCGAGCTGCACGACCGCGGCCGCCATGCCCTCCTGCCACGACGCGTCGTCGGTGACATCGAGCCGGACGAAGTCCGCGCCGAGTCCCTCCGCCGCGGCACGCCCCGCCTCCTCGTCGACGTCCGCGAGGACGACGACCCCGCCTCCCTCGACGATCCGCTGCGCTTCGCGCAGGCCCAGCCCTCTCGCGCCGCCCGTGACGACGACGCGCTTTCCTGCCAGATCCGTGGACATCGGTGTCCGCTCCTTTCGCCGGTGAAAGTTGATGCGTACAGCAGAACAGAGAACTTGACAGTTGGCAAGGAAATTCTTGACACTTGTCAAGACACGCGACGCGGACGGACTCGAACCGGCCGTGCGGGAATCCGACGCGCGTAGAATCGCGACAGACCGGAGGAGGCGATCATGGGCGATGTGGCCGTCCGCGCCGAGCGCGCGAGCACCGACAAGTTCGCCGCGCGGCGTCGCGAGCTCGCCGGCTCCGCCCTCTCCGCGATCGCCGAGCGCGGCTACGCGCGCACCGGGATGCGCGATGTCGCCGCCCATTCCGAGCTCTCCCACGGCGCGCTGCACTACTACTTCGAGGACAAGGACGACCTCATCCGCCAGGCGATCTGGCAGTACAAGTCGGAGTGCGCCCGGCGCTACGACCCGATCGTGGAGACCTCGGTGACAGCGCAGGAGCTGGCCCGCCGCTTCGGCGACGAGATGGCCGCGACGCTGCGCGACGAATCCGACATGCACCGGCTCTGGTACGACCTGCGCAACCAGGCCCTCTTCGACGAGGGCTTCCGCGAGACGATCGTGGCGATCGACGACCTGCTGCGCGAGATGGTGTGGAACGTGGTCCTCCGGTACGGCGAACTGAGCGGCAGGACCCCCGCGGTCGATCCGCTCGAGGCCTATGCGCTCTTCGACGGACTGTTCCTGAACTGCCTCATCGCCTACCTCCGCGGCGATCTCAGCGCGCTCGACCGCATCCGCGAGAGCAGCCCGCGTCTGCTCGCCGCCGCGATCTGACCGCACTGCCCCGGGATCGCGCCCGCACACCTGCAGGAACCCGGTACGGATGCACGACCGTTCCGGCGGATCCGTCCTGCATCCGTGGCGGGATCGTGCATCCGTCCTGGCGGACGACCGACCAGCCACAGACGCGAGAACGGCCGCCCCCGAAGGGACGGCCGTTCCGCAGTGCGCTTCCGGGGAAGCGTCAGATCATCTTGGTGACCTGGTCGAACGACAGCTCGACCGGGGTCTCGCGCTCGAACAGCGAGACGAGCACGGTGAGCTTGCCGCTCTCCGGCTTGATCTCGGAGATCGAACCGGGAAGACCCGCGAACGAGCCCTCCTTGATCGTGATGGTCTCGCCGATCTCGAAGTCGACCTCGGCCGCGAGCGGGCGGGCCACGGCGACGCCGCCCTTGGCGGTGACGGCCTTGGCGGTCGGGACGTCCTTGACCTCGACGAGGGACTTCAGCATGTTGAAGGCCTCTTCGAAGCGGAGCGGGGTCGGGTTGTGCGCGTTGCCCACGAAGCCGGTGACGCCGGGCGTGTGCCGCACGACGGACCAGGTGTCCTCGTTGAGCTCCATGCGCACGAGCACGTAGCCGGGGATACGGACGCGCGTGACCATCTTGCGCTGACCGTTCTTGATCTCGACGACGTCCTCCATCGGGACCTCGATCTGGTAGATGTCGTCCTCGACTTCGAGCGTCGACTTGCGCTGCTCGATGTTGGCCTTCACCTTGCGCTCGAAGCCGGCGTAGGAGTGGATGACGTACCACTTGCCGGGGAGCATGCGCAGGTCCATGCGGAAGGACTCGTACGGGTCCTCCTCCACGGCCTCGTCGTCGGCCTGGTCCTCGTCGCCGTTCAGGTCGGGACCGTCGTAGGGAGCGACCTCGTCTGCGGCCGCGGCCTCACGATCGGCGGCCTCCTCGGCCACGGAGTCGTTGAGAACCTCTGCGGCGGCCTCTGATTCGGCTGCCTCGTCCAGGTTGAGAGCGTCGTTCACGATCGCGTCTGCCTCCGGGTCTTCGTCGATGTCGATGTCTTCTTCGTCCACGTCGTCGTCCTCGTCGCCCTCGATGTGCAGGGCCACCCGCTCGGCGGGCGTGACGGCGCGTTCTTCGGAGGCGAGGATGTCGCCCTCCTGGGCCTCGTCGTCCTCGCTGGACTGCTCGGCGGCCGTCGCCCAGTCGACGTCGTCTCCGAGGTATCGTTCGCGTTCGGACACTGGTTCTTCTCTCCTTCAGGTTCGGCCCGGGGTCAGATGCCGCCGGGCCGCGGGATCACGCGGTTTTCCCGGGAACCCCGAAGACTTGCGTCGTCAGCCACGAGAAGGCCATGTCGAGCCCGTACACGAGGGCCATCATCACGATGACGAAGCCCAGCACGACCAGCGTGTACTTGACGAGCTCCTTGCGCGTGGGGGTGACCACCTTGCGGAGCTCGGCGATCACCTGACGGAAGAACAGCGCGATGCGACCGAAGAAGCCGAGCTTCTTGTCGCGGCCCGCGCCGCCGTTCGCCGTGGGAACCACAGCGCCCGATGCGTCCTGAACCATCCTCGAGTACCTTTCGTGTGCCGGCTGCGCGCCGACGCGCAGGGCGGACAGGAATCGAACCTGCAACCTGCGGTTTTGGAGACCGCTGCTCTGCCAATTGAGCTACCGCCCTAGAGATCCGGAGATCTCTGTCCGCAACCTCTCCGTGTTCCGGGAGACCCGGGGCACGGCGAAAGAATGCAGACAACAACTGCTCGTCCAGTGTACGGCATCCGCACCGGCCCTCCGAACCGGGGCCACATCCCGGGCGCGGCACACCCTCCCGCACCGTCCCCGCATCCCCTCCGCGCGGCGACCTCCTGGGCTGGGTTGTTAGGCTCGCCGTACGGCCGCGCATCCCTCATGGACGCTGCGGTCGCGGAGGGAGGATCGATGGCGGCGGAGGATCCGGCACGCGCGGAATCGCAGCAGTTCCAGGTGGACCTGCGCGGCGTCGTCGACCTGCTCAGCCGGCACATCTACTCCGGGCCCCGCGTGTACCTGCGCGAGCTGCTGCAGAACGCCCGCGACGCGATCGCAGCGCGTCGCGAGGTCGACGGACGCGGCGGCACCATCCGGATCAGGCCGCTTCCCGCCGAGGGCGGCGAGTTCGTCCTGACCGACGACGGCGTCGGACTCACCGCGAGCGAGGTCGCCGAGCTGCTCGCGACCGTCGGCCGCAGCTCCAAGCGCGACATCTTCGACCTGCCCCGCAGCGACTATCTGGGACAGTTCGGCATCGGGCTGCTCAGCTGCTTCATGGTGGCGGACGAGATCGTGATCCGCTCCCGCAGCGCCCGCGGCGGACGCGGAGTCGAGTGGGTCGGATCCGCCGACGGCACCTTCCGGGTGCGCGAGCTCGACGACGAGCTGCCCGTCGGCACGAGCGTGCACCTCGTGCCGCGGTTCGACGCCGGCGATCTGCTCCGCGCCGACGCGGTGCGCGAGCTCGCCACGACCTTCGCCGAGTTCCTGCCCACGACCGTCCTGCTCGAGCTGCCCGGGGGCGACGTGCAGATCACGCACGACGCGCCGTTCCTCGACCCGAGGCAGGATCCGGCCGCGACGGCGGCCTACGGCCGGGAGCTGATCGGATCCGTCCCGCTCGACGTCATCGAGCTCGCCGAGCCCGCCACCGGAACGCGCGGTGTCGCCTACGTGCTGCCCTTCGCTCCCCCGCCCGGCGCGCGCCAGGCGACGCGGATGTACCTGGGCCGCATGCTGCTCTCCGAGCGCGCCGACGACGTGCTGCCGGAATGGGCGTTCTTCGTGCGGGCGGTGATCGACTCGACCGGCCTCAATCCCACCGCGAGCAGGGAGTCGCTCGTCGACGACGAGGCGCTGGCGCTCGTGCGGCAGCAGCTCGGCGCTGCGCTGCGGCGCTGGGTGCTCGAACTGGGGCTCAGCGCGCCGCACCGGCTCGCGCAGTTCGTCGCCGTGCACGAGGTGGGGCTCAAGTCCCTCATCCGTCACGACGACGAGCTCGCCCGGTTCATCACCCGCTGGCTGACCGTCGAGACCACGCACGGCACGATGAGCGTCGGGGACCTCGTCGAGCGCTACGAGCGGATCCGCTACGCCGAGACCGTCGACGAGTTCCGCCAGGTCGCCGGCATCAGCCGCGCCGAGCAGATCCTGGTGAACGGCGGCTACCTGTACGACGCGGATCTGATCCGGCGCCTGCCGGAGCTGTTCCCTGCGGTGACGGTCGAGCGCGTCGACGTCGTCGGCGAGCTGGACCGGCTGGACCCACCGCCGCTGGACGACAGGGCCGCGGCGATCGCGCTCGAGGATCGCGCCGCCGCGGTGCTCGCCGAGGTCGGCTGCGCCGTCGTGGTGCGCACGATCGACCAGCCGGAGCTGCCCTCGCTGTACGTCGCGGATCCCTCGGTGCTGCGCCGCATCGACCGCACCAGGACCAAGGGCATCACGGGGGCCCTCTGGGGCGGCGTGCTGGACCGCATCGACGGCGCCGTCGGCGAGGACCGGGACGACGACCTCGCGGCCCGGCTGTGCCTGAACTGGGGCAACCGCGTGATCCGTTCGCTGGGCGCGGTCGCCGACGACGCGGTGTTCGCCCGCACCGTGCAGCTGCTGTACATCCAGGCGCTGCTCGCCGGGCACCGTCCGCTCGGCGACGCCGACCGGACCCTCATGACGGTCGCGCTGTCCGACCTCGTCGCGCTCTCGGCCGGAGTGACCGGACTCGAGCTGCCCCCGCTGGCCGAAGATCCCGATCCCCTCTCCCCGTCCTGACGGCGGGCGCATCCCGCCCCGCCGCAGCGGGGCCGCACTCCACCCGCCCGCAGCGGGTCCGTACATCCGGAGGAACCCATGGCAGGACAGAAGACGCAGCTGGACCGGCTCCTCGAGGAGATCGACCGCACGCCCTGGGGACCCCAGGAGCAGGCCCTCGTCGCGGAAGCCGTCGCGCTCGCCCAGGAGATCGGCGACGAGCAGCTCGAGTATCAGGCGCGGATGCGGCAGACCGCCTCGGCGAACATGGGCGGTCTCACCGACCTCATGCTCAGCTCCTTCGCCTGGTGCCTCGCGCACCACGATGCGGATCCGGCCCGGTTCCCGGCCGATATCGACAACGGCGCAGCCGACCTGATGTGGCAGTTCAAGTGGATGGCCTCCTCGTTGCGCAGCTCGCCCGCGTTCTCGCCGGAGCAGATCACGGCGGTCCTGGACGACATGGAGGCGCACTACCGCACGGCCGGACTCGGCATGAGCGGCGTGCTGATGGCGCGCTTCGAGGATGCGCACGCGGCCGGGCGGATGGAGGACGCGGAGCGGCTGCGCGTGCAGCTGGAGGCCACTCCGCGCGACTCGCACAGCCACTGCGACGCGTGCGGGCGGAGCCAGGTCGCCGGATTCTTCGCCGACACCGACCGCGATGAGGATGCGATCCGCCTGGTCGAGGAGATGCTCGAGGGCGGATTCTCCTGCGGCGAGGAGCCCGAGCACGCCCTGTCGGTATCGCTGCTGCCGTACCTGCGCCTCGGCCGCGGCGAGCAGGCGCGGGCGGCGCACCTGCGCAGCTACCGGCTCGCGAAGGACAACCCCGATCTGCTCACCGCCATCGCGAACAGCATCCGGTTCTGCGCGCTGAGCGGCAACGAGGCCCGCGCCCTCACGCTCATCGAGAGGCACCTCCCCTGGCTCGCCCACGACGCCCTGAACGCGCAGGGGCATTTCCGCATGCTCACCGCGATCGGCACCGCGCTCGACGCGGTCACGGCGGCGGGACACGGCGACACGCCCGTGCGCGGAGCCGGCTCCCCCGACCTGGAGCGCTTCTTCGGCGCACACGACGGTGCGGAGGGCGCGTGGTCCGCCGTGGAGCTCGCGGCGGCGGCGTGGGCCGCGGCGGAGCGGATCGGCGTGCGCTTCGACGAGCGCGACGGCACCGACAACCACGCGCGGCGGCTGCAGTTCGCGCGCAGGACCGCCGGTGACCGCTATGACGTGCCGATCCGCAGCGACGTGTTCGCGGCGCCCGCGGTGGATGCGACACCGACCGACGACGAGGGCTGGTACCGCCGGGGGCTCGACCTCGCCGGCTACGGTGCCGCCGCGGACACGCTGGGCGCCCTGGCGCACGTGATCGACCGGGTCGATCCCGAGCGCCGCGCGGTGCTCACGGGCCAGCGGCTCGCGGCCCTCGTGAACTTGGAGCGCGTGGACGAGGCGACCGCGCTCCTGCCCGACCGGATCCGCTCCCTGCGCACCGCAGGTCTCGACGCGCAGGCCGGGCTCGAGGAGCGCTTCGGGCTGGCCCTGTTCGGCACCGCGACCGAAGCCGACACCGCCGCCCTCGCCGAGCTCTTCGCCGCGTCCGCGGATCCGTCCGGTCCCGCAGCGCTGCCTCCGGCGGCGCGCGGCGACATCGCGCTCACCCTGGCGTTCGAACTCGGCGACGGGGATCCGGCCACGGCTCTCGAGCTCTCCGAGCAGGCGGCGGCCCTGTTCGCCGAGGCGGGGGATGCCCGCCTCGGGCACGGCGCCGAGATCGCCGCCGCGATGGCGCTGCTGCGCGCCGAGCGGGTCGACGAGGCCCTCGCCCGGATCGACGCGCTGCTGGCCGACACCGCGATCACGCGCGGCGTGCGCGCGCGCATGCTCGAGATGCGGGCGCGCGTCCATGGCGGGCGCGGCGCGTTCGCCATGGGGGCCGCCGACGCCGACGAGGCCGGCCGCATCCTGGCGGAGCTCGGCAGCATGTCCCCGCTCGCGGGGGCGCAGATGCTCGCCGGCGCCCTCTGGGAGGACGCCGAGGAGCCGGAGCAGGCACTCGCGCGCTACCGCGTCGGCGCCCGCCTGCTGGAGCAGCACGGCGGCGATGTCGCCGGGGCGAAGTACCGTGTGGCGCGCAGCATGCTGAACTCCGGAGCCGTGGAGGAGGCCGCGGAGCTCTTCGGCGAGGTGCTGCAGCGCGAAGAGGCCGACGAGGTCCCCGCGGGCAGCCGGGCGATGACCGCGATCATGCTCGCGCGCGCTCTCCGCGCGGCCGGCGAGGGCGGGCAGGCGTACGGTGCGTTCGGCTATGCGGCCGAGCTCTTCGGAGAGGCCGAGAACCCTGCCGACCAGGCGCTCGCCCTGATGAACCGCGCGCAGATCCTCGCTCAGTACGACGAGCGGGAGCAGGCCGTCGAGACCCTCGAGGAGGCCGCGGCGATCGTCCGCACGGCCGAGGACGCCCCGGCCGCCGTGGTCGAGGTGCTGCACAACCTCGGCCAGTCCTACGGCGCGCAGCAGGATCCGCGGGCCTTCGCGCTGTTCGACGAGGTCGAAGCCGTCGCGCGGGCGAACGACGCGGACTGGGTCGTCGCCGACGTCACGGACTCCCGCGCGCGTGCTCTGCTGTCCGCGGAGCGCGTGGACGAGGGCGTGGCCGCGGCGCTCACGGCGTCGGACGCGTTCGCCGCCGCCGGCGACGCGCAGTCCGCGGGCGGATCCGCGCTGCTCGCGGCGCGAGCGCTCACCGGCGGAGGGCGCTCGGCCGACGCGGTCGCCGCCTACCGCGCGGTGCTCGACCAGGCGTCGGACATCCCGCCGCTGCTCCAGATCGCCGCGCTCGAGCTCGGCGACGTGCTGCAGGGCCTCGGCCGCGACGCCGAGGCCGCCGAGGTGCGCCGGCTCGCCGAGGACTGATCCGGGATCGGATCCGGTCCCGGCGGACGCCGCGGATCGGATCCGACCCCGCTCAGAACAGCTGACGCCAGTTGGCCTTCGCGAGGTCCAGCAGCTCGTCGCCGCGCCCCGAGAGCACGGTGCGGATCGCGTACAGCGCGAAGCCCTTGACCTGCTCGGCGTTCACCGCGGGCGGCATGGACAGCTCCTGCCGCTCGGTCACGACGTCCAGCAGCGCGGGCCCGTCGTGCGCGAGCACCTCGGCGAGCGCGCCGGGAAGGTCCTCGCTGCGCTCCACGCGGCGCCCGAAGATGCCCATGGCCTCCGCGACGGCGGCGAAGTCGGGATTGTCCAGTCCGGTGCCGTAGTTCACGAAGCCCGCGGCCTTCATCTCCAGCTCCACGAAGTTGAGCGAGGAGTTGTTCACCACGATCGTCTTCACCGGCAGCCGGTTCTGCGTGAGCGAGATGAGCTCGCCGAGCATCATGGTGAGCCCGCCGTCGCCCGCGAGCGCCACCACCTGGCGACCCGGCTCCGTCGCCTGCGCGCCGATGCCGTGCAGCAGGGCGTTCGCCATGGATCCGTGGTTGAAGGATCCGATGAGCCGGCGCCGGCCGTTCATGTGCAGGTAGCGGGCCGCCCAGACCGTGGGCGATCCCACGTCGGCGGTGAAGACGGCGTCATCGGCTGCGGCTTCGTCGAGCAGCCGAGCCAGGTACTGCGGGTGGATCGGCGCCTTCCCCCGCGAGGGCACCGCGAGCTCGTCGAGCTTGGCCCTGGTCTTGCGGTAGTGCGCCGTCGCGTCGTCGAGGTGCGCGCGCCGGCGGTCTGCCTTGAGGCGCGGCAGCAGCGCGGCGGCGGTCGCGCCGACGTCGCCCACGAGGCCCAGATCCAGTGGGTGGCGCCGTCCGAGATTCTCTCCGCGGATGTCGACCTGGATCGTCGTCGCCTCCGCCGGATAGAACTGCGGATACGGGAAGTCGGATCCGAGGATCAGCAGGGCGTCCGCGCCATCCATCGCGCGGTAGCCGGAGGCGAAGCCGAGCAGGCCCGTCATGCCCACGTCGAAGGGGTTGTCGTACTCCACGAACTCCTTGCCGCGGAGGGCGTGCACGACGGGTGCGGCGAGACGGTCCGCGAGCGCGACGATCTCGTCGTGCGCCCCCTCTGCACCGGCGCCGGCGAGGATCGTCACCTTCGATGCGGCGTTCAGCAGGGTCGCCGCGCGCTCCAGCTCCGCACCGCTCGGCACGACCACGGGCCTGCTGCGCTCGATCACGGTCACGCGATCGTCCTCGGCCTGCGCGAGCGCGATGTCGCCGGGGATCACGAGCACGGCCACGCCGCGCTTCTCGATCGCCTGGCGCATCGCGATCTGCAGCAGCCGCGGCATCTGCGCCGGATCCGACACGTCTTCGACGTAGACGCTGCACTCGCGGAAGAGCTCCTGCGGATGCGTCTCCTGGAAGTACTGCGTGCCGATCTCGCTGGTCGGGATGTGCGCGGCGATCGCGAGCACGGGCACCCGCGAGCGGTTGGCGTCGTAGAGGCCGTTGATGAGGTGCAGATTCCCGGGTCCGCAGGATCCGGCCACGACCGCCAGCTCGCCCGTGAGCGCGGCCTCCGCGGCCGCGGCGAAAGCGGCGGTCTCCTCGTGGCGGACGTGCACCCAGCGCAGGGTGCCGTCCTTGCGCAGGGCGTCGGTGAAACCGTTCAGGGAGTCCCCCGGGATCCCGTACACGCGCTTCACCCCGTTCGCGCGGAGCGTGCTGACGATGTTCTCGGCGACGGTGGTCATGGCGGCCTCTCGTGAAAGCGAACAGGACACTTCGAGGCTACGCCCGCAGGCTGCGGGCAGGGCCGCTCGCTACTCCGTGATGTAGACGGCGTGCCGGAACCACTCCGGACGGGACAGCGCCTCGACCGCGGCGCGCCCCACCGTGTCGAAGCGCGTGCTGTAGTGCCAGCGCACGGTGCGGTCGACGCCCACCCGGTAGCCGGCGGGGCCGGTGCCGGTGATGAGGCGGGAGGGGCGCAGGCTCGTCCAGTCCGCGGCACTGTCGGCGAGGGCCGCGTCCATGGCCCTGGTGTCGGTGTTGTTCGCCTTCAGGACGCGCTCGAGGATGGGCTTCGCGACGAAGCGCGAGAGCGGGTCATCCTGGGCGACGTACGCGCCGGCCGCGGAGACGGCGATCACGCGGGACACCCCAGCCGCGTCCATCGCCGCGAGGAGCGCCGCCATGCCCTCCTGGAGCAGCACGACGTCGCCGTCCGCGCGGACGTGCCCGATCGTCGAGATCACCGCGTCGGCACCGTGCAGGGCGGCGGTGAGGGCGGCGACGTCCCGAGCGTCCGCGATGGCGACGATCGTCCCCTCTGGCGCGGATCCGGGCCGGCGCACGACCGAGACGACGTCGTGACCGGCGGCGAGGGCGTGCGCGACCGCGGCCCTTCCCGATCGACCCGATGCTCCCACGATGGCGACGCGCATCCGCTTCTCCTTCTTCGATCCAGAGGTGAGTGATTACTCACTCACTATACTCGGATCATGCCCCGCTCCACCCCCGCCTCCTCATCCCGCGAGCGGATCCTCGACGCCGCGCTCCTCGTGATGCGCGATCGGGGGCTCGCGAACACCACCACGAAGCTCATCGCGGCGCAGGCGGGCCTGTCCGAGGCGATGCTCTACAAGCACTTCGCCGACAAGCAGCAGTTGTTCCTCAGCGTGCTGCGGGAACGCACTCCGCGCGCGCGTCTCGAGGCGGACCCGCGAGGCGAGAGCCTGGCCGAGGGGCTCTCCGCGCTGGTCGCCGACCTCATGGCGTTCTTCACCCGCACCTTCCCGATCGCGGCCTCGATCTTCGGATCGCCGGCGCTGCTGGCCGAGCATCGCGAGGGCGTCGCCGCGCACGGGGGCGGCCCCGCGACCGTGATCGACGGCGTCCGCGCCCGCCTCGTCGCGGAGCAGGATGCGGGCAGGATCCGCCCCGACGCCGACACCGCCTCCACCGCGCGGACGCTCGTCGGAGCGGCGTTCCATCAGGGCTTCCTCGCGGCGTTCGAGGGCCTCGACGCCGTGCCCGACGCCGAGCGCATCGCCGCCGACATCGTGGACGTGGTGCTTCCGGGGCTGGTCCCCGCGGGCCGCTGAGCCCCTAGCGGGAAGGCGGCGCTCGACGAGGGCGGCACCCGATGAAGGCCGCGGACGACGAAGGGCGGGCGCCGCAGGATATGCGACGCCCGCCCTTCCCTCCGACGCGCCCCTCGATCGAGCAGGGGCGGCGGGAGGAGATCCCGTAGCCGGGATCAGGCCACGCGGATGAGCTTCTTGTTCACGAACTCGTCGGCCGCGAGCAGGCCCAGCTCACGCGAGGTGCCGCTGCGCTTCACGCCGCCGAAGGGCAGCTCGGGGCTGTCGGCGAGCACGACGTTGACGTAGACCATGCCCGCGTCGATGCTGTTCGCCACGCGCTCGGCCTGCGCCTCGTCCGTGGTGAACACGTAGGAGCCGAGCCCGAACGAGGTGTCGTTCGCGAGCGCGACCGCCGCGTCCTCGTCGGCGACGCGGTACACCACGGCCGCCGGACCGAACAGCTCCTCGCGGTACACGTCCATCGCGGGCGTGACGTCGGCGAGCAGGGTCGGCGCGTAGAACGCGCCGTTGCGGGTGCCGCCCGTGAGCAGGGTCGCGCCCTGCGCGACGGCGTCGTCGACCTGCTTCTGCAGGTTGATCGCAGCCGCTTCCGAGACGAGCGGGCCGAGCACCGTGTCCTCCTGCGTCGGGTCGGCCGGCGTGACCGCGGACAGCGCCGCGACGGCCTTCTCCACGAACGCGTCGTAGAGGCCGTCGACGACGATGAAGCGCTTGGCGCCGTTGCAGGCCTGGCCGTTGTTGTCCAGGCGAGCGTCGACCGCGGCCTGCACCGTGGCGTCCAGGTCGTCGGTGGACAGCAGGATGAACGGGTCGGATCCGCCGAGCTCGAGCGCGACCTTCTTCAGGTTGCGTCCCGCCACCTCGGCGACGGCCGCGCCGGCGCGCTCGGATCCGGTCACCGAGACGCCCTGCACGCGCGGGTCGGCGACGATCGTCGCGGACTGCTCGTTCGTGGCGTAGACGTTGACGTACCCGCCGTCGGGCAGGCCCGCATCGCGGTAGATCTCCTCGAGGAGCGCCGCCGACTCGGGGCACTGCGGCGCGTGCTTGAGGATGATCGTGTTGCCGATCGCCAGGTTCGGGCCGGCGAACCGGGCGACCTGGTAGGCCGGGAAGTTCCACGGCATGATGCCGAAGAGCACGCCCAGGGGCGCCTTGCGGATGACCGCGGTGCCCTCGCCGAGGATGTCCAGCGGCTGGTCCGCGGTGATCTTCTCCGCGTTGTCGGCGTAGAACTCGATGATGTCGGCGGCGAAGTCGACCTCGCCGACGGCGGCGGCGAGCGGTTTGCCCATCTCGCGAACGATGATCGCGGCGAACTCGTCGCGACGGGCGCGGTGGCCCTCGGCGATCTTCCGCACGACAGCGGCGCGCTCGGCGACGGGCGTGGCGGCCCACACCGCGGCCGCGGCGTGGGCGCGCGAGACCGCGTCCTCGATCTGCGCGTCGGTGAAGGTCTCGTAGGTGGCCAGGGTCTCGCCCGTGGCCGGGTTGACGACGGCGTAGTCGGTCATTCCGGTTCCTTTCGGTTGGTCAGATCGTGGTGCAGGAGGGGACGGAGCGCGGCATCCTTCGGATCGCCGCGCCCCGTCCTGGTCTTCTCAGTCGACCGGGATCAGCGTGTACTTGGTGGACAGGTACTCGTGGATGCCCTCGAAGCCGCCCTCGCGGCCGACGCCGGACTGCTTGACGCCGCCGAAGGGGGCGGCCGCGTTGGAGACGACGCCCACGTTCAGACCCATCATGCCCGTCTCGAGCGCGTCGATCATCCGGTGACCGCGGGCGAGGTCCTGCGTGAACACGTAGGACACCAGGCCGTACTCGGTGTCGTTCGCGAGGCGGACGGCCTCGGCCTCGTCGGCGAAGGTCGCGATCGCGAGGACCGGGCCGAAGATCTCCTCGCGGAGGATCTCGCTGCCGGCCTGCACGTTCGCGAGCACGGTGGGCTCGTAGAAGGACCCGACACCCTCGAGCGCCTTGCCGCCGGACAGCAGCGTCGCGCCCCGCTCGACGGCGTCGCCGACGAGCTCCTGCGCCTTGGCGACCGCGTCGTGGTCGATCAGGGGTCCGATCGAGACGCCGTCCTCGGTGCCGCGGCCGATCTTCATCGCGTCCACGCGCTCGGTGATGCGCCGGGCGAACTCGTCCGCGATGTCCTGGTGCACGATGAACCGGTTGGCCGCGGTGCACGCCTGGCCGATGTTGCGGAACTTCGCCGCGAGGGCGCCCTCCACGGCCTTGTCCAGATCCGCGTCCTCGAACACCACGAACGGGGCGTTGCCGCCCAGCTCCATCGACACGCGCAGCACGCCCTCCGCCGCCTGGGCGATGAGCTTGCGGCCGACCTCGGTGGATCCGGTGAAGGACAGCTTGCGCAGGCGCGGGTCGGCGATGATCGGGGCCGACAGCGCGGAGGAGCGCGAGGTCTGCACGACGTTCACGACACCGGCGGGGAGCCCTGCCTCCTCGAGCAGCTTCACGAAGTACATCGTGGTGAGCGGGGTGAGTGCCGGGGGCTTGATGACCACGGTGCAGCCGGCCGCGAGCGCGGGCGCGATCTTGCGGGTCGCCATCGCGAACGGGAAGTTCCACGGGGTGACGAAGAACGACGGGCCCACGGGGCGCTGCGAGACGACCATGCGGCCGGTGCCCTCGGGGTTCAGGCCGTAGCGGCCGGAGATGCGCACCGCCTCCTCGCTGAACCAGCGCAGGAACTCGCCGCCGTAGCCGACCTCGCCCCGGGCCTCCGCGAGCGGCTTGCCCATCTCGATGGTCATCAGCAGCGCGAGGTCCTCCTTGTGCGCCTGCACGAGGTCGAACGCGCGGCGGAGGATGTCGCTGCGGGTGCGCGGCGGCGTCGCGGCCCAGGAGTCCTGCGCGGCGACAGCCGCGTCGAGCGCCCGCATGCCGTCGGCCGGCGAGGCGTCGGCGATCGTGCGCACGATGTCGTTGGTGGCGGGGTCGTGCACGTCGAAGGTCTTATCGCCCTCGGCGGCGACCCACTCGCCCGCGATGTAGAGCCCGGTGGGGACGCTGTCCAGCAGCGCCTTCTCCTGATCGGTCATGAGTGCTCCTTCTTTCTCGATATCTGTTGCGGATCCACGCAGCGCCTCAGCGGCGGCGCAGGCTCTCCGGTGCGGCCTTGGTGAGCGTCTCCCCGCGGAAGAAGCCCGGGGAACGGAAGTACTGGACGACCATCACCACGACGCCCAGCAGGATCACCGAGACGCCCAGGATGAACACCAGCCCGACGCCTCCGATCTGCGATCCGCTTCCGGTCGCCCCCGGCGTCCAGCTCTCCACGAGGGACAGCACGAAGATGCCGAGGAGGATGATCCCCCCGATGAGGGGGAACAGGAACGTGAAGAACACGTTCCGCGCCGAGTCGAACCACTGCTTGCGGAAGTACCACACGCAGGCGAACGCCGTGATCCCGTAGTAGAAGCAGATCATGATCCCGAGGGCGGCGATTGTGTCCCAGAGCACGGTGTCGCTCACCAGGCGCATGATCGCGTAGAACGCGCTCGCCACGATCGCAGCGACCACGGTCGCATAGCCCGGGGTGAAGAACCGCGGGCTCACCGTGGCGAACTTCGGCGGCAGCGCTCCGTAGTGGCCCATGGCCAGCAGCGTACGGGCCGGGCTCACGAAGGTGGACTGCAGCGAGGATGCGGAGGAGGTCAGCACGGCGAGGGACACGAGGAACGCGAGCGGCCCCATGATCGGGCCGGACAGCGCGAAGAACACGTTCTCCTGGATGCCCTCGTTGCCGAGGCCCAGCTCGCCGGTGCCGACGCCCGCGAACATGATCATGCCGATCGTCAGCAGCAGGTAGACGGAGATGATCGTGATGACCGTCGTGGTCGCGGCACGGCCCGGCGTGCGCTCGGGATCCTTCGTCTCCTCGTTCATGGTGAGGGTGACGTCCCAGCCCCAGAACATGAAGATCGACAGCGAGAGGCCGGTCACGAGAGCGCCGACCGAGGAGACCGCGAACGGGTCGAACCACTGGATGTCGAAGCGCGTCGGGTCGAAGGCGTCGCCGGTCGCGCCGCGCACGATCGCGACCACCGCGAACACCAGCAGCACGGCGAGCTGGAAGCCCACCAGCACGTACTGCAGCTTCTGCGAGGTCTGCATGTCGCGGTACGAGATCCAGGTCGCACCGAGCATGAACAGCAGGCACACGCCCACGTTGATGAACGGGTTGGAGGCGAGATCCGCGATCGAGGGGTTCTGCGCGATCTGCGAGATCAGCAGGAACAGGAAGTCGACCGCGATGCCGGCGAGGTTCGAGAGCACCAGGATCGTCGCCGCGATGAGACCCCAGCCGGCCATCCAGCCGATCCAGGGCCCGAAGGCGCGGGTCGCCCAGGTGAAGGAGGTGCCCGAGTCCGGCATCTCGCGGTTCAGCTCGCGGTAGCCGAAGGCCACGAGCAGCATCGGGATGAAGCCGACCAGCAGCACGGCGGGCACCTGGGTGCCCACGGCGGAGGCGGTCGGGCCCACGCCGGCCGTGAAGGTGTAGGCGGGGGCGATGCAGGAGATGCCCATCACGATCGCGCCGAGGAGGCCGACCGTGCCGACGCTCAGGCCCTTGCGGGAGATCCCGCCGGTCACCGAGTCGGAGGGCGCGTCGGCCGGCGCGGCGATGCGCTCATCGGTGGCGGTCATGCGTCGGCTCCCTTCGGGCTCTCGGTGTCGGTGGTGGTGGTGTCCGGTGCGGGCTTCTCCGGTGTGTCGGCGAGAGGGTCGTGGCTCGTGCGCGGCACCACGATCATGGGCACGGGCAGCACGTGCAGCATCTTCGCCGCGGTCGAGCCGAGGAACAGCCGGCGCGGCTGAGCGAGCCTGCTGGATCCCACGATGAGCATCTCGCCGGGCTTCCACGCCAGGCGCGCCACGGCCTCCTCGACCGTCTCACCGCGCGCGTGCTCGAGCTCGGCGTCGACGCCCTCGGGCAGCGCATCGGAGGCGCGAGCGAGCACGTCCTCGCCGAGCGCGTCGTCGACCAGGCGCATGGCGCCCGTGCCGAGGCCCGCCGGCACGTCGAACGGCACGAGCGAGATGAGCCGCAGTCCGCTGTCCGTCATGGCGGCCAGTCGCACGGCCGCGTCCAGCAGCACGTCGGCGCCGGGCCGGGTGCCGATCGCCGCCGTCACCCGTGAAACATCGGTGTCGGCGTCGATGCCACGGGCGAGACCGGCGGGGGCCAGCGCCACGGGCACCGGCGAGGAGTGCAGCAGCTCGCTGGCCACGCTCCCGATCCGGTGGTAGCCGAACAGCCCGCCGTTGGCGGCGCCGACCACGATCAGCCCCGCCCCGAACTCCTCCGCGGCCTCGATGAGGCCCTCGGCGAACGACTCCCCCGGGCGCACATGGCCGGAGTGCGAGAGGCCGGCGGGAATGCGTCCCGCCGCCTCGCGCAGCCATGCGCGCGCCTGCTTCTGGATGTGCGTCTCGTAGGAGCGCTCCGGCGGCACTGCGGCGGACAGCGCGCCCTCACGGGGCAGCACCGTCACGACGTGCAGGTGCGCTCCGGCGCTGCGCGCGAGCCGCACGCCCAGCGCGAGGGCGTCGGATCCGGAGTTCGTCGGGCGGAAGCCGACGACGATGGCTCGGGTCATGCGCCATCCAGGGCGGGCTCGCGCAGCTCGTCGGAGACGGCGGAGCGGTCCGCTTCGAGGATCTGCGCGGCGGCGAGGCGCCCCATGCGGATCGCGCCGTCGACGTGCTGGTAGCCCGCGCCGGCCAGGTCGGAGCATGCGAAGTGGATCGGGCCCACGGAGGCGCGGAGGTCCTTGCCGTAGCGGTGCAGGCCGCCCATGTCGAAGCTCGCGGCATACGCGCCACGGGTCCACTCCTCGGTGCCCCAGTCGCTCTCGTAGTACACGACCGGGTTCTTCGCCTCGGGACCGTAGTAGTGCGAGAGGGACTCGAGGATGCGCTCCTTGCGCTCCTCGGCGCTCAGCTCGAACACGTCATCGGCGTTCTGGTCGCTCACGAAGCCCACCAGGGTGCCGCGCTCGTCGCCGTGGTTGGTGTTGTCGTACGCCTCGTGCGAGAGCTCGTAGGGGCTGAACGCGGTGCCGGACAGGCCCTGCTCACGCCAGAACGGACGGTCGTAGACGGCGTGCACCTTGATCACGAAGCCCATCGACAGGTGCTGGTGCATCTGGTGCTGGCGACGCGGCAGCGACGGCACGAAGGAGATCCGGTCGTAGAGCACCGGCGCGTGCGCGAGGATCGCGTAGCGGGCGCGGACCGTGAGGGAGTCGGTGGTCGCGGTGACGCCGTTCTCGCCCCATTCGAGGCTGCGCACCGGCTGGTTCAGCAGCACGTCGTCGCCGAGGCGCTCGGCGAGCAGCAGCGGAACCTGCTGCAGTCCGCCCACGACGCGCTTGTCGAGGATGAAGTCGGCGTCGACGAGGTTCGAGTACGAGCCGGCGGACGCGGCCATCAGCAGCGACTGGAGCAGCGAGAACGCGTGCGTCGGCTTGGTGAGCATCGCGGATCCGGTCGCGAACGCGAGGTTGCGCACGGCCTCGTCGTCATCGCTCTGCTCGCGCAGCCAGGCGTCCCAGGTGATCGAGTCCCACTCGGCGGCCTTCGGGTGCGCGTAGGGGCGGTCAGGGTCGATCTCGGCGACCATGGCGTCGAGGCGCTCGGTGATCTCGGCGATGACTTTCTCGGTCTCCGGGGAGACCGGGAACATCTCACCCGTGAAGCGGTGCAGCGCGCCGTCGGGGCCGACGTAGACGCTGTCGCCCTCGCGGTAGCGGCTGAAGGTCTCGAGCCCCAGCTCGTCGATCGTCTCGATCAGCGCGTCCTGGTCGGGCGAGACCCACTGGCCGCCGATCTCGAGCATGGCGCCGTCGATGACGTCGGTCCACAGCCGCCCGCCGACACGGTCGCGGGCCTCCAGGACCACGACCGACAAACCCGCCTTGCGCAGTTCGTTCGCGGCGGTGGTGCCTGCGGCGCCCGCTCCCACGATGAGCACGTCACGGGTGATATCGGCCAATTTCGACTCCTTCATCGGTTGCGCGGTGGTGCGCGGTGCAGGCGGTGCTGCGTCTTGTCTTGCTCTGTCTTGCGTGTTCAGAAAAGTTGCCGGGCGCGATCCAGCATCCCCCGATCCCGATCGCGCCCGGACGTCTCAGTGGGCCGCGAGGGCTTCGGCGATGACGTCGAGACCCTCGTTGAGGAGATCGTCGCCGATCGTCAGCGGCGGGAGGAAGCGGATCACGTTGCCGAACGTGCCGCAGGTGAGGACGATGACGCCCTGGGCGATCGCGGCCTTCGCGACGGCACCGGTGAGCGCGGCGTCCGGGGCTCCGGTGGCGGGGTCCACGAACTCGGCGGCGATCATGGCGCCGTGGCCGCGGATGTCGCCCACGCGCGGGTCGGCGGCCTGGATCGCGGCGAGGCGGTCCTTGAGCAGCGCGCCGATCTCGGTGGCGCGCTCCAGCAGGCCCTCGGTCTCGTAGGCGTCGATCGCGGCGAGCGCGGCGGCGCAGGCCACCGGGTTGCCGCCGTAGGTGCCGCCGAGGCCGCCCGAGTGCGAGGCGTCCATGATCTCGGCGCGGCCGGTGACGGCGGCCAGCGGCATGCCGCCGGCGATGCCCTTGGCCGTGGTGATGAGATCGGGCTCGATGCCGAAGATCTCGCTCGCGAACATCGCGCCGGTGCGGCCGAAGCCGGTCTGCACCTCGTCGGCGATGAAGACGACGCCGTTCGCACGGCACCACTCCACGATCGCGGGCAGGTAGCCGTCGGCCGGGACGATGAAGCCGCCCTCGCCCTGGATGGGCTCGATGATGACGGCGGCCAGGTTGTCGGCGCCGATCTGCTTCTCGAGCTGGAGGATCGTGCGGGCCGCCGCCTCGGCGCCGGACAGGCCGTCGCGGAACGGGTAGGAGGCCTGCGCGCGGTACACCTCGGGGGCGAACGGACCGAAGCCGCTCTTATAGGGCATGGCCTTGGCGGTGAGCGCCATGGTCAGGTTGGTGCGGCCGTGGTAGCCGTGGTCGAAGGCGACGACGGCCTGGCGGCCGGTGTGCTTGCGGGCGATCTTGATCGCGTTCTCGACCGCCTCGGCGCCCGAGTTGAACAGGGCGCTCTTCTTGGCGAAGTCGCCGGGGGTGAGCCGGTTGAGGGCCTCGGCCACCTCCACGTAGGACTCGTACGGGGAGATCATGAAGCAGGTGTGGGTGAACTGCGCGGCCTGCGCGGCGATGGCCGCGGCGACCTTGGGGTGCGCGCTGCCGACCGTGGTCACGGCGATGCCGGATCCCAGGTCGATGAGCGAGTTGCCGTCGGCGTCGACGACGACGCCACCGCCCGCGGCGACCGCCGCGACGGGCACGGTGTGCCCCACTCCGGCGGGAACGGCCGAAGCCTTGCGGGCGAGGATCTCGGCCGAGCGCGGGCCGGGGAGCTCGGTGACGAGGCGGCGCTCCTGGGGAAGGGAGGGGCCGCCGAGGGGAAGCGTGTCTGCCTGCGCGTCGATGGTGCTCATGGCGTCGAGACTACGGAGGTCGCCGCCCGGCAGCATTCGCCGTGGCGTACAATCTGGATCACGATTTCGCCGATGCGGCCACGCTGCGATCGGCTGCGAAGGAGCCCCGCCATGGACCAGCAGCCCACGCTGCGCACCCTGCTCGGCCGCCGCGATCTGCATCTGCGGCTGGTCGGATCCGAGGCGGCGCTGCCTGCCGGATCCCTGGACCTCCCGCTGCGCTGGGTGCACAACTCCGACCTCACGGATCCCACCCCCTTCCTTGCCGAGGACCTCGCCCTGCTGACGACCGGAACGCAGTTCGCCGATGACGACCCCGCAGGCACCCGCGCCTACGTGCAGCGGCTCGTCGACCGCGGCGTCGTGGCGCTGGGCTTCGGGACCGAGGTGCACCGCAGCGGGATCCCGGCGGACCTCTCCACCGCCTGCGCGCAGACCGGCCTGCCGCTGTTCGAGGTTCCCTACGGCACGCCGTTCATCGCGGTCGCGCGGGCGCACTCCGAGGCCATCGCCGCCCAGGCCTACGCCCGGCGCACGTGGGCACTGGAGACCCAGCGCGCCCTGTCTGTCGCGGCGCTCCGCCCGCACGGGCTGGAGTCCACGCTCACCGAGCTGTCCCGCCGGCTCGGCTGCCGCGTCGGCATGTACGACGCCTCGGGGCAGCTCGTGCACGAGCACCCCTCGGGCGGCGCCTCGCCCGTCGTCGCCGCCGCAGCGGCGGATCTCCTCGCCCGCGGCGGCTCGGCGAACAGGGTGGTGCAGGACGGGGAGGCGGCGCACACGCTGCTCACCGTGGGGCGCGCGGGGCACCTGCGCGGGGTCGTCGCGATCGCGAGCGGAACCCTGGATCCGGAGACCCGCGCCGTGGTGACCTCCGTCATCGCGATGGCGGGGCTCTCCCTCGAGCAGAGCGAGCAGCTCGCCCGGAGCAGGCGACGACTGCACAGCCAGCTGCTCGCCTCGCTGCTCACCGACGATCCGGCCCTGGCTCGTCGGGTGCTGGGCGCGCTGCCGCCGGCGCCGGTGGTGGTCGCCGTCGCCGCAGGACCGCGTCAGGGCGCCGTCGTCGAATGGTGGGAGAGGCAGCAGGGCGACGCGGCACCGGCCGCGTTCCTCGCCGAGTCGGAGGACGGGCTCGTGATGTGCCTGAGCGTCGCGGACGCCGGAGTGCTGGACGAGATCGCCGCGCGCGCCGAGGTGCGCATCGGAGTGTCGGCGCCCGAGGAGTACAGCGGCTTCTCCCGCGCCCACGCGCAGGCGCTCACCGCGCTGCGCCGAGCCGGCGATGCGGTCACCCGCTACGCCGACAGCGCGGAGTCGAGCGTGCTCGCCGCCTTCGCGACGGACGAGGCGCGCCTGATCGCCGAGTCCCTGCTGGCACCCCTCCGCCAGCACGACGCGCAGGAGGGCGCCGAGCTGGAGCGGTCGCTGCGGGTCTGGCTCGAGCACGACACCCGCCTGGAGCCCGCGGCGGCCGCGCTCGGCGTGCACCGGCACACGCTGCGCACCCGGATCGCCCAGGCGGCGTCGATCCTCGGCGCGGATCTCGGATCCTTCCCGGCCCGCGCCGAGCTCTGGGCGGCACTGCGGACGGCCGGCGACTGAGTCGGCTGCGCGCCGACTGTGCGCTTCGCTGAGGGCGCGCCGCCCCGGCGGGAACGGCTCAGCGCGCGACGCCGTCCTCTGCGCCTCGAGCCGAGAATCGCGACGCCGGGTCGTAGCGATGGTTCCACCGCTCCTGCGCGAGCATGACATCGACCGTCTCGTCGCCCAACCGCGCACGCGCGGCCGGATCCTCGATGCACTGCGCGACGATCTCCGCCACCAGCGTCGGATCGCTCCGCAACCACCGCGCATTCCACGCGAGCACCTCACCCGCCTTCGTCGCCACCCCGAACCGCTTCGACGACGCCGACGCGTACGCCAACTCCGACCACGCGAATTCACGCCGACGTCCGACCCGTTTCGTGATCGTCACGCCGGTCCGCGACACGATGACACCGATTGAGAAGAAGGGGCGGACAGTTGCCCAAGCCCCCCCCGGGCGATCATGTAGACGAATACAGCGCCGAAGAACATGAAGTTGCGACGGTGGAAGCCGGAATAGTCGATGGTGCCCAAAGCCGAAACGAACGCGATGCCACCCGCCAGCCCGACGACGAGAAGTGAGATACCGACCCAGGAGGACCGCAGCGTCGACCGGCTCCAGATCCCGCCCTGACGGGTCAGCGCGTCGATCTTGCCGCTGTTCATCGCGCCGTCCGCCCGGCGCACCGCTTCGTCCAGCGCCGCTGCCACGAAGCTGGCCACGCCGACTACCGCCACGTGTGCGTTCCCCTGTACGAGGAAGTAGATGCCGCAGAAAACGAAGAACAGCACACCCAGCAGCGCCGCCCGACTCGACGGCCCTGTCGGCTTCTCCGGGAGCACGTCGTTGAGCACCGCCACGCCGATGTACTCATGGCGCCGCACAGAGCGTGCGTGTTCCGCGCCGGTATCGGTCGCCGAAGCACGCTTCATCTCGCGACCTCTCCCGTCATATCCATCCACCGATCAACCCACCAATCGCCGACCGCTTCGCCGAAATCGCCGACGACGATGAACCCATCGGGGCGTCCGCACCCGCTCCGCGGAGCAGGCGATCGAGCGCCGAGCAGACGACGATGGCCTTCTGCCCGTTCGCAAGGCGCCGGATATCGATGCGCATCCGATCGTCATCGCTCGGCTCGGCGGGCACGGAGACGAACGGCGGCAACGGATCTTGAGAAACGACTTCCATGCATACCCCCCGGTGCGGCCAGTCTAGGGGCGCGGGGGATCGCGTTTTCGCCCGTCCGGCGTCATGCGTCAGGGCTTGCGCGCCGCGATCATCTCCGCCGCGGTGCCGCGGAAGATCGGGCCGTGCCCGACGACGATCGAGCGCTCGGGCAGGTCGCGCAGACGCTCGAGACTCTCCGGCGTCTGCTCCGGGGCGTCACTGAACGGACCGAGCTGCACGTCGGTGGATCCGTTCAGCACGTGACGGGTGGTGAGCGCGTCGCCGACGAAGATCGCGTCGACCGCGGGGACGCGGATGGCGACGGATCCGGGCGAATGACCGGGCAGGCCGATGATCTCCGGCGCTCCGGGCAGATCCAGCACATCCCCGTCCCGCATCGTGCGCACCGCGCCGAGGTGCTTCGTGCGCATCCCGCCGCGACGCAGCGCCGCGGCGAAGAACTGCAGCGTCGGACCGAGCCGCATGGCGCCGCCCGAGGCCCCCGGCGTCTTCTCCCCCTTCGCGCGCCCCGCGTCGGCCTCGTGCACGAACGTCGGCACGTCGTACTCGGTGCGCAGCCACTCGGCGATGCCGATGTGATCGCTGTCGCCGTGGGTGAGGACGACGCCGCGGATGTCCTCGGGGCGCCGGCCCGCGGCGGCGAGCGCCTGCTGCAGGATCCGCCGGTCGCCCGGCAGGCCCGCGTCGATGAGAGTGATGCCCTCGTCGGTGACGACGGCATGCATGGCGACGATGTCGTCGCCGATCCGGATGAGTTCTGCGTTCATGATGGCTACGTTATATAGCTATGATGGCTACTGTCAATAGCCATATGATCGAAGAGCGGCAGCCGTCCCGAACTGCCGCCGCGGAGGAGGTCCCGATGCCCGCACCGCAACGCGTCACCCGCGCCGCGCTCACCACCGCCGCGCGCGCCATCGCCGAGGACGAGGGCATCGACGCCGTCACGATCAGCGCGGTCGCCGCCACGGTCGGGGTGCGCCCGCCCAGCCTGTACAAGCACGTCGGCCACCGGCACGACCTGCTGCGGCTCATCGCCGACGACGCCGCCCGGGAGCTCGACGAGGACGTGGCGGCCCTGGCCGGATCCACGACCGATCCCGCCGCCATGCTCACGGCGATCGCGCGGGCGTTCCGGGCGTTCAGCGCCCGCTCCCCGCGAGCGTCCTCGCTGCTGTTCGCGGGCGCCGCGCTGGGTACGGAGGGTGCGGAGCCGCAGTCCGAGGGCATGGTCGCGCTCACGCGCACCCTGCTGAGCGCCGTGCAGGCGACGACGCCGTCGGATCCGCTCCCCGCCGCCCGCACACTGACCGCATGGGCGCACGGCTTCTGCACCATGGAGCAGGCGGGTGCGTTCCGGCTCGGCGGCGACGTGGACGAAGCGTTCGAGTTCGGCCTGGCGACGCTCGTGGGCGCGCTGACCGCGCACCGCTGAGCGACCTCGCTCGCGCCGGGGGCGCCGCCCCTGTGGCACCGGCCGCCTACCGCGCCAGGCGCCTGCTCGCGGCCGCCTGCCCGCGGCCGGCGCACCGGCGTAGGGTGGGCGCATGGGAGGCATCGAGGATCTGGACCGTGCGGCCACCGCCGCGGCATCCGTTCCCGGCGCGGCCTCCGAGACGCTCGCCGCGGTCGGCTGGCTCTCCGCGGCGATCGACGCGGATCGCACCGCCGGCCACTTCGATCGCTGGGGCCTCGCCTCCGCGATCGACGCGCGCACCGGGGACCCCTTCCTCCCCCGGCCGCTGTTCGAGGCGCTGCACGAGCGGGCGGGACTCGAGGCGTCCTGGCCGATCGGCAACGCCGGACTGCTGCAGACCTACGGTTCCCTGCTCGCGCACGACACCGCCGACCGGAGCCGTGAGCGCTGGCTCGGCGCGGACCTCGCCACGGGGCTGGGCCTCGACGGCGCCCATTTCGTGCCCTGGGAGGGATCCCGCACGCTCCTCGACCGCGCCACGGAGGCCGCCGCCGTGCTGCTCGCCTCGGGCGGGGAGTTCTCCTGGTACTCGCTCGTGGAGGGCAGGGCCACAAGGGCCGTGCTGGGCCACGAGCACGGCGGATCCCGCGCCCTCGCCTACGCGGTGGCGCCGGGGCCCGGCACGTCGCCGCTCCTGGTCGCACTGCTCCCGGTGGCGCAGGCCGAGACCGTCCGCCGTGACCTCGACGAGGCCGCGTCCCGCCTGCGCTGGCACGCCGCCTGACCCCACCCGGCCTCCTTCGCCCGCTCCCCCTCCCCATCTCCGAGTCGTCCCCATGAGCGCACGCCAGGGCATCCCCTGGCAGGGACGACGCCAGCGTGGTGCACCGCACATTCCGGGTCGTCCCCATGAGCGCACGCCAGGGCATCCCCTGGCGGGGACGACTCGGAAGTGGGGCGGGGCTAGGCGGGGGCGTGGGCCTCGAGGAACTCGTACACGTCCGTCGTGTCGACGCCGGGGAAGGCTCCGGTCGGCAGCGTCGCCAGGAGGGTGCGCGGGGTGCGCACGTTCGGCCAGGACTGCTCGCGCCAGCGCTTCTCCAGATCGGCCGGAGCGCGCCGGCAGCACACCTCGACCGAGTGCTTCGAGACGCCGCGGTTGGGGGTGTCCCGCCCGATGAACCACTTCGTGTCGTCGAAGCGCACCCCCACGCTCACCGAGTGCAGGCCCTCGCTCGACGGCTCCACGCGGGCGGTGCACCAGTACGTCCCGTTGCCCGTGTCGGTGTACTGGTAGTACGGGTTGAACCGGTCCTCCTCCTCGAACACGACCCGGCTGGTCCACCGGCGGCAGCACATCTGTCCCTCGATGGATCCGAGCCGGTCGGTCGGGAAGTTCACGTCGTCGTTCTCGTACGCCTTCGTGATCGTGCCGGACTCGTGCACCTTGAGGAAGTGCACCGGGATGTCCAGGTGCCGGGTGGCGAGGTTCGTGAACCGGTGCGCCGCGGTCTCGTACGACACCGAGTACGCGTCGCGGAGGTCCTCGATCGAGATCGCGCGACGCTCCTTCGCATCCTTCAGCACGGGGACGAGGTGCTCCTCCGGCATCAGCAGCGCACCCGTGAGGTAGTTGGTCTCCACGCGCTGCCGCAGGAACTCGGCGTAGCTGCGCGGTTCGGAATGGCCGAGGATCCGGCTGGACAGCGCCTGCAGCACGGCCGTGCGGGCATCACCCTTGCCCGGCACGCGACTGGAGAGGTAGAGCCGCCCGTGCGCGAGATCGGCGACGCTGCGCGTGGACTGCGGCAGATCGGGCGCGTAGTGCAACGTGAAGCCGAGGTGAGCGGCGATGTCGCTCGCGCTGCGCTGCGTGAGCGGGCCGCCGGGATGGCGCACCGCCGCGAGGATCTCCGCGGCCTTCCTCTCCAGATCCGCGAAGTGGTTGTCCTGACGGCGCATGAGGTCGCGCAGCTCGACGTTCGCGCGGCGCGCCTCCTCCGGCGTCGCCGCGCGCTCGTCGCGGAGCTTGTCGATCTCGCCGTGCAGGGCGAGCAGCGCCCGCAGCGCCTCGTCGGGAACGGTCTTCGAGATCCGGAACGGCGCGATGCCGAGCGCCTGGAACGTCTGCCCCTTCATCGCGCGCTCGACCGCGATCTCCATCGCGGCGCGCTCGTCGAGGGGCTGCTCGGCGAGGATCTGATCGATCGTCGTATCGAGCGCGCGGGCGATCAGCTGCAGCTGGGTGAGCTTCGGCTCGCGCTTGCCGGTCTCGATCATGGACACCTGACTCGGCGCCCGGTCGATCGCCGTCGCGAGCTGCTCGAGCGTGAGCCCCGCCGCCGTGCGGAGCTGCCGGATGCGGCGCCCGATCGTGAGAGCGTCGACCTCTTCTGCCGTGTCTGCGGTGACCATGGCGCTGATTCTGTCACGAAAACAGAAATCCGACCAAACTTCTCCCCAGGTTTTGTCTGGTCGACTCCGGATCTTCACTCAGAGTGGTCTCAAGCCACCCCGGCTGCTTCGGCAGACTCCCGATGCCGGACCGGATCCACTCACGGAGGAGACAGATCATGACCATTCCCACCGCGTCGCCGACCGCCCCGATCCGGACCGTCGGCACCGCCGTCTCCGGCACCGAGGGTCCCGCGATCCGCATCACCGGCCCCCTGCACGACCGCTTCGGCGAGATCCTCACGCCCGCGGCCGTGGCCTTCCTCACGGAACTGCACCACCGCTTCGGCGGACGCCGGCACGACCGCCTCGCCGACCGCATGCGCCGCCGCTTCGAGATCGGCAACGGCCACGACCCGCGCTTCCGCGACGACACCTCGCACATCCGCGAGGACGCCGACTGGCGCGTCGCCGGCGCGGGCCCGGGCCTCGAGGATCGCCGCGTGGAGATCACCGGCCCGACGGACCCGAAGATGACCATCAACGCGCTGAACTCCGGCGCCAAGGTCTGGCTGGCCGACCAGGAGGACGCGACGAGCCCGACCTGGAGCAACGTGATCGGCGGGCAGCTGTCGCTGCGCGACGCGATCCGCGGCCGTCTGACCCACACGAGCGAGGACGGCAAGGAGTACCGCGTCACCGCCGAGCAGACCCCCACGATCGTGATGCGCCCGCGCGGCTGGCACCTCGTGGAGAAGCACCTCGAGTTCACCGACCGCACCGGCCGCCGCATGGACGCCTCGGGCTCGCTGGTCGACTTCGGCCTCTACTTCTTCCACAACGCGCAGGCGCTCATCGAGGCCGGCCGCGGCCCGTACTTCTACATCGCCAAGCTCGAGTCGAGCGAGGAGGCGAAGCTCTGGAACGACGTGTTCACGTTCAGCGAGGAGTACTTCGGGATCCCCCGCGGCACGATCCGCGCGACCGTCCTGATCGAGACGCTGCCCGCCGCGTTCGAGATGGAGGAGATCCTGTTCGAGCTGCGCGAGCACTGCGCGGGTCTCAACGCCGGACGCTGGGACTACATCTTCTCGATCATCAAGAACTACCGCGGCCGCGGCGCCCGCTTCGTGCTGCCCGACCGCAGCGAGGTCACGATGACGGTGCCGTTCATGCGCGCCTACACCGAGCTGCTCGTGAAGACCTGCCACAAGCGCGGCGCCTTCGCGATCGGCGGCATGAGCGCCTTCATCCCCAACCGTCGTGACCCCGAGGTGACCGCCCGGGCGATCGAGAAGGTCGCCGCGGACAAGAAGCGCGAGGCCGGTGACGGATTCGACGGCACCTGGGTCGCGCACCCCGACCTGATCCCCACGGCGCAGGCCGAGTTCGACGCCGTGCTCGGCGAGCGCCCCAACCAGCTCGACCGTCAGCGCCCCGACGTCGAGGTCCGCGCGGAGGATCTGCTGGACGTGCACATCGGCCGTCCGATCACCGCCGAGGGCGTGCGCGACAACGTCTCAGTGGCGATCCGCTACCTCGAGGCCTGGCTGCGCGGGATCGGCGCCGTGGCCATCGACAACCTCATGGAGGACGCGGCGACCGCCGAGATCAGCCGCTCGCAGGTGTGGCAGTGGATCCACCAGGGGCAGTCCACGCAGGACGGCACCCTCATCACGGCCGAGTACGTCGAGGGCCTGATCGCGGAGGTGCTCGCCGCGACGCCGCGCCCTTCCGCAGGCTCCGGGACCGAGGACCGCTTCGAAGACGCCGCCGCCGTGTTCCGCGAGGTGGCGCTGCAGCCCGAGTTCCCCGCGTTCCTCACTCTGCCCGCCTACTCCCGCTTCCTCGTCGAGACCGCCTGACCGGCTCGGCACCCGACCATTCGCCCACGAACGAAGGACATCACCATGACTCGCTACCAGGACGACATCGACGCCATCCAGGCGCTGAAGGCGGCGGCCGGATCCCCGTGGAACGCCATCGACCCCGAGTCCGCCGCGCGCATGCGGGCGCAGAACCGCTTCCGCACCGGACTCGAGATCGCGCAGTACACGGCCGACATCATGCGCCGCGACATGGAGGAGTACGACGCCGACTCCTCGCTGTACACCCAGTCGCTCGGCGTCTGGCACGGCTTCATCGGGCAGCAGAAGCTCATCTCGATCAAGAAGCACCTGAAGTCGACGAACAAGCGCTACCTGTACCTCTCCGGCTGGATGGTCGCCGCGCTCCGCTCCGAGTTCGGCCCCCTCCCCGACCAGTCGATGCACGAGAAGACGGCGGTGCCCGCGCTCATCGAGGAGCTGTACACGTTCCTCCGCCAGGCGGACGCGCGCGAGCTCGACCTGCTCTTCACCCAGCTCGACGCCGCGCGCGCGGCCGGAGACGAGACCGCGGCCGAGTTCATCCAGTCCCAGATCGACGACTACGAGACCCACGTCGTCCCGATCATCGCCGACATCGACGCCGGCTTCGGCAACCCCGAGGCGACCTATCTCCTCGCCAAGAAGATGATCGAGGCGGGTGCGTGCGCGATCCAGATCGAGAACCAGGTCTCGGATGAGAAGCAGTGCGGCCACCAGGACGGCAAGGTCACCGTGCCGCACGAGGACTTCCTCGCGAAGATCAACGCGGTCCGCTACGCGTTCCTGGAACTCGGGATCGACAACGGGATCATCGTCGCCCGCACCGACTCGCTGGGCGCGGGGCTCACCCAGAAGCTCGCCGTCTCGCAGGAGCCGGGCGACCTGGGCGACCGGTACAACGCGTTCCTCGACGTCGAGGAGATCTCCGAGGCCGACCTCGGCAACGGCGACGTGGTCATCAAACGCGACGGCCGGCTGCTGCGGCCCCGCCGCCTCGCGAGCAACCTGTACCAGTTCCGTCCGGGGACCGGCGAGGAGCGCGTGGTCCTCGACTGCATCACGTCGCTGCGCAACGGCGCGGACCTGCTGTGGATCGAGACCGAGAAGCCGCACGTCGAGCAGATCGCGGGCATGGTCGACGCGATCCGCGCGGAGATCCCGAATGCGAAGCTCGTCTACAACAACAGCCCGTCGTTCAACTGGACGCTGAACTTCCGCCAGCAGGTCTACGACCTCCTGGCCGCACAGGGCGAGGACGTCTCCGGCTACGACCGCGGCGCGCTCATGAGCGTCGAGTACGACGACACCGAGCTCGCGCGCCTCGCCGATGAGAAGATCCGCACGTTCCAGCGCGACGGATCCGCGCGCGCCGGGATCTTCCACCACCTGATCACCCTGCCGACCTACCACACGGCCGCTCTGTCGACCGATGACCTCGCGAAGGGCTACTTCGGAGACGAGGGCATGCTCGCCTACGTCAAGGGCGTGCAGCGCCGGGAGATCCGCGGCGGGATCGCCACGGTCAAGCACCAGAACATGGCCGGATCCGACCTCGGCGACAACCACAAGGAGTACTTCGCCGGCGATGCGGCCCTCAAGGCGGGCGGTCAGCACAACACGATGAACCAGTTCAGCTGACGCCCCAGAGGTCGCCGAGCGCCCTTCGTCTCGCTGCGCTCGCTCAGGGACCGGCCCACCCGGTCCCTGAACGAGGAGCGCAGCGACGAGACGAAGGGCGCTCCGTCCTCGCTCAACCGTCCCGGAGAAGCATGAAAGGATCCACCGCATGACCTCCACCGCAGACCTCTACGACGAGCACGGCGACGCCCTGCAGTCCCTCGCGCTGCAGCTGCGCGACTTCGGCGGGCGCCTCGCCTTCGAGGGCCCGATCCGCACGGTGCGCTGCTTCCAGGACAACCAGCTCGTGAAGGACCTCCTCGCCACGCCGGGTGACGGAGCCGTGCTCGTGATCGACGGATCCGGATCCCTCGGCACCGCGCTCATGGGCGACCTGATCGCGGCGAGCGCCGTCGCGAACGGCTGGGCCGGCGTCGTCATCCACGGCGCGATCCGCGACAGCACGGCGATCGGCCGGCTGCCGCTGGGCGTCAAGGCCCTCGGCACGAACCCGCGCAAGAGCGCGAAGGCCGGGACCGGCCAGGTCGACGTGATGCTGCGCTTCGGCGACGTGGAGTTCTGCCCCGGCGCGGTGCTCTACGCGGACGAGGACGGCGTGCTCGTCGAGCGCTGACGCGGCCACGCAGAGCCGGCCGGGGTCCGCACCGTGCTCGGATCTAGGCCGACCGGATCCGGTTGCGGAGCTCGCCGATCCCCTCGATCGCGGTCGTGACGACATCCCCGTCCTGCAGCCAGCGCGGATCCGCCATCCCGAGCGCGACCCCGCCCGGGGTGCCCGTGAGGATGAGGTCGCCGGGCCGGAGCCGGGTGATCTGCGAGACGTAGGAGACGAGATCGGCGGCGTCGAAGACCAGTTCGCGGGTGTTCCCGTCCTGCACCGGCTCTCCGTTCACGGCGCAGGTGATGCGGAGTCCGGCCTTCGGATCCAGCTCCTCCGCGGTGACCACGAACGGGCCGATCGGCGTGGTGGCGTCGAATGCCTTGCCCTGCAGCCACTGCAGGGTGCGCTGCTGCCAGTCCCGCATCGAGATGTCGTTCGCGACCGTGTAGCCGAGGATCGCGGCCGCCGCCGTGTCACGGTCCGCGCGGTGCACCTCGGATCCGACGACGACGGCCAGCTCCGCCTCCCAGTCCAGCTTCACGGTGTCGTGCACCCGGATCTCGTCCGCCGGTCCCGTGAGCGTGTCGGCGAACTTGGCGAACAGCGTCGGGTGCTCCGGCACGGCGCGGCCGGTCTCGAGGATGTGGTCGCGGTAGTTGAGGCCGCAGCAGAACACCTTCGCGGGTCGCGGCATCGGCACGCCGAAGGCGTCTTCGGCCAGGTCCTGCCGGGTCCGCTCCCGGAGCGCGGCCTCGGCCCGCGCGCGCCAGCCCTCGCCGGCGACGAGATCCTGCGCATCGGCCTCGTCGAGCAGCACCCAGCCGTCGGCGTCGCCGGCCGCGGCACGGGTGCCGCCGTCGACGCGGACGGTCGCGAGCCGCATCAGTCCCGGTCCTCGTCGGCGACCACGGCGCCGCCGAGGTGCGCGACGCCCTGGATCTCGATCATGGCCTCCTTCTGCCACAGCCGCGTGACGCCGATCCCCGCCATCGCCGGATACTCGGTGCCCGCCATCTCGCGCCAGCGGCGGCCGATCTCCCGGCCGTGGGCCTGGTAGTCGTCGACGTCGGTGAGGTAGATCGTGACGTCCACGAGATCCGTGGGCGTGCCGCCGGCCGCCTCGAGCGTGACGAGCAGGTTCGAGAACGCCTGCACGAACTGCTCGACGATCCCCCCGGGCACGATCGCGCCGGTGCGGTCCATCGCGGTCTGCCCGCCGAGGTAGACGAACTCGCCGGCGCGCACCCCGTGCGCGAAGCCGCTCGGCGCGATGAGGGTCTCAGGGTTGATGATCTGGCGGGTCATGATTCTTGTCCTCCTGTGTGGATGCGTTATGAGGGTCTGGCCCAGGGCTCAGGGTCCGACCGGCGCGAGGGCTTCGACGGCCTCGCGCTGCGGGACCCACCGGCGGTGCTCCGGCGCGCTCTCCCCCGCGCCCTCGTCCCGGACGAGCGAGAGCCGCGGTCGCACGGCGTCGGTGCGAGCGGTCGGCGGCTTGCGCGACCCGGCGCGGAACGGCGCCACCCAGTCCGCGCCCTCCCCGCGGTAGCCCTGGTCCGCGGCCGCGTGCAGCGTCCACTGCGGATCCCAGAGGTGCGTGCGGCCGAGCGCGACGAGGTCGGCGCGGCCGGCGAGCAGGATCGAGTTCACGTCGTCGTGGCTGGACACCGCGCCCACCGCGATCACGCTCACCCCGGCCTCGGCGGCGACCCGGTTGCGGATCGCGTCGGCGAACGGCGTCTGGTAGCTGCGACCGAACTGCGGCTTCTCCTCCTTGGCGATCTGCCCGGAGGACACGTCGATCGCGTCCGCCCCGTGCGCGATGAACGCCCGGGCGATCTCGATCGCGTCCTCGAGCTCATTGCCGTCCTCGCACCAGTCCACGGCCGAGAGGCGCACGGTGAGCGGACGTTCGGCCGGCCACGCGGTGCGCATCGCATCGAACACCTCGAGCGGGTAGCGCAGGCGGTTCTCCAGGCCACCGCCGTACTCGTCCGTGCGCCGGTTGGAGACCGGCGACAGGAACGACGAGATGAGGTAGCCGTGGGCGGCGTGCAGCTCGGCGAGGTCGAACCCCGCCTCGGCCGCGCGCCGGGTCGCGGCGACGAACTCCTCGCGCACCCGGTCCATGCCGGCACGATCGATCTCCCGCGGCGCTGCGTTCGCCGGGCCGTAGGGCAGCGCGGACGGCGCGAGGGTCGCCCAGTTGCCCTCGGGCAGCGGATCGTCGATCCCCTCCCACATGAGCCTGGTGGAACCCTTGCGGCCGGAGTGGCCGAGCTGCACGCCGATCTTCGCGGTCGACTGGTCGTGCACGTAGTCCACGATCCGGCCCCACGCGTCGCGCTGCTCGTCGGTGTAGAGGCCGCCGCAGCCCGGCGTGATCCGCCCCTCGGCCGAGACGCAGACCATCTCCGTCATGACGAGACCCGCGCCGCCCGTGGCCTTGGATCCGAGGTGCACGAGGTGGAAGTCGCCGGGCACACCCTCGACCGAGGAGTACATGTCCATAGGCGACACGACGACGCGGTTCTTCAGCGCGAGCGCGCCGATCCGGTGCGGGCGGAACATGGCCGGCTCGTCCTCGGTCCGGCCCGCGAAGCCCGCACCACGCACGACGTCGGCGGCGAAAGCCGGATCCCGCAGGGCGAGGTTGTCCAGCGTGATGCGCCGGCTGCGGGTGAGAAGGTTGAAGGAGAACTGCAGCGGATCCTGATCCGCGTACTGGCCGATCCGCTCGAACCACTCGAGCGAGGCCTGCGCGGCGCGCTGGGTGGAGGCGACGACCGGGCGACGCTCGGACTCATAGGCGTCCAGCGCGTCCCCGAGCCGGTCCTGCTCGTGCAGGCATGCGGCGAGCGCGAGCGCGTCCTCCATGGCGAGCTTCGTGCCGGAGCCGATCGAGAAGTGCGCGGTGTGTGCGGCGTCGCCGAGGATCACGAGGTTCTCGTGGTGCCAGTGCTCGTTGCGCACGGTGGTGAAGTTCAGCCACTTGGAGTTGTTCGTGAGCACCTCGTGGCCGTCGAGCACGTCGGCGAAGAACCCGCGGACCTTGGTCACCGAGAAGTCGTCGCTCACCCCGGGCGGGAAGACCTCGTGCTCGGTCGCGTCGAAGCCGGCGGCGCGCCACACATCCTCGTGCATCTCGATGAGGAACGTCGAGCCCTGGTCGGAGTACGGATACCCGTGCAGCTGCATGATGCCGTGCGGGGTGTGCAGCACCGCGAACGTGAACGCCTCGAACACGCGATCCGTGCCGAGCCACATGTACTTCGACACGCGGCGGTCCAGGTCGGGTACGAAGGCCTCGGCGAACTGCCCGCGCACGCGCGAGTTCACGCCGTCCGCGGCCAGCACGAGGTCGTACTCCGCCATGAGCGCGGCGGCGTCCGGCGCCTCGGTGCGGAAGCGGATCTCGGCGCCGAGCTCGAGGCAGCGCCGCTGCAGGAGCTGGAGGAGCTCCTTGCGCCCCATCGCGGCGAAGCCCTGCCCGCCGACCGTGTGCGTGTTACCACCGAAGAGCACGTCGATGTCGGTCCAGCGAGCGAACTGCTCGCCCATCCGGGCGGCGATGACCGGATCCGCGTTCTCGATCCCGCCCAGGGTCTCGTCGCTGAACACGACGCCGAACCCGAAGGTGTCGTCGGGGGCGTTGCGCTCCCAGATCGTGACCTTGTGCGAGGGATCGAGCTGCTTCATGAGGGCGGAGAAGTAGAGTCCTCCGGGGCCCCCTCCGATCACGGCGATGCGCATGTCAGACCCCCTGGGAGACGGGCGCGGCGAGGGCGGCCTCGGCGGCGGCCCTGTCGCGCAGGATGAAGTGCTGCACCTTGCCGCTGGGATTGCGGGGCAGCTCGGCGAGATAGTCGATGCGGCGAGGGCACTTGTAGAGCGCGAGCCGCGACTTCACGAGCGCGAGGATCGAGGCGGTGAGCTCCTCCGAGACGTCGACGTGAGCGCGGGGGACGACGTAGGCGTTGACGATCGTGCCGCGATCCGGGTCGGGACGGCCGACGACCGCGACCTCGAGCACGTCGGGGTGGGCGGCGATCGCCTCCTCGACCTCCGGGGCCCCGACGTTGTACCCCGCCGTGACGATCATCGAGTCGCTGCGGGCGTAGAAGGTGAAGTAGCCGTCCTCGTCCTGCACGAACGTGTCGCCGGTGATGTTCCATCCGTCGTGCACGTACGCGGTCTGCCGCGGGTCGTCCAGGTAGCGGCAGCCCGTGGGACCGATGACGCCGAGCCGCCCCGGCTCCCCCGGACCGAGGATCCGGCCGTCGTCGTCGAGGATCGCCGCGCGGTAGCCGGGCACGGCCCGCCCGGTGGATCCGGGTCGGATGTCGTCGCCCGACGCCGAGATGAAGACGTGCAGCATCTCGGTGGATCCGATGCCGTTCACGAGCCGCACCCCGGTCGCCTCGGCGACAGCCTCGAACGTCTCCCGGGAGAGGTGCTCCCCCGCCGAGACGCCGACCCGCAGCCGGCGGAGAGCGCCGGCGAGGCCCTCCTTGAGGATCGCGCGGTAGCCGGTCGGGGCCGTGTACAGCACCGTGATCCCGAGCGGTTCGATGAGCCGCGCGAGCTCGATCGGCGTGGCCCGCTCCAGGATCACCGCGGCGCCGCCCGTGCGCAGCGGGAACACCACGGCGCCGCCGAGGCCGAACGTGAACGCGAGCGGAGCGGTGGTCGCACTGACGTCGTCCGGCGTCAGGTGCAGCACGTGCTTCGCGAAGGTGTCGGCGTTGGCGAGGATGTCGCGGTGGAAGTGCATCGTGATCTTCGGCGCACCCGTCGTGCCGCTGGTCGCGCCGAGCAGCGCCACGTCGTCGGCGGCCGTGTCGACCGCCGCGAACCGGCCGTCCTTGTCGTCGCAGGCGCGCATCAGGCGGTCCCCGTCGCCGCCGAACACCAGGAGGCCGCGCTCTGGCAGCAGCTCGCGAAGGGCGCCCTCGACGACGCCGAGGTCGCGGTGGTCGACGATCGCGGCCGAGGGGCGCACCCGCTCGAAGACGTTGCGCACCTCGCTCTCCTTCCAGGCGACCATGGTCGTGACCACGACCGCGCCGGCCTTGAGTGCACCGAGCCAGCAGGCCACGGCCCAGGGCCCGTTGAGCAGCCTCAGGGCGACGCGGTTGCCCGGCACGATGCCCAGATCCTCGGTGAGCACCTGTGCGACCTGGTTCGCACGGCGCTGCAGCTCCCCGTAGCTCCATCGCGTGCCGTCGCCGAGGACCACGGCGTCGCGGTCGGGGCCGAACGCCTCGACCGCGCGGTCGATGAGCTCGGCCGCGGCGTTCAGCCGCTCCGGGTACTGCACATCGGGGATCGTGAACTCCAGCGTCGGCCAGAGCTCGAACGGCGGCAGGGCGTCACGGGCGAAGGTGTCGACGTGGGCTGAGCGGGAAAGCTCCATTGCTGGTCCCTTCGAGATTCGAGGTGTGGTCAGAGGGCGCGACCGGGACGGATCATGCCCTCCTGGGCGACGGTCGCGATGAGGCGGCCGGCGCGGTCGAAGAAGCGGCCGAGGCCGAGGCCGCGCCCGTCGGAGATGCCGGCCGACTCCTGCGCGTACAGGAGCCACTCGTCGGCGCGGGCCGGCGCGTGGAACCACATCGCGTGGTCGAGGCTCGCGGTCACGAGGCCCTCGTCCCGCCAGGGCAGGCCGAGCACCCGCAGCACCGGCTCGAGGATGGTGTAGTCGCACACGTACGCGATCGCGAGCTGGTGTGTGGCGGGGTCGTCGTCGAGAACCTCGAACGCGCGCACCCAGACCGCCTGATGCGGCACCCGCGCGCCCTCGATCCGCACGTACACGGGCCCGGGGACGTGCCGCATGTCGAAGCTGCGGTCGTGCGACCAGTAGTCGACGTCGGCGCCCTCGTGCCCGGCGAGCGCCTCGGCGCTGGACCGCAGGGTCTCCGGATCCGGGATCTCCGGCATCTCCGGCCCGTGCGCGGGGAACTCCTCCGGCACGTGGAAGGAGGCGGTCGCGAGGAACGCGAGCCTGCCGTGCTGGTGGCCGCGGACGTGCCTCGTGGAGAAGCCGCGTCCGTCGCGGAGGAGCTCCACCTCGTACCGCACCGGCTCCGCGATGTCGACGCCCCGCAGGAACGTCGAGTGCACCGAGTGCAGCACGCGGTCGTCGCCGACCGTGCGGATCGCCGCCGCGACGCTCTGCGCGACGGTGTCACCCCCGTAGGCCTTCGGCCACGGGACCGGCTGCGGCTGTGCCGCGAACGCGCGATCGGCGTGCTCCGGCGCGCACTCGGTGAGCGCGATCGCCCGGAGGAACGCGGCGGAGGTGCTCATGCGCGGCGGAAGCCCTCGAGCGCGGCGTCGTCGACCTCGTCGAGGTTGATGACGATGTTGTCCGGCGTCCGCGTCGTCAGCCACACGAGCTCCTCCGTGGTGGACATGTTCGCCTCGACGTGCGGCATGAACGGCGGCACGAAGACCCAGTCGCCCTCGGTCATGTCGAGGAACTCGGAGTAGTCCTCGCCGAAGTAGATGCGCCCCCTGCCCCGCAGCACGTAGCCGCCGGTCTCCGCCTCGCCGTGGTGGTGCGGCAGCGAGCGGTAGCCGGGCTCGTTGGACACCATGCCGAACCAGATCCTGGTGGCCTCGGTGTGCTGCGGCCCGACGCCGGAGACGCGGATGCATCCGCCGGAGGACATCGTCTGGGTGTCCTCCTCACCGCTGCGGGTGACCTGCGGGACGCGGTCCCAGCGCAGTTCGTTCTCGGTCATCGGAGCTCCTCTGCTCTGTCCGGTGCGCGCGGCCGCCCGCGGCGCGGCGAGGTCGGCCGCCTCGTCCTGGAAGTGTCACATGCGTGATCATCGTCACACAAGTGCAATATATCCAAAACTGTCGAACACGACGAAGATCCCTGACCGCACCATGCGGTGCGACCAGGGATCCCCCCGGGGCGATCAGCTCAGGACGGTCGAGACGAAGCGCTCGGCGGCGGGTTCGAGCCGTCGGTGCAATGCCGAGAACAGCCGCTCCGCCTCGACCCCGACCCACCCGTCCGGCAGGTACTGCAGCGGGATCCCGGGATCCAGATATGTCAGGCGCCGCCACTGCGTGATCGCGCCGACGTGCGCGGCGAAGGCCTCGCGATCGCTCAGCTCCCGGCTCACGAGCGGGCCGAAGCCGTCGACGAAGCCGCGGTACAGCGGTTCGAGGGCCGGCAGATCCCACCAGCGTCCGACCGCCTCCGCGGGATCGTCCCGCGACACCCGGTCGCCGAGGAAGAGCTCGACGTAGCGGTCGAGCTCCGCGCGGCGCAGCGCGGTGCGCGTCTCGTCCGCGATCAGGCCGGGGGCGATCCACAGACCGCCGCTGATCTGACCGAAGCCGAGCCGCTGCAGGAGCTTGCGCAACTGGTGGCGCAGCGGGCGCTCCCGCTCGGGAACGCTGAAGGAGGCGAGCAGCCACGGATCCGAGGGCTCGGCGCGCCGCTCCTCGAAGATGCGGTGGTCGCCCGCCGAGAACACGCCCTCGAGGGAGTCGGCGAGCCGGTACGCCGCCGCGCCGCCGGAGCGCACGCTGACCAGCACCCCGCGGCGCTTGAGCCGCGAGACGGCCGAGCGCACTCCCGGTGCATCGGCCCCGAGAGCCGCCAGCATCCGGATCAGGTCGGAGACCTGGATCACTCCCCCGTGGGCGCGCACGTAGCGGCCGAAGACGGTGATGATCAGGTGCTGCAGCCGCGCGGTGGAATCGGCCGTCGCGGCGCTCTCGCTCATGCGAGGAGCCTACTGACTCACGACGGGATGACCGCGACGCCCGGATGCTGCTCGAAGATGATCTGGGTCTGGGTCTGACCGAGGGCGGGGACGGATCCGAGGTGCGTGCGCAGGAAGTCCCTGAGTCCCGGAACGCTCTCGCAGGCGACGTGGATCACGAGATCGTGCACGCCGCCGATCAGGTAGACGCGCTGCACACCCGGGATCGTGCGCAGCCGAGCGGTGATGGCGGGCACCTGATCCCGTGCGTCCTCCTTGACCGCGACCATGATGAGCGCCTCGACGCCCGCGCCGGCCGCGACAGGGTCGAGTTCGGCGTGATATCCGCGGATCACCCCGGCCTCCTCGAGCGCGCGCACCCGCCCGTGGCAGGTCGAGCGGGGAAGGCCGACACGGGCGGCGAGCTCCTTGTTCGACAGCCGCCCGTCCCGGGTCAGCTCGTCGAGGATCCTCCGATCCGTCGGGGTGAGCCGGATCCCGTCCGCCATTGTGCCTCCTCAGGGAACACCGATCCGGTGATCCACCGCAGATCATCTCGATTCTCGGATATCTGTCGGAATCCTAGGCGCAGTATCGACGATTCGTCATCATGGAAGCTGAGTTCCGGATCCCGGCCGCCCGAGCCGGATCCCCGACCGAGGAGGATTCACGATGACGGACGCCGCGCCGATCACCCGCGAGCACTGCGAGGCAGCCGATCGGAACGATCCGCTCGCCGGGCTCCGCGCGCGTTTCGCCCTCCCCGAGGGCATCGTCTACCTCGATGGCAACTCGCTCGGGGCGCTCCCTCGCGATGCCGTCGCCCGCGCGGCCGACGTCGTGAGCCGGGAGTGGGGCGCGGATCTCATCGGCAGCTGGAACAAGAACCACTGGTTCGCCCTGCCCCTGCGGATCGGCGAGAAGATCGGCCGGCTCATCGGCGGCGGTGCGGGCGAGTGCGTCGCGACCGACACCACCTCGATCAACGTCTTCAAGGCCGTCTCGGCCGCGATCCGGCTGCAGCAGCAGGATGCACCGGCGCGCCGGGTCATCGTGTCGGAGCGCGAGAACTTCCCCACCGACCTCTACATCGTGGAGGGTCTGATGGCGCTGCTCGACCGCGGCTATGCGCTGCGGTTGATCGACGCTCCGGAAGACCTCGACGCCGCGCTCGACGAGGACGTCGCCGTCGTGCTGCTGACCCAGGTGAACTACCGCACCGGGCACCTCTGGGACATGGCCGAGGCGACGGGACGGATCCACGCCGCGGGCGCCCTGGCCGTCTGGGACCTCTGCCACTCGGTCGGCGCCGTGCCCGTGGCGGTCGCCGACGCGGGCGCCGACTTCGCGGTCGGCTGCACGTACAAGTACCTCAACGGCGGCCCTGGCTCCCCGGCCTTCTTCTGGGTGGCAGAGCGCCACCTCGACCGTGTCGAGACGCCGCTGACCGGCTGGTGGGGGCACGACCGCCCGTTCGCGATGACCGACTCCTACGCTCCGGCGCCGGGCGGGCGGCGCTTCCTCGTGGGCACCCAGCCGATCCTGTCGATGGCGACCATGGAGGTCGGCCTCGACATGCACCTCGAGGTCGACCAGGAGGCGCTGCGCCGCAAGTCGCTCGCGCTGACGACGCTCTTCATCCGTCTCGTGGAGACGCGCCTCGCGCACCACCCGCTCACCCTGATCACGCCGCGAGAGGATGCGCGGCGCGGCAGTCACGTCTCGTTCCGGCACCCCGAGGGCTACGCGGTCATGAAGGCGCTCATCGCGAACGGCGTGATCGGCGATTACCGCGAGCCCGAGGTGCTGCGCTTCGGAGTGACCCCGATGTATCTCGGCCACGCCGACATCTGGGACGCGGTGGAGACCCTGCGCCGTGTGCTGGACGAGGAGCTGTGGCGGGCGCCCGAGTTCCAGGAGCGCGACGCGGTCACCTGAGCCCGGGCCTGCCGGAGAGCGCCGCCCTGCCGGCGGGGCCGCCTACGCTGGGGGCATGACCGCCTCGACCGCTGCGCGCGCCCTCCTCGAAGACCTCGTCGACGAGTTCCTGCGCGACTATCCGCGCGGCGCGCGGCTGCTCGCGGTCGCGAGCCCCGTGGCGGCCCGTTCGGCGGCGTTCGCGGACGCCCTCGCCGACACTCTGCGCGCCCGCGGCGTCGCGGTGTCGGTCGCCCCGCAGGACGACCGCGACGAAGCGCGCCTGCGCACGGAGATCGTGGCCCCGTTCCGCGACGCGGGCGGCGACGCCGTGGTGATCGTGCCCGGCACGACCGCCCTGCTCGCGGAGCGCACCCGCGGACTGTGGCACTTCTCCCTCTGGCTCATCGACGGCGACGAGGTTCCGCACACCGCGGCGACCGCGCTGGTCGACGTGACGGATCCGGAGGCGCCGACGCGACGGCTCGCCGACTACTGCGCGGTCCCGCCGTCCTTCCTGACCTGAGCGGGCACCGGATCCCCTCGCACCCGGCAGGATCCGGTGCCGGATCCGCGCGTCCGCGCCTGTTCGCCACGACGGAGAACGGCGCCCGTGCTTTGTACGTCATGGCCATTTCGCGCCTCAGGCGCGCGAGTACGCTGGTGGCGTGACCGAACGCGCGCCTCTCTCCCGCAAACTCTCCGCCATCGCCGAGTCCGCCACGCTGAAGGTGGATGCCAAGGCCAAAGCCCTCAAGGCCGAGGGCAAGCCCGTCGTCTCGTACGCCGCGGGCGAGCCCGACTTCGCCACGCCGCAGTTCATCGTGGATGCGGCCGCCGAGGCTCTGGCGAACCCGGCGAACTACCGCTACACCCCCGCAGCCGGCCTGCCCGAGCTGCGCGAGGCGATCGCCGCGAAGACGCTGCGCGACTCCGGCCTCGAGGTCTCGCCGAGCCAGGTCATCGTCACGAACGGCGGCAAGCAGTCCGTCTACCAGGCGTTCCAGGCCGTGGTGAACCCGGGCGACGAGGTGCTCCTCCCGGCGCCGTACTGGACCACGTACCCTGAGGCGATCCGTCTCGCCGACGGCGTTCCGGTCGAGGTCTTCGCCGGCGCCGACCAGGAGTACAAGGTGACGGTCGACCAGCTCGAGGCCGCGCGCACCGTGCGCACCACGGTGCTCGTGTTCGTCTCGCCGTCCAACCCGACCGGATCCGTCTACTCCCCCGAGGAGACCGCCGCGATCGCCGCCTGGGCGCTCGAGCACGGGATCTGGATCATCTCCGACGAGATCTACCAGAACCTCACCTATGAGGGCGTGAAGGCGACCTCCGTCGTCGAGGCGCTCCCCGAGGTCGCCGGCCAGACCATCCTCGTCAACGGCGTCGCCAAGACGTATGCGATGACCGGCTGGCGCGTGGGCTGGATGGTCGGCCCCGCCGACGCGATCAAGATCGCCGGCAACCTGCAGTCGCACCTCACGAGCAACGTGAACAACGTCGCCCAGCGCGCCGCGATCGCAGCCCTCAACGGCCCGCAGACCGAGGCCGAGCAGTTCCGCGAGGCGTTCGACCGCCGCCGCAAGCTGATCGTCTCGGAGCTGTCCAAGATCGACGGCCTCGTGGTGCCGAACCCGACCGGCGCGTTCTACGTCTACCCCGACGTGCAGGGCCTGCTCGGCCGCACCTGGGGTGGCGTGACCCCCACCACCTCGCTCGAGCTCGCCGACCTCATCCTCGACCAGGCCGAGGTCGCCGTGGTCCCCGGAGAGGCGTTCGGCCCGTCCGGATACATCCGCATGTCCTACGCACTCGGCGACGACCAGCTGCTCGAGGGCGTGCAGCGCCTGCAGCGCCTGTTCGCCTCCTGACGCCCGCGCTCCATCTACGTCGACGCCCCCTCAGGCTGTCCACGCCCCTCCTGAATTCCGCAATTCAGAGGGGGCGTCGGCCGCCAGAGGGGGCGTCGACGTATCCGGCCGGGGAGCGGCGCGCCTCAGTCCTCGTAGCCGATGAGCCAGCGCACGCCGAAGCGGTCCACGAGGGTGCCGTCGTGCGCACCCCACGGTCGCTCCTGCAGCGGGTCGAGCACGCGGCCGCCGTCGCCGAGCTGCGCGAACCAGCGCGTGAGAGCCTCCGGATCCGCCGTGCCGAGGAGCGAGAAGAACATGCCGTTCATGTGCACGGCATCCTCGTCCGGCGCGGCGTCCGCGGCGGCGAGCTCGACCGGGCCGCGGACGAGCATGCCGTGCGCGATCGCGTCGCCCGGGCCGTCCGCCCTTCCGAACTCGGCGTAGGTGTGCATCGACACCTCGCCGCCGAAGATCGCCTGGTAGAACGGCAGCGCATCGGCGGCGGTCCCGGGGAACAGGAGGTAGGGCACGAGTCCGGTCATGCTGCGAGCGTACGCCCCGGAACCGGCCTCAGCCGAGCAGCAGGACGGCTCAGAGCTCGACGTCGACGAGCACCGGCTCCGGCTGCAGCAGCAGGCCGAACTCGGAGTGCACCCGGCTCTGGATGAACCGGGCGAGCTCGGCGATCTCCCCCGCCGTCGCGCCGCCGCGATTCGTGAGCGCGAGGGCGTGCTTCGTGGAGACGCCGGCGCGCGAACGCGGCAGCTTGAAGCCCTTGCCGATGCCGGCGTGCTCGATGAGCCAGGCGGCGCTCACCTTCACGTCACTCGGGGGCGTCTCTGGCTTGGGCGCCAGTCCGTAGTACGCATCGAGCGGGATCACCGTGACCGTGTCGAGGTCGGGCGTCACCGGCCAGCGCGGGCACTCGGAGGGCAGCGTTCGCGCCACCGCTTCGGAGACGATCGCGTTCTGGAAGAACGATCCGGCGCCGTGCGTATCGGGATCCGCCGGGTCGAACAGCATGCCCTTCGCGGCGCGGGTGGCCAGGATCCGCTCGCGCACCCAGGCGAGGGGCACCGGGTCGTCGCCGGTGAGCTGCAGGGCGCGGCGCAGCTGCTCGCCGCGCACGACCCGACCCGCATCTCCGGTCGCGGCGAGATCGAGAGTGACGGACAGGATCACAGCGCGGCGCTCCGCCACCGAGCCGTAGTGGTGCTTGAGCACCGATGTGCGGAAGCCGAGGCCGAGCTCGGACGCCGGCGTGACGACGACCTCGCCGGAGTGCTCGTCGAGCAGCTCCACCTCGACGAGGGTCTCCTGGATCTCCTGCCCGTAGGCGCCGATGTTCTGCACGGGGGCGGCGCCGACGGTGCCCGGGATCCCCGACATCGCCTCGATGCCGGCGTACCCGCGCTCGACCGCGTAGGCGACGAGCGCATCCCAGTCGTGCCCGGCCTGCGCGCGCAGCCGGATCCGGCCGGCGTGCGGGGACGGGAGCTCCTCGATGCCGCTCGTGCGGATCCGGATCACGGTGCCGTCGAACGGCGCATCCCCCGCGAAGAGGTTCGACCCTCCGCCCAGCACGAACCACTCGTCGCCGCTGGCCCACACCCCGCGGAGGGCGGAGACGAGCTCGTCCTCGGTCGCCGCGTCGATCATGCGCGCGGGCGCGGCGCCGGTCTGCAGCGTGGTCAGCTCGGCGAGGCGGATCGAGTCGATCTCCGCCATGTCAGAGCGAGTCCGCCGCGACGCGCAGCTGCGCCTTGACGAGCACGGTGGTGTCGGCGTGCTTGACCACGAGGTCGATCCGCACCGCGGTCTCGTCCATCGCGCCGACCTTGGCCGTGATCGCGACGTCGGCGCCGGCCTGCGGGTCCACCACGACCGGACGGGCGAAGCGCACGCCGTAGTCGAGGATCCGCGCGGTGCCGGGAAGGGCCGCGATCGCGACCGACGAGGCGACGCCCATCGTGAGCATGCCGTGCGCGAGCACGCCGGGCAGGCCCACCTCGGCGGCGACGTCGTCGCGGTAGTGGATCGGGTTGAAGTCGCCGGACGCCCCGGCGTAGCGCACGAGCGACTCGCGCGTGAGGTGCACGGTGCGCTCGGCGATGATGTCTCCGACGTTCACGCGGCGGCCTCCTCGTTCTCGGCAGGGGCATCGCTCACGAGCAGCACCGCCGTGGCCGTCACGACGTGCGCGCCGGCGGCGTCGCGGATCTCGGCATCGCTCGTGATCATCGCGGCGGGACCCATCGCACGGATCCCGGTGACGGTCAGCTGTGCGGTGAGCTCGTCACCGGCCACGATGGGGCGCGTGTAGGCGAAGCGCTGCTCGGCGTGGATCGTGCGGGACAGCACGATCCCGGAGTCCTCGAGGCCCAGCAGCTGCTGCAGCGTGAGGTCCTGGATGACCATCGCGAAGGTGGGCGGGGCGACGACGTCGGCGAAGCCGAGCGCCTGGGCCGCCGCGACATCGGTGTGCTGCGGGGCGTCGGCGAAAACGGCACGCGCGAACTCGCGCACCTTCTCGCGTCCGACGAGGTACGGGGCCGTCGGCGGGAACTCCCGGCCGACCAGTTCAGGATTCACGGGCACCCCTCGATCCTATCGAGCGCCGCCGATCGCGTGCCGAGCGGGCGCTCAGGCGCTGCGGGGCTTCCGTCCGCGGATCGCCTTCAGCGCCATCTGCACCGCGATGAAGGCCAGGTACACCGCGAACAGGATGTTGCCCACGAGCGGATTGATGAGCGTCGCGAGCCACGCGCCGAGGGCCGTGGTCGTGCAGGCGGAAAGGCCGACGAACGCCGCGGCGACCAGATCCACGTTGTGATTGCGCAGGTTGCCGATCGTGCCCGAGATCGCGGTGGGGATCATCATGAGCAGCGAGGTGCCCTTGGCGACGAGGTCGCTCGTTCCGAACGCCAGCATGAGCGCCGGCACGACCACGATCCCGCCGCCGACTCCGATGAGACCCGCGAGCACGCCCGTGAACAGGCCCAGGACGAGCAGCAGCGGCCCCGTCACCCAGGTCAGCTCGAGCACGGCGCCCCGGGACGGGATGACCAGGAACAGGCTCACGATCACGACGACCAGGAAGCCGACGAAGCACCAGCGCAGCGCGGTCTGCGAGATCCGCGGCAGCAGGCGGGTGCCGATCTGCGCGCCGACGACGGATCCGACCGCGAGGATCAGCGCCGGGATCCACGCCACCGAGTCATGGACCGCGTACGAGACGACGCCCACGAGTGCGGTCGGCACGATCGCGGCGAGCGAGGTGCCCGCACCGAGTCGCTGGTCGAAGGCGAGCAGCAGGACCAGCAGCGGGACGATGACCGTGCCGCCGCCGACGCCGAAGAGGCCCGAGAGGAGGCCCGCGGCGAGCCCGATCCCGATGAAGGACGCGTAGGCGCGCGGCCCCCGCATCCGCTCGACGGCACCCTCGCCCACGTTCACTCCTGTCCGCCGTTCCCGGCGGAGCAGCACCTTCCAGCGTAGTCGGGCCGGCGAGCCGTCCATCAGCTCCGCTCCGCCTCGCGACGATCTGCACACGGCGCGACGATCTGCACACGGATCCCTCGCCCGGCGTGTGCAGATCGTCGCAGGCTGTGCAGATCGTCACGGCCCTGCGAACATCAGTGCCCTTCGAACAGCGGCGGGCGCTTCTCCTGGAAGGCCGCGAAACCTTCGCGGTAGTCGTCCGTGTCGCAGAGGGCGGCCTGGGCCGCGTTCTCCTGGCGCATCGACGCCCACAGCCCCAGGCGCTCGTCGCGCAGGGCGGCGACGAGGCGCTTGCTCGCGACGAATGCGGCAGTCGCGCCGTGCGCCGCGCGGGCGGCCGCCGCGAGCGTGGCCTCGTGCACCATCTCGGGGAGCATCGCCTGGGAGAAGAGCCCCGCCGCGACCGCTTCGGATCCGCTCATCAGTCGACCGGAGTAGATGAGGTCGAGTGTGCGGTGCGCGCCGAGCCGCTCCACGAAGAGAGCGTGCCCGCCCGAGTCCAGCGTCGCGCCGAGCGCGGCGAACGGGGATCCGATCTTCGCGGTGTCGGCGACGTAGACCACGTCCGTCGCGATGAGCAGGCCGAGGCCGACACCGAGGCAGGCGCCCTGCGCGGCCGCGAAGGTCGGCGCAGGGAACGAGGACATGCGCTGCAGCACCGGCGTGACGATCCCGTCGAGGTAGCCCATCACGTCGTCGTCGCGCGGATCGACGCCCGAGATGTCGCGCCCGGCGCAGAACGCCCTGCCCTCGCCGGTCAGTACGAGCGAGCGCACCCCGGCGCGCTCCGCCTCGGCGTAGGCGTCTCCGAGGTCGCGCACGGCCTGCTCGTCGAGCGCGTTGAGCTTGTCGGGGTTGTTCAGCGTGATGTGCGCGACGGCGCCGTCGATCGCGAGGTCGATCATGGTTCCTCCTTGGTCCCTGAGTTTGTCCTTGGTCCCTGAGCTAGCTGACGTGGTCCCTGAGCCTCTCGAAGGGCGGCGGCGCTCAGACGTCGTAGTCGACGACGACGCGGTCCGTCGTGGGGTGGGACTGACAGGTGAGCACGTATCCGCGATCGAGCTCGTCCTGCTCGAGCGCGTAGTTCTCCGTCATCGTGACGGATCCGTCGACGAGGCGCGCCCGGCAGGTGCCGCACACGCCGCCCGCGCACGCGAACGGCACGTCGGGCCGCACGCGGAGCGCGGCGTTGAGGATCGACTCGTTCGCCGACACCGGGGTGTCCACGGATCCGGACTGGCCGTCCAGGGTGAACTCGATCGTGCGCACGGGCTCGTCCTCGCGCACCTCGATCGGGCGCCCGGCCTCGGGCCGCTCCTGTCCCGGCTCCCCCGTCGTGAACAGCTCGTAGCGCACGTGCGCCGACTCGACGCCGATGTCGGCGAGGGTGTCCCGGCACAGCTGCACGAGATCGAACGGCCCGCACAGGAACCACTCGTCGACCGTCGCGGGGAGCACGAGCGCATCGAGGATGCCGCGCAGGCGCTCCTCGTCGATGCGCCCCGACAGCAGCGGAGCCGAACGCTGCTCGCGGGTGAGCACGTGGTGCACCGCGAAGCGCGCCGGGTAGCGGTCCTTGAGGTCGGCGAGGTCGTCCAGGAACATCACATCGGTCGCCCGGCGGTTCGTGTACACGAGCGTGAACCGGCTGGAGTCGGAGCGCGCGAGCACCGTGGCGGCGAGCGCCATGAGCGGCGTGATGCCGGATCCCGCGGCGATGCCGACGACGTGCGCGTCGTCGAGGGCGGCGAGCGCCGAGGTGAACGTGCCCTGCGGGCTCATCACGTCGATCTTGTCGCCCGGGTGCAGCTCGCTCTGCGCCCAGGTCGAGAAGCGCCCGCCGCGGTCGCGCTTGATCGCGACGCTGATGGTCCCCGACCCCGTCGAAGCGTCCCGCGCCGGCGGTCGGCAGAGCGAGTACGAGCGCCGCACCTCGTGGCCGTCGAGCTCGGCGCGCAGGGCGACGTGCTGCCCGGCGAGGTACTCGAACTCCCCCGCGAGCTCCCCCGGCACGGCGAAGGTGACCTCGATCGCCTCGTCGGTGAGCGGTCGCACGTCCTGAACGTCGAGCGTGTGGAACCGGGTGCGCCGGCGCGGAGCCGCGGATGCCCCGCCGACCACGCTGTTCAGGAGCGCGCCGGCGACCTGTGCGGTCGCGGCCGCCTCCGCAGCGGGCGACGGCGCGTCGAGGTGCCAGAGTCTCTGGCCGCCGAGGGGATGCGTCATCAGATCACCTTGAAGTGGTCGAAGGGCTCGAGGCACGCGCGGCACTCGTAGAGCGCCTTGCACGATGTGGACCCGAAGCGGGAGAGCTCGCGGGTGTCCAGGGATCCGCAGCGCGGACAGCGCACGCCGAGCGAGATCCGCACGGGTCCCTGCGACTGGCGGAGGGCCGCGTGTCCGCTGGGCGGGGCGATGCCGTACTCGGTCAGCTTGCGCTTGCCCTCGTCGCTCATCCAGTCCGTCGTCCACGCGGGCGAGAGCACCAGGCGCACCTCGACCTCGCCGAAGCCCGCCCGGGTGAGGGCGAGCTCGACGTCGTCGCGGATCGCGTCCATCGCGGGGCAGCCGCTGTACGTCGGGGTGATGTCGACGCGGATCCGGTCGCCGTCGACCGTGACGTCGCGCAGCACTCCGAGATCCTCGATCGTCAGCACCGGGACCTCCGGATCCTTGACCGCGGCGGCCGCCGCCCAAGCGCGCTCGCGCAGCCCGGTCACCACGTCGCCCCCGGGTGACGGCGGGCGAGCACCTGCATCTCGGACAGCAGGTGACCGAGGCCGGTCGCGTGGGATCCGTGCCGTCCGCCACCGGCCGAGGCCGATCCGACGGGGGCATCCAGCTCCGCCTCGGCGAACACGGCGTCGATCACGGCGTCGAAGCCCGCCCGCAGCGAGGACGGCCGCACCGCCGCGTCGCCGAGGCGGTCGATGAGCGGGTCGTCGCGGAAGAGTTCAGCGGCGTAGGGCCAGACGTCCGCGAAGGCGCGGATGATCCTGGTGCGCGACTCCTCGGTGCCGCCGGCCAGGCGCAGCACCCATTGCACGGCGTGGTCGCGGTGATAGTCGACCTCCTTGACCGCCTTCTCGGCGATCGCGGCGATGGTCGCGTCGGTGCTGCCCCGCAGCGCGCGGTAGAGCTCGAGCATGTAGGTGCTCATGAGGAGCTGGCGCGCGATCGTCTGTGCGAAGTCGCCATTGGGCTGCTCCACGAGCCAGCAGCTGCGGAACTCGGCCTCGTCGCGGAAGTACGCGAGGTCGTCTTCGCTGCGCCCATCCCAGGATCCGGCATAGCGCAGGAACGATCGCGCGTGCCCGAGCAGGTCGAGGGCGATGTTACCGAGCGCGACGTCCTCCTCGAGCTCGGGGGCGTAGGTGATCCACGCGCCGAGCTGCTGCGAGAGGATCAGCGCGTCGTCGCCGAGCCAGAGCGCGTACTCCGCGATGTCGGCGGACGCCGCACGCTCCCCGGATCCGGCGAGCTCCGCGGCGAGCGCGAGCTCGTCGACCGAGACGTCGCCGTGCGGGTCGATCGCACCGTCCAGGTCGTGGGCACTCACAGGTGCGGCACCCCCTCGGAGGCCGTGTAGTACACGGCGTGGCGGTAGTTCTTGCCGGCGGGGCTCTCGAAGAACGCGCCCTTGTCGTCGGGGTCGCTGGTCGTGATCGCGTCGGCCGGGACGACCCACACCGACGTGCCCTCATTGCGCCGCGTGTACAGGTCGCGCGCGTTGCGCAGCGCCATGTCGGCGTCGGGGGCGTGCAGGGATCCGACGTGCACGTGGCTGAGGCCGCGATTCGCACGGACGAACACCTCGAACATGGGCCAGGTCTCCTCGAGGGAGGCTCCGGGGGTGGTCATGCCGCAACCTCCTGCCGAAGTGCCTGCTTGCGGGCGTACTCCGCGGCGGCCTCACGCACCCAGGCGCCCTCCGCGTGCGCGTCACGACGACGCTGCAGCCGCTCGGCATTGCACGGCCCGTTGCCGCGCACGACCTCGAAGAACTCGTCCCAGTCGATCTCGCCCATCGCGTACTGTCCGGTCTCCTCGTCGAGGCGGAGCTCCGGATCCGGCAGGGTCACGCCGAGGATCTCGGCCTGCGGCACGAGCATGCCCACGAACCGCTGGCGGAGGTCGTCGTTGGAGAAGCGCTTGATCTTCCACTGCATCGACTGCGCCGAGTTCGGGGACTGGTCATCCGGCGGGCCGAACATCGCGAGCGCCGGCCAGTACCAGCGGTTCACGGCGTCCTGCGCCATCGCGCGCTGCTCCTCGGAGCCCTGCATGAGCGTCAGCAGGATCTCGAACCCCTGACGCTGATGGAACGACTCCTCCTTGCAGATGCGCACCATCGCGCGCCCGTAGGGACCGTAGGAGGCGCGGCAGAGCGGCACCTGGTTGCAGATCGCGGCGCCGTCGACGAGCCACCCGATCGCACCCATGTCCGCCCAGGTCGGCGTCGGGTAGTTGAAGATCGAGGAGTACTTGGCCTTGCCGTCGATGAGCTGCTGCATCATCTGGTCGCGCGTGATGCCGAGCGTCTGCGCGGCCGAGTAGAGGTAGAGCCCGTGCCCCGCCTCGTCCTGCACCTTCGCCATGAGGATCGCCTTGCGCTTGAGGCTCGGCGCGCGGGTGATCCAGTTGCCCTCCGGCTGCATCCCGATGATCTCGGAGTGCGCGTGCTGGGAGATCTGGCGGATGAGCGTCTTGCGGTACGCCTCCGGCATCCAGTCGCGCGGCTCGATGCGCTGCTCGTTCTCGACGAGTTCGTCGAAGAGCGCCTGGGCGTCCGGATCCTCGGCCAAAGCCACGGGGGGAACAGTCATCGTCGACTCCTGAGTGAATTACCTACCGTTCGTACAGTAATTATGGCACACTCGTATCGTTCGCAGAAGGACGACCTTCGCGAACCGGCACCGCACCCGGATCCGCGCCGCTCAGTTCGAAGGAGAACAGATGACCGACCCCGTCGCCGACCTGCGCCCGATGATGCGGCGCGATCGCGCCTCCTCCGCCCTCGGCATGCGCGTGGAGGTGGACGAGCCGGGCCGCGCCGTGGTCTCGATGACCGTGCGCGAGGACATGCTGAACGGCTTCGACATCACGCACGGCGGGCTGGTCTTCGCCCTGGCCGACACGACCTTCGCGATCGTGTGCAACGAGGACGAGAAGGTCACGGTCGCCGCGGGCGCCGACATCACGTTCCTGAAGTCCACGCGCGCGGGCCAGGTGCTCACGGCCGCGGGTACGCGCCGCGCGCGCAACGGTCGTACGGGCCTCTACGACATCACCGTGACCGACGAGACGGGCGACATCGTCGCCGAGTTCCGCGGTCGCTCGATCACCACGAACCGCCCGTTCCCCGAGGAGAACTCATGACCGACACCGCCGTCGGCGCCGCGCACGACGACGCGGCCACCGCACTGACCCCCGACGAGCTGCGCGCCCTGCAGCTCGAGCGCCTGCAGTGGTCGGTGCATCATGCGTACGAGAACGTGCCGTTCTACCGCATCGCGTTCCAGCGGGCCGGGATCCACCCGGACGACATCCGCACCCTCGCCGACGTCGCACGCCTGCCGTTCACGACCAAGGACGACCTGCGCGAGTACTACCCCTTCGGAATGTTCGCCGTGCCGATGGCCGATGTGCGCCGCATCCACGCGTCCTCGGGCACGACCGGCCGCCCGACCGTGGTGGGCTACACCCAGACCGATCTCGACAACTGGGCCGATCTCATCGCGCGCTCGCTGCGCGCGGCCGGGGTGCAGCCCGGCTGGAAGGTGCACAACGCCTACGGCTACGGCCTGTTCACGGGCGGCCTGGGCGCGCACGCCGGCATCGAGCGCCTCGGCGCGACCGTGATCCCGATGTCGGGCGGGCAGACCGCCAAGCAGGTGCAGCTCATCCACGACTTCGAGCCCGACGCGATCATGTGCACCCCGACGTACCTCCTGACGATCGCCGATGCGCTCGAGCAGGCCGGGCTCGATCCCCGATCCACCTCGCTCAAGGTGGGTATCCTCGGCGCGGAGCCGTGGACCAACGAGATGCGCCACAAGATCGAGCAGCGCCTGAACATCGACGCCGTCGACATCTACGGGCTCAGCGAGGTCATGGGACCCGGTGTGGCGATGGAGGCCGCGGCCACGAAGGACGGCCCGCACATCTGGGAGGACCACTTCCTGCCCGAGATCATCGACCCCGCCACCGGCGAGCCGGTGCCGGACGGCGAGCCGGGCGAACTCGTGTTCACCTCGCTCACGAAGCAGGCGTTCCCGGTGATCCGCTACCGCACCAGGGACCTCACCCGACTGCTGCCCGGATCCGCCTACCCGGCGATGCGGCGGATGGAGAAGATCACCGGCCGCGACGACGACATGATCATCCTGCGCGGCGTGAACCTGTTCCCGACGCAGATCGAGGAGATCGCGCTCGGCATCGAGACGCTCACCCCGCACTTCGTCCTGGAGCTCACCCGGCAGGGCCACCTCGACGCGCTGAAGGTGCGGATCGAGCGGCACCCCGACATCGACGCGGCGAGCGCCGTCGCCGCGGCCGAGGTGCTGAAGCTGCGGATCAAGACGTCGATCGGGACGTCGGTGGACGTGCAGGTCGAGGAGCCGGGATCCCTCCCCCGCAGCGAGGGCAAGTACAAGCGTCTCTACGACCTGCGCTGACCGTCCCAGCCGGTCGTTGAGCGAGCGAACCCCTCCCGCGGTCGTCGAGCGAGCGGAGCGAGACGAAACGCGGTGCCCTCGCGGGAGCGCCGCGTTTCGTCTCGGTCGGCTCCGCCGTCCTCGCTCAACGACCCCGGGGGCGGGACGCGCGCCGCGAGGCCGCGCTCCAGCCTCGGATCGCGTCCAGACCGCCCTCGATGAAAGCTGCCCGCTTCGCGTGACTCCACCCCTGGATCCGCTTCTCCCAGGCGAAGGCCTCGTCGACGCGCTCGAATTCGGCGTGCCACACCAGCGTCACAGGCCGGCGCCTGCGGGTGTACACGGCGCCTTCACCGGCGGTGTGCTGCTCCAGCCGGCGCTCCAGGTCGTTCGTGCTGCCGGCGTAGAAAGTGCCGTCGCTGCACCTCAGGATGTACGCGTAGCCGGTCATGCCGTGAAGATAGCCCAACCCTCGGACGTTCTCCCCGCCCCCGGGGTCGTTGAGCGAGCGAAGCGAGACGAAACGCGGTGCCCTCGTGAGAGCACCTCGTTTCGTCTCGGTCGGCTCCGCCGTCCTCGCTCAACGACCCCGGGGAAGAATCCGACTGCGCCGTCCTCGCTCAACGACCGGGGGCGCTGTGCGGGTCAGGCCGGGGCCAGCTCCTTCTCCACAAGCGTCAGGACGTCGTAGGTCGCCACGATCTCGTCGCGCTGATTGTGGATCACGGCGTCCCAGCGCACCTCGCCGTACTCGTCGGTCTCGCGCGGGATGATCTGCTTGGCGGTGAGGGTCACCCTGATGGCGTCACCGGGCTTCACCGGCGTCACGAACCGCAGGTTCTCCAGCCCGTAGTTGGCGAGCACCGGTCCCGGCTCCGGCGAGACGAAGAGCCCGGCCGCCCACGACACCAGCAGGTAGCCGTGCGCGACCCTCCCGCCGAAGAACGGGTTCGCCTCGGCGGCCTCCTCGTCCATGTGCGCGTAGAAGGTGTCGCCCGTGGAGTACGCGAACGCCTCGATGTCCTCGAGCGAGAGCTCGCGCAGGCCGGACTCCACCTGATCTCCGAGGCGCAGCTCCGCGAGCGACTTGCGGAACGGGTGCACGGCACGGTCGGTACCGGCGCCGGTGTGCCAGACGCCCGTGATCGCGGTGAGGATCTCCGGGGTGCCCTGGATCGCGGTGCGCTGCATGAAGTGCATGACCGCGCGGATCCCGCCGAGCTCCTCGCCACCGCCCGCGCGCCCGGGGCCTCCGTGCACGAGGTGTGGCACGGGGGAGCCGTGCCCGGTCGAGGTCTTCGCGTCGTCGCGGTTCAGGAACAGGACGCGGCCGTTGTACGCGGCGATGCGCGTGAGCAGCTCGGTCGCGACCTCGGGATCCTTCGTGGCGACGCTCGTCACCAGGGATCCGCCGCCGCGCCCGACGAGCTCCGCGGCTTCGGCGACGGTCGAGTATCCGAGCACGCTCGAGACCGGACCGAAGGCCTCGATCTCGTGCACCGCGGGCGCGGTCGTGTCCGCGAAGCCGACGAGCATCGGCGCGACGAAGGCGCCCTCCGGCGCGGGCCCGGTCGTGCCGTCGGCGCGGACGACCTCCGGGGCATCGACGGTGCCGAGGAGCAGCTCGCCACCCGCCTCACGAAGCGCCGCGACCTGGCGCAGCACTTCGTCGCGCTGCGCGGTCGAGACGAGCGGTCCCATCGTGACGGACTCCGCGTGCGGGTCGCCGATCACGACGCGCTCGGCGATCTTCGCCTGCAGCGCCGCGACGAGGGGGTCGACGAGCGGCGCCGGCACGATCGCGCGACGGATCGCGGTGCACTTCTGCCCCGCCTTCGTGGTGAGCTCGATCATGAGCTGCTTCACGTAGGCGTCGAACTCCGGGGTGTCGGGCGTCGCGTCGGGGCCGAGCACGGAGGCGTTGATCGAGTCGGTCTCGCTCGTGAAGCGCACGCCGTCGGCGGTCTGCGCGCGCAGTCCCGCCGCGGTCGAGGCGCTGCCGGTGAAGGCGACGAGGTCGCCGAGGCGGAGCAGGTCGAAGATCCCGGGGAGGGATCCGCTGACCAGTTGCAGGGATCCGTCCGGCAGCAGTCCCGAGTCGACGAGGATCCGCACCCACGCCTCCGCGATGTAGCCGGTCGGGGTCGCGGGCTTCACGATCGAGGGCACGCCGGCGAGGAACGCCGGGGCGAACTTCTCGAGCGCTCCCCACATCGGGAAGTTGAAGGCGTTGATCTGCACGGCGACCCCGGGAAGACGCGTATAGACATGGCGGCCGAGGAAGGATCCGTCCTTCGAGAGGGGCTCGACGGGGCCGTCCAGGAGGACCCTCGCGTTCGGCAGCTCGCGGCGCCCCTTGGACGAGTACGTGAAGAGCACGCCGATCCCGCCGTCGACGTCGGCGTAGGAGTCGCGGACCGTGGATCCGCTGCGCTTGGAGAGCTCGTACAGCTCCTCCTTGTGCGCCGTCAGCACCACGGCCATCTGCTTGAGCAGCATCGCCCGCTGGTGGAACGTCAGCGCGCCGAGGCTCTGCTGGCCGACGGTGCGCGCGTAGGCGACCGCGCCCGCGAGGTCGATGCCCGTGGAGTCGACCCGGACGATCTCCTCCCCCGTCGATGCGTCTCGCACGACGGTCCCGCCCTCGGAGGGCGAGGTCCACCAGGCTCCCTGCAGGTAGCTGGGCAGCAGCTCGGTCGTCATCCTTCGCTCCATTCGTAGAATCCGCGGCCGGTCTTGCGGCCCAGGTGTCCATCCGCGACCAGGTCGCGCAGCAGCTGCGGCGGCGCGAACCGCGCGCCGAGCTTGGTCTCCAGCTCCTCGGCGATCCCGAGGCGCACGTCGAGTCCGACGATGTCGGTCGTGCGCAGCGGACCCGTCGGATGCCGGTAGCCGAGCTCCATCGCCGCATCGATGTCTGCGGCGGTCGCGACGCCCTCCTCGAGCATCCGGATCGCCTCCAGCGCGATCGCGACGCCGAGCCGGCTGGAGGCGAAGCCCGGCGCGTCGGCGACCACGACCGCGGTCTTGCCGAGCGCCGCGACCCAGCCCCGAGCGTCGTCGACGAGCTCCTGGTTGGTGGAGGCGCCGACGACGACCTCGACGAGCGCCGAGGCGGGGACCGGGTTGAAGAAGTGCAGGCCGAGGAAGCGCTCGGGGTGTGCGAGCTCCGCGCCGAGGTCGTCGATCGAGATCGAGGACGTGTTCGAGGCGACCGCAGCGCCCCGCGCGACCGCCGCCTCGATCCGGAGCAGGCTCTCGACCTTGAGCGCCCTGTCCTCGGGCACGGCTTCGACGACCAGCCCGGCGTCCGCGAACACCGCCGCATCCGTGCTCGTCTCGAGTGCGACTTCGAGCGCCGCGATCGTGCGGTCGGTGCTGCCGCGCTCGACCGAGCGCTGCAGGCTCGAGCGGATCCGCTCCCCCGCCGCGGCCGCCGCGACCTCGTCGCGCTCGACGACGACGACCTGGGATCCGGCGAGCAGGAAGGCGTGCGCGATGCCCGCACCCATGCGTCCGCCGCCGAGGACGCCCACGCGTACCGGCACGGCGGGCGCCGCCGGCGCCGCGTCTCGTCCCGTCTGCGGCTCGCTCGACGGCCGGGATGCGCTCATCGGCGGTTCCTCCGTTCCAGGAAGGCGGTCATCCGCCGGTGCTTCTCGGTGCTCTCGAACAGCTCCGCCTGCAGCTCGAGCTCGATCTCGGGATGCGCGTCGGCCGGCGCGAGGAGCGCCGTCTTGGTGTGCCGGGTGGCGAGGGGGTCGTTGGCCGCGATGCGGTCGGCGATCGCATGCGCCGCGGCCAGCAGGTCGTCCGGTTCGTGCAGCGACGAGAGCAGCCCCCAGTCGAGCGCCTCCGCAGCGCTCAGCTGACGTCCGGTGAACAGCAGCTCGGCCGCTCGCGCCTCCCCGACGATCTGCGGCAGGCGCCAGGTCGCCCCGGCCGCGGCGATGATGCCGAGCCCGGTCTCCGGGTTGCCGATGCGCGTGGCGGGCGTGCCGATGCGGATGTCCGCGGCGTAGGCGAGCTCGGCGCCACCGCCGAGGGCGTAGCCGTCGATCGCGGCGATCACCGGCATGGGCAGGCGGCGGATGCGGCGGAACGCGGTCGTGTTGATCCCGGCCCGCGCGTCCTGCGCACGGCGGTCGCGCAGCTGCGCGATGTCGGCGCCGGAGGCGAAGACCCCGCCGGATCCGATCAGGATCAGGATCCGCGGATCCTCCTCGAGCTCGGCGCACAGCGCGTGCAGCTCGTCGATCATCGCCTGATCGATCGCGTTGCGGGTCTCCGGCCGGTCCAGAGTCGCGGTGACGCGGTCCTCGGCGCGCTCGATGCGCAGGCGGCGGGCCGTCGACGCCTCGGCCATCACACCCGCTCCACGATCATCGCGGTGCCCTGACCGACGCCGACGCACATGGTCGCCAGGCCGTAGCGGGCGCCCTCGCGCTCCATCCGGCCGAGCAGGGTGATCAGGATCCGGCTGCCGCTCGAGCCGAGCGGGTGGCCGAGCGCGATGGCGCCGCCGTCCGCGTTCACGATGTCGGGGTCGAGCCCGAGCCGTCGCATCGAGGCGAGCGACTGCGTCGCGAAGGCCTCGTTCAGCTCGACCGCGCCGAGGTCTGCCACGGTGAGCCCCGCCTTCGCGAGCGCCTTCTCGGTCGCCGGCACGGGTCCCAGCCCCATGATCTCGGGGGCGAGCGCGGCCGAGGCGGACGCCACGATGCGCGCCCGCGGCGTGAGCCCGTGCCGTTCGACCGCCGCGGATCCGGCGACGACGATCGCCGAGGCTCCGTCGTTGAGCGAGGAGGAGTTGCCCGCGGTGACGACGCCGCCGCCCGCGACCACGGGACGCAGCCCCGCGAGGACCTCGAGCGTGGTGTCGCGGCGCGGTCCCTCGTCGGTGTCGACGAGCCCGCCGCGCGGGGTCGGCACGGCCACGATCTCGGGGGCGAGGCGGCCGGCGTCGATCGCGGCGATGGCCCGCTCGTGGCTGCGCAGCGCGAATGCGTCGGCGTCCTCGCGCGTGATGCCGTCGAGACGAGCGACTTCCTCGGCGGTCTCGGGCATCGAGAACGTGGCCTTGTCGCGGGCGGCGAGACGCGGGTTCGTGAACCGCCAGCCGATCGAGGTGTCGAAGGCCTCTCCCGGTTTCGCCCATGCCCGCTCGGGCTTGGCCTGCACCCAGGGGGCGCGCGTCATCGATTCGACGCCGCCCGCGATCATCACGTCGGCGTCGCCGGCGCGGATCGCCTGCGCCGCGAGCGCGACGGCGGACATCCCCGAGGCGCACAGGCGGTTGACGGTCAGCGCGGGCAGCGCATCGGGGAAGCCGGCGAGCAGCACGGCCATGCGGGCGACGTTGCGGTTGTCCTCCCCCGCCTGGTTCGCGGATCCGAGGATCACCTCGTCGAAGGCGTCATCGGGAACGCCCGCACGCTGCGCGGCCTCCCGGATGACGAGCGCGGCCAGATCGTCGGGGCGGACCGCGGCGAGGGCGCCGCCGTAGCGTCCGACCGGCGTGCGCGCACCGCCGATGAGATAGGCCTCCGACATGCTCGTCCTCCCGGGGTCTTCGTCGACGGGGTGCGCGGATCCGGGATCCGAAACTGTTTCCCGACCGATCGTTCAGTAAAAGGATGACAGACGGATCCCGGCCGGGCAAGTCCGCCCGGGAGTCCGATGAGGGAGAATGATGCGGATGAGCACCGGATCCGCGCACGCCGGCGAGGCGGCGAGCATCGCCGAGGAGGCGTCCGCCGACGAGCCGGCGCCCCGTGCGCGCCGCGGCCGCCCGGGCTACGACCGTGCGCAGGTGCTCGAGATCGCGGTGCGCCTCTTCAACGAGCAGGGCTACGACGCGACGAGCGTCTCCTCCCTGGCCGCGGAACTCGGCCTGAGCAAGGCGGCGCTGTACCACCACTTCTCCTCGAAGGAGCAGATCCTCGAGATCGCGCTCGACGATGCGCTCGGCGGACTCGAGGCGGTGCTCGACGGCGCCCTGGCCGACGAAGGCACGGCCGCCACGCGGCTCGTGACCGTGATCGCGGGCGCGGTGCGGGTGCTGGCCAGCAGACTGCCGCAGGTCACGCTGCTGCTGCGCGTGCACGGCAACAGCGAGATCGAGCGCGCCGCCCTGGAGCGCCGCCGCATCTTCGACCAGCGCGTCGCGCACCTGGTCGGACAGGCGCAGCAGGAGGGGGCGCTGCGGCGCGACATCCGCCCCTCGGTGACGACGAGGCTCATGTTCGGCATGATCAACTCGATCATCGAGTGGTACCGCCCCGCGCACACCTCGCTCACCCCGGAGGAGCTCGTCGACGACGTCACCCGGGTGATCTTCGACGGACTCCGCGCGCGCTGAGCAAGACTCGAGGCCGCGGAAAACAGATCGCCCCGCGCTCTGGCGAGCGCGGGGCGATCCGGGAGCGAGACGACTCAGGCAGCGGCCTTCTTGTCGTTGCCGCTGAGCACGCGGAACAGGATCGCGGCGATCGCGGCGCCGACGAGCGGGGCGACGATGTACAGCCACAGGTTGCTCCAGGCGAACTGGCCGCTGATGGAGAGGCCGAGCGCGACGGCCGGGTTGAACCCGCCGCCCGAGATGCCGCCGACCGAGACGGCGCCGACGAAGACGGTGCCACCGATGGCCAGGCCGTAGAAGGAGTTGTTGTCGTTGTCCTTCGAGGTGGCGACGTTCAGCACCACCCAGACCAGGGCGAGCGTGAACAGCGCCTCGACGAGGAAGGCGGCGCCGACATTGAACTGTTCGGGCGTTGCCGGCTTAGTCGCCGCGGGCCAGACCGCGAAGCTCGCGAGGCCGGCGAGCGCGCCACCGACGAACTGGGCCACGATGTACGCGACGAAGTCCGTGACGCCGATGGCGCCGCGGATCAGCGCGCCGAATGACACGGCGGGGTTGAGGTGGGCGCCGGAGATGTGACCCGCGGCGTAGACGAGAACGGTCAGCGCGAGGCCGATCGCCAGCGGCGTCAGCGGGCTCTTGCTGTTGATCGCGCCGATGATGCTGAACACGAAGAGGAACGTCGAGATCGCCTCGGCGAGTGCCTTTCCAGCAGTACCAGTCATTTCGAATGCCTTTTCTGTCAGGTCGAGGGTGAGGGCGGAATCTCCCGCACGCCGGCCGGCGCACCCTGGATTGCCGAGCCAGAATACCGGATTCCTGTCAATCGGCTGGGAACCGGAGCCATAATCCGGCACATCCAGGAGGGAACTCTTGACCCTCGAGCCGGATCATCCTACGATTTCATTATCCGATAGATCAATTCCATAATTCGGAATATGAAGCGAGAGAAGAGGCGATGATGCCCCAGACCCCCGACACCCAGGACCACCGCCCCGAGCGCGAGGACGCCCCTGAACGGCGCGCGGCGATCTATCCGCTGATCGATGTCGACCCGGACTTCCACATCCCGGCCCGCCGCGAGGGCGCGCTCACGAAGATGCTCGTCGCCCTGCGGATCCTCCCCCAGGCCTCCTGACGGGACGCGCACGCGAACTGCGCACGCGGGTGCGCGGCTCGCGCCGCGGGCGCGTCCGATGCCGGGGCCCGCTCGACGCCGTCAGCGCCGGGCGTCGAGCACCTCGCGCAGGCGCGCGGCGAAGCCGGCCGGATCGCTCGGGAAGCCCGGCTGCTCGGTGAAGCCGCCGTGGTTGCTCGGGAACTCGGCGGCCTCACCTCCGAGCGCCGCCGCGACCGATCGGGCGGCGCGCGCCGGCATGGTCTCCCCGGATTCGGCGCCGAACGCGATCACGAGACGCTCGCCGAAGCCCTGCAGCTGCGCGATCTCCGGCACGTAGGCGAGGATCGACGGCATGTTGCGGAAGAGCGGATCCGTCCGCCCGCCGTCATCCGCGGTCGGGAGCCCGAACATGCCGGGATCCGGCGCGGGCCGGTCGAGGTAGTCGCCGGGGACCGCGCCGTCGAACATCACGAACTGGATGAACTTGGCCAGAGCAGGGCCGGATCCTTCCGCGGCGTAGGTGCGCTTCTGGTCGGCGACGACCGCGAGCACCGCGTCCCGATCGGGCAGGAACGCGGCCACGGGCGGCTCGTGCACGACCGCGATGCCGACATCGTCGGGGTGGGCGGCGAGCAGCGTGAGCAGGCTCACGCCTCCGCCGCTGCTGCCGAAGGCGTCCACGGGACCGACGCGCAGCGCGGAGATCACGCGATGCAGGTCCTCCGCGTGCCGCTGCGCCGTGATGTCCGAGGTGCCGACCGGGTTGCGCCCGGCGCCGCGCGGGTCGTAGGTGATCACGGGACGGTCGCCGAAATGCGAGGCGAGGATCGCGAACCCGGTCGCGTCCATGGGCGCACCGAAGAGGAAGAGTGCGGGCCGCTCGGCGGTCGCCGTCGCGAGATCTCCGTGCACGTCGTAGGTGATCGCGTCCTCGCCCTCCCCGACCGTGTGCGTGGTCACTGCGCGGGCTGCGGCGTCGTTCGCCATGGGATCCTCCGAATCCTCAAATACAACTGATTGGTTGTAGATTATGACTTCGTACCGTGGAGCACAAGGGCATCGCCCTCCGGCGCGGAAAGGTCGCCGTCGACGCGGACGGCTGCACCGCCCCTCTCGCCACGGTAGACCTTCGCGATCTAACGTGGGTGCATGGCAGGGCGAGCCGAGACGTTCATCGAGATCGACGGCGCCGAGGTGCGCGTTTCGCACCCCGACAAGGTCGTCTTCCCGCAGGCGGGGCTGACCAAGCTCGACCTCGTGGAGTACTACATCGCGGTCGCGGAGGGGGCGCTGCGCGGGGCCGGCGGCCGGCCCATGGTGCTCAAGCGGTTCGTGAAGGGCATCGACGCGGAGCCGTTCTTCCAGAAGCGGGTGCCGGAGCATCCCGCCTTCATCGGCACGGCGGTGCTGCGCTACGCGTCGGGCGGCTCCGCGGAGGAGGCCGTGCTCGGCGACGCCGCAGGGCTCGCCTGGATCGCCAATCTGGGCTGCCTCGATCTCAATCCGCACGCCGTCCGCGCCACCGACCTGGAGCACCCCGACGAGCTGCGGGTCGACCTGGATCCGATGCCCGGCGTGGAGTGGTCGCAGATCGTCGACACCGCCTTCGTCGTGCGCGAGGTCCTCGACGACTGCGGTCTCGTCGGCTGGCCGAAGACGAGCGGATCGCGGGGCATGCACATCCTCGTCCGCATCCGGCCGGAATGGGATTTCGCGGCCGTCCGCCTCGCCGCCGAGACGCTCGCGCGCGAGGTAGAGGCCCGCGCACCGGGGCTCGCGACCGCGCGCTGGTGGAAGGAGGAGCGCGGCGAAAGCGTGTTCGTCGACTTCAATCAGAACGCGAAGGACCGCACGGTCGCCTCGGCATATTCGATCCGGCCGCTCCCGGATGCGCGGGTGTCGACGCCCCTCGCATGGGACGAGGTGCGAGTGCGGCACCCGGAGGAGTTCACGGTGCCGACCGTGCGCGCCCGGTTCGCCGAGATCGGAGACCCGCATCGCGGCATCGACGAAGAGGCGGGGTCGCTGTCGGCCCTGCTGGCCCTGGCCGAGGAGCTCGGGCCGGCCGAGAAGCCGCCGCGCGGATCCGACGGATCCGGCCGCCGCGCCTCGGCCATGCCGCTCATCGAGATCGCGCGCACGAAGACCAGGCCCGAGGCGCTCGCGGCGCTCGAGCAGTGGCGCGCGACGCACGAGTCCGTCTCATCGCTCCTGCATCCCGCCGACGTCCTCGTCGACGGGATGCGCGGTTCGAGTTCGCTCTGGTACCGCGTGCGTGTCAATCTCCAGCACGTCCCGGAGGACCAGCGTCCTCCGCAGGAGCCCCTGCTCGCCGACTACGACCCCTGGGCCGGCAAGGCCTGGCCCACCTGAGCCCGCCTGACGCCCGCCCTTTGACCCGCGACGCTGACCCTCGCGACGGCCCCGCTCGCACACGGGCTCGGCCGCTGCCGCTAGCTCAGCTCCCGCAACGGGGCGGTCCGGTCGCCGCCGGCGTCTCCGGTGTTGACCGTGCCCTGCGGCTCGAACAGGATCGCCTGGACCTCACCCTCCGCCTTCGGACAGTGCTCGACGCCCCGCGGCACGACGAACACGTCGTTCGGATTCAGGACCACGTCGCGATCACGGAGCTGGATGACGAGCCGCCCGCTCACCACCAGGAACAGCTCATCGGTCTCCGGGTGCGAGTGCCAGACGAACTCGCCCTGCAGCTTGACCACCTTGACGTCGTAGTCGTTGATGCTGGTCAGCCGATGCGGCTGCCAATGCTCCGCGACCGCAGAAAGGGCTTCGTGCACGTTGCGAACATCGTCTGCCATGCCCTGAGCCTAGGCTCCATGGTCCGGCCTCAGCGCACGACTCTGATCGGAAGCACGGCGAGTCCGCCCAGGGCGCCGAAGACGATCGCCGCGATGAACAGTGCGGAGTAGTTCTGTCCGCCCCCGCCGATGGCGAGCAGCGGGATGGCGAGCACCGGGACGAGGACCTGCGGCACCTGATACGACAGCGCCACGATGCCGAGATCCTTCCCGGCCTCGTCGAACGTGGGCAGCACCTCGGTCATCATCGCGATGTCGACCGAGACGAAGGATCCCTGCGCCGCACCCACGAGCGTCATCGCCACGAGGAAGACCGGCAGGTCCGGTGCGACGGCCGCCAGCACCAGTCCGGCGGCCGAGAGCAGGGCGGAGATCCAGACGATCGCCTTGCGCCGGCCCGTGCGATCGGAGATCCAGCCGAAGACCAGGGTGGTGACGACGCTGGCCCCGGTGAAGATGAGCACGACCGTCGCGAACAGTCCAGAGGCGCTCTCCTTCGGCACCCCGAGACGATCGATGATGAAGAAGAGGAGGTAGGTCGACACCGTCAGGATCGACATGGTGACGAGCATCCTGCATGCCCACGCCCAGAAGAAGTCGCGGTATCGCACCGGATTCAGCCAGTAGGTCGCCAGCACGTCGGACCATCGCCAGCGCGGAGGCCGATCGGTGCGCACGATGTCGTGCAGGCAGAAGAAGAGGATCCCGCAGAGCAGCGTCCCGATGGTGCCGGGGACGACGAACCAGGTCCACTGCTCGTCGTTGGGCAGGGCGGCGACGAGCGCAGAGCCGACGACGAGCGCGACCGCGTTCGCCGCGCTCGCGGCGGCCGACACCCGTGCGCGGATGCTCGTGCGGATCTGATCGGCGAGAAGCGCATGGACCGCGGCGTTGGCCGCCCCATAGCCGGTCTGCGCGATCGCCCACCCGAGGACGATCTGCCAGAGCTCGGTCGAGAAGGCCAGCACCAGGACACCGGCGAGGCCTGAGATCGCGCCGAGGAGGATCCACGGCCGCCGCTTGCCGAGTCTCGAGGTCGTGCGGTCGCTGAGGCGTCCGAACAGTGGCGTGATCACGATCACGATGACCCCTCCGATCGCCGCGACGATCGACAGTTCGACGCCCTTGGCGCCGTCGTCGGCGAAGGCGAGCATCTTGGGGATCGATGCGCCGATGATCGTGCCGAGCACGAGGCTCAGCCCGAACCAGGCGGCGACGAACGCGACGAGGAAGCCGCGGGGCTGCGGCGAGCCCGGGATGCCGCCCAGGACGGCCGGGCCCGAGGGAACCGCGGGCTCGAGTGTGGTGCGGGACGTCATCGTCTCCTCCTGGGAACAGGTTCAGGCCGCAGGCGCGGCGGAGCGGTAGGCGCGGGTGAGTTCCTGCGCGTGCTGCGCCTGCCACGCACGCGCTCCGTCGAAGACCGCCGTGAGGCCTGGCGTGCCATGGAGGTGCCCGGCGCCGACGACGAGCTCCGTCTCGACGCCGACCGTCCGCTGCCTCGCGGCGAAGGCGATCCCCGCGTCGCGGAGCGGATCGTGCTCGCCGACGAAGATCAGCGTCGATGGGAAGCCGGAGACGTCATCCGCGTCGAGCGGAGAGGCATCGCTGTCCGCGGGCCCGTCCGGGCCGACGTACAGCCCCGCCACCCACGCGAACTCCTCGCGCCACGATCTGCCGGCCTGTTCCGCGGCGCGGCCCACAGGGTGCAGCGCGAGGGCGGGGACTTCGAGGTCGACATGCACGAGGGGGACTCTCCCCCGCAATCGCAGCACGGTGCTCGCCGCGATCGCCGCGCCGGCGGAGTTGCCGCCGATGCCCACCCGTGCGGGGTCCGCGCCGAGGCGGGGCCCGCCCGCGATCAGGGCGTCGAGGGCCGCAGCCGCGTCGTCGCTGGCGGACGGATAGGGATGCTCGGGCGCGAGACCGTACTCGAGCGAGAAGATCTGCACGCCGCTGTCCAGGGCGCGGCGCGCGCACAGCCGTTCGTTGATCTGCTCGTCGACCGAGCCGGCGAAGAACCCGCCTCCGTGCAGCCAGAGCTGAGACGGGAGGGGGCCGGTCCCGCTCTCAGGGCGGTACCGTCTCAGGCGCAGCGGCCCGCGGGGCCCGGGGACGAACAGGTCCTCTCTGGCCACCCCGTCGGGAACCGGCAGCACGGCGTCGACGGCCAGCAGATCGGAGAGCCGGCGTTCGGCGGATCTCCGCAGGAGCGGATCACGGCTCTGCAGTCCGGGGAGCTCGGGCGAGAGCTCCTCGATGCGGGCGATCCACGCGAGGACGCCGGGATCGAGGGCGAGCTCGGAGATCCCGCTCATCGCTCGACGTCCGGGTAGACGACCGGGGCGTCATGCAGCGTCCGCAGCACCGCCACGAGCTCGCGGTGCAGGTGATCCGCCGCGGGGACGTGACCCCGGTAGGTCCCGGATCCGTGGCTCTGCCCGATCACCCTCCGACAGGTCACCGGAACTCCCGCATCGGCGAGCGCCCGCGCGTAGGCCTCCCCGTCGCCGCGCAGCGCGTCGAGCTCGGCGGTGTAGATGACCGCGGGAGGCAGGCCCCGCAGGGACGGGGCGAGCAGCGGCGAGGCATAGGGCTTGCGAGCGGTCGCAGGATCCTTCCCGAGGTACTGGGCGACGATGTTGCGCGCGAAGCGACGGAACAGCGCCTTGGGCACGAGCGAGGACTGCGCCTCGGGTTCGAGGTGCGCACCGGTCATGTCCAGCAGCGGCATCTCCAGCACCTGGAGTCGCACCGGCCGGTTCTTCCGGTCCCGGTTCATCAGCGCGGTCGCGGCAGCGAGGTTGCCGCCGGCCGATCCGCCGCCCAGCGCGAGCCGGTCGGGATCCCCGCCCAGTTCGCGGGCGTGGGTCGCCGCCCATTCGAACACCGCCCAGCACTGCTCGGGCTGGGCGGGGTAGGTCACCTCGGGGGCGTGCGAGTACTCGCCGGCTACGACGATGATGCCTGCGTCCCTGGCGCGCTCGCGGAACATCGCATCCCACCACACCCAGTCGATCCCGGCGAGCTCGAAACCCCCGCCGAAGAAGTAGACCAGGACGGGCAGCCCCGCATCCGCGGCGGCGCGTTCCGGTGTGGGCCAGTAGACCCGCAACCGCGCGTCCGGATGACCGGGCACGGGGATCGAGTGCTCCTCGGTGGCGGCGAGAACCGGCGCGATTCCGAGCTCCGCCGTCATCACCGGATCGAATGCGGCCGCATTGCGCCGGCGCTCCTGCGCCGTCTTCCCCTGGGGTGGCTGCAGCGGCGCGAGCCGCCGTTCGACGGCCTCGACGAACGCGTCCACCTTCGGCCTGTTCCGCCCCATCATGATGATCTCCCTCGGTCTCGGCACTATTGTGAACGGATCGAAGTGCTTCGATGAAGCACTTCGTCGCGGAGAGGACGAGGCCATGCGCGGATCCCCGAAGGTGACCATCTACACGGTCGCCGATCGTGCCGGAGTGAGCATCTCGACCGTCTCGCTCGCGATCAACGCGCCGCACCGCGTGAGCGAGCAGACGCGCGAGAGGGTGATCGCCGCCGCCGGTGCGCTCGGGTACCGCACGACGTCAGAGCGTCGTCCCGTCGCCGGGATGAGGATCGCGGTCGCCGCGCCGTTCACCACCTACCAGACGTACCTCCGGCGCTTCGCCGGGATGCTCCTCCGCGCCCGCGACACGGCGATCGAACTCGCCGCCCACGATCTCCCTTCCGCCGCCAGCGCCAAGGCGCCGCTCCTGGACGCCCTGCCGGCGCGCGGCGGGATCGACGGGCTCATCGTCATGGGCGTCCCGCTGGGCAGCGCCGCGCTCCGGGCGAGCCGGGATGCCGCGCTCCCCCTGGTCCTCGTGGACGTGCGACGTGCCCGTCCGGTCGGCGAGGATCCGCCGGTCGTCCTCCTCGATGACGAGGCCGGAGGGCGTCTCGCCGGCGAGCACCTTCGCGCGCGCGGTCATCACCATGTCGCCTACCTGGGCGAGCCGCTGCTCTCGCGGGACTACGTCGCGGCCGGACAGCTCCGCATGCGCGGCCTGTCCGACCACGTCAGGATCACGCCGATCGTGTGCGAGCTCGACGCGGATCCCACCGCGCGCCTGCGCGAGGTCCTGTCCGGGTCCGATGCGCCGACCGCGATCATGGCCAACCACGACGAACTCGCCGCCCGCGCCTGGCACGGTCTGCGCGCAGAGGGCTTCTCGGTACCCGGCGATGTGGCGATCCTGGGCTTCGACGACGGCCCGCTCGCCCAAGCCCTCGACCTCACCACGGTCCGTCAGCCCTTCGAGGAGTCGGGCCGGCTCGCCCTCGAGATGCTCATCGACGCGATCGCCCAGCCGTCCAGGTCGATCCAGCGGATGGAGCTCGCGCCGAGCCTGATCGTGCGGACGAGCACGTGAGCCAGCCTCCGGCGCGAACCGTGTCTGACCGGGGTCAGAAGACTCCGGGAACCATTCGACGTGGTGGGTTAGCCAAGCCGAGCCGGTGCCCCCGGCGGGAGGTTTCGCACCTGCTCGTGGATCTGTCCCGCGAGATTGACGGCAACTTCGAAGTCGATGAGCTGAAGATTCGCGACTGACAGCGAGCCTCCGAGCACGGGCGGAACTCGGAAGTCATAGATCTCGTCGTCACTGGGCACTAGCCCGTTCGCGTCGGCTTCAGCAGCAAGGCCGACCATGAGGTATTCGTCACGCCCGTCCTTCGTGTTGAGAATCGCGGTCAGCTCCTCGCCCGTCGAGCACAGCTCACTCAATGAACCACCGACCACATCGAGCAGCCAATACGACTTCGGCCCCTGCATGAACACATCGCCGAAAGGGGACGTGAAGAGTGGGTTCTTGTCACCCAAGTCCAGGAAGCCCCAGGACTCCAAGGCCGACGAAACCACTGGATCGGGGAACCGCCGGATCAACTCCATGGGTCGAATCTAAACGCGGACCGGCGCCTGCGGATGCAGGGCGAGCGTTGAAACGAGTAGCGAGATCGCTTCGAGGGAGCGAGAACGCGGCGCGGTCGAACTCGACACGACAGGCCATTTGGAAATCCGAAGCTCTCACTGTGTGGCAGGAGTGAGGATTTAACCCGCGGCCTCACGATTATGAGTCGTGCGCCTGCGCGAGCAGTTGGTCAATGTGAGCGATCAGACCTGCGGTTCGATGGCGTGCCGCGGCCCACACGACAGCATCGTCGATCACGGCGTAGCCGTGAGCAAGAACGTTCCGGAGCCCGACGATGCGGTGAAGATCAGGGATCGCCTCGGCCGTCTCCGGATCCGTCCTCCGAAGGTTCCCGAGCGCCTCCCCACAATCTCCAGCTGACGCTCGACGGCGGATCGACGGAGAGCGTCCTTGCGATAGCTGGCCTCATCGAGACCGGCGATGAACTCGATCACCTGCAGTGCCGCTTCCTTCGCATCCCAGAGAAACGCGGATGACTCAGGCCGCATAGAGTTCCTCGGCGGTCGCGAACGCGCGCTCCCGGAAGAATGGATTGCGCACCGCCTCCGACATGACGAGATCGACCGGGTAGCCGAAGATCCGCTCCAGATCCTCCTTGAGCCCGAAATAGGCGTCGAACGAATCCCCGTCGTCCGTCGCGAGATCGACGAGCACATCGACGTCACTGTGCTCCGGGTCGAACCGATCGGTCACCGCGGACCCGAAGACGCGGAGGCGTCGAACGCCGCGAGCCCGCGCGACGCGCGCGACCTCCTCGATGTCCACGTCGAACCTCAGCACCATGCTCCGAGTGTAGCCACCCAGATACGACAAAACCCCCGGAAATCCGGGGGTCTCGATCTGTAGCAGGAGCGGGGCTTGAACCCGCGACCTCACGATTATGAGTCGTGCGCTCTCACCAACTGAGCTACCCTGCCGCACGGCATCCGCATGGATACTGCGAGCCCCGAGTCAGGATTGAACTGACGACCCCTTCCTTACCATGGAAGTGCTCTGCCACTGAGCTATCGGGGCGTGTGCCCTCAGAGGGCAACCAGACGAGAATACCAAAGAATCTGCGCGCCACCGAATCGGGGCGACTCCTTCGTCACACGGGCGTGTCCGCGTCCGGATCCGGCGATCTCAGGCGGCGTCGAGGATCCTGCGTCGCAGTTCGGCGACGAGCTCGGCGCCGCCGGCGAGGTTCAATCGACGCACGACATCGGGGCCCTCCGGGCGGAGGAAGACCCCGCCCGCCTCCTGCACCAGCAGCGCTCCGGCCGCGTAGTCCCAGGGGCTGAGGCCGCGCTCGAAGTAGCCGTCGAGGCGACCCGCGGCGACGTAGGCCAGGTCGGTCGCAGCACTGCCTCCGCGGCGCAGATCGCGCGCGATGGGCATCACCCGGCCGACCGTCGCGAGATCGCCGGCGTGCGTGCTCGGGTCGTAGCCGAAACCGGTCGCGAGCAGGGCACCCGCGGGCCCGGGCTCGGCGATGCGCAGGCGCTCGCCGTTGCGGAACGCGCCTTCGCCGCGGGCGGCCGAGAACGTCTCCCCCACGACCGGCGACTGCACGACTCCGGCGAGCGCGGTCCATCGGTCGGGATCGCTGCCGCCTTCGACGACCGCGATGCTCACCGCGTAGAGCGGGATGCCGGAGGCGTAGTTGACGGTCCCGTCGATCGGATCGACGACCCAGGTGATGCCGGTCGATCCGTCACCGCCGCCCGATTCCTCGCCCAGGAAGCCATCCCCCGGTCGCTCTGCGTTCAGGCGTGCACGGATCAGTGCCTCGACCTCGCGATCCGCCTCGGTGACGATGTCCGCCAGCGACGACTTGCTCGCCGCGATCGACACGCCCTCCGCGCGGCGCCGCTGCGCCAGCTCCCCGGCCTCGCGGGCGATCTCGATCGCGAGGTCGCGGAGCTCCGCAGCGGTCACGGCGCGGCCGGAGGCGTCGGTGCGGTCGGCGGCGCGGCGGGCGGAGCCGGCGGGAACTCGGGCGCCGCCGTCGACGGCGCAGCCGGATCCGTGTCGGCCGCGGAGGATTCCGCGTGCAGCGCACCCGTCAGGCCGTGGCCACCCGTGGTCGGCTGCGCGGCGACGTCCGCGGCGGGCTGCGCAGGCGCATCCGGGGTCGCCGACGCCGCCGGGACCGGAGCCGTCGCCTGGACCGGGGCGGCCGACTGAACCGCCGCCTCGACGCCGAGCTGCGCCATCGCGGCCTCGGTCGCGGACTGCGCGGGCACGGGCGGGATGGGCGCGGGGAGTTGTCCGGGGATCGTCGCCCCCGGCGAAGGAACACCCGTGTAGTACGCGTTCCAGTCGGGGCTGCCGTCGGCGAAGAACGGCAGAGGGGTGCGGCCGTCGGCATAGGTGGGCCACGGCTGCGGCTCGGCGGTGGGGTACGCGGCGGCGGCCGGTGCCGCGTAGGCCACTGCGGCGGGTGCCGCAAAGGCCGCGGGCGCGACCGGAGCCGGCTTCTTCGGTGCGAACAGCGCGTTCAGGAGCGGGATCAGCATCGTGCCGACCGCAGTGAGGATCGTGAGCGCGACGACGATCCGCCAGTACAGCTCGTCGTAGTGGAAGGTGTGCGGGAACGTCAGGTAGAAGACCAGCATCACGACGAGGCCCGTGAGGAACGCGTACGTCACCCATACGATCGCGCGCGTGAAGGTGGTCTCGTGACGCGCGGCCGCCTTCTGGAACAGTCGCACGTGCAGCAGGGCGAGCTGCAGGATCCCGACGACGAGCACGAGTTGGAAGAAGCGCTCGACGCCCCCGAAGTAGGAGTCGTCGGGCAGCCAGATCTTCACCGCGCCGACCAGCAGCGCGATGATCCAGGAGAGCATGCTGAGCAGCGCGAGCCAGTCCTCGCGGTTCGGCGCCAGGCTGGCCTCGAGGATCGCGATCGCCGCGAAGCCCGCCAGCAGCACGATCGTGAGGAATGCGCGGCCGATCAGCCCCTGCTGGTCTCCGATGAGCACCCAGATGACGCACACCAGCGCGGCGGCGATGAGGGCTCCGATCGCGATCCAGATCGCTCCGCGGATGAGCAGTGAGGTGTTCGGCCCCGTCTTGGCCGGTGTCGTCGTGTTCGCCATGGGATCCCCCCGTCTGTGGTGCTCTCATCCTTGCACGCGTCGGCACGCGCGCTGGGGGCGATTCACGATCGGGGGTGAACTCGTCGGGACCGAGCGGTGTGGAGGCCGATGCGGCGCCGGTGATGAGTCCGGCGGGATGAGCGGAGCGGTCAGCGCCCGGAGGAGCGCTTCGCGAATGCGGCGATGAGCCCCTGCGCCTCCGGACCGCCGAAGGCGGCGGAGATCGTGCGGGCCTCTTCGTCCAGCTGCTCCGGGAAGGTGCGCTCGTCCCGGGAGCGGATCAGGCGCTTCGCCTGCCCGTAGGCGCCGAACGCGCCGGACAGCCAGAACCGCGCGACCTCCTCCGCCCTGGTGCGCACGGACGCGGCGATCGTCGCTGCATCTCCCTCGCCGACCGCCTCGGCGGCGATGCCCCACTCGACGGCCTCTGCGGCCGTGAGCATGCGATCGGTGAGGAGCAGCTGCAGGGCGCGGCGCTGACCGACCGCCGCGGCCAGCTGCGCGCTGACCGAGAGGTCCGGCGTGAGACCGACGTTCGCGTAGAGGCTGCCGAAGAGCGAATCGGATCCGACCACGGCGTAGTCGCTCGCGAGCAGGATCCCCAGGCCTCCCCCGGCGGTGGTGCCGTGCGCGGCCGCGACGACCGGCACGGAAGAGGACGTCAGCGCCGTGATGCCGGAGTGGATGACCTGCGCGAGCCGCTCGATCTCGTCGTTCCCGCCCATGCCCGTCGCCATGTCGATCACGTCTCCGCCCGCGCAGAACGCGCGGCCCTCGCCCTCGATCAGGATCGCGCCCACAGCGCTGTCCGCGACCGCGGCCGCCGTCGCGTCCGCCCACGCGTGCGCGAGCTCGGCGTTGAAGGCGTTCAACCGCTGCGGACGGTTCAGCGTGATCCGGGCGAGGCCGTCCTCGACGCGGTAGAGCAGGGGCTCGGACATGGTGCTCCTTCGGGATCGGCGGTGATCGCACGGCCCGCGGGCCGCTCGTTCAGCCTACCCGCGCCAGGCCGGGCTTTGGCACCGAGTCTCAAGCGATGTGAGCCTGAGGTTCAATCCGTTCGGCGCGCCGGATGCACGATCCGGGAACGGATGCACGACGGATCCGGCGTTTCGATCGTGCATCCGTGCCGCGGTCGTGCATCCGTCGCGAGCCCGCCACGCCCCGAGCCCGCCTAGCCCCGAACCTGCCGGGCGCCGTGTCAGGCCGCGCCGAGCACGGAGGCGACGAAGGAGTAGACGCGGCGGTGCGTGCCGTCCAGGCGGCGGTCGGCGTGCTGCTCGGCGCGGATCTCGTTGGGGGCGAGCGGAGGCACGATCCGCACGCTCTCGTGACACGAGAGGTCGGCGCAGATGTAGGTGCCCACGACGGATCCCTTGCGCCCCTCCGCACCCGCTCGGCGCGCGGCGAACAGGGCGACCTGGTTGCCGGGCTGCATCGTGTGGCAGAGGTTGCACATCCCGGAGCGGACGCGGGACGGATCCGCGGCGCGCAGCACGATCCCCACTGCCTCGCCGTCCTGCTCGATCAGGATGTAGCCGCTGCGGGAGGCGATCGGATCCCGCCAGGCGAAGAAGTCGAGATAGTCCCACTCCGCGAGGAGCAGGTCGTGCGGCATCGCGATCTCGGCGACCTCGTCGGGCTCGGCGTTGCGGAACGACGCCCGGATCTGGTCTTCGGTGAGGGCACGCATGACGACCAGTCTAGGAAGCCGGAGCGCCGTCGCCTCGGTCGCTCCGCGCGAGGTGGAGGATCGGGTACGGGCGACCGTCCCCGTCGAGTTCGCTCCGCCCCGTCTGCGTGAAACCCCGGCTCAGGTAGAAGCCGTGCGCGCCGGTGTTCTGCTCGTTGACGTCCACGCGCGTGACCGCGAGATTCTCGATCACGTGCTGGAGGAGGAGCGTCCCCACGCCCGATCCCCGCGCCTCGTCGGCGACGAACAGCATCTCCAGGGAGCCTTCCGCGACTCCCGCGAAGCCGACCGGACGGCCGTCGCGCTCGGCGACCTCGAGCGTCACCGCCGGGAGGTAGACGGAGGCGAGGTCGCCCTCGATGCGCGCGAAGTCCTCGTCGGCGAGGAAGTCGTGCGTCGCTCGGACGGCGCTCCGCCAGATCTCGACCAGCCGCGGGTAGTCCTCGGCGCCGCGCGCGGGACGGATGGTCAGCGGGGTCGGTTCGGTGGGCATCCTGCGATCCTGCCACGAGTCGGGCCCGGGCGCCGGAGCGCCCCGGAGACGATCCCGTCAGAGACTCTCGCGCGCTCCGGCCATCGCCGGTCGAGGAGCCCTCCCCCGGTGAGGCTCACCACCGCATGACGCGTCACGAGGAGAGGGCGAAAGGCGTCAACGGTTCCACCCGGTCGGTGCCCGCGTTCTCCCGCAGACGGGGAAGCGCTTCGGTGAGGCTCGCGCCGAGGCGGTGAAGCGCGTTCATGCCGCGCGACTCCCACACCGGGAACTCGCCGTCCTGGTCCCGTGAGGAGACGTCCCAGAGCAGGACATCCCCGTTCTCGCTCCAGCCGAACGCTTCCAGTCGCTCGGCGAGATCCCAGTCGCCGTCGGGCTGGACCATCCGGTCGTAGCCGTCCTCACGTCCGTCGAGGAAGACGGCGCGGAATCGAGCGGTGAGGTTCGTCGCACGGCTGCGTCCGTCCGCGAAACCCGGGAGCACGGGCGGGTAGACGAGCCACAGACCGAACGTCCGCGCCCATCCGTGGGAGCGGACGAAATCACGGTAGCTCGGAGGATAGCCGCCGCCATCGGCGAAGCGGAAGGCATCGAGCGCCACGAGGTCGACGTGGTCGAGCACAGGGAACCCAGGCGTGGAACCGACCATGTCCCCATCGTACGGGCGTCTTCACCCGGGACGGATCCTCGACAGCCGGCGGAGCGCCATCGGGAGGCGGGCGACGCCGCCTGCGACGGCGGTGCGTGCAGACTCGGCATGCGGCGCGCAAACCGAGGGAACGCAAGCGGCGCTCGACGCTCCGGAGCGGGCTGGAGGCTGGAGGCTGGAGGCTGGAGGCTGGAGGCTGGAGGGTGAGAATGGCCCCGCGAGACACGGGGCCATTCTCGTTCGGGTCACCCTAGAAGGGATCGAAACCTCAGAACCTCGAATGGCCAAGCGTTCTTGACCGTGGAAGTGCAACAAGTACCGCAAGAGCTCCGAGTACAGGCACAATGAGGGTCAGCAGTCCCCAGAAGAGAACGCGACCGGAGAAACCCTCTCTAAGGCGTACCAGTCTCACGAACACATAGACATCCAATGCGATCGTGACTGCCATGAAGGCAGCGATGATCAGCAAATGCACCCATGAGAGTCCGGCGAACATTAGTTGCTCCAAGCTCCTCGGTCCTTCGCGAACAGGCTCAGCGTAGCCCGGCCATTCGCGACGCCCGTGTTCCAGTTCGTATACAAGTTAATCTGAGCAGCGAGGCTTCCCGACTGATACTGCCTGACCAGCTCAAACTTCGGGTCCGAGCAGGTCATCAGCGGACCGCAGGTGAATGCAGCCTGCCCCCAGTTGTACACGCTTGCCTGGAGATCCATCTTCCGATAAGAACTGACGAAGCTCAGCTCGACGGTGCCGAACCAGCCGTGGACTCGGCAGTCGTTGGCATAGGTGGGGGCATCGACGGCGCAGCTACCGACGCTTCGCGTGAGGGACGCCACATTCGGCTCGATCGTGGCGACCGTGATCGAGCCGTCGTTGAACCGGGCAACGGTCGTCTGCTTGTCACCGTCGACCGTCGTTTCGCTCGAGACCGGACTCGCCCCCGTCATCGAGTCGATACCTTGACCCGCATCGAGCTTCTGCAGCAACACTGCTTGGGTATCGGCAGGCACACCGTATTCGGTCCAGACGGCCTTCATGTCCTGCTCGGACGTACCGAGATCATCAGACGACGCCTTCGTCGTCGTTGCTGCCATTGCGGAGGGAACAGCTCCTACTCCGATGGCCAAAGTGGCCACCAGAATAGCTACGCCAAACATCGAACTCTTACGCGTCAAGTGCATTCTCGTGCTCCTCAATGTTCACACCATGTTCCGTAAGCGCGCACTCTGAATCGTTCGGAGATTCAAGCAGGGAACATGGTCCCTGTGTTCTTCACTCGGAGGCTAGCCGAGCGCCACCGCACCGCACTTGGGCGTTTGTCTAGAAGATATGGACTAAGGTAGCTGGACTATTCGGGGTCGTTTGGGTAGGGCTGGCGTCCCTGTCCGACTTCTCGCCTTCGAGGCGCGCAATCCGTCGTGGCGCGGAGACAACGAGACGCGGATCCGGGACGAGCTCGGTCTCTCCCCCGCGCGCTACGTCGTGCTGCTCGAACGCGCCGCGGCGAGCCTTGAGGGCATGAAGGCGGATCCGCTTCGCGCGCGCCGAGTGCTTAATTTCACGCCGCCGCGGATCCGCTGTGGCTCCCGATGAGTGAGCCGCGAGTCCGAGTGACGTCTCGAGGAGAGCCGTCGGATGCCGCCTGGCATCGACCCGGCGACATCGGCGCTCGGATCCTCGTCAACCTCGCAGAGCGTGATCTCGAAGCAGCGGTCGCGACCGCCGACGATACGGTGCAGATACGGTGCAGACGCCGGAGGGGCTGGCACCTGATGCGGTGCCAGCCCCTCCGTTTCCCGCGGAATTCCGCGGCTGTGGCAAGTGAGGGATTCGAACCCCCGAAGCATTACGCGGCTGATTTACAGTCAGCTCCCTTTGGCCGCTCGGGCAACTTGCCAATGCACGCCCGTCCCGCTTTTCCAGCCGACCGGGGGCGCGAAGATCAAGCATACCCGGCGGATCCGGTCACGAGAAATCGAGCGGACGAAGGCCTGCGCGCACCCGCGTTCATACGCCCAGCGTCGAGGCGCGGGCGACGAGTTCCGGGCGGTAGAGCACGCGCTCCGCGGTCGCCGCGCCGCCATCGGACGCGCCGAGCAGCAGGTCCACCGCGGTGGATCCGATGAGGGCGGCGGGCTGGCGGATCGAGCTCAGCGGGATCACCGCGGCTTCGGCGAAATCGATGTCGTCGTACCCGATGAGGGCGATGTCCTGCGGGACGCGCGCGTCGCCGGCCATCACCAGGCTCTGCAGCAGGCCCAGGGCGACGAGGTCGTTCGCCGCGAAGACGGCATCGGGGCGCTCCGCGGCCGGGCGATCCATGAGGAGCCGGCCTGCGCGGCGTCCCTCCTCGACGCTGAGCGCGCCCGTGGCCATGAACTCCAGCCCCACCCCGGCCGCGGCGGCCACGGCCTGCGCGCCGCTCAGGCGGTCCGAGACCTGTCGCAGCGAGACCGGCCCGCCGACGAACGCGAGCCGGCGCCGCCCGCTCTCCAGGAGGTGACCGGCGGCGATCCGCCCGCCCTCGACGTCGTCCACGGCGACGGAGGAGAAGCCGGGATCCCGCGATTCGCGGTCCACCAGGACGCTGAGCGTGCCGCGATCGCGCATCTGCTGCAGCCGCGGCAGCGCCTCGGCGACCGGCGTGATGAGGACACCCGCGACACGCTGCTCCTCGAACAGGTCGAGGAGCAGGCCCTCGCGACGCGCGCTCTCATCACTGTTGGCGACGAGCACCGACATCCCGTGCTCGTCGGCACGCTGCTCGGCGCCGCGGACGACCTCGGCGAAGAAAGGGTTGCGGATGTCGAGGACGACGAGCCCGATCGTGCGGCTGTGTCCCGCGCGCAGCTGCCGCGCCGCGTCGTTGCGCACGTATCCGAGCCGCGCGATCGAGGCCTGGACGCGCGTCACCGTGTCCGCCGAGACCCGCTCCGGACGATTCAGGACATTCGACACCGTGCCCACGGACACGCCGGCGTCCTCAGCCACTTCCCGGACGCTCACGACCATGGCCGCCCCCTCTCCCGCACAGCGAGCCTAGGGCATGGCCGGGACCGCGCCCGGGAGGTCCGGGCGCGGTCCTCTCATCCGAGGAAGCGGTGCTCGCCTCCGACGACCTCGTGCCTCGCTCCGCCGGGCAGGACGATCTCCGCCGGCACGCCCTCGGGGATCCGCGCCTCGAGCACGAACCCGTCCTCGCCGGCGCTCCAGTGCACGGCGATCTCGCCCGCTGCGGAGTCGTACCGCGTCCGCGCCCAGCTGATCCCCGGCCCCGGGACGGGCTCGATGCGCACCGCCGCATAGCCGGGCTCGGCCGGGCGGATGCCACCCACCACCTGGTGGATCCAGTCGGCCACGGCCCCGAGCGCGTAGTGGTTGAAGCTCGTCATCTCGCCCGGGTTGATGGTGCCGTCCGGGAGCATCGAGTCCCAGCGCTCCCACACGGTCGTCGCCCCCATCGTCACCGGGTACAGCCACGACGGGTTCTCCGTCTCCAGCAGCAGCCGGTACGCATCCTCCACATGCCCGGTCTCGGAGAGCGCCCAGGTGACGAACGGCGTACCGGCGAAGCCGGTCGTGACCCGGTAGCCGCCGGCCCGCACGAGTTCGACCAGGCGGTCCGCGGCCCTCCCGCGGTCCTCGTCGCCCAGCAGGCCGAAGCAGATGGCCAGCGCGTAGACCGTGACGCAGTCGGAGCGCACGAGGCCGCCCTCGACGTAGTGCTCCTGGAAGGCCGCGCGGGTCCGATCCGCCAGTGCCCGCCAGCGCCCGGCTTCCTCCGCGAGCCCGAGGATCCCCGCAGCCTCCGCCGCGAAAGCGGCGCTCCGGTACAGGCACGCGGTCGCGACGACGTGCGGATCCGCCTTCGCCGCGGCCGGGTTCTCCGGCGGGGCGTCGGGATCGAGCCAGTCCCCGAACTGGAAGCCCTGGTCCCAGAGCCCGGTCGGCGAGAGCGCCCTTTCGACGGACTCGAGATGCAGGACCATCGCCGGGTAGTGCGCGGCGAGCCGTTCGCGGTCGCCGTAGGCGCGCCACAGCGCCTCCGGCACCCACACCGCCGCGTCCCCCCAGATCGCCGTGGCGCCCAGCTCGGGGAACGCGAAGTCCTCGGGGAAGTGCGCGTACTTCAGCACATCGGGCACGACGATCGGGACGATGCCGGTCGCCGAGTGGCGCGTCTCGGCGTGCAGGTCCTCGAGCCAGTCGTGCAGGAAGTCCGAGGTGTCGAACTGGAACGAGGCGGACGCCGCGTAGGCGGCGATGTCGCCCGTCCACCCGAGGCGCTCGTCGCGCTGCGGGCAGTCCGTCGGAACGCTGAGGAAGTTGCCCTTCTGCCCCCAGACCGAGTTGTGCACGAGCTGGTTCACGAGCGGCTCGGAGCACTCGAAGGATCCGGTCCGCCGCATGTCGGAGTGCACGACGACGGCTTCCAGATCCTCGGCGCGCAGGTCTCCGGGCCAGCCGGAGACCTCGACGTAGCGGAATCCGTGGAAGGTCAGGGTCGGCTCGAAGACGTCCTCGTCGCCGGACAGCACGAAGACGTCGGTGGCCCGGGCGGCGCGCAGCGGACGCGTCCCCAGCTCGCCGTCCTCGAGCACCTCGGCGTGCCGCAGCACGATCTCGGAGCCGCGCGGGCCGCGGACCGCGACCCGCACCCAGCCCACGAGGTTCTGTCCGAAGTCCACGAGCGTCCGGCCCGAGGGCGATGCCCAGATCCGCTCCGGACGCCGGGTCTCCTGCCGCTTCACCGGCGGTCCTGCCTGGGCCACGAGCCGGGAGCGATCCACGTCGACCGTGCCGACGGCCAGAGCCTCCCCCGGCACGCCGCGCCGGCGCGCATCGATGGTCTCGCCGTCGTAGAGCGAGTTGCGCAGCACTTCGGTGGTCTCGGCGGTCCATTCCGGATCCGTCGCGATCACCTGGACGGAGCCGTCCTCGAACACGAGCTCCAGGGCCAGCGCGGCGGCGATCCGATCTCCGTAGTTGGCGTTCGCCCCCTCGAAGCCGAGGTCTCCGCGATACCAGCCGTTGCCGAGCAGGATCTCGAGGGAGAGGTCTCCCGATCCCGCGCGCACCGCCTCCGTCACGTCCCAGCTCTGGAACGGAAGCCGCCATTCGTAGGCGTTCCAGCCCGGATCCAGAACCGAGTCCGAGACCGGCGCGCCGTCCAGTCGTGCTTCGTAGACGCCCAGCGCGGTGGCGCTGAGGCGGGCGGTGGAGACGGCACGGCGGGGCTGCGCCGGGGTCGCGGTCCGCCGGAAGCGGATCGCGGCCTCGCGCGGAGCATCCGCGGTGAGGAACTCGGACGGGTGGAGGGGGTTGTGCATCTCGGTCCTTCCGGATCGTGGGTGGAGGCGTGAGGCGGGTGGGTCAGGACTCGACCGGTGCGGTCGCCTCCGTGTCGGCCTCGACGTCGACGGTGCGCAGCGACTCGGTGACGAACTGGCTCTCGCCGGCGTTCCGGAACGCGAACCACGCGACGACCAGACCGACCGCGACCACTCCGCTGAGCACGGCGTAGAGCCCCTGCGGGCTGACCGCGATGAGGGCCGGCGTCGCGAAGGCGAGGAGAGCCGCGACCACGCGGGCGACGGCGATGACCGCGCCCTGCGCCGTCGTGCGCAACAGCGTCGGGAACGACTCCTGCGTCCACACCTTCATGATCCCCTCGAAGGCGAAGGCGCCGCCGATGCCCATGAAGAGGTTCATCGCGATGATCGTCGGCAGGCTGAACCCGAGGACCGCGGGCGTCAGGTAGCCGAGCAGCAGCACGACCGCGCCGAAGACGAAGTAGGTCATGCGGCGCTTGCCATCGACGATGCGCATGAACCAGAGACCCGCGATCAGCCCGATCGGGAACGATGCCAGGCCGATCGCCGAGTTCAGCTGGACGGGGATGCCCGCGACGTTGACCGCCAGGTACGTGCCGAACTGGCCGCCGGTGTTCGCCCCGACGTTGGTGAGCGCGTAGAAGACGAGCAGCGCGACGAACGGCCCGAGATACGGCTTGCGCAGCAGGTCGCGGACGGAGGCGCGGTCGGCCCGCACCGTCACGACGCCGCGGCGGCGCTCGTCGCGGGCCGCCAGCCAGAACGGCGACTCCGGGATCGTGAGCCGTGCGAGGAACACGAGCGCGGCGACGATCCCGACCTGGCCGAACAGCAGCTGGCCGCCGAGACGCCCGAGGCCGCCGGCGAAGGTCGCGATCACGATCGTCCCGAGGATCCCGATCACCCAGAGGATGTTGGAGAGCCCGATGATCGCGCCGCGGTTCTTCTCCGTGGCGGCTTCCGAGATCGTCGAGAGCGAGACAGGGAGGTCGGCTCCGGTGCCGAGCCCCGCGAGGACGACGCCCGCGAGCAGCGCGGGGAAGGACTCCCCGAAGACGAGCAGCGCGATGCCGCCGATCACGATGAGCATCGTGACGAGGAAGACCGTGCGGCGGCCCAGCGCGTCGCCCAGCCGGCCGCCGAAGATCGCGCCGATCGCGATCGAGAGCGTGAGCATGCCGGACAGGATGCCGATCTGGTCGGGCGTGATGCCGATCGTGTGCTGGTAGATCACGAGTGCGATGCCGGTCGCGACGATCGTGGCGGCATCGATGTACGACGCCATGCCGCACACGACGCCGACCCACCAGGGGTTCGGGTGACGGACGGCGGGGGCTTCGACGGTCATGGTTCTCCTTTGAACGTGAGCGGTCCGGAGAGCGGCGGCGCGTACCGGCGCTGTGGATCCGAAGTGCTCTGCACGCTAGCAAGCTTTGAATCGATTCACAAGAGTGGATCCTCCGGGATGTGCCGCAGTCGCCGCCGAGGTCGAAGCGGTGTCTGACTTGACGGGGACTCCGGGACCGCTTATGTTCATGATCAGAACTTGAATCGATTCAGAGCAAAGGAGCCCGTCGATGCCCCTCCACCTCACCGACCTTCGTGCGGATCACCTCACCGTTCCGCTCGCGCTGCGCCGCACGACGCCGCGACTGACCTGGCGGCTGCGCGCGGAGGGCGGAGCCTCTGCCGCGACGGCGCACCGGATCCGCATCGTCCAGGCGAGCGGCGACGAGGCGCACGACACCGGGTGGATCGAGTCGTCGGACACCGCCCTCGAGCCCGAGGGCTTCGCCGGAGAGCCGGGGACGGAGTATCGCTGGCACCTCGCGGTGCGCGCGGATGACGGCAGCACGGCGGAGGCGTCTGCCTGCTTCGGCGTCGGACTCGCGGACTGGGACGCGCCCTGGGCCGAACCCGCGCAGGAGCGCGTGCTCGCCGAGGGGCCGCTCATGCTCGGTCCCGAGGCCTTCGCCCCCGCCGAGGGCGCGAGCGCGCCCGGCGAGCGCCTGCACCCGCCCCGCTACCTCCGGCAGGAGTTCGAGCTGCCGGCCGCGCCGCTCTCCGCGCGCCTGCGCATCACCAGCCAGGGCGTGCACCAGCCGTCGCTCAACGGCCTCCCCGCCGGCGACGGCCTGCTGGCGCCGGGCTACGAGAGCTATCAGCACGAGATCTCCGTGATGACCCACGACGTCACCGCCCTGCTGCAGGAGGGATCCAACGTCCTGGGGGTGATCCTCGGCGACGGATGGTACGCCGGACGGATCTCGATCCTGGGTCGCAGCGCCCAGTACGGAGACGTCCTCCGCGCGACGTGGCGGCTGGAGGCCGACCTCGCCGACGGCACCCGCACCGTGATCCGCCCCGACGCCTCGGTGCTGAGCTCGCGCGGCGCGATCGACTGGTCGGACATCTTCATCGGAGAGCGTCACGACGCCAGGGCGGCGACCCCGGGCTGGGACGAGCCGACCCGTGACGCGGGACTGTTCGCCGGCTGGACCCCGTGCGCGCTCGTGCCCGTCGACGTCCCGCTCGTCCCCTTCGTGGGCGAGCCGATCCGCCGTGTCGGCGAGCTCCCCGCCCAGCGCATCCTGACCACGCCCGCCGGGGAGACCGTCGTCGACTTCGGCCAGGTCATGGCGGGGCGGGTGCGCATGCGCGTCCGCGGCGAGCGCGGCACGGTGGTCCGCCTCGAGCATGCGGAGGTCGTCGACGCGGAAGGCAACTTCCTCGACAACATCCTCGGCGTGAACAAGGATCAGGCCGACGAGTACGTGCTTGCCGGAGATTCGGACGGCGAGGAGTGGGAGCCGCTGTTCACGTTCCACGGGTTCCGCTACGTCAAGCTGCTCGGCTACCCCGGCACGCCCGCGCCCGAGGACTTCACCGCGGTCGTGATCGCGAACGACCTCGCGCAGACCGCGTCTTTCTCGTCCTCGCATGCGCGCCTGGACCGCCTGGTGGAGAACACCGTGTGGTCGCAGCGTTCGAACTTCCTCGCGGTCCCGACCGACTGCCCGCAGCGCGAGCGCGCCGGCTGGACCGGGGATCTGCAGATCTTCGCGCCCACCGCGGCGACCCTCATGGGCGTCGCCGCGTTCCTCGACCGCTGGCTGCGCAATGTGCGCGTCGACCAGGCCGCGCATGAGGGGATCGTGCCCATCATCGTGCCCATGCCGCCCGCGATGGACGATCCGGAGCATCCGAACGCGGGCCTCGGCGACATCCGCGACGCCGCCGGCTGGAGCGACGCCATCACGATCGCCCCCTGGGCGCTGTACCGCCACTACGGGGATCCGCGGTTCCTGCGCGACAACCTGGACGCCATGCGCACCTGGGTCGAGCATCAGACCGCCGATGCCGCGGCCGGCCTGCCGGCGCGCCTCGACCCCGAGACGCTGTCCGAGGAGCGCCTGGCCCGGCAGCGTCTGCTGTGGAACGGAAGGATGAACTTCGGCGACTGGCTCGCGCCGTCGACGCTGGACGGATCCCGCCCGGAGGCCGAGGGACTCGACGAGTTCGCGGCGATCATGCTCGCGCCGCAGCTGACCGCCGAGCTCACCGGCCCGCTGTTCCAGATCCGCTCCCTCGACCTCTACGCCGCCTCCGCGGAGGCTCTCGGCGACGCCGCGACCGCGGCGCAGGCGCGCGCGCAGGCCGCCGCCGTGCGCGCCGCGTTCGCCGCGGAGTACGTCGGCGAGGACGGACGGATCGGCCCCGACATGCAGGGGATCGCCGTCCTCGCGCTCGCCTTCGACGCCGTGCCCGGCGACGTGCGCCCGAGGGTGGTCGCCCGCCTCGTCGAACTCGTACACGAGGCCGGGATCCACCTCGACACCGGATTCGTCTCGGTGCCTTTCCTCCTCGATGTGCTGTGGGACGAGGGGCACAGGGACCTCGCCCGCGCTCTGCTCGTACAGGACACCGCACCCTCCTGGCTCTACGAGGTCGACCACGGCGCCACCACGATCTGGGAGGCGTGGCGCGCGGTCCACGAGGACGGCACCGTCGAGCGCATGTCGATGAACCACTACGCGTTCGGCTGCGTCGTCGACTGGATGATGCGCCGCCTCGCCGGCATCGAACTCGTCGAACCCGGCTACCGCCGCACCCGCATCGCGCCCGACCTCGACGGCGTGCTCGATCACTGCCGCGCCCACGTGGATGCGCCCGCCGGCCGCATCGCCGTGGACTGGCGGTGTGACGGCGCGACCGCGGAGCTGACGGTCGAGCTCCCGCTCGGGGTCACCGCGGACGTCGTGCTCGCGCCGGGCTGGACGCTCGACGGACCGGCCGACCTCTCCCCCGGCACGCACGCCCTCCGCGCCACCCGTATCGAAGGAAGCACCGCATCATGACCACGCTCTCCCCCGAGATCCTCGCCGAGCTCGAGAAGCAATCGATCGAACTGCCCAGCTGGGCGTTCGGCAACTCCGGGACGCGCTTCCGGGTCTTCGGCACGCCCGGCACGCCCCGTGACCCCTACGAGAAGATCGCCGACGCCGCCCAGGTGCATGCGCACACGGCGCTGGCGCCGATCGTCGCGCTGCACATCCCCTGGGATCTCGTCGACTCCTACGACGACCTGCGCCGGCACGCGGAGGACCTGGGCGTGGCCCTGGGCACCGTGAACTCGAACACGTTCCAGGACGAGGACTACAGGTTCGGCGCCCTCACGCACGAGGACGACCGCATCAGGCGGAAGGCGATCGACCACCACTTCGCCTGCATCGACGTGATGCACGCGACCGGATCCCGGGACCTGAAGATCTGGCTCGCGGAGGGATCCAACTACCCGGGGCAGAACGACATGCGCGCCCGCCAGGACCGCCTGCAGGACTCGCTGCAGCAGATCTACGCACGCCTCGGCGATGCGCAGCGCCTCGTGCTGGAGTACAAGTTCTTCGAGCCGGCGTTCTATCACACCGACGTGCCGGACTGGGGGACGAGCTATGCGCAGGTCGCTGCGCTCGGCGAGCGGGCGATGGTGTGCCTGGACACCGGCCACCACGCCCCCGGCACCAACATCGAGTTCATCGTGATGCAGCTGCTGCGTCTCGGCAAGCTCGGCTCCTTCGACTTCAACTCGCGCTTCTACGCCGACGACGACCTCATCGTGGGCGCGGCCGATCCGTTCCAGCTGTTCCGCATCCTCTCCGAGGTGATCCGCGGCGGCGGGCTGAACAACCCCGACGTGGCGTTCATGCTCGACCAGTGCCACAACATCGAGGCGAAGATCCCCGGGCAGATCCGCTCGGTGCTGAACGTGCAGGAGATGACCGCGCGCGCTCTGCTGATCGACCGCGATGCACTGGCCGCCGCGCAGCGCTCGAACGACGTGCTGGGTGCGAACGCCGTGCTCATGGACGCGTTCTACACCGATGTGCGGCCCGCGCTCGCCGACTGGCGCGAGCAGCGCGGCCTGCCCGCCGACCCGATGGCGGCCTTCCTCGCCTCCGGTTACCTGGAGCGCATCTCCGCCGAGCGCGTCGGCGGAGCCCAGGCCGGCTGGGGCGCCTGAGCGCACTCCCCGCGACCGTCCGAGACCCCGCACGATCACCGCATCCAAGGAAGAGACATGACCTCCCCCACCGCCGCCGCACTGATCGCGCGCAGCAACCGCCTGGGCGCCGACCCGAAGAACACGAACTACGCGGGAGGGAACACCTCCGCGAAGGGCACCGACACGGATCCCGTCACGGGACAACCGGTCGAGCTGCTCTGGGTGAAGGGGTCCGGCGGCGACCTCGGCACGCTCACCGAGCAGGGCCTCGCCGTCCTGCGCCTGGACCGGGTGCGCGCGCTCCAGAACGTGTACCGGGGCCTGGACCGGGAGGACGAGATGGTCGCCGCGTTCGACTACTGCCTGCACGGGAAGGGCGGGGCCGCACCGTCGATCGACACCGCGATGCACGCGCTCGTCGACGCGGCGCACGTCGACCACCTGCACCCCGACAGCGGTATCGCGATCGCGACCGCGGCCGACGGAGAAGCGCTCACGGCGGAGATCTTCGGCGGCAGGGTCGCCTGGGTGCCGTGGCGGCGCCCCGGATTCCAGCTGGGGCTGGACATCGCGGCGATCAGGGCCGAGAACCCGGACGCGGTGGGCTGCATCCTCGGCGGACACGGCATCACGGCCTGGGGAGACTCCTCCGAGGAGGCCGAGGCGCACTCGCTCTGGATCATCGAGACCGCCGCCGCCCACATCGCGGAGCACGGGAAGGCCGAGCCGTTCGGCGGGGTCCGCGCCGGCTTCGAGGCGCTGCCCTCCGGCGAGCGTCGCGCGCGTGCGGCCGCTCTCGCCGGGACGATCCGCGGCATCGCCTCGACCGACAAGCCGATGGTCGGGCACTTCACGGACGCGGACGTCGTGCTCGACTTCCTCGCCGCGGAGCAGGCCCCGGCCCTCGCCGCGCTCGGCACGAGCTGCCCCGACCATTTCCTGCGCACCAAGGTCAAGCCGCTCCTGCTGGACCTGCCCGCGACGGCGACGGCCGAAGAGCAGATCGCGCGCCTGCACGAGCTGCACGCCGCGTACCGTGCGGACTATCAGGCGTACTACGGCGCGCACGCTTCGGCAGGCTCGGCGACCGAGCCGGCGTCCCCCGCGATCCGCGGCGCGGATCCGCTCATCGTGCTGGTCCCCGGCGTGGGCATGTTCTCCTACGGCGCGAACAAGCAGACGGCACGCGTGGCGGGCGAGTTCTACGTCAATGCGATCAACGTGATGCGCGGCGCCGAAGCCCTCTCCACCTACTCCCCCATCTCGGACGCGGAGAAGTTCCGCATCGAGTACTGGGCGCTCGAGGAGGCGAAGCTGCAGCGGATGCCGAAGCCGAAGAGCCACCAGGGCCGGATCGCGTTCGTCACCGGCGCCGCCTCCGGGATCGGCAAGGCGATCGCGACGCGGCTCGCGGCCGAGGGCGCCTGCGTGGTCGTCGCCGACCTCGACCTCGACAAGGCCAGAGCGGCCGCGGCCGAGCTCGGGAGCACCGATGTCGCGATCGGCGTGGCCGCGAACGTCGCCGACGCCGACGCCGTGCGAGCGGCGCTGGACGAGGCCGTGCTCGCCTTCGGCGGCGTCGACCTCGTCGTCAACAATGCGGGCCTGTCGCTGTCCAAGCCCCTGCTGGAGACCACCGAGGCGGACTGGGATCTGCAGCACGACGTGATGGCGAAGGGATCCTTCCTCGTCTCCCAGGCCGCCGCGCGGATCCTCATCGATCAGCGCCTCGGCGGCGACATCGTCTACATCTCCTCGAAGAACAGCGTCTTCGCGGGCCCGAACAACATCGCCTACTCCGCCACGAAGGCCGACCAGGCCCACCAGGTGCGTCTCCTCGCGGTCGAGCTCGGCGAGCACGGCGTGCGCGTGAACGGCATCAACCCCGACGGCGTCGTCCGCGGATCCGGGATCTTCGCCTCGGGCTGGGGCGCCAACCGCGCCGCGACCTACGGCGTCGCCGAGGAGGATCTCGGCCAGTTCTACGCGAACCGCACGATCCTCAAGCGCGAGGTCGTCCCGGAGAACGTCGCCGACGCCGTCTACGTGCTCACCGGCCCCGAGCTCAGCCGCACCACCGGCCTGCACATCCCCGTCGACTCCGGCGTCGCCGCCGCGTTCCTGCGATGAGCGCGATGCACGACGTACGGGGCCTGTCGCCGCACCCGGCTCGCCGGGTGCACGGCGTCGTGCCGAGTACACCGGAGATTCGCGCGAACAAGCCGTACACGCGACAGCTTCCCGTGCACTCGGCGCCGGGGCCGGCCCGGTGAGCACCGCGCAGCGCCCCCGCGCCTTCGCCGCCGTCGATCTCGGCGCCACGAGCGGACGGGTCATGATCGGCCGCGTCGGCGAGGATCTGCTCGAGCTGGAGCAGGTGGCGCGGTTCCCGAACGGGCCCGTACGGCGCCCGGACGGCCTGCACTGGGACTTCGAGGCGCTCATGGAGCAGGTCCTGGACGGCCTCGCCGAGGCGGTGCGTCGCGAGCCCTCGATCGAGAGCATCGGCATCGACACCTGGGCGGTCGACTACGGGGTGCTCCACGGCGCGGCGCTGCGCGCCGAGCCCTTCCACTACCGCGACGACCGCGGCGCCCGCGGCGTCGACCTCGTGCACGCACGGGTGCCGTTCGCCGAGCTGTACGCCCGCAACGGCCTCCAGTTCCTGCCGTTCACCACGCTCTACCAGCTCGCCGCGGACGACGATGCGGGCGAGGCCGGCACCGTGCTGCTCGTCCCCGACCTCGTCGCCCACCGGCTCACGGGCGCGCGCGTCGCCGAGCGCACGAACGCCTCGACCACGGGGCTGCTCGGCGTGCACGACCGGGAATGGGATGCGGCGCTCGCGGAGAGGATCGGGATCGGCGCGGATCTGCTGCCGCCGCTCGTCGATCCCGGGCAGCGGATCGGGCGGCTGCTCCCCGCCGTCGCGGCGCGGATCGGTGCGGATCCGCCCGTCGTCGCGGTCGGGTCCCATGACACGGCCTCGGCGGTCGTCGCCGCTCCGCTGGCCTCCCCCTCGTCCGCGTACATCTCCTGCGGCACCTGGGGACTGGTCGGACTCGAGCTCGACGCGCCCGTGCTCACCGACGGCGCGCGCGAGGCGGGCTTCACGCACGAGCTCGGGGTGGACGGGCGGATCCGCTTCCTGCACAACGTGACAGGACTGTGGCTCCTCACCGAGACCGTCCGGGCCTGGGAGGCCGAGGACGGCGCTCCCATCGACCTGCCGGAGCTCGTGGCACGCGCCGCTGCCGCAGCCCCGGGTGTCCCCGTCTTCGACGCGAACGCCGAGTCGTTGAGCGCGCCCGGCGACATGCCCGCGCGCATCGCCGCCGTGGTCCGCGCGAACGGCGCCGAGCCTCCCCCGACCCGCGCCGGCTTCGTGCGCATGATCGTCGAGTCGATCGCGCAGGCGTTCGCGAACGCGATCGGAACCTCGGCGGAGCTCACCGGCCGGCGGGTCGACGCGATCGACCTGATCGGCGGCGGTTCGCTCAACCGCCTGCTCTGCCAGACGACTGCGGACCGGTCGGGCCTACCCGTGCTCGCGGGTCCGGTCGAGGCCACGGCGCTGGGCAACGTGCTCGTGCAGGCGCGCGCCGCCGGAGTCCTCGGCGCGGACGCCTCCCTCGAGGACCTGCGGGATCTGGTGCGCCGCACGCATCCTCCCGAGCGCTACGCACCGCGGCGCTGAGCCGGACCGGCCCGACGCCCCCCGTCGCGCGCCGTCCTCAGGTCGCGATGCGGGCGAGCCGTGCTTCGAGCCCGTGCCAGTCCGGCGCAGGGGCGTGCGCGGCGGGCGGATCCGGCAGGAGCCGCACCGGCGCATGGCGGTGCGTGCCCGCGACGATGGGAGCCGGCAGCAGTACGGCCGCGGGCGCCGCGACGGCCTCGGGCTGCGGGGGCGCCTCAGGAACCCGCGCGTCGTTCGCGGCGGGCTGCGCCGCGGCGGGAACGACTGCGGCGGAATCACCGCCCCGTGGGGCGGGCGATTCCGCGACGGGCGCGCCGAGCCCGAACGTGCTCAGCACCTCATCGCGCACCTCGGCGGTCGTCGAGCCCACGCGTTCGCGGAAGTCCACGATCAGGTCGGCCTCCGCCTGGGCGGCGAGCGACCGGCGGGTGTCGGTGAACGCGCTCTCGCCCCGGCGCAGCTCGATCTCGACGCCGCCGCGGTCCCGCACGATCGAGCGGCGCAGCGTGCCCTCGGGCGCAGGGACGGAGACGAGGCGGATCCCGCGGTCCTGCAGCGCCGCGCGGATCCTGTCGCCGTCGGCGTCCTCCGCGACGGGAGCGACCACGGTCAGCACCAGCCCGTAGCCGAGCAGGGCGGTCGCGAGCTCCACGGCGTCGCCGGTGACGCTCTCGCGCACCCCGCCGGGGTCGCGGATCTCATCGACCCGTGCCTCGCCCACGACCACCACGCGATGCTCGGTCATGCCGCCCCCTCTCCCCGGATCCGCTCCGGAGTCCTCCCCAGGCTACTCCGGAGCGCCGCGCGGACCGGGAAGCCCTGAGCCCTATCCTGGCGCCATGAAGACACGCAGCGTCGCGGTCGCACTCACCGCGCTCGCCCTCGCCGCCGCGCTGGCCGCGTGCAGCCCCACGACGCCCGGCACCGCCTCCGGCGGATCCCCCTCGGCGACCGGATCCGGTCCCGCGTCGTCGACGAAGGCGCCGTCCCCGGGGAAGAGCGCGTCGCCGACGCCCACCCCGACGTCGACCCCGGTCGCGCTGCCGAAGGACTGCACCGCGATCCTCTCCGCCGACGTGCGCTCCCAGCTCGGCGACACCCCGCTGAACTCCCCCGTGTTCGGTCCCAGCGGCGTGCAGGCCGACGGGAGCCTGATCTGCATCTGGGCGGATCCGAAGGCCGACACGACGAACATCACCACGACGATCTCCCGCAAGGCCCGCGGCGAGGCGCTGGACATGCTGAACGGCCTCGTCAAGACCGAGGGCTACAGCTGCTACACGCCGGACAAGGGCACGCGCTGCGAGAAGGAGTGGCCGGATCCGACCTACCCTGTCACCGACGGGCGCACGCTGTTCTGGCGGGACGACGTGCTCATCGACACCCGCTACTCGAACCTCGCCCCGACCGGCTACACCTCGAGCATCGTCGCGAGCATCTTCCCCTGAGCCGGCTCCGCTCCGCGAGCCGCCGCTCCGTGATCCGGATCCGGGGTACGCGAAGACCCCCGGATCCGTGTGGATCCGGGGGTCTTCGTCAGACGATCAGTCCGTCACTCAGTTATAGGTGCCGGGCGTGATGTCGTCGGTCGAGAACGCGTCGAAGTCGACGTAGCCGAAGTCTCCGTCGGCGTACGCACCGTCGGATGCGAAGATCCGGTTCGGGTAGCGCTCGCTCTTGGCCTCCTCGGTCGCCTCCACCGTGATGTCGCGGTAGCGGCGCAGGCCGGTCCCCGCGGGGATCAGCTTTCCGATGATGACGTTCTCCTTGAGGCCGACCAGCGGGTCGCTCTTGCCCTCCATGGCGGCCTGCGTGAGCACGCGGGTCGTCTCCTGGAAGGACGCGGCCGACAGCCACGACTCGGTCGCGAGCGACGCCTTCGTGATACCCATCAGCTCCGGGCGACCGGACGCCGGGCGCTTGCCCGACGCGACGGCTTCGCGGTTGACGTCCTGGTAGCGACGGGCGTCGAGCATCTCGCCGGGCAGCAGGGTCGTGTCGCCGTGGTCGACGACGGTGACCTTGCGCAGCATCTGGCGCACGATGACCTCGATGTGCTTGTCGTGGATCGGCACGCCCTGGGAGCGGTACACGCCCTGCACGCCGTTGACGAGGTAGCGCTGCACCTCGCGGGCGCCCATGACGCGCATGACCTCCTTGGGGTCGAGCGTTCCGACCTGGAGCGGCTCTCCGACGACGACGTGCTGGCCGTCCTCGACGAGGAGCGTCGCACGCTTCAGCACCGGGTAGACCACTTCCTCGTCGCCGTTGTCGGGCGTGAGGATGACCTTCTTGGACTTGTCGGTCTCCTCGATCGTGATGCGGCCGTCGGCCTCGGCGATCGGGGAGGCGCCCTTCGGGGTGCGGGCCTCGAAGAGCTCCTGGACACGGGGCAGACCCTGGGTGATGTCACCCGCGGACGCGAGGTGGAAGGTACGCATCGTCAGCTGCGTTCCGGGCTCACCGATCGACTGCGCCGCGATGATGCCGACGGCCTCGCCGATGTCCACCGTCTTGCCGGTGGCCAGCGAGCGGCCGTAGCACTGCGCGCAGACGCCGACGGCCGAGTCGCAGGTCAGCACGGAGCGGACCTTGATGGTCTCCACGCCGAGCGCGACCAGCTTGTCGATGAGCACGTCGCCGACGTCCTCGCCGGCGCTGGCGAGAACCTCGCCGGCCTCGTTCACGACGTCGGACGCGAGCGTGCGGGCGAACACGGAGTTCTCCACGTTCGCGTCGCGCACCAGCTCGCCGGCGCTGTTCGGCGCGGCGATCGGCAGCTCCAGGCCCTTCGACGTGCCGCAGTCGTCCTCACGGATGATGACGTCCTGCGAGACGTCCACCAGACGACGGGTCAGGTAGCCCGAGTCGGCGGTGCGCAGAGCGGTGTCGGCGAGACCCTTACGGGTACCGTGCGTGGCGATGAAGTACTCCGCCACCGACAGGCCCTCGCGGTACGAGGAGATGATCGGACGCGGGATGAGCTCACCCTTGGGGTTGTTCACCAGGCCGCGCATACCGGCGATGTTACGGATCTGCAGCCAGTTACCACGGGCGCCGGAGGACACCATGCGGTTGATGGTGTTGTCCGTCGGGAAGTTCGCCATCATGGCCGCCTGGACCTCGTCGGTCGCGGCGGTCCAGATCTGGATGAGCTCACGACGACGCTCGGCGTCGGTGATGAGGCCCTTGTCGTACTGACCCTGGACCTTCTCGGCCTGCTTCTCGTAGCCCGAGACGATCTCGCCCTTGTTCGGCGGGGTGACGACGTCGCTGAGGGCGACCGTCACGCCGGAACGCGTGGCCCAGTAGAAGCCGGCGTCCTTGATCCGGTCCAGCGACGCAGCCGTCTCGACCTTCGGGTACTCCTCGGCCAGCTTGTTGACGATCTGGGACAGCTTGCCCTTGTCGGCGACGCCGCGCACGAAGGGGTAGCCCTTCGGGAGCGTGTCGTTGAAGATCGCCTGGCCGAGCGAGGTGTCCACGAGACCGTGGCGCTCGTAGCCCTCGGGGGCCTCGCCCTCGAGGAAGGTCAGACCCGGGATGCGGATGCGGACCTTGGCCTGCAGGTCGAGGGTGCCCTCGTCCTTCGCCAGGATCGCCTCGCCCACGGAGCCGAACGCACGACCCTCGCCGACCGCACCCTCCTTGACCGTGGTCAGGTGGTGCAGGCCGATGATCATGTCCTGCGAGGGCAGGGTGACCGGACGGCCGTCGGACGGCTTGAGGATGTTGTTCGAGGCGAGCATCAGCACGCGGGCCTCGGCCTGGGCCTCGACCGAGAGCGGCAGGTGCACGGCCATCTGGTCACCGTCGAAGTCGGCGTTGAACGCCGCGCACACGAGCGGGTGCAGCTGGATGGCCTTGCCCTCGACGAGCTGCGGCTCGAAGGCCTGGATGCCCAGGCGGTGCAGGGTGGGGGCGCGGTTCAGCAGCACGGGGCGCTCGCGGATGATCTCCTCGAGCACGTCCCAGACCTCGGGACGCATGCGCTCGACGGCGCGCTTGGCGGCCTTGATGTTCTGCGAGTGGCCCAGGTCGATCAGGCGCTTGATCACGAACGGCTTGAACAGCTCGATCGCCATCGTCTTCGGCAGACCGCACTGGTGCAGCTTGAGCTGCGGGCCGACGATGATGACCGAACGGCCCGAGTAGTCCACGCGCTTGCCGAGCAGATTCTGGCGGAAGCGACCCTGCTTTCCCTTCAGCATGTCGCTGAGGGACTTCAGGGCGCGGTTGCCGGTGCCCGTGACGGGACGACCGCGGCGGCCGTTGTCGAACAGCGCGTCGACGGCCTCCTGCAGCATGCGCTTCTCGTTGTTGACGATGATCTCGGGGGCACCGAGGTCGATCAGACGACGAAGACGGTTGTTGCGGTTGATCACGCGGCGGTACAGGTCGTTCAGGTCGCTGGTCGCGAAGCGGCCACCGTCCAGCTGCACCATCGGGCGCAGCTCCGGCGGGATCACCGGCACGACGTCGAGCACCATCGCGGCCGGGCTCATGCCGGTCTCCAGGAACGAGTTCACGACCTTGAGGCGCTTGATCGCACGGATCTTGCGCTGACCCTTGCCCTCGGAGATCTGCAGGTGCAGCTTCTCCGACTCGGCGGCGAGGTCGAAGGCCGCGAGGCGGCGCTGGATCGCCTCGGCGCCCATGTGGGCCTCGAAGTACTGACCGAACCGGTCCTGCAGCTCGTGGAAGACGTCGTCCTCGGGACGGAGCGCGCCCACCTCGAGGGTGCGGAAGTCCTCCCACACGCGCTCGAGCTTGACGATCGCCTCGTCGGCGCCCTTGCGGATCAGGGACATCTCCTTCTCGGCTGCGTCCTTGACCTTCTTCTTGGCGTCCGCCTTGGCGCCTTCGGCCTCGAGGGCCGCGAGCTCCTCCTCCAGCTTGGCCAGGCGCTCCGCGATCTTGGCGTCGCGGCGGTCGCCGAGCGTCTTCAGCTCGAGGCGGATGTTGTTCTCCTGGGTCGCCAGGTCGCGGTGACGCGCGTCCTCGTCGACCGAGATGACCATGTACGCGGCGAAGTAGATGACCTTCTCGAGGTCCTTCGGCGCCATGTCCAGCAGGTAGCCGAGGCGCGAGGGCACGCCCTTGAAGTACCAGATGTGGGTGACGGGCGCGGCGAGCTCGATGTGGCCCATGCGCTCACGGCGCACGGAGCTCTTGGTGACCTCCACGCCGCATCGCTCGCACACGATGCCCTTGAAGCGCACGCGCTTGTACTTGCCGCAGGCGCACTCCCAGTCGCGGGACGGGCCGAAGATCTGCTCGCCGAAGAGGCCGTCCTTCTCCGGCTTCAGCGTGCGGTAGTTGATGGTCTCGGGCTTCTTGACCTCGCCGTAGGACCACTTGCGGATGTCGTCTGCGGTGGCCAGACCGATGCGAAGCTCATCGAACGTTGTTGCGTCGAGCACTAGTTCTCCTGTGTCTCAATAAAAACTGCTGATTGCGGGCCGCGAGGGCCCGTCGAATCGGTTCTGGCTCAGATCTCGTCGATCGAGGCGGACTCGAAGCGGCTGGAGATGTTGATCCCCAGCTCCTCGGCGGCGCGGAAGGCCTCGTCGTCGGTGTCGCGGAGGTTGACCGCCGTGCCGTCGGCCGAGAGGACCTCGACGTTCAGGCAGAGCGACTGCATCTCCTTCATGAGCACCTTGAACGACTCCGGGATGCCCGGCTCCTGGATGTTCTCGCCCTTGACGATCGCCTCGTAGACCTTGACGCGGCCGAGGATGTCGTCGGACTTGATCGTGAGGAGCTCCTGCAGCGCGTACGCGGCGCCGTAGGCCTCGAGCGCCCACACCTCCATCTCACCGAAGCGCTGGCCGCCGAACTGGGCCTTACCGCCGAGCGGCTGCTGGGTGATCATCGAGTAGGGGCCCGTCGAACGCGCGTGGATCTTGTCGTCGACGAGGTGGTGGAGCTTCAGGATGTACATGTAGCCCACGGAGATCTGCCCCGGGAACGGCTCGCCGGAGCGGCCGTCGAACAGGGTGGTCTTACCGGTCGAGTCGATCAGGCGCACGCCGTCACGGGTCGGCAGCGTCGAGTCGAGCAGACCGGAGATCTCCTCCTCGCTGGCGCCGTCGAACACCGGGGTCGCGACCTTGGTGCCGGGGGCGACGTCGAACGCCTCCTCGGGAAGGCGCGCGGCCCACTCCGGGTTGCCCTCGATCTTCCAGCCCTGTGCGGCGATCCACCCGAGGTGGGTCTCCAGCACCTGGCCGAAGTTCATGCGGCCCGGGATGCCGAGCGGGTTCAGGATCACGTCGACCGGGGTGCCGTCGGAGAGGAACGGCATGTCCTCGACCGGCAGGATCTTCGCGATGACGCCCTTGTTGCCGTGACGGCCGGCGAGCTTGTCGCCCTCGGTGATCTTGCGCTTCTGGGCGATGAAGACCACGACGCGGCGGTTGACGCCGGAGCCGAGCTCGTCGTCGCCGTCCTCGGCGTTGAACTCCTTGACCGCGATGACGGTGCCCTGCTCGCCGTGCGGCACCTTCAGGGAGGTGTCGCGGACCTCGCGGCTCTTCTCGTTGAAGATCGCGCGGAGCAGGCGCTCCTCGGCCGAGAGCTCGGTCTCGCCCTTCGGGGTGACCTTTCCGACGAGGATGTCGCCGGGGCGGACCTCGGCGCCGATGCGGATGATGCCGCGCTCGTCGAGGTCCTTCAGGAGCTCGGGGCTGACGTTGGGGAGGTCACGGGTGATCTCCTCCTTGCCGAGCTTCGTGTCGCGCGAGTCGACCTCGTACTCCTCGATGTGGATCGAGGAGAGGGTGTCGTCCTTCACCAGGTCCTGGCTCAGGATGATCGCGTCCTCGAAGTTGTGACCCTCCCAGGTCATGAAGGCGACGAGGAGGTTCTTGCCGAGCGCGAGCTCGCCGTTCTCCGTGGCGGGGCCGTCTGCGATGACCTCGCCGACCTCGACGCGCTCACCGGCCGAGACGACGACCTTCTGGTTGTAGGAGGTGCCGTGGTTCGAGCGGTCGAACTTGCGCAGGTAGTACTCCTGCGTCCCGCCCTCGTCGAGCATGACCACGACGCGGTCGGCGGAGACCTCGGAGACGACACCGGCCTTCTCGGCGGTGATCACGTCACCCGCGTCGATGGCGGCGAAGCCCTCCATACCGGTGCCGACGTACGGCGACTCGGAACGGAGCAGCGGCACGGCCTGGCGCTGCATGTTGGCACCCATGAGCGCGCGCTGCGCGTCGTCGTGCTCGAGGAACGGCACGAGCGAGGTCGCGACCGACACCATCTGGCGCGGGGAGACGTCGATGTAGCCGATCTCCTCGGGGAGGAACATGTCGACCTCGCCGGATCCGCCCTTCGGACGGGCCAGCACGTGCGCCTCGGTGAAGCGGCCGTCCGCGGCGAGCGGGGCGTTCGCCTGGGCGATGTTGAAGTCGACCTCCTCGGCGGCGGTCAGGTAGTCGATGTGCTCGGTGACCTTGCCGCCCTCGACCTTGCGGTACGGGGTCTCGATGAAACCGAAGGAGTTGATCCGCGCGAACGTGGCGAGCGAGCCGATCAGGCCGATGTTCGGGCCTTCCGGGGTCTCGATCGGGCACATGCGGCCGTAGTGCGAGGGGTGCACGTCACGGACCTCGACGCCGGCGCGGTCACGGCTCAGACCGCCGGGGCCGAGGGCCGAGAGGCGGCGCTTGTGGGTCAGACCCGCGAGCGGGTTGTTCTGGTCCATGAACTGCGACAGCTGCGAGGTGCCGAAGAACTCCTTGATCGCGGCCACGACGGGGCGCACGTTGATCAGGGTCTGCGGGGTGATCGCCTCGATGTCCTGCGTGGTCATGCGCTCGCGGACGACGCGCTCCATGCGGGACAGGCCCGTGCGGACCTGGTTCTGGATGAGCTCGCCGACGGCGCGGATGCGACGGTTGCCGAAGTTGTCGATGTCGTCGGTCGCGAGGCGGATCTCCGCCTTCTTGCCGCCGCGGATGCCCTCGAAGGTCTCCACGTTCGCGTGCAGGCGCACCAGGTACTTGATCGTCTCGACGACGTCCTTGACCGTGAGGACGGACTCGTCCAGCGGGGTGTCCAGGCCGAGCTTCTGGTTGATCTTGTAACGACCGACCTTGGCCAGGTCGTAGCGCTTGGCGTTGAAGTAGAAGTTGTCCAGCAGCGCGCGGGCGGCCTCGGCGGCGACCTGCTCGCCCGGACGGAGCTTGCGGTAGATGTCGCGGAGCGCGTCCTCCTTGGTGAGGATCGTGTCCTTCGCGAGGGTCTCCTCGATCGAGGCGAAGCCGGCGAACTCGGCGAGGATCTCCTCGCTGGTCAGGCCCAGCGCCTTGAGGAAGACGGTGACGGACTGCTTGCGCTTGCGGTCGATGCGCACGCCGACCTGGTCGCGCTTGTCGATCTCGAACTCGAGCCAGGCGCCGCGGGACGGGATGACGCGCGCGGAGACGATGTCCTTGTCGCTGGTCTTGTCGGGGGTCTTGTCGAAGTAGACGCCCGGGGAGCGGACCAGCTGCGAGACGACGACGCGCTCGGTGCCGTTGATGATGAACGTGCCCTTGGCGGTCTGCAGGGGGAAGTCGCCCATGAAGACCGTCTGGGTCTTGATCTCACCGGTCTGGTGGTTCATGAACTCGGCCTCGACGTAGAGCGGGGCCGCGTAGGTCTTGCCGCGCTCCTTGCACTCCTCGATGGAGTACTTCTCGGGCTCGAGGTACGGGTTCGTGAACGAGAGCTGCATGGTCTCGCTCAGGTCCTCGATCGGGGAGATCTCCTCGAAGATCTCCTCCAGGCCGCTGGCCTGCGCGAGGTCCTTGCGGCCGGCCTTCTTGGCCTCCGCGACGCGCTGCTTCCAGGCCTCGTTGCCCACGAGCCAGTCGAAGGACTCGGTCTGCAGGGCGAGCAGGTCGGGGACCGTCAGCGTGTCGGAGATCTTGGCGAACGAGAGGCGGGAGTGACCGCGTCCGTTCTTGGTGGTGGTGGGGGTGGATGCGTTGCGAGCAGCAGCCAAGGGAATAACCTCCGTGAGCCCCGAAGGGCGTCTCGATTCCTCGTCGTCAGGTGAGTGCGCCGCCTCCCGCGGCCGCACGCTGAAGGCGCTCTGTCGAGGAGCGAGGACGTACGGAGTCTGCCGACCACCATATGAGGGCAGGGAGGAGCGAGGCGCAAATATCAACTATAGGCCCGATATCGCGACATGTCCAGCGCGATTCTTGACCTTCTGCCCCGAGGGGGGTATAACCACGAGCGCGCGGCGCCCGGACGCGTGCATGTCCGCGGGATCCGGTATGGTCGCGAACGTGCCCGAAACACCGTTGATCGCCTGCTTCGGCGAGGGCCTGGTGGCGCTCGTGCCCACCACGGCCGGCCCGCTGGAGAGCAGTCGGACGTTCCAGCGCTCCCTGGCCGGCGCGGAGTGGAACGTCGCGCTCGCCGTCGCGTCGGCCGGATCCCGTGCCGCCGTGATCTCCCGCGTGGGCGATGACGGCTTCGGCCGCTTCCTGCTCGCCGAGCTCGCGCAGCACGGCATCGACGCCTCCGCGGTCGAGATCGACCCCGCGGCTCCGACCGGGCTGTACGTCAAGGAGCTCTCGGCCGAGGGCGAGGGGCCGGTGCAGAGCGCCATGCACTACTACCGGGCCGGATCCGCGGGCAGCCGGATCTCCCCCGCGACCCTGCGCACGCCCGCCGCGGAGCGGGTGCTCGCCGGCGCGGCGCTCGTGCACACGACCGGGATCACGCCCGCCCTCTCCGAAGGCGCCCGCGCCGCGCAGGACGAGCTGTTCGCCGAGCGCGGCGACCGGCTGATCGGCTTCGACGTGAACTGGCGCCCCGCGCTCTGGCAGGGCCGCGAGGACGAGGCGCGCGAGCTGCTCGGCGGCTACCTCGCCGCCGCCGATGTGGCGCAGTGCAGCGCGCACGACGCGGAGGCCGTCTTCGGAACCGGGGATCCGGACCGCCTGCGCGCGCTGTTCCCCGGACCGCGGCACCTCGTCGTCACGCGGGACGACGGCGCCACCGCGTTCGACGGCGCCGAGCGCGCCGACGCCCCCGCCGTGCCGTCGACCGTGGTCGAGACGATCGGCGCGGGTGACGCCTTCGCGGCGGGCTTCCTCGCCGGAGTGCTCAGCGGGCTGTCGCTGAGCGGCTGCGTGGCACGGGCCAACCGCATCGCGACCCGCGCGCTGGGCAGCACCCGCGACCACGTGGACTGAGCGCCACCTCGCCGACGGCGTCGGGCCGGGCGGCGGGATCCGGCCTCAGGCGCCGCGCACCGCACGCCGGGTCGCGCGCAGCGGCGCCGTCACCGTCTCCCCGCGGTGCTGCACGACGCGCACGAACAGCAGGTCGAGCACCGCGAGCTGTGCGATCCTGCTCGACATCGCGGCCATCCGCAGGGGCGATTCCTTGGCGCGCGTGCCGAGCACCACGTCGGCCACGGCGGTGATCGGGGATCCGGGGGCGTTGGTCAGCGCGACGGTGAAGGCCCCGGCCGCGCGTGCGACCTCGGCGGCTCTGACCGTCTCGGCCGTCGCGCCCTCGTGCGAGACCGCCAGGACGACGTCCTCCGCGCCGAGCAGCGACGCGCCCGTGATCGCGATGTGCGGGTCCGGCGAGTGCACGGCGACGCATCCGATCCGGGCGAGCTTGAGCTGCATGTCCTGCGCGGTGAGCGAGGACGCACCCTGACCGAACAGGTGCACCTGCCTCGCGGTCGCGACCACGACGGCGACGCGGTCCAGCGCGGCGAAGTCGAGGCCCGCCACGGTGTGCTCGATCGCACCGATCTCGCTCGCCGCCAGCTTGGCCGCGACGGCCTCCACCGGGTCGCCGAGGTCGATGACCGCATCGTCGAAGCCGAAACGCTCCTGCTCGGCCTGCGCCCGCGCCACGGCGCCCGCGAAGGCGACGCGCAGCTCGCGATAGCCGCTGAAGCCCAGGGTCTGCGCGAAGCGCGCGACGGTCGACAGCGAGGTGTGGCAGAGCTGTGCGAGGTCGGTGATGGCGAGGTCCACGACGAGCGTCGGATCCGCGAGCACGCGCTCGGCGACCCTCGCCTCGGCGGCGCTCAGCCGCGGCAGTGCTCCGCGCACCACGGCGAAGACATCCGCGTCCATCACACCCCCTCCGCCTCCCGAAGAGAGCGGATCATCGCACGGCGCCGATGAGCCTCTCCCGGGCGAGCTCGGCGCCGATCCTACTCGCGGAACCCACCTCGATCACCGGCACGCCCACGTCGCCCGAGGGCAGGCCGACGTTCACCGCGACGATCTCGGTCGCCCGGGCGGCGAACTCGCCGACGAGCGCGCGCTGCGCCGGGTCCGTGTCGATCCGGTCCACGAGCAGCGCGATCCGCCGGCCGTCGGCCTGCGCGACCGCCGCGGCGACGGCCGCACCGCGCTGCGGCTCGTCCAGGTGCGCGGCGTCCAGACGCACCGTCGCGCCCCCGGCGGCGAGCGCCTCGGACACGTAGCCGGCGGCGCTGTCCACGGCGAGCGTCGAGCTGCGGCGAGCGTCGACCACGAACGGCGCATCCGCGGTCTTCAGCTCCCCGCGCACGCGCAGCGCGCGGCGCACGATGCCGGCGCCGTCGTAGGGGGCGGTGTCCGCGTCCTCCGCGGAGGACGCCGCGGCGAGCTTCGCGGCGAGCCGCGCCACCCTGGCGCCGGCCTCGGCGACGCGCTCGCGGGACAGGGATCCGTCCCGCAGGGCGCCGACGATCGCGTCCCGCGCCGTGCGGTAGTCGTGCTCGTCCTGATCCGGCAGCGCCGCGGCGCCGGGGTTCGTCGGGTTGCCGATGCAGAGCAGGTCGGCCCCCGCGGCGAGCGCGAGAACCCCTCCCCCGCCGATCCCGACGGTCTCGCGGATCGCGGCCATGTCGAGGGCGTCGGTGATGATGACCCCGTCGAAGCCCGCCTCGCGCAGCATGCCCAGCACGCGCGGGTTGAGCGTCGCAGGCTCCTCGCCCCACGCCGGGACGACGATGTGCGCGGTCATCACGGCGTCCACGCCCGCGGCGATCGCGGCGCGGAATGGCGCGAGATGCACCCGCTCGATCTCGGCCGGATCCACGGCGATGCGCGGAAGGTCGTGGTGCGAATCGACGTGCGTGTCGCCGTGCCCGGGGAAGTGCTTGACGCAGGCGGCCACGCCGCCCGCCTGGATGCCCTCGACCGCGGCGACCACGTGCCGCGAGACCAGGCCCGCGTCGGCGCCGAACGCGCGCACGCCGATGACCGGGTTGCGCGGATCCGTGTTCACATCGGCCACCGGTCCGAGCACGACGTCCGCGCCGACGGCGCGGACGCGGCGGGCGAGCTCCGCGCCGGTCGACGCGGTCGCGGCCACGTCATCGAGCGCGCCCAGCTGCGCGGCGCCGGGGAGGGTGGATCCGGTCGCGGCCTCGAGCCGGGTGACGCTGCCGCCTTCCTCGTCGACGCCGATGAGCGCCCGGGGGTTGGCGGCGCGGATCCCGGTGCTCAGCGCGGCGAGGTCGGGGCCGATGTTCTGCGCGAAGTACACCACGCCGGCGAGACCGTGCTGCAGTGCCTCCTCGAGCCAGGCCGGCACGGTGCGGCCGTAGAAGCCGGGCCACAGGACCGCGTTCGCGAGGCGCTCGAGCTCCGCCGTCTCGGCGTCGCCTGCTGATCGGTCGTCGTTCGCCTCTGCCACGCTCATCCCTTCACCGCTCCTGCGACGAGTCCGGCCGAGAGGCGGCGCTGCACCAGGACGAAGAAGATCATGACCGGGATGGTGATGATCGTCGACGCCGCCATGATGCTCCCCCAGTCGTTGGAGTGCTCGCCGAAGAAGGACTTCAGACCGATCGAGACAGTGTACTGATCCTTCGCCCCGCCCAGCATCGTCATGGCGAAGATGAACTCGTTCCAGGCGGTGATGAAGCTGAACACGCTCGTCGCGACGAGTCCCGGCATCACGAGCGGGAGCAGCACGGAGCGGAACATCCGCCACCAGCTCGCACCGTCGATGTAGGCGGCCTCCTCGAGCTCGACGGGGACGGCCTGCACGAAGCCCCGCAGCATCCAGATGCCGAAGGCGAGCGAGAGCGCGGTGTAGACCACCATGAGGCCGAGGATGCTGTTGAGCAGCCCGAGCGTCTTGACCTGCAGGAACAGCGGGATCACGAGCGCCTCGAGCGGCACCATCTGCACGACCAGGATCATGAGCAGCACCGAGGTGCGGAACTTGAACCGGAACCGGGCCACCGCGACGGCGGCGAGCAGGCAGACGAACCCGGAGATGAGCACCGTCACGAGCGCGACGAGCAGCGAGTTGCGCAGGAACAGGAGGAATCCGCCGTCGGTGAGGACGAAGGCGAAGTTGTCCCAGGTGAACTCCTTGGGCAGCAGGGACTGCCCGCCGCCGGAGGCGCGCTTGTCGAAGGCGCTGGAGACCATCCAGTACACGGGGAAGAGCGTGAACACGAGGACCACGGCCACTGCGACGGTGATCCCGATCCTGCCGAGCACGGGGTGACGCGATTTCACAGCTCGTCCTCCTTCATGAGCGCGCGCACGTAGATCGCGGTGATCCCGAGCAGCACGAGGGTGAGCAGCACGGCGAGTGCGGATCCGAAGCCGAACCGGTTCTGCCCGAAGGATTCGACGTAGGACCACACGCCGAGGTTCAGCACGCTGCGGTTGCTGCCGTCACCGCCCGGCATCAGGAAGACCTGGGCGAAGACCTTGAAGTCCCAGATCGTGGAGAGGATGATCACGACCGAGAACACCGGCTTGAGGGTCGGGAAGACGATCTTCCAGAACCGGCGCCACGCGCCGGCGCCGTCGAGCGCGGCCGCCTCGATCATCTCCTTGTTGACCCCGAGCAGGCCCGCGAGGATCGTCACGGCGACGAACGGGAAGCCGTGGTGCACGATGTTCAGCAGCACGATGGCGAAGAACGCCCACCGGTTGGTGAACCAGTTGACCTGGCCGTCGATGAGGCCCAGATCCTGCAGCACGCTGTTGAAGATGCCGTGGTCGGCGTCGAAGATCCAGATCCAGACGTAGGTGCCGGTGACCGCGGGCATGGCCCACGCGATCATGATGCAGCTCGCGACGATCGTGCGCCACACCGGCCCGAGGCGGGCCAGCAGCAGCGCGACGAGCGTGCCCACCACGACCGTGGTGAACACCGAGACCACCGCGAGGCCGACCGTGTTGGGCAGCACCACGGTCCACAGCGTGGGGTCGCCGAGCGCCTCGATGTAGTTGCCCAGGCCGATCCAGTTGGTCCGTCCCGTGTTGATCTCGCGCAGGCCGTAGTTCTGCAGCGAGAAGATCACGACCTGGATGAGGGGCCACAGCATGAGCGTCGCGAGGATCGCGAGCGCGGGGGCCAGCAGCAGCCAGGGACGGGCGGTCGCCCAGCGGAACCGGCGCTTGCCGGACGGGCCGCCGGCCGCGGAGGAGGAGCCGTGCTCCCCTTCCGCGACCGGCTGCGGTGCCTGCACCATCGACATGGAGGAGGACCTACTTCTTCTGGTTCAGAAGGTCGGTCATCTCCTTGGCGGCGTCCTTCGTCGCGGTGGCGACATCCTTCTGGCCGCTCAGGATCGACTGCATCATCGAGTTGGTCGTCTTCTTCGCCTGCACGGCGCCGAAGTTCGGGCTGACCGGAACGGATCCGCCGCCGTCGACCATCTGCTTCGCGAACGGCGCGACGAGCGGGTCGGTCGAGGCCAGCGCGTCCTTCATCGCGGACTGCACGCCCGGGAAGTAGCCGGTCTGGCTCGCCCACTCCTTGGCGAGGTCGCCCGTGGTCATCATCTTGGTGAACGCCCACGCGAGGTCGGGGTTCTTGGTGGTGTTGAAGATCGACAGGTGCGAGCCGCCGAGGACCGACGGGGCGATGCCGCCGTCCTTGCCCGGGATCACCGCGGCGCCGATCTTGCCCTTGAGGTCGGGGTTGGCCTGGATCAGGGCGTTCGGCGTCCACGAGCCGGAGAGCATCATCGCGACGTTGCCCTGGGAGAACGCGTCCTTGAGGTCGGTCTCCTTCCAGGTGGTCGCGCCGGCCGAGGAGAAGCCGTGCTTCGTGGCGAGATCCGTGTAGAACTGGATCCCCTCCTGCGACTTCGCACTGTCCATCTCGCTCGTCCAGGTGCCCTTCTTGTCGGTCGCGATCTCGCCACCGGCACCCCAGACCCAGGGGTAGACCTGGAACTCGGCGGCGCCGGGCACGGGGAACGCGAGCATGTTCGGGTCGGCGGCCTTGATCGCGTCGCCGGCCTTGACGATGTCGTCCCACGAGGTGGGCGCCTTGAGGCCGAGCTTGTCGAAGACGTCGGTGCGGTAGACGATCGAGCGCACGCCGGCGTACCACGGCATGCCGTAGAGGTGGCCGTCGTAGGTGCCCGCGGTCTTGAGACCCGCGACGAGGTCGTCCTTCAGGCCCTTCTCGGCGTCGATGTACTTGTCCAGTTCGAGCAGCGCGCCGGCGTCGGCGAACTCCGGGGTCCAGGTCGTGCCGACCTCGGCCACGTCGGGCGTGGTGCCGCCGGCCATCGCGGTGGTGAAGCGGTCGTGGGCGTCGGCCCACTGCACCTCTTCGATCTTGACGGTCGCGCCGGTCTCCTTCGTGAACTCCTTCTCGACCTTGTCGTAGAAGGCGGTCGCGTCGGGGTTGGTGCCCTTCATGATCCAGACGTTGAGCGTCTTGCCCTTGCCGTCGACCGGACCGTTGGTGGCCGCGGGGGCGCTGCCGCCGGAGCAGGCTGCCAGGCCCAGCGTCGCCACGACGCCGAGTGCCGCGACGGACAGAATGCGCTTGTGCATCGGGTGAATCTCCTCTTTGAAATCGCTGGGCGAACGTGCCAGTAGGAAAAAGTATCCACGCTGAACAAACTCTCTGCAAGTTTCTTCCAAGCCCGTGATCGAGCCGTGACCTGCGCGTGGCGCTCGCCCCGAGTGCGCCGATGCGGGGGCGTCCGCGCTCGCGACCGCTGCGCCGTAGGCTCATCGCATGGGCAGAGCGCGCGCGAAGGACACCGAGCATCCGGCAGCCCGGCTCGCATCGGGCGGGATCGCGCGCGTCGTCCCCGCGGAGTTCGGCGGCGGCTTCGAGCTGCTCATCGAGGACACCCCGCAGTCGCACGTGGACCTCGCCGATCCCACCCATCTGCACTTCGAGTACATCGTGCGGATGGGGGCCCTGATCGACCAGCTCGCCTCCCCCGGCGCGGCGATCACCGCCGTCCATCTCGGCGCGGGTGCGATGACGCTTCCCCGCTACATCGCCACGACCCGGCCCGGATCCCGCCAGCAGGTGATCGAGCTGGAGGCCCCGCTCGTCGAGCTCGTGCGCGAGCATCTCCCGCTGCCTCGCGGCGCCGCGATCCGCATCCGCATCGGCGACGCCCGCGAAGGCGTGCGCCGCCTTCCGCCGGCGCTGAGCGGGGCGGTCGACCTCGTCGTCGCCGACGTCTACTCCGGGGCGCAGACCCCCGCGCATCTGACCAGCGTGGAGTTCTACACCGAGCTCGCCCGGCTGCTGGGGCCCGCCGGCGTCCTGCTCGTGAACGTCGCGGACGGTCCGGGGCTCGCGTTCGCCCGCCGGCAGGTGGCGACGATCCGTGCGGTGCTCCCGGAGGTCGCCATCCTCGCGGACGCGCAGATCCTGAAGGGCCGCCGCTTCGGAAACCTCGTGCTCGCGGCGTCGCGGGGACCGCTTCCGGCCGACGCGCTGCCGCGCATCCTCGCCGCGGGTCCGCACCCGGCCAAGCTCGCGCACGGCGCCGAGGTGATCGCGTTCGCGAAGGATGCGGCGATCGTCACCGACGCGACCGCGGTGGCCTCTCCCCGGCCGGATGCCGGGCTGTTCCTGCGCTGAGTCCCGGCCCGTCGGCGGCGCGGACCGCCTCCCGATCCGGCCCCCGGCACCGGTTTCTCACGGCACGCCCTGGGGCCTTCGCGGATGCGCCGGATCCGGAGGCAGACTGGAGGGCACGGCGAGGCAGTGCAGGAGGACGGGCGCGTGGGCTACATCAAGGGATACGACCCGGACTCTCTGCGCGAGCGGGTGGATCCGCCCGAGTGCGAGGCGCGTCTGGACGAGATCGCCGACCTGCGCAGCCTGCCGTCGATGCTCGAGAGGGTCTGGCTGCTGAAGGTCCTGGGCGACCTGGATGACGCGCTCCGCCTCGCGGACGAGACCGTGCGGCAGGCGCGCATGGCCGGCACCAGGAAGGACCTGCTGCGTGCGCGCGTGCTGCGCGCGACCGTGCAGCAGTACCGCGGAGCGCACGCCGCCGCCGACCACGAGCTGGCCGCCTGCGTCGCCGAGGCGGAGGGTCAGGGCTGGGTCCCGATCGCCGCCTTCGCGCATCAGCACCGCGGCCGCAACGCCTTCGAGGCCGGCGACTACGACCAGGCCAGGGAGAGCTTCAAGCGCACCGTGTTCCTTCGCCGCGAGGCCGGCGCCGACGACGCGGCCCTGGAGGCCGCGCTGCTCGCCGTCGACACGGTCGAGCGCCGCCGCGACCCGGTCGCCGTCAACGGCTGACCCGGTCGTCCTCCCCTGGCGGACGCGGTCTTCGTCGACCGTGGACGCGTGCCGCGCGGGGAGCGCGACGTCGTTCTCGCCGCAGCGCGCCGCAATGTCTGCGGCGTCCCCTAACGTGAGAGCATGGCCGAGTTGGAACGAGTCCGGATCTGGGGCGAAGCGCTCATCCGGCTGCATCTCGATCCGACCTGGTCGTTCGGCTTCGACAACGCCAAGCGCCGGGCGGGTGCCTGCAACTACCGCGACAAGCGGATCACCGTCTCGCGCTATCTTGCCGCCCGGTTCGACGACGACGAGATCCACCAGGTGCTCCTGCACGAGGTCGCTCATGCCGTCGCCGGCCACGACGCCGCGCACGGCGTCGCCTGGAAGCGGATCGCCCGGTCACTGGGATACGAGGGCGGCACGACGCATCACGGCGAGACCGCGACCGAGCTCGCCCCGTGGGTGGGCCGCTGTCCCACCGGCCACGTGACCTACCGGCACCGGCGCCCCACGCGGGCGTCCTCCTGCGCGCGCTGCTCGCGGCGCTACGACGAGCGCTTCCTCCTGGTCTGGACCCGGCGCGAGATCACCGCGGCCGACCGCCGCGCGGCGGTGATGCCGCGATGAGGACGACCGCCCTGAGGCTGCGGCACGTGCAGCTGCGATTCCGGATCGCCGCGAGCGCGGACGCCGCCTGGGCGGCGCTGCACTCGCCCGCCGTGCTGACCGCGCTGTACGCGCCGGTGATCGTGGTCGAACCGCTCACGCACGCCGACGAGGGTTCGCTGCTGCACAGCGCGGTACGACTGCGCCTGTTCGGGCTGGTCACCGTGGGCACGCAGCTGATCGGGGCGTACGACGAGGTCCGCGAGCACAAGGGCCAGACCGTGCGGATCCTGCGCGACAGCGGCATACCGCTCACCGGGCCGCTCTCCTCGCTCGACGTCTGGGATCACCGCATGGCCGTCTCGGAGCTGCCGGACGGCCGGGCGCTGTGGCGCGACCGGCTCGTCTTCGGCGGTCCGGGATCCCTCCTGCTGCTGCCCGTGCTCTGGGCGGCGTGGCAGTGGCGCGGCTGGCGGATCCGCCGCCTGTCCCGCACCTGGGACGGGGCCGCGGAGATCCCCCGCGGCCCCGCATCCCTCAGTCCGCGGCGAGCGCCTCGACCGGGGCGACGCGGGTCGCGAGCCGGGTCGGGGCGGCGGACGCCACGAGCGTGAGCACGGCCGTGCAGGCCACGATCGCGACCACGGGCACCCACGGCACGACCGGAGGGATGAGCCCCGCAGGCTGGAAGTCGGGCATCGACGGGACGGATCCGAGCAGGGACTGCGCGGCGATCCACCCGTAGACGACGCCCAGCACGAGCCCGGTCGCGGTGGCGGCGATCGTCACGTGCGCGGCCTCAAGCAGCACCATGCGTCGCACCTGGCGGCTGCTCAGTCCGATCGCGCGCAGCAGGCCCAGCTCGCGCCGGCGCTGCACGACGCCGATCGTGAGCAGGTTGACCAGCCCGACCGCGGCGATCACCGCCGATACCGCGACCAGCACCATCATCACGGTGCCGAACGCGTCGAAAGGCGCGAAGAACCCGGGCGGCAGCTGGTCGGCGCTCGTGCGCACCATGAGCGCCTTGGCCGACTCCAGCGCGACCGCGAACATCGTCACGAGCGTGACGCCCATCACGACGCCGATGGCCATGCGGCTGGACCGCTCGGGGTGGCGCAGCGCGTTCTCGGCGGCGAGCCGGGCGGTCGCGCCGCGTCCGAAGAGGCGTCCCACCAGGCGCAGCACCGGGGGCATCACCAGGACAGACCCGATCGCGAGCCCGCTGAACGAGAACACCCCGCCGAAGAAGGCGACCACGACCCCGAGCGGCGAGGACAGCCCGACCACGACGCCGCCGGCCAGCAGAACGCCGCCGAGCACGAACATCGTGATCGCGCCGAGGTGCCTGGTGCCGCCCGCTGCGGTCTCCGCGACCGAGCGCTCGGCGGATCCGGCGAGCGCCTGCAGCGGGGAGACGGTCAGCACGCGCCGGGATCCGGCCCAGGCCGCGAGCCACGTGGTGAGCGCCACGCCCACGGCGGGGATCAGCGCCCCCGGCTGCAGCGGCGTGAAGCCCTGCGGCGGGTGCGCGAAGGCGAGGGATCCGATCGCGGCTCCGCCCCAGCTCAGCAGGACGCCTGCGGCCAGACCCAGCACGGCGCCGATGACGCCGACCGCGAGGCCCTGCCCGGCGACCTCCGAGCGCTGCGACCGTGCGGAGGCGCCGATCAGTCGCATGAGCGCGATGCGCCGGGTGCGGCCGGCCACGATGGTCGCGAAGGTGTTGGCGGTGACGATCGCCGCGACGTACATCGCGACGGCGGTGAGCAGCACCGAGAGGATCCGCACCACGTAGGCGAGGGTCTCGCTGTCACCGAGGAACGGGTCGTTCTGCAGCAGGGCGCCCAGGTAGAACGTGGTGTCCACGAGGATCACGCCGAACGCGGCCGTGAGCGCGGCGACGAACACGCTCGAGCCCATGCCGCGCTCGCGCAGGAACGCGAGGCGCGACGGCGTGAGGGGCGTCTCGAGCAGGGTCGGGGCGAGGGCGGTCATGCGAGCGCTCCGCTCGGCTGGGCCGCGGTCGCGGAGACCGCGGTCGCCGCAGGCACGGGTGCAGCGGCCGGGGCGGGCGCGGCGGCCGGGGCGGGTGCGCCGCCGGAGAGCATGAGCGTCGCGATCTCGTCCGCGGTGCGGCGCGGGTGGTCGGCGACGATGCGGCCGTCGCCGAGGAACAGCACCCGGTCGGCGTAGCTCGCGGCGACCGCGTCGTGCGTGACCATGGCGATCGACTGGCCCTGCTCGCGGCTCGCGGTGGAGAGCAGCTGCAGCACCTCGCGCCCTGAGGCCGAGTCGAGGTTGCCGGTGGGCTCGTCCGCGAAGACCAGGTCGGGGGCGGTGGCGAGCGCACGGGCGATCGCGACGCGCTGCTGCTGCCCGCCGGAGAGCTGGTGCGGGCGGTGGCGCAGCCGCGGTCCGATCCCGAGGATCTCGACGAGGGAGTCGATGCGCGCCCGCTCGATCGCAGACGGGCGCCGCCCGTCGAGCTCGAACGGCAGCAGGATGTTGCCGAGGGCGTCGAGAGTGGGCACGAGGTTGAACGCCTGGAAGATGAAGCCCACCCGGCGCCGGCGCAGGATCGTCAGGTCGAGGTCGCCGAGACCGGTGATCTCGGTGTCGCCGATCCACGCCCGCCCGCCGGTGGGGGTGTCCAGGCCCGCCATGATGTGCATGAGCGTGGACTTGCCGGAGCCGGATGCGCCCATGATCGCCGTGAACTGGCCGCGGCGGATGCCGACGCTGACGTCGTCGAGGGCACGCACCGCGCCCTCGCCGGATCCGTAGGTCTTGGTGAGGTGCTGGACGCGGGCCGCAAGACCCAGGTCGGTCGTCGTGATCTCCATGTCTTCGACGCTAAGGATCCGCCCCCGCCCGCCGCGTCGCTCTCGGGATCCATCCCCGTACATCGCAAGGATGATCCCCTCCCCGCCCCGCCCCCGCCCCATTTCCGCGTCGTCCCTGTGAGCGCACGCCAGGGGGTGCGCTCACAGGGACGACGCGGAAGTGGAGGGGACCGTGGCGGGGCTCAAGCGGGGGCGCCGGTGGGAGCGGAGGGAGTGGAAGGCATGGGGGGCCTGGAGACGCCGCGGCGGAGGAAGCGGGCGAGCAGGATCACGGCGACCACGCCCGCCACCAGCGCGATCGCACCGTCGCTCAGGCGTACGCCGACACCCGCCACCGCGAGGCCGCGGACGAGATCGAGGATCACCGAGAGCGCCCCCCAGCCGAAGCCGACCAGCCCCACGCCCAGGAAGGCCACGGCGCTCGCGACGAGCAGCATGCGGCGATCCTCGCGCGCGATCGGCACCGCGCCCCGGAGCCGCCGCACCAGGAGCCACGCCGCCAGCAGCACGAGGCCGAGGATCCCGGCCGCGAGCCGCTCGGAGACGATCTCGTCGGAGTGGTGCATCGCGGCCGCCGCGGCGCAGCTGCCCGCCTCCGGGAAGAAGCCCTGGAAGTCGGCGCACCGCGCGGCCGTGTAGGTCACGCCGTTCACGTCGCCGGCGAGGAACGCCGGCCCCCAGATCGCCTCGAGCCCCCAGGACACCAGTCCGCTGAGTCCGATCACCACGAGCCCCAGCGAGACGACGAGCCAGCCGCCGCTGAGCAGCCCCACGGCACGACGTCGCGGCGAGCGCGCCTTGGCGACGGCGGCAGGATCCCCGAATCGTCGCACCGCGAGCTCCGCGGCCTCGGCGGGATCCATCCCCTGCGCCTGCAGCGCCGACTGCGCGTCGCGCAGGTGGCCGTCCGTCTCGGCGAGCAGGCGCCAGGTGTCCTGGCCGGCGCCGAGCCGGTCGGCGAGCTGGGCCACGTAGCGGTCGATCGCATCGGTCATCTCACACCCCCTGCACGGCCGGGCGGATCGAGGGCGCCGCGAGCGTCGACGCGACCCCGTCGGCGAAGCGCTGCCACGCACCGGTCTCGCGGGTCAGCTGGGCAGCGCCGGCCGCCGTGATCGCGTAGACCCGGCGCCGACGGCCGTCGTGCACCCACTCGCTCGTGATCGCGCCGGAGCGCTCCAGGCGGTGCAGCGCCGGGTACAGCGAGCCCTCCGGAACGTCGAACTCGCCGCCGCTCGCGGTGCGCAGCGCCTCGGCGAGCGCATAGCCGTGGGCGGATCCGCGAGCGAGAGTCGCCAGCACCAGCATCTCGAGATTGCCTCGGAGTCGTTCGTCTGCCATGAGCCGACTTTACCTAGACGGTCGATGCATAGACAGTCTTGGTTGCTGGGAGTTCGCCCAGGGGGGCCCTCCGCCCCGGCTCCGCGCTGACCCCCTCCGGCCGACCCGGTCCGCGCCTACATCGATCCGGTCCAGGCGTGCGTCGAGACGCCGACGGCGTTCCACGCGTTGATCACGACGATGAGCGAGACGAGCGCGCCGAGCTCCTCCGGGGAGAAGCGCGTGGCGGCCGCCGCCCAGTCCGCATCCGGGACGTGGGTCTCGGAGAGACGCGTGATGCTCTCGGTGAGCGCGAAGGCGGCACGCTCACGGGCGGTGAAGAAGGGCGACTCCTGCCACACGGCCACGGCGGCGATACGGGCGGCGGTGTCGCCGGCCTTGGCCGCATCGCCCGAATGCAGGTCGACGCAGTAGCTGCAGCCGTTGATCTGCGATGCGCGCAGGCGCACCAGTTCGCGCAGCCGGGCGTCGATGCCCGCCGCATCGAGTTCGCGGACCATCGCGGCGTCGAGCCCGGCGAGAGCGCGGGAGAAGCGCGGCGCGACCGTGTCGATGTCGAGACGGACGGGGATCGGGACGGTCGGCTCGGTCGGGGTCGAGGTCTCGGTGATGGTCATGGGGATTCCTTTCGTCTCCTTCAGGATCGAGGATCCGGATCCATCCGTCCAACAGCTGATACCTATCGCTATCATCTGTTTCAGAGATGGAACTTCACCAGCTGCGCTATGTGCTCGCCGTCGTCGAGACCGGCTCCTTCACGGCGGCCGCCGAACGCGTGCGCGTCAGCCAGTCGGGGGTGAGCACGCAGGTGCAGAAGCTCGAGCGCGAGCTCGGCGTCGCCCTGTTCGACCGCTCCTCCCGCCGGGTCGCGCTCACCCAGGAGGGCGAGCGCCTGATGCCCGCGATCCGCGCCGCCCTCGAGGCGATCGGCGAGATCGGCGCCACGGCGGCGGACCTCCGCGGGCTGCTGCTCGGATCCCTCCGCGTCGGCACCGTGTTCGGGCTCACCTGGCCGCGGTTCTACGACGCCCTTGCGGAGATCAGCGCCGCGCATCCCGGGCTCGAGCTGCGGCTGCGCGAGGACACGTCCGCGCAGCTGATCGGCGCGATCCGGCGCGGCGAGCTCGACCTCGCGCTCGTGGCCTGGGCCGAGCGCCCTCCGGACGGCCTCGGATCCACGGTGGTGTTCGACGACCCGATGGTCGCGGTCGTCGCCCCCGCGCACCCCTGGGCGGCACGGCGCGGGATCCGCCCGGACGAGCTGGTCGGCATGGATCTCATCGCCCTCCCCGAGGGCACGGGCGACCGGGCGGCGCTCGACGCGCTGCTCGCGGGACGCCCCGGCGCGGGAACACCGCACTGGGAGGTGTCGACGCCCTCCGCCGTCGAGAAGCTCGCGGTGCGCGGGCTGGGGGTCGGCGTCGTCAGCGCGGCCACGTGCCGCCGCTGGGAGGGCATCCGCGCGATCCCGATCGACGCACCCGACGTGCGCTCGCGCCTGGGCGTGGTGTGGCGGGCGACTCCGACCCGCGCCGCTCGCGCCCTCCTGGAGCTCCTGCACCCCGACGCCTGACCCCGCCGCCTCTTCGCCCCCCTTCCACCTTCGAGTCGCCCCCGTGAGCGGACGCCAGGGGGTGCGCTCACGGGGACGACTCGGAAATGGAGGGGCACCGCGGAGGGGCGCCTGATGCCGGGCCGCCGGCCGGGCCTCAGTTCAGGCCGTGCTCGAAGGCGAAGACCACGAGCTGCACGCGATCGCGCAGGGCGAGCTTGGTGAGGATCCGGCTGATGTGCGTCTTCACGGTGGCCTCGGAGAGGAACTCGCGGGCGGCGATCTCGGCGTTCGACAGGCCGCGCGCCGCGAGCGCGAAGATCTCCTTCTCGCGCTCGGTGAGATCGCCGTAGCTCGCCGGGACCGGGGTCTGCGCGGGCGCCGCGAAGTGCGCGAACAGATCGCGGGTGGCCGACGCCGCGATCACGCTGGATCCGGAATGCACCGTGCGGATCGCCGCGAGCAGGAACTCCGGATCCGCGTCCTTGAGGAGGAAGCCGCTCGCGCCCTGACGGATCGCGCGCGCGGCCGCCTCGTCGAGGTCGAAAGTCGTGAGCATCACGATGCGGGGCGGATCCGACTCCTCCAGGATGCGCGCGGTGGCGGTCAGACCGTCCATGACCGGCATCCGGATGTCCATCATCACGACGTCGGGGCGCGTCGCGCGCACGACGTCGATGGCCTCCTGCCCGTTTCCCGCCTCGCCGACGACCTCGAGGTCGGGCTGCGACGCGACGAGCATGCGGATCCCGGCGCGGAACAGCGCCTGGTCGTCGACCAGCACGACACGGATCATCCTGCCTCCTCGTTCCGCGCGATCGGATCCGCGCCTCCGGAAAGTCTGTCATCCTCCGGCGCGGCACCGGGACGCGGTGCTGCGCCGGCGGCGGGTCAGCGCACCTCCGGCCCGCTATCGGGGGACCGCGGCCTACGCGGCACTCGTCCCGATCGGGAGCGCCGCGCGCACGACGAAGCCCTCCGCCTCGTGCTCCGCACTGAGCGTCCCGCCGACCAGCTGCGCGCGCTCGCGCATGCCGATGAGGCCGTGGCCGCGCTCCGTGTGCGCCTGCCGGGGCATCGGCGGCACGCCGTTGCGGACCGTGATCTGCACATGGTCGGCGTGCCAGCCGAGCCAGACGTCCACATCGCCGGCGCCGTGCCGGATCGCGTTGGTCAGCGCCTCCTGCAGGATCCGGTACACCGCCAGCTGGATCCCGGCCGGCGGCTCCCCCGGCGGCATCGGATCGACCGTCACCCGCGGCTCGATCCCGGCGGCGCGCACCTGCGAGTACAGCGTCTCGAGGTCGGCGAGAGTGGGCTGCGGCCCCTGCCCCTCGCTGTGCCGCAGCTGCGCGAGCAGCAGCCGCACGTCGGAGAGGGCCGCCCGCGCCGTCTGCCCGATCGTGGTGAGCGCGGCAGTCGCCTGCGCCGGATCCGCGGCCGCGGCGTAGCGCGCGCCGTCGGACTGCGCGATCACCACCGCGAGGGAGTGCGCGACCACGTCGTGCATGTCGCGGGCGATCCGCACGCGCTCCTGCTCCGCGACGGCGACCGCCTCGGCCCGCACTTGCGCCTCCCTGGTGCTCCGACCGCGCAGCACGACCCGCCACAGGAGACCCGCGCCCCAGGCCATCACCAGGGTGAGCACGGACACCGTGCCGAGGAGGACCGCGACCAGCGCCAGGCGCAGCCCGGTCTCGGTGTCCTGGATGAGGGCCCCCTCGTTGATCAGCGACATGTAGCCGCCGGCGAGGAGCCCGCCGCCCAGCGCGGAGGCGCCGCCGATCCACAGGAGCCTCACCGATCCCCAGGCCGAGGTCGCGAAGACCACGGCGAGGATCGCGAGGTTGTAGGCGCCCGGCGAGAAGCCGCACGCCATCTGCAGCAGCGCGCCGAACCACGCCACGATGAGGGCGAGCACCGGGGAGAGCCGGCTGATCGCCGCCGCGCCCCACTGGATGACCGCGACCAGCAGCACGAGCACGATCGAGACCGCGCCGTCCGGGATCCAGCGGCTCATCGTGCCCGCCTCGAACGTGTACGTGAGCGGCAGCGTGAGGAGCAGGCCGACGACGCTGCCCACGATGTCGAACACGAGCCAGAAGCGCGGGATGGGGCGGATCACCCCCTCACGGTACGCGACCGGATCCGGCCCGGTCATCCGCCGGGAGATGTATCCCCCGCGCCGAGTACGGACTCAGTCCGCGGACGCGAGCACGGCGATCGCGCGGCGGTCGGGCTTGCCCGAGGAGAGCATCGGCAGCGCCTCGACCGGGACGATCCGGGAGGGACGCGCTTCGGCGCCCACCTCGGCGGCGACCCGCTCCCGGGCCTCGGCGAGCAGCCCGTCCGCGGAAGCGGACCCGCCCGGCAGCGCGGCCACGATCGCGGACCCCTGGCCCCAGCGCTCGTCCGGGACCGCCACCACCACGGCCCCTTCCAGTCCCGCCACCGTGCGCACCGCGCGCTCCACCCGGTCCAGAGACACGTTCACGCCGCCCGAGACGATGACGTTGTCGACGCGCCCCGTGACCGCGACCCGGCCGTCGCGCAGCTCGCCCGCATCGCCCGTGCGATACCAGCGATCCCCGGCCTCGTCGGCGACGAACGTGCGGGCGGTCAGCTCCGGGTCGCCGAGATAGCCCTGGGCCAGCGTCGGGCCTGCGAGACGCAGCTCGCCGTCGAAGGACGCGACGCGCACACCGTCCAGCGGGACCCCGTCGTACACGCAGCCGCCGGCGGTCTCGCTGGATCCGTAGGTGCGCACGACACGGGCGCCGAGATCCGCGGCACGCTCCCGGAGCGCCGGCGGCAGCGCCTGCCCGCCGAGGAGCAGCGCCTGGTAGGAGGACAGCGCGGCGCGCACCTCCGGATCGTCGGCCGCGTCGAGCAGCGTCGCGAGCTGCGCGGGCACGAGGGAGGCGTATCGCGGCCCCGCGCTCATCTCGCGTGTCGCCGCCGCGAACGAGGCCGCCGTGAACCGTCCCCCGAGCAGGACGGGCTCCGTACCGGCGAGGTGCGCGCGCACGAGCACCTGGAGCCCTGCGACGTAGCCGGCCGAGAGCGCGAGCATCCACTGCCCGGATCCGATCCGCCGCGCGGTGGCCTCCGCGCTCGCCGTCAGCGCCGCCGCGGAGAGGACGACCCGCTTCGGCACGCCCGTGGATCCGGAGGTCGCGATGACGACCGCGGTGCCTTCGGCGACCTCGTCGCCAGGACCCGGCACGAAGCCGAGCGCGAGGGGGGCGACGCCGTCGAGCGCGGCCGGCAGCCCCGCCCCGACCTCGGCCGGATCCGCCCCGTCGACGGCCCGCAGCCTCATCGGGTGCCCGCCGTTCCCGCCGGATTCGACGTCATGTCAGAAGTGCCACGGGTACGGCGACCAGTCGGGCTCGCGCTTCTCCAGGAAGGAGTCGCGGCCCTCGACCGCCTCATCCGTGCCGTAGGCCAGACGGGTCGCCTCGCCTGCGAAGACCTGCTGGCCGACCAGCCCGTCGTCCACGGCGTTGAACGCGAACTTCAGCATCCGGATCGCGGTGGGCGACTTCGTCAGGATCGTCCTGGCCATCGCGATCGCCTCGCGCTCGAGCTCCGGGTGCGGCACGACGCGGTTCACGGCGCCCGCCTGCATCGCGCGCTCGGCGGAGTACTCCTCCGCGAGGAAGAAGACCTCGCGCGCGAACTTCTGCCCCGTCTGCCGGGCCATGTACGCGGATCCGTATCCGGCGTCGAAGGATCCGACGTCGGCATCGGTCTGCTTGAACCGGCCGTGCTCGGCGCTCGCGATCGTCAGGTCGCAGACCACGTGCAGCGAGTGCCCGCCGCCTGCGGCCCACCCCGGCACGACCGCGATGACGACCTTGGGCATGAACCGGATGAGCCGCTGCACCTCGAGGATGTGCAGCCGGCCCGCCCTGGCCTGCTGTGCGGCCGGCACCGCCGCCTCGTCCTCGGAGTACTTGTAGCCGTCGCGCCCGCGGATCCGTTGGTCGCCGCCGGAGCAGAACGCCCACCCGCCGTCCTTCGGACTCGGTCCGTTCCCGGTGAGCAGCACCACGCCGATCCGCGGATCCTGCCGGGCCTCGTCGAGGGCGCGGTACAACTCGTCGACCGTGTGCGGCCGGAAGGCGTTGCGCACCTCGGGCCGGTCGAAGGCGATACGGGCGATCCGTCCGTCGTTCGAGACGTGCGCGGTGATGTCGGTGTACTCCCCCGCGCCCGGCGCGAGCGTCCACTCGGCGGGGTCGAACAGGTCGGAGACGGGCTTCTCGGTCACGGATCCAGCCTATTCCGGGTGCCGGGCCGATCAGACGTCCGCGGCGACGGAGGGGACCCCCCCGCACCGCACCCGGCGGAGCTTGAGCCAGCCGTCGGCGATGTCCCAGGCGGGGAACGCGACGAGGCAGAAGCCCAAGAGGACGCCGAGGATTCCGAAGACGCCGCCCTGTGCGGCCGATGCCCGCTGGCCCTGCGCGAAGCCCTCGCCGCCCGCCTCCGCGATGAAGGAGAGCAGCGACGGGTTGACGAGCTCGCCGCGGACGAGCAACGTCAGCGTCGCGGCGGCGAAGGCCACCGCGAGCGCCGTGTTGACCACGGCGAGCGCCGTCGTCCAGCGCCGGCGGGCGTAGAGCACGATCGCGAACGCCGCCTCCAGGACGATGAAGCCGAAGAGCACGATCCACGGCCACGGCGTCGGAGCGAGGACGGGGATCGGGGCGCCGCCGGTCGGGAAGAACCCGAGGACGCGATCCCACACGATCGCCCCGGCGGCGATCGCAAGGAACACGAGCGAGGCGATCAGGTCCATGCGGCCGGAGCGGGCGTCGGCGGGCTGCGGCAGCTGGTCGGGGTTCCAGTCCAGGATCGTGTCGCCCGTGGATCCGGTGCGTTCGAGTGCGAAGAAGACCAGGGTCGTCCAGAAGCCCACATGCACGATCGTCTGGATCAGCACGGCGATGGCGCTGCCGAAGATCGCCCCTGCGGATGCTCGTGCGATGAGCTGGCCGAGCACGACCCCGCCCACCGCGCAGAGCGGCACGATCCAGAGCAGCAGGCGGAGCAGGCGCAGCCAGGCCGCGTAGTAGCGGGGGCCGACGACCCACATCGGACGGTCGATGAGCGAGGACGCGTAGGCGATCGGCTCGCCGAGACCGGCGACGACCTCGCGCTCGGCGGCGTCCCTGTCCTCCCCCTCGGCGACACGGGGCTCGACCTGCTCGGCGATGGACGCTTCGAGCTCGGCGAGGATCTCGGCGCGCGAGGAGGCCGGAACGGCCCGGCCCACCGCGGCGAGGTAGCGGTCGGCGTAGGCGGATGCGGTGGCGGTCATGATCAGCGTTCCCCTTCGGTCAGGGCGGCGGTGGCGGCGGCGATGGCCGCGATGTCACGGGTCAGAGTGTCGGCCAGGCGGAGCCCGGCGTCCGAGGTGCGGTAGAACTTGCGCGGTCGCGCCTCCTCGGTGTTCCACTCGCTCACGAGATAGCCCTGCTTCTCGAGGCGTCGCAGCAGCGGATAGAGGGTGTTGGAGTCGGTCGGGAAGCCGGCGGCGCTCAGTTGCTCGAGCAGGCCGTAGCCGTATCCGGGCTCGCGCAGCAGCCGCAGGCTCGCGAGCACGACCGTGCCGCGCCGCAGCTCCTGCAGATGTCCGTCGAACTCCTCATCGCTCATGTTCATCACCATATTGTGTGTCGCACACTATTGTCAATGACACGATCCTGTTCGTCGCACTCGCCTAGCGTGGAAGTATGACGATCGAGATCCAGCCCGTCGACGCCTTCGACGCCGCCGCCGTGGACGCCTGGTGGGATGCGTATGCCGCAGCCCGCCGCGCCGATCTCGGCGAGGATGCGACGGTCTGGTCTCGCGAGGAGAGCCGCACCGAGCTGCAGCAGGAGTCCGCGACCTTCCGCCGCCAGGCGTTCACCGCGGTCGAGGAGGGCGTCGTGGTGGGATCGGCGTCTCTCGCCCTGACCCTCAAGGACAACCTGCACGTCGCCGCCGTGGGCGTGAACGTCCCGCCTCAGCATCGACGGCGCGGCGTCGGATCCGCCCTCCTCGCCGCCCTCGAGGACGAGGCCACGCGAGCGGGTCGCACCACGATGCGCGCGGATATCTTCTGGCCCTCGTCCCTGCCCTCGGATGGGGCAGGAGCGGCGAATCGCGAGTTCGCGCGTCGGCACGGATACGACGTCGCGCTGGGCGACCTGCAGAACCGACTCGACCTGCCGGTCGCGGAAGAGGCCGTCGACGCCCTGATCGCCGAGGCGCCGGCCGTCGGATACGTGATCCGCAGCTGGGTCGGCCCGGTCCCCGAGGAGTTCGTCGCCGAGTGGGCGGCCCTGGACGCCAGCCTCGACACCGAGGCGCCCACCGGCGAGCTCGACATCGAGGCGGCGTCCGCCGATGTGCAGGACTTCCGCGCCGACGAGGCCGTGCAGGCGGCCCAGAACCGCACCTCGTTCGGCACGATCGCGATCGCGCCGGACGGGCGCATCGCCGGGTACACGCAGGTCGTGGTCTCCGGCGACGACGGGAACGCCTATCAGTGGGGCACCCTGGTGCGCCGCGAGGACCGCGGGCACCGGATCGGCCTGCGCATCAAGCTGGAGAACCTGCGCGCACTGCAGCAGCACTCCCCGCAGACACCGCGCATCTACACCTTCAACGCCGAATCGAACGAGCACATGCTCGCAGTCAACACCCGGCTGGGCTTCACCATGACCGCCCGGATGGCCGAGCTGCAGAAGCGGATCGGCTGAGCCCGGCCCGCACGGCCGTGTGTCGGGACGATCTGCACGCGATGCGACGTTCCGCACACGGATCCGGGGATTCGGTGTGCGGAACCTCGCGACCTGTGCAGATCGTCGCACGCCCGTGCGCGCCTCCCGAGGACACGTCCGAACCCGCGCGGCGGAGCGGATCCGCGGGTGCATGATGGGGGCATGACCGACGCCCCCGCGCTCTCCGAGATCCTCGACACCGCGCGGGTGGTCGCGCTCCCGATGCACACGCGGTTCCGCGGGGTCGACGTCCGCGAGGCCCTGCTGTTCGAGGGACCGGAGGGCTGGGCCGAGTTCTCGCCGTTCACCGAGTACGACGATGCCGAGGCGTCGACCTGGCTGTCCGCCGCGATCGCGGACGCCTGGCTTCCCCGCCCCGCGGCCGTGCGCGAGGGGATCCGCGTGAATGCGACGATCCCCGCCGTGCCTGCGGAACGGGTGCCGGGCGTGCTCGCGCGTTTCGACGGCTGCCGCACGGCGAAGGTCAAGGTCGCCGAGGCCGGCCAGAGCCTCGCCGACGACGTCGCCCGCGTTCGCGCCGTGCGTGCGGAGATGGGACCGGAGGGCCGGATCCGCATCGACGCGAACGCCGGCTGGAACGTCGACGAGGCCGAGCGCGCGATCCACGCCCTCGCACCCTTCGACCTCGAGTACGCGGAGCAGCCCTGTGCGACCGTCGACGAGCTCGTCGAACTGCGCGAGCGGATCCGCTACCTCGACATCCCGATCGCGGCGGACGAGAGCGTCCGCAAGGCGACGGATCCGCTCGCCGTCGCTCGCGCGGGCGCCGCGGATCTGCTCGTCATCAAGGCGCAGCCGCTCGGCGGCATCGACCGCGCGCTGCGGATCGTCGCGGAGGCGGGGCTGCCCGTGGTCGTCTCGAGCGCACTCGACACCGCGGTCGGCCTCTCGCTCGGCGCCGCTCTCGCCGCGGCCCTGCCCGTGCTCGACCACGATTGCGGCCTCGGCACGGCCTCGCTGTTCGCCGACGACGTCGCCGACGCCCGCCCGCACGGCGGCGTCGTGTCCGCCGCTCGGGTCATCCCGGATCCGGCCGCGCTCGCCCGCCTCGAAGCCCCCGCCGACCGCCGCGATTGGTGGCTCGCCCGCCTCACCCGCTGCCACGGGCTGCTGGCCGCGGATCGTTCCTGACGCCGGACACGGTCCGGCCCGGCCCGCGCCGGCCGTTCGGAGCCCGGTCCGTTTCGGGGCGCACCCGGCCGGTGTCGCCCGGCGCGTGCTCCGTTTCGGGGCGCACCCGGCCGTTTCGGGGCGCACCACGCCAGGATCCCGTGCCCTCACGCGCCCCAAAACGAGAGATCGCGCCCCGAACCCGAGATCACGTCACCACTCACCCCGCGCCACCCTGCACGAGGCCGCACGATTTGGGGCGCGCCCCGCCGGGTTGGGGCGCACCCCGCCAGGATCCTGGGACGTCACGCGCCCCAAAACGTCAAGGGACGCCCCAAAACGCACTCAGGACCGCAGGCACGAGCCAACCCCAACACGCGCGAACAAGCCCGACCCCGACCCCTCACCCCAGCAGCAGGGACACCAGCCGGCCGAGCTCAACGCTGCCGGTGCGGCGGAGCTGGGCGTCGTCCTTGCCGGCCATGGCGCCGCGCACGGTCGTGCCCTCCCAGATGATGAGCAGCATACGGGCGGCGACCTCGGAGTCGACCCGCAGCGAGATCGTGCCGGTCGCGGCGATGTCGTCGATGATGCGGGCGATGCCGGCGACCATCTCCTGCTCCTGCTTGAGATACGCCTTGCCCCAGGCGTGGTCCCGGAGAGCGCGCAGGCGGATCTCGCTGAGCAGCATGACGCCGAGACGGTCGTCGCTGCCGGTGTCCATGACCTGCTGCACGAGCGTGGTCGCATCGCAGTCCTGGGCGAGCGCGCCGGATTCGTTGAGCTCGGTCACCCTCGCGCGCACGGCCGTCAGCCTCTCGGCGGACACCGTGCCGGCGAGTTCGAGGAACAGCTCGTCCTTCGACTCGAAGTTCGAATAGAACGCGCCGCGCGTGAAGCCCGCGCGCTCGCACACGGCCTCGACGGTCGCGCCGTCGAGACCTTCCTCGGCGAACACCAGCGCCGCCGCCTCGAGCAGCCGCGCGCGCGTGTTCTCCCGGCTCCTGGTCGCACTGCCGGTCATCCGCACCTCCTGCGGGCCTGGGCCCGCGATTCACATCCCGCGCACAGACTATCCCGGCGCCATCGTTCTACGATACAGAGACGTATCGAATACACCAGTGTATCGAACCCGCCCGAACTCCCTCCGGAGGAAACCCGTGTCGACACTCCTCTCCTCGCTCGGCCGCTGGTCGTTCCGGCACCCCTGGCGGGTGCTCGTCGCCTGGCTGCTCGTGCTCGGCATCGCCGGCGGCGCGGCGCTCGCCCTCGGCAAGGGCACGGACAACACGTTCTCGATCCCGGGCACGGAATCGCAGGCGGGCCTGGAGCAGCTCGAGCGCACCTTCCCGCAGGTGAGCGGCACGAGCGCGCAGTTCATCGTCGTCGCGGCCGACGGCGACAGCGTGACCGCTGCCGACTACAAGACGCCGATCGAGCGGACCGTGACCGACCTCGGGAAGATCGACGGAGTCCTCGCCGCCACGAGCCCGTACGACGAGCACGTGACGGGCATGGTCTCCGACGATCACTCCGCCGCGATCGTGCGGCTGCAGTTCGACGGCCAGGCCTCGGACGTCTCGGCCGCCACCAAGGACACCCTGCGCACCGCGGTGAGCGACCTCGAGAAGGAGCTGCCGCAGGGCTCCCGCGCGGTCATCGGCGGCGACCTCTTCTCGATGTCGATCCCGGCGATCTCGATCACCGAAGGGATCGGCCTGGTGATCGCGCTGCTCGTGCTGATCGTGACGTTCCGCTCGTTCGTCGTGGCGGGCATGCCGCTGCTCACCGCCGTGCTCGGCGTGGGGGTGTCGATGGCCGCGATCTTCGCCGCCACCGCCTTCGCCTCGGTCTCCTCGACCACTCCCCTGCTCGCGCTCATGCTCGGACTCGCGGTCGGCATCGACTACGCGCTGTTCATCGTCGCGCGACATCAGGATCAGGTGCGGGCGGGGGTGGATCCGGAGGAATCCGCCTCCCGCGCGACCGGCACGGCCGGATCCGCGGTGGTCTTCGCCGGCATCACGGTGCTGATCGCGCTCATCGGGCTCGGCTTCGCCGGTATTCCGTTCCTCACCACGATGGGGATCGCTGCGGCGGTCGCCGTCATGATCGCCGTGCTGATCGCCGTGACGCTGACGCCGGCCATCCTCGGCTTCCTCAAGGGCCGCGTGGCCGGCCGCCCCGCGGCGCCCCGCCGTGCCAGGAAGGGCAAGGCCGAAGCAGCCCCGCGCCGCCCGTTCTCGCAGCGCTGGGTGGGCGGCGTCACCCGGCATCCGATCCTCGTGGCGGTCGCGATCGTCCTCGGCCTCGGCGTCGTGGCGGTGCCGGCGGCGAACCTCGCGCTCGCGCTGCCCAACTCGGGCGTGCAGCCCCAGGGATCCGAGGCGCGGGAGAACTACGACCTCACCGCGGAGCACTTCGGCCCCGGCTTCAACGGCCCGCTCATCCTCACCGGCACGATCGTGACCTCGACGGATCCGGTCGGTCTCATGAAGGACCTGGGCGACGCGGTCGGCAAGCTCCCCGGTGTCGCCGAGATCGCGCTCGCCACCCCGAACCAGACCGCCGACACCGGCATCGTCCAGGTCATCCCCACGACCGCGCCGGACGCCCCCGCGACCGCCGACCTCGTGCGCGAGCTGCGCTCGCACCACGACGAGTGGCTCAAGAAGTTCGGGATCGACGTGAAGGTGACCGGATTCACGGCCGTCGCGATCGACATCTCGGATCAGCTCGGCGCGGCGCTGCTGCCGTTCGGCATCTTCGTGATCGGCCTCTCGCTCGTGCTGCTGACGATCGTGTTCCGCTCGATCTGGGTGCCCGTCACCGCGGCGCTCGGCTACCTGCTCTCGATCGTGGCCGCGTTCGGCGTGGTCTCCGCGGTCTTCGAGTGGGGCTGGTTCGCCGACGCCCTGCACGTCGCCCGGGTCGGGCCGATCATCAGCTTCATGCCGATCATCCTGATGGGCGTGCTCTTCGGCCTGGCCATGGACTACCAGGTGTTCCTGGTCTCCCGGATGCGGGAGGACTACGTGCACGACGCGGGATCCCGCAGCGCCGACCGCGCGGAGCGCCGGGCCGCCGCGCTGCGTGCCGTGCGCGGCGGCTTCACCGGATCCGCCAAGGTCGTCACGGCCGCGGGGCTCATCATGTTCGCCGTGTTCGTGGCCTTCGTGCCCGAGGGCGACTCCTCCCTCAAGCCGATCGCCCTGGGCCTCGCCGCGGGCATCGCGATCGACGCCTTCCTCGTGCGGATGACCCTGATCCCCGCGCTCATGGCGATCCTCGGCGAGCGTGCCTGGGAGATCCCCGCCTGGCTCGAGAGGATCCTGCCGAGCGTCGACATCGAGGGCGAGGCCGTGGAGCGCGAGCGTCACCTGGCCGACTGGCCGGGTGACGACTCGGTGATCGCCGCGGACGGCGTGACCGTCGCCGGCGCGATCGACGGGCTCGATCTGCGCGTGCCCGCCGGATCCGCCCTCGTGCTCACCGGCGGCGACGAGGCCGTGCGCCGCGCCGCCGCGCTCGCCCTCACCGCGCGCGTGCCCGCCGAAGGCCGCCTGCGCGTGGCGGGGCACCTGCTGCCGGGGCGCGCCGCCTGGGTGCGCGCGCACGTCGGCTGCGTGATCGTGGACGGCGGGACGGATCCGCTCCGCGAACTGCGCGACGCCCTGCGCGGCCGCACCACGCTCGTGGTGATCGACGGCGCAGACCGCCTCACCCTGGCCCAGAGCGAGCAGAGCGTCGCCATGCTGCGCGACGCGGCCCGCCGCGGGCCGCTCGCCGTGCTCGCCACGGCCGCCGACGCCTCCGCCGCCTCGCGGATGCTGACGGAGGCCGGGTGGGCGGATCCGCAGACGAGGGATCTCGACCACCCGCCGGTCGCCCCCGAACCGCCCGCCGGCGCCGACGCGCCCACCACCGACCTCGACGAGGTGACCGCATGACCAACCGCCTGTCCGCGCTGATCGAACGCGCCCGTTCGCACAAGCCGATCACCGCTCTCACGCTCATCGGCGTGCTGCTGCTGCCCGCCGTCCTCGGCGGCGTGCTCGTCGCGGCCCTGCAGGATCCCACGCAGCGCCTCGACACCATGACCGCCGCGATCGTGAACGACGACGAGCCCGTCACGGTGAACGGCCGGCTCGCCCCGCTCGGACGCCAGCTCTCGGCGGGACTCGTCGACGGCACCGGAAAGAAGGACGAGAACCTCACCTGGGTGATCTCGAACGAGAAGGACGCCGCAGCGGGCCTCAAGGACGGCACCTATCAGGCCGTCGTGCGGATCCCGAAGGAGTTCTCCGCGGCCGCGGTCTCGGGCGGCAGCGCCGTGCAGGATCCGACGAAGTCCGCCGAGAAGGCGACGATCTCGGTCACGACGGCCCCGCAGGCGCGCGCCGCGGACGGCCTCATCGCGAACCAGATCGCCGCGACCGCCGCGTCGACCATGGGCAGCGAGATCTCCAAGAGCACGCTGCAGAACGTGCTCCTCGGCTTCGGCACGCTCGGCGACAAGATCGGCGAAGCGGCGGACGGCGCCGACAAGCTCGCCGCGGGCGCCGCCTCCGCCGCGACCGGCGCCGCCGCGCTCCCGGACGGCGCGACCAAGCTCGCCGACGGCGCGGGCCAGCTCGCCGACGGCGCCTCGCAGCTCTCGAACGGCCTCGGCGCGATCGCGAACGGCATCACGTCGGCGCAGACCGGGGCGAGCCAGATCGGCGCTGGTCTCGCGCAGGGCGCAGACGCGCTGACGACGCCGGGCAAGGGTGTGACCGACCTCATCGCCGGAGCCAACCGGACGGCGCAGGGAGCCACGATCACCAGCACGGGCGTCGACAGGCTCGAGCTTGGCCTCCGCGACGCCGTCACCATGTGCGACTCGACCACGCAGGAGAAACTCTGCAGCCTGCTGAAGGAGCTCTCCGGCTCCGCGACTGAGACTCAGCTTGCGGCCACGGGAGCAGCTGCGGGCAGCGCCTCCGTCGCCGCGGGAGTCTCGGGATTCGCCGCTCTGCCCGGCCAGTTCCGCGCCGCGGCCGACGGCGTGAACCAGCTCTCCGCGGGGCTCGGCCAGCTCGCCGACGGCACGTCGCAGAGCGCGACCGGCGCGGGCAACCTCGCGACCGGCGCCACCGGGCTGCAGTCGGGCGCGACCCAGCTCTCCGACGGTGCGGCGCAGCTCAGCACCGGCATCGGATCCCTCGCGACCGGCACGTCGGGCCTCGCCTCGGGCCTGCACCAGGCGGCGGACTCGCTGCCCAAGCGCACCGACACCGAGGCGTCGTCGCTGGCGTCCGTCATCGCCGATCCGGTGAAGGCCGACACCTCGGGCGGGATGTTCGGACCCACCGCGATCCCGCTGCTCGCGGCCGTCGTGCTCTGGTTCGGCAGCCTGGCGTCGTTCCTCGTGATGCGGGCGTTCACGGCGCGGGCGCTCACCTCGCGCCGCGCCTCGGCCTCGCTCGCCCTGCGCGGGTTCGCTCCGGCCGCCGCGATCGGCGCCGCGCAGGGCCTGCTGGTCGCGCTCGTGGTCGAAATCGTCGCCAAGTACGACCCCTCGCGCTGGTGGGGCTTCGCGGGCGTCGCGGTGCTCGCGGGGATCGCCTTCGCCGCGGTGAATCAAGCCCTGGTCGCCGTCCTCGGCGGGGTCGGCCGCTGGATCTCCGCGGTCGTGGGGGTCGCCGCGCTCGGTGCGGGGATCATCTCGACGCTGCCCGGATGGCTCGCCACGATCGCCGGATTCCTGCCCACGTCTCCCGCGGCCACCGCGCTGCTGGGCGATGAAGGGGTCGGATCCGCGATCGCGGCGCTCGCGGTCTGGGCCGTGCTCGCCCTCCTCGCGACGACCCTGTCCGTGACGGCCCGCCGCACGACCTCGGTCCGGGCGGTGCTGGCGCCGGCGGTCTGAGTCCGGAAGCGGCAGGCGCGGCCCCACCTCCCCCGGGGCCGCGCCTGTCTTCGCTCCGCGACGGGGCGGGAGGGCGCGCGTCCGGGATCAGGGCGTCGCGGTGCGGATCCTGACCTCGCGCTCCATGCGCTTCTCGTGGCGCTGACGCCCCTTGATGGCCTCGGCCTCGCGGGTCTTCGGAGGGGCGTTCGTGACGAGCTGATCGAGCATCCGCCGGGTCGCCTGCGCGATCTCGTCGATCGCCTGCTCGAAAGCGGGGGTGTTGGCGCGCGACGGGTGCGTGGATCCGCTCACCTTGCGGACGAACTGGAGTGCGGCCTCGCGCACCTCGTCATCGTTCGTCGGCGGCTCGAAGTTGTGGAGGCAGCGAATGTTCCGGCACATGCCGCGACGATAACCCGGATCCGCGATTCAGGAAACGGCTGCGAGCGCGAGCGCGGCGACTCCCACCGTCGCGGTGGCGGCGCCGAGGCCCCACAGGGCGAACCGCCCCCACGGGATCGAGACACCGAGCGCCGTGACCCGGTGGTGCCACAGCAGGATCGCGAGCGAGGCCCAGGGGGTCACGAGCGGCCCGAGGTTGACGCCGATGAGCAGGGCCATGAGCGCGACCGGGTCGTGCGCGGCGATCGGCTCGAGCACGAGATACGCGGGGAGGTTGTCGATCCCGTTCGCCGTGAGCGCTCCGATGCCCGCCACGCGCAGCAGCTCGAGAACGCCGTGCCCGCTCGCGGCGAGGGGCGAGAGGAGCGCCGCGAGCCCCCGCACATGCGCGGCCTCGACGATCACGAACAGCGCCGCGGCGAGCCCCAGAGCCTGCCACGGGACCAGGCTCAGCCGCAGCGCCCTGCGCCTCCGGACGGCGAACAGCACGATCAGGATCAGCGCGGCGGCCGAGGCCGGGATCCAGACGTCGCGCACGAGTGCGAGCAAGGGCAGCAGCGCGACGAGCACGACGGCCGACACGAGGAACAGCACGCGGTCGGCCGGTTCGGCCTGCACCGGCGATGCGTACCGCCCGAACAGCGTGCGCCGGTGGGCGAGCGTGAGGATAACGACGGGCACGACTACGCCCGCGAGCGCGGGAGCCCAGCTCAGTGCGAGGAAGGCGAGCGGATCCGCGCCGATGGCCGGAGCCGCGAGCAGGTTCGTCAGGTTCGAGACCGGCAGCAGCAGGGACGCGGTGTTGGCGAGCCACACCGTCGCGAGCGCGAAGGGCAGCGGCGATACGCCCACGCCCTGCGCGAGGAGCACGACGACCGGCGTGACGATCACGGCGGTCGTATCGAGCGAGAGGAAGATCGTGCTGATCACCGCGAGGAGGATCACCGCTCCCCAGAGCGCGATCACCCTGCCACGTCCCCACCGGGCCAGATGCTGCGCGATGACGTCGAACACGGCGGCATCCCGCGCGAGCTCGGCGACGATCGTGATCGCGATCACGAAGCCGAGCACCGGGGTCGTGCGTCCCGCCAGCGCTCCCGCGTCGGCGAGCGGCAGTATCCCGCTGATCACGACGCCCGCGGCGACGAGCGCCAGCGCGATCACGGCGAGCGCGCCCGGCCGCAGCCAGGCCCGCCGAGCGCTCACCGCCTGCCCTGCGCGGTCGGGCCGCTCAGCTCAGGCCCGAGTAGACGTGCAGGCCCTTGAAGAACAGGTTGACGATCGTGAAGTTGAACAGCACCGCGGCGAAGCCGACGATCGACAGCCAGGCCGAGCGGGATCCGCGCCAGCCGCGCGTCGCACGGGCGTGGATGTAGCCGGCGTAGAGCACCCAGATGATGAACGTCCAGGTCTCCTTCGTGTCGAAGCCCCAGTAGCGGCCCCAGGCGTCGTTCGCCCAGATGGATCCGGCGATGAGGGTGAACGTCCAGAAGATGAAGCCCACGGTCGCGAACCGATAGGCGAGGCCCTCCAGGCGCTCCGCGGAAGGGAGCGTGGCGAGGAAGCGCGGTCCGGTCTTCGGCGCCTCCGCGAGCACCTTCGCCTCGCGACGCGCCTGCATGAGCTGGAACACGCTGAGCGCGAAGGCGAGGGCGAAGAACGCGGTGCCCAGCGATGCCACGAACACGTGGATCACGAGCCACACGCTCTTGAGCGGGTCGGCGAGCGGCACGACCTCGACGTAGAAGCCCGTGGCGGCGCCGCCGAGCAGCACCACGACGAGGCCGACGATGAAGGTGCCGAGGTACTTCAGGTCGAACCAGATGTTCACCGCGATGTAGACCGCGATGATCAGCAGCGTTCCCGTCATCGAGAACTCGTACATGTTCGACCACGGCACGCGGCCCGCCGCGACGCCGCGCAGCACCGTGCCCGCCAGGTGGAAGAGGAAGCCGAGCGTGGTCAGCGCGGTGCCGATCCGCGCCATGACGAAACGCTGCGGGGCCGATGCCGTCTTGCCCGCGCCGCCGGAACCGGTCGCGCGACCGGCCGAGGACGCCGGGGCGCCCACGGCCGCGCCGACGAGCTCGCGCTCCGGCACGACGGCCTTGGCGTCGGCGGCGACCTGCGAGCGCTTGGCGAGGTCGAACGCGTAGGCGATGAAGGCCGCGGCGTAGATCGCGACCGCGGTCCAGATCATCAGGATCGACAGGGAGTCGAAGTTCATGCTGTCAGCCTACTTCCGCGGAATTCCGCTGTCATCGGGCTCTGATTCGTCGGAGGTCGCGGTCTCGGCAGCCGCGGTGGTGTCGGGGACCGCCGCGGTCGCGCCGTCGGCGTCGAGCAGGCGCGCATGCCCGTCGCGCAGGTCCTCGACGGCGGCGGCGAGGGTAGGATCCTCGCCTCGGGCGAGGCCCGCGTATTCCAGGTGCACCGCGCCGTCCACGACGGTCGCCTTGACCCACATGCGCCGGCGCGGCACGAACAGCGCGAGCACGAGACCGAGGAGGGCCACGATGGCGAAGACCAGCACCCACTGCTCGGAGGGGTCGTGGTGGATCTGCAGCGAGACGTAGCGCTTGACGGACTGCGAGTAGTCCTTCGCGCCCTTCGGCGCCTCGTTGTCGAACGTGATCGTGCCCATGCCATTCGGCAGGGCGGTGGTCTCGCCGGGCGCGAGCTCGATCGACTTGGTCCCCGTCTTGCCGCCGGTGAGCTGCTTCATGGATCCGGTGTCGAGCACGTACACCGAACGCGGGGTTCCGTCGTCGATGCCGAGATCGCCGGCGAAGACGTTCAGCGTGAGCGTGGGGTTGATGAGGTCGGGGTAGACGGAGGTGAGGGCGCCCGTGGCCAGCTTCGCCGAGGTCGGGTAGAAGAATCCCTGAAGTCCGAGCTGCTCGGGGAGGCCGTCGGCGACCTTGACGATGCCGATCGACATCATCGTGCTGTTGTTCTGCGGCAGGAACGGCACCGAGTCGTGGAAGACGACGTCGCCCTTCGCGTTCTTGACCGTGATGGTGGGCGCGTAGCCGTTGCCGAGCAGGTAGACGCGGTCGCCGGCGATGCCGAGCGGGTGGTTCACCTGCACCTCGGCCTTGTGTTCCTTCTGTCCCGGCTCCGAGACCGTCACGTTCGCGGCGAAGTCGCCGGCCTGACCTGAGGACGACTTGTTCGGATCGAACGGCTGATACGTGACGTCGAAGGAGTCCAGCGTCATCCGGTAGGGCGCGAGCGCGTCGTCGGAGACGAAGCGGCCGCGGTTCATCGACGAGTAGTCGAGGAGGGTGTTGACGAAGCTCGTGCCCTGCACGACCACGCGCTGCCCGGTGTAGGCGAAGCTGCCGCCCACGCCGACCGACACGAGCACCCCGAGCAGGGCCAGGTGGAAGAGCAGGTTGCCCGTCTCGCGGGCGTAGCCGCGCTCGGCCGAGACCGAGAAGCCGCGCTTGTCGTCGTAGCGCTGCACGCGGTAGCGCAGTGCGCGCAGCTGCTTCTCCGCGATCGCGATGCTCTGCTCCGCGGCGGCGGAGGGGTCGGATCCGCTGACGGTGCGGGTCGCCTCGCGGTGGTCGTCGAGGCGTCCCAGCCGCACGGGCGTGCGCGGCGGACGCGAGCGCAGCGCCTTGAGGTGGTGCTTGATGCGCGGGATCACGCAGCCGACGAGCGAGAGGAACAGCAGCAGGTAGATGGCCGAGAACCACGCCGACAGATAGACGTCGAACAGCTGCATGCCGTCCAGGATCGGGAACAGATCCGGGTGGTCGGCCTTCCACTGCGTGACGCCGTTCGGATCCGCCATCCGCTGCGGGAAGATCGACCCCGGGATCGCGGCGATCGCGAGGATGAGCAGCAGCACGAGTGCGGTGCGCATGCTGGTGAGCTGCCGCCAGCCCCAGCGCAGCCAGCCGACGACGTTGAGCTTCGGGGAGTCGATCCCGTCGCCGCGGGAGTCCCCGTCGCCGTCGATGTGGTCGCTCGGGCGCAGCGGGTCGGTCGCGCGATCGGCGCCGGCCTTCTTCTTCGAGCCTTCGCGCTTGTTCGAGCCTTCGCGCATGGGATCCTTCACGGTCGCGGATGCCTCCGGCGTCTCGGGGGCCTCGGGCGCTTCGGCGTCAGAGCGGGAGTTCGACACTGCCGACCACCGCCCCGATGCTCGACATGATCGCCTTCCAGACGCCGGTCACCATGAGCAGACCCAGCACGATGAGCAGTGCACCTCCGACGATGTTGACGACGCGCACGTGGCGGCGCAGGAACGAGAGCGAGCGCGTCGCCCAGCCGAAGCCGAGGGCGACGAGCAGGAACGGGATGCCCAGCCCGAGCGAGTACGCGATGCCGAGCCACACCGCGCGGCTCACGTCGCCGACGTTGACCGAGAGCGCGACGATCGCGGAGAGCGTGGGGCTCAGGCAGGGGCTCCAGCCGATGCCGAGGGCGACGCCGAGCAGCGGGGCGCCGATGAGTCCCGCACGACCCGACACGTTCATCCGCACGGTGCGCTGGGCGAAGCCGAAGACGCCGATGAAGACCAGGCCCATGACGATGATGACCGCGCCGAGGATGCGGGTGATCAGGTCGCCCCAGCGCAGCAGGAACACGCCCGCCGTGCCGCCGACGACCGCCATGAGGATGAAGACGAGCGTGAAGCCCAGGATGAAGAGCAGCACCCCGAGCACCATCTGGCGGCGTGTGGGGGCCTTCGTGGTGCCGTCCTGCTGCGGCGCGGATCCGCCCACCGCTCCCCCGACGAAGCCGAGGTAGCCGGGCACGAGCGGCAGCACGCAGGGCGAGAGGAACGACAGGAGCCCGGCGAGCATGGCGACCGGAACGGCCGCCCAGAGGGCGCCGGATCCGACGATCGCGTCGATGTTCACGCGGTCGCCCCCCGCGGGGCGAGGATCGCCGCGGCGGCGTCCGTGCGGGCTGCGCTCACGCTCGTCACTTCTCGTCCAGCGCGTCCTGGACGAGCGTCTCGAGGATCGAGGCGGATCCGATCGGGCCGATCACCCGCGCGGCGACCCGGCCCTGCTTGTCGAGGACGAGCGTGGTCGGGGTGGCCTGGATCGAGGTGACCTCGGCGAACGCGAGCTTCGCGCCGCCGGTGTTCACGTCGATGATGCTCGGGTAGGTGACGCCGTACTTGTCGTTGAAGGCCGTGGCGGTGCCGGCCTGGTCGTAGGTGTTCACGCCCACGAAGGAGACCCCCTTGCCGTCGAACTTCTTCCAGACGGACTCGAGGTCCTTCGCCTCGACCCGGCAGGGACCGCACGCGGCGTACCAGAAGTTCACGACGGCGACGTCGCCCGCGATCGAGCTGCTCTCGAAGGCTTTGCCGCTCTCGAGCGTGCCCCCGAACGTCACGGGCTTGGTGCGGTCGGCGGGCTTGATCTCCTCGACGCGCATGCCGTCGGAGCCGATGTAGCCCTTGTTGTCGCCGTTGCGGTACTGGTCGGCGACGGTGTCGTTCGAACAGGCGGCGAGGCCGCCGGCGAGTGCGACGCCGAGCAGGGCCGCGGTGGTCCGGACGACGCGCGAGCGCCGGGATGAGCGTGCGACCCGCCGGTCTCCGAGAGTGTCAGTGGGCGCGGACGGGCGCGACGAACTCAGAGGCATGCTCGGAATCTTACGAAAAGACTCTATGCACCCGGTGGGCGGGGCCTGGACGGCGACCCGCCGCCGGGATCCCGATCCGCTCACACCGCGGGCGAGATGAACGCCCAGAGCAGCGCCCCGGCGTAGACCAGCGTGCCGAGCGAGGTGAGCGCGAGGGCGATCACGAGCTCCTTCGGCTCCCGGTACGCCCACACGATCACGAGCGCCGGCAGGAACGCCAGCAGCGCGAGCAGCCCCACCCAGGCGACCGGGTAGAACAGCGCGAGCAGCACGAGCGCGAGGAAGGGCAGGATCACGAACACGGTGTAGACGATCTGCGTGGCCCGCTTGCCGATCACGACCGTCAACGTGCGCTTGCCGACCAGACGGTCCTGATCGATGTCGCGGAGGTTGTTGGCCAGCAGCACCGCGCACGCGAAGAGGCCGACCGCGATCGCGCCGATCCACGCCTCCTGCGGCAGCTTCAGCGACTGCACCCAGGTCGTGCCGAGCGTGGCGACCAGACCGAAGAACACGAAGACGAAGACCTCGCCGAGCGCGTTGTAGCCGTAGGGCCGCTTGCCGCCCGTGTAGAACCAGGCGGCGACGATGCAGACCGCACCGACCGCGATCAGCCACCATTGCTGGGTGCGGATCGTGATGCCGATGCCGGCGATCGCGGCCAGCGCGAAGAACGCGAGACCCGTGTACAGCACGCTCTTCGCCGACACGCGTCCCGAGGCGGTGAGCCGGGCGGGACCGACCCGGTGCGCGTCGGTGCCGCGGACGCCGTCGCTGTAGTCGTTCGTGAAGTTCACGCCGATCTGGAGGCACACGGCGACCGCGAGGCAGGCGAGCGCGATCACCCAGTGGAACTGAGGGTCCCCCAGCCGCGCGGCGCCCGTGCCGACGAGCACTGGAGCGATCGCGAGCGGCAGGGTGCGAGGGCGGGCGGCGCCGATCCAATCCCCCAGGGTGACCGGCGACAGCTGCTCGACCGGACGCTTCGCGGGGTTGCCGGAACGGGAGCGCGCCGCAGGGCGCGCGGACGCGGGTGCGGTCTTCTTGGTCTTGCGGTTCGCCACGCAGGAATCCTAGCGGCGGCGGGTATGCGACCACCCGAGGGGGCGTCGATCACGATGTGATGTGTTTGTGATGTTTCGCCTGGTGAGGGGGTGGTTTTCGGGGTGGGAATGTCGGTGGTCCCGTGTTGACTTGACTCATGACGAACACGGTGGGTGCGGTGGTGGATCCCGGGGTCGATCCGGTGGATCCGGTCGCGGTGCTGCGCCTGTTGAGGGAGGGTGTGGCCGCGGCGGAGGCGACGATCATCCGGTTCCAGGCGTTGCGGGACGCGCAGCTCGGGGCCGCGCAGCGTGTCGCGGGGGAGATCGCCGCCCGGGACGCGGGTGCAGGGCCGGTGCGGGGCGAGGCGGTGGATCTCGCGACACGGTCGGTCGCGGCGGAACTGGCCGGGGTGCTGCACATGTCGGATCGGGTGGTGCAGGCGCGGATGGCGCGGGCGGCGGACCTGATGACCTTCTACCCGGAGGTGACCCGAGCGTTCGGGGAGGCGCGGATCAACGCCGCCCATGTGCGGGTGATCCAGGACGCCGGTGCGCGTCTCGATGAGACGGTGCGGGCCGAGTTCGAGCAGATCGCGGTCGCCGCTTCGGAGGGCGAGACACCGCATCGTGCGAAGCGGATCATCGAACGCGTCGCGGAACGCCTCGCCCCGCGGAGCCTCACGGACCGTCACCGGGACGCGCAGCAGCACCGGAGGGTGTGGCGGGAGGATCTCGGTGACGGGCAGAAAGCCCTCGGCCTGATCCACTCCGCCGCTGTGATCGACGGGATCTACGACCGGCTCACCCAGCAGGCCCGAGCGGTGAGCGTCGCGAACGTGCAGGCCGCGAAGAACGCGGCCGGTGGGGTGGCGCCGGATCTGGGCGGGCTCGGCGACCCCGGTGACGACCGGACCATGGATCAGCTGCGCGCGGACTTGTGCGCCGACACCCTCCTCACCGGGAC
>NZ_JBIVHE010000002.1:0-582239 GCF_044749045.1 Microbacterium sp. NPDC089698
CAAATCCCCACCCATAATAAACAACACCCCCCAAAAAACCTTAACCACCCAGTGCCGCCCCTGACCCCCCACCCCATCGCGTCCGCTGACTGGCACGACTCTGAGATGAGAAGGTCCCCACCGCGCCCAGCGGGACACGACGAGCCCGCTGAGTGCGGCGAACCTGCCGCGGCGGCTCAGGCGCGCAGGGAACGGAAGACCTGTGTGAGCGGATGGCCTCGCCTGCCGCCTGACGCCCCCTCGTGGGATACTCTGCTCGGGAATCATCCTTCCGGCATGCGGATAACTCGCGCCCGGATCACAGCCGAGAGGATCCGCATGGCCGCTGAGGGCTCTACGGGCGTCAAGTCCGTCTCCCGCGTCTTCGACCTGCTCGAGCTCATCGCGGACGCGGGCGGCGACGCCACGATCAGCCAGCTCGCGGCCGCCGCGGAGCTGCCGCTGCCCACGATCCACCGCCTGCTGCGCACCCTGGTCTCCCAGGGGTATGCGCGCCAACTGGCCAACCGCCGCTACGCACTCGGCCCCAAGCTCGTGCGCCTGGGCGAGGTCGCGAACCGCCAGTTCGGCCAGATGGCGATGCCGCAGTTGAAGTCCCTCGTGGACCGACTCGGCGAGACCGCGAACCTGGCCACGATCGACGGCGACAACGTCGTCTACGTCTCGCAGGCGCCGTCGCCGCACGCCATGCGCATGTTCACCGAGGTGGGCGGGCGCGCGCATCTGCACTCCACGAGCGTGGGCAAGGCGATCCTCGCGCAGCTCGGCGACGACCAGGTCCGCGACATCATCGCCCGCACCGGACTGCCGCACTCCACGGACCGCTCCCTCGGCACCGTCGACGAGCTGCTCGCCGATCTCGCCGCCAGCCGGGAGCGCGGATACGCGATCGACGACGGTGAGCACGAGGTGGGCGTGCGCTGCTTCGCGATGGCGGTGCCGGACATGCCCGTGCTGACGGCCGTCTCGGTCTCCGGCCCCATGTCCCGCGTCGGCGAGGACTTCGCCGAGCGGGCGATCCCGGTGCTGCGGGACGTCGTCGCCGAGATCTCGGCCGCGACGAACGCCCGCTGAGCCCGAAGCCGACGGATCCCTCCTCACGAGCGCCGCTCGCTCCACGAACGCGGTCGGCAGGCTCCACGAACGCAGTCGGCAGGCTCCGCGGATGCGGTCCTGAGGATGTGAACCACGCTCATCTGCGGGGCTTTCGAGAGCAATGACCCGCAGCACTTGACCTGCACCGACCCGCCGCTTTACGATTTCCATGCTCCAGAACCACTATTCCGAATCTCGGAAACTTCTGGATCGCTGAAGGCGAGGAGAGGCGATGATGCCGAACCGTGCGAATCGTCGCGCCCCGCGCGATGCCCGACAGGACGTGCCCTCCATCCGCACCCGCGCCGATCCCGGCGCGCGCGACCTCCGCACCACCCGGCCGCACGGGTCCGGCGCCTTCCCCGCACGCCCCTTGTCCTGACCCTGCCCACGCGGCACGATCGCCTTAGGACAAGCGATCGAACGTGTCGCCGGATCCGAGGAGACCCATGCCTGACATCGCCGTCACCGTCAACGGACAACAGCGCCCGCTCGTGGGGACACCCGCGCACGCCACCGCCCTGGACTGGCTGCGCGACAGCGGCCTCTCCGGCAGCAAGGAGGGGTGCGCGGAGGGCGAGTGCGGCGCCTGCGCCATGCTGCTCGCCACGCCGACGGCGGACGGCGGCACCGCGTGGACGCCGGTGAACGCGTGCCTCGTGCCGGTGTATGCGCTCGATGGCCAGGAGGTCGTCACGGCCGAGGGTCTCGGCTCTCCGGAGGATCTGCACCCCGTGCAGGAGAAGCTCGCCGAGGCCGGCGGATCCCAGTGCGGCTACTGCACCCCCGGCTTCGCCTGCAGCATGGCCGGCGAGTACTACCGTGCCGACCGGGCACCGATCGAAGCAACCGATGCGGCGGACGGTCCGTGTCCCGTCCACGATCCGGAGCACGGACCGAACGGCTTCGACCTCCACGCGCTGAGCGGCAACCTGTGCCGCTGCACCGGATACCGTCCCATCCGCGACGCCGCCTACACGCTCGGCTCGCCCGAGGCGGACGACCCGCTGCAGCAGCGGCTCGCGCAGCCCGCCCCTGAGCCGGTGGCGACCGATGCCGAGGTCGACGGGGCGCGCTTCGTCCGCCCCGCGTCGCTCGTGGAGGCCCTGCGGATCCTGCAGGACGAGAAGGACGCGCTGCTCGTCGCCGGATCCACCGACTGGGGCGTCGAGGTGAACATCCGCGGGCGTCGCGCCCCGCTCGTCGTCGCGATCGAGCAGCTGCCCGAGCTGCGCACCCTGACCGTCGGCGACGAGGTCGTCGAGATCGGCGCCGCGCTCCCGCTCTCCGAGGTGGAGAAGCGCCTGGACGGACGGATCCCCCTGCTCGCGCAGCTGTTCCCGCAGTTCGCCTCGCGCCTCATCCGCAACCGCGGCACGTTCGGCGGCAACCTCGGCACCGGCTCCCCGATCGGCGACACCCCGCCGGCTCTGCTCGCCCTGCGTGCGAGCGTCGTGCTCGCCTCTCTGGCGGAGGGCGGATCCGGCGTCGTGCTGCGCGAGGTCGACCTCGCCGACTACTTCACCGGCTACCGGCAGACCGTCAAGCGCCCCGATGAACTCATCAAGGCCATCCGGATCCCGCTGCCGCTCGCGACCACGACCGCCTTCCACAAGATCGCCAAGCGCCGCTTCGACGACATCTCCAGCGTCGCCGTCGCGTTCGCGCTCGACATCGACGGCGGCATCGTGACCGGTGCGACCATCGGGCTGGGCGGCGTCGCCGCCACCCCGCTGCGCGCCCGTGCTACCGAGGACGCGCTGATCGGAAAGCCCTGGAACATCGCCACCGTGAAGGCGGCCGCCGAGATCCTCCGCGGCGAGGGCACCCCGATGTCCGACCACCGCGCCAGCAGCGAATACCGCTCGCTCATGCTCAACACCGCGCTGCTCAAGCTGTACAGCGCGACCGTCATCGAGTCGAAGGAGGTGTCGGCATGAGCACTCTCGCCGACCGCCCGGAGAACCCCGTCGTCGGCCTGCGGGCCGCGCACGAGAGCGCCGCCCTGCACGTCACGGGTGCGGCGATGTACACCGACGACATCGCGGAGCAGACCGCGGGCGTGCTCACCGCCTGGCCCGTGCAGTCCACGAACGCGCACGCGAGGGTCACGATCGACGTGTCCGGCGCCTACGAGGTGCCCGGCGTCGTGCGCGTGCTCACCGCCGAGGACGTCCCGGGTCTCAACGATGCGGGCATCCGCAACGACGAGCCGCTGTTCCCGAGCGAGGCGATGTTCTACGGGCACGCCCTGGTCTGGGTGCTCGGCGAGACGCAGGAGGCCGCGCGCCTCGGCGCGGAGCGCGTCACGGTCGAGTACGAGCCGCTGCCCTCGCTCATCACGGTGCAGGACGCGCTCGACGCGCAGTCGTTCCAGGGCACCCCGCGCACGGTGCAGCGCGGCGACGCCGCCGCGGGCCTCGCAGCCTCGGCGCACGTCTTCGAGGGCGTGACCGAGTTCGGCGGCCAGGAGCACTTCTACCTGGAGACGCATGCGTCGTTCGCGATCCGCGACTCCGAGGGGCAGTACTTCATCCAGTGCTCCACGCAGCACCCCACCGAGACCCAGGATCTGGTCTCGCACGTGCTCGGGATCCCGGCGAACGAGATCACCGTGCAGTGCCTGCGCATGGGCGGCGGATTCGGCGGCAAGGAGATGCAGCCGCACGGGTTCGCGGCGATCGCGGCCCTGGGCGCCAAGCTCACCGGCCGTCCGGTGCGGCTGCGCCTGAACCGCACGCAGGACATCACGATGACCGGCAAGCGGCACCCGTTCCACATCGCGTGGAAGGTCGGGTTCGACGAGAACGGGCTGCTGCAGGCGCTCGACACGACCCTCACCTGCGACGGCGGCTGGTCGATCGACCTTTCCGAGCCGGTGCTGGGCCGGGCGCTCTGCCACCTGGACAACTCCTACTGGATCCCCAACGTGCACGCCTACGGGCAGATCGTGAAGACCAACAAGACGTCGAACACCGCCTACCGCGGGTTCGGCGGCCCGCAGGGCGTCTTCCTCATCGAGGACATCCTGGGCCGGATCGCCCCCCAGCTGGGGATCGATCCGCTCGAGCTGCGGCGTCGCAACTTCTACAAGCCCGGCCAGAGCACGCCGTACGGCCAGCTCGTGAAGGACGCCGATCGGCTCGAGACGATCTGGGGCCAGCTCTCGGACGAGGCCGAGGTGGACGCGCGCCGCGAGGAGATCCGGACGTTCAACGCCTCGAGCCCGCACGTGAAGCGCGCCCTGTCGATGACGCCGATCAAGTTCGGCATCTCGTTCAACTTCGCCGCGTTCAACCAGGCCGGTGCGCTCGTGCACGTCTACAAGGACGGCTCGATCCTCGTGAATCACGGCGGCACCGAGATGGGCCAGGGTCTGCACACGAAGATGCTGCAGGTCGCCGCGACCGCGCTCGGCGTCGAGCTGCACCAGGTGCGCCTCGCGCCGACCCGCACCGACAAGGTGCCGAACACCTCGGCGACGGCGGCGTCGTCCGGCGCCGACCTCAACGGCGGCGCGGTGAAGAACGCGTGCGAGCAGATCCGCGAGCGGCTCGCGAAGGTCGCGGGACGCCTGCTCGGCGTCGACGAGCGCGACGTGCGCTTCGGCGGCGGCTTCGTGACCGCGCTCGGCGCACCGGTGAACCGCGTCTCCTGGGGCGAGGTCGTCAAGGCCGCGTACTTCCAGCGCGTGCAGCTGTTCGCCGCGGGCTACTACCGCACCGAGGGCCTGCACTGGAACCCGGAGATCATGCAGGGATCCCCGTTCAAGTACTTCGCCTACGGCGCCGCGGCGACCGAGGTCGAGGTGGACGAGTTCACGGGCGCCTACCGGGTGCGCCGCGTCGACATCGTGCACGACGTGGGCGACTCGCTCTCGCCGATGCTCGACATCGGCCAGATCGAGGGCGCGTACGTGCAGGGCGTGGGCTGGCTGACCCTCGAGGAGCTGCGCTGGGACACCAGCGACGGCCCGCACCGCGGTCGGCTGCAGACCCAGTCGGCATCGACGTACAAGCTGCCGAGCTTCTCCGAGATGCCGGAGGAGTTCCACGTGCGCCTCTTCGAGAACGCGCGCGAGGAGGGAGCCGTCTACGGATCCAAGGCCGTGGGCGAGCCGCCGTTCATGCTCGCGTTCAGCGCCCGCGAGGCGCTCCGCGACGCCGTGGCGGCGTTCGGTCCTGCCGGGCACTCGGTCGACCTGGGCTCCCCGGCGACCCCCGAGGCCGTGTTCTGGGCCGTCCGCGCCGCTCAGGAGGCCGCCTCCTCGTCGGGCGCCGCCTCGACCGACACGGTCGCCGGCGCCGGCGCGGGCACCAGCACCGGCGCCCCCGCGGGCTCACCCGGATCCGACCGCCCGCTCGTCTCCACCGCCGGCGACTGACCCCCTACTTCCGAGTCGTCCCCGTCAGCGCACGCCATGGGGTCCGCTGATGGGGACGACTCGAAAGTAGAAGAAGAGCAAGACCAGCAAGAAGAGCAGGAACAGCACGAAGAGCAGGAAGAAGAGGAGCATCGTGGACTGGCTGGACGCGCTGCAGGATCTGCGGACGCGGCGGATCCCCGCCGTGATCGTGACCCTGGCGACCGTCCGCGGCCACGCCCCGCGCAACGGCGGCGCGAAGATGGTCGTCGCCCCGGCCTCGGTGCACGGCACGGTCGGCGGGGGCAACCTCGAACAGACCGCGATCGAGCAGGCGCGGCGGATGCTCGCCGACGGGTCCGCCGAACCCGAGCTGCTCGCGCTCACGCTGAGCGACAAGGCCGTCACCGAGTACGGCGTGCAGTGCTGCGGAGGAGAGGTCACCATGCTGCTCGAGCCGATCAGGGTCACCCCGGCCGTCGCCGTGTTCGGGCTCGGTCACGTCGGCCTCGAGCTCGCGCGCATCCTCGCCCGGCACGAGCTCGACCTGGTGCTCGTGGACTCGCGCGAGGAGATGCTCGCGGAGGACCGGATCGGGATCCCGGGACAGCGCGGCCCGCTCGGCGATGCGGTGGCGCGCGTGCGCGTCGTGCATGCGCCCGTCCCCGAGGCGGCGCTCCTGGAGCTGACCCCCGGCACGCACGTGCTGGTCATGACGCACGACCACGTCGAGGATCTCGCGATCGTCGATCAGGCGCTGCGCACCGCGGATCTCGGATCCATCGGCCTGATCGGATCCGCCTCGAAGTGGGCGCGCTTCCGCAAGAAGCTGCACGAGCTGGGCCAGACCGACGACGATCTCGCCCGGGTGACGACCCCGATCGGGATCCCCGAGGTCGCCGGCAAGCAGCCGGCCGTGATCGCGGTGAGCGTCGCGGCGCGAATCCTGCAGCTCATCGACGAAGCAGCACCCGCCGAGTAGACGGCTCCGCCCGGCCGTCGCCCGCCGGCCGGAGGGAAGCTCCGTCGAAGTTTATTGAACATGTTCAGTTTATCCGCTATCGTCATCCCATGACCGATCTCATGCCCCGACCGGCCGTCGCGAACGCATCCGCCGAGGCCACCGCCGCGCTCTACGGCGCCGACCACGTGCGAGACCTTTTCGACCGCATGGCGACCTCGTACGACCGGATGAACATCACCCTCTCGCTGGGCTTCGCCGTGCTGTGGCGCCGGCAGCTGCTCCGCCTCATCGGCGCGACCGGATCCCCCCGCCGTGTGCTCGACCTGATGAGCGGGCGGGGAGAGACCTGGGCGGAGATCGAACGCCGCCTGCCGCAGGCCGAGATCACCGCGGTCGACTTCTCCGCGCAGATGATGGCGCACGCCGAGACGCGCAGCCGCACCCGCTTCGGCGGACGGGTGCGGCTGCGCCAGGAGGACGCGCTGAACGGAACGGCCGCGCGCGCGTCCTTCGACGTCGTCGTCAGCGCCTACGGGCTGAAGACGTTCGACGCCCCGCAGCTGGAGCGCCTCGCGTCCGAGGTCGCGCGGGTGCTGCGCCCCGGCGGATCCTTCGCGTTCATCGACGTCACCGAGCCCACCTGCGGAGCGCTGCGGATCGCCTACCTCGCCTACCTGCGATGGATCGTGCCGCTGGCGGGCGTCCTGCTGCTCTCCGAGACGACCGAGTACCGGATGCTGCACCGCTATCTCGAGGGCTTCGGCGACGGATCCCGCGCCGTCGAGGCGTTCCGCGCCCAGCCCGGCCTGCAGGTCGAGGTGCGACGGCACTTCTTCGGCTGCGCGACGAGCATCAGCGGCCGGCGGGCCTGACCGCCGGCCGGACCGCCGGCCTGACCGCGTGCCGGAGCTCCGATGTCGGCGGCCCTTCGCATACTTGTCGGATGACGCGCGACCGCTTCCTGCCGATCCATGACCCGGAGCACCTCGCGGCCGGCGAGCGCGTGCTGGGCGCGGAGTTCCGCGCGATGAGCGAGCGCGTGCTCGCGGTGAGCGCGCTGACCTCCCGCCTCAACCTGCTGCCCTTCGACGACGAGGCGGGGCGCGCGACTCTCCTCGAGCAGATCCTCGGGCGCCCCCTTCCACCGCGCCTCACGATCTATCCGCCGTTCTACACGGACCACGGACTCCGGCTCGAACTCGGCGAGCGCGTCTTCATCAACCAGGGCTGCACATTCCTCGACTTCGCCGGCATCCGGCTGGGCGACGGCGTGATGGTGGGCCCGAAGGCGACATTCATCACGGTCGGACACCCCGTCGACCCCGAGGAGCGGCGGCAGTACCTCTCCGGCGCGCCGATCCTCGTCGGGGACAACGCGTGGATCGGCGCGGGCGCGACGATCCTGCCGGGCGTCACGATCGGCAGGGACGCCGTGATCGCGGCGGGCGCGATCGTGGCCGACGATGTCCCCGCACGCTCGCTGGTTGCCGGGCCGAAGGCGACCGTGCTCCGGAGCTGGTGACGGACCCCCGCGCCCTCACCGCTGACCGCTGACCGCTGACCGCTGACCGCTGACCGCTGACCGCCGACCGCTCACGATCTCCGCACAGCGGAAATCAAGATCCGCCTGACGGACTTCATTCTTGTGCGTGCGGCCGAACCGCCGTAGAATCGTCGCAGGCCTAGGCGGGTTGCGACAGCAGAACCATCTACCGGGCATCCCAGGCGGTGACGCCGTGGATTGTGACCCGGGGTTCCTCCCTCGCCACAGGCCCGATGCACCGCCCTTGATCAGGCGCCGATGGCCGGCACCTGGATGAGGAAGGTGCCCCATGCTGGATCGCATCCACGAGTACGCCGAATGCCTCGCCGACCCGGATCGGTGGGCGATCGCGACGATCGTCGAGGTGTCCGGATCCGTCCCCCGCCCCGCCGGCACGTCGATGGCGGTGCGCGACGACGGGCGCACGATCGGATCCGTCTCGGGAGGCTGCGTCGAGGGCGCGGTCGTCGACGCCGCGCTCGCGTGCCTCGAGTCCGGCGCGACCGAGCTGCACTCCTTCGGCTACGCCGACGACGACGGCATCTCGATCGGCCTGATGTGCGGAGGCGATGTGCGCGTGCTGGTGCAGCCCCTGCGCACCCTCGGGGCTGCCGAGCCCGCGACCCGCGCGCACCTCGTGCGCGACCTCCCGCTGCACGACACGACGGCCGGGTCCCTCCTCACGGCGGAGGGCCTCGGGATCGCGCTCCGCGCGGACGCGCTCTGCGCGGCGTTCGACGGGGACGAGCTGCCCGACGAGCTCGCGCGCGCGGCCGGGCACGCCAGAGATCGGATCCGCGCGGCGCTGCGCGCGGGCGGCACGCACGTGGTCGACGTGACGGACCGTGCCGCGCCGGAGTGCCCTGTCGTACGGCGCCTGCTGATCGAGTCGACGACCGCGCCCGCGCGACTCGTCATCTACGGCGCGAACGACTTCTCCGCGGCGCTCGCGCAGGCAGCCGCTGCGCTGGGGCGGCACGTCACCGTGTGCGACGCGCGGCCCGTGTTCGCCACCCGTGCCCGCCACCCCGGCGCACATGAGGTCGTGCTGATGCACCCGGCCGAGCACTTCGCCCAGGAGCTCGCCGCCGGCCGCATCGACGGCCGGACCGCGATCGTGATGCTCACCCACGACCCGCGCTTCGATCTGCCGGTGCTCGACGCCGCGCTGCGCCGCGAGGTCGCCTATGTCGGCGCGATGGGATCCCGCGTCACCCACGACAAGCGCGTCCAGGAGCTGCGTGCCGGAGGGCTCTCCGCCGCGCACCTCGGCCGGCTGCACTCCCCGATCGGCCTGGATCTGGGGGCGCGCACCCCGGCCGAGGTCGCGGTGTCGATCCTGGCCGAGCTGATCCTCGTCGAGTCGTCCACACGGGCCGGATCCGGCGACGCTCCTGCGGCCGCGCGACGCCCCGCATCGCCCGCACGGCTGCGGGACACTGCCGGCGATGTGCACGACGACGCGCGGCGGAACGCCGCACGCACGTTCTGCGCCGCCGCCCCGGCGACGATGGCGGCGCCCGCAACCGCGACGGCGACGCTGCGACGCACGACGGCGACGGCGACGGCGACCAAGGAGGCTCTGGCATGGATGTGACGAGCGTCGATGAGGTGCTGATGTGCGCGGATCCGCGGCAGTGGCGTCAGGGGGATTCCTGGCTCGCCGGCGGCACCGTCCTCTACTCCTACGGCACCGACATCACCCGCGGCGCCCCCACCCGGCTCCTCGACATCACCGGCGCCGGCTGGCCCCCGCTCACGTGGCATCACCCACCTTCGAGTCGTCCCTATGAGCGCACCCCAGAGGGTCCGCTGACAGGGACGACGCGAGAAGTGGAGGGGGCGCCGGCGTTGGAGATCGCGGCGACCTGCCGGATCGCGGAGCTGCGCGCGCTCGCCGACGAGCCGTTCCCGGGGGGCGTGCCGCGAGCGACACTGCCGGGGCTCGACCTGATCCCGCCCGCGTGCGACGCCTTCGTCGCATCCTGGAAGATCTGGAACGTCTCGACCGTGGGCGGCAATGTCGCGACGGGCCTCCCCGCCGGTCCGATGATCTCGCTGCTGAGCGGCTGGGACGCGACCGCGGTGATCCTCTGCCCGGACGGCACCGAGCGGCGCACGCCCGTGGCCGAGCTCATCGTCGGCCCCGCCCGCACCAGGCTCGCCGACGGCGAGCTGATCCGCAGCTTCCTCGTGCCGGGCGACGCCCTCGCGCAGACCCCGGCGTTCCGCCGCATCTCGCTCACCGAGCGCGGGCGCTCCGCGGCCCTGCTGATCGGCCGGCGCACCTCGGCGTCGTCGCTGCGCCTCACCGTGACGGCCTCGACGTTCCACCCGATCCTGCTCGACGTGACCGCGGATCCGGGTGCCGTCACGGCCGCGGGAGCCGCCGCGCGCGCCGTCCGCACCGACCCGGCGCGCGCCGGCCGCACCGACCCCGCGCGCACCGTCCGCGCCGACGGCGCCGCCTGGCGCGACGCGATCGACGCCGTGGTCGCCCGCACGCGCGGCTGGTACGACGACATCCACGGCGAGCCGGCCTGGCGGCGGCTGATGACGCACCGCCTCGGCGAGGAGATCCTCGCCGAACTGCTGCCGGAGTCCGCGACCGGCATCGACGACGCGATCGGGCGGGTCACGGGCGACCTGCGCATCGAGAGGAGCACGCTGTGAGCGGTATTCCGACGACCCGCATGGATCATGAGACATCGGATCCGACACGAGACACCACGGCTGCCGTGGTGTCTCCCGCAGAAAGTGACGTCTCGCGAGCGCCCCACGCCTGCGGCCCGCACGCGACCCTGGACGAGCGCACGGTCGCCGTCGACCCCGAACCGGGGCAGTGCCTGCGCACCTGGCTGCGCGATCAGGGCTCCTACGGCGTGAAGAAGGGGTGCGACGGCGGCGACTGCGGCGCCTGCACCGTGATCGTCGACGGCGATCCCGTGCACAGCTGCGTGTATCCCGCCCACCGCGCCGCCGGCCGCGACATCGTCACCGTCCAGGGCCTCGGCACCCCCGAGGATCCGCATCCGGTGCAGGAGCGGTTCCGCCGCGCCGCCGGCTTCCAGTGCGGGTTCTGCACCGCGGGCATGGTCTGCACGGTCGCCTCGATGCCGCAGGGCGCCGAGGAGGACCTCGGCCGCACGCTCAAGGGCAACATCTGCCGGTGCACCGGCTACCGCGCGATCGAGGACGCGGTGCGCGGCGCCGTGAACATCGACGACCGCGCCGGCGGGGTGGGCCGTGCGACGGGCGCCCCCGCCGCGACCGGGGTCGTCACCGGCACCGTCCGTTACACGATGGACATCGACCCCGCAGAGCTCCCCGCGCCGCTGCTGTACGCCGCCGTGGTGCGCAGCCCCCACGCGCACGCCCGCGTGGTCGGGATCGATGCGACCCGCGCCCTCTCCGCCGACGGCGTCGTGCGCGTGCTCAGCCGCGACGACGCCCCGACGACCGTCTTCTCCACGGCGCAGCACGAGATCGAGGCCGACGACCCCTACGACACCCGCGTGTTCGACGAGTACGTGCGCTTCACCGGGCAGAGGGTCGCCCTGGTCGTGGCGGAGTCGCAGCGCGCGGCGGACCGCGCCGCGCGCCTCGTCGACGTCGAGTACGAGGTCCTGCCCGCGAACACGGATCCGGAGCTGGCCGATCACCCGGACACGGTCGCGCTGCACGGTGCGGCCTCCCCCGCCGGGCGGCGCGCGCGGGCGCAGGGCGGATCCGTGCCCGATCCCGAGGGCGTCGCCCGCGCCGAGGCCAACATCGTCATGGAGATGAGCTCCGAAGTCGGCGACCTCGCGGCCGCGCTCGCCGCCAGCGACGTCGTCGAGGAGCGCACCTTCCACACCCACCGCGTCTCGCACACGGCGCTGGAGACCCACGGATCCCTCGCCTGGCAGGATCCGGACGGCCGCTTCGTGGTGCGCAGCAGCACCCAGGTGCCGTTCCTCGCCCGGCGCACCCTGGCCCGGATCTTCGGCATCGAGAAGGAGCGGCTGCGCGTCTACTCCGCCCGCGTCGGCGGCGGCTTCGGCGGCAAGCAGGAGGTGTTCACCGAGGATCTGGCCCTGCTCGCGACGATGGCGACCGGCCGCCCGGTGCGCGTCGAGTTCTCCCGCAAGGAGGTGCTGACGGCGACGAGCGTGCGGCATCCGTTCCGCATCCGCGTGCGCATGGGCGCGACCGCGGACGGCCGGATCACGGGCATCGGCGTCGACGTGCGCTCCAACACGGGCGCCTACGGCAACCACGGCCCCGGCGTGATGTTCCACGGCGTGGGCGAATCGATCGCGGTCTACCGCGCGGCGGCGAAGAAGATCGACGCCGACGTCGTCTACACGAACACCGTGCCCTCCGGCGCGTTCCGCGGCTACGGCCTCAGCCAGATGATCTTCGCGATCGAGTCGACCGTCGACGAGCTCGCCCGCCGGCTGGGCAGGGATCCGCTCGCGTTCCGCGCCGCGAACCTCATCGGGCAGGACGACGCCATGATCGCCGCGCACGAGGAGCCCGACCTCATCATCGGCAGCTACGGCCTCGACGAGTGCGTCCGGATCGTGCGCGACGGGCTCGCGCGCGACCGGGAGGACGACCGTGCCGCGCTCGCGCCCGGATGGCGGCTCGGGGATGGATCCGCGGTCGCGATGATCGCCACGGTCCCGCCGCGCGGGCACCACTCGCACACCGTGATCCGGCTCGAAGCCGATGGGGCGTTCGGCCTCGACGTCGGCACGGCGGAGTTCGGCAACGGCACCTCCACCGTGCACCAGCAGATCGCCGCGACTGTGCTGCAGACCACGACCCGCGCCGTGCGGCTGCGCCAGTCCGACTCGGATCTGGTGCCGCACGACACCGGCGCGTTCGGCTCGACCGGAACCGTCGTCGCGGGGCGGGCCACGCACGCGGCCGCGACCGCGCTGGCCGAGCGCATCCGCGCCCGTGCCGCCGAGCTGCTGGACGCGCCGGTCGCCGAGTGCGTTCTTACGGGAGACCGCGTGATCCGGGGGGAGCAGTCGATCACGCTGGCCGACCTCGCCGCCGACGCGGAGCGCCGCGAGGAGATGCTCGAAGAGAAGGGGTACTGGGGCGGCACGCCGCGCTCGGTCGCGTTCAACGTGCAGGGGTTCCGCGTCGCGATCGACGAGGCCACGGGTGAGCTGCGGATCCTGCGGTCGATCCACGCCGCCGATGCGGGCGTCGTGGTCAACCCCGAACAGTGCCGGGGTCAGGTCGAGGGCGGCATCGCGCAGGGCATCGGCGCCGCGCTGCACGAGATCGTGCGGCTGGACGAGAACGGCACCGTGGTGTCGGACATCCTGCGGCAGTACCACGTGCCCACGTTCGCCGACATCCCGCGGTCCGAGGTGCACTTCGCGCAGACCTCCGACGTGCTGGGCCCCCTCGGCGCCAAGTCGATGAGCGAGTCGCCGTTCAACCCCATCGCCCCGGCGCTGGCGGCGGCGATCCGCGACGCGACGGGGATCCGGATGACCGCGACCCCTTTCACGCGCGACCGGATCCACGCCGCGGTCCTCGAGCGGGATGCGGCGGAGGCCGGCCGATGACCACGCGCTCCCGTCACGCGATCGTGCTCGCCGCCGGACGCGGCACCCGCCTCGGCCGCGGGCCCAAGGCGCTGCTCCCCTGGAACGGCGAGGTGCTCGTCACCAGGGCCGCCCGCGCGGCGGCGGAGGCCGGCTGCAGCGTCACGGTCGCGGTGGGCCCCGCCGCCCGCACGGCGCGCAGCTGGCTCCGCGCCCGCTGCCCGGCCGCGCACGTGGTCGAGGTGCACGACGCGCAGCTGGGCATGTCCGCGTCCCTGCGCGCCGCGGTGCTGCCCCTCGTGGTGACCGATGCCCCGCCGCACGCCGTGGTCGTGCTGCTCGTGGATCAGCCCGGCGTCGACGCGTCTGTGATCCGGCGGCTGTTCACGGCCCACGTGCCGGGACGCGTGACCCGTGCGACGTGGCACGGCGTACCGGGCAATCCGGTGGTGTTCGGCACGGGCGAGCTGTGCTCCGCCGCGGCCCTCGCCGAGGGCGACGCCGCGGCCCGGGCGTGGATCACCAGGAACCGTCACCTCGTGGACGACGTGGAGTGCGCCGATCTGGGCCGCGGCGACGACATCGACGAGCCGGCCGACCTCGCGTCCTGGCCGGAGCTGCGCATCCCCCGCTGACCGCCGCGCGACCCTGTCGCACCCGAGGCCGAAGCCTCACCCGGCGGTGTGCACGCCGAAGCCCCCGGCCCGCGCAGGCGGATCGGGGGCTTCGGACGAGTCCTCAGTGGCTGAGGATCTGCTCCACCGGCCCGCGCACGAAGTAGAGCGCGAACCCGGCGGCGACGACCCACATCAGCCAGTGCACCTTCTTCGCCCGCCCGGACAGCACGTTGATGAGCGCCCAGGAGATGCAGCCGACGCCGATGCCGTTGGCGATCGAGTAGGTCAGCGGCATCGTCACGATCGTGAGGAAGGCCGGGAGAGCGACCGCGAAGTTGGTGAACTTGATCTCGCGGATCTGTCCCATCATCATCGCGCCGACGATGACGAGCGCGGCGGACCCGACCTCGATCGGCACCACGAGCGTGAGCGGCGTCAGGAACATCGAGAGCAGGAACAGCACGCCGACCACGAGCGAGGCGAGACCCGTGCGGGCGCCCTCGCCGATACCGGAGGCACTGTCGACGTAGACCGTGTTCGACGAGGTCGAGGTCATGCCTCCCGCGACCGCGCCGAAGCCCTCGACCACGAATGCGGAGCGCAGCCGCGGGAACGTGCCGTCCTTGTAGGCGAGGCCCGCGTTCTTGGCGAGACCGGTCATCGTGCCCATCGCGTCGAAGAAGTTCGAGAACACCAGGGTGAACACGAGCATCGTCGCCGACAGCGCACCGACGCGGCCGAAGGCGCCGAACAGGTCGAACTGTCCGACCAGGCTGAAGTCCGGGATCGTGACGAGCGAGCTCGGCAGCTCGGGGATCGTCATGTGCCAGCCGTTCGGGTCCTTGAAGGAGGGACCGAGCTGCAGCACCGCCTGGGCGATGAGCGCGACGATCGTGGTCGCGACGATGCCGATCAGGATGCCGCCCGGCACCTTCCGCGCCACCAGGATGCCGATGACGACGAGACCCAGCAGGAAGATGAGGGTCGGGACCGAGGTGATGGATCCGTCGTTGCCGAGCTGCACCGGCGGACCGCCGGGGCCTGCGGTGCGGTTCACGAAACCGGAATCGACGAAGCCGATGAAGGCGATGAACAGGCCGATGCCGACGGTGATCGCCGCCTTGAGCGGCTGCGGCACGGCGTGGAAGATCGCGGTCCGGATGCCGGTGGCTCCGAACAGCACGATCAGGATGCCGTTGATGACCACGAGACCCATGGCCTCGGCCCAGGTGACCTGGCCGACGACCGCGACCGCGAGGAAGGAGTTGATCCCGAGGCCCGCCGCGAGCGCGAAGGGCAGTCGGGCGATCACGCCGAACAGGATCGTCATGACACCGGCGGTGAGGCCGGTCGCCGCGCCGATCTGCGCCGCGTCCAGGGCGTGGCCCGCGACGTCCTTGGTGCCGCCGAGGATCAGCGGGTTCAGGATGACGATGTAGGCCATCGTGACGAAGGTCACGATGCCGCCGCGGATCTCACGACCGACGGTCGAACCGCGGCGGGTGATGCTGAAGAACCGGTCGAAACCGTTCTTGGGCTCGGCCTCGATCGTCGAGGTGGCGCCGGTCTTCAAGGGAGGAAGTGCTTCCTCCTGACGGGAGAACAGCGCGGTGGCCTCGTTCTCGGGTGTTCCCTCGGCTTCGGGGGTGGGAGTGGGGGACGTCATTGTCTTCTCCTGGATTCGTCGGGTCGGGTCAGTACTCGATACGGGTGGTGGTGAGGCTCCACTCGGTAAAGGGTGCGATGCGCTCCTCCGCAGGCAGGGCGATGTCGGAGACGGGCATGAGCGCCTTATCCTCGGGCCCTCCCTCGAAATAGCGGTAGAACACCGCGTCGTCGAAGCCGGCGTCGGCGGCGTCGTCGCGGTTGGCCGCGAAGTACACGCGGTCGACGCGCGCCCACAGCGACGTGGCGAGGCACATCGGGCACGGCTCGCAGCTCGTGTAGAGGGTGGCGCCGGAGAGGTCGAACGTGCCGAGCTGCTGGCACGCGTTGCGGATCGCGGTCACTTCGGCGTGCGCCGAGGGATCGAGGTTCGCGGTGACCCGGTTGACGCCTTCGAAGACCCGGCCGTCGGCCGAGACGATGAGGGCGCCGAACGGACCTCCGGCGTTTCGGACATTGTCCGTGGCGAGGGCGACGGCCTGAGCCAGATACTCGGCGGGCGTCGCCTGCGCAGCGGACGAGGGCACACGGGTGCTGTTCATGGAGAGCTTCCTTGCTGTCGTCGCAGTGATACGGCTTCCGGTCGGGCCCTTCGTCGGGCCCTTCCTCGAGATAAGTACGTCGAACCGCTAGGTTGTCATCCCGCCTCCGGCCGTGGGTACGGCCTCGGGCTGGAATGACACTAACAGCGTTCCCCTGCCGCGTCTATCACTTTTTGGAACCTGGATTCCACATCGTGATATTCCGTGTTGCTTCTCCGCATTCGCGGCGCTATGGTCATCGCCATGACGCATTTTCGGATCCGCGAGGCAGCCGGTCTTCTGGGAGTCAGCGACGACACCGTGCGCCGCTGGGCCGCGGACGGCATCCTGACCCTGTCCACCGACGCGAGGGGGCACCAGGTCGTGCCCGGCGCCGAGCTCGCCGAACGCGCCCAGGCGCTGGCGAGCGAGCCGGATCCGGGCGACAACGTCCTGCGCAGTGCGCGCAACCGGTTCGTGGGGCTCGTCACAGCCGTGCGCGTCGAGGGGCTGATGGCGCAGATCGAGCTGCAGAGCGGTCCGCACCGCATCGTTTCGCTCATGAGCGCCGAGGCCGCTTCCGAGCTCGGACTCGAGGTCGGGAGCAAGGCCGTCGCCGTCACCAAAGCCACCATGATGATCATCGAAACCGAAAGGACCGAGTCCCGATGACCCGATCCCCGCTCCCGTTCCGCCTCTCCGCGATCGCCGCCACGGCTCTTGCCGCGGCCCTCGCCCTGACTGCGTGCTCCGGCTCCTCCCCCGCCGCGACTCCGACGCCGACGAGCACCGCCGCGGCCTCGACCGTGAGCGGTGAGCTCACCGTCTTCGCCGCCGCGTCGCTGAGCCAGGCGTTCGACCAGATCACGACCGCCTTCGAGGCGGAGAACCCGAAGGTGCACGTCAACCCGATCACGTACGACGGCTCCTCGACGCTCGCGACGCAGATCATCGAGGGCGCATCGGTCGACGTGTTCGCCTCGGCCGATCAGAAGAACATGGACAAGGTCACCCAGGCGGGTCTCGCCGGCGACGCCCCCGTCTTCACGACGAACGTGCTGCAGATCGCGGTCGCCCCCGGCAATCCGCTCAAGGTCAAGGACCTCGCCTCGCTCGCGGATCCGGGGCTGAAGCTCGTGCTGTGCGCCCCCGCCGTCCCCTGCGGCAACGCCGCGAAGACGCTGCTCGACGCGGCGAGCGTGACCGTGACGCCCGCCAGCGAGGAGCAGAACGTGACCGCGGTGCTCGCCAAGGTCAAGGCCGGCGAGGCCGATGCGGGGCTCGTGTACTCGACCGACGTCAAGGCCGCCGGATCCGCCGTGACCGGCATCGCGATCGCGGGCGCCGAGAAGGCGACCAACAAGTACCCGATCGCGGTGCTCAAGGCGTCGAAGAACGCCGAGGCCGCCACCGCGTTCCAGGCCTTCGTGCAGTCGGACAAGGGCCAGAAGATCCTCAAGGATCTGGGGTTCGGCGGCGCATGAGGACGGAGGGCCGGAGGGAACCGCGCGCGGCCGGGTCGTCGATGACGGCGGCCGCGCGCGGCGACTCCCCGACCCCGGATGCCGCACCCGTGCTCCCCGCGCCCGTCCTGCGACGGCGCGGGGAGCACCTGCCCGCCTGGCTGCTGGTCCCGGCGATCATCGCCGTGCTGCTGCTCGTGCTGCCCTTCATCGCCCTGCTGGTGCGGCTGGACTGGGCGACGGTTCCGGCGGCGATCACCTCTCCCGCAGCGCTGCAGGCGCTCGGGCTCTCCCTGTCCACGGCCGCGATCGCGACCGTGATCTGCGCGATCCTCGGGGTGCCGCTCGCGGTCGCGATGGCGCGCAGCCCCGGCTGGCTCGCCTCGGTGCTGCGCACGCTGACCACCCTGCCGCTCGTGCTGCCCCCGCTCGTCGGGGGCATCGCGCTGCTCGCCCTGCTCGGACGCAACGGCCTGCTCGGCGGAGCACTGGCCGTCGCGGGGATCAGGATCCCGTTCACGACCGCGGCCGTGGTGATCGCGCAGGCTTTCGTGGCGCTACCGTTCCTGGTGATCTCGATCGAGGGCGCGCTGCGCGCGATCGGCACCGAGCACGAGCGGGTGGCAGCGGGCCTCGGCGCGAGCCGCTTCACGGTCTTCCGCCGGGTGACGCTGCCGCTCGCGACCCCCGGGCTGATCGCCGGCACGGTGCTGTGCTTCGCGCGGGCGCTCGGCGAGTTCGGCGCGACCGCGCTGTTCGCCGGCAACGCCGCCGGGGTCACCCGCACCATGCCGCTCGCGATCTACACGGCCTTCAACGGCGCCGGGGTCGAGGAGGACACCGCGATCGCGCTGTCGCTCCTGCTGATCATCGTCGCCCTCGCGGTGCTCGTGCTGGTGCGCGGCTGGCGGGCGGGGGCCGTGCGATGAAGGTCGATCTGCGCGCGCGTCGCGGCGGTTTCGCGATGTCCGCGGCGTTCGAGGCGCAGCCGGGCGAGATCCTCGCCGTCATCGGACCGAACGGATCCGGCAAGTCGACGCTGCTCGACGCGATCGCCGGCCTCCTCCCCGTCTCCGGATCCGTCGCGGTCGGCGATCGCGTGCTCGACGCGCCCGCCCGGTCCGGCACGGCGCGCGGGATCCATGTCCCTCCGGCGCGCCGGCGCATCGCGCTGCTCGGGCAGCGCCCGCTGCTGTTCCCGCACCTGTCCGTGCGCGAGAACGTGGCCTTCGGGCCGCGCGCGCAGGGCGTCCCGCGCGCCGAGGCCCGTCGTCGCGCCGACCGGCGGCTGGAGGAGGTGGGGCTCGGCGGCCTCGCCGCGCGCCGCCCCGCCGAGCTCTCCGGCGGGCAGCAGCAGCGCGCCGCGATCGCACGCGCCCTCGCCTCCGAGCCCGACGCACTGCTGCTGGACGAGCCGTTCGCCGCGCTCGACGCGCAGTCCGCCGCGCAGGCCAGGCGCCTCATCGCCGCGCAGCACAGCGAGAGCCCCGCGATCCCGATCGTGCTCGTCACGCACGACCCGATGGACGCACTGATCCTCGCCGCCCGCACGCTCGTGATGCACGACGGAACGGTGGTGCAGGGCGGCAGCACCGCCGAGGTGCTGGGGCATCCGCGCTCCGAGTTCGTGGCAGCGCTCGCCGGCGTGAACCGCCTCGAGGCGGTCGGCGCCGGCGACGGCGTCGTCTCTGCGGGCGGGCTCCTGCTCCGCGGGCACAGCGATGCGCTGCGGGCCGGCGAGACGGGGAGCGCCGTGTTCGCGCCGGGATCCGTGCGCGTGGATCCGCTCGACGAATCCGGAGGCCTCGGCCGCACCGCGACCCCCGAATCCGCCCCGTCGCCGAACCGCTGGACCGGCCGCGTCGCACAGCTCGACCCGATCCCCGGCGGGATCAGGCTGCACACCGCGGAGCACCCCCGCGTCGCCGTGGACTGCCCCTCGACGCACGCCGTGAACCTCGGCCTGCGCCCCGGTCAGCACCTGTCGTTCCGCATCGAAGAGGCCGATGTCTCGATCCGCTCCGACCTCGGCTGAGCCTCGCGTCGGTCCCTGAGCGAGCGGAGCGAGACGAAGGGCGTCCCGCCGCCTCGCGTTGCGCCTCGCGGATCCCGCTCCCTCTCAGCGGTGCTACGGTTGCCCATCGAAAGGGGGCCGACCGATGACGATCTCGCCGCGATCACTCGAGACCGATGCCGCTCCGGCGCGTGCTGGCTCCCTCCTCGCCGTCCCCCGGGGTGCTCGGCGGCTGCCGTCGACCGGCGTCCTCGACGCCAGGGACCGCCCTCTGCGCGACCTGCGGATCTCCGTCACGGACCGGTGCAACTTCCGCTGCGTCTATTGCATGCCGCGGGAGGTGTTCGGCCGGGACTATGCATTCCTGGAACGGCATGAACTGCTCACCTTCGAGGAGATCGAGCGGATCGCCCGCGCCGCTCTCGCGAACGGCGTCCGCAAACTGCGCCTCACCGGAGGCGAGCCGCTGCTGCGCCGCGGCATCGAGGATCTGGTCGCGCGGCTCGCGGCCCTGCGCACGCTCGACGGCACGAAGCCCGAGATCGCGCTGACGACGAACGGATCCGCTCTCGCCGTCAAGGCCGAAGCGCTCAAGGCGGCGGGCGTCGACCGCGTCACGGTGTCCATCGATTCCCTCGACGATCAGCTGTTCCGTCGCATGAACGACGTGGAGTTCCCCGTCGCGCGCGTGCTGCAGGGCATCGACGCCGCACAGGCCGCGGGAATGCCCGTGAAGCTCAACACGGTCGTCAAGCGCGGGCTCAACGACGGCGAGATACTGAGCCTCGCGGAGCACTTCCGCGGGACGGGACACGTGCTTCGCTTCATCGAGTACATGGACGTCGGCGCGACCAACGGCTGGACCCTGGACGAGGTCGTCCCCTCCGCGGAGATCGTCGCGACGATCGACTCCCGCTTCCCGCTCGAGCCCGTCGCCCCCGCCGCCACCGGCGAGACCGCGAAGCGCTGGCGCTACGCCGACGGATCCGGGGAGATCGGCGTGATCTCGTCCGTCACGAACGCGTTCTGCGGCCCCTGCAACCGCGCCCGCCTGTCCACCGAGGGGCGCCTGTTCACGTGCCTGTTCGCCACAGAGGGGCACGACCTGCGCGCGCTGCTGCGCGGCGGCGCGGACGATGCCGAGCTCACCGCCACGCTCGCCCGGATCTGGGGCGTCCGCGACGACCGCTACTCGGAGATCCGGTCGAGCCTCACCCCCGAGCTGCGCGCCGCCCGCGACCGCATCGAGATGAGCTACATCGGCGGCTGAGGCGGGGACGCTTCAACGTCGGCCCTCCTTAGTTCGGCCTTCTTCCGTCGACGCCCCCTCTGCGTATCCACGCCCCCGCTGAGATACGTCCCTGCGAGGGGGCGTCGGTCATCAGAGGGGGCGTCGAGGCAGGTGGGGCAGCCGAGCCGTCAGAGCCCGACCCACTCCGAGACGCCGTCGGCGTAGTGCTGGCGCTTCCAGATCGGCACGCCGCGCTTGATCTCCTCGACCAGGCGCTCGCACGCTTCGAACGCCTCCTTGCGGTGCCCCGCGGATGCGGCCGCGAACAGGGCGACATCGCCGATCCGGAGGTCGCCGACGCGGTGCGCCGCCGCGACGAGCAGCCCGGTCTCGGCCGTCACGCGATCGACGATCTCCTCGAGGAACCGCTCCGCGTCGGGGTGGGCGCGGTAGTCCAGGGAACGCACGGCCTGCCCGCCGTCGTGGTCGCGCACGACGCCGCAGAACATCACGGTCGCACCGTGCGCCGCGTCGCCGACCGCCCCGCGGATGACCGACTCGTCCAGGGGCTGGTCGCTGATGATCGCGCGCTCGCTCATTCCGACTCCGTCCGCTCGCTCGGTGCAGCCGCTGCGCCCGTGCCCTCGGTCTCTCCGCCGACCGCCGCGAAAGCGCTGATCCCGCCGGCGAGATAGCGCGCGTCGACGCCGCGCTCGCGCAGCACGCGCACCGCACGCTGCGAACGCGGATCCTTCTCGCAGAAGACCACGACCGGGCCGTCGCCGAGAGTCTCGGGAAGCGGAGCGCCGCCTTCCAGCGCACCGAGCGGCAGCGCTGCCGCCCCCGGGATGCCTCGCAGCAGGGTCTCGTGCGGCTCGCGCACGTCGAGGAGCCGCACCTCGTCCTCCCGCCGCAGCCGCAGCACCTCGGCGGCCGACAGCGCGGAGGCGTCGCCGGCGGCAGCCGTGCCGCAGAACAGCTCGTAGTCGACCAGCTCGGTCACGGGCGGCGCGTCCGCGGCGCGCTCGAAGCCGATCTCGCGGGTGCTCGCCGTGAGCGCGTCGTAGAACAGTACGCGGCCGACGAGCGGCTCGCCGATCCCGGTGACGAGCTTGACGACCTCGGTCGCCATGAAGGATCCGATCGCGGTGCACAGGCTCGCGAGCACTCCGCCGAGCTCGCACGAGAGCACCTCGTCGGCGGCGGGCGGCACGGGGAAGAGGTCTCGGAACCCGACGTCCGGCACCGCGACGCCGACCTGCCCCTGGAAGCGCAGGATGGATCCCCAGACCAGGGGCTTCCCGGCGAGGCGCGCCGCGTCGTCGGCGAGGTAGCGGGTGGGGAAGTTGTCGCTGCCGTCGACGAGGAGGTCGTATTCGGCGAGGATTCCCGGCAGGGTCTCGGCCGTCGCACGCTCGCGATAGGGACGCACCAGGATCCCCGGATCGATGTCGCGCACGGTGTCGGCGAGGGAGCCGACCTTGGACCGACCGATGTCGTCCATGCCGTGGCTGAGCTGGCGGTGCAGGTTGGACAGCTCGACCACGTCGTCGTCGATCACGCCGATCGTGCCGACGCCGCTGCCGGCGAGCGCGGGGACGAGGGCGCTGCCGAGGCCGCCCGCGCCGATCACGAGCACCCTGGCCGCGCGCAGGCGCCGCTGCGCGGTCTCACCGAAGCCGGGCAGCATGAGCTGGCGGCTGTACCGGGCGATGTGTTCGGGCGGCAGTTCCGGCCCCGGCTCGACGAGCGCGATCATAGGATCGAGTGTACGCGGGGAATGGCCCGCGAGACGGTCAGATTTCCATGATGCGGATGCTGATTTCCGCAATACGGGCTAGATTGAGGACATGGCCACCATCACCGTGCGGTACTTCGCCGCAGCCGCCGAGGCCGCTGGACGCGATCAGGAGCAGCTGATCGTGGACGGCCCCGATGCCGTGTCTACGGTGGGAGCCCTGCGCGCAGAGCTGCTCGGACGCTACGGTGCGCCGATGGCGAAGGTGCTGAAGTCGGGATCCTTCCTCGTCGACGGCACGGTCAGCCGCGACGACGCCCGGCCGCTGGGATCGACCGTCGACATCCTGCCGCCCTTCGCCGGCGGTTGAGCAGGCACGAGTCTGGAGACGTGATGAGCGAGCTGACGCACCTGCGGGCCGACGGATCCGCGCACATGGTGGACGTGACCGACAAGGCCGTGACCCGGCGCGAGGCGCGCGCGCAGGCGGTGCTGCAGACGACCGCCGCCGTCGTGGCGCAGATCGCCGACGGATCGCTGCCCAAGGGCGAGGCGCTCGGCACCGCACGCATCGCCGGGATCATGGGCGCGAAGCAGACCTCGGCGCTCATCCCGCTCTGTCATCCGCTGCCGCTGAGCCGGGTCGAGATCGACCTCGTCCCCGAGGGCGACCGCGTGCGCATCGTCGCCACCGCCGTCACGAAGGGCGTGACCGGTGTCGAGATGGAGGCCCTCACGGCCGCGAGCATCGCGGCGCTCACGCTCTACGACATGATCAAGGCGGTCGACAAGCACGCCGTGATCGGCGACATCCGGGTGCTCGCGAAGTCCGGCGGCAAGAGCGGCGACTGGACCGCCGAGTGACCGCGGAGCCGTCGTCCGTCCGCTCCGCGACCGTGCTCGTGGTGTCCACGCGCGCCTCTGCGGGCGTCTACGCCGACGAGACGGGTCCGCTCATCCGCGCGTGGCTCGCCGAGCGCGGGTTCGCTACCGCGGATCCGGTCGTCGTCGCCGACGCCTCCGTCGCGGACGCCCTCGCGAACGCCCTCGACAGCGCCCCGGACCTGCTGCTCACGACCGGAGGCACCGGGCTCTCCCCCGACGACCGCACGCCCGAGGCGACCGCGGCGCTCCTCGACCGCGAGATCCCCGGCCTCATGGAGGAGCTGCGCCGCCGCGGCCTCGCGGCGACCCCGATGGCGCTGCTGACCCGCGGCGTGGCCGGAGTCGCCGGCCGCACGGTCGTGATGAACCTGCCCGGCTCACGGGGCGGGGTGCGCGACGGGCTCGCCGTGCTGGATCCGATCCTCGACCACCTGCTCGCCCAGCTCCGCGGCGCCGGCGACCACGGACGCGCCCCGTAGGCTGAGACGCCTATGGCTATCGGGGCGACGATCCACACCTTCGACGTGCAGCTGGCGGACACCGACCGCGGCGTCTACGAGGACTACTCGCTGCGCGTCGCGCGGCATCCCTCGGAGACCGACGCGTACATGCTGACCCGCCTCCTCGCCTACGGCCTGGAGTTCACCGAGGGCGTGGCGTTCAGCGAGGGGCTGTCGTCCACCGAGGAGCCCGCCGTCGTCGTGCGCGATCTCACCGGCCGCACCACGGTCTGGATCGAGGTCGGCGCCCCCGATGCCGAGCGCCTGCATTACGGCAGCCGCCTCGCCGACCGCACCGTCGTCTACACCCACCGCGACCCGGCCAAGGTCATGGCGCCGTGGGAGGGCAAGCGGATCCACCGCGCGGAGGACATCCGCGTCTACAGCTTCGACCCCGGCTTCATCGAGTCGGTCGTGCCGCTGCTCGAGCGGCGCAACACCGTGACGATGACCGTCACCGAGCGCGTGCTCTACCTCGACCTCAACGGCACGACGCTGACGACGACGATCCACGAGCACGAACTCGGCTGACCGTTCGGGGGCACGAGCGAGCGCGGCGGCCCCGAACGCGGTGCCGTCGCGGAATTCCTCCCGCGAGGGCACCGCGTTTCGTCTCAGTCGCCTGCGGCGTCTTCGCTCAACGACCCCTGGGGAGACCCTGCGGCGTCTACGCTCGACGGCCCCGTGGGGACATCGGGCTGACCGTGCTCGCGCAGTTCGCGGCGGGTCGGGTGGTGCGGCGGCATCGAAGCGCCGTCCGCGGAAGACGCCTCGGCCGAGGCCTCTCCGGCGAGCACCGCGCCCGCTCCGACTCCGGCCAGCACCGCGCCTGCCCCGTCAGCCTCCCCGGCCTTCGCCGCGCGCTTGGCGGCCCGGCGCTCCCTCGCCCCCTCGACGAGGTTGTAGAGCGTGGGCAGCACGAGCAGCGTCAGCACGGTCGACGACACCAGGCCGCCGATCACGACGATCGCGAGCGGCTGCGAGATGAAGCCGCCGTGCCCGGTGATGCCGAGGGCCATCGGGGTGAGCGCGAAGATCGTGGCGAGCGCGGTCATCAGGATCGGCCGGAGACGCCGGGATCCACCCGCGATCGTCGCATCGTGCGCGTTCATGCCCTTCTCGCGGTACTGGTTCACGAGATCCACGAGCACGATCGCGTTCGTCACCACGATGCCGATCAGCATCAGCACGCCGATGAGTGATGCGACGCCGAGCGGCACGCCGGTCGCGATCTGCAGCAGGATCGCGCCGGTCGCCGCGAACGGCACCGAGCTCAGCAGCAGGATCGGCTGGCGCAGCGACTTGAACGTCGCGACCATCACGATGTAGACGATGAGGATCGCCGCGAGCATCGCGAGCCCGAGCTGGCCGAACGCGTCCTGCTGCTGCGTGACCACGCCGCCGAGCGACGCATCGGCCCCGGACGGCAGCTTCGCGTTCGTGATCGCCTTCGACACCGAGGTCGAGGCGCTCGCGAGGTCGTTGCCCGCAGGCGACACCGAGACGGTCGCGGTGCGCTGACCGCGCTGGGTCGTGACCGAGGCCGGGCTCTCGCTCTGCTGCACGGTCGCGATCTGGTCCAGGCGGATCAGCCCGGCACGGCTCGGGATCGTGAGGGCCTTCAGCTCGTCCACCGTGGTCGGCGGGTTCGCGCTCTGCAGGTAGACCGTGAGCGAGGATCCGTCGATCTCCACGGATCCGATCTGCTGCGGCCGCATCGCCTGGGAGACGATGCCGCCGACCGCGACCTCGCTGAGACCGTGCTGCGCGGCGGCCGCGCGGTCGACCTGCACCGAGATGTACGGCAGCGAGGCCGAGAGGTTGCTCGTGACCTGGTTGACGCCGGCCGAGCCCTTGAGCTCCTTCACGAGCGCGTCGGTCGCGTCGGTCAGCGTCTTCTCGTCGGGCGCGGTGATCTTCACCTGGATGTCGCTGGATCCGAACCCCTGCGAGGCGGCGATCGTGATGTCGCCGACGCCGTCGAGCTTCTTCACCGCCGCACGCACGTCGGCCTGGACGGTGTCCTGGTTCGCCGACGGATCCGTCGTGATCGAGTAGGTGATGCCGGCGCCGCCGCCGGAGAACGCGTCGCGGAGGGCGGATCCGCTCGAGCCGATCGAGACCTGCACGGTCTTGATGCCCTTGATCCCCTTGATCGCCTCCTCGACCTTCTGCGCGGCCTTGTCCTCGGCGTCGAGGCTGGGCGCCTGGCCCAGCGACTGCGTCATGGTGAACGTGTTCTGCCCGCTGGATCCGAGGAAGTTCACCTTCATGAGCGGGGCGGCCGCCATCGTGCCGATGAGCACGACGACCGCGAGCACGAGCGTGATCCAGGAGTGCCGGAGGGTCCAGCGCAGGATCGGCAGGTACGCCTTCTGCAGCCGCGTCGGCGGGGCGTCCTCGTGCTCGGGGTCGATCGCGTGGCCGTCCGCGCCGATCAGCGGCTTGCCGGGGCGCAGGAACCAGTACGCGAGCACCGGAACGATCGTGAGCGCGACGAGCAGCGAGGCCGTCATCGCGATCGTCACGGTGAGCGCGAACGGCCGGAAGAGCTCCCCGGTCATGTCACCGACGAAGGCGATCGGCAGGAAGACCGCGACGGTCGTGATCGTCGAGGCGGTGACCGCCATCGCGACCTCGCGCACGGCGCTGATGATCGCGGCCTTCTTGTCGGCACCCTGCACGTAGTGCCGCTTGATGTTCTCGATCACGACGATCGAGTCGTCCACGACGCGGCCGATCGCGATCGTGAGCGCGCCGAGCGTGAGGATGTTCAGCGAGTACCCGAACGCCTGGATCCCGATGAAGGTGATGAGGACGCTGGTGGGGATCGAGATCGCCGTGACGAGCGTCGAGCGCACCGACAGCAGGAAGATCAGGATCACGATCACCGCGAAGACGAGGCCGAGCAGGCCCTCCTGCGCGAGCGACTCGATCGACTGCTGGATGAACGGCGCTTGGTCGAACACCGTCGTGAAGGTCGCACCCGGCAGATCCTTCTTGAGCTGCGGGATGAGATCGGTCACGGCCTTGGACACGTCCACCGTGTTCGCGGACGGCAGCTTGGTCACCGCGATCGTGAGGGCGGTCTTGCCGTCGACGCGCGAGAGCGAGGTGACCGGATCCCCGTCGATCTCGACCTTCGCGACGGATCCGACCGTGGCACCGGGCACCGTCGCGCCGATCAGCGGGATCGCCTGCACCTGCTCGACGCTCGTGAGCTTCTCACCGGTCTGCACCGTGAGCGTGTTGTCGTTCTCGGTGATGGATCCGCCGGGGAACAGCGTGCCGTTCTGCTGCAGCGCATCCTTGATCGCGCTCGAGGAGAGCCCCGCCGCCAGCAGGGCGGTGTTGTCGGGCGTGATCGTGAGGCGCTTGCCCTGTCCGCCGACGAGCGAGGCGGCGTTCACGCCCTTGAGCCGCTCGATCTTCGGGATGATCGTGTTCGTGAGGCGCTGCTGCGCCGCCTCCGCATCGGAGAACCCGGTGACGGCGAGCTGGATCACCGGGAAGTCGTCGATCGACGCGGTGATGACCTGCGGATCGACCCCGTCCGGCAGCTGCGACTTGATCCGCCCGATCGCCTGGTTGATCTTCTGCTCGGCGGTCGCGAGGTTGGTGCCGTAGGCGAAGGACGCCTGGATCACGGAGGAGTTGGTCGTGCTCGTCGCGGTGGACGTGTCGAGCCCGGGCACGCCCTGGATCGCCGTCTCGATCGGAGTCGACACGTCGTGCTCGACGACCTCGGGCGAGGCGCCGGGGTAGCTCGCGACGATCGCGAGCTGCGGGAACTCGATCGACGGGATCAGCTCCTGCTTCAGGTTCGTGAGCGCGAGGCCGCCGAACACCGCGGCGACGATCGTGATGAGCGCGATCAGGGCGCGGTTGCGCAGGCTCAGGACGGCGAGCTTCGACACGGGTCCCCCTTCGTACCCCGGTGCGGAGGATCGGGCGTACAGGCCAGATTCTAGAACGCCCGGGTATCGCCCTCGTCACAGGATCCCGGTTCGACGATCTGCACGGCAGGGGACGGTTCGCACACGTGGCGACGTGGATCCGTGTGCCGATCGTCGCACCGTGCGCTGATCGTCGCACCACGGGTTCCCGGCACCGAGGCTCAGGCGGTGAGGGCGGTGCCGAGCGCGAGCCCGGCGATGGCCGCGAGCACGCCGAGGATCAGCATCCCCACGGCGTTGAAGACGGCCGCGCGGGAGGATCCGTCCCGCCACAGCGCGACCGTGTCGAGCATGGCCGTGCTGAACGTGGTGTAGCCCCCGAGGAGGCCTGCTCCGACGATGAACGCCGCCCCGGGGAAGCCCCCCGTGACCACGCCGAGCGCGAAGGATCCGGTGAGGTTGATCACGAGCACGCCCCACGGGTACCGGGTGCCGACCAGCCGCGCGACGCCGAGGTCGACGAGGTAGCGCAGCCCCGCGCCGACGCCCCCGGCGAGCGCGGCGTACAGGAAGACCAGCGGGCTCATCCGTGCGCCTGCGTGTGCGAGGAGCGGGGACGCGCGAGGTCGAGACCGAGGGCCGCGGCGCCGAGGCCGAGCACGAGGCTGCCGATCGCGTAGGCCGCGGCGAGCCAGGGCTGCGCGTGCCAGAGCGAGACGCTTCCGACGGCGAACGCGCTGTAGGTCGTGAAGCCGCCGAGCACCCCGGTGCCGAGGAGGATCCGGACCCCGCTCGACGAGGGCAGCCGCGCGGCGAGCACCCCGATGAGGAACGCCCCCACGATGTTCGCGATGAGGGTTGCCCAGGGCACGGCGCCGAGGCCGCTCCCGCCGGGGGCCGGCAGCGCGAGCCCCAGTGCGAGCCGCGCGGCGGATCCGACCACACCGCCCGCGACGACCAGCGCGAGGCGGAGCGGCACGGGCGAGGTCACGTCCGCCAGCCTAGACCCGGGGCTTTCGGGCCGCGGCCGGGGCTGCCCCGCTGCGTTCTGGGGCGCATTTCCCGGTTTTGGGGCGCGCCCCGCCACGAAATCCCGGCCACACGCGCCCCAAAACGGAGAGGTGCGCCCCGAAACGGAAGAGTGCGCCCGGAACCCGGCCGAACCCGGCCCGACCTCGCACGGAAGGCCCCGGATCCGGACCGGGCACATCGGGGTTACGTAGACTCGGCCGGGTGGCGGGCGACCCGACCCGAGGGGCCGTCGAACAGCCCCGGCCGAGGAGGACGACGCGCGAGTGACCATGAGGATGGCCTTCGGCTGGTCGCGCCTGCTCACCGCGGGCGTGTGCGGAGTCGCCCTCGTGGACCGGCTGTTCTGGGGGCTGGGCTCGCAGACCATCGCCGGCCAGAACTACCTCGCGTACCTCACGATCGAGTCGAACATCGTGTTCGCGGTCCTCGCCCTCATCGCAGGGATCATCGCCCTGCGCACCCCGGAGGATCCGACCTGGCTCACCACCGCCAGGGCCGTCGTGCTCAGCTGGACCATCACGGCCGGCCTCGCATTCGCGCTGATCGTGTGGCAGGCGGGCCTGCACGGCATCCCCATCTGGGTGCCGTGGTCGGATGTCGTGCTGCACTTCGTGCTTCCTGCGTGGACGATCGTCGCCTGGGTGTTCGGCCCCGGCCGGCGTGCCGCGTCCTGGCGGATCGTGCCGTACGTGCTGCTGTACCCGGCCGTCTGGGGCGTGTTCACGATCTGGCGGGGCGGCGTCGTCGGCTGGTACCCGTACTACTTCCTGGATCCACGGCAGGTCTCCGGGACCCCCGAGATGGTCGTGACGTGCGCGATCGCCCTCGCGATCTTCGCGGCCGTCGCGAGCGGCCTGGTCGCGCTCAGCCGGCTGCACACCACCGCCAGGACGGATCTGCGCACGGCGCCGAGGGCAGCCCCGGAGGAGCCGGATCCGGCCTGAGCTCAGGGCGTGGGCGTCGCCGAGACGAAGAACCGGAGCGACTCCCGCACGGCCGCCTCCGCATCGCCGTCTCCGAGTTTCGCGAACGCCTCGGCATCCGGCCCGCCGACCAGGCCGACGAGCACGGGCCTGCCGGTCACCGGCTGCAGGTTCAGCCAGGTGCGGATGGGACCGTCGCCGCCGACGATGTGCCAGAGGTCGGCGTCGACCTTCCAGAACGCCTCGTCGAACTGCGCCCACACGGTCTCGACGTAACCGGAGGCGAGCGCGGCGATCGCACCCCGGTGGCCGAACGGCAGCGGAGGCGCGAACTCGATCGCCTGATGCTGCAGCACGCCGAGCGGCGCGGTCACGACGACGCGATCGAAGGAGAGCGACTCGCCCGTGCCCAGACGCAGACTCACCCCCGAATCGTCGTACGCGACGCGCGTCACGGGCGAGGCGAGAGTGACCTTGATGCCGTCGAGCGGCGAGTCCACCAGCACGCCGACATCGCCGTCGGCGCCGACGAGGGCGTCGGGGGCGAATGCGGGCGGGAACCAGCTCGACGCCTTCGCGACGTCGGCGCCCGTGGTCGCCTGCACCCAGGCGAGAGCTGCGGCGAGCGCGGGATCGGCGGGATCCGCGCCGGCGGCCGTGAGCGAGGCGTCGATCGAGACATCGGAGGGAGCGTTCGCCGCCTTGTCGACGGCGTTCCGCAGCGCTCCCGCGTCGATCGCCGGCGCCGCGCCGTCCTTCGACCAGCCGGTGGCCCTGTCGAACGTCACCCGGTGCACGCCCTGTGCGGCGAGCTCGCCGCCGAGGGTTCCCGCCCCCTCGCCCGCCGAGAGCCACGCGCCGAGCTGCACCGGGACCGGCCAGGCCTTGTCGGCGACCGAGCGGATCCGACCGCCGGTGCGCTCGCGCGCCTCGAGCACGGTCACCGTGCGCCCGGCAGCGGTGAGGGCGCGGGCGGCGGCGGCTCCGGCGGCGCCGGCGCCGACCACGGCGATGCGCTCGCCGCTCGCCGAGGCGGCGATGAGCTGGGCGGCGGCGCGCTGCCCGGAGTCGATCGCACCGGGAACCGTTCCGGGATGATCCGGATCCGTGGCCTCTCCGGCGAGGAACACGCGGGTGCCGATCGGCACGGCGAGATCCTTGCGCAGCTGGGGCGTCGCCCCGGCGGGCAGATAGCTCATCGCCCCGCGGGAGTACGCGTCCGTCGACCAGGTGCTGCGCATCCAGGCGGTCGGCTCCGGTGCGGCGCCCGGCGTCACGGTCGGCGTCGGGGAGGGCGGGGCGGTCGTCGGCGTCTTCGTGGGCTGCGGCTCCGGCGTGCAGGCCGCGAGCAGCACCGCGACGGCACCGGTCCCGGCGCCGACGAGCAGGGTTCGCCGCGAGATGCCCATCGTGGTGCCAGCCTATCCCGGCGCCGCGAGGGGGCATCGAGCGAGGCCACGCACGGTCAGACCGTGCATGGCCTCGCTCGATCCGCATCCGGATCCGGCCGACCTGCCGACCGGCGCGGCCTAGAGGTTGCCCTCCGCGTAGATGCGCAGGGCGTCGCGGACGAACTCCGCACCCGCGGTGCCGGCCGTTCCCGTTGCCGCCGCCGCAGCGCGGTCGGCGTCCGTGGCGTAGTTCGCCCCGAAGCGCGGATCCGCGACATACATCTCGCCGAGGCCGATGACGTAGGCCTTGCGATCTCCGGCCGCGCCGTAGGCGGGGGTGCCGGGGATGCCGGTGAGCCAGTCGACGTGGCGGCGTGCCACGTCCTGCGCCTCCGGCGATGCCGGATCCGTACCCGCCTCGGCGAGCGCGATCCAGCTCCGGTTGAGGTCGGCGACGACCGCCTTCCACGCGTTCTGCCCCTCGGCGCCGAGCCCGCGCCACCAGCGGTCGCTGTCGGCGTAGGCCTTGGTGCCCCAGCGGGACTCGACCTCGTCCTTGTACTGGGTGTGATCGAAGCCGTCGAACATGTCGTCAGGCATGAGTGCTCCTCCTTCTCTGAGTGTGGTGATGGTGTTCTCGACCGACGCGATCTGCCGCGTCAGCCTGGTCTGCTCCGCGCGCAGCAGCGCGAGGTGCTTCTCCAGGGCCGCCGCCTCGATCTCAGCGCTGGCCCTCCGGCCCGGCCCCGACGCAACGGCCGTGTCGGCCGTCTCGGCCGTCTCGGCTCCCGGACCCGGCGATCGGCCGGATCCCGGTGCCCCGACGACCTCGGCGATCGCCGGCAGGCCCAGCCCCAGCTCGCGCAGCAGCAGGATGCGCTGCAGGCGCAGGAGCGCGCCCTGGTCGTAGTGCCGGTAGCCGTTCGAGGCGACCCGCGTCGGCGGCAGCAGACCGATGTCGTCGTAGTGCCGCAGGGTGCGGCTCGTGGTGCCGGTCAGCCGCGCGATCTCCTGGATCGACCAGTCCCGATGCGTCATGGGATCCTCCTTCCGTCGTCGATAAGACCACCGTAGAAGTTGACGTTGCGTTAAGGTCAAGAAGATCGGGAGGATGCGATGGATCCCTGCGGTACGTTCGTCGCGTGACCTCCTCCGATGCCACCGCCCCGCACCCGCCCGTTCCCGCTCTCGAGCTTCCGCCGACCGTCGACGGCTTCACCGCGCAGTTCCTGCGCAACCTGAATTTCGAGGGCGGCGTGACGCTCGCCGATGCCAGCACGAACGACCGCTACCTCGCCCTCGCGCGCACCGTGCGCGACTATCTGATGCTGCACGCGCTGGCCGATCAGCACCGCCAGTCCGAGGCGCAGGCCAAGGCGGTCTGCTACCTGTCCGCGGAGTACCTGCTCGGCAACCAGCTCGACAACGACCTGCTGGCCGGAGACCTCGCCGGGATCGCGGCGGACGCCATGGCCGCGTGCGGCATCGACCTCGACGACCTGCGCCGGCACGAGATCGAGCCGGGTCTCGGCAACGGCGGCCTCGGGCGCCTCGCCGCCTGCTTCATCGACTCGCTCGCCACGCTCGGCGTGCCGAGCATCGGCTACGGGATCCGCTACGAGTACGGCATCTTCCGCCAGACGTTCGAGGGCGGCCAGCAGGTCGAGCAGCCCGACGCCTGGCTCACCCTCGGCGCCCCCTGGGAGCAGCCCCGCCCCGAGGCGGCGCAGACCGTATCTTTCGGCGGCCGCACCGAGACGGTCGACGACGACGGGACCGTCCGGTCGCGGTGGATCCCGGGATGGGACGTCAGCGCCGTGCCCTACGACTATCTCGTGCCGGGATTCCGGAACGGCCGCGTGAACACCCTGCGGCTGTGGCGCGCGAAGGCGACGGACGCCTTCGACCTGCGCATCTTCAACTCCGGCGACTACGAGCAGGCCGTGCGCGCGCAGACCTTCGCCGAGAACATCTCCAAGGTGCTCTACCCCGAGGACTCCACCCCGCAGGGCAAGGAGCTGCGCCTGCAGCAGCAGTACTTCTTCGTCGCCGCATCGATCCGCGACTTCCTCGACCGGCTGCCGGAGGACTTCGATCCCGCACGGCTGCCCGAGCGGGTGATCTTCCAGCTCAACGACACCCACCCGGTGATCGCCGTGCCCGAGCTCATGCGCGTGCTCGTCGACGAGCGGGGCATGGACTGGGACGCGGCCTGGGCGGTCACGCAGCAGTGCTTCGCCTACACCTGCCACACGCTCCTGCCGGAGGCGCTCGAGGTGTGGCCGGTCGAGCTGCTCGGCCGCCTGCTGCCGCGGCATCTGGAGATCGTCTACCGGATCAACGAGGAGTTCCTGGAGGCCGTGCGTGCGCGGTTCGGCGACGACGAGATGCGGATCCGCGACATGTCGATCATCGCGGAGTTCCCGGTGCGCGCCGTGCGCATGGCGTATCTCGCGACCGTCGCCGGCAGCAGGGTCAACGGCGTGGCCGAGCTGCACTCGCAGCTGCTGCGCGACAAGGTGCTGCCCGCGTTCGCGGAGTTCTTCCCGGAGAAGTTCACCAACGTCACCAACGGCGTCACGCCGCGCCGGTTCCTCCGGCTCGCGAACCCCGGCCTGTCCGGGCTCATCAGCGACGCGATCGGAGACGGCTGGGTCACCGATCTGGAGCGCCTGCGCGAACTCGAGCCCTTCGCCGAGGACGCCGCGTTCCGCGCGTCGTTCGCCGCGGTCAAGGCCGGCAACAAGCGCCGCCTGAACGAGGTGCTGCAGGCGCGCGACGGGATGCGGGTCGGCGACGGCCATCTCGTCGACGTGATGGTCAAGCGGCTGCACGAGTACAAGCGGCAGCTGCTCAAGGTGCTGCATGTGGTGAGTGAGTACGAGGGCGTCGTGTCGGGCCGCATCCCGCTCGCGGATCTGCAGCCGCGCACCGTGCTCTTCGGCGCGAAGGCCGCCCCCGGGTACGCGATGGCCAAGCGGATCATCCATCTGATCAACGCGGTCGGATCCGTCGTCAACACGGATCCGCGCCTCGACGGCCGCCTCCAGGTGCTGTTCCCGCCGAACTACAACGTCACTCTCGCGGAGAGCGTGATCCCCGCGGCGGATCTCAGCGAGCAGATCTCGCTGGCGGGCAAGGAGGCCTCGGGGACGGGCAACATGAAGTTCGCGCTCAACGGCGCGCTCACGATCGGCACCGACGACGGCGCGAACGTCGAGATCCGCGAACTCGTCGGCGACGACAACTTCTTCCTGTTCGGGATGACCGAGCCCGAGGTCTCGGAGCTCGCCCGCTCCGGCTATCAGCCGGCCGCGTTCTACCAGGCGGATGCGGGCCTCCGCCGCGCGATCGACCTCATCGCGTCCGGGGCGTTCTCCGGCGGCGACCGCTCGGTCTTCGAGCCCGTGGTCTCGAACCTCCTCTACGAGGACCGCTTCATGGTGCTCGCCGACTACTCCGCCTACATCGCCGCGCAGCAGCGCGTGGACGCGGCCTACGCCGATCAGGACGGCTGGACCCGCGCCGCGATCCTCAACGTCGCCCGCTGCGGCTTCTTCTCCTCCGACCGCTCGATCCGCGACTACATCGACCGGATCTGGCACACCCCGCCGACCGCCTGACGGCCTTCACCGGTCGTCGAGCGAGGACGCGCGCAGCGCGACCGAGACGAAACGGCGTCCTGTCGCGAGCGGTCTCGTTGGGGCCGTGGATCTCTCCATGCAGTTGCATCGACACCGGCCACCGGGTAGTAGTGGAGATCCGTGAAGAGCGGTGCTCGGCTGATCCGAGTCGCTCGTCATCGGCGCCCGGACGCCGATGACGAGGTGACGACCGAGGACCCCTATGGAGAGCATCGGAATACCCAGGCAACAGCGAACGGCCGAACTGCTTCGGCGCTTCGGATGGCGGCCCCGAGGCGGTGCCCCCCTCGAAGGATCGTGGATCGTCGACGGCATCACCCGCCCGGATTTCGGAATCGCCCGGGTGTGGGCGCCCTCGCTGGACATCGAGATGCTCGCTCCTGCCGAGATGCTGTATCTGAACGTCAACATCGACGGCGTCGGACTCTTCCGCGCTGAAAGCGGTGACCGCCCCGTCGCCCCGGGCGAACTCCTCATGACCCGCGGCGGCCACGACCTGACCGCGAGGACCACGCAGCCGTTCGCGAGCAACGCGTGGTACCTGCGGCCCCGGCTGCTCGCCGCCCCCGCGTTCGAAAGACTGCATCAGGAGCCGCTTCCGATCTCACGCGGATCGCTGCAGCTGCTCACGTCCGTCGTGAACACGATCGTGAACGACCGCCGAGGACGCGCCCGGCGTGGTGACCTCCATCCGCTGCTCGAGCACCTGCTCATCTCGGCGCTGGTGGACCGGGAGAAGTTCCAGCCCCTTGCTCGGGGCGGCAGGTCCGGCCATCTGCTGGATGACGCTCAAGCGCTCATCGAGAGCAGGTTCCGGGATCCTGCCTTCGACGTGGAGCAGATGGTGCGGACGCTGCGCACATCCCGCAGCGCCCTCTCCCGCGCCTATCGAGTGCTCGGCACGACGCCGTCCCGTGAGCTGGCCCTCCGTCGCCTGCGGGAAGCGGACCTCCTCCGTGGCGGCGGCCTCGGCGCCGGGAAGGTCTCGGCCTCCGAGCTCGCCACGATGTCGGGGTTCCGCTCCGCCCGGCACCTGCGCGACACGATCGCACGGCACGAGGACGGGACCGGATAGAGACCCGCCGGGCGACGTGTTTTCGCCGATCTGCGACGAGGATGTGCCACCGCCGCGGGGGCGCCGCAGCGCGCCGCCCAGAGTGGGAGCTTCCTGGGGGAACACGACCCCAGGTCGCCGCCCGCTTCCTCAGCCCTCGCGCATGCCGGGGCACCCCTGGAGACACACATGAGCACTGCAGACGCCCGCGATGACGACTCCGTCAGGCCGAGTTCGATGATCCGCCGACGCACACTGGTGAAGGGCGCGGCCTGGTCGATTCCCGTCATCGCCGTCGCCGTCGCCACGCCCGCGCAGGCGGCGAGCAACGTGCCACCGCCCGCCAACTACGCACAGGTCACGGCGATCACGAACCCGAAGGCCGGATCCAACCCGACCTTCAAGGCCACCGGTCAGGTCTACGACGGGGAGAACTACGGCGACGGCACCCTGAAGTCGGGAGAGCTGTTCACGATCGCCTTCGCCAACGGCGCGACCGCGGCGTCCATCACCAACCTGGTCGGCCTCACCTACGTGAGCGGGGACCCCGCGACCGGCGGCCCCGTCATCTACCAGGTGACGACGGACACGGCAGGGGTCGTGAGCCTGCGCTGCAACAACGTCCAGCCGGTCGGAGGCGCGATCACGGCCACGATTCTCGGCGGATCCGGCGGCTCGCAGATCAGCGCCTAGCCCAGGGCCGCACGCCTCGATCCGTGCGGCCCGACACGCCCCACTCGCGCGACGTCATCCGAGGACCACCGCGAGGCCGTGCGGGGAATCACTCTTCCCGGTCCCTGCGCAGCCTGCCGCTGGGGACGGCAGGACAAGACCCGGGAGAGCGCTCCATGCCTCTCCCGGGTCGCTCCTTTCCCTCCCGTCACGAACTGCCCGCACGGCGGGGGCGGCAGCAGGGATGCAGCCAGGTGCGCACTGCGAACTCCCAGGAAAGAAGTCTTGACGCGATCGAGATATATCGTGTTATTCTCTCAATCACGATATATCTCGATCAGCGGATCGGGATCACTGGACTCAGGAGAACAGACATGACCGAGAAGTGGCTCATCGCCCCCGGGCAGGAGCGCGTGATCGACATCGAGCGCGCGTCGAAGCTCAAGATCGGACTCGTCGGCGGACAGGTCGACGTCATCGCGCACGACGAACCGGGAATCCGGATCGAGGTGCACAACGTCACCATCAAGGACCTGCGCGTCGAGTCCGACGGCACCCAGATCGAGATCGACCACCCGCAGATCGGCTGGGACAACTTCCTCGAGGTGTTCCGCAACTTCGGCGCCGGCGGCCCCAAGGCCGAGATCAGCGTCGCCGTCCCCCGCGACATCGCCCTCAACCTGGGCGTCGTGAGCGCGGGAGCCCTCGTCTCCGGCCTCACCGAGGACGCCCGCCTGAACACGGTCTCCGGCGACCTCATCGTCGACACCCACACGGGCGACCTCAACGTCAACACCGTCTCGGGCGACGTGCAGGTGCGCGGCCTGTCCGGATCCGCCATGGCGAACACGGTCTCCGGCAGCGTCGCGCTGACCGGCGAGGTGCGCAAGGCGACGGTCGACAGCGTGTCCGGTGCGATGCTCATCGACGCGACCGGCCCCGTCAACACCGTCTCGCTCAACAGCGTCTCGGGCGATGCGACCGTCCGCCTCGACGAGAACCTGGCCGCGAACTACGTCGCCCGGGCGCTGAGCGGCCGGATCACGATCGACGGCGTGCCGCGCGGATCCTCCGGCCCCTCGAACTTCACGGGATCCCGGGGGGAGCTGTCCGGATCCTTCGCCGACGTGCGGGTGAACACCGTCTCCGGCGACATCACGGTGCTGCGCCGCGACGCCGCAGAGGCTCCCGTGTCGTTCACCTCCGACGGAGAGGATCTGCTGTGAGCCCCGCGGTCTTCTCCCACGGCGATCTGCGCCTGTACCTGCTCGCGCTGCTGGCCGAATCGCCGCAGCACGGGTACGGCATCATCCAGGCGCTGACCGACCGCACGGGAGGCACGTACACGCCGAGCGCCGGCACGATCTACCCCCGCCTCGCGAAGCTCGAGGAGGAGGGCCTCGTCACCAAGACCGTCGACGGCCGCACCACGATCTACGCGATCACCGAGGCCGGCCGCGCCGAGCTCGCCGCCCGCGAGGGCGACCTGCAGGGGATCGAGGCGGGGCTCAACGACTCGGTCCGTCTCATCGCGAACGAGGTGCGCCAGAGCGTGCAGGAGGCGATGAAGAGCCTCCGTGCGGATCTGGCGGCTGCCGCCCGCGAGGAGAAGAAGGGCGCCGCGTCCTCGTCCTACCGGGAGGCCTCCGCACGCGCCGACGAGCGGATCGCGAGCCGCGAGGAGCTGCGCCGCGCCGATGCCTCGATCAACGAGTTCCGCGCCAGGGTGCGCGCCGACCTGCGCACGCATGTCGCGAAGGGCGGCCTGCTGCCCTCCCACGTCGTGAGCGAGCTCGACACGGCTCTCGACACGGCGGCGCACGCCGTCACTGCGGCCCTCGCCGCCGCGGGGCTCGCCAACGGTCGTTGAGCGAGGCCGTTTCGGGGCGCGCGATGCCCGTTCGGGGCGCACCACGCCGGTGATCTGCGGCGGGAGGCGCCCCAAAACCACATCCCACCATCGCCCGGAAGGATCCCTGGGTCGTCACTCGGCCCAGGGATCCTTCTTGTCGTCCGGGATCGGCTCCTCGAGCGGGACGACGAGGATGGGCCGGGACTGGCGGTGCGAGAGGCGGGCCGCGACGGATCCGGTGAAGAACTCGCGGATCGACTCGCCGATCCCCCGGCTGCGGGTGCCGACCACGATGAGCTGCGCATCCAGCGCGCCGGCGAGGTGCTTGATCGCGAGAGCCGGGTCGCCGACGAGCTGGCGGGCCGTCCAGGTGAGACCGGACCCGGCCAGCACCTTCTCGACCTCACGGCGCAGCTCCGCGAACTCCTCCGCCCCGGTGTCGATGTTGAGGTCGATGGGCGCCGAGTGCACCATCCCGTCCGGATCCTCGAAGGTCACGAACCGGGTGACGTCGACGTGCACGACCACGAGCGCCGCCGAGAGCAGGCCCGCATAGCGGATGGCTTCCGAGAGCACGCGCGGGGGCTGCCCCGGACGCAGCGCCACGATCACGGCCTTCTGCAGCTGCGGATCCTGCAGCTCCTGATCCTCGGGGGTGGAGGCGGTGTCGCTCATCTCGTCGTTCCCTTCGGTGCGGCGGTATCGGGGACCCGTCACGGCGAGGTGAGGTGGCCCGCGTGCTATCCTGGATGCTACTCTTACCGGCCGCGAGCCGGTGCCGGAAATAGACAGCGAGCCCGTTTCGCCCGCTGCTTACAGTAAGGGGGTCTCGCGCATGGGCCGTGGCCGTCAGAAGGCAAAGCACACCAAGATTGCCCGCGAACTGAAGTCCTATAGTCCGTCGGTGAACTACTCCGCGCTGGAGCGCGAGCTGGGGCACCCGGAGAACGAGGACCAGTACGTCGACAAGTGGGCGGATCAGTACGCCGACGAAGACGAGGACGAGCTCGAAAAGGCCTGAGCCTCGTCGTTCGAAACCCCGCCCGAGTCCGCTCGCGGCGGGGTTCGTCGTTGATCTTCCGGCGCGGACGGTGGCTCCTGCTCTCGATCAGGGGACCGCTTCCGCGCCTTCGTAGTACCCGGCGAGGTTGAGCATGTCGACGGCATCGCCTCGGTTGACGACGCCGAGCTTGCGGTAGATCGAGGAGGCCTGGGACTTGACCGTTCCCGTCGACACATGCAGCCGCCGCGCGATCTCCGGAAACGAGAGCCGGCTCGACAGCATCCCCGCGATCTTCTGCTCTCGTTTCGTCAAGCGCGGCAGGCCCGGTGACGTCTTCGAGTCGAGAGCCGACCGCGAAACCTGAACACGATAGATCGCGGTCTGGCGCCGAAGGAGCGGAAACACGCGGTCGCTGGCGTCGAGCAGAGGACCGACGTCATGCAGAGGAACGATCCTCAGCGCGGCCGAGAAATGCTCGATGCCTCCGCCGACGAAGGCCGCACCGCCCTCGCGCAGTGCCGCCGCCGGGTTTCCGAGGCGAAGATGCGCGCATGCACGTACGAGGAGTATCAGAGGGAGACTCCATCGGCTATGGCGGGCTCTGCCGCGAATGCACTCGCTCGATACCGCCAGCACTTCTCGATAGTCCTGCCGCTGAAGAGCCGCCACCGCGAGAATGACATTCGGGCACAGCAGATGATTCCCCAGGACCGACTTGCCTCGCACGATCCCTTCGGCCCGCACCGGTTCCCTTTCGCACAGATAGAGATACCCCAGCAGATACCAGGCGAATTCCCGCACCAGTTCGGTCCCGATCAGCAGTGGAATGCCCTGGGCCGTCCTCGTCGCAAGGTCGATCGCGTGCGCGTTCTCCCCCTGCATCGCCAGCGCGACCGATTCCGCGAGATCCCCCAGCGGAGCAGCGACGGGCTCGGTATCGGCCAGACTCCGCAATTGCACCGCGATGCTCCGCGCTCGCTGCCCGTCCGTGCAGGCGAAGGCGAGGAGAAGCCCTGCCACGGCCTCCGAGTAGCCCGTGTCCTGCGGGCTCCAGCCCCTCTGCGCGGCGAGCTCTGAGCGCCGGGCCAGAAGATCCTCCGCGATCGCCCATTCCCCGTTGAGGGCGTTCGCCGCCGCGCCCACTCCGAGCACCCGGAGCTGCCATCGCGGATCCGGCACCTCCTCCGAGAGCCTCATCGCAAGGCTGGCGTATTCCAGGGCGTGCAGGGTCTCGGCGAAAGCCGCATAGGCCTCGGAGAGGGCGACGAACCGTGCGAGCGGAATCTCGGGCGCGAGGCCCCGATCCCTCGCGTCCGGCCAGGATGCCCTCATCTCGTCCGCCAGACGGCGAGCGTCGCCCTGACGATTCATCCGGACCATGCTCATCAGCCTCGCCGTATCGACCTCCTGGCGTGAGGCGTAGGCCAGCTCGCTCAGTTGTGCGGGACCGACCGCCAGCAGCGCGGGGCCGTCCAGCACAGCCGCCGCGGAACCGCCGCGGAGTGAGGACTCGATGACGCGTCGAGCGACCGCGAGCAATGACATGTTCCCTCCGCCCTCGGCGCGCACGGCGCGGCGATCCCGGTTCACAATCGCCGAGACTGCATCTCCATCGCCGGGATCCATGGCCGTCTCGATTGCTGACATTCTGGCGCGATCACAGCGTGCTGTCGCCCCGCGCTGGTTGGAAAACGGTTGAACTTCTCGGCCGCGGTTGAAGAGCGGTTGATTTCTCAGCGAACCGACGTTTCTGCACCATTTCGCCCCCGACCATAAGTCGAAAGCAGGCTTCGAGCGCCCCGAGGGAGAGCGACATGAATGGGACGGAATTGCACGCGAGAGGTGCGGACGCGGAGAGGATCGACCGCCGCATGTCACGGCGGACCATTGTCAAGGGGGCGGCGTGGAGCCTCCCGGTGATCGCCGCGGCCACGGCGCTGCCGGGTGCCGCGGCGAGCGGGCCGATCATCTCGGTGACGTGTTTCGATTCCCAGTGGACGACGATTCGGCCGGCAATGGCGTTCCCCTGGTCGACCGCCGCGCTCAGCAACGGCGACGGCACGTTCTCCACGGTGCTCGTGGCCTACACCTCGATCAACATGTCCTGTCCGGTCCCCGCCGGGGCGACGTTCGTGATCTATTCGTTCGAACCGGTCGTCTCCGGCGTCGTGGGGAACGCCTCGATCACGGTCCAGACCAGTGATCGTGGCACGGTGTCGGGACAGTGGAAGCCGAACGGCACGGTGCCGCCTGGTACGACCGTCCAGGCGCCTGTGGCAGGAGTCAAATATGCGGACCCTCTTCTGGCGGCATCGAACGTGAACGCCGTCGCCGCCCAGGTCATCTACCTGGACTACAGCTGGAGTCCGACGCCTGCCGACGCCTTCACCGGACCCGATGCGAGCCACCACATCACGGGCGTCACCGTCACCTACACCATGACGGTGACGCCGTACGGTCCCATGGGAGCCATGGCGCCCATCGCGTACCCGGTCACGATCACGCAGACGTTCGACCGCCCGCTCCTCGGATACGACCTCTACCAGAACGTGAACTATCTGTACTGGTATGCCGGATACCCCGGCACCGCCCAACTGCTTCCCGGAGCATGAGCTCGCGACCGCCGATGCGCCGCTTCCGTGCACGAGAGCACCCGCGAATGCCCCTCGCGAGAAGGTCGAGGAACCGCGACCCCTATTGGACCCCGTGGCTCCTCCGGGAGTATCGCGGCGCCCCGGTATGGGGCGCTGTGCTCTTCCTCGTCGTCATCCTGAGCATCGGGGTGCTGGCACTGACCGTGCGCTGAGCGCCCGCGCGGCCCTGCGAGGATGGATCCATGCCTCACGTCGTCGCGCTCTACCGCCACCCGGTCAAGGGGTTCACGCCCGAGAAGCTGCCCGCCCTCACGGTGCAGGCGGACGGACGGATCGCCGGCGACCGCGTGCTCGCGTTCCGCTTCGCGGATGCGGCGACGCCCGAGGAGCGCGACGGACTGGACCACTGGCCGAAGTCGAAGGGGCTCGCGCTGGAGACCTTCCCCGGGCTCGCCGCGCTGCGGCTGGAGTTCGACGAGACGGCGCAGCGCATCCGGATCGATCATGCCGGGGCGACGCTCGTGGAGGCGGGCCTCGACGAGGACGGCCGCGCCACGCTCGTCGAGGCGATGACGGCCTTCGTGCTCGACTCCCCCGACGGCAAGCGCCTGCAGCGCCCAGGGCGACTGCCGCTGGCCCTCGTCGGCGACGGCGAGAGCTCTCGCTTCCAGGACCGCGGCCGCGGCTACGTGTCCCTGCACAGCGAGGCCAGCGTCGCCGCGCTCGGGGCGGCGCTCGCGCAGGACGTCGATGACCGCCGGTTCCGCTCGAACGTCGTGATCGGCGGCGTCGACGCGTGGGACGAGCTGGACTGGCAGGGCGAGGTCACGATCGGGGATGTGCGGCTCAGGACAGCGGGCCCGATCGTGCGTTGCCTCGCGACGCACGCGAACCCGGACACCGGCGAGCGCGATGCGAGCGTGCTGAAGACGCTCACCGGATCCTTCGGGCAGGACGAGCCGACGCTCGGCCGGCTGCTGATCCTCCCCGGCGTGAGCGGCGCCGTCGGCGAAGACGCGGGCGTCGGCGGCACGATCCGCGTGGGCGACGAGGTCGTCGTGGGCTGACCCGCCGCCGGATCCTCCGATCCTCCCCGGCGGCGGGCGCGGACGTCAGTCCAGGGCCGTCGCGCGCAGGATCAGCGCCGTCTCCGGATGCACGGACGGCATCACCAGGCCGACGCGCGCGAGCATCCGCCCCGTCAGCACGATGCCGTCCTTCTGCCACGGCGCCGGATTGCCGTGCAATCCGCGCAGGCTGAGCGGCTCGATCTCGACCCGGTAGCGGCGCTCGTCCTCGAGGCCCGGCAGTCGGAACCGGCCCGAGCTCGCCGTCGTCGCGGCGGTGAGCGCCGTGCACAGATAGAGCGCCCTGCTCCGGTCCTCCGCGACGACGCCCTGCATCGCGAACGCAGGATCCGGCACGTCCACACGCACCATCGTGCCGCCGTGCAACAGATCCCGTTCGCGCTTGTGGAGGGCGATCCAGTCCGCGAGCTGCGCACGCTCGTCCTCGGTCCAGCCGCGGATGTCGGCCTCGACGCCCAGATGGCCGAAGAGTGCGACGGACGCACGGAAGGACAGCGTGTGCGAGCGGCCCGTGACATGCGACGGCGCCGAGGCGATGTGCGCGCCGATGAGCTCGGGCGGGATCAGCTGCGCGGTCCACGCATTGATCCGCTGCCGCTCGAGCGGGTCGTTGTCGTCGGATCCCCAGACGCGGTCGGTGCGCTCCAGCACCCCGAGGTCCACCCGTCCGCCGCCCGAGGAGCAGGACTCGATCTCGAGCCCGGGGTGGCGCTGCTTGAGCTCGTCGACGAGCCGGTAGAACGCAGCGGTCTGGCCATGCACCCCCGGCGTGCGGCGGGGCCCGGTGCCCGCCTCGACGAGATCCCGGTTGTGATCCCACTTGAGGTAGGCGATGTCGTACTCGTCGAGGAGCGCGAGCAGGGCGTTCCTGATGTGGGCGTAGCAGTCGGGGTTCGCCAGATCGAGCACCTGCTGGTTGCGGCCCGTGAGCGGCCATTCCCCGCGGGCCGACATGATCCACTCCGGATGCGCCCGGGCGAGGTCGGAGTCGGGGTTCACCATCTCCGGCTCGACCCACAGCCCGAACTGCATGCCGAGTCCGCGCACATGATCGACGAGCGGATGCAGTCCCTGCGGCCAGACATCGGCCGACACCGTCCAGTCGCCGAGACCCGCGTGGTCGTCGCGACGCGCGCCGAACCAGCCGTCGTCGAGCACGAAGCGCTCCACGCCGACCGCCGCGGCCGCGTCGGCGAGCTCGATGAGGTCCTTCGCGTTCTGCGCGAAGTAGACCGCCTCCCAGACATTGAGCGTGACGGGGCGCACCGTGCGGGGATGCTGCGGGCGGGCACGCATCATCCGGTGCGACTGCACCGCGAGCGCATCGAGTCCCCACCCGTAGAACCCGTACAGCCACGGGCTCGTGTACTCCTCGCCCGGTGCGAGGCGCCCCTCGCCCGGCAGCAGCAGCTCCCCGCCGGCGAGCACCTGCCTCCCCTCGGCGACCCGCTCGACCTGGTGCACATGATTGCCGGACCAGCCGACGTGGATCCCCCAGACCTCGCCCGAGGAGAAGTCGAAGCCGTGTCGGCCCACGATCAGGGCCATCGCCGCGCCGAGCCCCGTACGCCCCCGGCGGTTCTCCCGACGGTGCGCGCCGACGCCCAGTCGACGACGCTGCGGAACCCGCTCCACGGCCCAGCGCCCCGCGAAGTCGAGGGCTTCATCCGCCTCCAGCGGCACGGGGAGCGACGGCAGGAGCTCGTCGACCCGATACACGTCGCCGGCGGCGTTGCGCACGGCGGCGCGCATGCGGACGACCCCGGATCCGGTCAACTCGATCTCCAGCACGAGGACGAGCCCCGCCTCGGCATCGGCGGCCTCGACGCGCACGGCTGCCGGACCCGCCGAAAGGACCCGCCCTCGCCGGCCGGCGGAAGACCCCGCCGCATCGACCCCGTCGATCGCGACGGCCGTCACCCGGAACAGCGGGGACCAGTGCGCCCCGTCCCGGGATCCGCTGATCCCCGGGGTCCCGTTCCAGCCGCGGGCGAGTTCCGGGAGCACCGACACGGGCACGACCGCGTCCACCTCGCTGCCCGCGTCCGGGAAGACCCCCGCGAGCGCGAGCGCCTCGAACGAGGCGTCGTCGAGCGGTCCGCACGGGGCGCCCCAGTGCACGACGACGGGAAGCCCCCCGTCCCGGATGTCGAGGACCAGGGCGACGCCGCCGGCCTCCAGCGCGATGCCGAGATCCACGGATCCGGCGCTCACCGCGTCACCGGCAGTCATTGACGACATGATTCCTCTTCCTGAGCGGTTCGAGTATTGTTTACGTTGCCATGCAAGGGATCAACGTGCAAAGGATCAAGGACGGCGCGCCGCGCGCCTCGATCAAGGACGTCGCCCTCCGCGCGGGGGTGTCCCCGCAGACCGTCTCGCGCGTCGCGAACGGCTACGCGCACGTGCGGCCGGAGAAGCGCGAGAAGGTGCTCGAGGCGATGCGCGAGCTCGGGTACCGGCCGAACAGCGCCGCGCGCAATCTGAAGTCGGGCCGCTTCCGCAGCCTGGGCGTCGTCGCCTTCAACATCACGACGCTCGGCAATGAGCGGACTCTGGAGGCCGTCGCCGAAGCGGGCGCCGAGGCCGGATACACGACGACGTTGATCCCGGTCGCGGATCCGACGCGCCTGAACGTCGCGGGGGCCTTCGGGCGCCTCGAGGAGCAGGCCGTGGACGGCATCATCCTCATCATGTCGGCGGAGTTCGGCTCCCCCGACGACTACGCGCTCACCGCGGGGCTGCCGCTCGTGATCGTCGACTCGACCGCGACCGCGGAGCACACGCTCGTCGACACCGACCAGGAGCAGGGCGCCCGCACGGCCATGCAGCACCTGCTCGATCTCGGGCACCGGCGCATCGCGCACGTCGCCGGCCCGCTCAAGTCCTTCTCCGCACGCCGACGCGAGGACGCGTACGCGCGCGTCTGCCAGGAGCACGCCCTCGATCCCACCGGCCGGCACCGCGGCAACTGGACCGCGGACTCCGGCTACGCGGCCGGCCGCGAGATCCTCGCCGAGCAGCCGCGTCCCACGGCGGTCTTCGCCGCGAACGACCAGATGGCCCTGGGCGTGATGCGCGCCGCGCACGAGGCCGGCCTGCGGATCCCGGAGGACCTCAGCGTGATCGGCTTCGACGACAGCGATGACAGCGGGAGCTACTGGCCGCCGCTGTCCACGATCCACCAGCACTTCGACGTCGTCGGGCAGCGCGCGACCGAGCTGCTCATCGCGATGATCGACGGGGAGCCGCTGCCCGAGAATCCGCTGATCCCGACCCGGTTGGTCGTGCGGGAGAGCACGGGCCCCGCACCCGCCACGGCGTGAGCCCACGTCAGAACTCGGTCGGGCCGAGCCGGGGCTCCGCGGCGAACCGGGCCGTGAGGCGCTCCGAGCCGCGCAGCTCGAGCACGAGGATCTCGTTCCCCTCCTCGCGCAGCACGGGTGCGGGGACGTACAGGGTCTCCTGCGGCCCCCGGGCGGAGTAGCGGCCGAGCGCGAAGCCGTTGATCCAGACCATGCCCGACCCCCAGCCGCGCACGTCGAGGTGAAGGTCGCCCGAGGGATCGGCCTCGAAGCGGCCGCCGAGAAGGACCGGTCCGCCGAGGGGGGCGCCCGCCGGCAGCGCGGTCCCCCGCGCGTCGAGCGCCTCGCGGATCTCGTCCGCCGTCAGCTCGAGAGGCGCCGCACGCCAGCCGCGCAGCTCCTCGCCGTCCAGGCGCACAGGGCCGATCAGCCCCTTGGCCTCGCCGATCCGGGGGCCGTAGTTCACGCCGCCCAGGTGCTCGACGAGGATCGAGAGCTCTCCGGCCGCGGGCAGCGCGAGCACACGGTCGTGCGCCTCGCGATCCAGGACGCCGACCGGACGCCCGTCGAGCAGCAGGTGCGCCCGATCGCGCACCTCCCCCACGGTGAGCGCGCCGCCGTGCGGGATGTCGACGGAGTACCGCGAGAACCCGCGCGGAGAGCCGAGCGCCGTCGCCGCAGGAGCCGTGTCGTACGCGCCCCAGCGCTCCAGCCCGGCATCGACGAGCCCCAGGGCGCGCACGAGCGGCGTTTCGAGGATGCGGGACGGGATGCGCGCCGCAGGACGTTCGTCGGGCACGGGGGCGTGCGCCGCGATCACGTCGCGGAACGCCCAGTACTTCTCCGTGGGCGTGCCGTCCTCCGCGATCGGCGCGTCGTAGTCGTAGGAGGTGGCGATCGGCCGATAGACGCCCTTGTCATTGGCGCCGGCCGTGTAGCCGAAGTTGGTGCCGCCGTGCACCATGTAGATGTTCACGCTCGCCCCCGCCGCGAGGATCGCCGCCAGCTCGGCCGCACTGTCCGCCGCGGAGGTCGTGTGGTGGGGCTCCCCCCAGCTGTCGAACCAGCCGCACCAGAACTCGGCGCACATGAGCGGGCCGGACGGCTGGTGCCGGCGCAGCGCGGCGAGGCGCTCCTCGGCGCGCGATCCGAACGAGGCGGTGCTCAGGAGCTCGGGGAGAGTTCCGTCGTCGAGCATCGCGTCGGTGGGCTGGTCGACCGTGGTCAGGGGCACCGTGATGCCGGCCGCCCTGGTCATGTCCGTGAGGGCGCGGAGATAGGCCTCGTCCGCACCGTAGGCGCCGTACTCGTTCTCGATCTGGACCAGGATCATGCTGCCGCCCTGATCGATCTGCCGCGGCCGGACGATCTCGTAGACCGCGCCCAGATAGCGCTCGACCTCGGCGAGATAGCGCGGATCCCGGGAGCGCACCGCGATCGTGCCGTCCTCGATGAGCCACTCCGGGAGTCCGCCGTTGTGCCACTCCGCGCAGATGTAGGGCCCGGGGCGGACGATGGCGTGCAGGCCCGCGGCCTGCACCAGATCGAGGAAGCGCCCGAGATCGAGCCCGCCTGCGGCGGAGAACCCGCCCCGCTGCGGTTCGTGCGCGTTCCACGGCACGTACGTCTCGATCGTGTTCAGCCCCATCAGACGAGCCGTGCGGATCCGGTCCTCCCACTGGTCCGGGTGGATGCGGAAGTAGTGCATCGCTCCGGAGATCACCTGATACGGGGCGCCGTCGAGAAGGAAGTCGGTCTCGCCGATGGCGAAGGAGGGCATGAGGACTCCGGGAGCAGGTCGAGGGGTCGGAAGAAGGGGGTCGGCGGAAGGAGGTCGGCGGAAGGAGAGTGCAGGAGGGAGCGGATCCGGCCCGCGAGAATGATGCGGGCCGGATCCGTCGGTGTCACTTGTTGACCTGGAAACCCTGCTGGTTGCCGTAGTCGACGAGCGTCTTCTGCCACTCCACGAGGCCCGCGTTCAGATCGCCCTTGGCGCCGATCTGCTTGCCGACCGAGTCGCCGAAGACGTTGTTCGCGTAGCCCTGGTAGGGCAGGTACTGCCAGCCCGACATCACCGACTTGGCGGAGGCGGCGCCCACGCGGTTCGCCTTCTCGTCGCCGTAGGCCTTGAACGTGGCGTCGGCCCATGCCGGGTCGTCGAAGGTCTTGACCGTGGACGGGAAGCCGCCCTTGTTGATCAGGTCGCGGCCCTTGCCCTCGGTCATCCACTGCAGGACGCCCGCGGCGAGCGCCTTGTTCTTGCTCTGCGCGGTGACGCTCAGGCCGCTGCCGCCGTTCTCGGCGGAGCCGGGGGTGCCGTCCCAGGTCGGCATCGGAGCGACCTGCCACTTGCCCGCACCGTGGTCGTCCATGCCGCCGATCATCCAGGAGCCCATCATCAGGCTCGCGAGCTTGTCCTGGTTCAGCGCCTTGTTCCACTCGTCCGACCAGGTGGACAGCGGGGAGAGCTCGCCGCGCTGCAGCAGTCCGCCCCACATGTCGGCGAACTTCTTGCTGCCCTCGTCCTGCAGGTCGATCGTGACCTTCTCACCGTCCACGGTGAAGGGGTGACCGCCCGAGGCCCAGATCATGCTCGTGAAGAACCCGGCGTCGCCGCCGTTGGCGATGTACGCGTTCGGGTCCTTGGCGTGGATCGCCGCGCTGTCCTTGACGAAGTCGTCCCAGGTCTTGGGCGCCTCGGTGATGCCGGCGGCCGCGTAGAGGTCCTTGTTGTAGATGAACACCATGGGACCGGAGTCCATCGGGATGCCCACGAGCTTGCCGTTCACGTTGACCGCGTTCCAGGTCGACGCGGTGAACTGGTCCTTGTAGCCGTCGAAGCCGAACGAGGTCATGTCGGCGAGAGCGCCGGCCATGGTCAGCTGCGGCATGGTCTGGTACTCGACGGGCACGATGTCGGGAGCGCCGGAGCCGGCCTTCACGGCGTTCTGCAGCTTGGTCACGGCCGCGTCGGGATTGTCGAGCTTCACGACCTTGATGGTGACCTTCGGGTTCTCCTTCATGAAGGCGTCCGCCTGCTCCTGCGTGGAGTCGCTCCACGTCCACCAGGTGAGTTCGCCGCCCTTGTCGAGCGCGGCCTTGATGTCGCTCTTGGATCCGCCCGAGGCGGCGTCGCTGCCGCTCTGGCACCCGGCGAGGGCGCCGATCATGAGCGAGGTGGCGCCGACGACGACGGCGGCGCGCATCCAGATGTTCTTCTTCACTGCGGGTTTCCTTTCGGGAGGGTGATGCAGAGGTGTCTTGCGGGATCGGTGGGAGAGGGGGAAGGAACGAACGTGAGCGTCTATTTGACGGCGCCGGTCGCGAGGCCGGACTGCCAGTAGCGCTGCAGGTAGAGGAAGGCCGCGGAGATCGGCAGCACGGTCAGCAGGGATCCGGTGATGACCAGCTGCGGGATCGGCTGCGTGCCGATCGACGCCGAGGCGGACGCCCACTGGCTGAGCCCGACGGTGAGCGGGTACCACTCCGGGCTGGAGAGCATGATGAGCGGCAGGAAGTAGTTGTTCCAGGTGGCGACGACGGCGAACATCAGCACCGTGATGAAGGCCGGGGCGAGCTGGCGCAGCGAGATGGAGAAGAAGATCCGCAGCTCGCCGGCCCCGTCCAGGCGCGCGGCCTCGATGAGCTCGTCGGGGATCGCCTCGGCCGCGTAGACCCACACCAGGTACAGGCCGAACGCGCTCACGAGCGAGGGGACGATGACCGCGACGGGCGTGTTGGTGAGACCCAGCTTGCTGAACAGCAGGAACTGCGGCACGGCGAGCACGGATCCGGGGATCGCGAGCGCCCCCAGGATGATCGCGAACACCGCGCGTCGCCCGGGGAACCGGTACTTCGCGAGGCCGTAGCCCGCGAGCGTGGCGAGGAGCGTGGCGCCGCCCGCACCCACCACGACATAGAGCACCGTGTTGAGGAACCAGCGCAGGAAGACCCCGTCGCTGTAGCTGAAGACGTCCGCGATGTTCGTGAACAGCGAGAAGTTCGGTCCGAACCACAGCCCCGACGTGTCGTACAGGTCCTGACGGGACTTCGTGGAGTTCACGACGAGCCAGAACAGCGGACCCAGGCTGTAGATCAGCATCAGGGTCATCACGATCATCAGGGTGATCGAGGTGCGGGTGCGCCGCGCCGGGCGGCGGGCGCCGCGGCGGGACGGGCGGCTCTGGATCCGGCCGCTCGCGAGGCGGCTCGGGCGCCGTCCGGTGACGACGGCTTCGGTGTTCAGCTGCTCCGCGCTGTTCGAGACGACGACGCTCATCACTTCTGCTCCTTCGAGCCCATGGACTGCGCGAAGAACGCGATGATCATGGTGATCACGCCGGAGATGATCGCGATCGCGGCCGCATAGTTGAACTGGGATCCGGCGAACGACAGGTTGAACGCGTACATGTTCGGCGTGAAGTAGCTGGAGATCGCGTTCGGGGCGATCTTCTGCAGCACCGCGGGCTCGTTGAAGAGCTGAAAGCTGCCGATGATGGAGAAGATCGTCGCCACGACGATCGCACCGCGGATGGCGGGGAGCTTGATGCTGAAGACCGTGCGCAGGGCACCCGCCCCGTCGATCTCCGCGGCCTCGTACTGCTCCTGCGGCACCGCCTGCAGCGCCGAGAAGAAGATCAGCATGTTGTAGCCCACGAACTCCCAGGTCACGATGTTGCCGATCGCGGGCAGGATGAAGCTCTCCGAGAGGGGCGAGGGCACGATGTCGCCCAGCCAGCGGTTGAGGTCGGCCACGAGTCCGAACTGATCGCCGTACATGTAGCCCCAGATCATGACGGCCACGACACCCGGCACGGCATACGGGAGGAAGATGCTCAGCCGGTACAGCGGCACGAACCGTAGCCGCGCGCTGTCGAGGGCGAGCGCCGCCACGAGTGCGAGGGCCAGCATGATCGGCACCTGCACGCACAGGAACAGGACCACGCGCCCCGTCGCGTCCCAGAACTTCGGATCCACGAGCGCGGTCGCGTAGTTCTCCAGCCCGACGAAGCGCGTGCCGCCGATCAGGGAGTCGCGGAACAGGCTGAGATAGATCGCGTAGAGCAGCGGTGCGATGAGCACCAGCGCGAACACGAGCATGAAGGGACCGACGAACCACCACCCCGCCCAGGACCGGCGGGAGCGTCGGAGCCGCGTCATCGCGATCGACATCCGTGTCTCACTTCCTCGTGATTGTTTGCGTTATCAATTCACTATAGGCACACTATGGTTACGTAAACAACTCACGATTCCGCAACGGTCGTGTTTACGTCGCCAAGCCGCTTCCGGCCTGACCCGCGGGTGGGCCGGAAGCGACGGCGAGGCCGCATCCGATGGAGAGAGAACGAAGGAGTTTGATCCATGCAACGACGACGATGGACGAGGCTGATCACGGCGCTCGGCGCCGGCGCGCTGGCCGCAGGGCTGCTCGCACCCGCCCCCGCGGCCGCGCAGACGCGCCCCGCACTCATCCCGGCCCTCACCGGCGCCGAGCTCGCCGGATCCTGGGCGGCGCCCCTGAGCACCCGAGGACGATACGTCGTCGACGCCGACGGCGACCGCTTCAAGCTGATGTCCGCGAACTGGGACGGCGCACAGGGGCACTGGAACGGGAGCGGATCCAAGGACGATCCCGCCACGCACAACAGCGGGGACAGCTACGACATCCCCATGGGGCTCGACCGGGTCGCGCTGCCGTCCCTGCTCAGCGACTTCCACGGTCTCGGGATCAACAGCATCCGCCTGCCCTTCTCGAACGAGATGCTCGGCATGACAGCCCCCGTACCGGATGCGGCCGTCGCCGCGAACCCGCAGCTGCGGGGGAAGACGCCGCTCCAGGTGTTCGACGCCGTGATCGCAGCGCTCACCGCCGACGGGTTCGCGGTGATCCTGAACAACCACACCACGACATCGCGCTGGTGCTGCAGCCATGACGACGGCAACACCAAGTGGTACAGCAGCCAGACGACCGAGAAGTGGATCTCGGACTGGGTCGCGCTCACCGAGCGCTACCGGACGAACCCGCGGGTCGTCGGCATGGATCTGCGCAACGAGGTGCGTCGCGACCTGATGGACGATGCGAACTGGGGCGGCGGCGACGGCAACGACCTCTACAAGGCGTATCAGCAGGCGGCGATCGCGATCCAGCGCGCGAACCCCGACGTCCTGGTGATCATGGAGGGCATCAACTGGCAGGGCGTGCCGCTGGACGGCGTGTACCACGACCGGCCCATGCTGAAGCCGGTCGCGAACATCTCGAACACGATCCTGCGCCCCGACAAGCTCCTCTACGCGGCGCATGTCTACGGATTCACCGGCCCCCAGCACACCGGGGCGACGGGCCTGGGCGAGACGCACGACCTGCGGTACCGCGACATGACGGCGACCCAGCTCGCGGACGCGGTGCGCCAGGAGGCCCTGTTCGTCACGACGCCGGGTCAGCACTACACCGCCCCGGTGTGGATGAGCGAGTTCGGCACCCGCGGCGCCGGTCAGACCGATCAGAAGGAGATCGCCTGGTGGAACAGCTTCACCGATCTCCTGGTCGCGAACGACACCGACTTCGCCGCCTGGCCGCTGGTCACCCAGGCCGATGCGTCAGGGGCGTTCGCCGACACCTTCGCGCTCCTCGGCTATCGTCCGGACGGCAGCCGGATCAGCATCGCCGACGACTGGCGGTACGCCGGCTGGCAGAAGCTCGTGACGAGCGCCGGCAGAACCGGGCAGGTGCCCGTCGAGACGCGCTGGAACATGCTCGGCAGCAACAGCTACCTCCCCGACACGAACGCCTCCGCCCTCATGCAGACCCGGCCCGACTGGGACTCCGGGCAGTGGAAGGGCGTCTGCCCCGACACCGAACGCCTGCAGGGGGTGTCGCGCAGCATCAACCGCGGGCTGTGCACCGATGCCGCGCAGCCCGGCCTCACGGCCGAGCGCACTGTCGTCTCGAACGAGGCGAACGTGCAGCAGGACTGGGCCGGCGGTTACAGCAAACTGCAGTGCGCACCGGGGCAGATGGCCGTCGGCTTCAGCCTGACGATCGGAACGACCAATCGCTGGGCCGCCTCGAAGCTGCTGTGCGCGCCGAGCACGAGTGCGCTCCCGACGAGCCAGGGACGCACGCTCTGGTTCGATCAGGGCGACAACCGCCCCGCGAGCGGCGGATCCACCGCGAGCGACTGGGCTCCGGGGCACTTCAAGGGGCAGTGCGCTGATGGCGAGTACATCGCCGGAATCGCCTACACCTACCAGCGCCTCCAGGGCGGCGTGCCGAGCGCGCTGCTCTGCAAGCCCCTGCAGTGACCATCGTGCGGGCGGCGGTCCTCGCCGCCCGCACGATCCGCCCGCACCGCGCACGACCGCACAGCCCACGACCGCACCCGCACGACCGCAGAAGGAACCCCCGTGATCGACACGATCCATGTCGTCTTCAAGACCCACCTCGACATCGGCTTCACCGCCCTCGCCCGCGACGTGGTCGACGGCTACGTCGAGCAGTACCTCCCCCGGGCGATCGACCTGGCCGAGGAGCTCGAACGCCGCGACGGACCCGCCAGCTTCGTCTGGACGACCGGATCCTGGCTCATCGACCACGTGCTGCGCCACGGATCGCCGGATCAGCGCGAGCGACTCGACGCCGCCCTGCGCGCGGGGCGGATCCGCTGGCACGGCCTGCCGCTCACGACGCACACCGAGCTCATGGACCCCTCCCTCGCGGCCTTCGCCGCATCGCTGTCGCGGGGGCTCGACGCGCGCTACGGCCGCCGCACGATCGCCGCGAAGATGACCGACGTACCGGGTCACACGATCGGACTCGTGCCGGTGCTGGCCGAGGCCGGGATCGAGTACCTGCACCTCGGGGTGAACGGGGCCTCGGCCGTGCCCGAGGTGCCGGAGTTCTTCGTGTGGCGCGCTCCCGGCGGCGCGGAGGTCGTCGTGAACTACGCGCGCTCCTACGGCTCGGAGGGCCTCGACCTCGCCGTCGTGCCCGGCGGCTCCGATGCGCTGCACCTCGCGCACACCGGGGACAACAACGGACCTCCCTCCGCCGCCGAGGTCGAGGAGCTGTTCGCGGACCTCGCCGCCGCGCATCCCGGAGCGCGGATCGTCGCTTCGGGCCTGGACGACTTCGCGCGTGCGCTGCTCGCGCACCGGGATGCGCTGCCCGTGCTGACCGAGGAGATCGGCGACACCTGGATCCACGGCGCGGGCGCGGATCCCCTGATCACCGCCGGACTGGGCGTGCTGCAGCGGCTGCGGACGGCGTGGCTGCGGGACGGGGCTCTTGATCCCTCATCGGCCGAGCATCACGATCTCGGCGTCGCACTCCTGCGCATCGCCGAGCACACCTGGGGCGAGGACCTGAAGACCTACCTCCCGGACTACGTGAACTACGCGAAGGCCGACTTCGCGGCGGCCCGCTCACGGGATGTCGTGGATCCCTCGGCGAACCCCGCGGACACCCGCGTCTACGACTGGGCGTGGGCGGAGCATCCGGCACCGCACCCGCTGACCTACTCCGGGTTCGAGGCGTCCTGGGCCGAGCAGCGCGCGCATCTCGACACCGCGCTCGCCGCCCTGTCCCCCGAGCGGGCCGCCGAGGCCCGCGTCGCGCTGGCGGAGCTGCGCCCGGCCGCCGGCTCTGACGTCGCACCAACCGTGTCCCACTTTCGGCCCCATCATGTCCCCATTCCGGCGGCAGAACAGACCCGGGAAGAGCCAGAAGTGGGACGCGGTAGTTTCATGGTCGGCGAGGAGGTGACGCTCGGACGGTTCGCCGTGCGGTTCGGCGCGGATGGGGCCATCGTCGGACTGCGCGATGAGCGCGGCGCCGTGTGGGCCGACGCCGAGCACACTCTCGGTTCGTTCCGGCATCAGACCTTCGACGAGCGGGACGAGCAGCGCTGGCTGCAGCAGTACTGCCGCGACCTCGCGCACACGGGCGTCTGGGCGATCCCCGACCAGGCGAGCCCCGGGCTCGCGATCGCGGAGACGCTGCCCGCCCGCGTCACCGTCCCCGAGGTTCAGAACCTGCGCACCGGCGCAGGTGACGACGGCGCCGACACCGCGATCGTCGAGCTGACTCTCCCGGAGGAGCTCGTCGCCGAGACGGGCGCTCCGGCGCGGATCATGGTCGAGTACCTGTTCCCTCAGGGCCCGGGGCCGATCCGGATCGTGCTCGACGTGTGCGGGCGCGAGGCGTCCCGCCTGCCGGAGGCGAGCTGGTTCGGCTTCCGGCCGGCCCCCGGCGACACGGCGGCCGACGGCGAGTGGACGCTGCAGAAGCTCGGCGTCGCGATCGACCCGCGCCGCGTGGTGAGCCGCGGCAACCGCACGCTGCACGCGGCGACGAGCGCGGACCGCGCCGGGACGCGTCCGGTGCGCATCCGCACGCTCGACGCCCCGCTGGTCGCGGTCGGATCCCCTGCCCTGTTGCGCTTCGAGGACGCGCTGCCGGATCCCGCCGACGGCTTCGCCGTCAACCTGCACAACAATGTGTGGGGGACGAACTTCCGGATGTGGTTCGATGACGACCTGCGCTATCGGTTCGAGCTGGACCTCGGCAGCGCCTCCGCCCCCGACGAGGAGACCCGATGACCGAATCACGTCCGAGCGCCGCAGACGAGCCTCTCGTCACGAGCCCGCTCGTGATCATGGCGTTGCGCCCCGACGGCTTCGAGGCGGTGTGGGCGGTCTCGCGCCTCGCCAGGGGAACGCTCGAGTGGCGCACCGGCGACGCGCGCGGTGAAGCCAGGATGGACGCGTTCGGCATGACGCCGCAGAGCGAGCGCGTCCTGCGCGTGCGGGCCGACGGCCTTCCCGCCGGCGCCGAGGTGCAGGTGCGCGCGGTGACGGTCGCGGTCGCGCACCCCGGGGCGCGGCATGCGAGCGCATGGAAGACCGTGCGCCTGCCGGACGGATCCGCCGAGAGCGCGAGGATCGCCGTCTGGAACGACACCCACCAGCACGACGACACGATCCGCGCCCTCGACGATCAGACGCCGCCTGTCGACCTGCTGGTGTGGAACGGCGACCTCTGCAACGACTGGACCACGCCAGACCGGTTCGCGGACACCGTGCTCGCGCCGGCGCAGCGCGACATCAGCGCGGACCGGCCCCTCGAGGTGCTGATCGGGAACCACGACGTGCGCGGCGACTGGGCGTTCCGGCTGCAGGAGTACGTCGCGACCCGCGATGCGCGGCCCTTCTCCGCCGCACGGATCGGCCCCGTGGCCTGCATCTTCCTGCACACCGGCGAGGACAAGCCCGATGCGCACCCGACGTTCCGCGGCCGGGTCGCATTCGAGCCGCTGCGCGCCGAGCAGGCGCAGTGGCTGCGGGAGGCGACGGCGCGGCCCGAGATCCGCGACGCACCGTACCGGCTCGTGTTCTGCCACATCCCGCTGCGCTGGGTCGACGAGACCCCGGCGGACTACGACGACGAGGGCTACGACTGGTTCAGCCGGATGAGCCGCGATGCCTGGCACGACGCTCTGGCCGCCTGGGGCGCGCAGCTCATCGTCTCCGGCCACACGCACGAGCCCGCCCTGATCCCGGCCGACCGGGAGTTCCCCTACGCGCAGGTCGTCGCCGGCGGCCCCGACCTCGACGCGTCCTCCGCAGAGGCGGCGACCTGGATCGACATCCAGGCGGATCGGGGATCCCTGCGGCTCACGATGCGCACGCTCGACGGCGCGGTGCGCTTCGCCGAGACGCTCGCGCCGCTCTGAGGGCGTCCGGGGGTGCGCCTACCGGCGCCTTACCAGCGTCGGCCGTTGCGGCGCTCCCACGCGGCCTCGACCGTGCGCGGGCGCCCGACGACGACGCCCGCGGGGATCGACAGCACGAGCATGATCGCGAGCACCCAGAGCGGCACCTGCCAGCCGCCGGTCGTGGTGTGCAGGACGCCCAGCAGCACCGGGAAGACGGCCGCGACGGTGTAGCCGAGGCTCTGCACGAAGCCGCTCAGCGCCACCGCCGTCTCCGGCTCCCGCGCGCGGATGCTGATGAGCACGAGGGCGAGGGGGAACAGCAGGCCGACCAGCCCGAACAGGGTCACCCAGAGCCACGCCAGCTCCGGCCGGTTCCAGAGGATGAGCCCGAGCGCACCGATCAGACCGCCGAGCGCACCGACGATGTAGAGCGGCGTCGTGGCGCGGAACCGCACCACGAGCAGCGGGACGACCAGCGACGCGGGCAGGCCGATGAAGGCGAACAGCGACAGCAGCGGTCCCGCCGCCTGCGCGCTCACGCCCTCGTACTGCACGAGGATCGTGGGCAGCCAGGCGAAGGCGGCGTACGCCATGGTCGAGGAGGTCGCGAACACGGCCGCGAGCGCCCAGGCCAGCGGGATCCTCGGCATCCGCGCGAAGATGCGCCCGTTCGAGGGGGCCACGACGATCGGCCCGGTCGCGGCGGCGACCGCGTCCTCGAGCGAGACGTCGCGGCCTTCGCGGATCCGCTCCTCCTGCTCCGGCTGCTCCGTCGCGGGTTCCGGATCCGCGGCGGTCGCATCCCGCGATGCGCCGATCCGATCGCGCACGAGCATGACGATCCACGGGATCGTGCCGGCCAGCGCGAACACGGCCCACATCGAGAGCGAGGTGCGCCATCCCGCGGTCTCCGCGATCGGCACGGCGACGAGCGGCGGGAGGAAGGTCGAGAAGGCCATGACCGTCGTGTAGACCGTCATCATCAGACCCATGCGGTCCGCGAAGTACTTCTTCACGAGCGGCGGCATGAGGATGTTCGCCATGCCCACGCCGGCGAAGACGAGCGCGGTCGCGATCACGAGCGTCACCGCGTTCACCGCGACGCCCCGCGCGATGAGCCCGAGCGTCACGGCGCTCAGCGCGATGACCGCGACCCGCTCCAGGCCGAGCCGGCGCTCGAAGAGCGGGGTCAGCAGGCCGAACAGCGCGAAGCACACGGGAGGGGCCGTGCCGATCAGGCCGATGATCGCCGGGGAGAGCGGGAAGTCCCGCCCGATCAGGTCGACGACCGGGGACAGCGAGGCCACCGCGGAGCGCAGCGAGAACGCGCACAGCACGATCCCGAGCACCGCCAGGGTGCGCCCCTGCCAGAGCGGACGGGTCTGCAGTCCGCCCGCCGTCACGAGGTCTGCGACCCCTCGAGCCAGCCCAGATACTCCTCCGTGACGGTTCCGGTGACGTACCGGCCGTCGAACGGGCTCATGTCGAGGTCCGTGAGCGCGGAACCCTCGGTGATCGCCGCCTTGAGGTCTTCGACCTCCTGGTACACGAGACGGTCGGCGCCCAGGACCTCGGCGATCTCGGGGATCGTCCGGCCGTGCGCGATGAGCTCGTGCTTCGACGGCATGTTGATGCCGTACACGTGCGGGTGACGGATCGGCGGAGCCGCGGAGGCGAAGATCACGGACTTCGCGCCCGCGTCGCGCGCCATCTGGATGATCTGCTTCGAGGTGGTGCCGCGCACGATCGAGTCGTCGATGAGCAGCACGTTCTTGCCCTTGAACTCGGTCGACATCGCGTTCAGCTTCTGCCGCACGCTCTTCTTGCGCACCGCCTGGCCGGGCATGATGAACGTCCGGCCCACGTAGCGGTTCTTGTAGAAGCCCTCGCGATACTCGATGCCGAGCTTGCGGGCGACCTCCATCGCGGCGGGCCGCGAGGAGTCGGGGATCGGCATGACCACGTCGATCTCGTCGAGCGGCACGTGCGTCGCGATCGTGTCCGCGAGGCGCTCGCCCATGCGCAGGCGCGACTCGTAGACCGAGATGCCGTTCATGACCGAGTCGGGTCGGGCCAGGTACACGTACTCGAACGCGCAGGGCGCGAGGACCGGGGCCTTCGCGCACTGCTTGGAGAACAGCGTGCCCTCGTTCGTGATGAAGACGGCCTCGCCGGGCTCGACCTCGCGGACGACCTCGTAGTCGCCGTTCTCGAGCACGAGCGACTCGCTCGCGACGACCCACTCCTCCTTGCCGTCCCTGACGCGCTTGCCGAGGATCAGCGGGCGGATCCCGAACGGATCCCGGAAGGCGAGCAGTCCGTAGCCGGCGAGGATCGCGATGACGGCGTAGGCGCCCTCGATCCGCTCATGCGTGCGCGCGACGGCCTCGAAGATGCGCTCGGAGTCGAGGTCGACGGTCGAGGTCGTGGTCTGCAGCTCGTGCGCGAGCACGTTCAGCAGCAGCTCGGTGTCGCTCGAGGAGTTCAGATGACGGCGATCGCGGTGCGCCATGTCGGCGGTGAGCTCACGCGTGTTGGTGAGGTTGCCGTTGTGGATGAGGACGATGCCGTAGGGCGCGTTCACGTAGAACGGCTGGGCCTCCTCCTCGCTCGACGCGGTGCCCTTCGTGGCGTAGCGGACGTGGCCGAGGCCGACGTTTCCGAGCAGCGAGCGCATGTCGCGGGTGCGGAACGCCTCGCGCACCATGCCCTCCGCCTTGGCCATGTGCATGACGCCGCCGGGCTCGGCCGTGGCGATGCCGGTCGCGTCCTGTCCGCGGTGCTGCAGCAGGAGGAGCGCGTCGTAGATGTCCTGGTTGACCGGGCTGTGCCCGACCATTCCGACGATGCCGCACATGGGTGTCAGTTCGCTCCGTCCGCGTAGGCGCCGACCAGGCGCACGGCACCGCCGTCGACGCCCTTGGCGCCCTGTTCGAAGTCTCCGGCCGGGCGCGCGGCGACGGCGTCGAGCCGCACCGTCCCGACCTGCCAGGTGTCGATGCCGCCGGCCGTGAGGGCCTCGCCGATCGCGGGGGCGGAGGCGGCGTCGACGACCGCGAGGAAGCCGATGCCGAGGTTCCAGGTGCCCTCGCTGGACTCCAGCGTGGTGCCCGCCAGGTCGCTCAGCACGCGGAACACCGGAGCGGGCGACCACGTGGAGCGGTCGACCTCGGCCCAGGATCCCTGCGGCAGGACGCGCGCGAGGTTGGCCGCGATACCGCCGCCCGTGACGTGGCTGAGGGAGTGCACCGCGCCGTCGAACTGCTCCGCGATGCCGAGCAGCGGGGTCGTGTAGAGGCGGGTCGGGGTCAGCAGCGCCTCGCCCCAGGTGCTGCCCAGGTCGGCGGCGCGGTCGCCGTAGCCGATCCCGGCCTTCGCGAGGATGTGCCGCACGAGCGAGTAGCCGTTCGAGTGCAGGCCGCTGGAGGCGAGGGCGAGGACGACGTCGCCGTCCTGCACGCGCTCGGATCCGAGGATCCGGTCCGCCTCGACGATGCCGGTCGCCGCGCCCGCGACGTCGTAGTCGTCGACGCCCAGCAGACCCGGGTGCTCGGCCGTCTCGCCGCCGACGAGGGCGGTGCCAGTGAGCTCGCACGCCTCGGCGATGCCGCGCACGATATCGGCGATGCGCTCGGGGAAGACCTTGCCGCAGGCGATGTAGTCGGTCATGAACAGCGGCTTCGCGCCGACCACGACGATGTCGTCCACGACCATGCCGACCAGGTCGTGCCCGATCGTGTCGTGCTTGTCGATCGCCTGCGCGATCGCGACCTTGGTGCCGACGCCGTCGGTGCTCGACGCGAGCAGCGGCCGGCGGTAGCCGAGCAGGGCGGAGGCGTCGAAAAGCCCGGCGAATCCGCCGACCCCGCCGAGCACCTCGGGTCCGTGCGTGGCACGGACGGCGGACTTCATGAGTTCGACGGCTCGATCGCCGGCTGCCGTATCGACGCCGGCCTCAGCATAGGTGCGGGAGGACACCCGACAATCCTACCGGCGGGCGGCTGTGCGGTCGCCCGCCGGCCGGGGCCCGCGGAGGCGGACCGGCGCCCGGGATCCGCGTCCTCGATCGTGACCCGCAATCGGGCCCCGCGCGGCCCGGAAATCCGTACGATGGGCGCATGGTCGACAAGCCGCAGTGGCTGGTGCGCGAGGAGGCCGGGATCCCGGTGCTCATCGCGCTCGCGCTGCGCCAGCGGCTGGGGATCCGGATCCCGGCGGAGCTGCCGACGTTGAGGGACCACCCGCTGCGCGCCTTCGACGACGGCGGGGTGGACGACGCGCTCGAGCGGCAATGGCGGGCCTACTGGGACATGACGGTCGAACCCGAGTCGCATCCGTCCCGGTCTCCGCTCGAGCTCATCGACGGCTTCGACACGATCGTCGCGCTCCCCGCCGTGGGGGCGGAGCGGCTGCGCGCGGCGATCGCGCCGCTCGCGGCCGAGGTGGTGCGCTACGCGAACGAGGCCCAGAAGCGCTATTCGCGCTCGGTCTCCGGAACCGGCGACCCGTACCGCGCCTATGCCGCCGCGCTCGCCGAGTTCGAGCGCGACACCGGACGCCGCGCGCACTCCTTCGAGCTCAACGTGCACGTCCTGCCGCTCGCGCAGCGCGGGATCTGGCGCATCGGCGCCTTCAGCATCGCGGTGACCGACAGCCTCCGGCACGACCCCGTGGACTTCGACAGCGCGATCCGCCCCGTGATCGCCGAGGTGGCGTGACGGGATCCCCGGGTTTGGGGCGCGTCTGCTCCGTTCGGGGCGCGTCACCGCCGTCGAGCGCGGTCTGCTGCGCCCCAAAACGGGATGGTGTGCCCCGAAACTTGCGAACGGCGGGACGGCGCCCGGATCCCGGGCCCGGCGGATTACTCCGCGACGGTCTCGCGATCGACGCGCACCACTCGCTCGCTGCGGCGCGCGGCGCGCTCGAGGATGAGCGCGAGGACGCCGAGGAGGGCGATGCCGACCGGCACCGTCCACAGCAGCAGGAAGCCGAACACCTGACCGAACGGGTAGGCGACCTGCGTCGCCTCCGACGCGTCGAAGTTGCCGAACACGGTCAGCACGAAGGCGAGGACCACGCCCACGCCCACGCCGATGCCGAGGAAGACGCCCCAGCGCGGCGCACGACGGACGCGCGCCTCGACGATCTCGGGCGTGCGGTCCGGCTGCGGCGTGCTCATGCCTCCATTCTCCCACGCGCACCTGTGGGCCGCTCCGCGCGAGAGCGACCTTGCCGCGCGGTCAGGGGCGCAGCGGCAGCAGATCGGTGAGATCCGCGCGGGTGCCGGAGGCGTGGATCCGGCCCGCGTCGAGCGCGGACGCCCAGCTCTCGGATCCGGTCGCGACCGCGATCCACGTGGCCGGATCCAGCTCGACGACGTTCGGCGGGGTCCCGCGCGTGTGCCGCGGCCCCCGCACCACCTGCACGGCGCCGAACGGCGGCACGCGCACCTCGACGCTGTTGCCCGGCGCCTTCTCGTCCAGCAGCTGCAGCAGATACCGCACGGCCGTGGCGTAGTCGGAGCGGGCGGGCTTCCCGCCGGCGGCGAGCGCCGCACGGGCGGCATCGAGCGCTGCGCGCCCCGCGGTGGTGTCGATCCTGCTCGCCATAGGTCCATGCTAGGCACCACGGGCATAGGCTCGGCACGATGACTTCCTCCGCCGAGACACCCGCCACGGACACCGCCGGGGCGCGCGCCGACCTGCTCGCGGCGGCGGCGAAGGGCGCGCTCGGCCTCGGACGCTTCCCCGGGGTCGATGACGACGCGCACGCCGCGTCCGTGCTGATCCTGTTCGGACGCCTCGACGACGAGCCGTCCGACGCGGATGCGGTCACGGTGCCGGCCGATCTCGACGTGCTGCTGCAGCGCCGTGCGGCGACGCTCTCCTCGCATCCTGGTCAGGTCTCCTTCCCGGGCGGTCGCCGCGAGGACGAGGATCCGGATCCCGCCGCGACGGCTCTCCGCGAGGCGCAGGAGGAGACCGGGCTGGATCCCGCCGGCGTCGAGATCCTCGCGACACTCCCCGAGATCCCCCTCGCCGCCAGCAATCACCTCGTCACGCCGGTGCTGGGCTGGTGGCGCGAGCCGTCACGGGTCGTCGCGGTGGATCACGCCGAGACCGTGCAGGTGTTCCGCGTGCCGGTCGCGACGCTGCTGGATCCGGCGACCCGGTTCACCTCGACCCTCACCCGGATGGGGCAGACCTTCCGCGGGCCCGCCTTCGACGTCGACGGCACGATCGTGTGGGGCTTCACGGCGATGGTGCTCGACGGCGTCTTCGAGGCCGCCGGCTGGACCCTGCCGTGGGACCGCGCCGACGAGCGGCCCATCCGTCTCGAACTGTGACCGTCGCACGGCTTCACGACGGTCATCGACGGGCGGCCGCTCGGTAGGCTGACGGGGTGAAGATCCTCGTCCTCGGTTCCGGTGCCCGTGAGCACGCGATCATCCTCGCCCTGCGCGCCGAGCGGAAGGGCCACGAGATCCTCTGCGCCCCGGGCAACGCCGGGATCGCGCAGGACGCGACGCTGGTCGAGGTGGATCCGATGGACGGCTCGGCCGTCCGTGCCTTCGCCGACGAGCACGGCGTCGACCTCGTCGTCATCGGCCCGGAGGCGCCGCTCGTCGCGGGCGTCGCCGACGTGGTGCGCGCGCACGGGATCCCGGTGTTCGGACCCGGCCGCGCCGCAGCGCAGCTGGAGGGATCGAAGGCGTTCGCGAAGCGGATCATGGAGGCGGCCTCGGTGCCGACCGGCCGCGCCGTGCGCGCCGCGACCGCCGCCGAGGTCGAGGCGGCGTTCGACGACCTCGGCGCCCCCTACGTCGTGAAGGCCGACGGACTCGCCGCGGGCAAGGGCGTCATCGTCACCCCCGACCGCGCCGCCGCGCTCGCCCACGCCGAGCAGTACCTTCCGCACGGTCCCGTGCTCATCGAGGAGTTCCTGACGGGCCCCGAGGTCTCACTGTTCTTCCTCAGCGACGGCGACACGGTGCGCGCGCTGAGCCCCGCGCAGGACTTCAAGCGCGCCTTCGACGGCGACGAGGGCCCGAACACCGGCGGCATGGGCGCCTACTCGCCCCTGCCGTGGCTCGACGAGCAGTTCGGCAGCGAGGCGGCCTTCGTCGAGGAGGTCACCCGCACCGTCGCCCTCCCGGTCGTGAAGCAGCTCGACGCCGAGGGCACGCCGTTCATCGGCCTGCTCTACGCCGGCCTCATCCTCACGCCGAACGGCGTGCGCGTGATCGAGTTCAACGCGCGCTTCGGCGATCCGGAGACCCAGGTGGTGCTGCCGCGCCTGCGCACTCCGCTCTCGCAGTTGCTGCTCGCCGCCGCCACCGGCACGCTCGAGGACGAGCCGCAGCCCGAGTTCCGCGACGACGTCGCGATCACCGTGGTGCTCGCGAGCGAGGGCTACCCCGAGGCGCCGCAGACCGGCCGTCCGATCGAGGGCCTGGCCGAGGCCGCGGCCGTCGAGGGCGTCGGCATCGTGCACGCGGCGACCGCGGGTCCGGACGCACCGGGGGGCAACCTCATCGCGACCGGCGGCCGCGTGCTCAACGTCGTCGCGACCGGATCCGACTTCGCCGACGCCCGCTCCCGCGCCTATGAGGCCCTCGGCCGGATCCGCCTCGACGGCGCGCACCACCGCACCGACATCGCCGCCCGCGTCGCGCAGTAGTCCGCGGCGGCAGCCCGGGCGCGCGGCTCCCCCGCTCCGTGACGGGCCCGCGCACGCCGACGCCGCTCCGTGGGTGCACCCTTACGCGTCGACGCCCCCTCTGAGCATCCGCGCCCCCTCGTATTGACGTACATACGAGGGGGCGTCGGTGCTCAGAGGGGGCGTCGGCGCTCAGAGGGGGCGTCGGCGAGACTGCCGGCCGCGCGAGACTGCCGCGTGAGACAGCATCAACGAGGCTGCCGCCGCGTCAGCGCTTCACGAGGTGCGCCGGGCGCTGCATGAACAGGATCCCGATCACGCCGAGGAGCAGGACGGCGGCGGGCAGGATCATCGACTGCGCCATGGCCGTGGAGAATCCGGTCACGACGAACTCCGGCAGCTTGCCCGTGCCGAAGTCGCCGCCGTGGCTGGCGGCCCCCGGAAGGTTCGCCTCCAGACGGCCCTGCATGAGCGCGGCGATCGCGGCCGAGCCGAGCACCGAACCGATCGTCCGGGTGGTGTTGTAGATGCCCGCTCCCGCGCCCGCCTGGCGCGGCTCGAGGTTGCGCGTGGCCGTGGTGGCCAGCGGTCCCCACATGCCGGCCTGGCCGATGCCCATGAGCGCCGAGGGCAGCAGGAACATCCAGATCGGGGTGTCCGGGTTCATCAGCAGGCCGTACCAGATCAGGGCGACCGTGGTGAGGCCGAGGCCCGGCACGAGCAGGACGCGCGGATCGACGCGGTCGAGGATGCGGCCCGCGATCGGGGCGAGCACGCCCGACAGCACCGCCATCGGGATCAGCAGCAGCGCCGCCTCGGTCGGCGTGAGACCGCGGGCGAGCTGGTAGAAGAACATCATCGGCAGCGACATCGAGGTCACGGTGAACCCGACCGTGGCGATCCCGAAGTTCGCGACCGAGAAGTTGCGGTCCCGGAACAGTCCGAGCGGCACGAGCGGCTCGCTGCGGGTCTTCGCCTGCTGCCAGATGAAGACGGCCATCACCACGATGCCTGCCGCGATCATCGCCCAGATCCAGCCGGCCCAGTCGTAGTGCTGGCCCTCCTGCAGGCCGAAGACGATGAGGAACAGGCCGAGAGCGCTGAGAACGACGCCGACCATGTCGAAGCGGTGCTCGTGGGTCTTCAGGTGCGGGACGAGGATCCAGGCGAGCACGAAGCCGATCACGCCGACCGGCAGGTTGATGAAGAAGATCCACTCCCAGCCGAAGCCGTCCACGAGCAGACCGCCGGCGAGCGGGCCGACGAGCGTCGCCACGCCGGCCGTCGCACCCCACAGGCCCATCGCGGCGCCGCGGCGCTCGGCCGGGAAGGTGCGCGTGATGACCGCCATGGTCTGCGGAGTCATCAGCGCGGCACCGAGGCCCTGCACGGCGCGGAACGCGATCAGCATCCCGAGGGAGTTGGAGAGGCCGCAGCCGAGCGAGGCCAGCGTGAAGATCGTCAGACCGATCAGGTACATGTTCTTCGGGCCGAACCGGTCGCCGAGGCGTCCGGTGATCAGCAGCGGCACGGCGTAGGCGAGCAGGTAGGCGCTCGTCACCCACACCACGTTGTCGAGGTTGTTCGTGGACGGGTCGAGCGCCGCCTTGATCGCGGGGTTCGCGACCGAGACGATCGTGGTGTCCACGAGGATCATGAAGAAGCCGATGACCAGCGCCCAGAGGGCGGGCCAGGGGCTCTTCGGCTTGTGGCCGACGGCGTAGGCGCCGGTCGACGTACCGATGGTTTCAGCCATTCTGGTGTGCCTTTCGCTTGGCAAGAAGGTGGTCCGGATCCGGCCCCCACGCGAAGTCGGGGGATGAGATCCGGGGGATCAGGGTGCCGAGCCAGTCGATCTCCGCCTGCAGCATCAGGCGGTGCCGGATCGGCTCGAGGAGGTACTGCTCCGGCACGTCGCGGGTTCCGGCGCCGTCGAGCGCGGCGCCGATCGTCGCCAGCTCTTCGCGCAACAGCGCGAGCCGCTGCGTGAGCAGGTCGACCGCCTCGTCCCGGTCGAGGTTGTGCGCCTCGGCCAGGGCCACGCGGAACGGGGTCTGCCGCCGGCTGCCGCCGAGTTCGCGGCGCACCCATTCGCGCACCGCGTCCGCGCCGGCCGGCGTGACCGCGTACGTCGTGCGCTCGGGGCGGTTGCCGTCGCGATCGACGCCGACCTCCTCGAGCAGGCCCTGCCCGTTCAGGCGGGAGACGGTGTGGTACAGCGTGCCGTTGGAGATCGGGATGATCCGGTCGTCGCGTCGGGCGCGCAGCAGCCGCGCCATCTCGTACGGGTGCATGTCGCCCTCGCTGAGCAGCGCGAGCACCATCACCCCCAGAGAGGTGAGCGCCGGATCCTTCACCATCACTCCATCCCGACTAGTCCATGTGGACTAATCCGCTCACGACTATACGCCGCACCGGAGCCCCGCGCCAGCGTTTCTCGTGCCGGAGCACTCATCGCAGCGCCGCCGTGAGCTGGGCGGATGTCAGCGCGCGATCGGCGTAGACGAGGCGGAGGACCGCCGGATCCGGGTTGCCCAGATCCGGCGCGCGGTGCACGAGGCGGAGCCCGACCCTCTCCGCCACGGCGGCGGAGGCCCGGTTGTGCTCGACGAGGTAGGCGATGACCGGGACCTCGGGGGCGACCTGTGCGGCAGCCTCGACCGCGGCGCGGGCGACCTCCGTCGCGTAGCCGCGGCCGTGGTGGTCGGCGGAGATCCGGTAGCCGAGGTTCCACACCCGGGCGGGACCGTCCGGGCCGGCGTCCGGCGCGTCGGCGCCGAGCATCGTGCTGCCGCCGTTGCCGATGACCTCGCCGGTCTCGCGCAGCCGCACGATCCAGGATCCGAGTCCATGGGCCCGCCAGCTCGACTCCCAGCGCTCGATCATGGCGGCGACGCGTTCCGGCTCGGTCGGCCGCAGGCTCGGGAAGTGCGTCCACACGCGGGGATCGCTGTTGACGGCGAAGACGGCGTCGAGGTCGCCCGGCTCGGGGCGACGCAGGCTGAGTCGGTCGGTCAGGATCTCACGGGGGAAGTCGGCGCTCACCCGAGCACACTAGGCGGGACCTCGGACATCGCCGCCCGCTCCGTGCCCGAGCCGGCGGGACGCCCGCGATAATGGACGCGTGAGCACACCCCTCGAACTCTCCGGCTGGCGTCACCTCTACTCCGGCAAGGTCCGCGATCTGTACGCGCCGGAGGATCCGGCGGACAAGCGGCTGCTGGTCGTGGCGAGCGATCGGGTCAGCGCGTTCGACTTCGCGCTCGAGCCGCCGATCCCGGAGAAGGGCGCGCTGCTCACGGGCCTCAGCCGCTGGTGGTTCGACCGGCTCGCGGAGGGCGCGGATCCGATCCCCAACCACCTGGTGGACGGCGACGTGCCCGCCGAGGTCGCCGACCGCGCGATGCTGGCCCGGTCGCTCGAGATGCTGCCGATCGAGTGCGTGGTGCGCGGCTACCTGACCGGATCCGGCTGGCTCGAGTACCAGCAGAGCGGGACGGTCTGCGGGATCCCGCTGCCCGCCGGACTGCAGAACGGCGACCGGCTGCCCGAGCCGCTGTTCACGCCCGCGTACAAGGCGCCGATGGGCGAGCACGACGAGAACATCACCTTCGAGCGCACCGCTGAGATCGTGGGCGCCGAGCGCGCCGCCGAACTCCGCGACCTGTCGCTCGCGATCTACCGACGCGCCGCCGCGGTGGCGGAGGAGCGCGGCCTCATCCTCGCCGACACCAAGTTCGAATTCGGCGTCGACGCCGACGGCGTCCTCCGCCTCGCCGACGAGGTGCTGACCAGCGACTCCTCCCGGTACTGGGACGCCGCGTCGTGGCGGACCGGATCCACCCCCGCCGAGCGGATGGCGAGCTTCGACAAGCAGATCGTGCGGGACTGGCTGAGCGCGCACTGGGACAAGCAGGGCACCCCGCCCGTGCTTCCCGAGGAGGTCGTCGCGCAGACCGCCGCCCGCTATGCGGAGCTGCTCGGCCGCCTGACGGCCTGACCCGGCGGGGTGGCCCGGGGGCCGGTTCAGAACCGTGTCCCACTTTCGGCTGCAAAACAGGCCGTCTCGCCGCCGAATTCGGGACACGGCGCCACCAGAAGTGGGACACGGTCTGCAAGAACGGGGACACGGTCCGTCGCCACGACGCGAGCTCCCAGGGAACGCCCAGGATAGGGTTTCTCCAGCCCCCTCCCCCGATCCCGAGGAGTCCGCATGTCCCTGTGGAAGATCCACGGCGACGGACGCACCGTCGAACCCGGCGCCGTCGTCCGCCCCGATGAGCGCCTGAACTGGCCCGCCACGATCGCGATCGGCGTGCAGCACGTCGTGGCGATGTTCGGCGCGACGTTCCTGGTGCCGATCCTCACCGGCTTCCCGGTGCCGACGACCCTCCTGTTCAGCGGTGTGGGCACGATCCTGTTCCTGCTGATCACGCGGAACAAGCTGCCCAGCTACCTCGGATCCTCGTTCGCGTTCATCGCCCCCGTGACCGCCGCGACGGCCGCTCACGCCGCGGGCGGCGACAGCGGGATCGGCGCGGCCCTCGCGGGCATCGTCGCGGTCGGCGTGCTGCTCGCGATCATCGGCGTCGTCGTGCACGTCGCCGGCGTGAAGTGGGTGGACCGGTTCCTGCCGCCCGTGCTGGCGGGCACGATCGTCGCGCTGATCGGGTTCAACCTCGCCGGCGCCGCCTACGGCAACTTCGCCAAGGCGCCCGTCACGGCGACCTTCACCCTCGCGATCACGATCGTGTTCGCGGTGCTGTTCCGCGGCTTCCTGGGCCGGATCTCGATCTTCCTCGGCGTGATCGCGGGCTACATCTTCGCCGCCTTCCGCGGCGAGCTCGACTTCTCCGCGGTCGACAAGGCGGCCTGGGTCGGCCTGCCCACGTTCCACTTCCCCGACTTCGGAACGCCGAGCGTGTGGAGCGGGATCGCGATGTTCCTGCCGGTCGTGCTCGTGCTCATCGCCGAGAACGTCGGTCACGTCCGCGGCGTCGCGACCATGGTCGAGGATCCGGAGATCAACGCGCAGACCGGGAAGGCGCTCATCGCCGACGGCGTCTCGACCACGATCGCCGGCCTCTTCGGCGGATCCGGGACCACCACCTATGGCGAGAACATCGGCGTGATGGCGTCGACCAGGGTGTACTCGACCGCGGCCTACTGGGTCGCCGGCATCGCCGCGATCCTGCTCAGCCTCTCGCCGAAGTTCGGTGCGATCATCAACTCGGTGCCCCCGGGCGTGCTCGGCGGGATCACGACCGGGCTCTACGGCCTCATCGGCGTGATCGGCATCAAGATCTGGGTGGACAACCGCGTCGACTTCTCGCGCCCCGTGAACCAGTTCACCGCCGCGGTCGCACTGGTCATCGCGGTCGGCGGCTTCTCGATCGCGATCAAGGACTCGGGCTTCGTGCTCGGCGGCATCGTCATCGCGACGGTGGCCGCGATCGTGATCTACCACGGCGGCAACGCGATCGCCCGGCTGCGCAAGTCCGGGGCGGACGACCCCCGCCCGCTCGAGGCCGTCGGCCCGATGGGCGGCGACCCCGCCTGATCGGCGCCCCGATCAGCGCGAAGCCCGCGCGCGCGGCTCGGATCCCGAGCCCGGCGCGGGCTTCGTCATGCCGGGAAGGGGCGCCGCGGGCTCCGGCAGACCGTAGCGGCGGTGCACCCAGCGGCGCGCCTCCTCGAGCGGATACGAGTCGCCGTAGACGATGCACTGCCCGACGATCCCGTCGAGCGTGCTGCGGAGCATGATCTCCTCGAGCGCCGGATCCGCATCGCCGCGGTCGCGGAAGATCGATCGCACGGCGTCCTCCGCCGCGACGACCCCCGCCATGTGCCGCCGCTCCCCCTCCGCGAACAGCGCCCGCGTGGTGGGCTGCTGCTGCAGCGCGACCACCACCCGCTGCAGCGGGAGGGCGACCGCGGTCATGCCGAGTGCGGTGTCGATGATGGCGGCGAGCCGCACCTCGGGGGGAAGCGACGCCGCGGACGGCGGCAGGGCCTGCTCCTCGAGCGCGCGGCCCGGCACGGGCGGCGGCCCGCTGTGCGCGATGCCGAGCAGCATGTCGAACCAGCGGTCGATCACGGCCTGGACGAGTTGCTCCTTGCCGCCGAAGTAGTAGTTGACGAGGCCCTGCGCGACGCCCGCGCGCCCGGTGATGTCGGCGATCGTGGCGCCGTCGATCCCGCGCTCGGCGAAGACCCCGATCGCCGCCTCGAGCAGGCTCTCGCGCGAGCGCTCCCGGGCGATGCGGTTCTGCTCCGGGGAGCGAGCCATGCGCCGTGCCTTCCGGATCCGTTTTCCGGGTGACGGGTCCTTTCGCTACATTAATCACTGAATATTCATTCAACCTACAAATCCCCCCACACCGGAGGACCCTCATGCACGGCAGCGCCCGCGTCGATCTGAACGACCTCGGCAGCCTCATCGGCTGGCTCTTCGCGCAGTGGTGGGTATGGGTCATCGTGGGCGTCGTCGTCCTGTTCTTCCTGGTGATCTGGATCATGCCGGCCGCGAAGGTCAAGCCCTCGGAGGCGTACTCGACGGACGACCGCGAGGCGAACGAGATCGCCCTGGGCTTCCTGCAGATCGTGAACCAGCCCTCGGGCCCGTGGAACGACCCGACCGCGTCCGCGCTGAGCGCGGGCGAGAAGAAGCGGCTCGTCGAGATGTGGGGCGTGGCGACCCGTGAGGAATGGCTCGCCGGCATCGAGCGGCTCGTCACGGTCCGGCGCCGCCGCGATGTGTGGGTGACGTGCCTCGCCATCCGCGCGGAGCTCGCGGGACGCCTCGGCCGCGTGCCGAAGTCCAAGGAATGGACGTCCGCGATCATCGAGGCCGGGGGCGACAAGCGCGACGCCCGCACCTTCGTCGCCGCGATCGAGGGCGTCGAGGCGCAGGTGCGCAAGCTCGTCGGCAAGGACATCGTGACGCCCGACGTCTACGTCCGCACGCTCGACGGCTATGCGCTCGGCCAGGCCGTCGCCCTCGCCACCTGGGGCGTCGCCCTGGGTCACGCCGACGTGCCGGAGGCGCGCGCGATCATCCACCGCATCAACGAGGAGGGCCGCCCCGCGTTCTCCTCCTGGGCCGACTTCGGCCTGAGCTACATCACGGGCCGCGTGATGCACTGGAGCGACGGCGTGATCGGCGAGAAGACCTTCGACAAGTTCGGCGACGGCTGGTCCGAATTCCGGGCGGCGTCCACCGCGAAGCGCAACGGGCCGTGGGCGTCTCTGCCCTGGCGAGTCGGGTGAGCGACGGTCGCAGGAGCACGGATCCGCGCGCCGCGGATCCGATCCGGGTCGATCTCTCGGCTCTGCGGACCCCGCCGGGCATGCGCACGCTCCTCGCCTACGAGCGCGCGGCGCGCATCCCCCTGCACCGGCGCTTCTTCGCCGTGCTCGCCGGGGTGCTGCTGCTCACGGCGGCGATCGTGGCGGCGCTCTGGTGGCTGGGTTCGATCGGGATGCTCGCGCGCGTGCCGCTGCTCGCCGTGTTCGGCGTCTTCTACGGGGTGATGGGCGCAGCGGGCTTCGTCTGGTACGCCGTGGGCCTCTCCCGTCGCGCGCGCCTGGCGATGTTCGCGGGGGCCAACGGCTGGGCCTATGCGGATCTGCTGCAGGGCACCCGGCGCCCTGGTTCGGCGTTCACGCGCATGCGCCGTTCGGTCGAGCGCGGCGTGGTCGCCTCGGAGGATCCGCGCATCCCGTTCGAGCTGGGCCTCGCGCGCTCGGTCGGCGGCCGGGACGAGGCCGCGACCGTGCAGCGGCCCTTCGCCTTCATCGAGCTGCCGCTGCCCGCGAAGGTGCCGCACATCGTGCTGCGCAACCGCCGTCGCAGCATCGTGCCCACCCTGGGGCTGGGCGGCGCGCGGATGGACCTGGAGGGGCACTTCGCATCGACCTTCCAGCTGCTCGTGCCCGAGGGCTATCAGCGCGACGCCCTCTACATCTTCACGCCCGACCTCATGGCGCGGGTCCTGGACCTCGGCGCCGGCGCCGAGCTCGAACTGGTCGAGGACCGCGCCTACGTGTATCTGCCCGGCAGCACCCGGTTCGACCGACCGGACGTGATGCAGGGCACCGTGCAGCTCGCCGAAGAGCTGCACCGACGCTTCGCGGCGCGCACGGGCCCGTACCGCGACGAGAACACCGGCCCGATCGCACGACCGGAGGGCGTGGCGATCGGGCTGGGCGGACAGCGCCTCGGCGGACAGGGCGTGTCCCTGCTCGCCGTGGCCGGCGTATCGGCGGCGGTGATCCTGTCCGCAGGGATCACGGCGTTCGCGCTGTTCGGCGGGGCGATCCTGCGATCAGGGGGTTGACCGCAGGCGCCGGTCTCTTGGGGGGACCGGCGACCGACGCCCCGTCTCCTGCGCTGTGCACGGCAGGGAGGCGGGGCGCTTCGGCGTCTGCGGCGGTGGCTTCGGTCGCGGTCGGGGCTCCGCGGGGGCGCGCCGTTCGTGCGTCCTGCTCGCACCCGGGTCAGCGCCGGATGATCCGCTGCTCGATCGCGGCGGCGACGGCGCCCGCCCTGGTGTCGACCCCGAGCTTGGCGTAGATGTGCGAGAGGTGCGACTTCACGGTCGCCTCGGAGACGAAGAGCGCCTTCGCGAGCTCGCGGTTGACGAGTCCGTCCGCGAGCAGCTCGAGCACCTCGACCTCCCGCTCGGTCATGCGCGGCTCCGGTGAGGCGGCGCGCCGCATGAGCACGGCGGCGACCGAGGGGGCGAGCGCCGGCTCGCCCCGGTGCACCGCCCGGATTCCGGCGAAGAGCTGCTCCGGCGGAGCGTCCTTGAGGAGGTAGCCGGCCGCCCCGGCGTCCAGGGCGCGCAGGATGTCCGACTCGCTGTCGTACGTGGTCAGCACGAGCACGGCCGGCGGATCCGGCAGCGCGCGGATGCGCCCCGTCGCGACGATCCCGCCCTCGCCGTCGCCCAGGCTGAGGTCCATGAGCACCACATCCGGCCGGGCCGTCTCGGCCGCCAGGACGGCATCGGCGGCGTTCGACGCCTCTCCCACGACCACGAGGCCGTCCGTCGACTCGAGCAGGGCGCGCACGCCCGCACGGACGACGGGGTGGTCGTCCACCAGCACGATCCGCAGGGTCATCGGCTCTCCCCCTGCCCAGCCGGAGCGGATCCATCCTGCCCAGCCGGAGCGGATCCGTCCTGCTCCCGCGGATCCGACCCCGACCCGTCCCGGGCGAGGGGGAACACGAGCGACAGCGTGGTGCCCTCCCCCGGGGCGCTCTCGACCTGCAGCGCCCCGCCGAGCTGCGCGATCCGCTCCGCCATCCCCGGGATGCCCTGACCGCGGCCGGCCGTGCGGCGCTGCGCCGCCCTGGCCGACATCGCCGCGGGCCGGGCGTCGAAGCCGACGCCGTCGTCGCGGATGTCGAGACGCAGCTCATCGGGCTGCGCGGTGAGGCTCACCACGGCCCGGCTCGCGCGGGCGTGCTCCGCGACGTTCGCGAGTGCCCCGCGCACGGTCCGGATGATGGCCGACGCCACGGGAAGGGGCACCTCGGCGGCGGTGCCGTGACTGCGGAACTGCACGTCGACGCCGCGCCCCGAGGCCTCCTCGACCACGCGCGCGAGGGCGGCGGGAAGGGATCCGGCCGCGCCCTCGAGCTCACCGGGGGCGAGGTCGCGCACCACGCGGCGCACCTCGTCGAGCGCCGACCGCGCCGCGCCCGCCGCGGCGCGCACCTGCTCCCTGGCGGCCTCGGGACGGCGCTCCCACCCCTGTTCCGAGGCCTGCAGCAGGAGGTTGATGCTGGACAGGTCCTGTCCGACCGAATCGTGGATCTCGCGCGACAGCCTCGCCCGCTCGGCGAGCGCGCCGGCGCGATGCTGCGCGGCCGAGAGGTCGGCCTGCGTCGCGGTGAGCTCGTCGAGCAGCTGCTGGCGGGCGCGCGCCTCGCGATCCAGCGCGCGATAAGCGACGATCGTGGCGAACGCGATCCCGATCGGACCGGCGACGAGCGTCGGATCGAACAGCGCGGACAGGCGCAGCTCCGCGATGATCACGACGGCCGTCATCGCCGTGATCGCGGCGGTCGCCGGCCAGAACGGGAGGATCTGCAGCACCGCGAAGGCGAGCGGGACGGCGCACCATCCGAACGACGGGGCCACGAGCGTCAGGGCCGCCCAGAGCACGCACACCACGAGCGCCCAGGTCGCGGGCCACGCGCCGCGACGGGGGACGAGCCCCTGCAGCACGGCCGCCACGGCCAGCGCCGCGGCCCCGGCGAGGACCGGGACCGCGTTCTCGCCCTCGCCGTGCCGGAGCAGGTATCGGATCGCGCTCACGACGATCAGCGCGATGAGCACGACCTGAAGAGCGCGTCCGAACCGCACCGGCGCGAGGATCCCGCGCACGCCGTCGCCGAGGGACGCCTCGTGCTGCTGCACCTCCGACCGCGGCTCCATGGGCTCAGCCTACGAACGCCGCGGCCCGATCCGCATCAGCCGATCGGCTATCACCCGCCTGCCGCCGACCGCTCTCGCACCGCCCCGTTCGGCCTCAGGCCGAGCCCCGCACCACGAGCTCGGTGCCGAGGGTGGTGCGGCGCGGAGGGGCTGCTCCGGTGAGCCGGTCGATCAGCACGCCCGCGAGCTCCTCGCCCTGCGCGTGCATGGGCTGGCGGATCGTCGTGAGCGGCGGATCCGTCGAGAGTGCGACGGGCGAGTCGTCGAAGCCGATGATCGCGACGTCCTCCGGGATCCGCACGCCCGCGCCGCGGAGCGTGCGCAGCACGCCCCGGGCCATGAGGTCGCTCGCCGCGAAGACCGCATCCGGCAGCGCCCCTCCGGGTTCGGCGGCGCGCTCGAGCAGCTCCTGTGCCGCTCGCGCCCCGCTGGCCTCGGAGTAGTCGCCGGCGATCTCGGCGAACGGCTCGAGCCCGTCCTCGGCGAGCCGCGCGCGGAACCCGGCGAGCCGGTCCACGGCGCCCGCCATCGAGAGCGGCCCGGTCACGGTGGCGATCCGCCGCCGCCCGATGTCCCGCAGATGCTCGACGGCCTGTCTGCCGCCCGTGACGTTGTCGACGTCCACGTACCAGTCGTCCTCGGCACCGTTCGTACGTCGTCCGCCGAACACGACCGGGACCGCCTCGACGATGCGATCGACGAAGGCGTCGCTGTTGTGATGGGACAGGATGATGGCGCCGTCCACTCCGCCGTTGCGCACGAAGCCCGTCATCCGGCCGCCCGGATCGTCGCTCGCGATCAGCAGGTTCAGGATGTAGTCCGAGCGCGCGATCCGGTCGCTGATCCCCGCGACGACGGCGCCGAAGTAGGGGTCGCCGAAGAAGCGGCGGGTGTCCTCCGGCACGACGAGCGCGATCGCGTGCGTCTGCCGCAGGGCAAGCGAGCGCGCCGCCCGGTTGGGGACGTAGCCGAGGCGCGCGATCGCGTCCTGCACCGCCGCGAGCGCGTGCGGGCTCACCGCGGTCGACCCGTTCACGACCCGGGACACGGTCGACCGGGAGACGCCCGCCGCGGCGGCGACCTCCTCGATCGTGGCGCGCCCGACGCCGGACTCCATCCCCCCGACCATGTCTCAGACCGCCCTGGCCGCGATGATCCTGGCGTACTCGCGCCCGGAATCCTTCACGATCCGCTCCTGCGTGTCGTAGTCGACCCGCACGATCCCGAACCGCTTGCCATAGCCCCAGGACCACTCGTAGTTGTCCAGGAGCGACCACGCGAAGTAGCCGCGCACATCGACGCCCTCCTCGATCGCGTCGTAGGTCGCCGCGACGTGCTCCCGCAGGAACATGGCCCGCTCGGAGTCATGGACGACCCCGCCGGTCGTGGCCCCCGTCGCAGGGTCCGTCACGCGAGCGCCCTCGAGCTCGTCATCGTACGCCGCACCGTTCTCGGTCACGTAGAGCGGCAGCCCCGGCGCGTACTCCGTGCCGAGCCGGCGCAGCAGCCGGGTGAGCCCTTCGGGCTGCACCTCCCAGCCCATGCCCGTCCGGGGCAGCCCGCGCTCGACCCAGTGCACGTCGTCCGCGGCGGGGAACGGAGAGCGCGTGCGCCGCGCGTTCTCGCCCTCGACGCCGCCGTCGTGCGGCGTGCCCTCGCTGCCGGACTGCGGCGTCCCGGAGAGCAGCTCGCCGTGGTAGTAGTTGACGCCCAGGCAGTCCAGCGGCGCGGCGATCGTGTCGAGGTCGCCCTCGTGGATCGCGGCGGCCCAGCGGCGCACGGCGACCGGATCCACCTCGCGGATGTCGGAGACGACGTCTGCGGGATAGGCGCCGCGGAGCACCGGATCCAGGAACCAGCGGTTGAACTGCCCGTCGATGCGGCGCGCGGCGTCGACGTCGGCGGGATCACGAGCGTCGGCGGGATCGGCGACCGTGAGGTTGAGCGTGATCCCGAGGTCGAGCTGCGGATCCCGCTCCCGCAGCGCCCTGACGGTGCGGCCGTGCGCCAGCAGCAGGTGGTGCGCGGCGAGCATGCCGTCCTCGATGCCGACCCGGCCCGGCGCGTGCACACCCGCGGTGTAGGACAGGAACGAGGAGCACCACGGCTCGTTCAGCGTGGTCCAGTGCTGCACGCGGTCTCCGAGAGCGTCATGCACGCTGAGCGCGTACTCGACGAAGCGCTCCGCCGTGTCGCGGGAGGTCCAGCCGCCCTTCTCCTCGAGCGCCTGGGGCAGGTCCCAGTGGTACAGCGTGAGCCAGGGCACGATGCCGCCCGCGAGCAGCTCGTCGACGAGGCGGTCGTAGAACGCGAGGCCGGCGGGGTTCACCGCACCGCCGTCCGGGCGCACGCGCGCCCAGGAGGTGGAGAAGCGATAGGCCTGCAGACCCAGCTCGCCCATGAGCCGCACGTCATCGGCGTAGCGGTGATAGTGGTCGCACGCGACGTCGCCGTTCTCGCCGTTCAGAACGGCACCGGGTTCGCGGGCGAAGGCATCCCAGATCGACGCGGTGCGGCCGTCCTCGAAGGCGGCGCCCTCGATCTGGTAGGCGGCGGTGGCGGCTCCGAACAGGAAGCCGTCGGGGAAGCGGCGGACGGACGTGTTCAAGGGCGCTCCTTCGCTGGTGCGTCGTCGGGGCGGCGCGGTGGTGGATTCGCGGCGGGATTCACGGCGGGGCGCTCATCACGGACGCTCGTGCCGCATGAGGGCCTTCCCCGGCGATCCGGATCAGGCTATGGGAGCGCTCCCACGATGTCAACAGGCGGGGCGGACACCCACTCCCGCGTACCCTGGACCGGTGACCTCCTCGCCCGCGCTCGTCCGTGCCGAATCGCTCATCCGCTCGATCCCGGACCACCCGGAGCCGGGCATCCTGTTCCGCGACATCACGCCGCTGCTGGCCGACCGCGAGGCGCTGCAGGCGACGACCGAGGCGCTCGTCGCGCCGTTCCGCGGATCCTTCGACGTCGTCGCCGGGATCGAGGCGCGCGGCTTCATCCTCGCCGGGGCCGCCGCGATCGAGGCCGGGACCGGATTCGTCCCGATCCGCAAGGCGGGCAAGCTGCCCCTGCCTGCCGCGTCCGTGGACTATGCCCTCGAATACGGCACCGCCACGATCGAGATGCACGACGACCTGCCCGCCGGATCCCGGATCCTGCTGATCGACGACGTGCTCGCGACCGGCGGCACCCTGGCCGCGGGCCGGCGGATCGTCGAGCAGCTCGGCTATCACGTCGCCGGGATCTCGGTGCTCTTCGAGATCGACGGCCTGGGCGGCCGCGACGTCGTCGGCGACGTGCACACGGTGTTCCGCAGCTGACCGCGGTCCGGCCTCTCGCCGGACGGTAGACTTGACGCGCCCTCCCGCCCGCGACATCTCGGAGCCTCCAATGCCCACCATCGTCGTCGACGTCATGCCCAAGTCCGAACTGCTCGACCCGCAGGGGAAGGCCGTCTCCGGAGCGTTCGCCCGCACCGGCGTGACCGCGTTCAGCGACGTCCGCATCGGGAAGCGCTTCGAGCTCACGGTCGACGGCGAGGTCACCGACGAGGTGCTCGCCGAGGCCCGGCGGATCGCCGAAGAGGTGCTCTCCAACTCCGTGATCGAGGACGTCGTGGGCGTCGAGGTCGCCGAATGACGGTGCGGATCGGGGTCGTCACGTTCCCCGGTTCCCTCGATGACCGCGACGCCCAGCGCGCCGTGCGCATCGCCGGCGCCGAGCCCGTCGCGCTCTGGCACGGGGCGCACGACCTCGACGGCGTCGACGCCGTGATCCTGCCCGGCGGCTTCAGCTACGGCGACTACCTGCGCTCCGGCGCGATCGCCGCGCTCTCGCCGATCATGACCGAGGTCAAGGACGCCGCCGCCAAGGGCATGCCGATCCTCGGGATCTGCAACGGCTTCCAGATGCTCGTCGAGGCGCACCTGCTGCCCGGCGGCCTGATCCGCAACGACCACCAGCACTTCGTGCGCCGCGACCAGAAGCTCACGGTCGAGAACGCCGACACGGCCTGGACCCACGAGTTCGCGCGCGGCCAGGAGATCATCATCCCGCTCAAGAACGCCGAGGGCGGCTACATCGCCTCCGACGAGACGCTCGACCGCATCGAGGGCGAGGGGCTCGTCGCCTTCCGCTACGCGGGTGTGAACCCGAACGGATCCCTCCGCGACATCGCCGGCCTCACCAACCCCGGCGGCAACGTCGTGGGCCTGATGCCGCACCCCGAGCACGCGACCGAGCCCGGCTTCGGCCCCGACACCTCCGTCGCCATGCGCAGCGGCGTCGACGGCCTGCCCTTCTTCACGAGCGCGATCGCCGCGATCGCCCGCGTCGCCGCCTGACCCGCGTCGCCGCCTTAGCTTCTACTTCCGAGTCGTCCCCGTCAGCGGATCCCCTGAGGTCCGCTCACGGGGACGACTCCGTTGGTGAGGGTCACCACGAGGGGGCGTTGCGCCTGCGGAGGGCCGGGGTTAGCGTCGAGAGCGTCCCCGACGATGGGAGAGGCGCATGGCCGGCCGGTTCGTTTACTGGATGAACGTGTCCCTCGATCTGCGGATCGAAGCCGCTCCGGGCGAGGACGGCGACGGCGACTGGATGCGGATCGACGAGCCGCTGCATCGCGAGTTCAACCGCCGCGCCGCGGACCTCGCACTCATGGTGCAGGGCCGGCGGGTGTTCGAGATCATGGAGTCGTTCTGGCCCGCCGCGCGCGACGACGCCTCGCTGCCCGCGTTCATGCGGGAGTACGGCGCGATCTGGACCGACAAGCCGAAGATCCTCGTCTCGCGCACCCGCGCCGAGGCCCCTTTCCACACGCGGGTCATCGGCGAGGACGCCGTCTCGCGGCTCGCGGAGGTCCGCGCCGAGACCGAGGGCAGCATCGGCGTCGGCGGGGCGACGCTCGCCACGGCACTGCTCGAGGCGGGGCTGCTCGACGAGCTCCTGCTGTTCACGCATCCGGCGATCCTCGGACCCGGCCGCCCGTTGTTCGACGATCCGCGCCCCGGCGAGACGAGGCCCCCGGTGATCCTCGACCTGCTCGAGCAGGCCTCCTACGACCAGGGCGTCACCCTGCACCGCTACGCCATCCGCCGCTGACGCCCCCTCCGCAGCACTGCTGCGCTCGCCCCCTCCCTCTCGCTCGCGCCCCCTCGCTCTCGCCCCTCTGGGTGCCCCCATATCGCGGTCGTAGTGGATGGGACGCCAGAGGGGGCAAGCCGAATCGAGGGGCGGTGGAGAGGGAGCGATCAGCCGGCGCGGCGGCAGCCGAGGACGGCGCGGCGATCAGCCGAGGGCCGGGGGCCAGACGCCGATCAGGACGGCCATCACCACGACCGTGACGAGTTCGTGCGCGATGTTCAGGACGGTCAGCGAACTCGGGCGCCCCTCGAAGGCGTCGTGCGTGATGAACCGCGCCGCCGTGAATCCCATCCACAGCGTGATCGCGGTGACGAGCGCTGAGAGGAAGAAGGATCCGCCGTAGAAGTGCCAGGCGATCGCCGTGGCCCCGGCGAGCACCCAGGCCGTGAGGAAGCTCACGATCACGGTCGCGATGATGGCGAGCACCGGACTGCCCTTGGGGTTGTCGAGGTCGACCCCCGCGAGGCGGGCCCAGCGGGTTCCGAGCACGCCGCGGGCGTACCAGATGGATCCGACGACCATGCTCGACGCGGTCGCCAGCAGCACGGCCCAGTAGTTGATCTCGGGAACCATGACAGCCTCCTCGGTCGGTGCCGGACGCGGTCGGCGCCCCGGTGCGCTCAGAGTACCGCCGCGGATCCCCGGCTCGATGCCGGCCCGCCGAAGCGGTGCGCCCCTACGGGCCTCCCCACCTTGGAGTCGTCCCCATCAGCGGCGCCTATGGGCTCCGCTGACGGGGACGACGCGAAAGTGGGAGAAGCTGGAGAGGGGCGGGCGCCGCGGGCGCGCTCACCAGGGGCTGGGCTCGTAGTCCTTCAGGAACACGCCGTGGACGTCCTCGCCGGCCTCGCCGCGCACGATCGGGTCGTACACGCGGGCCGCGCCGTCGACGAGGTCGAGCGGGGCGTGGAAGCCCTCCTCAGCGAGGCGCACCTTCGTGTAATGCGGACGCTCGTCGGTGATCCACCCCGTGTCGACCGCGGTCATCAGGATCCCGTCGGTCTCCAGCATCTCGCCCGCGCTCGTGCGGGTGAGCATGTTCAGCGCGGCCTTCGCCATGTTCGTGTGCGGGTGCCCCGGCCCCTTGTACCGACGGGAGAACTGGCCCTCCATCGCCGAGACGTTCACGATGTGCTTGCGCCGCGCGGGCGAGGCGGCCATCGCCGGACGCAGCCGGCTGATGAGCAGGAACGGCGCTGTCGTGTTGCAGAGCTGCACCTCGAGCATCTCGAGCGGATCCACCTGGTCCACGCTCTGCACCCAGCTGTTCACCCGGTTCACGTCGGGCACGAGGCCGCCCGCGTCGATCGCCGTGCCGTCCGCGTGCTTCGCGAGGGAGGAGGATCCGGGCGCCATCGCGAGCCGGGCCAGCTCGTCGGCGGTGAGCGCCTGGCCGCCCTGCTCCGCGATCGTGCCGCCGAGCGACGCGATCGACAGCAGAGGGTGCGCGTCGACCGAGGCCTGCAGCGCCTCGGGGTGCGGATCCGCGGTGTGTCCGAAGGTCTCCATCTCGGGCAGCGGCCCGTTCGGGAGCGGCTGCAGCTCGGCGTCGGCGAGCAGCGAGTACGCACCGGGCGAGCGCCGCACGGTCTGCGCGGCGTTGTTGATGAGGATGTCGAGCGGCCCCTGCGCCGCGACCGAGTCGGCGAGGGCGATCACCTGGGCGGGATCGCGCAGGTCGATGCCGACCACGCGCAGCCGGTGCAGCCAGTCGGCCGAATCGGGCAGCGCCGCGAACCGGCGCACCGCGTCGCGCGGGAACCGCGTGGTGATCGTGGTGTGCGCGCCATCCCGGAGCAGCCGCAGCGCGATGTGCATGCCGATCTTGGCGCGACCTCCGGTGAGGAGCGCGCGCTTGCCGTCGAGGTCGGTGCGGGCGTTGCGCTTGCCGTGGCTGAACCGCGCGCAGTCGGGGCAGAGCTGGTGGTAGAACGCGTCGACCGTGGTGTACAGCTGCTTGCAGATGTAGCAGTTGCGGGGCTTCAGCAGCTCGCCCGCGGTCGCCGCATCCGTCACGCTGCTCGCGAGGTCGAGACCGCGCGTCTCGTCGTCGATCCGGTCGGGAGCACCCGTCGCGGTCGCCGCGATGACGGCCCGGTCGGCCTCGGCGATCGCATCGCGGATCTCCCGCCGGCGCACGCGCTTGGCGGCCTTGAACATGGCCGAGGTCGCACGCCGGACGGCGATGAAGTCGGGGTGGTCCTGATCGAGCCCGTGCAACTCGGCCAGCACCCGGAGGGTGGTCGCGAGGTCGGCCGGATCGATGCCGGATCCGACGGCGTCGCCGCCTGTCGTGGCGCTGCGGTCGCTCGGCGTCGACGGGGCGTCGGAGGGGGCGTCGGTCATTGTCACGATTTTACGCGAGCCGCCTGGATGGGAGCCCGGATGCGGGGGCACCCGGGCTCCCCGCCGAATGCACGGGACGTTGCCGAAGGCACCGGGCCTTCGCGTGAAGACGCCGTGCGCTCGGCGCGAAGCCGTGCGCTCGGCGCGAACCCGTGCGCTCGGCGCGATCCGCCTGACAGGATGCGGCGACCGGACTCAGGCGATGCCGCCGCCATCGACGACGAGGGCGGATCCGGTCACGTACGACGACTCGTCGCTCGCGAGCCAGACGACGGCCGCGGCGATCTCGGAGGGCTGCCCCATCCGGTTCAGCGGGCGCTCGGCGGCCTCGGCGAGGAAGCCGGCCTGGTCCTGACCGAGCTGGCGGGCCTCGTCGCGCAGCATCCCGGTGTCGACGTCGCCGGGGTTCACCGAGTTGACGCGGATCCCCTGCGGGCCGTGGTCGATCGCGAGCGCGCGGGTCATGTTGACGACCGCCCCCTTCGACGCGCAGTACGAGATCGCCTGCCCGCCACCCTTGAGGCCCCAGCCGGATCCAGTGTTGACGATGGATCCGCCGCCGTTCGCCGCCATGATCGGCACGACGTGCTTGCACATCAGGAAGATCGCCCGCACGTTCACGCCGAACACCCGGTCCCACTCCTCGACCGTGGTCTCGACCGCCGTGGTGCGCCGGATGATGCCGGCGTTGTTGAAGACCACGTCGACGCCGCCGAAGCCGTCGACGACCGCGGCGACGACGCGCTCGATCTCGGCCTCGCTCGAGACGTCGGCGCCGATCGCGACCGCGGATCCGCCGGCGGCGCGGATCTCCTCGGCCACCGCCTCGGCGGCCTCCGCGTTCAGGTCGACGACGGCGACGTTGGCGCCCTCGGCGGCGAAGGCGAGGGACGTGGCGCGGCCGATGCCGCCGGCGCCTCCGGTGACGATGGCGTTCTTGTTCTGCAGACGCATGGGGTGCTCCTTGCGGGTCGGGATGCGGTCGGGGTGGGTTCGGGATCCGGTCCTGTCGCGAAGCTCGGGACCGGCGGGACGGATCAGGTGACGAGGGCTTCGGGTGCGGCGACAGCGTAGAACGCGGAGGCCTCGGCGCCGGTGATGACGCGGATGTGTCCGGCGAGGGAGGCGTCGACGTCGGGATCGCCGGTGTCGACGAGGAGCGGGCGCCCGCCGAGGTCGACGAGCTTCTGCTCGGGGGCGACGACGAGGAGCGGATCCGCCCCGAGAGCGCGGATCACCCTCGGGGACAGCTGCTGGTTGCCGCGGCCGAGCAGGAACCCCTGCCCGCCGATCACCGTGATCACGGCCTGCGCCGGGCCGGCGGCGGCCTCGGCGAGCAGCCGTTGTTCGTCCGCTCCCGCGGCCACGAGGCGTCCGTCGAGCACGACGTCCACGCCGAGCGGGGTCTTCGCGAGGCCGAGCTGGGCGGCGATCTGCGCCGTGGTGCCGCCGGGGCCGAGCAGGTACCGGACGCCCGGTCGCATCGCCCGGACGGCTCCCTGCGAGGCGGCGGCGACCGCCTCCTGCTCCGAGACCGGCGTCGGCGCCTTGCGCGCCTGGGTGCGTCCGAGCCGCTGCGGCACGCGCAGGCTGCCGTAGAGCACGGGCTCGACCCTGGCCCGGCGAAGCGCCGCCTCGTCGACGTCGAGCACCTCGCGCACGGCAGTCGGCACGGTCTCGGATCCCAGCCAGTCCACGGCGAGGGCGCCCGCCGCGACGGGGCTCACGGCGAACACCGGCGAGTACATCTTCACGCCGGCCGGGATCCCGAGTACGGCCGGCTCGACACGTGCGCGGCGCACGGCCGATTCGGGGCGCAGATCCACGTTTTGGGGCGCGTCACGACCGTCAGCGCCGGCGTACGGCGCCCCAAACGGCACAGGTGCGCCCCAAACCGGACCCACCGGACCGACCGGACCCACCGGACCGACCGGACCGACCGGATCCACCGGCTCACCCGACCCCGAGAGGGAGGCCAGCCCCCGCACGGCGTCGCGCAGGGTCCCGTCGCCGCCGGCCACCAGCACGAGCGATGCTCCGGCGGCGGCCACGGCGGCGACCGCGGCGGAGGTGTCGTCGGGCGTGGTCGCGACCGAGGACGGGGTGAAGACCACGACCGGCTCGAGCCCGGCCTCCGTCACGACGGCGGCGCCCATGGCTCCGGCGGCGGTGAGGATCCGCGCCCCGGGGTGCGAGCGCGCGAGGACCGTCAGCGCCTGCCGGGCGCGGTCGTGCGCGCGCGGCACGGAGCCGTGCTCCGCCGCCTGCGCCTGCACGGCCGCGCCGTCGGAGCCGGCGAGGCCCGCGGGCCCGCCGACCCCGGCGACAGGGTTGACGATCAGACCGATCACGCGATCAGGCTCCGACCGCGACGGTCTCGGCGAGCGCGGGATCCGCGTCGCCGTTCCGCGGCAGCTCGCTCGCGGCGGGACCGGCCGGCACCTCTCCGAAGTACTTCCGGCGGTAGGCGCGCCAGGTGATCGCCCAGCGCTCGGGATCGTCCAGGTCGTCGTGGTGCGTGTGGTGCACGGTCTGGTTGTGCGGCGCCGTGCGCACGAGCTCCGGGTTCTCCCTGGCCTCCTGCGCGACCTGCGCCAACGCCGCCACGTACTCGTCGATCTCGGCCTTCGAGTAGCACTCGGTGGGTTCGAGCGTGAAGGGCTGCGGCACGACGTAGGGGTGGTGGCTCGTCCAGTAGTGGAAGCCGTAGTCGGCCATCCGGATGCCGATCTCCTCCGAGGTGATTCCGGTCTCCTCGAACAGCTCCTGCCACGAGTACCGCACCTGCTCGATGCGGCGGCGCCCCGTCGCATAGGGCGCGGACGCGCCCGGGATCTCGAGCACCTTCTTGAGCAGGTAGTTGTTGTTCAGCACCGCGACCTGCGAGGCCGCGAGCATGCCCTCGGCGCCGAGCGCCATGATCCAGGCGTACGCCCGCACCACGTGCAGGATGACGCCGTGAGCCGGCGCGACGTGCCCGATCGACAGGTCGCCGGGCTCGCGGACCACGAAGCGCCCCTCGACCTTCTCCACGCGCGGTCCTGGCAGGAACGGCGCGAGCGCCGCGCTCACCGCATTGGCCGCGGCACCGGGGCCTCCGCTGCCGTGCGGGGCGGAGAACGTCTTGTGCAGGTTGAACTGGCACACGTCGAATCCGGCGTCGCGGGCGCGCGTGATGCCCAGGATCCCCGCGGCGTTGGCCTGGTCGTAGGAGGCGAGCGCGCCGACCTCGTGCGCGGCATCGACCCACTCCTTGATCGCAGGGTTGTAGATGCCGGTGTCCTCGGGGTTGGTCACCATGATCGCCGCCGTGCGCTCGGAGAGCGCGGCCTTGAGCGCGCCGAGGTCGGGGTAGCCGTCCGCGTCGGGGTAGATCGTGATGACCTTGTATCCCGCGACCTTGGCGGCGGCCGCGTTGGACGGGTGGCTGAAGATCGTCGTGATGACCTCATCGCGCTGAGCCGCCTCGCCCCGCGACGCGTGATACGCCCGGATCATCGCGATGTTGGTCCAGATGCCGGCGGATCCGCCGGGCGAGGCGAGCGACACCGCGTCCATGCCGGAGATCTCGGCCATGAGCCGCTCGAGGCGCCAGATCGTCTCAAGAGCGCCCTGCGTGTCGGCCGGATCCTGCGCAGGGTGCAGCGCCCGCAGCTGCGGCACCTCGATGAGCTGATCGTTGATCTTCGGCGAGTACTTGATGGTGCACGTGCCCTGGCCGATGTCGACGTTGAGGTCGGATCCGAGGTTCTCCTGGGACAGGCGCAGGTAATGCTTGAGCACCCGCATCTGCGCGATCTCCGGCAGCGCGGGCGGGGTCGGACGGCGCATGCCCTCGGGGAGTGCGGCGACGACGTCGCCGACGGCCTCCCGCACGGCCGGCTCGACCGGCGTCACGAGGACGCCTCTCTCGCCGGGTGCGGACAGCTCGAAGACGATCGGCTCGTCCCAGCTGGCCTGCTGGAATCGGCGGGGGCTCTGCTTCGGGGCGACGGGAAGGCTCACTTCGTCTCCTCCTTGCCGTCGTCGCTCAGTGCGTCGCACGCGTGCTGCTCCTCGGTGTCGATGGCCGTCGCGAGCGCGACGGCGAGGCGGTCGATGTCGGATGCGGAGGTGGCCTCGGTCACGCAGACGAGCAGCGTGTGCTCGTCCACGACCACGCCGGGCTCAATGCCCTCTGCGCGCAGCGCCGTGACGAGGTCCGCCGCGCGGATCGCGTCGACGCGGATCGTGAACTCGCGCAGATGCAGCGCGTCGTCCCCGAGGGTCACCCCCGGGATCGCGGCGAGCCGCTGCTGCGCGTAGGCGGTGCGGGCGAGCAGCAGCTCGCCGAGGTCCGCCATGCCCTGCGGTCCCATGAGCGCGAGGTGCACGCCGGCGGCGATGCCCCACAGGGCGGCGGCCGTGCCGACCCACTCCTTCCCGTCCTCGCGGTGCGCGAACGACGTGCGGTCGTAGGCGACGTCGCCGAAGCCGTACTCGCCGGGCACATCGGTGGACTCCAGGCCGAACAGTCGGGAGGGCATCTCCGAGACGTACCGCGGCTCGTCGTGCACGGCGATGAAACCGGCATGCGCTCCGCCGAACCACTGGTGCAGCCCGAGCGACTGGATGTCTCCCGTGACGATGTCGGCGCCCTGCAGGGCGGGCGGGGTCAGCACCCCGTATCCGATCGGGTCGGTGCCCACGACGACGACCGCGCCGACGGCGTGCGCCGCGTCCGCGATCTCGCGCAGCCGCGTCTCGACGGCGCCGGTGAAGCTCGGCGTCTCGACCCACACGGCCGCGACGTCGCCGGCGAGCCTGGCCCGCAGCGCCGCGAGATCCGCGATGCCGCCCACGGCGGGGATCCGCTCGATCTCGAGCCCCGCGCGCGTGTAGTCGTGCACCTTCGAGTCCTTCTCCGGCAGCACGTCGCTCACGGCGAGCACGACACCGCGGCCGGTGAGCCTGCCCGCCATCGCGAGGCCCGTCGCCGCGGCCTGGTACCCATCGTAGGTCGGCACGTTCACGACATCCATCGCGAGCAGCTCGGCCATGAGCGACTGGTACTCGAACAGCGCCTGGAACCGGCCGTGGTCCTCGTACGGCTCACCGGCGTAGGCGGTGAGGAACTCGCTGCGGCGGATGACCTCGTCCACGACCGCGGGCACGTAGTGGTTGTAGGTGCCGGCCCCGAGGAAGCTCAGGCGCTCCTCGGTGGTGCGGTTCTGCGCGAGGATCCCGCGCACGTGGCGGGCGAGGTCCTGCTCGGCCGGCAGCGGCGCCGGCACGTCCAGCGCACGGCGCAGGCGCAGCTCCTCCGGCACGTCGGCGTAGAAGTCCTCGATCGAGGCGGCGCCGACGGCGGCGAGCATCTCGGCGTAGGTCTCCGGCGCCGTGTTCGGGATGTAGGGATGCACGAACGTCTGCGTCATGCCAGCTCCTTCGACGGGGTGGCCTGGGTGGGCCGGGGGTTATGGGCGAGGGTGAGGAAAGGGATGCGGTCGGTGCTCGGCGAGGCGATGACGGCGACGCCGTAGGCGCCCAGCGCGAGCTCTCCCGCGGCCTCGGATCCGGTGAGCAGATCCCGGCCGGAGATGGGCAGCCGGAAGGTCACGGGTTCGGCCGCGTGGTTCAGGAGGAAGGTGTAGTCGGTCGTCCCGTCCGAGCGCGTGACGGCCTCGGCGGCGACCGAGACCTCGTCGCGCGCGGGCAGACCCGCCGTGCGGACGATGTCGCGGAACACCGCGACCAGCCCCTCGGGCTGCAGCATCGCACTGACGTACCAGGCGGATCCCGCGGCGTGCGCGCGCCGGGTGACGGCGGGGCGACCGGCGAGCTCGCCGCTGGAGTACGCCCCGCGGATCTCGACATCGGGGTCGGCTTCGATCCACTCGCCCCAGTGCGGCACCGCGAGCTCGTCGTCGCCGTAGGAGAGGTGCTCCACGACGCCGTCCGCGATCGGCCACTGCTCGTCGACCTCGATGCCGAGCAGGTCGCGGAGCGGCCCTGGTGCACCGCCGTCGTGCACCTTCTCCGTGCTGTCCACGACGCCGGAGAACGGGCCGACCACGAGGGTTCCGCCGCGAGCGACGAAGGCGCGCAGCGCCGCCGTCTGCGACTCCTCGAGGATGTACAGGTTCGGCGCCACGATCACGTCGTAGCGGTCGAACGGAGTCCCGCTCGCCTCGCCGCCCACGCGCACGGCGTCGACCGCGTGGCCCAGCGTGTAGAGGGCGCGGTGCCAGGCACGGGCCTGCTGCGCCCACTGCAGCCGCTGCGAGGGCAGCGACTCGGCGGCGCTGGATCCCCACCACGAGTCCCAGTCCACGACCAGGCCCACGCGCGAGCGGACCCGGGTGCCGCGCACGGGTTCGAGCTTCTTCAGCTCGAGTCCCAGCGCCTTGGTCTCCTGGAAGCTGCGCGAACGCTCGCCGCGATGGCCGAGCATCGACGAGTGGAACTTCTCCTGGCCGTACTTGGCCTGGCGCCACTGGAAGAACATGACGGCGTCGGATCCGTGCGCCACGGCCTGCAGGCTCTCCACCCGGATCCTGCCGGGCGCCTTCGGCACGTTCACGTCGCGCCAGCTGGTCGCGCTCGCCGACGACTCCAGGAGCAGCCAGGGGCGCCCGCCCTTGAGCGCGCGCATGAGCCCGTAGTTGAGCGCGGCGCCCACGTGCGAGGTCGGATCCATCGGATCCGGATACGCGTCGTCGGTCACCACGTCCTCGCGCTCGGCGAAGCGCCAGTAGTCGAGGTCGCGGAACATGCTCATGAAGTTCGTGGTCACGGCGATGTCGGGGGTGACCTCGCGCAGCACGTCGATCTCGACCTGGAAGAGCTCGAGCATCGCGTCCGAGGAGAACCGCTCGAAGTCGAGCAGCTTGGTGGGGTTGATCGGCCCCGGCGCCTTCTTCGGCGTCTCGATGTGCTCCCACGACGTGTAGCGCTGACCCCAGACGTTGACGCCCCATGCCTCGTTGAGCCCGTCGAGGTCGCCGTAGCGGTCCTGCAGCCAGCGGCGGAAGTGCCGCGCCGACTCCGGGCACCAGCAGCGCGAGACGTGGTCGCCGTACTCGTTCGAGATGTGCCACATCGCGAGGCCGGGGTGCTCGCCGTAGCGCTCGGCGATCGCGCGGGTCATGCGTGCGACGTTCTCGCGCCAGATCGGCGAGGACGGGCAGTACGTCTGCCGGGAGCCGAACTCCAGGCGGTGGCCATCGGAGTCCCACGGCGCCATCTCGGGGTGCGCCCGCAGCAGCCAGGACGGTGGAGTGGCCGTCGCCGTGGCGAGGTCGATGCGGATGCCCGCTTCGTGCAGCAGCTCCACGATCCGATCCAGCCAGCTCCAGTCGTAGACGCCGGGCTCCGGCTCGAGCTGCGGCCAGCTGAAGATCGGCAGGCTCACCATGTTGACGCCCGCGTCGAGCATCAGCCGGATGTCCTCGCGCCACACGTCCTCGGACCACTGGTCGGGGTTGTAGTCGCCGCCGAACGCCAGGGCGTCGATGCGGACCTCGCGGATCCGCTCGTCGTCGAGATGCTGGGCCACGAAGGCTCCTCCCTGAGTCTTTTCGTGCACGTTCCGTGCGGATGACGACGATTCCCGCCGTCAGGTGTATTTTGTATACATAACACTATGGCGGGATCATGATCACGTCAACAGCCCGAGCCTTGAGCACTGTCGCTAAGGTTCCACTGGAGGGGAAAGATGGCCATCGAACGCAAGAACCTCCGTTCACAGGTGCGCGAGGAGCTTCTCGCGCGCATGCGCACGGGGAACGTCCGGCCCGGCGAGGGCATCAACGAGGTGCAGCTCGCCGCCGAGCTCGGCGTCAGCCGCACTCCGCTGCGCGAGGCGCTGATCGCCCTCGAGTCCGAGGGGCAGATCTCCAGCGAGAACGGCAAGGGCTTCCGCTTCGTGCCGCTCAGCGCCGGCGAGTTCGAGGACCTGGCGCCCGTCATGGCGACCCTGGAGAGCCTCGCGCTCGAGCTCAGCCCCGTCGACGAGCTGAAGGCCGTGGGCGCGCGGCTCGTCGAGCTCGCCGCGGCGTTCACGGACGAGCACGTCGAGCACTCCCTCGTGATGACGAAGGACGACGAGTGGCACACCGTCATGCTGTCGGCCTGCCCGAACCGGCGACTGCTCGACGTGATCGAGAGCGTGCGGGGATCCTTCCACCGCTACGAGGCCCTGCTCGTCGCCGAGGATGTGAAGATCGACCGCGTCGCCGCGGAGCACGCCGCGATCGCCCGCGCCCTCGCGGCCGGCGACGTGCCGACCGCGATCGAGGCGCTCAAGGTCAACTGGCTGCACGGCATGCGCCGGATCCTCGACAACTCGTCGAGCGCGTACTTCTCGGCCTGAGCCCTGCTCGGGCGCCGCGCACGCCTGCACGATCCGGGAACGGATGCACGACGGATCCTGCGATCGGATCGTGCATCCGTGACCGGGTCCTGCAAACGGCACGCAGGCACGGATCCGCCGTCACCCCTTGACGGCTCCGCCGAGCAGGCCCGCCACGAACTGCTTCTGGAACACCAGGAACAGCACGAAGAGCGGAAGCGTCGCGAGCAGGGATCCGAGCATCAGCCCGGAGTAGTCGACGCGGCTGAGACCGATCATGGTGTTGAGCGCGACGGGGACCGTGTACCTGTCCTCGGTGTTCAGCATGAGCAGCGGCCAGATGAACGAGTTCCACTGGCTGATGAACGTGTAGATCACGAGCGCCGCGATCTGCGGGCGGGCGACCGGGAGCACGATCCGGTAGAACGTGCGCAGCTCGCTCGCGCCGTCGATCCGCGCCGCCTCGACGAGCGTCACAGGGAAGTCCAGGAATCCCTGCCGCATGAGGAAGATGCCGAACGCGTTCGCGAGGAACGGCACGATGAGCGCCTGGTAGGTGTCGATCCATCCGGCGCTCGCCATCATCTGGAACAGCGGCACCAGCAGCACCTGCATCGGGATCATCATCGTGACGAGGATCACGCCCAGCAGCACGCCGCGGCCGCGGAACCGGTAGGTGGCGAGGCCGTAGCCGCACATGATGCTGATCAGCGAGCTGAACAGCGTGTAGACCACGGCGACGCCCACGCTGTTGAGCATCACCTGACCGAAGCCGATGCTCTCCTGCAGCCGGCCGAGGTTCTGCCAGAACTCCCCGCCGGGCAGGAGCGGCAGCGGCGTGACGAACAGGTCGCTGGTCTTGTGCGTGGACGCGATCACCATCCAGAGGAACGGGACGAGCGCGAGGACGCTCGCCACGACCATGACCGCATAGACCGGAGCCCGCAGCACGACCCGGCGCACGAGCGGCTCCCCGGATCGGGTCGAGGGCTGCCCGCTGCGCCGGCCCCGGCCGGTCGTGATCAGCTGGGTCGTCATGGCTTCTCCCTCATGATGCGGAACTGGATCACGGCGATGATCCCGGTGAGGATCACGAGCATCCACGCGATCGCACTGGCGTAGCCGAAGTCGAACTGCTGGAACCCGATCTTGTACAGGTACAGCACCGGCGTCAGGGTCGCGTTGTTCGGACCGCCCCCGGTGAGGATGAAGTTCTCGTCGAAGAGCTGCAACGCGCCGATCGTCGACGTCACGCTGGTGAAGATCAGCACGGGCCGCAGCTGCGGGACGACGATGTGCCGGAAGATCTGCCAGCGCCCTGCGCCGTCGATGCGCGCGGCCTCGTAGAGCTCGGGCGGGATCGCCTGGAGTCCCGCGAGGATGATGACCATGTTGTAGCCGGTCCAGCGCCAGGTGATCGAGGCGATCACGGCCACCCGCGCCCACCATTCGTTGTTCAGCCAGTCGATAGGCCCGGCGCCGAACAGCGCGAGGAACTGGTTCAGCAGGCCGCCGTCCGTCGTCATGATCACTCGGAACACGACCGAGTAGGCCACGAGCGTCGTGATGGCGGGCAGGAAGGTGAGCAGGCGGAACCCCGCCCGGAAGCGCAGCCACGCCTGGTTCAGCAGGTACGCGAGACCGACCGCGAGCGCCATCATGATCGGCACCTGCACGACGAGGATGAGCAGCGCGTTGCCGAGACTCTTGAGCACGAGCGGATCCCGGAACATCCGCGCGTACTGCTCGAACCCGACGAAGGTGCTCACGCCGCCCGAGGTGCGGAAGAGGCTCTGCAGCAGCGACACCGCGAGCGGGTATGCGAAGAACAGGGCGAGCAGCGCGGCCGCGGGCAGCGCGAACCACATCCCAGGACGCTGCATGCGCGCGGCGAGACGACGACCCGTGCGGGGGGAGCCGCGACGACTCTCGTCGCGGCTCCCCTCCGCCGGAGGACGCCGCACAGTGGCGACCGTCACGTCAGCCCGCGATCTTGCGGCCGGTCGAGTTCGCGATCTGGGCGGCCGCGTCGTCCAGCGCCTTCTTCGGATCCTCGCCGTTCAGCACCGCGGCGCCGACGGCGTTCGTCACGGCGTCGCTCGCGACCGACTGGTCCGAGGTGAAGGTGATGGAGGGGATCTTCGGCGTCAGCCCGGCGAAGGTCTGGAACACCTTCTGTCCGCCGAAGTAGTCGTTCGGCTGCTCGAAGAAGTCGGCCTTGAGCGCCGGCAGGTAGGCCGGGAAGAGCCCTTCCTTCTGCATCATGCTCGACTGATTGGCGCTGTTCGCCAGCACGTAGGCCATGAAATCGGCGGCGAGCTGCGGGTTCTTCGCCTGTGCGGGGATCGCGAGACCGGATCCGCCGTTGTTCGACGTGGGCGCGCTGCTGCCGTCGAAGACGGGGAGGTCCCGCACGGCGTACTTCCCGCTCAGCTCCGGGGCCTCGCCCTCGAGCGTCCCGATCCACCACACGGCCTCGGGCGTGACGGCGGAGTCGCCGTCCTTCGCGCTCGTGACGCTCGCGTCCCAGCCCTTGGCGTTCTTGATGAGCCCCTTCTGCTGCATGGTCTGCAGCAGGGTGAGCGCCCGCACGGCGTCGGGCGAGTTCACCGTGATGTCGCCCTTCTCGTCGAAGTATCCCGCACCCTGCTGCTGGAGGTACATCGAGAGGGATCCGCCCGAGGAGAGATCCGCGGTGAGCAGCGTGTGCCCGGTCGCGGCCTTGATCTTCTCCCCCGCCGCGACGAGGTCGTCCCAGGTCTTCACGGCGGAGGCGTCGACCCCCGCGGCCTGGAAGTAGTCCGTGCGGTAGTACAGGCCGACGGTGCCGGAGTCCCACGGCGCCATGCGCAGCGCGCCGTCCTTGCCGGTGCCGGTCGCCCACTTGAACGGGTCGAAGTCGGCCTTCTTGTCGCCGAGCACGGGCGAGAGGTCGGTGAAGCCCTTCGGGAACTGCGTGAGATAGCTCTGGTTGTGATCCGTCTCGAGCGTGATCATGTCGGGAAGCCCGGTGCCGGCCTGCAGGCCGACCGAGATCTTGTCGTAGGCGTTGTCGTAGCCGATGTCGACGACCTTGATCGTGGTGCCCTTGTGCGCCTTCTCGTAGTCGGCGCCGAGCCGCTTGAGCGCGGTCGCCGCGACGTCCCACGACCAGATGGTGATCGTGCCGGTGGCCGCCCCATCCGCCTTCAACGCCTCACCGCTCGTCGGCGCCCCGCCGCCGAACGCGCACCCGGACAGGGCGATGGTCGCCACCGCTCCCGTCGCCAGCGCGAGCATGCCGCGTCGCTTCATCATGACCTCCTCGTCAGAATTGGATATTGCATACAGTACACGCGTGGTTACGCAAACACCAGGGTTGTCGAGGCCGGCTCCACGGCCGCCCGCACCGACGCCGCAAGACGCCGAGACCCCCACAGAGAGTCGAGGCCCCCTCCTGATTGCGTACCTGGGAGGGGGCGTCGACTCTCTGTGGGGGTCTCGCGCGTCAGCGGCTGAGTTCGACCGCCAGATCGATGAACAGCGCCGCCGACCAGCCGAAGGCCGTCGTCGCGCGCTCGGCCTTCCGGCCCGTGAGCGGGTTGAAGTACTCCTGCGGGCCGCCGCCGTGGATCACCAGGCGCACGGTCTGCTCGCGCAGCGCCCTGGCGCGCTCCGGGTGGCCGGCGGCGTCCATGCCCTCCGCGATGAGCGCGCTGGTGTTGATCCAGATCGGACCGCGCCACATCCTCTCCGGGGAGAAGTCCGGATCCGCTGCCGACACGGTCGGCAGCCCCCACTCCAGGGCGTACCGTCGCGGGTCGTCGATCGCTTCGAGAAGGGCGGTCCGGGCGTCCTCGGGGAGCCCCTCGATGCGCAGCGGCATGAGCCCCACCACGGTGTCGCTGGCGATCCGGGTCCCGCCGGGGCCGCGGGCGAGGAAGCGCCGCTCGGCCGGATCCCACAGCCGCTCCAGGAGGAGCTGGGTGGTGCGCTCGGCACGGGCGAGGTGCGGCGCGACGGGGTGCTCCGGCAGATAGCGCGCGGCGAGCGCGGCGATCTCGCGGTCCTGCTGCACGAGGTAGGCCGCCAGATCGGGGGCCGTCGTGGGGATCGGCCCGTCGAACACCGGGCTGTCGTCGAGCCCGGAGGAGTACGGATGGCCGTACTCCGGGAGCCCGTCGCCGTCGAGATCGGATCCGTGCCGCTCCGGTCCCGCGAACCACCAGTCCTGGGAGCGGATCACCCGCTCGAGTTGTGTCGCGGCCCACTCCGGCGCATCCTCGATCTCGAGCACCTTGCGCAGCGCCCAGGCGGCGAGCGGAGGCTTGGTGAGCGGCACGGGAGCGTCCGGGTCCGCGACCTGCGATCCCGCGCGACGCAGCGTCGCGCGGTCGGACTCCGGCAGGTCGTCGCTCGTGGCGAGCACGCCCTGCTCGTGCACGACGTCGGGCAGCTGACCGTTCTCGCTCGGGAACCGGAACGCGAGCTCGAGCTGCTCCCTGGCGAGCTCGGGGTCGCCGTGACGCACGCCGACCGCGATGAAGTAGGCGTCCCACTGCCAGAGCCCGACGTAGCCGATCTTCGAGGGGACGATCGCCCGCGCGCCCTCGAGCGCGGGAAGCTCCACGATGTTCGCGCCGAGCACCCACCAGCAGAACGCGGCCATGTCCTGCAGATCCTCGCGGACGTGCGGGCAGCGGGCGAACCACTCCTCCCACAGCGCCCGCAGCGCCTCCTCGGTCGCGTCGTGGGCGCCGCGGCCCTGGACGGAGACCGCGACGCTCCGATCAGCGGCGACGTCGATGCGGATCCCGGATCCGATCCCCTGCTGGGCTGCGCCGCCGTCCGGACGCACGAGGCGCACGGAGGCCGCGGGGTCGCCGCCGATGCTGAGCGTGCGCAGTCCGTCGAACGTGAGCGTCACGGCGCCGAAGGAGATCCGGTGCGGCTGCACGTCGACGACCGGGAGGATCCGGCCGGACGCGTCGTGCACGACGAGCGCGTCCAGCACGCGGCACTCGTCGAGGCCCCGCTCGTACTCGGACGTGTGCACCCGCACGCCGTCGCCCTCGCGGAACACGAGCAGGCGCGAGCGCGGCATCGTGAACGGCGCGGTGACCAGGTCGAGATGCCGCCCCGCGGCGAGCGCGAGCTCCGCGGCGGACATGGCCTCGCGGGCCGCGATGGGATCCGTCACGTCAGCGCCCTCCGAGACCCGAGGCGGCCATGCTGTTCAGGATCCGCCGCTGCCCGATCACGAACACGATCAGCATCGGCACGGTCGAGATCGCCGAGGCGGCCATCACCAGCCCATAGTTCACCGAGCCGAACTGTCCCTGGAAGGACTGCAGCAGCAGCGGCACGGTGAACAGGTCCGGCGTGTTCAGCAGCACGAGGGGGAACAGGAAGGAGTTCCAGACGTCGAGCGCGACGATGATGCTGAGCGCGGCGAGGCCCGGCTTCAGGTTCGGCAGGATCACCTGGAAGAACGTGCGGATCCGGCCCGCCCCGTCCACGAGCGCGGCCTCCTCGAGCTCCCGGGGCAGCGACAGCACGAACTGGCGCATGAGGAAGACGGCGAAGGGGTTCGCGATCATCCCGGGGATGATCAGCGCGAGGTGGGAATCCACCCATCCCAGCTGCGACATCAGCAGGTAGAACGGGATGAGCGTGACCTGCTTGGGGATCATCTGGGTGGCGAGGAAGACGATGAAGAGCACCTTCGACCCGCGGAAGCGGATCCGCGCGAACGCGTAGCCGGCCATCGAGGCGGTGATGAGCGTGCCCACGACGACCAGCACCGCGATGTAGGCGCTGTTCAGGTAGGCCTGCGCGAAGGGCACCGCGTTCCACGCCTGGACATAGTTGTCGAACGTCCACGGGCTCGGCAGCACCGAGAGCGGGTTCTTCAGCAGCTGCGGCAGCGTCTTGAACGAGGTCAGCAGCATCCAGATGAACGGGAACACCATCGCGAGGCCTGCGACGACCAGCACGACGTGCAGGATCGTCGCGGACAGGCGACGGCGCCCCTTGCCTGCGACGCGCGGACGGATCCGCCGGCCGGGTGCGACGAGGGCGATCGTGGAATCGGTGGCGGGTGCGTGGCCGCCGGTCGTGATGCGCGTGGTGTCGACGCTCATGCGGGGTCATCCTCGTAGTGGACGAACTTCTTCTGCGCGGCGAACTGGATCCCCGTGATGACGAGGGTCAGCAGCAGCAGGATGATGCTCGCGGCCGATGAGAGGCCGAAGTTGAACTGCTTCATGCCGAGGTCGTAGATGTGGTAGACGATCGTCCGCGTCGCGTTGTCCGGCCCGGCGTTCTTGACCAGGACGTAGACCGTGTCGAAGGTCTGCAGCGATGAGATGAAGGCGATCACCGAGGAGAAGAAGACGATCGGCGACAGCAGCGGGAGCCGGATCGCGGTGAACAGCCGCCAGGCGCCCGCGCCGTCGATCCGGGCGGCCTCGATCACCGACGGCGAGATGTTCTGCAGGCCCGCGAGGAAGATGATGACGTTGAGGCCCAGGGACGACCAGATCGTCACGATGCACACGGCGATCAGAGCGAGCCGCGGATCCTGCAGCCAGTCCGGCGGTGCGACCCCGAAGACCTTCGAGATCGCCGAGGACAGCACCCCGTCCGCGCGGAACATCTGCTGCCACATCATCGCGACGGCCACGGTCGACGTGACCACCGGCGCGAAGAAGAGCACCAGATAGAGCGTGCGGGTCTTCAGCTTCTCGAGCGCGACCGCGATGATCACGGCCAGGGCGAGCCCGATCGGCACTGTGATGATCGCGATGAGGAGCGTGTTCAGGATCGCGCGGCCGAAGAGGGGATCCGTGAGCTCCGTGCCGAAGTTCTCGAAGCCCACCCAGCTGAGGTCGGTCAGGCCGTCCCAGTGCGCGAAGGCGAGCACGAGGCTCGCGAGGAACGGCACGACCACGAAGAGCCCCATGCCCACCAGCTGCGGGCCCACGAACGCGTAGCCCCAGCGTCGATCCCGGCGCCGCCAGGCGGCCTCGCGCCGCCACTCGGGCGCCGTGGTCGACGGCGCCCGAGTGCTGACAGCCTGCGTGCTCATCGTCACTTGCCGTCCTGGACCAGCTTGCCGACGGCGTCGAGCGTGGCCTGGGCGTCCTGCTTGCCCTGGTAGAGCGCGAGGAACTGGTCGCCGATGCCGCCGCGGATGCCGGGCAGGCGCGCCTCGGTCGGGTAGTTGACGAAGCCGATGTCACGCATGTCGAGGAACGTCTGCGCGTGCGCGGGGTAGCCGTCCAGCACGACCTTGTCCGCACCCTTGATCGACGGAACCGCGTTTCCGCCGCCCTGCAGGCGGAGGGTCTGCCCCTCGGCGGAGAGGAACTCGGTCCAGAACGTGAACGCCGCGTCCTTGACCTTGGTGCTCTTGTTGATCGCGAGGAAGGAGGTGGCGACGCCGGTGGGCGCGGCCTTGCCGTCGGGCGTCGGCCACGGGGCGATGTCGTAGGAGTCCTTGGATCCGGCCGCCTCGACGGTCCCGATCGTGTACCGGCCCTGGACGAAGAAGCCGGCCTTGTGCGAGACGAAGAGGCTGTCGGCGCCCGCGCCGTCGGGCAGGGTGTCGGCGACGAGGAACGTCTTGTCCTGGAACAGGGATCCGAGCTGATCCAGCGCCTTGACGGCGCCCGCGTCCTTGTTCGCGACGAACTTCCCGCTCTTGTCGTAGGGCGCGGAGACGCCCTGCGAGCTCAGCCAGCTCCACTGCGTGGACCAGTAGTTCCAGAACATCGTGCCGGTGAGCCCCGCGTCGCGGAGCTTCTTGTTCATGTCGAGGAACGCGCTCGTGGTCCACTTGCCCTCGCCGGCGAGGGTCGCCGGGTCCTCGGTGATGCCGGCGGCCTTGAGCGCCTCCTTGTCGTACCAGAACACGTCGGGGTTCGAGTCGTTCGGGGCGGCGTAGATCTCGCCGTCCTTCTCCGCCGCGCCGAACAGGCCGGGCGAGAAGTCGTCGACCTTGCTCTGGCTCTGCGATCCGTTCATGAGGTTCTTGAGCGGCATCAGTCGGTTGGACCCGACGAACTGCCCGATCATGTCGTCGCCGACGTAGAAGACGTCGGGCGCCGTGTTGCTGGTCAGCTGTGCGAGAAGCTTGGAGTGGTAGTCGTCGTAGCCGGCGACGGGCTGCAGCTTGACCGTGATGTCGGGGTGCCGCTTCATGAACTCCTTGTCGAAGTCCTGATAGCGCTTGAGCTCGTCGGCGCTGCCCCAGGTCGACCAGACCACGGTGGACTTGCCGCCGGCTGCGCTGCCGCCGCCGGAGGCGCCGCCGCTGCACGCGGCGAGGCCGAGCATCAGCGCACCGGCGGAGACCGCGGCGAGAGTGCGCAGGAGTCGAGGGTTCGTGCGGGGCATGACGCCACCTCTTTCGTCGTTGAAGGGCCCTTCGGGAGTGCGGGACGCACTCAGTATTATGTATACAGAGCGCGATCCTGTCAACGAGGCGAGCGTGAACAGGGCGGGCGCTGCGCGCAGCGCCGGTGCCTGCGGCTGGAGTGCACGGTCGGGTCCGCCGAGCCACATGCCGGCTCCCCCACCCCTGCCGCGTGACTGCACGGCTTGCCGTCGAACGCACGACTTGTTTGCGTCAAGAACCGCGCGCTCGGCAGGATCCCGTGCACTGGCCGGATCCACCCGGCAGGATCCCGTGCACCCGGCAGGATCCCGTGCGCTCACGACCCGGCCACGGCGTGTTCCCGTGCGCTCGCGACCCGGCCACGGCGTGTTCCCGTGCGCTCGCGACCCGGCCTCGGCAGGATCCCATGCACTCGCGGCTCCGCCGCAGCTCGGCGAGGTCCGCCCGGTGCGCCGGGGGCATACGCTCGAGGGGTGAGCCTGCTCGTCACCGTCCCCACCGCCGAACTCGCCGCCGACATCGCCGCCCAGGGCCCGCTGCCCGACGGCGTGGAGGTGCAGGTCTGGGACATGGCCGCGCCCGCGCCCGCATCGCGGATCGACATCGTCGTGCCGTCGTACCTCGGACGGCAGCGCTTCTCGGCCCTGGACGGCGTCGAGGTGGGTCTCGTGCAGGGGCAGATGATCGGCTACGAGGCCGTGATCGACCGCGTGCCCGCGGGGGTGCCGTTCGCGAACGCCGCCAGCGTGCACGAGCCGGCCACCGCGGAGCTCGCCCTCGCACTGACCCTCGCGGCGCAGCGCCAGCTGCCGCGATTCGTGCGCGCGCAGGATGCGGGCGTGTGGGACCGGGCGTTCACGTCGAGCCTCGCGGACCGGCGCGTGCTGCTGGTCGGCATCGGCGGCGTCGGCAAGGCCGTGGCCCGCCGACTCGCCGGCTTCGAGACCACGATCACCGCGGTCGCCCAGACCCCCCGCACCGAGACGATCGACGGCGTCGGCGCGATCGCCGTGCACGCGCTCGCCGACCTGCCCGACCTCCTGCCCGATGCGGAGATCGTCATCCTGTCGCTGCCCGGCGGATCCGCCACACACCGGCTCTTCGACGCGGCCATGCTCGCGCGCATGGCGGACGGCGCGCTGCTCGTCAACGTCGGCCGTGGCACGCTCGTCGACACGGACGCGCTGGTCGCCGAGAACGGCCGGATCCGCGCCGCCCTCGACGTCATGGATCCGGAGCCGCTGCCGGCGGGCCACCCGCTGTGGACCGCCCCCGGGGTGCTGTTCACCCCGCACGTCGGCGGCGCCTCGACCGCCATGAGCCCGCGCATCGCCGCGCTCGTGCGGACCCAGATCGACCGCCTGCTCGCAGGCCAGGATCCGGTGAACCTCATCCCGCGCTGAAATCCAACGGCGGGCCCCCACGAAGTCGCCGCGTTTCGTCTCGGTCGCCTCCGGCCTGTCCCTGAGTCTGTCGAAGGGCGCTCGACGACCGAGCCGCCCCGCTCGAACCGATTCGATCCCTGCGTTTCCGGGATCCGGCGGCGTCCCGGTACCCTGATCGCATGGCCGAGATCGAGCAGCAGTCCGCCCCCGGATCCGAGTGGTGGCGCACCGCCGTCATCTACCAGATCTACCCCCGCTCCTTCGCCGACGCGAACGGCGACGGCATCGGCGACCTGCCGGGCATCACCTCCCGTCTCGACGCGCTGCAGGAGCTCGGCGTCGACGCGATCTGGCTGAGCCCGTTCATGCCCAGCCCGCAGAAGGACGCGGGCTACGACGTCTCCGACTACCGCGGCGTCGATGCGCTGTTCGGCACCCTCGACGACTTCGACGCGATGCTCGCCGCCGCGCATGACCGCAGCATCCGCGTGATCGTCGACCTGGTGCCCAACCACTCCTCCGACCAGCACCGCTGGTTCCAGGAGGCGCTGAAGGCCGCCCCCGGCAGCCCGGAGCGCGCGCGGTACATCTTCCGCGACGGCAAGGGCGAGCACGGCGAGCTGCCGCCGAACAACTGGCAGAGCGTGTTCGGCGGCGGCATGTGGACGCGGATCACGGAGCCCGACGGCGCACCCGGCCAGTGGTACCTGCACATCTTCGACCCGAGCCAGCCCGACTTCGACTGGACGAACGAAGAGGTGCGCGAGGAGTTCCGCGGCGTGCTGCGCTTCTGGCTCGACCGCGGCGTCGACGGCTTCCGGGTGGACGTCGCCCACGGCATGATCAAGAAGGCCGGGCTGCCCGACTACACGCCCGACGACGGCGCGGACTCGATGGGCGGCGACCAGGAGGACGTGCCGTACTGGGGTCAGCCCGGCGTGCACGAGATCTACCGCGACTGGCATGACGTGCTCGCCGCGTACGACGGCGACCGCGCCCTGTGCGCCGAGGCGTGGCTGCCCACGCTGGACCAGATCGCGCTGTGGGTGCGCCCCGACGAGATGAACCAGGCGTTCAACTTCAACTACCTCATGACGCCGTGGAACGCGGAGGAGCTGCGCGCGGTGATCCGCGACTCCCTCGACGCGTTCGGGGCCGTCGGCGCGCCCAGCACCTGGGTGCTCTCCAACCACGACGTCGTGCGGCACGCCTCGCGCCTGGCCCTCACGTGGGACAACCCGCAGGGCGACGGCATCGGCCCGAGGGACGAACCCAAGCCCGACCGCGCTCTTGGCCTCGCGCGCGCCCGCGCCGCGACCACGGTGATGCTCTCGCTGCCCGGATCCGCCTACCTGTACCAGGGCGAGGAGCTGGGACTGCCGGAGGCGATGGAGATCCCGGACGAGTACCGGCAGGATCCCACCTGGTTCCGCACGAACGGCGAGCGCTACGGACGCGACGGCTGCCGCGTGCCGCTGCCGTGGAGCGGCACCGCGCCGTCCTACGGCTTCAACGACACCGGTGCCTCGTGGCTGCCGCAGCCCGCCGAATGGGCCGAGCACGCTCGCGCGCTCGAGGAGGGCGCGGACGGCTCCACCCTGGAGCTGTACAAGACGCTGCTGCGGCTGCGCAGCGAGCGCGGCCTCGGATCCGGATCGCTCGTCTGGGAGGACCTGGGATCCGACGCGGTCGCGTTCCGGCGCGGCGACCTGCACGTCGCGGCGAACCTCGGCGAGACGCCGCTGCCGCTGCCGGCGGGGGCCGCCGTCGTGGTGCACAGCGCCCCCGAGGCCGGGACCGTGCTGCCGGCGAACTCCGCCGCCTGGTACACGATCGGCTGATGCCTGTCCGGTCGTCGCACGGGGACGTGCGACGACCGGGACGAAACGCGGCGCGCTCTGAAGGACCGGCCCGGGCTCACGCCGGGTCGAGCGCCCCCACGGGCGGCTCGCCGGCGTCGATCGGCGCGATCGCCGCCGCGCGCCGACGGTGCGTCGCCGCGGTGACGAGCTGCACCCCGAGCGTCACCGCGAGCACGACGCCCGAGAGCAGCAGCAGCTGGTCCGGCGCGGCGCCCCCGGCGAGCGCGACACCGCCGAGCGCGCTGCCGAGCGCGCTGCCCAGCATCATGGCGCTGTTGTTGAGCGCGAGCACGAGGGCGGCCACCGCGGGCGGCACCATCGTGGCGAGCCGCGTCTGTGCCGCCACGCCGGATCCGCCGTTGAAGAAGGCGCACACCAGGAACCAGAGGAGTCCCGCCACGGCCCCGGCGATGCCGGGGAGCATGAGACCCGCCCAGCCGAGCAGGGCGGCGGCGAGCACGGTGGCGACGATGACCGTGAGCACGGCGACCGGGCCACGACGGTCGGTCACGCGCCCCGACACGATGTTGCCGGCGAGACTCACGATGCCGTAGCCGAACAGGGCGCCGATGATCGGGTACCCCTCGCCGATGCGCGGACCCAGGATGAGCGTCGCGTAGGTGAAGCAGAAGTAGCTCGCGCACATGAGGCCCATCGGCACGAGCAGCACCGCCAGGATCGCCGGGCGCGTGAGCGGGCTCAGGGCCTCGCGCAGAGACAGCGGTGGCAGGCGCAGCGGGCGCACCTTCCACAGGATGCCGACGAGCGCCGCCGTGCCGACGCCCACCACGAGGAACAGCGGGATCCGCCAGTCCGCCTGTCCGATCACGAGTCCGACCGGGACGCCGAGCGCGGTCGCGAACAGGAAGCCGCCCATCACGAGCGAGAGCGCCCTGCCGCGGTAGTGCTCCGGGGTGCGCGCGATCACGTAGGAGCCGATCACGGCGTTCAGCAGCGCCCCGCCGAGGGCGGACACCACCCGGCCGCTCATCGCCCAGAAGTAGGTGGGCGCGAGGCCCACCATGAGGTTGCCGAGCACGAAGACGCCGAGGGCCAGCACGATCGTCGACTTGCGCTCCCAGCGCCCGGTGAGGGCGCCGAGCACGGGACCTGCGATCGCGCCGGTCGCCGCGAACACGCTCATGAGCTGTCCGGCGGCGGCCGCGTCGACGTCCAGGTCCGTGGCGATCTGGGGCAGCAGCCCCGCCAGGACGTAGCCGTCGATCCCCATCGAGAAGGTCGCGACGGCGAGCCAGATCAGCGCTCCGGGCCGGAAGCCGGTGTCGTCAGCAGTCGTTCGCACCAGGTCATCCAACCAGAGCGGATCCGCTCCGCGCTCCCCTTTTGCGAGGATTCCGGACGAATCGTCGGACCCGCGGTCAGCCGACCACCTCGAAAGCCGCCGAGAGCAGCATCTCGTCGCGCGACGACGGCCCCACGAGCAGCTCGAACGCACCCGGCTCGACCCGGCGCACCCCGGCCGCATCGACGATCGTGCAGTCGGCGACCGGGAGGTCGAGCCGCACCCGGGCGGACTCCCCCGGCGCGAGCTCGACCTGTCGATACGCCTTGAGCTCCTTGTCGGTCCAGCTCGCGCTCGTGACGACGTCGCGGACGTACACCTGCACCGTCTCCCGGACGGGGCGCGCGCCGCGGTTCGCCACCGTGACCTCGGCGACGATCGTGTCATCCGCGGCGAGCGCCGAGGACACGAGCGCCAGCGCCGAGTACTCCACCGTCGTGAACGACAGCCCGTCGCCGAACGCCCAGGCCGGAGCCTGCGTGAGGTCCGCGTAGCGGGTGCCGTGCTGGCCCCGGATCTGGTTGTAGTACGTCGGCTGCTGGCCGACGTGCCGCGCGAACGAGATCGGGAGGCGTCCCGACGGCTCGATCGCTCCCGTGATGAGCTCGGCGATCGCGCGCCCGCCCTGCATGCCGGGGTTGGCGGCCCAGATCACCGCGGCGGCCTTCGCCGCCGAGGGCGGGAGGACGAGCGGCTTGGAGGCGAGGAGCACGAGCACCACGGGCGTGCCGGACGCGATCAGGGCGTCGATGAGGGCGTTCTGAGCGCCGATGAGCTCCAGGGTCGCCGTCGATCGGCCCTCGCCGACGAGCTCGATCCTGTCCCCGACCACCGCGACCACGACGTCCGCCGCATCGGCCGCGCTGACCGCCTCCGCGAGCAGCCGCGGGTCCGAGGCGGCCGGCACCACGACCGGCGGCCGGGGCTGCCCGTCCGGGAAGGTCGCGCCGAGCGGATCGTCCTCGAGGGTGAGGATGTCGGCACCGTGCGCGTGCCGCACGGCGAGGCCCTCGACCGCGCGCAGGCCGTCGAGCACGGTCGTGATCATCTCGCGGGGCTGCCCGTCGAGCCAGCCGGCCTGGCCCGATCCGCCGGCCCAGTCGCCGAGCTGCGTCTGCGCGTCGTCCGCGAGGGGTCCCACCACCGCGACGCGGACCGGATCCGTCTCCGCGAGCGGCGCGCCCCCGCCCAGCGGCAGCACCCCGTCGTTCTCCAGCAGCACGATCGAACGCCGGGCCGCCTCGAGGTTGAGGGCGGAGTGCGCGGCGCTGCCCACCACGGCCTCCAGCCCGGGCGACGGAAGACGCGGATCCTCGAACAGGCCGAGGTCGAACTTCAGCGTGAGGATGCGGGCCACGGCGGCGTCGAACGCCTCCGGCCCGAGCATGCCCTGCTGCACGGCCTCGAGCGCACCCTCATAGAAGTGCGGGGTGGTCATGACCATGTCGTTGCCCGCCGTGACCGCGGCCGCGGCGGCGTGCGCGTAGTCGGGCTGCACGCGCTGCTCCCAGACCATCCGGCCGACGTTGTCCCAGTCCGTGATGAGGGTTCCCGTGTAGCCCCACTCGCCGCGCAGCACGTCGCTGAGCAGCCAGTCGTTCACGGTGATCGGCACCCCGTCCGTGGTCTGGTAACCGAGCATGAACGTGCGGCAGCCCTCGCGTGCGACCCGCTCGAAAGGCGGCAGGAACCAGCTGCGCAGCTTCCGGCGCGAGATGTCCGCCTCGCTCGCGTCCCGCCCGCCCTGGGTCTCGGAATAGCCGGCGAAGTGCTTCGCGGTCGCCAGGATCGCGGTCGGATCCTCGAGCCCCTCGCCCTGGTAGCCGCGCACCATCGCGCTCGCGAGCTCGCCGATGAGGAACGGATCCTCGCCGAAGGTCTCGCTGATGCGTCCCCACCGCAGATCGCGCGCGATGCACAGCACGGGCGAGAACGTCCAGTGGATCCCGGTCGCGGCGACCTCCTCGGCCGTGGCGCGGGCGACGCGTTCGATCAGGGCCGGATCCCAGGTCGCGGCCAGGCCGAGCTGCGTCGGGTAGATCGTCGCCCCCGGCCAGAACGAGTGGCCGTGGATGCAGTCCTCGCCGACCAGCAGCGGGATGCGCAGGCGCGTCTCGGCGGTGAGCCGGTTGGCCTCAAGGATGCGCTCCGGCGAGGTGTGCAGGATCGAGCCGACGTGCCGCCGCCGCACGTGATCGTGCAGGTCGTCGCGCGCGTCGAGCTGCAGCATCTGACCGACCTTCTCCTCCACCGTCATGCGGCCGAGGAGGTCGGCGACGCGCTCGGCCGTGCCGAGGCTCGGGTCGCGGAAGGGCAGGGGGTCGCTCATGCAGGGGTGCTCTCTGGATCGGCGGCCGCTCCGGCCGCGGTGGTCGACGCCGGGGAGGCGACGGTGCGCACCGTGGTCACGGCGGCGTTCTGGTCGATGCCGCGCTTCTTGAGGGCGCGGGCGCGCTCTCCGGCGGAGCGCAGGCGGGGGTTGACGTACTCGTCGATGCCGAAGTTGATGAGCGACAGCGCGACGCCCAGCAGGGCGATGCAGAGCCCGGCGGGGACGTACCACCACCAGTAGTCCGGGAACGCGTTGTTCTGCTGCGCCCAGAACAGGATCGTTCCCCAGTTCAGGTTCGATACGGGGATGACGCCGATGAACGCGAGCGTCGTGAGCCCGAGCACGGCGGCGGTCATGGTGCCGACGAAGCTCGATGCGATGATCGCCATCAGGTTGGGGAGCATCTCGACCAGGATGATCCGGTGCAGCGGTTCGCCGTTCGCGCGCGCGGCCTGGATGAAGTCGCGGTTGCGCAGCGACATCGTCTGCGCGCGCAGCACCCTCGCACCCCAGGCCCAGCCGGTCAGCCCCAGCACCGCGGCGATGATCCACAGCGGCGGATCCTGGAACTGCGAGGCGACGATGATGATGAGCGGCAGTGCCGGCAGCACCAGGAAGACGTTCGCGAGGGCCGACAGGGCCTCGCTCTTCCAGCCGCGCAGATACCCGGCCGTGACCCCGATGACGATCGCCACGACCGTCGCCATGATCGTCGCCAGGAAGCCGACGATGAGCACGCCGCGGGTGCCGTAGACGAGCTGGCTGAACACGTCCTCGCCGATGTGCGTCGTGCCCAGCAGGTGCTGGAGCGACGGCGCCTCGAGCGTCTGATCCAGGTGCTGCGCGGTCGGCGGATACGGGGCGATCCACGGCGCGAAGAGCGCGACGAGCACGAACACCCCGAGGATGATGAGCCCGGTCGCCGACTTGGGGTTGCCGAACATGGCGAGCGAGGCGCGCAGCTGCGACCGGAAGGTGCGCCGGGATCCGGATCCGGCGCCGGCGGTCAGCACGGCGACGGTCTCGGGAGAGCCCGCGCCGGCGGCAGGGACGATGAGTTCTTGCTTCGTGGCGGGAGCGTTCATGCTCAGCCCTCCGTCTGTCGGGTGCGCGGGTCGAGGATGGCGTAGACGATGTCGGCGATGATGTTCGCCACGAGCACCGCCATCACCAGGACCAGGAAGATGCCCTGCATCAGGGCGTAGTCCTTGGCGTTGGTCGCGTTGAGCAGGAGCAGGCCGATCCCGGGGTAGGAGAAGACCATCTCCATCACGATCGTGCCTCCCACGATGAAGCCCAGCGAGAGCGCGAAGCTCTGGATCTGCGGCAGCACCGCGTTGCGCGCGGCGTACTTCCAGAGCACCCGCCGGTTCGGCATGCCCTTCGCCTGGGCCACCGTGATGTAGTCCTCGTCGAGCACCGTGAGCATCATGTTGCGCATGCCGAGCACCCAGCCGCCCAGCGACGCGATCACGATCGTCAGCACGGGCAGCGCGGCGTGCGAGAGCACCTGGCCGACGAACTCGGCGTTCCACCCCGGATCCACCCCGACCTCGTAGGCGTGCCCGGCGGGGAACCAGCCCAGGGTCGAGGAGAAGAGCGCGATGAAGACGAGCCCGAACCAGAAGTACGGCACCGTGCCGAGGAAGGTGGTCACCGGCACGAGGGCGTCGAGCGCGCTGCCGCGCCGCCAGCCGATCACGGCGCCGACACTCGTGCCGACCGCGAAGGAGATCACCGTGGCGACGCCGACCAGGCCGAGGGTCCACGGCAGGGCGGAGGCGATCGCCTCGCTCACCGGCGCCATGCCGGTCGAGATCGAGACGCCGAGGTCTCCGCGCAGCAGCATCCCCCAGTAGTCGAGGTACTGCTGCCAGAGCGGCACCGAGGAGTCGAGTCCGAACATCAGGCGCAGGGCCTTCTCCGCAGCGGGCGTGAGCTGGCCCTGGCTGCGGGCCATGAACGAGTCGACCGCGTCGCCCTTCATCATGCGCGGGATGAAGAAGTTGATCGTGATGGCGGCCCACGCGGTGAACAGGTAGAACGCAGCACGGCTCAGGATGAACCGCCACGGCACACGGATCCCTCCGCGTTCGGCGCGGGTCGCGGTCGTGCCGACGAGCGTCGGGTCGACGGCGGGGGCTGTCGTCGGTTCGGCGCTCACAGCGCACCTCCTGCCACGGGCACCGCGGCTCTGCCGAAGTGCTTCTCGGGATCGGGCGACGCGGCGCGCAGCTCGCGGGTGTACGGATCCTGCGGGTTCAGGATCACGTCATCGGCGGGACCGCGTTCGACGACGCGGCCCTGGTTGAGCACCATGATCTCGTCGCTGAAGTGGCGGGCGGTCGCGAGGTCGTGCGTGATGTAGAGCACGCCCAGCCCCTCCTCCCGCTGCAGCTCGGCGAGGAGGTTCAGCACTCCGAGCCGGATCGACACGTCGAGCATCGAGACCGGCTCGTCGGCGATCAGCAGATCCGGACGGGAGGCGAGCGCCCGGGCGATCGCCACGCGCTGGCGCTGTCCGCCGGAGAGCTCGTGCGGACGACGGTCGATCACGGCGCCGGGCTCCAGCCGGACGCGATCGAGCAGGCGACGCACTTCGGCGTCGACATCCTTCCGCGGGACGATCCGGTCCAGCAGCAGCGGGCGCTCGATGTGGTGCCGGATCGAGTGGGACGGATTCAGCGACGCGAACGGATCCTGGAACACCATCCGCAGCCGTTGCCGGTAGCGGCGCAGACCCGCGCCCCGGCGCGGGATCGCCTCGCCGTCCAGCAGCACCTCGCCGTGCGTGGGCGCCTCGAGCTGGGTGAGGATCTTCGCGATCGTGGACTTGCCGCTCCCCGACTGCCCGACCAGGCCGATGGTCTGGCGCGCGCCGAGCGTGAAGCTCACGTCGTCGAGCGCCTTGATCCGGCCGGCTCCGCGGACGTTGTAGATCTTCGTGACGTTCTTGACCTCGAGCGTCGTCATCGCCGCACCATCCCTCTCTCCCCCGTGAGCCTCGGGAACGAGCTCAGGAGGGTCCGCGTGTACTCGTGCTGCGGATCGGTCCAGATCTGCTCGGCCGTGGCCAGCTCGACGATCTCCCCGGCGCGCATGATCGCGATGCGGTCGCTGATCTCCAGCAGCAGCGGCAGGTCATGGGTGATGAACACGACCGAGAAGCCGAACTCGCGGCGCAGCTGCGAGATCTGGCTGAGGATCTCGCGCTGCACCAGCACGTCCAGCGCGGTGGTCGGCTCGTCCATGACCATGAGCTGGGGCCGCAGCGCGAGCGCCATCGCGATCATCACGCGCTGACGCATCCCGCCGGAGAGCTCGTGCGGGTAGGAGCGCCGACGCTGCCCGCCCACCTTCACGATCTCCAGCAGCTCGACGACCGCGTCGCGGCGCTCCGCACGGCTCATCGCCGGCCGGTGCACCCGGAACACGTCGTCCAGCTGGGCGCCGATCGTGGCGACGGGGTTGAGCGCGTTCATCGCGCCCTGGAAGACCATCGAGATCCGATCCCAGCGGAACCGGCGCATCTGCTCGACGTCGAGCGCGTTGACGTCGACGTCCTCGCCGGAGGCGTCGTGGAAGGTGACGCTGCCGCTGGTGATGACGGCCGGCGGCTTGAGCAGTCGCTGCACGCCGTAGGCGAGGGTCGTCTTGCCGCAGCCGCTCTCGCCGGCCAGGCCGACGATCTCGCCGCGGCCGATCTCGAGGGTGACGTTCTTGACCGCCGCGACGGGCGGATCCACGTCGTACACGACCGAGAAGTCGCGCACGGTGAGAAGGGTGTCTGTCATGGGGGCATGCTCCTGTCGCGGTCGTCGAGCGAGGCCGCGCACAGCGCGTCGCTCGCCCGACGACCGAGAGGGTCGGACGATTACTTGCCCGCAGGCTTCAGCTTCAGCACGACCTGGACCGCGGAGGGCTGGGTCGGGTCGGCCGTGGCGTACTGCTCGTCCTCGCTCGGCCACCCGGTGTACTTCCGGGTGTTGTACTCGCCCAGCTGCGGGTGCGTGCCGATCGGGATCGCCGGCACGTCCTCCACGAAGATCTTCTGCAGCTTGTTCAGGGCATCCGTGCGGGTCGCGTCGTCCGATGCCTGCGCGTACTGCGCCAGGAGCGCGGTCGCCTCGGGGTTGTCGTAGCGCCCGAAGTTGTCGGAGACCTTGCCGCCGGCCGCCTGCTCCAGGTACGCGCCGTTCATGACGTCGTCGTAGATGTGCCAGGGGTTCGTGCCCGAGCCCGTCCAGTGCAGCGCGGCGTCGAAGTTGCCGGTCGCGACGTTGCTCAGCCAGGTGTCCGCATCGGGGGTGGCGACCTTCGCGTCGGCGCCCAGCGTGCTCTTGACCTGCGTGGCGACGAGCTGGATCCCCGTGACGTAGTCGTTCCAGCCCTGCGGATCCTGCAGCGTGAACGAGACGGGAGTGCCGGACGGATCGATCAGCGCGTCCTTGTTCCAGGTGTAGCCCGCGTCCGTCAGCACCTTCTTGGCGCCGTCGACGTCGATCGAGAAGGTCTTGCCCTTGTACTCGGGGGCGATGTACTGGTCGCCCGTCGGCTGCGGGATGCCCGTCACGCTCGTCAGCTCGGGCCCGGCGTTGCTGCGCGCCTTCTCGGCGTGCGCCTTGCGGTCGATGACCATGTTCACGGCCTTGCGGAACGCGGGGTCGTTGAACGGCGCCTTCGTCGTGTTCACCAGGATCATGTCGGGGCTCAGCACGTTGGCGGCCCAGAACACGTTGTGCTTCGGATCCTTGTCGACCTAGTTCTTCTGGTAGTCGGTGATGAAGATCTGCGCCCAGTCGGTCTCACCGTTCTGCAGGCCGCGGAGCAGTCCGGTGTTGTCGTTGTACTCGAGGTACTTGAGCTGCGGGACGGGCACGTCGCCGCCCCAGTAGTCCTTGCGGGAGGAGAGCACGACACCCTGCGAGGAGAAGCTCTTGATCGTGTAGGGACCGGTGCCGACGGCCTCCTTCACCGGGTCCTTGGTCGGGTCGGCGATGTCCTTCCACTGGTGCTCCGGGACGATCCCGACCTGCAGCACGTCGCCCTGCTTGACGAACTTCGACTCGCTGAAGCTCAGCACGACGTTGTCCGCGTCCTTCTTGATGTCGGCGAGCTTGAGCCCGCCGAGATCCAGTGCCGGGGTGTTCTTGATCAGCGTGTAGGTGAAGACGATGTCATCGGCGGTGAACGGCTTCCCGTCGCTCCACTTCACCCCGGCCCGCGGGGTGACGGTCAGTTGCGTGTAGTCGGCGTTCCACTCGACCTTCGAGGCGAGCCAGGGCGTGGTCTCGTTCTTCCCGACGGGGTTCACCATCGCGAGGGGTTCGTAGATCATGCGGTCGTAGCCGAGCGACATGCCGGATCCGGTGCTGATGAAGGGGTTGTTGATCTGGGTGGCCAGCACGGCGGCCCCGTCGGGCTTCGCGATCGTGAGCGAGCCGCCGCCCGATCCCGAGGCGCTGCCGCCGCCCGTTGAACAGCCGGTCAGCGCCACTGCGCCGATCGCCGCGAACGCCGTCACCGCGATCAAGGTCTTCCTGAGCCTCATTGCTTCTCCTTCTGGTGGGGCACGGCCGTCGTGCGCCCATCTGGTGCGGGGTCCCGCTTCCTGGGGAATTTACTTACTAGCGGGAAAGTAAGTAAAGGTGAGGTTACCGATCAGTAAGCTGGATGACAAGCAGAGGAGGGGACACGAGATGGTCACGACCGCATCGAGCCGCGTGAAGTCGCGGCCGGAGACCGAGCGCAAGCGGACCGAGATCCTCAAGGCCGCGATCGAGATCTTCGGCGCCAAGGGATCCGCCAACGGCACCCTGGCCGACATCGCGGAGCAGGTCGGCATGACCCACGCCGGGGTGCTGCATCACTTCGGCTCGAAGCAGAAGCTGCTGCTCGAGGTGCTCGCCTACCGCGATGAGAGCGATGTCGCCGGACTCGCCGAGAAGCACATCCCCGACGGCCCCGCCCTCTTCCTGCACCTGGTCAAGACCGCGCTCGCGAACGAGCTGCGGCCGGGCATCGTGCAGGTCTACACCGTGCTCTCCAGCGAGTCGGTGACCGACGGCCATCCCGCGCGCGGGTTCTTCGAGCACCGGTACGCGAAGCTCCGCGAGGAGGTGTCCGCCGCCTTCCGGGAACTCTGCGCCCAGGAGGGCGTGACGGATACCGCGGCGATCTCGACCGCGTCCGCCTCGATCCTCGCCGTCATGGACGGCCTGCAGCTGCAGTGGCTGCTGGATCCCTCCGCCGTCGAGCTCGCCGAGGCCAGCTCGTTCGCGATACGGGCGATCGTGAACGGCGTGCTCCATCCGGGTCCTCCGCTCGAGACCTACGCTCCCCGCACGTCCGCCGAGCGACCGATCGCCCGACGGGTCCGCCGGAGCGCCGGATCCGCGTAGGCTCGGCGCTATGACGATCGACCTCGAAGCGCTCTTCATCGACCTGCACCGCAACCCCGAGCTCTCGTTCCAGGAGACGCGCACCGCCGCGATCGCCGCCGGGCACCTGCGCGACCTCGGGCTGGAGGTCACCGAGGGCGTGGGAAGGACCGGCGTGATCGGGGTGCTCGCGAACGGGGAGGGTCCCGTCGTGTGGGCGCGCGCCGACATGGACGCGCTGCCCGTGACCGAGCAGACGGGCCTGGACTACGCCAGCACCGCGACCGGCATCGACCCCGAGGGCCACGAGGTGGGCATCATGCACGCCTGCGGCCACGACATGCACGTGACCGCGATGATCGGCGCCGTCGAGGAGCTCGTCCGCACGAGGGATGACTGGGCCGGCACGCTCGTCGTCGTCATCCAGCCCGCCGAGGAGTACGGCGCCGGTGCCCGCGCGATGCTCGACGACGGCGCCCTGGACCGTTTCCCGCGCCCCGACGTCGTCATCGGCCAGCACGTCACGCCCTTCCCCGCCGGGATGATCGGCGTCCGCCCCGGCCCGCAGATGTCGGCCTCGGACGGCCTGCACGTCGTGCTGCACGGCCGTGGAGGGCACGGCTCCCGCCCGCACTCCACGATCGACCCCGTCGTCATGGCCGCCGCGACCGTCATGCGCCTGCAGACCGTGGTCTCGCGCGAGGTGGATCCGCACGACCTCGCCGTGGTCACCGTCGGCGCGATCCACGCCGGCACCAAGAACAACATCATCCCGGCCGAGGCCACGCTCGACCTCAGCCTGCGCTACCCCGACGAAGCACTGCGCGAGAAGGTGCTGGAGAAGGTCGAGCGGGTCATCAAGGCCGAGGCGATGGCGTCCGGAGCCCTCGAGGATCCGACCATCGAGACGCTGCACACCCTGCCGGCGACGATCAACGACGCCTCGGCCACCGAGCGGGCCACGGCCGCGTTCCGGGCCGCCTTCGGCGACGCGAACGTCATCGACCCCGGCCTGTTCACCGGCAGCGAGGACGTGTCCTGGTTCGCCCGCGACGCCGGCGTCCCGCTCGTGTTCTGGTTCTGGGGCGGGATCGACCCGGCCCGGTACGCGGCCGCCGTCGCGAACGACACGGTCGACAGCGAGATCGCCACGAACCACTCGCCGTTCTTCGCGGTCGAGATCCACCCGACGATCGAGATCGGCGTGCAGGCCCTGACGGTCGCCGCCCGCGAATTCCTGGACTGACAGCCGCCCGGATTCGCACGACGAACGGCAAACGCCGGACATTCTCATAGCCGGCTGATAGCACCCGGTGGAACGCTGAGCCCATTCCGAAGGGGTGGGCCATGACATCTCCGGCAGACCGCTCGCAGACCGTTCCCGGCGCAGCGGGCGAGAGCGTGCTCCGCGTCGACGACCTCGTCGTGAAATACGGATCCCGCACGGCGGTCGACGGGGTCGGCTTCGCGATCGCGCGCGGCGAGATCCTGGGCCTGCTCGGTCCGAACGGCGCCGGCAAGACGACGACGCTGAGCGTCATCGAGGGGCTGCGGCGCCCGGCGAGCGGATCCGTGACCGTCGACGGGATCGACGCGCTCCGCCATCCGATCGATGCCAGGGCCCGGCTGGGTGTGCAGCTGCAGAGCTCGGGATTCCAGCCCGAGCTGAGCATCGAACAGCTGCTGCGCCTGTACGCGGGGCTCTACGGCGTGCGGATGTCGCGCGCCGACGCCCGCGCCGCCCTGGATGACGCGGGGCTCGGGCAGGAGGCCTCCAAGCGGCTCAAGGGCCTCTCCGGCGGCCAGGGACAACGGTTCTCCCTCCTCATCGCCACGCTCCACGATCCGCTCCTGCTGCTGCTCGACGAGCCGACGAGCGGGCTGGATCCGCAATCACGGCGCAGCCTCTGGCAGCGCATCGAGGCCTCGCGCCGCCGCGGCGGCAGCATCCTGCTCACGACGCACTCGATGGAGGAGGCGCAGGCGGTGTGCGATCGCATCGTGATCATCGATCACGGCCGGATCGTCACGACGGGAAGCCCGGCCGAGCTCATCGCCACCCATCGGGAGGATCCGCGCGTGCTTGCGATCGCGCACGGCGAGCCGACCCTCGAAGACGTCTTCATCGCCCTGACGGGAAGTGATCTCCGTGACTGACACCGCCATCGCCCGCCCTCCGATCGGGCTGACCCTGCGCTCCCTGGTCGGCGCCGACCTGGCCGTGATCCTGCGCAGCCGGCAGACCCTGATCCTGAACCTCGCCGTGCCGATCATCATCCTGATCATCACGAACCAGGCCACGCACCGTGCCGGAAGCGCGATCGGAGCGGCCGGGCCGAGCCTGATGATCGCGATGGCGCTGACCTACGGCCTGCTCTCCTCCGCGCTCCTGGGCTACTCGATCACGGTCGCCCGCGACCGCGAAGCGGGCGTGTTCCAGCGGCTCCGCGTCACGCCGACGCCGACCTGGGCGATCATGCTGAGCCGGCTGATCGTGCAGTTCGCGGCCGCGATCGCGACGGCGATCGTCGTGATCGTCGTCGGCGGCATCATGCACGGCCTCAGCTACGACGCCGGCACCTATCTGCTCATCTTCGCCGTCGCGATCTACGGCGCCGCGATGTTCCTCGGGATCGGGCAGGCGGTCGTCGGGCTGATCCGCTCGTCCGGCGCGGTCAACGCGGTCGGGCGCGTGCTCTACATCGTGCTGATCCTGCTGGGCATCCTCGGCGTCTCCGGCGTGCTCGGCGACACCTTCACGAACATCGCGAAGTGGACGCCGGTCGGCGCCCTGATGACGCTGTTCACCGCAGTGCAGAGCACGGCGGCGTGGACGAGCGACGACGGCTGGGCCATCGTCGCGATCGGCGCCTACCTGGTCGTGTTCGCCGGGATCGGGATCCGCTGGTTCCAGTGGGAGGCGCGCTGAGCGGATCCGCGCTGGTCGTCGCGGATCCGTCCTCAGACGTCGACGCGGACGGGCGGCAGCGCGGCGAGCGGGGCGTGCGCCTCGTGGTGCAGCCGCTCCATGCGCTCGTCGAGCTCGCTCGCGGCGTCCGCCGCCGCGGTGAGGTCGTCCACGAGATGGGCCGGCACCTGCCCCTGGAACTTGTAGTGGATCTTGTGCTCGAGGCTCGCCCAGAAGTCCATCGCGATCGTGCGGAACTGCACCTCGACCGGCACCATGATGGGCCCGGAGGAGAGGAACACCGGCACCTCGAGGATCGCGTGCAGGCTGCGGTAGCCGTTGGCCTTCGGCGTCGCGATGTAGTCCTTCACGATGCGGACCGTGATGTCGTCCTGCGCGGCGAGCAGGTCGAAAAGCCGGTACACGTCGGCGACGAAGCTGCACGTCACGCGCACACCGGCGATGTCGGTGATGTTCGCGCGGATCGTGTCGAAGTCGGGCTCGATCCCCCGGCGCGCCACCTTCTCCACGATGCTGTCGGGCGTCTTGACCCGGCTCTTCACGTGCTCGATCGGGTTGTAGGAGTGGTGATGGGTGAACTCGTCGCGCAGGATCGAGATCTTCGTCTCGATCTCGCGCATCCCGAACTCGTACTCGTGCAGGAACCGCTGGAACTCGTCGCGCAGCTCGCGCGCCTCGGACAGGGTCTGGTTCAGCGCATCGTCGTCCAGGGGGGCCATGCTCATGTCAGAGACGCTACGCAAAAGGAGTTCGGATCTCCTGTGTGTTCGTTCTGAGCGCACCCCCGAGTCGAGGAGAGCGCTCTCCGCACCCGCGCGAATACCGGCTCCGGACACGCCCGGGATCGGATCCGGGCAAAGAGTGATGGAACAGTGATGCAACAACCCGCGTGCGAAATTGCATCCGCCCCGTTCCAGGCGTAATTTAGCCGCTCGTGGCAAATGACAGCCGTGAGAGCGCCGACGCCCCGCAGGTAGCCAAACGCATCCTGCTCGGGGAGCCGCTCAGCACAGAGAAGGCGAACGAACAGCTCCTCCCGAAACGGATGGCGCTGCCGATCTTCGCATCCGACGCACTCTCCTCCGTGGCCTACGGCCCGCAGGAGATGCTGATGACCCTGGGGCTCGGCGGCCTGGCGTTCCTGACCTTCGCCCCCTGGGTCGCCGCGGCGGTCGTGCTGCTGCTGATCGTGATCGTGCTGAGCTACCGCAAGCTCATCCAGGCCTACCCCTCGGGCGGCGGCGACTACGAGGTCGCCTCGAAGAACCTCGGCGAGATCCCCGGCGTCGTCGTGGCCGCGGCCCTCCTCGTCGACTACATCCTCACCGTCTCGGTGTCGATCGCCTCGGGCGTGGACAACATCATCTCCGCCGTGCCGCAGCTCGACCCCTGGCGCGTCGAGCTCGCGGTCGGCTTCGTCATCCTCATCGTGGTCGTGAACCTGCGCGGCGTGCGCGAGGCGTCCACCTTCTTCGCGATCCCGACGTACGTGTTCGTCGGATCCGTCGGCGTCATGATCGTCACGGGCCTGGTGCGCACCTTCCTCGGCGACGCCCCGGTCGCCGAGAGCGCGCAGTACGCGATGCACGGCGACCAGCTCGCGAACGCGGCGGTCATCCTCCTCGTGCTGCGCGCGTTCTCCAGCGGCTGTTCCGCCCTGACCGGCGTCGAGGCCGTCTCGAACGGCGTGCAGGCGTTCCGGATCCCGAAGATCGGCAACGCGCAGGCGACGCTCGCGATGATGGGCGGGATCGCGATCCTGCTGTTCACCGGCCTCACCGCGCTCGGCCTGATCACCCAGGTGCACTACGCGGAGAACCCGTGCCGCGATCTCGTCGGCTTCAACTGCGCGCTCCCCCAGCAGTCCCTCATGGCGCAGATCGCGTCGGCCGTGTTCGGCGGCGGGTCCCTGCCGTTCTTCATCATCCAGGCGGCCACCGCCTGCGTGCTGCTGCTCGCGGCCAACACCGCGTTCAACGGCTTCCCGCTGCTCGGCGCGGTGCTCGCCCGCGACGGCTACGCGCCCAAGGCGCTCAACACCCGCGGCGACCGCCTCGTGTTCTCGAACGGCATGATCCTGCTCGGCATCGCCGCGATCGGCGTGCTGGTGCTGTTCCAGGCCAACCTGACGAACCTGATCCAGCTCTACATCATCGGTGTGTTCGTGTCGTTCTCGCTCGGTCAGGTCGGCATGGTGCGGCATTGGCGGCGCCTGCTCGCCGGCACGAAGGTCATGAGCGTGAAGGATGCGCAGCCGGTGCGCCGCACGGCGTATACGGGCCTCGCGATCAACTCCCTCGGCGCGTCCATGACGATCGCCGTGCTCGTGATCGTCACGATCACCAAGTTCACGCACGGCGCCTGGATGGTGTTCATCGCGATCCCGCTCCTCGCTCTGCTCATGATGGGCGTCAAGCGGTACTACCGCGACGTCGAGCACGAGATCTCGATCGACGACACGACCCACTTCGGATCCGAGGGCGACGTCGCGATCATCCTCGTGAACCGGCTGCAAAAGCCGGTGATCAAGGCGATCGACTACGCGATCGCCGCCAAGCATCAGAAGACGATCGCGCTGCACGTCGCCGCGAACCCCGAGGACGGCGTGCAGCTGCAGAAGGACTGGCAGCAGCACCGGATCCCGATCCCGCTCGTGATCGTCGAGTCGCCGTTCCGCCACTACGCGGCGCCGGTCGAGGCATACATCAACAAGTACCGGCAGAAGCACGGCCCCGCGGTGGTCACCGTGTACCTGCCGCAGTACATCGTCGGGCACTGGTGGGAATCGATCCTGCACAACCGCCGCGCCCGCCGCGTGGCCAACCAGCTGATGCTGGTGCACGGCGTCACGATCACGCTCGTGCCGTGGCTGCTCGACTCCTCCGAGCTCATCTACGGACGCCGCTCCCGGCCCGTGCCCGGCCAGCAGCGCGCCGGGCGCCCCCTGTACGGCGACGCGAACGCCCAGCCCGGCCGCCGGGTGCAGCGCCCCGCCGGTCCGCCCGAGAAGGTCTGACCCGAGTTCGTCCGTCGCGTTCCGAAGCCAGATCCTTGGCGGGTCCTTGGTGACGCCTTCCTAGCGTCGAAGCATGACGACGACGAGCACCGCGCGCGCGGCGACCGCGGGACGCCTGCTGAACAAGGTCCCCGAGGTCACGATCTGGTTCTGGATCATCAAGATCCTGTGCACCACGGTCGGCGAGAGCTTCGCGGACTGGATCAACCTCACGCTCGGCGTCGGGCTCACGAACACGGCCTGGATCTTCACCGCGGTGCTCGCCGTCGTGCTGGCCGTGCAGATCAGCCTCCGGCGCTACTCGCCGTTCCCGTACTGGCTGACGGTCGTGGTCGTATCGATCACCGGCACGCTCTACACCGACATCCTCACCGACCAGCTCAACGTGCCGTTGTGGATCTCCTCGGCGGTGTTCGCCGCGCTGCTCGGGGTGGTGTTCTGGATCTGGTGGGCGCGCGAGCGCACGCTGTCGATCCACGCGATTGACACCCGCCCCCGTGAGGGCTTCTACTGGCTCACCGTTCTCGTCACGTTCGCCCTCGGCACCGCGACCGGGGACTGGACGCTGGAGCTGACCGGGTGGAGCCCCGGCGTCGCCGTGCTGCTCCCGCTCGGGCTGATCCTCGCGATCACCGCTCTGTGGCGCGGCGGCGCGAACCCGGTGCTGTCGTTCTGGCTGGCCTACATCCTCACCCGGCCGCTCGGTGCCAACATCGGCGACTTCCTCGGCTCCCCCACGCAGCCCGCGAACCCGGGCGACCCCGTCGGCCTGGGTCTCGGCACCTTCGCGACCAGCATGATCTTCCTCGGCCTGATCCTCGCCACGGTGATCTACCTCGCCGTCACCCGCCGCGACGTCGTGGAGACCTACGACGCCGCGCACGCCTCCCGGATCATCACGAGTCCTGGCCGCGAACGGGCGGGGCTCATCGGGTTCGTCGCCCTCGGCGTCCTCACGGCCGCGATCCTCACGATCGCCGCGCTCCTGCCGCACCAGACCGCGTCCGCGCAGGACGACGGCGCATCGAGCGGGCCTGTGACGCAGCTCACTCCGCAGCAGGTCACCGCGCATCTGCCGAAGGACGCGGTCGCCAAGTACGTGAGCCTCGCGCAGACCGCCGCACAGCAGGACAGGAGCGGGGACACGGCCGGATCCCACGCGACCGTGCAGAAGATGCGCGACGCCTGGGACGCCGACCAGAGCACGCTGCAGGCGGCGGACTCCACGGCGTGGACGTTCCTGGATCACGAGATGGACGCCGTGCTGCAGGTCTACGCGATCGATCACCCCGGAGTGAAGGCGGCCGCACCCGCGGCGCAGGAGGCCGAGCTCGCGGTGCTGCTGAAGGATCTCGGCGCCTGAGCCGGAGGACGACATCGTGAACCTTCTCGCCTCCGCCCTGGCCCCGGCCGGTCTCCTCCCGGACGCCTCCTCGATGCTGCACGCGTTCGGACCGTGGGTCCTCGCGGGCGTCGCCCTGCTGATCTTCATCGAGTCCGGGGTGCTGTTCCCGTTCCTCCCCGGCGACTCCCTGCTCGTCACGGCGGCGATCCTGGCCGGCCCCCTCGGGATCCAGCCGTGGCAGGTGATCCTGGTCGGCATCCCGGCGGCCGTGCTCGGCGACCAGGTCGGATACGTCCTGGGCAAACGCTACGGCCGGCGGCTGTTCCGCGACGACGCCCGCGTGTTGCGCACCAGCCGCCTGGTGGAGACCGAGCGCTTCTTCGAGCGCTACGGCCCGCTGTCCCTCGTGCTCGGCCGGTTCGTGCCGATCGTGCGGACCTACGTGCCGCTCGTCGCGGGCACCGCACGCCTGCCGTACCGCCGGTTCCTGCTGTGGAACGCGATCGGGGCCGTGGCGTGGGTGTGCGGGATGACGGCGATCGGCCTGCTGCTCGGCGGAATCCCGGGCATCGTCGACAACATCGACCTGCTCATGATCGCGATCATCGCCGTTTCGGTGGTCCCGGTCGTGATCGGCGGGGTGCGCGGGATGGTCCGCACCCGGCGGCAGCGGGAGGACGCGGCCGAGGTCTCGGAGAGGGACCCCGCGCAGACGTCGGCCGATCCCGATCAGGCCGGAGTGCCCAGCCGGTAGCCGGATCCGCGCACCGTCTGGATGAGGTCCCGATCGGTCTTGCGGCGGAGATAGTGCACGTAGGTCTCCACCGTGGTCGGGCTCTCCCCGCGCGCGAACACCGCCTCGAGCAGGTACTCGCGGGAGAAGGTGCGCTCGGGCTCGGAGGCGAGCACGGCCAGGAACGCCGATTCGGCCTCGGTGAGCAGGATCCGGCCGGCGTACGGCGAATCGATGCTGTGGTCGTCGGGATGGAACGTCCAGCTGCCGATCACGATCCCGGCGACGGGCGCCGCGTAATCGCGCGTGAGAGCGCGCAGCCGGGCGCTCAGCTCCTCGAACTCGAACGGCTTCACCAGGTAGTCGTTGGCTCCCGCATCGAGGCCCTGAACGCGGTCGCGCAGCTCCCCGAGCGCCGTGAGCATGAGGATCGGGGTGCCCACCCGGCGCCCGCGCAGCTCGCGCACCAGCTCCTCGCCGCTCATCCCGGGCAGCCTCCGATCGACGACGATCGCGTCGAAGCCGCGCGCCAGCACGGCCTCCAGCCCCTGCTCCGCCGCATCGCACAGCTGCACCGTCCACTCGGCCGAGAGCACGTCGCGCATGATCGGGCCGAGGCGGGGGTCGTCCTCGACGATCAGCAGCCGGCCGCTCATCGATCCGCCCCCTCGTCGGCGAACGGGAGCACGAGTTCGAACACCGTGCCGTCCGGGCCGGTCCGCGCCACGCGCACCGTGCCGCCGTGACGCTCGGCGAGCTCGGCGACGAGCGCGAGGCCGATGCCGAATCGGGTGCGGGATCCTCCTGCTCCTGCTCCTGCTCCTGCTCCTGCACCTGCTCCGCCGAGCCCGTCTCCGAGCCGCTCTCCTCCCACGGGCGATCCGTGCGCGAAGCGGTCGAACACCCGGCTCGGATCGATTCCGGTGATCCCGGACCCGTGGTCGGCCACGGCGACGCGAGCGGTGGCGCGCTCGGCGACGGCCGTCACGGACACGGTGCTGCCGGACGGCGCGTGGTCGATGGCGTTGTCGATCAGTGCGACCAGGCAGCGTCGCAGGTCGGCGGCGGGGAGCGCGACCTCCCTGGTCACAGGCGACGTGGAGATCCGCACCCCGCGGCCCTCCGCGAGCAGCGTCATGTCGGCGACCGCGGCGGCCATGACCTCGGTGAGCGCGCAGCTGCCGCGCTGCGGCGCCGTCCCGGTCGCGGCGGCGAGCATGTCGTCGACGATCCCGGACATGATCCCCGCATCCTCGCGCAGCGCACCGACGATCTCGCGCCTCGGGTCGTCCGCGGGGGTGCGCAGCGCGAGCTGCTGCAGGCGCGCGTTGAGCACCGCGAGAGGCGTGCGCAGTTCATGACTCGCGTCGGCGACGAAGCGCTCCTGGATCCGGGCGGCCTCCTCGAGGGGCCGCACCGCCCGCCGGGCGATGAGCCACGCGGCGGCACCCGCGCACACGATCGCCCCCAGTCCGACCACGACCCCGCCGAGCACCAGATCCGCCGGGTCCAGGAACACGCGCACGGAGCCCGGCTCCGGCGGCCCGTTCACCTCGGCCGGCCGGGTCTGCCAGAACATGTACGCGAGGGCGAGGCCTGCGCCCAGCAGCACCAGCGCGGCGCACACCGCCGCGACCTGCCAGCCGATCGCCCTGCTCGACCGCCGAAACTCCGCCTGCGTCTCCACGATCCCATCCTCGCGCCTGGGACGTGAGAATCGGCCTTCCGCGCGGGTTGTCATCCGGGTGGTGCGAGGGCGTGGGCGGGGGTGCGGGTGGGTCGGGGAGTGCCGTGGTGGGTGCGGGGTCGGTGCCAGCCGCGGTAGGGGTCCCACCAGTGGGGGCCTCGGATCTCGGGCACCCCGTGACGCATGCGGACCTGCCAGCCGGACACATCGAGGGTGCGGTGGTGGTGCCAGCACAGCGCCACACCATTGCTCGTATGCGTGGGCCCACCGCGCGCGTGCTCTTGGACGTGATGGATCTCGCACCAGGTCGCGGGCACATGGCAGCCGGGGATCACGCACTCCCGGTCGCGGAGGACGATCGCACGACGCTGCACCGCCGTGAAGACGCGAGCGGTCGTCCCGATCGACACGATCTGGCCCCGCTCATCGAACAGCACCCGCTGGACCCCACCCGCACACGCCGTATGCCGGGCAACAGAGACCGGCACATCCCCGCCGGTGCCCTCCAGGCGTGCCCGCCCGGTCCCGGAGACATAGTCCTCCGCGGTCACCGAGACCACCAGGGTCGGGGCGGCACCGCCGAGGTCGGGGAGACCCCCGGACGCGGCGGCCGCGTGCAAGATCATCGCGAGGTTGTCGTGGTTCCGTTGCGCGGGAGTACGGATGTCGTCCGGGACGGGAAGCCCGTCTACCGTGTCGGGCTCAGCATCGGTACGCTCACCCATCTCATCGCGCGTGATGCCGTCGGTGCTGAACGACACCGCGGCGCGCGCCGAACCTGACACCGACGATGGTGCCGCCCGCGACGGTGATCCGTTCGCCGCCGGATTGTTGAGCGCATCGTTCAGACGCTGCAACTGCGCGGCGACCTCGGGCAGCAGCCCGCCCGAGACCGGATGCACCCCATCCCGGAGCGCACCGACCCGCAACGCCCTGTTCCGTTCCCCCGCACGATCCTCCGGCTCCGCCCCGTCCGGATCCAACCGCAACATCAACACCCTAGAGAAATCCGCCAACTCCCCCGTCGACGGGGCGGGCCCCGGACGGCCCTGCTCATCCGGCAGATCCTCCCCCCGCGCCGTGCGCGCGAGCAACCCGTCCACCACCTCCCGCTCCTCCGCGGTGATCCGGTTCCCCGCCCGCTGCACCGGCCCGACCGCGGCCAGCAACCCCGCCACCGAGACCACCCCGTCCCGCAACACCTCCGCCATCGCCGGGAACGCCGCCGGACCCAGCACACCACTGGACAACATCACCTCCCGGTGCGTGACCCTAGCCGCACGCACAAACCCCCGCGCCGTGCCCACATCCGTCCGCAACGCCCGCCGCAACAACTCCGTCACATCCCGACACCCCGCCGCCGGCGACACCCGCTCCACCGCCAGCCGCCGATCCCGATCCGCGACCTGCCCGACCAGCCCCGTCAGCACCGCATCCACCCGCCGCCGCACCGACCCCGCCGTGATCACCGCCGACACCAGCCCCGTCGCGTCCACCCCGTCGAACCCCGCACCCGCCTCCGCCGACGCGCACAACCCCGCCAGCAGGTCATCCACCTGCCGCAGAACCTCCGCCGGACTCGATCGCACACCCCCATCCAACCCGGCACCACCGACATCCGAACCCCCAGATCAGCCCCCGATTCCGAACTGTGCAGAACTCCCCAGAAACGCGGCCTGTGGAGGACGAAACAACCACCTCGGCACCCCCTCACACAGGCCCCGCGCACGGCCCGGCGCCCTCCGAAGCCCCTTCACATCCGGCCCCGACCGGTCGGCCAGGCCGTTCCCCAGCCGGGCCGACGACATGGCTGAATGAGCATTCAGTTCACGGTATCCTGCGTTCGTGGACGATGAGACCGGGATCCTGATCTTCCTCGGCGCAGGCGTGCTGGTGCTCATCGGCATCATCGTGTTCGGTGTGCTGAGCACACGGCGGAAGCGCGTCGCCACACGGCGCACCTTCACCGTGCGCCAGGCGTCGATCGGCGGCCAGCCGTTCCTCGAGAGCTCCGACCTCGAGGCCTCGGACAAGCGCCAGGAGGAGCTGTTCCGGGCCGCCTATCCCGTCGGCGGAAGTCTCGTGCTGGCGTGGGCCGGGGTCGGCGGCGACCGGATCGAGCAGGAGGTCCACGTCTCGCGGATCTCGCGGAGCCTCCGCGCGGGGTGGCCGCAGGCGAAGCTCGGTCTCTCGGTCTACTTCCGGGAATGGGAGGGCAGCGAGTTCCCCGCTCGCTTCACGGTGAAGGGGCGCGGCACGGTAACGAGCGTCGAGCTCGACGCGACCGGCGTGCGTGCCGTCGACGCCGCCGGGAATCTCGTGTGGTCGGCCCCGTGGGAGAGGCTGCTCGTCTCGAACGGAACCGACATCGTGCTCGCGGACGGTGCGTCGAAGACGATCCGATTCGAGCTCGTGGAGGACGAACCCGAGCTGGAGGAGATCCTCATCAAGTACGGCACGATGAAGCAGATGCACTTCTGACGCGCCCGACGCGGATCCTGCCCGCCGTGTGTGGGACCCGCATGGGTTCCCGGTGCGGGGCGTGAGCAAAGCGTGAGGAACCCCCGCCGGCGGTGACGGAGCCGGTTCGATCGGATCCGTGCTCGACATCATCTACGCAGCCCTCATGCTCGCCGTGTTCGCCCTCGTCGCGCTGATCGCGAAGGGGGTGGAGAAGCTGTGATCGTCGTGGAGATCGTGGCCGCCGTCCTCGCCGTCGCCGCGATCGGCTACCTCGTGGTGGCCCTCGTCGCCCCGGAGAAGTTCTGATGGGCGCCGCGGACATCTGGCTCGGCGTGCTGCAGGCCGCCACCCTCATCGCCGTCCTCGTGCTGCTGTACCGCCCGCTCGGCGACTACATGGCCCGCGTCTACACCGGTGCGAAGGACCTGCGCGTGGAGCGCGGGATCTACCGCCTGATCGGCGTGGACGCCTCCTCCGAGCAGACCTGGCGCGCGTACGCCCGCAGCGTGCTCGCGTTCTCCGTGGTCGGCCTGCTGCTGCTCTATCTGCTGCAGCGCGTGCAGCAGATCCTGCCGCTCTCGCTGGGGCTGCCCGCGGTGCCGGAGGGGCTGGCGTTCAACACGGCCGCCTCGTTCGTCGCCAACACCAACTGGCAGTCCTACTCGCCCGAGCAGACCATGGGCCACCTGGTGCAGCTCGCCGGTCTCGCCGTGCAGAACTTCACCTCGGCCGCGGTCGGGATCGCGATCGCGATCGCCCTCGTGCGCGGCTTCGCCCGTCGCGGCAGCGCCACGATCGGCAACTTCTGGGTCGACCTCATCCGCGGCCTCATCCGGCTGCTGCTGCCCCTCGCCGTGCTCTCGGCGCTCGCCCTCATCGCGGGGGGCGTGGCGCAGAACCTCTCCGGCTTCACCGACCTGCACACGGTCGCGGGTGCCGCGCAGTCGCTCCCCGGCGGACCCGTCGCCTCGCAGGAGGCCATCAAGCTCCTCGGCACGAACGGCGGCGGCTTCTACAACGCCAACTCCGCGCACCCCTTCGAGAACCCGACCGCGTGGACCAACCTCCTCGAGATCCTGCTGATCCTGGCGATCCCGTTCGCGCTGCCCCGCACGTTCGGGCGGATCGTCGGCGACCACCGTCAGGGCTACGCGATCGCCGCCGTGATGGGCACGATCTTCCTCGCCTCCCTGGTCGCGCTGAGCGCCTTCGAGGTGAACGGCCAGGGCGCGGCGCCGCAGCTGGCCGGAGCCGCGATGGAGGGCAAGGAGCAGCGGTTCGGGATCCTCGGCTCCACGCTCTTCGGCACCGCATCCACGCTCACCTCCACCGGCGCCGTGAACTCGATGCACGACTCCTACACCGCTCTCGGCGGCATGATGCCGATGATCAACATGATGCTCGGAGAGGTCGCCCCCGGTGGCGTCGGATCGGGCCTCTACGGCATGCTCATCCTCGCCGTGATCGCGGTGTTCGTGGGCGGCCTGCTCGTCGGCCGCACCCCCGAGTACCTCGGCAAGCGCCTCGGCCCGCGCGAGATCAAGCTCGCGAGCCTCTACATCCTGGTGACGCCGACCCTCGTGCTCGCCGGCACCGCGCTGAGCTTCGCGATCCCGCCGATCCGCGCCGACGTCGAGAAGACCTCGATCCTCAACCCCGGTCCGCACGGACTCAGCGAGGTGCTGTACGCCTTCACGTCGGCGGCGAACAACAACGGATCCGCCTTCGCCGGCCTCACCGCGAACACCCCCTGGCTGAACACCGCACTGGGCGTCGCGATGCTGCTCGGCAGGTTCGTCCCGATCGTGTTCGTGCTGGCCCTCGCCGGATCCCTCGCCCAGCAGCAGCACGTGCCGGAGACGGCGGGAACGCTGCCCACGCACCGCCCGCAGTTCGTCGGGCTCCTCATCGCGGTCTCCGTCGTGGTCACCGCCCTCACCTACTTCCCCGTGCTCACGCTCGGGCCGCTCGCAGAAGGACTCGTCCGATGACCATCGTCGACACCCCGCTCACCCACCCGGCTCCGGAGCCGCTCCCCGGGTCCGGATCCCCGAAGCGCGCGCAGCGCGCGTTCGGCTGGTCCCAGCTCGTGCGGGCGCTCCCCGGCGCGCTGCGCCGGCTCAACCCCGCGACACTGCTGCGCAACCCCGTGATCCTGCTGGTCTGGGCGGGAGCCGCGCTCACCACCGTCCTGGCGATCGTCGAGCCGTTCCTCGGATCCGGTGCCGCCGAATCCGGCGGCACGCGCGTGCCGAACGGCTTCACCTGGTCGATCGCGGTCTGGCTGTGGCTCACCGTCCTGTTCGCGAACGTCGCGGAGTCGGTCGCCGAGGGTCGCGGCAAGGCGCAGGCCGCCACGCTCCGCAAGACCCGCACGAGCACGATGGCCCGCCGCGTGCTCCGCTACGACGACGCGACGGACTCCGCCGCCGAGCGCGCGGCGACCGAGGAGGTCTCCTCCTCCGACCTGCGCCGCGACGACGTGGTGATCGTGGTCGCGGGGGAGCCGATCCCCGGCGACGGCGACATCATCGCGGGCATCGCGACCGTCGACGAGTCGGCGATCACCGGCGAGAGCGCACCCGTGGTGCGCGAATCGGGCGGCGACCGCAGCGCCGTCACCGGCGGCACCCGCGTGCTGTCGGACCGGATCGTGGTGCGGATCACGTCGAAGCCCGGCGAGACCTTCGTCGACCGCATGATCGCGCTCGTCGAGGGCGCAGACCGGCAGCGCACGCCCAACGAGATCGCGCTCAACATCCTGCTCGCGAGCCTGTCGATCGTGTTCCTCGTGGTGGTGCTCGCGCTCAACCCGATCGCGTCCTACTCGGCGTCGCCGGTGAGCATCCCGGTGCTGATCGCCCTGCTCGTGTGCCTCATCCCGACCACGATCGGTGCGCTGCTCAGCGCGATCGGCATCGCCGGAATGGACCGCCTCGTGCAGCGCAACGTGCTCGCGATGTCGGGCCGCGCTGTCGAGGCCGCGGGCGACGTCACCACCCTGCTGCTCGACAAGACCGGAACGATCACCTACGGCAACCGCCGCGCCACCGACGTGCTGCCGGTCGACGGGGTCTCCGCGGAGGAGCTGCTGCACGCCGCGGCACTGTCCTCGCTCGCCGACCCCACGCCCGAGGGCGCCTCGATCGTCGAGCTCGCCGCCGCGCGCGGCATCACGGCCGCCGCCCCTGCGGGCGCGGAGACCGTGCCCTTCACGGCGCAGACGCGCATGAGCGGCGTGGACCTCGCCGACGGATCGCAGATCCGCAAGGGAGCAGGATCCGCGATCCGCACCTGGATCGAGACGTCCGGATCCGGCGCCGGCGCCGACGAGGCGGCCCGCTTCGCCGACGAGATCGCCGCCTCGGGCGGCACCCCGCTCGTCGTGGCCGTGGTCCCTTCGGGGGGAGAAGCCCGGATCCTCGGCGTCGTGCATCTCAAGGACGTCGTCAAGGAGGGCCTGTCCGAGCGGTTCCAGGAGCTGCGCAGCATGGGCATCCGCACCGTGATGATCACGGGGGACAACCCGCTCACCGCGAAGGCGATCGCGGCCGAGGCCGGGGTCGACGACTACCTCGCCGAGGCCACCCCGGAGGACAAGCTCGCCCTCATCCGCCGCGAGCAGGAGGGCGGCCGCCTCGTCGCGATGACCGGGGACGGCACCAACGACGCGCCCGCGCTCGCGCAGGCCGACGTCGGCGTCGCGATGAACACGGGCACCTCGGCCGCCAAGGAGGCCGGGAACATGGTCGATCTCGATTCGGATCCGACCAAGCTCATCGACATCGTCCGCATCGGCAAGCAGCTGCTCATCACCCGCGGCGCGCTCACCACGTTCTCGCTCGCGAACGACATCGCGAAGTACTTCGCGATCATCCCGGCGATGTTCATGGGCGCGTTCCCCGGGCTCGCAGCGCTCAACATCATGCAGCTGCACTCGCCCGCGTCCGCGGTCACGAGCGCGATCATCTTCAACGCGATCGTGATCGTGTTCCTCATCCCGCTCGCCCTGCGCGGCGTGACCTACAAGCCGGCGAGCGCCTCGCAGATCCTGCAGCGGAACCTCCTGATCTATGGCGTCGGCGGCGTCATCGCCCCGTTCCTCGGCATCAAGCTCATCGACCTCGTGGTCGCCCTGATCCCCGGCTTCTGACGCGCGCACGGCGTTTCGTCTCGGTCGCTGCGCGTCCTCGCTCAACGACCCCGCTCATCCCGAAAGGCACACCATGTCGAACCTCCGCGGCACCGTCCGCATCACCGGCGTCGCCGTCCGCGCGATGCTCGTGCTGACCCTCCTCCTCGGCGTCGGCTACACGCTCGCCCTCACCGGCGTCGGCCAGCTCGTGCTGCCGTGGCAGTCCAACGGATCCCTCGTCGACGCGAAGGGGAACGCCACGGGCGGCTGGACCGGCGGCGACGCCCCGGTCGGCAGCGCCCTCATCGGCCAGTCCTTCACCGACGCGAAGGGCGACGCCCTGCCGCAGTACTTCCAGCTCCGTCCGTCCGCCGCGGGCGAGAAGGGCTACGACCCCACCGCATCCGGCGGCAGCAACCTCGGCCCGAACAACCCCGACCTCGTGAAGGCGATCGCCGAACGCCGTGCCACGATCGCCGCCCGCGAGCACGTCGCCGAGTCCGCCGTGCCCGCCGACGCCGTCACCGCCTCGGCATCGGGCCTGGATCCGCACATCAGCCCGGAGTATGCGCTGCTCCAGGTGAACCGCGTCGCCGAGGCGCGCGGCCTGGAGGCGTCCGCCGTGCGGGCGCTCGTGGAGTCTAGGATTCAAACGCGCGATGCAGGCTTCCTCGGCGAGGAACGGGTGAACGTGCTCGCGCTGAACCAGGCCCTCGACGCCCTGCCGCGGTGAGACGCGACGACGAGAGGGCACCTGCAGTGAGCGAGGCGATGATGGGCGCGAGGCGCGAGGGCGGATCCGGAGCCCGCGGCCGGCTGCGCGTGCTGCTCGGCGCCGCGCCGGGCGTGGGCAAGACCTACGAGATGCTCGGCGAAGGGCGCCGGCTCGCCGAGGCCGGGCGCGACGTGGTCATCGGGATCGTGGAGACGCACGGCCGCGAGGCGACGCTCGCGCAGACCAGGGGCATCGAGCAGGTGGCACGCCGGACGGTGGCGCACCGCGGGGTGCAGCTCGACGAGCTCGACCTCGACGCGGTACTCGCCCGCCGGCCCGCCCTCGCGCTCATCGACGAGATGGCGCACACCAACGCGCCAGGATCCCGCAACGCGAAGCGCTGGCAGGACGTGCAGGAACTGCTGGACGCCGGCATCGACGTCATCACGACCGTGAACGTGCAGCACATCGAATCGCTCAACGCGGTGGTCGAGAAGATCACCGGGGTCGTGCAGCAGGAGACCGTGCCGGATGCGGTGATCCGCGGCGCCGACGAGGTGGAGGTCGTGGATCTCGCCCCGCAGACCCTGCGCGACCGCCTCTCGGCCGGTCAGGTGTATCCGGCCGAGCGGATCGACGCCGCCCTGTCGAACTACTTCCGCCTCGGCAACCTCACGGCCCTCCGCGAGCTGGCGCTGCTGTGGCTGGCCGACGAGGTGGACAGCGCCCTGCGCAGCTACCGCACCCAGCACGGCATCGACAGCGCCTGGCAGGCCCGCGAGCGCGTGGTCGTCGCCCTCACCGGCGGGCCGGAGGGCGAGACGCTGCTGCGCCGCGGCGCGCGGATCGCCGCACGATCGGCCGGCGGCGAGCTGCTGGCCGTGCACGTCACGACGCAGGACGGCCTGCGTGGAGACCGCCCCGGCGCGCTCAGCGCGCAGCGCGGCCTCGTCGAATCGCTCGGCGGCAGCTACCACCAGCTCGTCGGCGACGACGTGCCGGGCACGCTCGTAGAGTTCGCGCAGTCGGTCGATGCGAGCCAGCTCGTGATCGGCGTGAGCCGGCGCTCCCGCCTCTCCGCGGCGCTCACCGGACCGGGCATCGGCGCGGAGATCATCCGCCGCTCGGGCGACATCGACGTGCACATCGTCACGCATGCCGCGGCCGGGCGGCGGGGACCGCTCCCGTCGATCAGCGGCGGAGCCCTCGGGTGGCGGCGCCAGCTCATCGGCTTCGCCGTGGCCCTGGTCGGCGGGCCTCTCCTGTCGTGGCTGCTGTTCACGCTCAAGGCGCCGGGATCCATCACGAGCGACGTGCTGAGCTACCAGTTGCTGGTCGTCGTGGTCGCGCTCATCGGCGGGCTCAGGCCCGCCCTGTTCGCCGCCGTGCTGAGCGGGATCACGCTCGACTTCCTCTTCGTCGAACCGCTGTTCACGGTGACGATCGCGGATCCGCTGCACGCCCTCGCGCTCGTGCTGTACGTCGTGATCGCGGTGCTCGTGAGCATCGTGGTGGACCAGGCCGCCCGGCGCGCCCGCGCCGCCCAGCGCGCGGCCGGCGAGGCCGAGCTGCTCGCCGCGGTGGCCGGCAACGTGCTGCGCGGGGACAGCGCCCCCACGGCTCTCGTCGCCCGAGCGCGCGAGGCGTTCGGGCTGAGCGGCATCCGGCTGCTCTCCCCCGACGGCACGGTCATCGCCGCGGACGGCGAGCCGCTCGCCGGGCACGTCGACGGGAGGGATCCGGCCGACTCCGCCCCCGGCGGATCCGCGTCGACACGAGCGGGGTCTGCCGCGATGACAGGCCCCGAGGTGGAGACCGTGCCGGTCGGCGTGGGCGCGGACGGCCGCCCTCGCGCGGTCCTGGAGCTGCACGGCGCCGATCTCGACGCCGCCGGTCGTCGCCTGCTCGACGCGATCGTCGCGCAGCTCGCCGCGGCGATCGAGCATACCGACCTGCGCGAGACCGCGAGCCAGGCCGCGGTCCTCGCCGAAACGGATCAGGTGCGCAGCGCCCTGCTCTCCGCGCTCAGCCACGATCTGCGCCGGCCGCTCGCCGCCGCGGTCGCTGCGGTCGGCGGGCTCCGCAGCGCGCACCGGCTGTCCGCCGAGGACCGCGCCGAGCTCGTGGAGACCGCGGACGAGAGCCTCGCCACACTGTCGCGACTGGTGACGGATCTGCTCGACGTGAGCCGCGTGCAGGCGGGCGTGCTCGCCGTGTCGCTGGGCAGGGTGGACGCGGCCGGAGGCGTGGTCTCGGCGCTCGACGAACTGTCGCTCGGTCCCGCCGACGTCGAGCTCGCTCTGGATCCCGCACTGCCCGGCCTCCGCGCGGATCCGGTGCTCCTGCAGCGCGTGCTCGTGAACCTGCTCACCAACGCCGTGCGGCACTCGCCCGCAGGCGAGCGGGTGATCGTGTCGACGAGCCGCCTCGGCGAGCGCGCGGAGATCCGCGTGGCCGACCGCGGAGAGGGCATCCCCGAGGATCAGCGCGAGAGCGCGTTCCTGCCGTTCCAGCGGCACGGCGACACCGACAACACGACGGGCCTGGGTCTCGGCCTCGCCCTGTCCCGGGGTTTCGCCGAGGGCATGGGCGGTACGCTGACGGCCGAGGACACCCCCGGCGGCGGCCTCACCATGGTGGTGTCGCTGCCGCTCGAGACGACCCCGGCCGAGGAGGACCCGCGATGAAACTGCTCGTCGCCGACGACGATCCGCAGCTCGTGCGCGCCCTGCGGATCACGCTCGCCGCACACGGCTACGACGTGATCGCCGCCCCCGACGGCGCGGCGGCCATCGCGATGGCCGCGCAGGCGCACCCCGACATCGTGCTGCTCGACCTCGGCATGCCGAAGCTCGACGGGATCGCCGTGATCGAGGCGCTGCGCGGCTGGAGCGACGTGCCGATCCTGGTCGTGTCGGGACGGACCGGATCCGCGGACAAGGTCGAGGCGCTCGATGCGGGCGCCGACGACTACGTCACGAAGCCGTTCCAGGTCGACGAGCTGCTCGCGCGGCTGCGCGCCCTCGCCCGCCGTCGCGGCGGGGCTCCCGCGGAGTCGTCGGTCTCCTTCGGCGAGGTGGAGGTGGATCTGGCCGCCAAGGCCGTGACGCGCGGCGGATCCCGCGTGCACCTCACGCCGACGGAGTGGCAGATCCTGGAGCACCTGGCCCGGCATCCCGGCGCTCTCGTGACGCGGCAGGAGCTGCTGCGCGAGATCTGGGGCACCGAGCAGATCACCGACACCGGTTACCTGCGGCTGTACCTGTCGCAGCTGCGCAAGAAGCTCGAGCGCACCCCCAGCGCTCCCGAGCACCTGCTCACCGAGCAGGGCATGGGCTACCGCCTGGTCCTGGATCCGGCCTGACCCCCGGGTCGTTGCGCGAGGACGGCGGAGCCGGGCTCTTCCCCGGGATCGTTGAGCGAGGACGGCGGAGCCGACCGAGACGAAACGCGGTGCTCTCCCGAGCGCGCCGCGTTTCGTCTCGCGGAGACCCGCACTGAGCGAGCGCAGCGAGTCGAAGTGTCGCTCAACGACCCCGGGGTTTGGCCGGAGGCAGTGGTCCTCACACGTCGCGGGAGCGCCAGAGGAGCCAGACGAAGTACGGGGCGCCGAGCACCGCGACCACGAGTCCCGCGGGCAGCTGCGCCGGTGCGATGACCGTGCGGCCCACGGCATCCGCGAGGCCGACCAGCACCGCCCCCAGGAGCACGGCGACCGGGACCACGCGGGCGTGGCGGCCGCCGACCAGGGCGCGCGCCGCGTGCGGCGCGACCAGACCGACGAAGCCGATCACCCCGACCGCCACCACACTGAACGCCGCGAGCAGCGCCGCGACCGCGAGGATCAGCAGGCGCGAGCGCTCGAGCTTCACGCCGAGCACGCGCGGGGTGTCCTCGTCGAGCGCGAGCAGGTCGAGCTCGCGGCGGCGCAGCAGCACCACCGGCAGCGCGATCAGCAGCACCACGGCCAGCGGCACGACCTGGTCCCAGATCCGGCCGTAGGTCGTGCCGCTCAGCCAGGTGTAGATCCTCGGGGTGTCGAACGGGCTCGACCGCAGCAGCACGAACGACGTCAGCGCGACCGCGGCCGAGGAGACGCCGATCCCGATGAGGATGAACCGGTCCGCGCTGAGCCCGCCGCGCCAGGCCAGCAGGTAGACGAGCGCGAACGCCGCGATCGCGCCGACCACCGCCGCCACGAGCATGCCGAACGTCGAGGCCGCGGCGCTCGTGACGACGAGCACGGCGCCGAGCCCCGCCCCGCCGGTGATCCCGAGGAGGCCCGGATCCGCGAGCGGATTGCGGCTGACGGCCTGCGTGAGGCATCCGGCGAGCGCGAGCGCGGCCCCCGCGGTGACGGCGGCGATCACCCGCGGCGCCCGCTCGTCCAGCGCGAACGCGATCTGCGGTGGCGCCTGCCCCTGCAGCCAGAGCAGCACGTCCCCGGTGAGCAGCGGCGTCGCGCCGAGCAGCAGGCCGCCGACGACGACGGCGACCACCAGCAGGGCCGAGATCGTGAGCACGAGCCGGAAGCGCACCGGCCCTCGCGCCCCGAACCGGATCGACGGCGGGCGTCGCGTGGGTCCGGAATCGCGGAGCCTCCGCGCCATCACCACGAGCACGACGGATCCGAGCACGGTCGTCGCCACCCCGGTGGGCACGGTGATCGCCCCCGCGGCCCCGATGGCGAACCGCAGCAGGGCGTCGGCGAGGATCACCACGAGCGCGCCGATGAGCCCGGACGCGGGAAGCAGCAGCGCGTGCCGGCCGAGACCAGGCACGATCCGCACGAGCAGCCGCGCGAGCACCGGTGCACAGAGCCCGACGAAGCCGAGCGGCCCGGCGAGCGTGACGGCGGTCGCGGTCAGCACCACCGCCAGCAGGATCCCGAGGACGCGCGTCGAGCGGATCCGCACGCCGAGGGAGGCGGCCAGGTCGTCGCCGAGCGCGAGCACGTCCAGGCGGCGGGCGAGGAGCAGCGCCAGCAGTCCGGCGACCACGACGACCGGAGCCGCGCGCAGGAACGCCTCGAGGCCGAGCTGCGACAGGCTGCCGCTCCCCCACGCGAGCAGACCCTTGGTCTGCTCGCTGAACAGGATCAGCAGGGCGGAGGTCGCCGCCTGGAACGCCAGGGCGAGGGCGGACCCGGCCAGCACGAGCCGGGTCGTCGAGGACCCGGCCCCTCCCGCGAGTCCCAGCACGATCACCGCGGCCACGAGTCCGCCCGCGAAGGCGACGATCCCCGACGCCCAGAACGGGATCGAGATCCCGAAGGCGGCGACCGCGGTGATCGCGAGATACGCACCGGCCGTGACGCCGAGGGTGTCGGGCGAGGCGAGCGCGTTGCGCGCGAGGGACTGCATGAGCAGACCGGCCACGCCGAGCGCGACGCCGACCGCGACACCCGCCGCGAGCCGGGGCAGCCGCGCCCCGAGCAGGATGTCCGGATCGGCCCAGCCCGCACCGCTCGTCCCCTGCGTGAGGTGCCAGCCCGCGGCGGCGACGAGCACGAGCAGGAGGAGGACCAGCACCCCGACGGCGCCGAGGCGGGCGCGGACCCCGGTCGGCGGGGTCGTCGAGCGCGCCGACGTCTCGCTCGACGACCCCATGGGAGAGCTCTCGATCCGGCTGCGGCTCACTTGCGGAACGCGGCGACGTACGCGTCCGCGATCTTCTCGGCCGAACGGGGTCCGCCGAAGGTCCAGATGCCGGCCGGGAACGCGTGGATCCGCTTCTCGGCGACCGCCGGGATCGAGGCCCAGGCCGGGTTCTTCTCCGCCGCCGTGATGAAGCTGTCGCTCTGGGGGTCGTCGGTGCCGGTGTAGAGCAGCGTCGCGGAGCCGACGGTCGTCATGCCCTCGATGTCGGTGCTGCCGAGCCCGTACGCGGGATCGGTCTCGCCCTTCCACACGTTCGTGAGGCCCAGCTCGCCGCCGATCGCGCCGATGAGCGAGCCGGTGCCGAACGGACGCAGCGAGACGGTGCCTCCGTCGACCCAGCCGTCGAAGTAGACGAAGTCGGTGCTCTCCGGCTTCGCTGCGGCGAGGGTCTTCTTCGCCTCCACGAGGTGGTTCCTCATCTCGGTCGTGACGACCTCGGCGCGCTCGGTGCGGCCCGTGGCCTGCGCGATGAGGTCGAAGGTCGCGAGCAGCTGCTTCACCGGATCCTTGGCATCGGCGCCGACCGTCACGAGCACGGGCACCCCGTACTTCTCGAGCTGGCCGATGATCGCATCATCGCGGGTCTTCGCCTCGACGACCACGAGGTCGGGCTTGGTCTGGAACAGCGCGTCGAGGTTCGGCTCCTGTCGGGTGCCGAGGTCCTTGACACCCTCGGGCAGCGCCTCCGCCTTGTCCCACTGGCGATAGCCGGCGGCGTCCGCGACGGCGACGGGCGTCACGCACAGGGAGAGCGCATCCTCGACCTGCTGCCACTCCAGCACGGCGACGCGCTCCGCGGGCTTGTCGAGCTTCACGGTGCGCCCGAGGGCGTCGGTCACGCTGACCGGCCCGGTGGCCGTGGCCGTGGCGTCCTTGGCGCACTCCGCGCTGGCCGCCGGCGCGGCGCTGTCGGTGGGCGTCGCGACGGAGGTCGTTCCGCAGCCGGCGAGGGCGAGGGTGGTCGCCGCGAGCAGCGAGAGGACGACGAGGGGCTTGCGCATGGTTCTCCAGGGTGGGTGGGTCGGGGAGTATGAGGTCTGCATCGGGGATCGCGGATCCGGCCGAGCCGGCCTCGCGGGACGCCGTGGTGCGGTGAGTCCGCGGCAGCGCGGTGCGGACGGTGCCGTTCGGCGGTCAGGCGAGCTGCGGTTCTCGGGCGGGACGGCGGGCGGTGTGGCGGCCGCGCGGGATCACCCGTACCCGCCCGTCGTCGTCGAGCGTGGTGTCGATGTGCAGCCCGTAGGCCGCGGACAGGTTCTCGCCGGTGAGCACCTCGGCCGGAGTGCCGTCGGCCCGTACGCGACCGTCGTGGAGGAGCACGATGCGGTCGGCGACCGCGGCGGCGTGGTCGAGGTCGTGCAGCACGACGCCCAGGGCGGTGCCGGCGTCGGCGAGGTCGCGGATGAGGTCGAGCGTCTCGATCTGATAGCGCAGATCGAGGTGGTTGGTCGGCTCGTCGAGCAGCAGGATCGGCGTGGTCTGCGCGAGTGCGGTCGCGAGCCAGACCCGCTGCAGCTCCCCTCCGGAGAGTTCATCCACCGGACGCGCGGCCATCGCCCCGAGGCCGGTGAGGGCGAGCGCCCGGTCGATCGCGGCGCGGTCCTCGTCGCGGAGGCCCGAGAAGCGGCCGCGATGCGGGTGCCGGCCGAATCCGACGACGTCGCGCACCTCCAGGCCGGAGGGATGCGGCCGCGACTGCGACAGCATCGCCACGGTGCGCGCGAACTCCTTCGCGTCCAGCGCCGCGGCGTCGCGATCGGCGCCGTCGGCGTCGATGCGCACGGATCCGGCGTGGATGCGGTGCAGCCGGGCGATGGCCCGCAGCGCGGTGGATTTGCCGCTGCCGTTCGGGCCGATCAGCGCCGTGACGGACCCGGGCCGCAGCGTCAGCGCGACGTCGTGCACCACCGGTGTACGGCCGTAGTGCAGCGCCAAGCCTTCGGCCGCGAGCCCGGCCTGCGGGAGGGAGCCGGAGGAATCCCGATTCGTCATGTTAGGGGAGCCTAACCTATCCTTGTGAACGTGTCACATCATCCCTACCGGACCTACCGCACCACCGTCGCGCGTCGCGAGCAGCTGTCTCCGAACTTCCTGCGCATGACGCTGACCGGTCCCGATCTGGTGCATTTCGGCACCGCGGGCCTGGATCAGCGGATCAAACTCGTGCTGCCGCTGCCCGACGGATCCTTCACCGACGTCGGCCAGTTCGATGAATCGGTCGGCATGATGGAGTGGTATCGCCGGTGGCGGGAACTGCCCGATGAGACGCGCAATCCGATCCGCACGTACACGATCCGCGCCGTCCGTCCGGAGTCTCGCGAGATCGACGTCGACTTCGTGCTCCACGGCACCGAGGGCCCCGCGTCGGCCTGGGCCTCCGCCGCCGCCCCCGGGGCGCCGCTGGTCGTGATCGGCCCCGATGCGCGCGCCGACGAGACCGGCGGGCTGGAGTGGAACCCGGGCGATGCCGGCTCGGTCCTCATCGCCGGAGACGAGACCGCGGTGCCGGCGATCTGCGCCATCGTCGAGTCGCTGCCCGCGCACGTGACCGGATCCGTCTACATCGAGGTCCCCACCGAGGCCGATGCGCTGCCGCTCACTGCACCCGAGGGCGTGTCGGTCCGGTGGCTGGCGCGCGGAAGCGCCGCGCACGGGCTGCGGTTGAGCGCCGCTGTGCACGCCTGGGGCGAGACGCGGATCGCCGACGAGGAGCCTGCCACCACGACCGATGCCGCGCCGGGCTCCGCCGAGCTCGCGGACCCGCACGAGGACGAGGTGCTCTGGGAGGTGCCGGAGTCGTCGGTCGGATCCTGCTACGCGTGGCTGGCCGGCGAGGCGAGCACGATCACCGCGCTGCGCCGCCACCTGGTGCGCGGCCTCGGCATCGACCGCCGCTCCGTGGCGTTCATGGGGTACTGGCGCCGAGGAAGGGCCGAAGCGGCCTGACCGCGATGCCCAGGAGCCGCCCGCGTACCGCAAGCGGCCGGCTCAGTGCCCGTCGATGCCGGATCCGATCATCGCGACGCCCGCGAGGAGGAACACGACCGTCATGATCCCGGCGCCGTGCGCCAGCAGCACGCGCCGCAGGCGGTCGAGCGCACGGGCGGCTCCGCGGGGGAAGAAGCAGGCCGCGACGACGATCACCGCCATCACGCTGCACGACACCGCGACGAAGAGCGAACCCTCCGCGAGCATGGCGGTCGGCGATTCGGCGCCGGCGAGCAGAGTGCCCGCCACGACCACGATGGCGAGGTTCTTGACATTGACGATCGAGAACGCGGCACCGACGAGGACCGCATGACCGGGGCGCAGCTGTTCGATCCGGCCCATCATCCGTTCGAGGCGCCCCGACGTCGATCGGGAGCGCTGCATCCACGTCACGCCGCCGAGCACGATCAGCGTCAGGCCGAGCAGGACGCGCATCACCCCGAGGGCCGGGTTCTCCCCCGCGTCCGGTCCCTGCGGGATCGAGAGGGCGAATCCGGTCGCCGCGGCGGCGAGCCCTGCGATCGCAAAGGCGGATCCCGCGACGAAGCCGATGCCGTTCACCGTGCGGCGGCGGGAGAGGAGCACGATGATCAGCGCGAGGAGCGGCGTGAGGCCGAGCGCCACTGCCACTCCCAGCGGAAGCAGCGATCCGATGGCGTCGATCGCACCAGAATATCGGTTGCGGTGGGCCGCTGATCCTCCGCGACCGCGGCGGAAGGAGCGACGAGCATCATCGGATGCTCACCGCTCCCTCCACCGCTCAGCGCTCGTTCACCTCAGGGGAAGACGTACATGGCGCTGGTCTGGACGACGCCATTGGGTCCGTAGACCGTCGAGTAGAGGTTGTACCCCGTGTTGACCGCGGTGCCGGCCGCTACGCCGACCTGCAGGTATGCGACCCCGACGTCGCCGCTGCTGCAATTCGGCCGCAGGATCCCGTTCCAGGTGAGGGTCCAGCGCGTGTAGCCCGCGTGGTCCGGGCTGGCGCCCCACCATGCGAATGCGAAGCGGCCATCGCTTCCGGAGGCCAGCGACGGGGTCCACCCGTTCGGGAGGTCGACGTAGACGGTCTGAGGTCCGTTGAAGGGCGTGTTCCCGGGGTTGATCACCTGGTAGTACATCTGGAACGCGTCGGCCAGCAGGGTGCTCCCCGAGATCTGGTCGTAGTCCATCACGTGCTCGTTGGGGTAGTTGGTCACGCCCACTGGCCAGATCGTCGGGGCGTTGGGGCTCGTCGCCAACGTCAGCGCCGCCGCCGCACTGCTGGAGCCGTATCCGTACAGCGTCGCATTCGCGTAACCGGAGGGCGCGGGTACGGCGCAGTACGCCGTGTACTGCCCGAGCGTGACGCAGACCTCCTGGCCAGGGGCGAGGTCTGCGGCATACGTGAGCGGAATCTGCATGCGCCCGCCGGGGGTCGACTGGTACGACCCCATCACCCAGCCCGCGCCGTTCTGCAGGACCGTCGTCGACGTGTTGATGAGGCCATCCGCATAGTCGACCCACACGACGTTGTCCGCGGCGGGGGCCGTGGCAGTGCCCTGGTTCTTGATGCAGACCTGGGTGGTGAACCAGGAGTCGCGGTTCACCGTCGCCGCACTGGGCGCGATGCGCGTGACCACGACCTTGGGACCCGCCACCGACGCCGATGACGCGGGCACGGCGACCGCCGCCGCGACCACCGGCAACGACCACGCCGCACCTTTCACCAGCGTCCGGCGCGTGACGTTCTTGTGCTCGCTCATACTCGCTCTCCCCCCACGAGTCCGGCAACGGCCCCGCGGCATCGGTGTGTTCGCGAACGACCGGAGGGCGCCGCGGAAGATGTCCAGGCGGTAGTCCGTCGCATCCGTTGCACGGGCCTGACGCGCTCGACGTTACCGGCGCGATGGGCGCCGATCCGGGCCGAAGCGGGTGATCCTGAGGCTGAGAAATGAGGGTGAGGAGTGAGGGTGAGCTGCCCGCAGAATGTCTGTTCAGCGGGTGATTCGGGCCCCGATGGCAGCATGCGCCCGTCCGTCGGCATCGACGCCCCTCCCTTCCTCGCCGCGGCTACCACTCACCACGGCGTCGATGTAACGGCCCCGTCTCGACGCACATCGGACACCTGCGGGATCCGACTCCCGCGACGTGACGCGTCGGGGTCCTGGGAACCGGCAGACTGGGATATCACGTGACGGCACGGCGCCGCACCCGAAGCGCGCCGCAAAGAAGGGATTCCGCGTGGGCGTGTTGGATCCGCTGCGCGCGCTGCTCGCGCAGGAGCAACTCGACGAGTTCGTCGACCTCTCGGTCGAACGGTTCACGGCAATCTACAACGGGCCCTGGCGCGAGTATGCCGACCTGGTCGCGACCATCGATCGCGACGACCTCGCGCGCTTCCCCGAGATCATGGTCATCTCGTCCGCCGCCTCCTCCTGGTTCGAGCCGCACACGGCGCTCGGATGGGCACGCGTCGAGCACGCGGTCGACCTCATGAAGGCGATCGAGGTCATGCGCACGCACGCGGCAGAGGAGACGGATCCGCGCCGTCGTCTCCGCTCGGCCGGGGTGGAACTCGGCGCGCACCGGATTCTGAGCCGCTCGGCGGATGCCGCGCTCGCGGCGGAGCGGTGGGAGGCCCTGGTCGACGAACTGCCGGCGAAGGCGCTCCTCGCCTCCACCGAGACGGTGCACGTCCTCGGCACGCAGGTCGTCGCCGCCTACGCCCAGGAGGGCCGCTTCCCCGACGCGATCCGCGCTGCGGTGCGCATGCACGACGACACCAGCGTCTGGCGCCGGATGCACGTGCAGAGCATGGTGGCGATGTCGCAGGCCTTCTTCGGAGACGTCCCTTCGGCGCGCCGCACGCTGGACCGCATGGAGCACGAGCTCGAGGGCCTCGACGTCCGCTCCCGATACGGCGCGACAGGCCGGAGCATCGCGGCGGCACTGGTCGCCGTCGAGGACGGCGACGGCGCACGAGCGCACTCCCTGCTCGACGAGATCGATGAGCGGCTGTCGGCGGTGGACCACTGGGCGTACGCCCTGGCCGCCCGCGGTCGCGCGCTGCAGTTGACGCACCCGGCGGACGAGGCGGCCGACATCCTCCGCGAACTCACGACCGAGCACCGAGGACGCCGTGCGAGCGAGTACGCCCTCGACCTGCTCCGGAGCGTCTCCGGTGATCTGCTGGTCGCCTCCGGTCAGACGGAGCGCGCCCGGAAGCTGTTGCAGGACGCCCCCGAGACCGGGCCGAGCGCGCTCGCGGATTCACGCGCCCTGCTGCGGCACGACGTCCCGGCCGCCCGCCGCCGGGCCGCGGTCACGCTGGCCCAGCACGAGACGAGCCCGCGGCTGATCGCGGAGGCGCTCTTGACGATGGTGATCGCAGCGAATCGTCTCGGGCTCGCCGATGAGGCGCGACGGATGATGTCCCGGCTCGCCTCCTCCCTGAAGCGCAGAGGCAACATCTCGATCCTCCGGCACGCACCGCGATCCGAGCTGCTCCCGCTGATCCCGCCCGAGCACTCGGAGATGATCACGCTGGTACAGGCGCTGCCCGAGGATCACGACGCCGGCATCGGAAGGCCCATCGCGCTCACCGCCGCTGAACTCCGCGTCCTCGGCGCCCTCCTCGACGAGCCCGGCGCACGCGCGCTCGCCGAGCGGCTGTACCTGTCGCACAACACGGTCAAGACTCACCTGCGGAACGCCTATCGGAAGCTCGGCGCCACCGACCGTGCGTCCGCGATCGCGATCGCGACCCGGCAGGGTCTCCTGGACTGAGGCCGCGCGGCACTTCGGCGCCGTGCCGGGGTCGGTGCTCCGCGCTGTCCCGTGCGCGGAGCACCGTACCGGACCCCAGAACGGCCTCAGGGACGATTCCATCCGCACCGCGAGCGCGCCGGGGGGTGCACGCACTCAGCGCGGCGATCGCCATCCCCGGCGTACCGGGGGCGAGGCACGACGAAGCGTGTCCGGGCACGCCTCATTCTCAGTCAAGCAGACCCGAGGAGCACCGAGGCCGGATCCCGCCTCATCTCACCCCGCATTTCACCCGGACCCGGGGCCCGGGTTCGCATCAGGCGAGCATGCCCGTCGTCGGCGCAAGCGCCCAGTCCAGGGCGAGATCCGCGACGGCCTCCCAGCCGGGCTCGCCGCACGTGTAGTGGCTGCGGCCGGGGAACTCCCTGTACGCGGTGACCGCCGTTGAGTGCTTGACCCAGCGCTCGTAGTTCTCGCGCTGCACGACCGGGGGCAGGATGTGATCGTTTCCGCCGGAGAGGAACAGCAGCGGCGCCCGGTCGCCGTTCGCGAAGTCGACCGTCGTCGTGGCGTTCGGCGTGAAGTTCGCGAGCCCTCCCTGGAACAGCATCCGCCCTGATACCGGAACCGAGTAGCGGTCGTAGACCGCCTTCGACTCCTCGTCAGTCAGGTTGTTCGTGAAGGCGTAGTGGAACTCCTTCTCGGTGATGGGTACCGCGCGGTTCTTGTTGCCGGGGTTCCCCAGCACCGGCAGGGTCGCCTTGATTTCACTGAGGGGCAGCGCCTTGACGCCCTTGACTGCGGCGCCGTCGATCGAGACGCCCGCGGATCCGTACCCGGCGTCGAGCAGCAGCTGTACGAAAGCCCCGCCGAAAGAGTGACCCATGATGATCGGCTTCTCGTCGAGCTTCTCGATCTCCTGGGCGAGGTGGTCGAACACCTCGCGCACCCCGAGGCCGGCGAGCGGCGACGGATCCTCCCGCAGCGCCGCCACTCCGGATTCACCCTGCGGGATGCCCGGGTATCCGGGGGTGACCACGGTCATGCCACGAGCCTCGTAGCGCGGCACCCAGCGCTCCCACGACAGCGGGGTCATCCACAGTCCATGAATGAGGACCACCGTCTTCGTGCTCGTCTCGTCGCTCATGATCCGCTCCATTCCTCTCTCGGCGGCGGATCCGGGTGCCCGTCGCATCGTCGAGAAGAACGCTACGTGGACGCCGGGGCAAGGAGAATGTCTCGAACGCCGGAAGACTATGCCGGAACGCTTGCAGGAGGAAACGCGGATCTGTCGCTCCCCTGCCGCGCGGCCCGCCAGTCGCGCGGCGGCATCCCGTACCTGCGCGCGAATGCACGGGAGAAGGCCGCCTCCGAGACGTACCCCACTGAGGAGCTGATCAGGCCGATGGGATCCCTGGTCGCCGCGAGCTTCTCCGCGGCTCTCGCCAGCCGCAGCCGCACCAGATAGCGCCCCGGCGGTTCCCCCATGAACCGCGCGAACCGGGCCGAGAAGGCGGCGCGCGACAGCGCGGAGAGTCGTGCGAGTTCCTCGATCTCCCACCCTCGCTCCGGCTCGCGGTGCATCGCGCTGAGGGCGGGGCCGAGCGTGCGGTCGAGGGCGGCCGTGAGCCAGCCCGGTCGCGCGGCATCGTCACGGGCGCCCCAGACGCGGAGCGCCCGGACGAAGAGCAGATCGAGGATCCGCGACACCATCACCATCGACCCTGCGCTCGGACTGTCGAACTCCTCGGCGAGCAGGAACGCGCCCATCGGGATGATGTCTTGACCGACCTCGCTCGCGGGGATGACGACGACCGGCGGAAGCACGGCGAGCAGCGACCCGGCCATGGCCTCGTCGACGCGGAACCGGCCACTGAGCCAGGAGCTCTCCGGCGGCGCGAGCAGCCGGTGCGCGGATCCGGTCGCGAACAGAACGAGGTCTCCGGATCCGAACCGGTGCCGTTCGCCGCTCGGCAGGAAGAGCTCGACCGGACCGCGCTCGATGATGTGCAGCATCCGGACGCCGTCAGGGTGCCGCACCTCCACACCGGCGGTCGCGACGACGCGGCTCAGCTCACCGCCCTGCAGCCGCACCTGTTCGAGCACGTCGGAGAGGGCGTCCGCCGAGGCGTCAAGGGCAACCGTCGCATCGTCCATGCCGTTCTCCGTCCTCCCGATCCGGGACGAGATGACATTACTCCGCGGGCCCACGCCGGACCGGGCCTCCTTGCCGGTGCGCAGCGTCGCCCGAGGCCGACGCCCCGTCCGATTCCCGCCAGAACCGCGCCCGTGATCGGACGAGGCTGGACGCATGTCCGCCCCTTCCCGCTCCGCTCTCCTCACCGCATCGGCGTATCTTGCGCTGGCGCTCACCTGGGGATCGAGCTTCCTGCTGATGAAGGTCTCGCTCGACTCCTTCACGCCCGGGCAGATCGCGATCGGCCGCATCCTGATCGGCGCGCTCACCCTGGGCGGCCTGATGGCGCTCACGCACCGCCGCTGGCCTCGGGAACGACGGATCTGGGGGCACATGACCGTCGTCGCCGTATTCCTGTGCGTCCTGCCGTTCCTGCTCTTCGCCTGGGCGGAGACGCTGCTGCCCTCCGGCATCGCCGCCGTGATCAACGCGACCACGCCGATCTGGACGGCGATCGCGACGGCCTTCACCGTGCGCGGCGCGCGCCTGCACGCCGGACAGATCGTCGGAATCCTGCTGGGCTTCTGCGGCGTGGCCCTCGCGATGGGAGCCTGGCAGGTCGTGAGCGATCCGGCCTTCCTCGCCTCGTTCCCGGCGCAGCTCGCGTGCCTCGGTGCAACCGCCTCCTACGGGATCGCGTTCACGTGGATGCAGCGCTTCGTCGCGGGCCGCCACGATCACGACGCCCTCACGATCGCCGCCGTGCAGTTGACCGCGGCCGCGGTGATCGGCCTCCTCCTCGCGCCGTTCCTCGCCCTCGGCCCGATCCGCGGCGGTTTCGCGCCTGCTCCGGTGCTCGCGCTCGCGGCGCTCGGAATGCTGGGCACCGGGCTGGCCTACATCTGGAACACGCGGGTGCTCGCCGCCTGGGGCGCCATCGCCGCCGCGAGCGTCACGTACCTCACCCCGCTCGTCGGCATCGCGCTGGGCGTGATCCTGCTCGCGGAGCCCCTCACCTGGTACGAGCCCGCGGGCGCCGCGGTGATCATCCTCAGCGTGCTGCTCGTGCAGCGCAGGCTGGATGGGATCCTTCCCGGCCGTCGGCCCCGCTCGCGGGAAGCAGCGGCCGTGTGACCGGCCGACGCGTCGTGCGGCTCGCTCCGGTGCGGAGTTCCGCACCGTGCGCTGCCTCTCAGCCGCTGATGCCCATGCCGCGCTGGATGAGGCGGTCGAAGACGCGGGCCGGCAGGATCCGGTGCGCGAAGACGAGAGGCTTCGCGCCGAACCCGATGCGATAGCGGGCGCGCGGGCGGCGGGCGGTCGCGGCCGCCGTGATCGCCCGGGCGACGACCTCCGGAGAGGACGTCATCCGCGCGCCCGGCTGCGAGCTGTTGCCGAGAGCGGTCGCGACGGCCTCCGCCTGCGCCCGATACGGGCCGCGGGCGGACGTCTCCCGCACGTTGGCCGCGGCGATCGCGCCCCATTCCGTGCGGATGGATCCGGGCTCGACGACGACCACCTGGATGCCGAACGGCGCCAGCTCCATGCGCAGAGCGTCGCTGATCGCCTCGACCGCGTACTTGCTCGCGTGGTACCACGCACCCAGCGGGGTCGTGAAGTTGCCACCCATCGAGGAGATGTTGATGATCGTCCCGCTGCGCTGCGCGCGGAGCTGCGGCAGCACCAGCTGGGCCATCCGGGCGAGGCCGAGCACGTTCACGTCGAGCTGCGCCTGCGCCTCCGACAGCGGCACGTCCTCGAGCGCGCCATAGGATCCGTACCCGGCATTGTTCACGAGGACGTCGATCCGCCCCTGCTCCGCGAGGATCTGCGCGACCGCGGCCCGCGCCGAGGCGTCGTCCGTCACATCGAGGGCGAGCGTGTGCACGCCCGCGTCCCGGAGCCCCGCCATCCGGTCCACGCGGCGCGCGGCGGCGTAGACCGTGAAGCCCGCGTCCTTGAGGTGACGCGCGGCGGACTCTCCGATACCGGAGGATGCCCCGGTGACGAGTGCGACCTTCGTGGCCATGACGATCTCTCCTCCTGCTCCTGACGTCCGAAGCATTATCGGACCAATGGTCTTTAATCTAAAGAACCATCGGTCCGTTGTCAAGAGACCGCCAGTCTGTAGAATCGGAGCGTGACCACGTTCCAGCGCGCACGCAGTGAAGAGCAGCGGGAGATCCGCCGCCGGGCGATCCTCGAGACCACTGCCGCGATGCTGGCCGAGATGCCCCTGGCCGACATCAGCCTCAACGAGCTCAGTCGTCGCGTGGGTCTGGCGAAGTCCAACGTGCTGCGCTACTTCGAGTCGCGCGAAGCGATCCTGCTCGACCTGCTCTCCCAGCTCGCTCAGGACCTGTACGTCGAGGTGAGCGAGGGGATCCCCGCCGCGGTCGACGCCGAGGCCGGGGTCCGGCAGCGCGTCGCAAGCACCGCCGAGGCGCTCGCCGCCGCGTTCGCCCGGCACGGCATGCTCTGCGAGCTGCTCGCCGCCCAGGCCGGCGTCCTGGAGCGCAACGTCTCGACCGAGACGATCGCCCGGTACAAGCGCGAGGGATACGAGTCCCTGGCCCGGTTCAGCGCGCTGCTGAGGCAGGCCGTGCCCGAGCTGTCCGCGGCACAGGCGCAGGAGGCGGCGCGCGCTGTCCTGATCGCCGTCGGCGCGTACTGGACGCATGCGCATCCGCCCCGGGCCGTCCTCGATGCGTATGCGCTCGACCCGTCGCTGGTCTTCCTCCCGGAGCAGTTCCAGGGCGCCCTCGCCCGGGTCGTCGACGTGCTGTTCCTCGGCGTCCTCGCGGCCTGAGCCGCGGTGGCGGCATCGGTTCGGCGAGCGTGGTCGGTTCGGCGAGCGTGGTCGGCTCATCGCGCCGGGTCAGCTCGGCGGGCCGATCGGCTCAGCGGGCGGGGTCGGCTCAGCGGGCGCGCTGGGCGACCGCAGCCTCGGTGCGGGACGAGACGCCGAGCTTGCGCAGGATCGCCGAGACGTGCACGCTCGCGGTCTTCCCGCTGATGAACAGACGCTCACCGATCTGCCGGTTGCTGAGTCCCTCCGCGATGAGGTCGAGCACCTGCTGCTCACGCGCGGTGAGCTCGACGCCCTCCGCCGCGTGCGCCGCACGGGATCCCGCACGATGAAGACCCGCCGCATCGATGAACTCCGCGGTGCGACGGCGCAGCCGGTCGTGACCGAGCGCCTCCGCGGAGGCGGCGGCCTCGGCGGCCATGTCGATCGCCGAGCCTCTGTCGCCGTCCGCGACGAGCACCCGCGCCCGCTCCAGCCGGACGAGCGGCCGGAACACCGCCGGCACGTCGTCGCCGTCGGCGACGGCGATCGCCGCGTCGAGCTGCTCTCCGTCCGCGTCGAGCAGAGCGGTCAGCACGGCCGCCCAGTGCGGGTGCTGCAGCTCGTCGGGCAGCGAGGACCACGCGGAGCGCACGATCCCGGTCATCTCCGCGGCGAGCGCGGCGTGACCGTCGGCGCGCAGATCCGCGACCACCCGACCGCCTTCGAGCAGGATCCGAGCCAGCAGCGCGAGCCGCTGCCCCGGATCCTCGATCGTCTCGCGCAGCCCCGCCGCAGCACGGACCGGATCCCGGAGGCCGAGCGCGATGAGGATCTCGACGTCGTGCAGCGAGTACCAGACCTGTCGTTCGACGCCGGCGACGGCCTCCGCGGTCGTGCGCCACTCGCGCAGCAGCTGCGCGGCCTCGTCCATGCCGCCGCGCCAGACCAGCGTGCGGATCCGCGACATCGTCGAGTACATCCGGAAGACCTGCAGCGTGCGCATGGTCATGTCGTGCGCGGTCGCCTCCTCGGCGCGCGCGATCTCACCGAGCTCGATGAGCGGCTCGACCATGTTGTGGGACAGGATCGAGCCGGTCGCACGTTCGACGCCCAGCCGGCGGGAGTGCGCGACTCCGGCCTCGGCGACCTCGACCGCTTCGCGGAAGCGGCCGATCATGTTCAGCGTGTCGGCGTAATTGACCCGGTAGCGCAGCTGCGCGTCGTGGTCGGTCGCATGCTGCCAGGAGAGGCGGAAGTCGTCGAGCCCCGCCGCGACCTGCCCCAGGTGCACGCGGGCGCAGCCGCGGAGATTCCCCGCGACCGACATCGCTCCGTCGAAGCCGATCCGCTCGGCGACCCGGTACGCCTCATCCGCGGTGCTCACCGCCAGCTCCAGCTGCCCTCCCACGAGGTAGCGCCCGGCCAGGTAGCCGAGCAGGGTCGCCCGCAGGCGCTCCTCGCCCTCACGCCCCTCGATCACGGAGAGCGCCTGGGTCAGCAGCTCCACGGATCCATGCCGGCCGAGGTTCTGCAGATAGAGGCCCTTGTCGCGCAGCAGCCGGGCGTGCACCGCCGGCTCGACCTCGGCGGGGTCGATCTCGTCGAGCGCGAGCGAGACGACCGCGAGCGCCCGCTCGCCGTCGCCGCCGTTGCGCAGGATCGACCCGAACTGCGCGAGCAGCGGGATCCGTCCGATGCCGGCGACCTCCTGCGCATCCGGCACCTGATCCCAGAGCTCGAGCGCGAGTTCGCCGAAGCGCGCGGAGGTCGAGAACGCGTAGCTGTTCTTGGCCTGCAGCATCGCCGTGACCGCGGCGGCCAGCGCCCGCGGCGAGTCGTGCGACTGATGCCAGTGGAAGGCGAGGGCGGACGCGGATCCTCCCGCGGCCTCGAGGGCGTCGGCGTAGGCCCAGTGCAGGCGGGCGCGCTCACCCGGAAGCAGGTCGTCGTGCACCGCCTCGCGCAGCAGCGCGTGCCGGAAGCCGTATCCCGAGTCGCCGCGCACGGCGAGCACGCCCGCCGCCATCGCCTCACGCAGGGCGTCGTCGAGCCGCTCGCCGTCGAAGCCCGCGAGCGTGGTGAGGAGGTCGTGCGAGATCGGATCGTCGGATCCGGACGCCAGCCGCACGATGCGCTTCGCGTCATCGCCGAGCGCGTCGAAGCGCGAGAGCAGCACGTCGCGCAGGGTGTCCGGCATGGGGCCCTGCACGTTGCAGAGCAGTTCCTCGATGAAGAAGGGCACGCCCTCGCTGCGCTCCATGAGACGCGCGAGCCCCGCGTCGTCGACCGCGCCGCGCAGGCGCTGCACCAGGTCGCGCACCTCGATGGCGTCGAGCCGCTTCAGGGTGACCCGGTCGAGCAGCCTGGCGCGCTCCGCCTCGGCGAGGAAGGTGCGCACCCCTCCCCCGCGGCGCACCTCGTCGATGCGGCAGGTGAGCAGGAACAGCACGGGGCGGCCCGCGAGCGCGCGGAGCAGGAAGGAGAGCATCGACAGCGTCGCGGCGTCGGCCCAGTGCAGGTCTTCGATCACGACCACCACGGGCCGGGTCGCGGAGGCCGCCTCGAGGAGGTTCGCGATCGTCTCGCGCAGCCCCTCGGGACGGATCGCGGCCCGGTCCACCGGGCCGGTCGCGCGCTCGGGCAGCAGCAGCTGCAGGGCGTCGCGGCCTGGGCCTGCCGCCTCGTCGGCGCGGTCGCCGAGCTCGTCGAGCAGGCCGCGCAGGATCGCCGGGAGGGGCCCGAACGGCGCGGGCGTGGATCCATAGTCGAGGCACCAGCCCGTCAACACGGTGACCTCGTCCGCCACGCGGCGGCGGAACTCCGCAGTCAGCCGGGACTTGCCGATGCCCGCTTCCCCGCCCACGAGCACGGAAGCGGACTCGCCGGCACCGGCACGGCGCAGAGCGTCGTCGAGGAGCGCGAGTTCGGCATCGCGTCCGACCATGGCGGCCGACGTGGTGGCGAGGGACATGTCTTCATCGTGCCACCAGCCACGGACATCGGGCGCCGCGGCGGGCACGGCGCCGCTCTCGGCAGAACCGGCCGCCGAGTCGGCGAACGAGGAAGAGCCTCCCGACGGCCGCGGATCCGGGGTCGGATCCTTCGTCGGGAGGCTCTCTCTGTCGAGGTCGGGCGCGTTCTGCGCCGCGGCGGGTGCGGTGGTCGCGGTGCCGGGCGCCGACGCGGACGCCGGGGCGCTCATGCCGCGTGCGAGCCGCAGCCGACCAGCTCGCTCGCGCGGGCGTCGTCCTCGGCCGGCGCGGATGCGGCGGGCACGAGCGCGGCGATCGGCGCGGCGGGTGCGGACTCCGCGATCGGCGCGGGGGCAACGGGCTCCGCGATCGCCGCGGGGGCAGCGCTCGCGGGGGCGGCGCTCGCAGGGCTCGCGGTCGCCGGCGCGGCGGGCGCGACGGCCGTTTGCGCGGGCACGGCCTCGGCGCGGCGGGTCTGCAGACGACGGATCATCCGACGCAGGATCCCGTCGCGGCGCACGATCATGTCGGCGTGCTCCGCGGCCATCCTGGCGCGCTCGGCACGGATCGCGGCCTGCTCGATCTCCAGCGTGGTGATGCGGTAGCTCATCGCGTAGTTCAGTTCCATGATGTCTCCTTCTCCGGTACTCATACGCTCGTCGCTAAGGCCCCCTCCCCCCATCGGTCAGATGCCTTAACTTCCGCCCCCGACACCTCAGATCTGATCCGCGAGACTGCAACTGGGCGACGAGACAGCGCTCCAGAGGCGCAGTCTCGTCGCGGAGATGGAGTCTCGCGGTCGAGGAGGGCGGAGCGCGGAGCGCGGAGCAGCCGCAGCCGCAGCCGCAACCGCAAGCGCGACCCGGCCGCGGCGGCACAGGGTCGCGGACTAGCGTGGGAGCATGCGACCGCTCGCCGCCCTCCGCGCCGCCCGACGCGCGCCGCTGCTGCAGGTGGCGAAGTCGGCGGCGGCGACGATCGCGGCCTGGCTGATCGCGGGCTGGCTCGTTCCCGGGCACCTGCCCGTGTTCGCCGCGATCGCCGCGCTGCTGGTGGTGCAGCCGAGCGTGAACCAGTCCTTCGCGAAGGCCGTCGAGCGCAGCATCGGAGTGATCGCGGGCGTCGTGATCGCGGTGCTGCTGAGCCTCGCCCTCGGCGGGCTCAGCTGGGTCGTGCTGCTCGCGGTCGTGGTGGCGATGGTCGTGGCGTGGTCGTTCAAGGCCACACCGGGCACCGCGAATCAGGTCGCGATCTCGGCGATGCTCGTGCTTGCGCTCGGATCCGCCAGCCCCGACTACGCGGTCGACCGGATCCTGGAGACCCTGATCGGCGCGGCGATCGGCTTCGTGGTGAACGTCGCCGTGGTGCCGCCCGTGCTCGTCGCACCGGTGCGGCGCGACCTGGCCCTCCTCGGCGGGGAGCTCGCCGCGACCCTCGACCGCCTGGGCGATGCGATCATCGACGCGCAGAGCCCCGCGCGACTGCAGGAGCTCATGCTCGAAGCACGGCTGCTGCGTCCGATGAAGGACGCCGCCGACGCCTCGCTCACCGCGGGCGAGGAGTCGCTCACGCTGAACCCCCGCGGGTCCCGCCATCGTTCGGAGCTCGTCGCGATGCGCGCACTGCTCGAGCGTCTCGGCCCGATCGTGACGCAGGTGATCGGCATGACCCGCGCCTTCGTCGATCAGTACGACGACACGCTCCCCGCGGAGCCCTCGGTCGCCGCGATCGCCGAGCAGCTGCACCGCGCCGGCCACGACGTGCGGCTCGCCGTCCAGCTGGCCGAGGTGGTCCCGGAGCCCGAGGCGCTGACCTCGGCGATCCCGGCGCTGACCTCGCCGCTCGACATCCGCCCGCCCTCGTCGCGCAACTGGGTGCTGATCGGATCCCTCACCGAGGATCTGCGCCGCATCCGCGCCGGCCTGCGCGACGAGGACTGAACCGAGAGCCCCCCATCGGGGTCGTTGAGCGCCCTTCGTCTCGCTGCGCTCGCTCAGGGGCCGAACACAGACCGGTCCCTGAGCGAGGAGCGCAGCGACGAGACGAGGGGCGTCTCGCCTGCGGCTCGCTCAACGGCCCCGAGCGCGATGCGAGCCTCAGGCCCCGATGAACTCCTCGACCGGGCCGAAGTCGGGCTCCTCGCGGATCTCGACGACGGATCCGAGCGCGTCGGTGTCGAGCACGCGGATCTCGTTCCGCCCTGCGCGCCAGAGCGGCGCCGGGGCGTACAGGGTGACCTGCGGACCGACCGCACGATAGCGGCCGAGCAGGAACCCGTTCAGCCAGACCATGCCGTTCTCGCCGCCGGGGAACGCGAGCCAGGCGTCGGCGGGATCCGCGACGTCGAACACCGCCGCGGCGAGACCGTCGGCAGGGCCAGCGGTCGGCCCGGCAGCGACCGCAGCCCCCGCCGCGGCCCCGACTCGGCTCGGAGCGGCAGCAGCGGGATCCGCCGGCGCGTCCTGCGGAAGGACCCGGTGCGTCCAGCCGTGCGCGAAGCGGCGGCCGATCCGCACGCCCGCCAGGATGCCCTTGCCCTCACCGGTGTGCGGCCCGTAGTTGACCCGCCCCTGGCTCTCGACCACGAGTACGAGCAGTCCGGATCCGCCCGCCGCGGGAAGGTCGAGAGAGCGCACCCCGTCGCGCTCGAGCACGCCGAGGCGCACGCCGTCGAGGAAGACGACCGCGCGGTCGTGCAGCACGTCGACCGTCAGAGCGGCCCCCGGGGCGTAGGTGATCTCGGCCTCGTACGCGACCAGTCCGTCCTCGGCGCCGAGCTCCTCGAAGGAGAGCGGCATCGGTGCGGTGGCGCCCGACGGAATCGCCCGCGCGACGTCGAGCAGAGACACGACCGGGACCAGCGGCGCCGACGCGGCCGCCTGACGACGCGGGGCCTCCGGAACCGGCGGGAGGTCGCCGTTGTGGAACGGCGCGAACGCGGCGCGCAACGCGTGGAACTTGTCGTTCAGGGTTCCGTCCTCGCCGATCGGCGCGTCCGAGTCGTAGGAGGTGACCGTCGGCTGCAGCACGCCGTCGTGGTTCGCCCCCGCCCAGAGCCCGAAGTTCGTGCCGCCATGCGCCATGTAGAGGCTCACGGATCCGCCCGCGGCCAGCAGCTCCTCGACCGTGCCGATCATGCTCGCGGCGGACCGCACGTGATGCTGCTCGCCCCAGTGATCGAACCAGCCGCCCCAGAGCTCGGCGCAGAGGAGCGCCTGATCCGGAACGTGCAGGCGCTGCGCCTCGGCCACGCCGGTGCCGAACGTGAACGACCCCATCGCGCCCTCGACGCTGCCGTTGCGGACCATGTCGGCGGTCGTCCCGTCGGCCGTCGTGAGCAGCTCGACGATCCCGCGGGCGCGCAGTCCGTCGCGCAGGTGCACGAGGTAGTCGTGGTCGCTGCCGAAGGATCCGTACTCGTTCTCGATCTGCACGGCCGTGATCGGCCCTCCGTGCGACGCCTGCAGCAGCGCGAGCCGGGGGATCAGCTCGTCGTACCAGGCGTCGACCGCGGCGAGGAAGACGGGGTCGCTCGTGCGCAGGGAGCGGGTGCGGCCGCTCAGCCAGAACGGGATCCCGCCGTTCGCCCACTCCGCGCAGATGTAAGGGCTGGGGCGGACGAACACGTCGAGCCCCACCTCGCCCGCGAGCCGGATGAACCGCTCGGCGTCGCGCCAGCCCTCGAAGTCGACGACGCCCTCGACCCGCTCATGGAAGTTCCACGGGATGTAGGTGTCGACCGTGTTCGCCCCCATCGCGGCGAGGCGGCGCAGCCGGTCCTCCCACTGGTCGGGGTGGATCCGGAAGTAGTGCACCGCGCCGGAGAGCATCCGGAACCCACGGCCGTGGCGCCGCAGCGCGCCGTCCTCGTAGGTGAGCGCGGGGGACGTGGGCTCGGTCATTGCTCTCCTCGGGGCGCGGCACGATGTTTGCGTCACCATTGTCGCATCCCGGGCGCGCTCCGCACCCGCGATCTAGGCTGGCTGCATGTCCACGACCCTCGCCGAAGCCCTCGCCGACCTGGCCGCGCTGGAGGATCCGAAGTCCCGCGCCGTCAATGAACGGCACGGCGACGCGCACGGTGTCAACCTGTCCCGGATGCGCACTCTCGCGAAGCGGATCGGCCCGGATCCGGAGCTCGCCCGCGAGCTGTGGGCCTCGGGCGACGTGGCGGGGCAGCTGCTCGGGATCCTCGTGGCGAAGCCCCGCGCCCTGGACGCCGCCGACCTCGATCGGATGGTGCGGGAGACGCTGAGCGCCAAGGCGCACGACTGGCTGGTCGCGTATCTCGTGAAGAAGTCGCCCCACGCGGAGGAGCTGGGCACGCGCTGGCTGGACGATGCGGATCCCGACGCGCGCGCCGCGGCCTGGTCCCTCACCTCCGCACGGGTCGCGAAGAGCCCGGAAGGCCTCGACCTCGACGCGCTCCTGGACCGGATCGAGCGCGAGCTCGCGGGCGCCCCGGCGCGCGAGCAGTGGGCGATGAACGAGACGCTCGCCTACCTCGGCATCCACCATCCGGCGCTGCGCGACCGCGCGATCGAGATCGGGGAACGGCTGCAGGTGCTCGCCGACTACCCCACCCCGCCGAACTGCACCTCGCCCTTCGCGCCGCTGTGGATCGCGGAGATGGTGCGCCGCCAGGGCTGAGGCGCCACGGCTCGGCGCGCCCGACGCTCCGGGAGGTCACAGAGCCCGGGGCGCGCGCCGCTCAGCTCCGAGGGGTTCTCGGACGCCGATCGACCGGATCCGGCGCGGACGATCCGGAGCGCCTGCGGATCGTCCGGCCGGCGAGGTGCCCCACCCACGCCGCCAGGGCTCCGCAGCACAGTCCGAATGCGGCGGGGATCAGGATCACGAGGGCGAGCTGCACGAGTCGCGCGCCGGAGGGCAGCGCGCGATCGTCGAACCAGAGGAACGCGTACGCCGCGACGAAGCCGAACACCGCGCCGACCGCGAGCGCTGCCCTCGTGCTGCGGCAGGTGGCACCGAGGAGGAGCGCGGCGACACCCCAGGGGATCGTGACGAACGCGGTCCCCTGCGGCAGCCAGAGCGCGCTGCCGAGTCCGAGCGCAGCCGCGAGAGCGACCGCAGCGGCCAGGCGCCACAGAGTCGACGCGCGGGAATCCGCCTGCGTCGCACCCCCGGGGGCGCCGGTCATCGAATCATGCTTCATACCTAGACAGACTAGGTATGAAGCGCGAGCATTTCAAGGACACCGGCGAACCTCCTCGATACCCTGAGCGCATGAGCACCCACATCGCCGCCGCGCCCGGCCAGATCGCCCCCGTCGTCCTGTTCCCCGGGGATCCGCTGCGCGCGCGATGGATCGCCGAGACCTTCCTCGACGACGCGGAGTGCTACTCCGAGGTGCGCGGCATGCTCGGCTTCACCGGCACCTGGAACGGCCACCGCGTCTCCGTGCAGGGATCCGGAATGGGACAGCCGTCGATGTCGATCTACGCGAACGAGCTGTTCCGCGAGTACGACGTGCAGACGATCGTGCGGGTGGGCTCCTGCGGCGCGCTCACCGAGAAGGTCGGCATGCGCGACATCATCGTCGCGAACGGCGCATGCACCGACTCAGGGATCAACCGGATCCGCTTCCACGGCCAGGACTACGCGCCCGTGGCCGACTTCTCCCTGCTGCGCCGCGCCGTCGAGGCGAGCGAGCGGATGGACCTCGACCACGCCGTGCACGTCGGCCTGCTCTTCTCGAGCGACCAGTTCTACAGCACCCGCCCCGAGCTCACCGAGTCGCTCGTGCAGCACGGCGCGCTCGCCGTCGAGATGGAGACCAGTGCGCTCTACACGCTCGCCGCGTACTACGGTCGCCGTGCGCTCAGCATCTGCACCGTGTCCGACCACCTCGTCACGCATGAGGAGACCACGGCCCGGGAGCGCGAGCAGAGCTTCGGCGACATGGTCCGCATCGCGCTCGAGGCCGCCCTCGACGCCTGACCCCTCCTCCTTGACCGCGAGACTCCATCTGGGCGACGAGACTGCGCGCCTAGAGCGCAGTCTCGTCGCGGAGTTGCAGTCTCGCGGTCAGGGAGGGACGCCCGGAGCGAGGCGAGGGCGCCCACGGCGGGGCACCGGGGCGCGAGGCGGTCAGCCGCGCTTGTCGTCGTACATCGCCCGGTCGGCGCGGGCCAGCACGCTCTCGACCGTGTCCTCGGGGCCGACCTGCGCGACGCCCCATGACCACGGATGCCCCGCGAACTCCCGCAGCCGGACCATCCGCGCCCGCGCCTGATCGAAGCTCGTCTCCGGCATCAGCATGGCGAACTCATCTCCGCCGAGGCGCCCGACGATGTCCGTGCTGCGCGAGAGGGACATCCACTGCGAAGTGAGCGACTTGAGGATGTCGTCCCCTGCCGCATGACCCGCGCCGTCGTTGATCGACTTGAACTTGTCGAGATCGAGCACCGCGATGCTGAGCGGACGGCCGTGCCGGATGGCGCGGCGCAGCTCCATCTGCGTCTTCGCCATGAAGCCCCGACGGTTGAGGGCGCCCGTCAGCTCATCGGAGTGCGCCTCCAGGCGAACGCGATGCCGCATGAAGATCCCGGCTTCCAGGCACAGCCAGGCGAAGAGCGCCGCACCGAGCAGGTTGACCGGCCCGAACAGCCCCTCATCTCCCGTGAACGGCCCGACGATCGCCGCGACGCCGATCCCCACCAGGATGATCAGCATCCCGACGCGGGCCTTGCGTGCCGGGTAGAACCAGGAGAAGTACATCGCCATGATGGGCAGCTCCTGCAGCGCGGCGATCGCGTTCTGGCGTTCATCCGAGAACCCCAGGTAGTACCCCGAAACCATCGCGTGCACGATGAGCATCGCGATGCCCACCCACAGCGGGAGCTCGATGCCGAAGCCGGCGACGAGCACGAAGATCACGACGCACACGACGACGGTCGAGTACGAGAGGATCCGCTCGAAGAGAGTGATGTCGTCCTCGAGGACTTCGAGGATCCCGAGGATCCCGAAGAACAGCAGCAGCGTCGCCGTGACCACCGAGTACGTCGAGGTGCGCTCCCGCACCGACCTCAGCCAGGAGAACTGCAGCCAGCGGAGGTCCTCGGCATCGGCGGCACGGATGTCCTGGACGACCATGCGACCTCCCCCGCCTCGATATCCCAGTATCCCGTCTCACCCTACGACGTCCGCGCCCTGCAGGGCACGCGTGGATCACGGCGCTAAGGTGAACCGTGATGAACCCCGGGCACGACGACGCTGCCGAGATCCTCGACGCCTTCCGAAGCGCTTCGATCGTGTTCCAGCCGATCGTGGAGCTGCAGGGCTGGCGCGTCACAGGGTTCGAAGCTCTGGCCCGGATGACCGACGGAACGCCCCCGCCGCCGTGGCTCGACCGCGCAGAAGCGGCCGGCATACGGGAGCAGGCGGAGATCGTGCTGATCGACGCCGCTCTCCGCGCAGCCGCAGCCCTGCCCGCAGGCCTCTCGGTGACCTACAACGCGTCGGGCGCCACGATCCTGCTGCCCGCGCTGCACGACCTGTTCGCGTCGACGGACCGCCCCTGGGGGCTCGAGCTCTACGAAGGATCCACCGCGGCCGATCTCGGCGAGGTGCGGGCCGCCGTGACGCGCCTGGGCGGGCAGCTCCTGGTCGACGACGCGGGCGCGGCGAGCGCGGACGAGACGCGGATCACCACCCTGCGCCCCGATGTCGTCAAGATCGACCGCGCGCTGTTCTGGCAGATCTCCGAGGATGCCGATGCCCTGCGGCATCTGGAGCGGCTGCTCGTCGCCGCCCGCGCGACGGGTGCGAAGGTGCTCGTCGAGGGCGTCTCGGATCCGGAGCAGGTCGAACGCGCCCGCGAGCTCGGCGCCGACTACCTGCAGGGGTTCCATCTCGGCATGCCCACGCCCGCCGCAGGGATGCCCGCGCTGCTCGCCGACCTACAGCGGCGCGTCGGGGTGGATGCTCCGGGTCTCTGACCGTCTGCTCGCGCCCGAGTGCCGGCGGCGGATGCGGAACTTCGGCACGATCTTGATGACGCCCAGCACGACGTAGATCAGCGTGTTGATCGCGACGAAGGTGGCGAGCACGCTGAACCAGTCGCTCGCCAGCAGCGATTCGGGCAGCAGCAGCCCCGCCTCGACGGGATCCGCGGACAGAGGTCCGTCCAGCAGTGATGCACTCATGATGCCGCCGCCTTCACGGCGCCGTGCTCGACGTGCTTCCAGGTCGCACGACGGCCGAACGCGATCTCGAAGACCCCCTTGAGGAAGGCGAGGTCGAGGAAGCAGTCGTAGATGAGCTCCGGGAAGATGAGCAGCGCCACCACGCGCGCCCGCCAGCCGCCGCGCCAGGCCGTCACCGTGCGCTCCAGGGCGAAGAGGAGTCCGATCGCGAGCCAGAACGGGAACCACACCCAGGTGTCCATCGCGAGGATCATCAGCAGGATCAGCGCGAAGTAGCTGAACAGCGCCAGCACCCCGTAGCCGATCGCGACCTGCTGAGACCAGTACCGCAGCGTCTGCGGGGTGAGCCCGTAGGCGCCGAGATTCTCGAGCGCGCCGCGCTGCCACCGCAGACGCTGCGCCCAGAGCATCCGCCACGTCGGCATGAGCTCGGTCACCACCGAGCATCGTGTGGGCGAGATGGTCAGCGCGCCCAGCGACTTGAGGGCGATCGTGAGCTCGTTGTCCTCCGTCAGGGCGAAGGTGTCGTACACCTCGCCCTTGCGTCCGGGCAGTTCCCCGCCCCGGGCATCGGCCACCGCACGGAGGGCTGCCGCGCGGAAGACGGACGCGGTGCCGGTCAGCACGAAGACGCGCCCACGGCGGCGCCGGATCTCGCGCTGATAGCGGATGTACTCGTTGCGCTGGAACTGCCCGAGGATCCCGTGCCCCTCTTCGCCCTCGAAGAGCCCGCCGACCGCCATGAGCGCCCGGTCATCGGTGAAGCGCCGGACCGCCTCGGTCAGGAAGTCGTCGCCGATCTGACTGTCGGCATCCATCACCATGACGGTGTCGTTGTCGCCCAGCTGCGGCAGCAGATCCTCGAGGGCCTGGTTGAGCGCTCCGCCCTTCTTGTGCGTGTTGCCGACCGTCTCGAAGACGTCGGCGCCGTGCGCCCGCGCGACCGCGACCGTGCGATCGGTGCAGTTGTCGGCCACGACGAGCACGCGGTCGGGCGGTGTGCTCTGGTGCTGCAGGGAGATCAGCGTCGCGGGCAGCGACGCCTCCTCGTTGTGCGCCGGGATCAGCACCGTCACGGTGACCTCGCCGGCGAACACGCCGCTGGTCCGCTCCATGACCGCGCGCGGCGCGAGGGGCAGCTTCGTGACCTCCGATCCCGCCCGCCGATACCGTCCCGCGACGACGCGTTCGCTGATCACCACGAAGAGCACCATGAACATCGCGATGCCGAGTGCGACCGCGAGCACGCCGAGGTTCGGCAGCTCAGCGCTATAGAGCACGCGCCAGACGCCGGCGAGGGTCGCATGCGCGGGATCCCACAGCGTGGGCGGATCCGTCACGGCGATGCCCCACCACAGGAGCCCGGCCGCGAGCAGCACGATGAGGATCACCGCCAGCCCGACCGTGCGCTGGAAGAACCTGTTCACCACACCCTCCGTGTCCTGTCCTGCCCCAGCGCCCCGCCTGCAACGATGCCATGCGCCGCGCCGCGTGGCCAACCCTCGCGCTCGCTCGCCCCGCCGCCCGGCTCCCCGCCCCTCCTTGACCGCGAGACTCCATCTGGGCGACGAGACTGCACCTCTGGAGCGCAGTCTCGTCGCGGAGTTGCAGTCTCGCGGTCAAGAAGGGATGCCCGGGGGAGCGGGTCCGCGAGGTGGGATGATCGATGCATCATGTCTGCGCGCCTTGATCCGTCCGTCGTCCGCCCCGCCGAGGGGGATCCGGATCCGGATGCCGTCTACCTGGCCTTCGTGGAATGGGCCGAGTCGACGGGGATCTCGCTCTACCCGGCTCAGGACGAGGCGGTCATCGAGATCGTGTCGGGGCAGAACCTGATCCTCAGCACGCCGACCGGGACGGGCAAGTCGCTCGTCGCCGTCGCCGCCCATTTCGCGGCCCTCGCCGATGGGCGCCGCAGCTACTACACCGCCCCGATCAAGGCCCTGGTCAGCGAGAAGTTCTTCAGCCTGGTCGAGGTCTTCGGCGCCGAGAACGTCGGCATGGTCACCGGCGACTCCGCCGTCAACGCGGACGCGCCGATCGTGTGCTGCACGGCCGAGATCCTGGCGAATCTGGCTCTCCGCGAGGGACCGGACGCCGAGGTCGGCCAGGTCGTCATGGACGAGTTCCACTTCTACGGCGACCCGGATCGCGGCTGGGCCTGGCAGGTGCCGCTGCTGACCCTGCCGCAGGCGCAGTTCATCCTCATGTCGGCCACGCTCGGCGATGTGACCGAGCTCGCCGCCGACCTCACCCGCCGCACCGGCCGCGAGACCGCCGTCGTCACCGGCGTGGAGCGGCCGGTCCCGCTGCACTTCTTCTACGAGACCACCCCGATCCACGAGACGATCGAGGACCTGCTGCACACGGACCGCGCACCGGTCTACATCGTGCACTTCTCCCAGGCCGCCGCCATGGAGCGCGCCCAGGCGCTCGCGAGCGCGAAGGTCGCCACCCGCGAGCAGCGCGACGAGATCGCCGAGCTCATCGGCGGCTTCCGCTTCACGACCTCGTTCGGCAAGACGCTCGCCCGCCTGCTCCGGCTCGGCATCGGCGTGCACCACGCCGGCATGCTGCCGAAGTACCGCCGCCTCGTCGAACAGCTCGCGCAGCGCGGGCTCCTGCGCGTGATCTGCGGCACCGACACCCTCGGCGTCGGCATCAACGTGCCCATCCGCACGGTGCTGCTCACGGCGCTCACGAAGTTCGACGGCACCCGGATGCGCCAGCTCAACGCGCGCGAGTTCCATCAGATCGCCGGGCGCGCGGGCCGGGCCGGCTTCGACACGGCGGGCACGGTCGTCGCACAGGCGCCGGAGCACGAGAGCGAGAATATCGCCGCGATCCGCAAGGCGGGCGACGATCCGAAGAAGAAGCGCAAGATCATCCGCAAGAAGGCGCCGGACGGATTCGTTTCGTGGGGCGAGCCGTCGTTCCAGAAGCTCATCGCCGCGGAGCCCGAGACGCTGACCTCGCACATGCAGATCACGAGCGCGATGATGCTCAACGTGATCGGACGCGGCGGCGATGTCTTCGCGAATATGCGTGCGCTGGTATATGACAACCACGAACCGCGGGCGAAGCAGCGGATCCTGGCGATCAGGGCGCTCGGGATCTACCGGACGCTGCGGGAGTCGGGGATCGTCGAGCGCGACCCCGACGGCACGGTGCGGCTCACCGTCGATCTGCAGCCGAACTTCGCGCTGAACCAGCCCCTCTCCCCCTTCGCCCTGGCGGCGTTCGAGCTTCTGGACCCTTCCGCAGACTCAGGGACCGACGGATCCGCTCCCGCGGCTCCGCATTCCTCGACGTTCGCGCTCGACATGCTCTCGATCGTCGAGGCCACCCTCGACGATCCCCGCGCGATCCTCAGTCAGCAGGAGTTCGTCGCCCGCGGCGAGGCGGTCGCCGCCATGAAGCGCGAGGGCATGGAGTACGAGGAGCGCATGGAGGCGCTCGAGGAGATCACCTACCCGAAGCCGCTCGAGGAGCTGCTGTCCGCGGCGTTCGAGACGTTCAGTGCCGCGCAGCCCTGGATCCGCGACTTCGAGCTGCATCCCAAATCGGTCGTGCGCGACATGTACGAGCGGGCTATGTCGTTCGGGGAATATGTCGCGCTCTACAAGGTCGCGCGCTCCGAGGGCGTCGTGCTGCGCTACCTCTCGGACGCCTACCGGGCGGCCTCCCAGACGATCCCGGAGCACCTCAAGAGCGAAGAGCTGCGCGACCTCATCGAATGGCTGGGCGAGCTCGTCCGGCAGGTCGACTCCTCGCTGCTGGACGAGTGGGAGGAGCTCATCTCGGGCCACCCCGTCTCGCACGCCGACGAGCCCGTGGTGCCGCCCGCGCCGAAGCGTCTCACGACGAATGTGCGCGCCTTCCGGATCCTGGTGCGCAACGAGCTGTTCCGCCGCGTGCAGCTCGCCGCACGGGAGGACCTGGACGCCCTCGCCGAGCTGGATCCGGAGTTCGGCGCCGACGGCTGGGACGCGGCCCTCGATGCCTACTTCGCCGAGCACGACGAGATCCGCACGGGGCCCGATGCGCGCAGCGCCGCCCTGCTCATCATCGACGAGACGGGCGGGCCGGATCACGAGCGCCCCGCGCGGGCCTGGGCCGTGCAGCAGATCCTCGACGACCCGGCCGGGGATCACGACTGGCGGATCTCCGCGATGGTCGATCTGGATGCCTCCGACGAGGCGGGCGAGGCCGTCATCGCCGTGACCGGGGTGGCTCGGCTCTAGCCCTGCGGCGCCTCCGCGCCCTGCTCCCGCGGGTTCCCCGCGCTCCCGTGACGATGTCCGATGCCCGGCGTATCGTCGAAGACACGGGAGCGGAACGGAGGGCGTCATGACGATTCACGAAGGCCGCGGGGGGCCGCGGACACCGGCGCACCGGGCGAGCGCACGGCAGGCGAGCCAAGCGCGGCCCCATCAGGGCAAGGCGCTCCATCAAGGCATCGTGCCCTCGTATCTGCTGGCGAAGCTGGCCGAGTCCGAGCGCTACGCCCAGGCCGCCGAGGCGGCACGACAGACCCTGATCGCCCCGGCACCCGCCGAGCACCGCGCACAGCTGAGGCTGTCGATCGACGAGAACGGCTCGCTCGTGGCCACGGTCGAGGCGGCACCGGACCGCACGATCAGCGACGCGCACGGCACCGAGACGCTTCCCGGCGCCGTGGTGCGCACCGAAGATGAGCCGACGGTCGCCGACATCGCCGTGAACCAGGCGTACGACGGGCTCGGCGCGACCTTCCAGATGCTGCTCGACGCCTTCCAGCGCAACTCGATCGACGGGAACGGCCTGCCCCTGGACGCGACGGTGCACTACGGATCCGGATACGACAACGCGTTCTGGAACGGCGAGCGCATGGTCTTCGGCGATGGCGACGGTCAGGTCTTCCAGGGCTTCACCGGCTCGACCACGGTCATCGGCCACGAGCTCGGGCACGGCGTCATCCAGTACACCGCGGGCCTCGACTACGAGGGGCAGCCCGGCGCGCTCAACGAGTCCCTCGCCGACGTGTTCGGCGCCCTCACCGAGCAGCACCTGCTCGGCCAGACCGCCGACCAGGCGACCTGGCTCATCGGGGCCGGCATCTTCACCCCGACCGTCCACGGCAAGGCGCTGCGGTCGATGCTGCATCCGGGCACGGCGTACGACGACCCCGAGCTCGGCAAGGATCCGCAGCCGGCCGACATGAGCGGCTATGTGAAGACCACCGACGACAACGGCGGCGTGCACCTCAATTCGGGCATCCCGAACCGAGCCTTCGCACTGTTCGCGGTCGAGCTCGGCGGCTACGCGTGGGAGGCGGCCGGATCCGTCTGGTACCGCGCGCTGACCGGCGGGCTGCCGGCGTCCGCGACGTTCGCGCAGTTCGCGAAGGCGACGATCGCCGAGGCGGATGCGGTGAGCCCGTCCACAGGCGATGCCGCGCGCACCGCCTGGGCGTCGGTCGGCGTGATCAAGGCGACGGGCGATGAGCGAGCCGCCGGCTGATCCGCCCGTCGGGATCCCCGCCGACTCCGACGCCGCCGGTGACGACGGCGCCGGTGACGACGGCGTCGCGATCCGCGTGGCGCGCAGCGGCGGCATCGCTGGCATGACCCGGCGATGGAGCGTGCAGCCGTCCGGCGGCGAGGCCGCGCACTGGATCGTCCTCGTCGAGCAGTGCCCCTGGGATGAGAAGGTCCCGCGCGGCACCGGCGCGGATCGCTACTCGTGGCGGATCGAGGTGCGGATCCGCCGGGAACGCCACGAGCAGGTGATCCCGGAGGAGCACCTGCTCGGCCCCTGGCGCGCCCTCGTGGACGCGGTGCAGGAGGCGGATTCCGGCACGGCTCCGGGCTGATCCGCGCACGGTGGCATCGGGAGGACGCGCATCCGCGCCGGGTCTGCCTCCTGACGACGGCCGCCTACGACCTGCGCGACGTCACCCAACGGCGGCGGAGCCTGTGCAGCAGCGGCATGATCCCGTAGATCACGATCGGCACGGCGATCGTCACGGTGATGATCGTGCGCGGCGCCACGGGGATCCCCGCCATCAGCGGTCCCAGCAGCAGGTTGATCGCCAGCAGGGTGGGGGTCACGGCGATCCAGATCATCAACGCGAGCGTGTGCTGGCTCGGCGGAGCCGGAACCCGGACTGCAGCCGGAGCCGCCGTCCCCGGACCAGCCGCCGGGGCCGTAGCCGTGGCCGGCGCCGATCCGTCCGGAGCTGCAGAGTCGGATGCGCGGTTCATGCGGTTCGGCTCTCTGCGCGGCGCGAAGCGAGGAGTTCGCCGCGGACGTCGTCCTCGACGAGATCCGCGTTCACGTCCATCGCGACCGCGTTGGCGTGGCCGGCGGCGGTGATCACCTGCGCGCGCGGGTCCACGAGGTTCCCCGTGACCCATACCCCCGGCACGGAGGTGCGACCCGACGCGTCGAGCTGCGCGAACCCCGCAGCGTCGACGGTGCCGCCGAGGGCGGCGACCAGCTCGGTGCGGGGACGGGACTCCGGCCGGAGGAACACCGCCTCGACCGGGACCGCCTCTCCGCTCTCGAGCCGCACTCCGACGAACCGCTCCCCGTCGAGGAGCAGTTCGACGATCCGCCCCTCGTAGATCCGGATGTCTCGGGCACGGAGCAGCTGCGCATCCTCCTCCTCGACCGGACTCCCGTTCGCGAGGTAGGTGAGGTCCGACGACCATTGCCGGAGCAGGAGCGCGTGCTTCACGGCGCCCGGAACGCCGCCGAAGACGGCCAGGGGTCGATCCCGGACCTCGTAGCCGTGGCAGTACGGGCAGTGCAGGAGGAAGCGGCCCCAGGCCTCGCGGGCGCCGGGGATCGCCGGAAGCACATCCTCGACGCCGGTCGCGAGGATGATCCGGCGGGCGGCGATCTCCTCCCCCTCCACGGTCGTGAGCACGAATCCCGCCTCGGCATCGCCCGAGGCCGCGGCCACCGGCTGCGGAACCAGACGCGCCCCGTAGGAGGCGATCTCCTCGCGTCCGATCTCCAGCAGGCGAGAGGGCGGGAAGCCGTCGCGCGAGAGGAAGCCGTGCATGTGCGCGGCGGGGGCGTTGCGCGGCGCGCCGCCGTCCAGGATCACGACGGAACGGCGGGAGCGGGCGAGGACGAGCGCGGCGCTCAGCCCGGCGGCTCCGCCTCCGATGATCGCGGTGTCGAACAGTTCTCTGGTCATGCATCCAGGCTCTCAGCCGACATCGCGAATCGGCAATCCAGCTTGCGGAAACCGCAAGCGTCTGATGTTCTGGATCCATGAACACGAACGCCGATCTCGCGGCCGCGCTGGATGGCATCGGCCCCCGCCTGCAGCGGATCCGGACGGGCCGCGGCCTCACCCTCGCCGAGGTCGCCGAGCTCGCCGGCACGTCCGCCAGCACCGTGTCCCGGTTGGAGAGCGGCCTGCGCAGGCCCAGCCTCGAGCTGCTCTTCCCCCTCGCCCGCGCCTACGGGATGACCCTCGACGACCTCGTCGGCGCGCCGGAGTTCGGCGATCCGCGCGTGCAGCTGCGTCCGAGGCGCAGGAACGGGCGGATCGTGATCCCGCTCAGCCGTAACCCCGGCGGCGTACAGGCGTGGAAGGTCGTGATGCCCGTCGAGCACGGTCCCGGCCCGCTGCGCACGCATGACGGATCCGAGTGGATCTACGTCCTGAGCGGGCAGATCCGCCTCGTGGTCGGCAAGAGGGATCTCGTGCTCGGCCAGGGCGAGGTCGCCGACTTCGACACCCGCACCCCGCACTGGTTCGGCGCCACGGGCGATGCCCCCGCCGAGATCCTCAGCCTCTTCGACCGCAACGGTGCGCGCGTGCACATCCCCGAGGCGAACGACGCGGGCGAAGGGGCGACCGCGCGACCGTGACGTGCCCTGCGCTCAGGACTCGGGCTCGGCCTCGGCCTCGGCCTCAGCCGGCATCGGGATCGCGACGGTCGTCGCGGAGGTCGGCGCGCCCAGCCCCAGCCCGAGCGGATCCGCGACCGGGGCCTCCGGCAGGTCGGTCGCCTCGTCCCGGTCCAACGGCTCCCCGGGCAGCGCGGCCCAGGTGGCCTTCTCCTCCGGCTTCTGTGTGAACATGCCCATGCGTCCATTGTGCGCCCGGTATACGGGCGCGGCTTCGCGAGACACCGGATCCTGTGCGAGACACCAGCCCTGACGTGGCGTCTCGTGCAGGATCTGGTGTCTCGCCGTTCGCGACGCGTGCCCCCCTCACGCCCGCCAGAGCGTCGCCCTGGCCGACACCCGCGGAGCGTCCGGCACCAGCACGGCGAGCACGCGGACGAAAGTGGTCATCCACACCAGGCCCAGCCCGACCGCGATCGCCTCGAGTCCGGTCGAGGAGTACAGGCCGACCGGAACGTGGAGCAGCACGGCCACCACCAGCAGGACGCCGAGTCCGATCGTCGCGACCAGCAGCGCACGCGGCGGGCCGGGCAGCGCCTTCGTCGACATGGCCGCGGCGAGGGCGAACAGCACGAGCGTTCCGATCGCCGCGATCCAGTGCACGACCCGGTTGAGCTCGATCGGCACGAAGCCCACGACGGCCAGCGCGAGCCCGGTGGCGCCCCAGAGCGCGACCACCACGGCGATCCCGCGCAGGGCGCGGTCCCCGCGCAGCCGGTGCAGGTCGCGGCCGATGTAGGCGCCGACCGTCGCGAACAGCAGCCCCGCCACGACGAGCGTGCCGTTGAACGCCCAGCCGCGGGCGCCGAGGCCGAGCTGCGAGAAGTTCCGCTGCCACCACAGCGGATCCGCCGCGGTCGCCATCGCGAACAGCGTGCCGATCGTGAGGAAGCCGAACAGCAGCGCCGCCAGATCCCTCGTGCGGATGCCCACGCCCGCCGTGTAGGCGAAGCGGCCGCCGATCGCCGACGCGGCCCCGGCGATGAGCGCGCCGCCCAGTGCCGGCGCCGTGAAGTCGCGGAGCCCTGCGCCGAAGACGAGCCCGCCCAGCAGCACACCGAACGCGGTCACCGCCGCGAAGACCACGGTCAGCGCGACCGCCGAAGCGTGCGAGATCGCCGTCTGCCACGGCGGCATCCCCTGCGTCTCGCCGCGGCGGTGCTGCACCGTGCTGACGACGAAGGCGGCCGCCGCGACGATCCCGGCGATCACCGCGACCGGCTGGCTCAGCGATCCTGGTCCGGTCAGCGCGCGGGGCGGACCCTGCAGCACGACGAGGCCGACCACGGTGCCGAGGGCGAGGCAGAGCGCCGTCGCCCACACCGTCTGCGTCTCGTCCCGCAGCCGACGCGTGGTATCCATGCCGTCATCGAACCACGCCCCGCCGACACTTCGCCCCGCCCGCTCCGTGCAACCCGCCCCACCGAGCCTTCCCTCCCGCCTCCCCACTTGCGAGTCGTCCCCGTCAGCGGACGCCATAGGGTCCGCTGACGGGGACGACCGCACAGAGTGAAGAGGGCGCGGAAAGGGGGGCGGCGTCAGCGGGCGGGGCCTGACCCGCCGTGCAGCTCGCCGCGGAGGGGCCAGCGCCCGTTTCGCTGCCGGAACTCGTTCGCGCGCAGCAGCGGCGAGACGTCGAAAAGGCGCGGATTCAGCCGCAGCCGCGGGCCCGACGAGCCGCGCACGGTGAGCCGGAACTGCCCGCCCGAGGCCTGCACCGAGAAGTCGGTGATGTCGGCGTAGGCGATCACGGCCTCACGACCCCAGATCGTACGGAACGCGATCTCGTCGACCCGGGGCTCGACGTAGAAGTTCCGGTACATCAGGAGGAAGGCGGCGCCGGCGAGGGCGATCGCGATGGACGCGATCCGCAGCGGCCAGAGCATGCCGTCGGCGTTGTTCTCCGTGAAGGCGGCGAGGCCCATCAGGCCGCCGACCGCCACGAACAGAGCGCCCACGAGCGGGACGAACACCGGCATCCGCTGCCGCACGGGTCCGACCGAACGGCGCCCGCGCATCCTCGACACCGCTGCCGCCACGAGGATCAGGACGGCCAGCACGACGAGGACCTTCACCACGACCGCGGACACCCCTCGAAGGTACCGCCTCGCGGACCCGCCGACGTCCGCGCCCTCGAGCCCGCCCGCGCGGGACCTGGGAACCGCGGGGAGCAGGCGGGCGCCCCGCTCGGAACCCCGCAGGAGCGCGGAACGCAGGAGATCCCGGCCGGATCCGCTCCCGAGGCGGGAGGGACGGCCGGGATCTCCTGCGCGGCGACGACCCGTCAGGCCAGGACCAGATCCTCCATGCGGGCGTACGAGGCCTCCATGCCGTCGGCCATGCCCGTCGCGAGGATCATGTCGCGGGTCTCGAGGTCGGGGTACTCGATGAGGAGCGTGATCAGCGTCGCGCCGTCCTCCTCATAGAGGTTGAGGTCGTTGAGCGTGACCGGCCCGTCGGTGCCCTGCATCTTCTCGGTCGTGACCGCGCGGCGCGGGGCGTCGACGAGAAGCGCTTCGCCCTCGAACCCGAACGCCTGCCCCGGGGTGTCCCCGACCGGGGCCCAGGAACTGCGGTAGGTCTGACCGGGCTCGGTCGCGACCATGCACTCCGTCATCTCCCATCCGTCGGGTCCGAGCAGCCACTGCCTCATGAGCTCCGGCTCGTAGTGCGCGCGCCAGACGAGGTCGCGCGGCCCCTCGACCAGCCGCGTGATGCGCACGTGGGTGTCGTCGAGCAGTTCGACGCGGGTGCCCTTGCCCTGGGCGTAGTCGCGCAGATCCTGCAGGACCGCGTCGAGCTGGCTCATCGCCATCTTCGTGCCCTCGATCACGCCCATCGCGACGACCTGCTCGAGCGCCTCGGCGGAGTCGAAGTGGCTCGTGCCGACCATGCGGGTGCCCTCGGCGCTCGGCGAGAACTCGAGCGTCATCCGCATGGCCGCGAAGCCCTCGAGCGGCTCGCCCGCGTCGTCGACGAACGAGTCGAGCACCTCGAACAGCGAGGGCGCCTCGATCCGGGTGAACTCCCACCGCCCCGACGACTTCTCACCGCGCGGGCCGTCGAGCCGGTACTGCGCGATGCCGCCGACCGTGTGGTCGAAGGCGGTGAAGGTCGCGGGCCATCCGGGCGGGCCCCAGAAGCGCTCGAGCTGGCGCGGGTCGGAGTACGCCGCCCACACGCGCTCCACCGGGGCGGCGAAGTCGGCGTGGATCGTCAGCGTCAGGTTCTCGGGATCGGTGGTCACGTCGGTGACAGGCATGTCACCCTCCTTCTGTGTCGGTCAGGTGGTGGTGGATCCGCGCGGCGCGGATCCGGGATCGGAGTCGGTTTCGTCGGTGGCGGAGTCCTCGGCGAGCAGGTCGTCGAGGCGGGAGATGCGGCTCCGCCACAGGTCCTCGTAGCGGGCGAGCAGTGCCCGGGCACGCGCGATCATCTCGGGATTCGCGCGGACCAGCCGCTCGCGTCCCTCGGCGCGCTTGACGATGAGCTCGGCCGCCTCGAGCACGGCGACGTGCTTCTGCACCGCCGCGAACGACATGTCGTAGTCGCGGGCGAGCTCGGAGACCGATCGCTCGGCTTCGATCGTGCGGCGCAGGATGTCGCGCCGCGTGCTCGCCGCGAGGGCCTGGAACACACGGTCGATCTGTTCATCGCTGAGTTCATTTCGTACAACCATTTGGTTGTAGATTACGACGACCGGATCCCGGTGTCAAGAGGTGCGGGACGGAATCGCGACGCAGTCACAAGGACGCCCCTCGGCCGGTCATTCCTGACAGCGGCGGGCCCGCCGCACTCAGGACACGCGGAAGGCTCCCCCATGACCGAATCCACCGAGACGGCATCCGCCGATCTCACGACCCTGCACAGCGCGCTGGCGACCGAGCAGATGGTGCTCCAGTCCGTCGCGACCGCGACCATCGGCGAGGCCGGCGGGAGATCCACGATCTACCTCTCGACGCTTTCGAGCGGCCTCGTCGCGCTCGGGTTCTCCGCCTCGACCCCGGGACTCCTCGCCACGCTGACGTTCACGCTGCTGCCGACGATCTTCATGCTCGGCTGGTTCACGGTCGTGCGCCTCGTCGACAACACCGTCGAGAACATCGCGGTGCGGCACAGGATGGAGAACATCCGAGCGCACTTCGCCGGACTCCACCCTTCCGGTCCGGCTCTGCTCGTCAGCGGCGACGCCCGCACGGGCGAGTACGGCGTGCGCTACGGGCGCAGCTCCTTCCTGTTCACGATGGCCAGCATGGTCGCCGCCGTGAACTGCGTGCTCGGCGGCGCGCTGATCGCCCTCGCGCTGTCGGTGGGACTCGGCCTGCCCGCGCTCTCCGCGCAGCTGGCTGGAGCCGCGGTCGGCTTCGCCCTCCTCGTCGCGACCCTCGCCTACGAACGCCGCCGGATCCGCGGGGCGAGTCTGCCTCACGGCCCGGTCGGGCGCTAGGACGCCGACGGGCGGGGAGCGCCGCATCCGGCACACCCCGCCCGCGGCGGAATCGGCGCTACGCGCGCGGCGGGTTCAGCGGCAGCCACTCCTCGAGGGTGGTCGCGAAGAGGCGTGCTCCATCGATCGGGATCAGAGTCCGCTCCTCGATCTGCGCGCCGTAGTAGGGCGCGGCGTCGTCGCGGACGACGTGTCGCGGATCGTGACGGAACGCGAGGGCGCGGCGGGCGAACTCGTCCATGCCGAAGGCCTCCGGACCCGCGATCTCGATGTCGCCGACGGGCTCGCCGGCCGCGGCCTGCGCGACGGCGGTCGCGACGTCCTCGGCGGCGATCGGCTGGATCAGGGCGCCGGGGAGCGTGACCGTGTCGCCTTCTGTGGAGATGTCGGCGATGCTGCCGACGAACTCGAAGAACTGCGTGGCGTGCACGAGCGAATACCGGATGCCCGACTCCCGGATCAGCTGCTCCTGAGCCGTCTTCGCCGCGAAGTACGGGATGTTCTGCGGACGGTTCGTCCCGACGATCGTCAGCGCGACGTGATGGCCGGCGCCGGCCGCAGCCTCCGCGGCGAGCAGGTTCCGCGTGGAGACCGTGAAGAACTCCCGCACGTCGGCGGGGGCGAATGAGGGCGAGTTCGAGACGTCGACGACGACGTCCGCGCCCTCCAGCGCCGCGGCGACGCCCTCCCCCGTGACGGAGTTCACGCCGGTGTTGGGAGAAGCGGCGATGGCCTCGTGGCCGTGCGCGCTGAGCTTCGCGACGACCTTCGAGCCGATGAGGCCCGTGCCTCCGATGACGACGATCCTTGCCATGTCCAAGCCTTTCGTGCGGGGATGAGACGCCGGTTCCAGCGCCTGAAGGGATGACAGGACAGCCGGGCCGGCTGTGACATCCGCTCGATCCGTCACGGATCCGGGCGCTGCCCGGTCAGACCTGATGGGACCCGGCATTGCCGGAGACCGTCCCCGCAGAGGAGAGTGAGAACGTGGTGACGAGCGTCGAGGCCGAAGACCTGCGGATGGCCGCCGAGGTCTTCACCGGGCAACGGCGCCGCCTGTTCGGCATCGCCTATCGGATGGTGGGCACGGTCGCGGATGCGGAGGACATCGTCCAGGAGACGTGGATCCGCTGGCAGGGCGCCGACCGCGCTTCCGTGCACGAGCCCGCCGCCTTCCTCACGACCGTCGCCACGAGACTCTCGATCAACGCGCTGCAGTCGGCACGGACGAAGCGGGAGACCTACATCGGCCCCTGGCTGCCCGAACCGGTGAACACGGACGACGATCCCGCGCTGGGCGCGGAGCGCGCCGAGGCGCTGCAGTTCGCGATCATGCTGACGCTGGAGAAGCTCACCCCGACCGAGCGCGCCGCGTACATCCTGCGCGAGGCGTTCGACTACCCGTATCCGCGGATCGCCGAGATCATCTCCTCGAGCGTGGTCAGCGCGCGCCAGCTGGTCAGCCGCGCGCGCTCCCACCTCGCATCGGATCGACAGGCCGCCGTGGAGCCGGGGCACCAGCGCCGACTGCTCGAGGCCTTCCTGGTCGCCGCTCGGAACGGCGATGCGCAGGAGCTCGAGAGGCTGTTCGCCGACGACGTGATCAGCTACACCGACGGCAACGGCGTCAAGCTCGCCGCTCGGATCCCGGTGATCGGCCGCGGCCGGGTCGCGAAGTTCGTGGCCGCGTTCGCGCATCACTTCTGGATCGGCAAGTCCATCGGATGGGTCGAGGTCAACGGGCAGCCCGCTGCGGCGCTCGTGCAGGACGGCGAAGTCACCACGCTCGTGACCGTGACGACCTCGGCCGCCGGTATCGCGCAGCTGCTGTGGGTGATGAGCCCCGACAAGCTCGGCGCCGTGACCGCGGCCATCGCATGAGCGACGGCCGCCGCCCTGCCTGGTCGCGTCGACGCGGACGCGGCGCCGCAGACCGGGATCTCATGGACGAGCTCGCGACCGCGCTCCTGAACCGTTCCGAATCCACCGCGCGAGCGCTGCTGCACCGCGATGTCGCGATGCTCGTCGACAGCGGCGGGATCGCACCGGTGGCGGATCCGCTCCGCGGACCGGGCGAAGTGGCGGCGGCCTTGCGGACGCTGACGACCGAGACCTCGATCACCGCAGCGTCCATCAATGGAGCACCCGGGTTCGTGCTGGCCCGTGACGGCGTCGTGATCGGGGTCGTCACGGCCGAGATGCGCCGCCGGCTGCTGACGAACATCTGGGTGGTGTGCAGCCCGGAGAAGCTGCGGCACTGGAACCGTCGGTGACAGGAGCGCAGACCCGACGACGGCTCAGGCTCCCGGCGAGCTCAGCACGGCGTCGAGCAGGCCGGGGAACCTCGCGTCGAGGTCTTCCCGGCGCAGAGTGAGGAGGCGGCGCCTGCCGTGGGGCTCGTTGCGGATCACGCCCGCCTCGCGCAGCACCTTCATGAAGTGCGACTTGGTCGACTTCGGCAGGTTCGGATCCGTCGCGTGGCACGCGGCCATGTCGAGCGGGCCATCGATCAGCTGGCGGGCGATGGACAGACGTTCCGGATCGCTGAGCGCGAAGAGCACCGCGGTCAGCTCGATCTCGGAGCGCTCCGGATGCGGGAGGTCGGTGGCGCCTGGCATGGTTCGATAATACTTGTACCTTCCACGTGAGGCGAGTAGTCTGCTCAACGTTCGAGAATTCTCGAACGGATGAGGAGCAGCCGATGACCACCCAGCCGATCGCCGTGCCGCGGATCCCCGACCCCGGCGCGCTGCCCGCACGGTCCGCCCGCGCCCGCTTCGGCTTCGTCCTCGCGATCGTGGCCCAGGTCCTCATGATGGCGGGGGCCAGCGCGCCGTCGCCGTTCTATCCGGTGCTCGCGCAGCACCTCGGCTTCGACGCGATCGTGATCACCGCGGTGTTCGCCGTCTACGCCGTGGCTCTGCTCCTCACACTGCTCACCGCCGGGTCGCTCTCGGACCACATCGGACGGCGCCCGGTGATCGCCGTCGGCCTCGTCCTGCTCGCGGCCAGCATGGTGCTGTTCGGGAACGTCGGATCCGTGATGCTCCTCGTGCTCGCCCGGATCCTGCAGGGCGTCGCGAGCGGACTCCTCATCGCGTCGCTCTCGGCGACCGTCCTCGACCTCGCACCGCCCGCACGCCCCGCGACGGCGGCGCTCTGGAACGCGCTGAGCCCCGGGGTCGGCCTCGCCGCGGGCGCGTTGATCGCCGCACTCGCGCTGGACGCGACGACCGACGCCCTGCGCGACGTGTTCCTCCCGCTCGCCGTCGTCTACCTCGTGCTCGCCGCGCTGGTCGCGATCGCCCCGGAGACCGCGCCGCGGCTGCCCGGCGCCTGGGCCTCGCTGCGCTTCCGGCTCTCGGTGTCCTCGGGCATCCGTGCCGAGTTCTGGCGCGCCGCACCGGCGGTCATCGCCGGCTGGGCGACCGGCGGGCTGTTCCTCTCCCTCGGCGCCACGATCGTCCGCAGCGAACTGGGCGGAACCGCGCACCTCTGGCAGGGGCTCGCGGTCGCCCTCCTGGCAGGCGTCGGCGCCGTCACGGCGTTCGCGATCCGCCGCCGCAGCGCCCGGACGATCGTGCTCTTCGGCACCGCCGCACTCGCTGCCGGCACCGCGCTCTCACTGCTCGCGCTCGGACTCGGCTCCCTGCCCGCCTACCTGGTGGCGGCGTCCGTGACGGGCATGGGCTTCGGCACGGCGTTCTTCGGGGTCGTCGGATCCCTCGCTCCGCGCATCCCCGCGACCCAGCGCGCAGACGCCTTCGCCGTGCTGTACGTGCTCGCGTATCTCGCCTTCGGCGTTCCCGCGGTCGCTGCCGGGGTGCTGGTGGCGCCACTGGGGCTCGGGACGGTGTGCCTCGCCTACGGGGTCGTCGTCATCGCGCTGTCGCTGATCGCGCTCGTGCTCCGCGCCCGTCGACGCGCCTGAGCCGCGGATGCCGGCCGGGCGACCCGCCCGGCCGCGGATGCGCCCATCGACGCGCCGGAACCGCGGATGCGGGCCCGCGAACCGCCCGGCCGCACGAGTCACCGACTGTTCATCCGCGGGCAACCCGGTGTCCGCCTGGGGTGGCCAGTGTCGAATCGGATCCCGCGCGCGGACGGTCGACGTCCGGATCGAGGATCCGCACCCGCCCACGCATCCCCTGGAGACCCCCGTGCCCCTGCTCCCCCCGCGTCGCACGCTCGCCGTCGCGCTCGCCTCATTCCTCGCCCTCGGCGGATCCGTCGTCTCGGCGCTTCCCGCCGCGGCCGCCGACAGCCCCACCGATGTCAAGGACGCCTCCTGCGTCGCCGGAGACGCCCGCGCCCTGTGCGCGCCCGTGGGCGAGCTGCTCGACGTGCGCGTCGGCGATGTGCACCCGACGCAGCCCTCGCTCGGCTACGACGAGGTCTACTACAAGCTCGGCCGCTACGACACCGAGCTGTCGAAGGACGCCGTCAACAAGAAGTTCGCGGACTGGTGCGAGGCCAACGGCCAGCAGGACGCCGCGAGCGCGCAGCCGAACGCGACCCTCCTGGATCCGTCCTCCTTCACCTGCACGGTGCCGGTCGGCAGCGAGACGGCCGACACGATCGCCCCCATGAAGACCGTGGTGATCGGCCCGCAGGGCGTGCTGTACCTCACCGACGGGCACCACACCCTCACCTCGTTCCAGGAGAACAGCGGCCCCGACGTGCACGTGCGGCTGCGCGTGCTCGGCAACCTGTCCGGCCTCTCGGACGCCGACTTCTGGGCCGCGATGCAGGCGAACAAGTGGACCTGGCTGCGCGACGTGAACGGCGACGCGATCACGCCCGCCCAGCTGCCGTCGAACGTCGGACTGTCGAAGTTCGAGGACGACCGCTTCCGCAGCATCCTCTACTTCGCGCGCGACATCGGCTACTCCGCCGACGGCGCCGTGCCGTTCCAGGAGTTCTACTGGGGCACCTGGCTGCGCACCCGCACGGACATCCCCGTCGCGGGCTGGAACCAGGACGACTGGGCCGGATCCCTCGCGCTCGTGAAGCAGCTCACCCAGGCGCAGGTCGCGCTCGGCGCCGGCACCGTCGTCGATCCGCAGTCCGGCTACACCGCGGGCGACCTCAGCGTGCTCGGCGCCTGGAACGACGGCAAGGCCGAGTCGAAGGGCGAGTGGGCCAAGCTCGCGAAGCCCTACTCCGACGCCAAGCCCGGCAAGCTCGCCTACATGACCGAGTACCGGCTGCGTCACGTGACGCCCGCGCCGACCGCGCCTGCGGCGCCGGCCGCGCCCGCCGCGGTCGTCTCCGGCGCCTCGCCCGCCGGCTCCCACGTCGCGACGAGCTGGTCGGCGCCCGCCGACGGCGGCTCGGCGATCACCGGCTACACGGTGTCCCTCGGTGCCGGCCTGTCGTCCGAGGTCGACGCCCGCAGCACGTCGTTCACGTTCGACGCAGTGCCCCCCGGGTCCTATTCGCTGACGGTCACCGCCCACAACGCGATCGGATCCACCGCCTCCGCCGCGACGCCCGTGACGGTCGCCGACCCCGCCGCCGTGCAGGGATCCGTCGCCATCTCGGGCGACCTGCGCCCGGGCGGATCCGTCACCGTCACCGCGAACGGCCTCGCCGCCGACGTGGCGGGCTTCGCGGTCGAGGTGCACTCGGACCCGGTCTCGCTCGGCACCGGATCCACGGACGCGTCCGGCACGTTCGCGCTGCAGGCAGCGCTGCCCGCGTCCCTGCCCGCAGGGGCGCACACGGTCACCGTCTCCTTCCACGGGACCACGGTCGCCTCGGCCGCGTTCACGGTCGCGGGCGCGGGCGGATCCGGCACCGGTCCCGGTTCGGGTTCCGGTTCTGGTTCGGGTGGCTCGGGTTCGGGTTCGGGTGGCTCCGGTTCGGGCGCGCTCGCGACGACCGGATCCGCCGCGCCGATCGGCCTCGGCATCGCCGGCGCGGTCGTCGTGGCCGCGGGCGTGCTGCTGCTCGCCCGTCGCAGGGCCGGTGTCGCGCAGGACTGACGCACCACCGCGCCGCGCTGAACAGACCTGAACAGTGCCACGAGGGCGCACGGCCGGATCCGGTCGTGCGCCCTCGTGGTTCGGTCGTGGTTCCCTCGTGGTTCCCTCGTGGTTCCCGTCGCGGCCGGTTCGGGGCGCACTTCCCCGTTTTGGGGCGCCCCACACCCGTCACCACGCTCGTGACGCGCCCCAATCCGCCGAACACGCCCCAAAACCGAGGGCACAAGCCCGGAACGTTCAGACCGGGAACTGCCACCTCATCGGCGCAGCCCGGCACTCAAACCCCGTTCGGGGCGCACCCTCCCGTTTTGGGGCGCCCCACGCCAGGATCCACGGACGTGACGCGCCCCAAAACGACGGAACACGCCCCAAACCGGGGGGGCACAAGCCCGGAACGTTCAGACCGGGAACTGCCACCTCGTCGGCGCAGCCCGGCACTCAAACCCCGTTCGGGGCGCACCCTCCCGTTTTGGGGCGCCCCGCGCCAGGATCCAAGGACGTGGTGCGCCCCAAACCGACGGAACACGCCCCAAAACAGGCCGAGCCCGCCACATGACAGGCCGAGCCCGCCACGAGCACGGACCCAGCCCGAGGGCGTCAGCGCGGGCCGCGGCGGAAGAGCCCCGCGAACAGGGTGTGCAGCAGCGGCAGCACGGAGACGCTCATCAGCACCGTGCCCAGCACCGGGTTCGCCGCGAGCACGAGTGCGCCGCCGATGAGCAGCGCCGCGAAGAGCAGGCCCGAGACGCCGCGGCGGATGAGGCCGTCGATGCGGTCCAGGCGTCGCTCGATGCGCGAAGTGTCGAACGTGACGGATCCCTCGTCGACGCGCGTGACGAGGTCGTCGATCCGCTTCGGCAGCCGCCACAGGATGCCCGCGTTCGAGACGGCCTGCCGCGCGAAGTCCTGCACGAGGTTGCCGCTCTCGTCAGCCAGCAGCCTGGTCGCGTAGGGCTCGATGGACTCCCAGATGTTGAACTTCGGATCCAGCCCGCTGCACATTCCGGAGGTGAGCGAGACGGCGCGGATGAGCAGCAGCAGCCCCTCCGGCAGCTGCACCGGCAGCGACCGCATCGTGTCGCCGAACTCGACGGCGAAGCCCTGGAACTCCCGGGGATCCACGTCGCGCAGCTCGGCGAAGCCCATTCCGCCGAAGCGCGCGAACAGCGCGGAGAGCGCCCGCTCCAGCTCGCGGTTCTCGGCCGAGGGCATGAGCACGCCGATCTCCTGCGCGGCGGCGACCATGCCCTTCCCGTCGCGGGACGCGGCCGCGATGAACAGCGTCCGCAGCCCGTGCCGGATCCCTTCCGGCACCTCCGCCATCATCCCGAAGTCGATGAAGGTGAGCCGCCAGGCGGGGTGGACAGCGCCCGGCGTGTGGGCAGCGCCCGGCGTCGAGGACCCCGAAGCGGAGGAGGACGCCGAGGACGCGCCCGGCATCCCCGCTCCGCCCGCACGGTGCGGGGTCACGAAGATGTTCCCGGGGTGGGGATCCGCGTGCACGAATCCGTGCGTGAAGAGCTGATCGAACATGACCTCGGCGAACACGCGGGCCACGTCCGCGGGGTCGATCCCGGCCGCGCGCAGGGCGTCGACGTCGTTGATCTTGATCGCCGTGACGTCGGAGAGCGTGAGCACGCGGCGCGTGGTCCGTTCCCAGGCGACCCGGGGCGCGTCGACCCTCGGGTCGTGCGCGAAGTTTTCGGCGAACCGCTCGGCGGCAGCAGCCTCGTGCAGGTAGTCGATCTCCTCGAGGCTGGTCTGCGCGAACTCCTCGACGAGGGCAGGGGCGTCCACGCGATCGGCGATGAACCGGATGCGCCGCAGCCATCCCGCGACCCGGCGGAGCGCCGCGAGGTCGGTTGCGACGACCTGGTCGATCCCCGGCCGCTGCACCTTGACCACGACCTCATCGAATCCCGCGTCGGCGGCATCCGCCTCGGACAGCCGCGCCCGATGCGCCTGACCGAGCGAGGCCGCGGCGAGCGGGGTGTCGTCGAAGGAGGCGAACGCGCGCGAGAGCGGAACCCCCAGCTCGGCTTCGGCGAGCGCGCGGATCTCCGCGATCGGGACGGGTGGGACCTCGTCCTGCAGGCCGGCGAGCTCGGTCGTGATCTCGGGCGGCAGCACGTCGAGGCGCGAGGACATGAACTGGCCGACCTTGATCATCAGGCCGCCGAGTTCGACCGCGAGCACGTGGAAGCGCTGCGCGAGCACACGCATCCGACGCTCGCGGGAACTCTCCGCGACGCGCGTGAAGCCGATCCGCGGCAGCACGAGCTCGAACCACCAGGTCTGCATGAGCACGCGCGCGGCGAATCCCAGGATCCGCCGGTAGCGGGCCCGCAGCGGAGGGCCCTGATCCTCGGCCGCGCTCGGGCGCATCGCCGGCGACGCCGGATTCCGATCGTTGACCATGACGATGTGCCTCCTATCCCATCTTCCTGCGCCGGATCCGGCCGAGCGACCCCCACGCGACCGCCGCGCCGAGCACGAGGCACAGGGGCCGGTAGACGAGGCGATCGAGATCGCGGAAGCGCGCACTCGGATCCGGGAGCCGGAGGACCCGCGTCGCCACGACACCACCGGCGAGTCCTCGAGCTAGTAGCGCGGCGGCGGCGCCCGCGCGGATCAGCCGTGCGACCGGCCGGTCGCCGCCCGCACCGCTGACGATTGCGGCACCGCCGAGAGCCAGCGCCGCCACTCCCGCCGTGGGGCCGGCGGCCGGGACGTGCGCGGATCCCACGACCGCGTCGGCCAGCGCATCCGCATCCCGCGCCGGCCACGAACTGCCGGCGGCCCAGAGGACATGAAGGAGGCCGACGGCGGCGAGCCCGGCCGCACCGACGACCCGACCCGCGATCCCGGACGCGCCGAGCGCGCCGATCACCGGTTGCGGGGACAAGGCCGCGGAGTCAGCCCCGGCCCCGAGTTCTGCTGACTCCGCCGAACCGGCCGCCATCAGTCGGCGAGGATCGCGTACAGACGGCGGCGCGCTTCGTCGAGCACGTCGATCGCCTGCTGCACCTGCTCCGGAGTGCCGGTGCGCGCGACCTGCGCCGCCGCGCCCGCGAGGTCGACCCCCGCCTTCGGCAGCGCGCCGAACGATGCGGCGCCCGCACGGGCGCCGGAGCTCTCCCACGGCGGCGTGCCCGCCTCATCGGCGACGGCACGACCGGCCTCGGTGAGCGAGTAGGTCTTGCGTCCGCCCTGCTCGGCAGCCTCGATCAGTCCCTCGTCCGCGAGCAACTGCAGCGTCGGGTACACGGATCCGGCGCTCGGCTTCCACGAGCCGCCGCTGCGCTCCTCGATCTCCTGGATGATCTGGTAGCCGTGCATCGGCTGCTCGGCGAGCAGGGCGAGCACCGCGGCCCGCACGTCGCCGCGCGCCATGCGCGGGGCCTGAGGGCGCTGGTCGAAGGCGGAGCGCAGGTGCTCCATCGCCTCCCAGAGGCCTGCGGTCGGGTTCATCCCCGGGCGTCCGCCGAAGCCGCGTCCCCCGCCGGGTCCGAACCCCGACCCACCGAATCCACGCGGTCCGAATGTGTTGTCCATGACGACCTCCTCGATTCCTGCTCGTCCCGAGCGATAGTTAACGATATGTCGCTATGTATCGGAAGGGAAGAGCGGATCCGGATCCGTTCGCACGATGCTGGGCGAGGAGAATCACCTCGCGCGTCGACCGGGCCCCCACGTGTGGACGCACTCTCAGCAGATCGATAGGATTCGGGCACCCGATGCCGACAGACCCGAACGGCGACTGCAATGACTGATGCCCCTCCTCCTTCGTGGTACCCCGATCCTCAGGACAGCGCGCTTCTGCGCTGGTGGGACGGCGCTGCGTGGACCGCGCAGACTGCTCCCGCCAACGCCACCGCCGACCCCGCGACGGCGAAGACACCGCCCCGGCGTCATCCCTGGTGGGTCATCGCACTCGTGCTGGTGGGCGTCATCCTGTTCGGTGGCGTGCTGGCACGGGTCACGCCGGTGCTACTTGCTCTCGCGGTTCTGGGAGCGATCGGCCTCGCTGTCTACGTCTTCATCCGCGGCGGTGCACCGCGACTCTTTCTGCGTTCCCGCACCTCCGGCCTTCTTGCGCTGGGAGCGGCACTGCTCCTGATGATCGGCGGCGGCGCCGCCAACGGGGCCACTCGGCCGGCGACGGAGACCGCCGCGGTCTCGACGACCGAGACACCGCACGCGTTCGCGGCTTCGAAGGCGACGCCCACTCCCACCCCGACCGCATTCGAGGAGATAGACGTCGCGACAGCGATCCCGTTCGAGCGTTCGACCGTGGACGACGCCACGCGCGACCTCGGCACCACCGAAGTCGTCACCGCGGGCGTCGACGGTACGAAGGTAACGACCTACCGCGTGACGAAGGTCGGCGGGAAAGAGACAGGGCGGACCCCAGTTCGGGAAGCCGTCACCGTCGCGCCGATCACCGAGGTCACCGCCCGCGGCACGCGCGAACAGCAGGCTGCGGCGCCGGCACCCCTCGTCGCGCAGGAGCCTTCGAGGGACTGCGACCCGAACTATGCCGGCGCGTGCGTTCCCATCGCCAGCGACGTCGACTGCGCCGGAGGCAGCGGCAATGGTCCGGCTTACGTCAGAGGGCCCGTACGTGTGATCGGCACGGACATCTACGACCTCGACCGCGACGGAGACGGTATCGGCTGCGACAAGTAGCGCCACGCCCGGCCCTCGTCCCGCCACGCCCTACGGTGGAAGCATGACGATCACCGCCGCGGCAGACGGTTCCGCCCTGGGCAATCCCGGACCCAACGGCTGGGCCTGGTACATCGACGACGACAACTGGGCCGCCGGCGGATCCCCCCACGGCACGAACAACCAGGGCGAGCTGCGCGCCGTGCTCGAGCTGCTGCTCGCGACCGCGGACGCCGCGGACGAGAAGCTCGTGATCGAGTGCGACAGCCGGTACGTGATCGACTCCGTGACGAAGTGGATGCCGGGGTGGAAGCGCAAGGGCTGGCGCAAGTCCGACGGCGGTCCCGTGCTCAACCGCGATCTGCTCGAGGGCATCGACGAGGCGCTCCGGGGGCGCGACGTGTCGTTCACGTGGGTCAAGGGCCACGCCGGGCATCCCCTGAACGAGGCCGCCGACCACCGCGCGAACGCTGCGGCGACCGCGTATCAGAAGAAGCGGGATCCGGACCGGGGTCCGGGCTTCTCGCGCGGCGCTGCGGCGGCAGCCGCTTCGGCGCCTGCCCCCGCCACGGCTGCGACCTCGGACGCCGTCGCGGCGCCTTCCGCCGGATCCTTCGCCCTCCCGGTCGTGGCGCCCTCCGCCGCCCCTGCACCGGCGCTCTGGGCCGAGGCCTCCGACCTGCTCGACGGCCTCGATCTTCCTGCCGACACGGCCCCGACCGAGCTGCGCGTGACGCTCAGCGCCGAGGAGCACGCCCGACTCCGCGACCGCGCCGACGCGCAGGGCGTGCCCCTGGAGGAGGCGCTTCGTCGCCTAATCTGACTAGAGGTAGCGGCGAACGGCTTCTCTGATGCTCTCGGAATAGGCATAGATACCGTCAACGTCCTCGATCGGATGACGAGTTTCTACCTTGTCCTCATCGAGAAGTCCCAAGTACTTCTGTTTCCCATTGAAGTGAAGCCGCGCGATCGGCTTGCGGTTGTTGTCGTCGAGAAGGATCGCGAAGTAGCTCTTCGAGTCACGCTGAGCGATCCGGTGGGGCTTCACCTCGCCGCACGCAATCGCCTTGACGATCTGGTATCCCTCTAGCTCTTCCAGAGTCGTGACCACATCTGTGTCCCGATCCAAGTCCCGGTCGGAAGCTTGCTCACTCATCGACTGAGGTGGGCTTGCCGGCACCGCACCTCCGCCGACAACAAGCGCAGTCTTTAGGCGATCGTTGACCCGTTCCGTCAGGAATTGCTGTGCCGCTTTGCCAACCAGTCCGGTGAACTGCTGCCGCACTCTTTGAGTGAACGCCCCCTCGTAGACGCGGGACGTGAAGAACTTCACCCACTCATCACTCGGTTCACGGAACTGGGCAGCAATCTCGCGTTTGAGGGCACCAACGTACTTCAGTTCCTCGGCTGCGTTCACAATCGATTCGACATCAAAGCTTTCCTTGCTGAGCTTCTGAATCTCAGGGATGAGCGTCTCGTCAATATCGAGCATGTCAAGCACAAGGAATGGCTTGGCATCCATCCGGTTGGGCGCATCCAAATCAGTGTAGAAGTGCCACTCGATTCCGTTGGTCAGCACAGCGATCCGCGCGTTCGTAACGGCGAAGTATCGGAAGAGTTGCGAAGCGTGCTCAAGCCGGAGAGCGCCGGTCGAAACCTTGCACTCGATTAGGATCTGCGCTTCGTTCCCGCGAACGATCGCGTAGTCAATCTTCTCGCCGCGCTTTACGCCAACGTCGGCGGTGAACTCGGGAACCACCTCCATGGGGTCGAAGACGTCATAGCCCAAGATGGCGGAGATGAAGGGCATCACGAAAGCGTTCTTCGCCGCTTCCTCGGTCTGGATGACCCCCGCTTGATTCTTGATCTTCGCTGCCAGCGAATCGAGGCGCTCACTGAAGTCCATGATTCCCATTCCGATCGTCATTGATCCGACATGTGCATCCGAGATTAGCGGAACCTCCGCAGTCGACCGCAAGCAGGCCGAACCGGCACGACAGAGAGGACTGATGATGGTTCCCTCGTCCGTTTTGGGGCGTGTCCCACCGTTTTGGGGCGCCCTAGACCACGGATTCGTGGCGGGACGCGCCCCAAAACCGGGAGGTGCGCCCCAAACGAGGCTTACACCCCAGGCCGCACCCCGATCCCGGAGCTACCGCCCCGCGAGCAGATCGCGCAGCCGCGCGGCCTCGTCCGCGGGCATCGAGTACGCGTGCTCCGGAGCCGGATACACGTGCTCGCGCACTTCGTCGGCATAGGCGGTCACACCGTCGATCGCGGCGGATCGCAGGTCGGCGTAGCGCTTGACGAACTTGGCCGCGCCTCCGTCGTAGATCCCGAGCAGGTCGTGGAAGACGAGCACCTGGCCGTCCGTGGCGGATCCGGCGCCGATCCCGATCACCGGGATGTCGAGCAGCGGCATGAGCGCCGCCGTGACCTCGCTCGGCACCGCCTCGACGACGAGCAGCGAGCATCCCGCGTCCTGCAGCGCGATCGCGCTGTCGATCACCGCGAGGGCGGCCTCGGCCGTGCGGCCCTGGGAGCGGTATCCGCCGAGCGAGGTCGCCGTCTGCGGGGTGAGGCCCACGTGGCCGACGACGGGGATCCCCGCGGCGACGAGCGCCCGCGCCCGGTCGACCGAGGTGCCGCCGCGCTCGATCTTGACGAGGTCGCAGCCGGTCTCCTTGATGAAGCGCTGGGCCGTGGCGAGGGCCTGCGCGTCCGAGGTCTCGTAGGATCCGAACGGCAGATCCGCCACCAGCAGGGGCTTCGTGAGTCCGCGGCGCACGGCCTTCGTGAGCATGATCATCTCGTCGACCGACACCGGCACCGTACTGTCGTAGCCGAGCACGGTCATCGCGGCGGAATCGCCGACCAGCACCATGTCGACGCCGGCCGCCTCGACGATCTGCGCGCCGGGGTGGTCGTACGCGGTGACCATCACGATCGGCTCGCCCGCGGCCTTCTTCGCCGCGAGGTCGCCGAGCGTGAGCCGGCGCGTGGGGGCGGCGTGCGCGCTCATGCGAGGGCCTCCGTCAGCAGCACATCGACGGCGTCGTCGACCTGGAGGATGGCGTTCGACCGGTCGACATGCACCACGGTCGGCGCATAGTCGGCGAGGTCCGCGGGCGAGTAGTCGGCATAGGAGATGACGATCACCGTGTCGCCGGTGTGCACGAGGCGGGCGGCGGCGCCGTTGACCTGGATCACGCCGGATCCCCGCCGTCCGGCGATCGTGTAGGTCTCGAACCGGGATCCGTTGTCCACGTCGACCACGTGCACCTGCTCGTGGGGGAGGATGTCGGCCGCCTCGAGCAGGTCGGGGTCGATCGTGATGGATCCCACATAGTGCAGGTCGGATCCGGTGATCGTCGCGCGGTGGATCTTCGACTTCAGCATGGTGCGTCGCATCAGGCGTCGCCTCTCCCGTCGGCAGAACGAAGGATGTGGTTGTCGATCAGTCGTGCGGCACCCACGCGGGCGGCGACGGCGAGCAGCGCTTCGCCGTCGAGCCGGGTGACGACCTGCAGGTTCTCCGCGTCGCGGAGTTCGAGGTACTCGGGGGCGATGCCGGCGTCGGCGAGGACGGCGCGGGCGGCGGCGATGAGGGCATCGGCGTCGCGCTCCCCCGCGTCGGCGAGCTCCTGCGCGGCATCGAGCGCCCGGTTGAGCGCCGTCGCCTGGGCCCTGGCCTCGGCGTCGAGGTAGATGTTGCGCGAGCTCATCGCGAGACCGTCGTCCTCGCGGACGATCGGGCACGCCTCGATGCGCACGTCGAGGTTCAGGTCACGCACGAGCCGGCGGACCACGAGCACCTGCTGCGCATCCTTCTGCCCGAAGTAGGCGACGTCGGGCGCGACGATGCCGAACAGCTTCGCGACGACCGTGGCGACGCCGTCGAAGTGGTGCGCGCCGCGGCTCGCTCCGTCGAGCACGTCCGTGATGCCGGCGATGTGGATCGTCGTGGCGAAGCCGTCCGGGTAGATCTCGGAAGGCTCCGGGGCGAAGAGGATGTCGACACCGCTCTGCTCGGCGAGGGCGGCGTCGCGCTCCTCGTCCCGCGGGTAGCTGCTGAGATCCTCGTTCGCACCGAACTGGGTGGGGTTGACGAAAAGCGACACCACGACGAGGTCGTTGTTCGCCCTGGCCTGCTCCATGAGCGACAGGTGACCGGCATGGAAGGCGCCCATGGTCGGCACGAGACCCACGGTCTTATCCTGTCGCTTCGCGTCACGGACGATCCCACGGAGTTCGGCGATCGTGCGGATGATCCTCATGCGCGGTTCCTCTCGGAGTCGGTCGTCGGCCCCGGGGTCGTTGAGCGAGCGAAGCGAGACGAAACGCGATCGCCCGCCTCCGCCTCATCCGGGGTCGTTGAGCGAGCGAAGCGAGACGAAACGCGGTCACCGGCGGTCGCGGCAAGCGCACGGGTCCGGTCCGTCAGCGCGTCGAAGAGCGGCGCAAGCTCAGGCACGCCCTCCACGACGGCGGCGCGCTGCCGGGCGACGGTCTCCTCGTCCCCTCGGGCGATCGGCCCGGTGAGCGCTCGAGCCGCGCCGACCCCGACCCAGTTCTCGACGGTCTGCCGCACGAGCGGGGCGAGGATCGTGCGCGCCTCCGCCGAGGGGATCCCCGCCGATCCGGCGACCTGCTCGGCCGCGTCGAGCACAGCGAGCAGCAGATTCGAGGCGATCGACGCAGACGCGTGATAACCCGCACGATGCGCGTCATCGACCCGGAACGGGTGCGCTCCGAGCGCTCGCGCGATGCCCTCCGCGGCGGCGAGCGCTTCCGCCGTGCGCCCGTCGATCGCCGCGCCGATGCCGTGGAAGACGTCCGGCGCCTCAGATCCTGTGAACGTCTGCAGCGGATGGATGCTGAAGTCGACGTCGTCGAGACCCGTCGCTCCCGAGACGTGGCCGATCAGCCGCGCATGCGGGCGGGCGGCCGATGCCGCGTCGTGGATCGCCGCATCGGGGACGCAAAGGATCACGACGTCGACGGCGGGGATCTCGTCACCCCGCCCGAACGGGCCGCGCACCTCGAATCCCGCTTCGCCGAGCGCACGCGCGAGCACACCACCGAGCCGGCCGGCACCGACGACGGCGATGCTGCGGTCCGGAGCGGACGACGTGGAAGAGACGGCTTCGTTCATTGTTGGACCCGGTCGGGATCGACGTCCGGGACGGGTCGAGTATCCGCCCACGGACGGATCCGCGCCAAATCAGAGAGCAATCAGACAACCATTTGTGTAATTTGAGCGTGCATTGTGTAGCAAGATTGCGTCCTCTGATCTCCGTTACGACCTGCGGGGTTCGACACACGCTACCGGATCGGGTGACCTGCATGCATACTGTAAGCATGCCGAACGTGCTTATTCGCGACCTCGACCCGGCGGTGCACTCCGTTCTGTCGGCGCGCGCGGAAGCGCGCGGACAGTCCCTTCAGCAATACCTGACCGCGGAGCTCACGCACCTGGCCGAGCGGCCGACGCTGACGGAAGCGCTCACAGAGCTGAGTCAGCGCCCGCCCCGGCACGTCCCTCGCGAAGCGATCCTCAAGGCGATTCGGGACGGCCGGCGCGGTCGATGATCGTCATCGACGCCTCGACGGTCGTCGAACTGCTCGTCGATCACGGATCCGCTCCGCGATTGCTCGACCTCCTCGTGGGCGAGACGCTCATCGCCCCCGATGTCCTGCCCATCGAGGCCGCCTCGGCGCTCCGCGGGTTGAATTTCGGAGGACATCTCGACAGTCACGACCTCGACGTCGCGTGCAGCGATCTTCTGCGCCTCCCCATCGACCTTCACCCCACCCTGCCGTTGGTCCCGAGAGTGCTGGCGCTTCGAAGCAACTTCTCCACCTACGACGCGAGCTACGTCGCACTCGCAGAGGCGTTCCGATGCCCCCTGCTGACGCTCGACCGGCGGTTGGCGAAGGCAGTCCGACTGCACTGCGATGTGGAAGCGGTGGAGTGGTGACGCCCCGGCCGCCCGCACCCGATGCGCGAGTATGGATCCATGACTGCTCGAACCGTCCTGCTGCATGTGTCGGATCGGCCGGAGGATATCACGCGCGCGATCGGCATGGCCGGGATCCTGCACGGGCATCGCCCTGAGACGCGGATCCGGATCATCGTGAACGGGCCGGCGATCCCCGGCGTCGCCGCCGACGCCGCGCCGCTGCCGACGACGGACGTCGCCACGGTCGAGGCCTGCGAGGGCGGCCTGCGCAGCCATCGGATCTCGGTCGATGCGCTCCAGCCCGGCGTCATCACGGTTCCGGCCGCCGTCGTCGCACTGAGCGACGCCCAGTTCGAGGGTGCGGCCTACGTGCGCGTCTGACGCGCGCACCGCCCGGGTGCATCTCACCGACTCCTGGCGTCGTTTGCAGATCTGCAACAGGACTCGCACAGAGTGCTTCCGGCGTGGTTCGTTGTCGGCATGAACACCGCATACGACGCGATCATCGTCGGCGCCGGCCCGGCCGGGCTCAGCGCCGCCCACATGCTCGGAAGGGCCCGCCGCTCCGTCCTCGTCATCGACGGCGGCGAGCCGCGCAACAGATTCGCGAGCGCCATGCACGGCGTCCTCGGCATCGACAACCTGCCGCCCGCGGAGCTGCGCGCCCGGGGACGCGCCGAGCTCGAACCCTACGACGTCACCTTCCTCGATGGACAGGTCGACCGGGTCACCGCATCGGACGACGCCGTCACCGCCCACCTGACTCACCGCACGTTCACCGCCCGCGCGCTGATCGCCGCCACGGGCGTGACCGACGGCCTCCCCGACATCCCCGGCCTCGCCGAACACTGGGGCACCCGCGTCCTGCACTGCCCCTACTGCCACGGCTGGGAGGTGCGGGGGCAGCGGCTCGCGGTCATCGCGACGAGCACCATGAGCCCGTTCCAAGCGCAGCTCGTCCGGCAGTGGAGCGACCGGATCACCGCCTTCACCGCCGCCGCGGAGCCGCTCGACGCCGAGACCGCACAGCGGCTCAGCGCCCGCGGCACCGCGATCGTCTCCTCGCCTGTGACATCCGTGACGGTCTCCGACGACGACGAGCTCCTCCTCCGCACCGCGGACGGCGCCACGACCGCCGCGGACGCGATCTTCCTCGGAACCGCCCTCCACCCGCGCGACGGATTCCTCCCGGGAGACCTCGTCCGCGTCGACACCGAGCACGGCCCCCTCCTCCGCACCGACCCGTCGGGCCGTACCAGTCACCCGCGGATCTGGGCCGCGGGCAACATCACCAACCTCGCCGCCAACGTCCCGATGTCCATGGGCGCCGGCTCGGCGGTCGGCGGGGCCGTCAACGCCTCGCTCATGTTCGAGGACACCCAGCGCGCCATCGCCGACCAGCGCTGACGATCGGAAAATCGGATCCGTCCGGCGCGCAGTCGGCTGCCGGGAAATGTCCGCCGCGCCTGATTGGCTGGACCGATGGAGACATCCGCCCTCGCCCTGATCGTCACCGCCGCGGTCCTCTTCGTCGCCCTCGTCGTCACCACGTGGGTGATGAGCCGGCGCACCCGGCGCGCCAAGGACGAGCTCGCCGCGGTGCGCCAGGAGCATTCCTCGGAGGAGGGTGCGCTCACCGCTCGGCACGCCGGTGAGAAGCGAGAGCTCCAGGAGCAGCACGACGCGACACTCGCCGAACTGACCGTCCGGAACGATTCCCAGGCGCAGCAGCTCCTGGCCGCGCACGCGACCGAGATCTCCCGCCTGCAGGCCGAGCGCGATGCCGCGGTCAAGGCCGGGACCGAGTCCCAGCAGCTCGCGGGTCAGGGCATGCGGTGGGAGCTCGCCTCGCGCGAACTGCTCGTCGACGCGTGCACCGCCGCAGGGCTCGACGCGATCATCGCGACGAACATCGTGTTCTCCCCGCACGACGACGAGGCGACTGCCCCGTACTGCGTGCAGCTCGACCATCTGGTGATCACCGAGAAAGCCGTGGTCCTGGTCGACAGCAAGAACTGGAAGGGGCTCATCTTCGACGGCAAGAAGCCGTCATCGATGGCCGGCGCGCTGTCCATCCTGTTCGACGAAGCCGTCCTGCCGACGTCGTACGCAATCGCACTGAAGCGCGACAGCGCCGGATCCGTCTCCGTGCGTTCGAAGCTCGAGGGCGAGTCGCCGGCGTTCCAGGTGCGGCGGCAGGCCCGGCGGTTCCACGGTCACCTCGCGACCCGGCACGGATCGGCCCCGTACGTGCAGACGTGCGTCTTCTACTCGCATCCGGACGCGCGGGTCTGGACGAACGGACTCGACGAGGGCGAGCGCGGCCGGGCGACGCGGATCGCCTCGGCCCGCACGATCCAGAAGGCGCTCATCGATGTGCAGGCGAACGGATCCGCAGCACCGACGTCGCATCAGCTCACCCAGCTGGTCGCGACCGTCCGCGAGCTCGGCGCCGACCTGCACGGCACGGGCCGGTTCGCCTCCGAGTTCTCCAGCCCGGTGCCGCTCACGTTCCGGGTGCCGCCGCGGTCGGCGCGGACGACCGATTCCGCACCGACGCCGACGCAGGACGGACCGCGGATGGCGGCCCGTCGGCGCGCGGTGGCCTGACCGGCCGCGTCGCGCTTAAGCCGCGCCGCGCTTACAGCCCGTCGTCGAAGACCTGCGCCGACGTGTCCTTGGTGGCGTCGGTCTTCGCGAGCCGCTCACCGCGGAAGAACGCCGGATCCGCCTTGGCCTGCACGAACATCAGGATCACGCCGATCCCGAGGACGGTCACGCCGATGATCCCGACCAGCCCCACTCCGGCGATGTTGCTGCCGGATCCGGCGGACGGGTCCATCGCGTCGATCGTCGTCTTCACGAACACGATGAGCAGCAGGATCCCGCCGATGCCGGGAAGGACGATCTTCGAGATGACGGATCCCAGGCCCTCGCGGAACGCCGACTTGCGGAAGTACCAGGGACTCGCGAGCGCCGTGATGCCGTAGTAGAAGCAGACCATCATGCCGAGCGCGGTGATCGTGTCCCACAGCACGTCTTCGCTGATGAAGCGCATCACCGCGTAGAACACGGACGCGACCAGCGACGAGAGCAGCAGGGCGACGTGCGGCGACTTGTACTTCGGGTGGACCTTCTTGATCGCCGGCGGCAGCGCCCCGTAGTGCGACATCGCGAGCAGCGTGCGGGCGGGCGAGATCGCCGTGGAGTTGATCGACGCCATCGCGCTCACCAGGATCGCGAGCGAGAGCAGGATCGCCGCCGGCCCCATGACCGGGTGCGCGAGCGCCGCGAAGACGTTCTCGATGATCTCCGGGTTGCCGAGGCCGGTCGGCCCGTCGCCGAGCCCGGCGAAGGCGACGGTGGCCGTCGCGGTGCCGACGTAGAGGACGACGAGGATCCCGACCAGGATCATGGCCGCCTTGCTCTCGGTCGACAGGCGCCCCTTGGACGGCTTCGTCTCCTCGCCCATGGTCAGCACGGTGTCCCAGCCCCAGTAGACGAAGATCGAGACCGCGATGCCCGCCGCGAAGGCGCTGAAGCTCGACACTTCGAACGGGTTGAACCAGCTCAGCTCCGGCATCTTGGCCTGCTTGTTGGCGGGGTCTCCCGCGCCCACGAACATCGCGACGACGAACCAGACCATGACGGCCATCTGGAAGATCACGGTGATGTACTGGAAGATCTTCGTCGACGTCATGCCACGGTACGAGATCAGCGTCGCGAGCGCCATGAAGGCGAGGCAGACGAGGATGTTGATGAACTTGTTCGCCGCCAGATCGGCGATCGACGGATCCCCGACGAGGATGCTGATCGACTGGAACAGGAACTCCACCGCGATGCCGGCGAGGTTCGAGAGCACGAGCACCGTGGCGGCGACGAGGCCCCATCCGGCCATCCAGCCGACCCACGGCCCGAACGCCCGGGTGGCCCAGGTGAAGGACGTTCCCGAGTCGGGCATCGCGGAGTTGAGCGCGCGGTAGCCGAGCGCGACGAGCAGCATCGGGATGAAGCCCATGAGGAAGATGGCGGGTGTCTGGTAGCCGACCTCGCTCGCCGCGGGGCCGACCGCGGCCGTCAGGGTGTAGGCGGGCGCGCAGGTCGAGATGCCGATCACGAGCGCACCGAGCACGCCGACGGTTCCCGTCGGAAGGCCCTTCTTGCTGATCCCGGTGACCGAGTCGAGGGTTCGCGTCGCCGGATCCGATGTGGCCTGGTCGTACTTCTCTGCCATGAGAGTCCTGCTTTCCTGCGTGGGTAGCGCGTGTGCGGCGGCGGTGAGCGGATCGGGAGCTCGTGACCGCGTGCCGCGATGTAACGACCTTATGGGTTGGCTGAATGGTTGTGGAATCCACTTTCAACAGCCGGGCGCCGATGGGCGCTCCTGACAGGTACCCAGCACGAGTGCCGTGTGCGCCTTGACGACACGGATCTCCTGGCCCGCGGGCGGACCGTCCAGCGTGCCGCGGATCGGGATCCAGCCACTGCCGAGATCGACGTCCGCGGCGTAGGTGACGGTGACCGTGACGGTGTATCGGCCCGCCTCCTTGTAGACGTGGCTCGTGCTGGTGGGTGTGAACTGCGCCTGGCGGTTGGCATCCCACGCAGTGCCGGGCCCTGCGCTGTCTCGGCGTTCTCCGTCGCCGTAGTCGAAGGCGTAGTTCACCGGAGTGAAGCGGATGCTCAGCGCCCGGCCGAGAATCGTGCCAGGGATGGTCTCGGTCCTCGCACCGCTGAGGAAGTTCGCCGGCAGGCCGACGACCGCGACGTTGCCGGGCTCACCGCCGACCGTGGCGGCGGACGGGACGAATCGGGCGAGATCGGTGATGGTGACGCTCCAGCTGCGGCCGCCGGGTATCCGTACGGCGTCCACTGCACCCACGGGCCTGAGCGAGCGGCAATAGGCGCTCGGCGGCCCTGGGGTTGCCGCGCAGGCTTCCTGCGGGGACGGTGTTGGAGTGTCACCACCCGGGTTGGCGTCGCCACCCCCGTTCGTTTGGGTCTCGCTGTCGTCAGTCTCGGAACCTCCGACGATGACATCGCCTCCGCCAGCGACACAATCACCGTGGAGGATCTCCTCGTACGTGCAGACCCGACCCTGCACGACAGAAGGGACATCGACGGTGCAGATTGCTAGGACGGACAACACACTGAGGAGCGCCCCTACATGCGCCGTGCCCGACTTGATGGTCCGACCGAATGTCATGTGCATGGCACAGCACCCGGGGACATCGCGATGATCTTCAGATCGATCCCCACGGAGAGGAACCGGACATCGAGACTGACAAGAGTAGGCCTGGAGCCGGGTGTGATGTCCTCCCCTTGAGAGCTAAGAATCTTGGTTGTCGAAACGTCTAGACACACTGCAGCACGAACAGCCCCGTTGGCGAGTCCAGCGCTTTCCCCAGTGAATCTGGCTATCTTCGTTGCACCTTCAACCTTGGTTCCGTTGGCCTTTGAGGCGCGCTTCGACTCGATATCTCGACTGAGGGCGTCGCCAGTCAGATACAGCTCGGGCTTCGCGGACTGGTCGCCGCCCTGCAGCGCATTCTCGGCTGTGACGTAGTCGCGAAACACCCGCTCCGCCGCCTTGAACGCTTCCGCTTCGCTTGCGAACAGCGGGGTTGGTGTCGGTTCGGGAGCCGGGACGGGCGTGCAGGCCGAGAGCCCGATCACGCCCGCGACGACGGCCGTGGTGAGGAGAGCACTGCGCCGGGGAATCATCCCGACACCGTAGCCAGATCCGCCGGAGCGCCGCAGAAGTTATCCACTGGCCGGGCGAAGGACGGGATTCAGCGCACCGCGAGCCCGTGCATCACCAGATCCACGAGTGCATCCACGCGGTCCGCGGAGAGCGGGCGACCGAGCAGCGCGGCGTACGACGTCGCCGCGACGAACTGGTCTGCGACGGCGGCGGGGTCCGCGTCGGCGCGCACCGCGCCCTCCTCCTGCGCGCGGAGGATCCGGGCGACGATCCACGACACGATCGGATCCGCGAACCGATGGTTCAGGGCCGCGCCCAGTTCCGGATCCGTCGCGGTCACGGCGATCAGCGCTCGGGCGAGCTCCACGTTCTCGGACCGGGAGAGGTGCTCACCCGCGGTGGCGAACCACGCGCGCAGATCCGCGGCGAGGTCTGCCGAGAACGGCAGGGCGACGTCCGCTCCCGGGAGCGATCCTTCGAGCAGCGCCTCGCCGAGGATCGCCGCCTTCGACCCCCACCACCGGTAGATCGTCTGTTTAGAGACCCCCGCCTCGGCGGCCAGCCCCTCGATCGTCACGGCGTCGTAGCCGTCAGCGGCGAGCGCGCCACGCATCGCCGCCAGCACGGACTGGCGGGCATTCTCACTGCGCGGACGAGGCACCCTCCGAGGGTAGCGAGGTGTACGCTCATGAATAAGTGGACGCGCCGTTGCGAAACTCGATCGCAGCCGGACCGACCGGATCCACGAGCGAACGAAGGAGACACCCATGGCCCTGACCGCGAATTCCTCCATCGGCGACTGGCTGGCCGATGCGACCGGCGGTGAACTGATCCGCGGGCTGCTCGCGCAGTCCGGTGCGAGCGCCGACTCGCTCACCCCCGTGCTCGGCCTGCCGCTGCAGCAGCTCGTCGTGATGAGCCAGGGCGCCATGCCGCAGTCCGTGGTCGACGATCTCGTGCGCGCGGCGAACGGCGGAGTGATCCCCGAGGACGCCGCCCCGCAGGGCTGGACCGAGCAGGTCACGCCCGGACGCTTCGCCGGAAAGACCGTGATCGTGACGGGCGCCGCATCGGGCATCGGCAAGGCCACCGCCTCGCGCATCGCCCGGGAGGGCGGTCGCGTCATCGCCTGCGACATCGCGGCGGACAAGCTCGACGCCCTGAGCGCGGAGCTGCCCGGCATCGTGACCGTGGCGGGCGACCTCACCCAGCAGGATGCGATCGACCGCGTCGTCGCCGCGGCGGGCGACCGCATCGACGGCCTCGCCAATGTCGCCGGCATCAACGACGACTTCTCCCCGGCCGGCGAGACGCCCGACGCCGTCTGGGACCGTGTGATCGCGATCAACCTCACCGCGCCGTTCAAACTCATGCGCGCGGTGCTGCCCTTCATGGAGGCGGCGGGACGCGGATCCGTCCTCAACGTCTCGAGCGAGGCCGGCCTGCGCGGCAACGCGTCCGGCAACGCCTACACGGCCAGCAAGCACGGCATCATCGGCGTGACCAAGTCGGCGGCCTTCATGTACGGCCCCAAGGGGATCCGCGTGAACTCCGTCGCCCCCGGCGGCGTCGCGACCGGGATCCCGATGCCGCCGCACATGTCCGAGTACGGTTCCGGCCGGCTCGCGCCGTTCCAGCAGGCGATCCCCACAGTGGCCACGGCCGAGCACCTCGCCGCGTCGATCACGTTCCTGCTCTCGGACGATGCCGTGAACATCAACGGCGCGATCCTCGCCTCGGACGGCGGGTGGTCGGTGCAGTAGTCCGTCGCAACCGCCGCACGGGCTGGCACCGGGACACCTGCACGACGCGGGAACACCTGCAGGGCTGGATCGCCGGATCCATCGTGCAGGTGTGTCGCGATCATGCCGGTGTCACCCGGCGGGCAGGGCCCGGGGCGCAGGTGAGCGAGGCTCGCTACTTCCGGCGGCGCACCACGAGCACGATGAACAGCGCGACGAAGACGGCGACGAGCGCTCCTGCGGTGATCCCCATGGTTCCTCCCCCGGGCGATGCGGCCCGGCCCGGGCCGCGGGCTTGGATTGTCGCACACGGACTTCGGCGCGAGCACGACCGCCCCGCTCGGCGGATCCGGCCTCGCAAGGCGCGACGATCCGCACACCGTGGCACGATCTGCACACGATTCGGCCGGATCCGTGTGCGGATCGTCGCGATGTGTGCGGATCGTCGCGGCGGGACGAGGACGGTCGGCCCCCGAACGGGCGGCGGACCGACCAGCCCCACCGCACGTAGACTGGATCCTGCCCCGCCTCCCCTCGCTCCAGGAGCCCGCGTGACCTCTCCGAACACCCCCACCGACCACGTCCCCGACTCGGTCGCCAACGCAGAAGCGACCCCGGAGAAGGAGCAGCCGTACGCGGCGCTCGGCCTCAAGGACGACGAATACGCGCGGATCCGCGAGATCCTGGGCCGCCGTCCCACGTCGGGCGAGCTGGCGATGTACTCGGTCATGTGGAGCGAGCACTGCTCCTACAAGTCCTCGAAGAACTACCTGCGCCGGTTCGGCCAGAAGGTCTCGGATGAGATGAAGAAGCGCCTCATGGTCGGCATGGGTCAGAACGCGGGCGTCATCGACGTCGGCGAGGGCTGGGCGGTCACGTTCAAGGCCGAGTCGCACAATCACCCGTCCTTCATCGAGCCGTTCCAGGGCGCCGCGACCGGCGTCGGCGGCATCGTCCGCGACATCATTTCGATGGGCGCCCGCCCGGTCGCGGTCATGGATGCGCTGCGCTTCGGCGCGATCGACGACCCCGACACGGCCCGCGTCGTGCACGGCGTCACCGCCGGCATCAGCTTCTACGGCAACTGCCTCGGCCTGCCGAACATCGGCGGCGAGACGGTCTTCGACGCCGTCTACCAGGCGAACCCGCTCGTGAACGCGCTCGCCGTCGGCGTGCTGCGCCACGAGGACCTCAAGCTCGCGAACGCCACCGGCGTCGGCAACAAGGTCGTGCTCTTCGGCGCCCGCACCGGCGGCGACGGCATCGGCGGCGCGTCGATCCTGGCCTCCGACTCGTTCGACTCGACCGGCCCGACCAAGCGCCCCGCCGTGCAGGTCGGGGACCCGTTCGCCGAGAAGGTGCTCATCGAGTGCTGCCTCGAGCTGTACCGCGAGGAGCTCGTCGAGGCGATCCAGGACCTCGGCGCGGCCGGCATCTCCTGCGCCACGAGCGAGCTGGCCGCCAACGGCAACAGCGGCATGCACGTCTCGCTCGACAACGTGCTGCTGCGCGACCCCACGCTGACCGCTGAGGAGATCCTCATGTCGGAGTCGCAGGAGCGCATGATGGCGATCGTCGCCCCCGAGAAGCTCGACGCGTTCCTCGCCGTCGTGAAGAAGTGGGACGTGGAGACCTCTGTCCTCGGCGAGGTCACGGGCGACGGCCGCCTCATCATCGACTGGCAGGGCGAGCGCATCGTCGACGTGGATCCCTCCACCGTCGCCGTCGATGGCCCGGTCTACGACCGCCCCGTCGCGTACCCGACCTGGATCGACGCGCTGCAGGCCGACGCCGCGGAGCTGCTCCCCCGCGACAACGACCCCGAGGCGCTCAAGCAGCAGTTCCTCGCGCTGCTGGAGAGCCCGAACCTCGCCGACACCCGCTGGATCACGAACCAGTACGACTACTACGTGCTCGGCAACACCGCCCTCGCCTTCCCCGATGACGCCGGCATGATCCGCGTCGACGAGGAGTCCGGCCTCGGCTTCTCGATCGCGACCGACGCGAACGGCCGCTACAGCCAGCTCGACCCCTACGCGGGCGCCCAGCTCGCCCTCGCCGAGGCGTACCGCAACGTCGCCGTCACGGGCGCGGAGCCCACGGCCATCACCGACTGCCTGAACTTCGGATCCCCCGAGAACCCCGAGGTCATGTGGCAGTTCGGCCAGACGGTCGACGGACTCGCGGACGGCTGCTTCGAGCTCGGGACGCCGGTCACCGGCGGCAACGTCTCGTTCTACAACCAGACCGGCGACGTGCCGATCCACCCGACCCCGCTGGTCGGCGTGCTCGGCATCATCGACGACGTCTCGCGCCGGATCCCGTCCGGCTGGCAGGACGAGGGCCAGAACATCTACCTGCTCGGCACCACCTCGACCGAGCTTTCCGGATCCGCCTGGGCCGACGTCGTCCACGGCCACCTCGGCGGTCTGCCTCCCAAGGTCGATCTCGCGGGCGAGAAGCGCCTGGCCGGCCTGATCGGCGCGGCGCGCGACGAGTGGCTGATCTCCTCGGCGCACGACCTGAGCGAGGGCGGCCTCGGCCAGACGCTCGCGGAGGGCGTCATGCGGTTCGGCGTCGGCGCCCGCGTGTGGCTGACCGAGCTGATGGAGCGCGACGGCGTGGACGCCACGACGGCGCTCTTCTCCGAGTCGGCCGGCCGCGTGATCGTGACCGTGCCCCGCGAGGACGACGTGAAGTTCCAGGGCCTCTGCGAAGGCCGCGGCTACCCGGTGCTGCGCATCGGCGTGACCGACAGCGCTCCGCAGCTCGAGGTGCAGGACGTCTTCACCGTCTCCGTCGACGAGCTGCGCGCGACCGCCCAGGCGACCCTGCCGGCCGCATTCGGCCCGACCGTGGCGGAGCCCGTCGGGGCCTGACCGCTCCGCGAGGAAGCTCATGAACAGCACCCCTGACGAGACCGAGGACCTCTCGATCTACAGCACCCGGCGGCAGCGCCGGATCCGCATCACCGCGTGGGTCGTGATCGTCGCTCTCATCCTGGTGGGCGGCGGATCCACCGTGCTCGCGGTTCTGCTCGGCTGAGACGCCGCCCGTGCAGGGCGCCGGGGTTCACCCCGGGCGCCCTGCGGCGTACCCTCGGGCAGGGAACGGAGGCGCCATGACCGTCCAGCCCATCGACATCGCCCTCGATGCGAGCATCGAGGGATTCCTCATCGGATCCCCGGTGAGCATCATCCGCGAGTACGCATCGACGCCCGGATCCGGACCGCGACTGCACCGGCATCCCTACGTCGAGACGTTCGTGATCCACCGCGGCCGCGCCCTGTTCACCGTCGGCGAGGAGCAGGTCGTGGGCGCGGGCGGGCAGATCCTCGTGGTGCCGGCGCTCGTCGCGCACCGGTTCGAGGTGCTCGACGGCGGCACCTACGAGGCCACGCACGTGCACGCGAACGACCGGTTCGTGACGGAGTGGCTCGAGTAGCGGTCCGCGGATGTCGGATCCGGCGGCTACCGTGACGGCATGACCGCCGACGCCCGCGCGCTGCTCGAAGAGCTCCGCGTGCGCGCCGCGGCACGGTCGGCCTCCGCCTCGCACGCCCTCGACGAGCTCGTGCACGACCGGGAGGGCTCGAACGATGACGACGAACACGACCCCGAGGGCGTGACGCTGTCATCCGAGTGGTCGCGGCTGTCCGCGCTGGCGGAGGACGCCGCCGCTCAGCTGCAGCAGGTCGATGACGCTCTCGCCCGTCTGGAGGCGGGCGGCTACGGCGTCTGCACCTCCTGCGGGCGACCGATCCCCCTTGCGCGGCTCGAGGTGCGCCCTTTCGCCGAGCACTGCGTCGCCTGCGCCGAGCGGCTGGGGCGCTGAGGGCGATACCCTGCCGCGCTCTCGCGGGACCCGCCGGCGGGATTCTCAGCGCTCGCCGTCGTCCAGGAGGCCCTGCGCGCGTCCGACCGCGATCGCGTCCTCCCTGTTCGTCACTCCGAGCTTGCGATAGATGCTTCTGACCTGGGACTTGACGGTGTTGGACGAGACGTAGAGGGTGGACGCCACGGCTCTGATCGATGACGTGCGGACCAGCTCGCCGAGCACGACCGCTTCGCGCTCGGTCAGGTTCGCCCCGGTCTCGCCATGGAGCAGGAGCGATCGCGCCGGAACGCTCTGGGCGATGTCGGCGCGACCGGCGTCCGCAAGCGCCCTCCTGACCCTTTCCAGGTCGGATGACGGGATCAGCACGAGTGCCAGACGTTGACCGCTGTGCTCCAGGACGGCGGCGAGCTGGCGCGCGAGCCCCGAGGTCCGGGCCGACGGCGCGGCGCGGAGAAGAGCGGCCAGCTCGATCGTCAGGCGTTCGGCCTCCGAGCGGGCGGAGAGCCCTGCGCCGACGGCGCGCCTCGATTCGCTGAGAACCGTGTCGATCCGCCCGAGCACCAGAGCCACACGCGCGCGCTGCACGTGCGCGTCGGCGCCGACGCCCAGATCGCGGCGGAGGGCCACCGAGGCGGCGTGAGGGTCGCCGAGCGCGAGATGGATCACTCCGCGGATCCCCGCGAGCCGGTGCCGGGCGTCGACGGATCGCCCTTCGGCGCCCCGCCTCGCGACGAAGGCGTCGAGCCGCGCGATCGCCTCTCCCGCTCGCCCGTCGACGAGCTCCGTCCACGCTTCGACGATCGCGATCTCCGCCCAGAACTCGATCGTGTCGCGATCGTTGACCATGCTCGCCAGCTGCGCGCGCGCCGCGGCGGTGTCGAAGCGCTCGAGGGCGATCATCGCTTCGGCCAGTCGGTAGAAGGTGCCGGAGTACATCGATCTCTGGACATCCGTCCAGAGGCCGTCGCGCGCGAGCTCGGCGTATCGCGCGGCCTGCCCCATCTCGCCGCGGAGGGCATGGATGCCCGCCAGCATCGAGATGTTCCCGAACCCGTTGTGCGGGCGTTCGGGCGCCGCTTCGGCGTAGCCCTTCGCCAGCGTTCCGAGCGCCTCCTCGACGTTTCCGGCGTAGTAGAACGACGTCCCGATCTGGCTGTAGATCCGAGGGATGTCGCCGACCTCGTCGCGCCGGTCATCGCTCAGGCCGTCGAGCGCGCGCACCGCCGCTCGCGCGGAGCGGATCCCGAGGCGAGGACGGCCGAGGAGGCGATACGCGACCGCTTCACTGGCCCGGATGAGGGCGCGATCGATCGCGGGGAGTTCGCGCTTCTTGCCGTGCGCCGCCCGCAGGACGAGGAGGAGGAGGCGCGCGGACCGGAGGCGGTGGTGCGGGAGGCCGTAGAAAGACAGGCCGTACACGAAGCCGAGAAGCGGACGGCTCTGGAGATCGGACGGCGGCAGGTCGCGGAGAAGTTCGCGGAGATCGTCCGAATGGGCGGCGATCAGCGCGAACCATTCGGCGCGGAGCAGCTCCATGACGGCGTCGTAGTCCTCGATCGCGACGGCGTCCGAGATCTCCTGCACGGTCGCCGGCACGGCCAGCTCGGGAGGGTTCCGGAAAGGGGTTCCTCCGCTGTGTGCGTCGGTCTTCTGTCCGTCTCCCAGAGCCGGCATGCTCTCCATATCCGATATTCTGCCGGAGCCGTCACCTCCCGATCGACCGCGGGTACGGCCATGCTCCGGGGAGCCGATGCGCCCGCCCGGTCACCCCGCCGGGAGAAGGCGGGCACTCCGGATGAGAGGCCGTCATGACGCATGTCGCGGGAGACCCGATGCCCCGTGATCGCCAGGACGCCCCCGCCGCCGACACGCGATTTCTGGGCCTGAAGGCGAACCTCGCGAAGTTCTTCCTGCTCGCCGCCCTCGTTCCTCCGGCGACCGTGGCGATCGCCCGACGGGCGTCGGAGGTCGAGGGCGCCGACGCGGCGGCGGGCTGGACCACGGCCGGCATCGCCGTCGGCTCCGGCAGCGCGATCGTGGGCGCCCTGGTGGCGGGGTGGGCCGCCGACCTCGGGACGCGGTCGCTGCGCAGCCGCTGGTGGGTCCTCTTCGGGGGCACCGCACTGGGAGTCCTCGCGCTCGTGTGGATGAGCCTCGCCCGTTCCGGATGGGAGCTCGCCGCGGGCTGGGGCCTGGCACAGGCAGGCATGTCGGGAGCGATCGCCGTGTCCCGGGCCCTGCTGACGCACGTGCCGGCCGTGCGGCGGGAGCGCAGCGCGGTCGTCATGATCGCGGTGTCATCGGTGGGACTGCTGGTGCCCATCGCGATGCTGATGCTGCTTCCCGGATCCGCATGGGGGACGTCGATCTGCCTCGCGCTGTGCGCGGCGGCCGTGCCCGCGATCGCACTCGCGCGCACCTCTCGGCGGGCGGCGGATCCCGGCAGCACACAGACCCCCGAGCCCGCGGCCGAAGCGGACCGCGCGGCGCCGCGGATGTCGTGGGCCGCGGTTCTCGTGCTCGGCTTCAGTTCGCAGGTCGCGCTGTCGGCCTATCTGACGTACCACCCGCTGGATATCGTGGCGCGTCTCGGCCTCGACTGGGATCGGGCGACGCAGGCGGGAACCCTCGTCCTCGCCGTGGCGCTCCTCGGTCTCGTCGGGGCGGCCGCCGTCATGCTGATCCTCCCCCGCGTGCTCGGACGCACGCTTCCCCTTCTCTCCCTCGCGGGCGTGCTGCTGGTGGCGGGCTTGATCCTCCGGGCGACGACGGCCTCCCTCGCGATGCTGGCGGTCGCAGGCCTTCTCAGCGGGATCGCGATCGGCATCAGCACCACCCTGCTCTTCACCGCGGCACTGGCGCTCACGACCTCGGAACGAGCCGGCCGGAGGCTGGGCGCGTACAGCGCCGTCATCGGCATCGGCCAGCTCCTCGGCCCGTCGCTCGTCCTCGGGGCCGTGATCGCGATCAGAGGCGTCCCGGACTACTCCGCGCTCTTCCTGCTGCTCGCCCTCATCCCGCTCGGCTGGATCATCATCGCGGTCGTGTCGATGCTCCGTCAGCGGCGCAGGGATGCGCTGCGGTCCTGCTGACCGGCCCGAGGCTCCCTCGGCGCGCGTCAGCGGCGCGATGTCCCGTTTCACCCCCGTTTCACCCCGGAATCGATCGCATCCTCCCGACCGCTCGGACAGGCTGTTGGGTATCCGATACCTGCCCGGCGCGGAGAGCGGAGCAGCGCTCCGCCGGCGCGAAGGCGGGACACCGGACCTGGCTGCGACACGCGACCTTCGCGGCCGTCACCCGCGCCTTGACGCTGTATCCAGCGCATGACCACGAAGGAGACACACCACGATGCTGCAAGGACGCCCGGCCGAATCACCGGAGGCCACGGAGGGCGGCGACGCCGTTCGGAACGACCGGGTCAGCCGACGCACGGTGGTCCAGGGCGCGGTATGGAGCCTCCCCATCATCGCGGCGGCGGCGGCGACACCGCTGGCCGCCGCGTCCGTGGCTGCACCGGCCCTGAAGTTCGTCAACGGCCCGTACACGGCGACCGGATGCGGGCCCCTGGGTGATGTGGTTCTGAATCTCACGTCGAACGGCACGACACCCGACGCCGGGAAGACCGTGACCGTCTCACTGCCCGCCGGACTGCGGTGGGCGGATGGGTCGACCGCCCCCAAGTCCTTCTCCCCGACGGACACGACCGGCCGCATCACGATTCCTTCCGGACAGATCCTCGGCGTGACCGCCACCAGCGCGGTGCTGACCGCGACATCCAGCACGGGTGCCACGGCGACCGCCCCGGTGGTCGTGACACCGAATCTGGTCGCCCGCGATTGGCGGGCCGGCGACGGGGTGATCCTGACCTTCACGCCTCCTGCAAGGAGGTCGGTGGGCTGGAACTTCTTCCTCGGCGCCGACGGTGGGCTGTACCACGGCGACAATCTCATCGCTCCGAACGTCACCAGCGCCGTCGGCGATACGCAGATGAACAGCGCAGGCACCACGCTCGACGGTGTCGCGTACATCGATGAGAACGGCGTCGCGAAGACCTGGCTGTGGGATCCCGCCACGAATGGCACCGCGGCGACGTCTTCCGCCGTCCCTGCCGGGGCGACGGCCGTGGGCTGGAACTTCTTCCTCGCCTCGAGCGGCGACCTGTACCACGGCAACGATCTGGTCGACACCGGTGTCACGAGCGCCGTCGGCGAACAGATCAGCGGCCAGGCCGAATCCGTCACGTATGTGTCCAACGGGCAGGCCAAGGTCTACGTCGTCAACCCGGCGGATCCCGCGAATCCCGCGCGCGGAGACTTCACCGCCGTGCCGACCGGCGTGCGGGCAGTCGGGCACAACTTCCTCCTGGCACCGAACGGTGACCTGTACCACGGCAGCGGGCTCCTCATCGCCAGCGGTGTGACCGCTGCTGTCGGAGACCAGCTGAAAACGGGTGTCGCGGTGACGGACGGAGTCTCGTTCATTCAGGGTGGTGTCGCGAACACGTACGAGTGGTCCGCCGACGGCACGATCCGTCAGCTGACGACGTACTCGACGGTTCCCGCAGGCGCGACCCCTGTGGGCTGGAACTTCTTCCTCGCGCCGGACGGCGGGCTCTATCACGGCAACGACCTGATCGCCTCGAACGTCTCCAGCGCGGTCGGAGGCGAATTCACTCCCGGCGTGGACGGCGTCACCTACATCGAAGCCGTCGCCTGTTGATGCCCGCGAGACGGTGACAGCCGAAGCGTCTGTCAACCGCACGAAGGATCCCCGTTCGGTCGGACCGGGATCCTTCGTCGCCGAGAAGGCGAAGCCAAAGAGATCGAAAACGAAAGGACACATCGAATGGTGCAAGGACGCGCAGGGGGAGAGACTCAGGGGCCGAGCGCGCCGGAGGGCAGACCGTCGACGGTCGCGGCGAGACGGATCAGCCGCCGCACGATCGTTCGAGGCGCGGCGTGGAGCGTGCCCGTGATCGCGACGGCCGCGGCCATGCCGCTGGCGGCAGCGTCCGTGGGCGCTCCGACGCTGGCGTTCATCAACGGCCCCTACTCCGTGGGCGGCTGCAGCGATCTGACCGGCGTGACTCTCGCCGCGACGACGAACGGCACGACCCCCGCGGCGAGCACGACGGTGAGCGTCGTCCTGCCGAGCGGCCTCACCTGGGCGGACGGGTTCACCGGCCCCCGCAGCTTCACCACCGACCCGAACGGCAAGGTCGTCCTGCCCGCGATCACCGCGAAGCCCAACGCGGCCTCCACCCCGTCGATGGGTGCGTCGATGACCGGGGCGAACGCAACGGCACCGGTGGTCGTGACGGCTCAGGTCGGCGCGAAGATCTATGACGTCGTCTCCAGCGGGAACCCGCCCGCGACCGGGATCCCGCTCGGATCGGTCGCCGTCGGCCACGGAACCTTCCTCAACCCCGACGGCAGCCTCGTGTACTTCAACACCGTCGCGGGGAAGGCGATGCCGCTCGCGACGAACGTCACCAGCGGCACCACCGTCCTCATCGGCGGCACCCAGTCGTACTCCACGTACGTGTCGGGCGGGGTCGCCACGGTTCAGGATGTCGCGACGGGCACCACGATCACGGCTGTCGGCGTGCCGAACGGATCCACCGCGGTCGGCCACGCGACCTTCCTCGCACCCAACGGAGACCTGTACTACTTCAACTCCGCGACCAACACGTCCGTCCTCGTCGCCTCCGGGGTGTCGAGCGCGAAGGTGTCGCTCTTCAGCGGCACGCAGCCCGTGCTGACCTTCGTCGCGGGCGGCGTCGCGAGGGCGTACAACGCCACGACCGGGAGCTACGTCACCGCGACCGGCGTCCCCGCCGGCACCACCGCCGTCGGCCATTCCACGTACCTCGCGCCCGACGGCCTCCTCTATTACTACCGGGTCGCCGACGGCACGGCGGTCGTCGTCAGCTCCGGGGTGTCCAGCGCGACGACGGCGCTCTACGGCGGCACCGACCCCTACGTGACGTATGTGACCACCGGCATCCCCGCGGTCTACGGCGTCACCAACGGGACCTACCAGACGGCGACCGGCGTTCCGGCGAATTCGGTCGTCGTCGGCCACGCGACCTATCTCGCCCCGGACGGCCGGCTGGTCTACTACAACGCGGGAGCGAACGCCCCGATCGTCCTCGACACGGGCGTGACGAGCGCCGTCGTCCACCTCTACGGCGGCACCGACCCGATCGCGACCTACACGCACAACCTCGTCTGCTGACGCGCCGACGGAATGGCGGCACGCACGCGTACGCCGCCATTCCGTCGGCGCCCGGTCGGGCGGCGAGGCGCCTCGCCAACCGTCTGGGGAACGGCCAGCCGTCTGGGGAACGGCCACTGAAGGTCGAGGCGCCCCGCCCGGCCACAGTCCTGCTGGGCCGATCGGAGCCGTGCACTGCTCCGTCCGATGATCATGCAACCGATATACCAGCAGGACAACCCCGTCGTGCCAGATGGTCGCTTCGCGAACGGGCGCCCGAAGCGCCCGGCAGAATGGATCCATGACCGCCGACGCCGACGTCCTCGCCCGCGCCCTCTCCGCCGACACCCCGCTCACCTGGGTGCTCACGGGGGATTCGATCACTCATGGGCTCGTGCACACGCAGGGCGGGCGCACCTACGCGGAGCACCTGCACGAGATCGTCCGCGGCGAGCTCGGCCGGGTGCACGACGCGGTCATCGACACGGCGATCAGCGGCTGGCGGATCGTGCAGATCCTGGAGGACTTCGACCGGCGGGTCGCGACCTGGCGCCCGCAGGTGGTCACGCTCATGATCGGCACGAACGACTGCTCCGACGGGGGCGTGTTCCCCGTGATCGGCCCGGCGGACTTCGCGCTCTCGCTCAGAGAGTTCGTGCAGCGCGTCCGCGCCCTCGGCGCGATCCCGGTGCTGCAGACGCCGCCCGCGGTGGACGTGCCGAACGCTCCGGAGCGCGGCCGCATCGCCGCCTTCGCCCAGGCCGTCCGCGATGTCGCCGCGGCCGAGGACGTGATCCTCGTCGACCAGTTCGCGCGCTACGACGAGCTCGGCGGCGGCGGGGTGCCGTGGGGGCTCATGAACGACCCGTTCCACCCCAACGCCGCGGGGCACGAGGCCCTCGCCCTCGAACTCGCCACCGTGCTCGGACTGGATCCGGCCGGATCCCGCGTGCTCCCGAAGCTCCGCGCCGACGTCGCCGCCGCGCGACTCGACTGAGCCGCACAGCACTCGCGGTGCGCTGTCCGATTTCCGCCAGAACCATGGAGCGGATCCGCGAAGACTGAGGGCATGGACTTCCTCACGGCGCTCGACCCGCACACGACGATCTCCCCGGCGATCCTGTACTTCGGCACCCCCGTGTCGCTGCTGTCGACCGTCGACGATCAGGGGCACGCGAATCTCGCGCCGAACTCATCGCTGTGGTGGCTCGGCCAGAACGCGGTGATCGGCATCGGATCCCGCAGCCAGACGGCGCAGAACCTGCTCGCGACGGGCGAGGTCGTGATCAACCTGCCCTCCGAGCGCGAGGTCGACCACGTGGACCGGCTCGCGCTGACCACCGGACGCCCGGAGGTCTCGGCTCGGCGGCAGGCGGCCGGCTACCGGCACGTGCGCGACAAGTTCACCGAAGCGCGGGTCACGCCGCTCGATTCCGAGACCGTCGCCCCGCCGCGCATCGCGGAGTTCCCGGTGCACGTCGAGGGCGTCGTCGCGAAGGTGCATCCGCTGGGCGGCGCCACGAGTCCCGTCGAAGCCGACCTGCTCGCGGTCGAGATCGCCGTCACGCGCGTGCACGTGCGCGAGTCGCTGCGGCTCGCGGGACATGCCAACCGCATCGATCCGGAGCGGTGGGAACCGCTCATGCTGAGCTTCCAGCGCTTCTTCGGACTGGGCGCCGAGACGCGGCCCTCGCGCCTGGCCACGATCGACGAGGAATGGTACCGGGGGTCATCGGCACCGGCGACCGCGAGCTGAGGCGCGCGGCGGCGCTGACGAGAGTGCTGTGACTGCCTCCCGGCCGATGACGAGGCGGTTCCGACCGGCATAGGCTGAGGGTCATCATGGACGCTCTCAACCAGATCTTCACGTGGTTCGGTGGCCACTGGTGGATCATCTTCCCCCTCATGGGCGTGGGTGGCGCCATCGTCGGGCGACTGCAGGCCCTCTCCCGTCAGCACCACAAGCAGAAGCTGGAGACGCTGCGGGTGAAGGGCGAGATCAAGGCCGCCCAGCTCGCCGCGAGGGGCCAGATCGCGCCGACGATGTCCCCGCGCGAGGCCGCGCGACAGCAGGCGAACTCCTCCAAGGAGCTGCTCGAGCGCCTGTTCGCCGAGCACGACGAGGTCACCGCCCGCTGGCTCGACTACGAGCTCGACGTGGCGAAGATGATCGCGTTCCCCGCCATGAGCGACGGGCGCCAGCCGCTGACCGCCGCGTTCCTGCGTGCGAAGAAGACCGCCGACGCGCTGCGTCCGAGCACCGCCGACGCGAAGATCACCGAGCAGCAGGTCACCGAGTACCTCGACGCGGTCGGCAACTACGCCGTCGCGTTCGAGATCGCGGAGAAGGACGCCCGCCGCCTGCGCGACTCGACCTTCACGGACGACGAGCGCAAGCGCCTCGAACGCGCGCAGCACATGCTCAAGGTCGCCGTCGACCAGTCCGCCACGCCCGCCGAGCGGCAGACCGCGTACCGTCGCGTGCGCGAGGAGCTGGACGGCCTCATCGACCTCTCGGACGCCGCCGTCGAGAACCTCGAGAAGAAGGTCGCCCTGCAGCTCGAACAGGGTCGCGCGCCAGAGCCCGCGACGACGACGGATCCGTCTGCCGCTGCGGATCCGGTCGCCGCGACCCCGGCTCCGCAGCCGGTCGCGGATCCGCTCCCGGCGCGGGATCCTCTCGCGAAGGCCGATCCGCTGCGGCAGACCGCGCCGTTGCACAACCCGGAGCGCTGAGCCCGTGACCGCCGAGGGCGCGCCGCGCGTCGGGCTGATCGGCGCGGGCGCCATCGCTGCCGCGCACCTAGACGCCTGGCAGGCGCTCGGCGCGGAGTGCGTGATCTCGTCGCGCACCCGCCCGACCGCGCTCGCGGAGCGGTTCGGCGTGGAGATCGCGGACGACGCGGACGCGCTCATCGACCGGGTCGACATCGTGGGCATCCTCGCTCCCACGCCGACGCACCTCGACCTCGCTCTGCGCGCGATGGCCCGCGGACGCCACGTCGTGTGCGAGAAGCCACTCGCCCTGACGGCACACGACGCGCAGCGCCTGGCCGATGCGGCGGATGCGGCCGGTGTCCGCATGTTCCCGGCGCACGTGGTGCGGTACTTCGCGGCCTACCGGCGGATCCAGCAGGCCGTGGTCGCCGGCGGGATCGGGGCGCTACAGACGCTGCGCCTGAGCCGTGCCGGCGCAGGTCCGACGACCGCGTGGTTCTACGACGAGAACGCCGGCGGCGGGCTCATCCGCGACCTGCTCATCCACGACCTCGACCAGGCGCTCTGGCTCGCCGGGCCCGTGACCACGGTGAGCGCGAGACAGGATCCGCCCAGCGTCGGCGGGCGACTGTCCGCCCCCGTGACGGCGGCCGTCGAGCTGACCCATGCGAGCGGCGTCACCTCCCGGATCGACGGCGGCTGGCTGGGCGAGGGCGTGCCGTTCCGCACCACGATCGAGGCGGTCGGCACCGCCGGCGCACTCGCGCACGACAGCCTCGCGCACGACAGCGCCGCGGCGACGGCCGGCGCGTCCGGCGACTCGGCGTCCGACGCGGCTCCCGCCGACCCCGGCTACCTCCCGCCGCAGACCGACGACCATCCCTACCGCGCTCAGATCGCCGACTTCGCGGAGGCGATCCGCACGGGGCGGGACGCACGGGTGACGCCCGCCGACGGCGTCGCCGCGGTCGCCGTCGTGGACGCCGCCTACGCCTCGCTCGCGGCGGACGGAGCACCCGTCTCCGTCTAGGGCACCGCGATCGCGCCGTCGGGGCCGACGCGCACCGCGGCCTCGCGGAAGTCACGGTGCCCGCGCTGATCCATGAGCCGAGCGGCGGCGCCCTCGGGATCCGGCATCGGAATCCCCTCGGGATCGTCGAATCGCACGGACTGCACCCTGCCCGCGACCACGGTCCCGTCGGCGCGCAGCCGCACCGAGAGGTAGGCGCCGTAGCGCGTGGCCGGATCCTTGCCGAAGACGCCGCCACCGCCGAAGTTGCCCAGGCTGTAGGCGATCAGCCGGCCGTGGTACCACTCCATCCCGCGCAGCACGTGCGGCCCATGGCCGAGCACCAGATCCGCCCCGGCATCGATCGCGGCGTGGGAGAACGCGACGGGATCCCCGCGGTCCTCGCCGTACATGGTCTCGGTGCCGGGGGCGACCGCATCGGCGTTCGGCCCCTCGGCGCCCATGTGCGCCTGCACGATCACGACATCGGCGTGCGCCGCGGCGGTCCGCACGATCGCGCGCACGCGCCGCAGGTCGGTGACCCGGTTGAACTCGCCGTAGGGCGCGAAGCCGATCATCGCCACGGTGATCCCGCCGATCCGCGTGTAGACGATCTCGTCTCGCCCGCCCACCGCGCGGATCCCCGCCCCGGCGAGCGCGGCCCTGGTCTCGTCATAGCCGGCCTGTCCGAAGTCGCGGCTGTGGTTGTTCGCGAGGTTGAGGATGTCGAACCCCGCGAGACCCGCGACGGAGTCGGGATCGCTGCGGAAGGCGAGGCACTCCGCGTCCTTCCCGCATTTGTCGTGTCCGGTGTCGGGCGAGATCGCCTGCTCGAGGTTGCCGGTGACGAGATCCTGCGTGAACCAGGGGCGCACCCGGTCGAAGTGTCCTGCGGCGTGGTCCGCGGGCACCGTCCGGCTCGCGTCGTAGAGCAGGATGTCGCCGGTCGCGCCGATGCTGACCTCCCCGGCGTGCTGCGCGGACTGCTGCGGGATCCGCGCCGGCGTCGCGGGGAGCGCCGCGGCCCCGGTCGCGGCGAGGCCGACCGCCGCGAGCGTGACGACCGCGACCGGGGTGCGCCAGGGGATGCGACGACGGGCGCCGACGGGCGTGCGCCGACGGGGCAGATCGAACAGCCAGGACAGCCGGTCGCGCGTGATGAGTTCGCCGATCGCCAGGCTGACCGCGATCACGATGGCCGTGAGGACGACCGGGAGCACCACGGCGGCGACCAGCTGCACCGCCCTCCCGGCGTCCGACACCCACCCCGCCACGAGGGCGTCGGCGAGCGCGAGCACAGGCATGTGGATCACGTAGATCTGCAGCGTGCGCGCACCGAGCTGGCTCAGACCGGTGCCGAGCCGCGGCGTCCTCGCCAGCAGTGGCGCCACGGCGATCCCCGCCCCGAGCCCGGTCAGGGCGAGGGCGGGCCACACCCCCGGGATCTCCTCGGCCCCGGTGGCCCTCACGGCCGCGAACGCGGCCAGGTACAGCACGACCCACCCCGTCGCGAGCAGAGGGCGCGGCCGGGCGGCGAACCCGATGATCTGCCGGGAGAAGGACGTGCCGAGGAGGAAGTAGAGCAGGTTGGCCAGCAGCGATCCGCGGTTGCTCACGACGTCGACGAGTCCCGCTCCGACGGCGGTCGTCAGCGCGGCGGCGGCCGCCAGCGGGATCCAGACGGGCAACCGGCGCAGCCCCTTGGCGACGAGGAAGTAGAGCGCGAGGGCGTACAGGTACCAGGCGTTCGGAGGGCTGATCGTGATCGCTTCGACGAACTCCGCGACGGATCTCGGCACGAGCGTCGGGAAGTCGGGGAACGCCCACATCGTCGCCATGTGGATGAGCGTCCAGAGCAGATACAGATACAGGAAGCGCAGGACACGGCTGCGGAACACGACGGCCCACGGCCGCGCGACCGCGTTCGCGGCGAAGCATCCGGAGATGAGGAAGAACAGCGGCATCCGCACCGGGTAGGCGAGGTCGGAGATCAGGCCCCAGGCGCCGGGGATCGGCAGGCCGATGCGCCAGTCGATCGTGAGGTAGCTCTTCATCACCACGTGCCAGAACACGACGAGGACGATCAGCAGCCCCTTGGCGGCGTCCGCCCAGGCCAGCCGGGTCTTCGGTGCGGGCTCGGCGACCGTCATGCGGTCGCCCCGGTCCGCTGCGGCGCCTCCTCCTGGGCAGGCGACAGCACCGCGTCGAGGAGCTCCGCGACCAGGCCGGTGTAGTCGAGACCGATCGCCGCGTACATCAGCGGCACCTGCGAGCGCTCGGTCATCCCGGGCGCCGTGTTCACCTCGTTGAGCACGGGACCGTCCGCGGTCACGAAGAAGTCGAAGCGGGCGACTCCCGCGCATCCCAGCGCCGTGTAGAGCCGCACCGCCGCCGAGCGGACGGCCGCGCCCTCGGCGTCGCCGATCCGGGCGGGCACCGTGAACACGGCGCTGCCGTCGTACTTCTCCGTCGCGCCGAACACGCCGCCGGACGACACTCCGATCTCGAGCGCGGCGCCGAGGCACAGCGCTCCGTGCCGATCGCGGAAGACGGCGACGTCCACCTCCCGCCCCGCGACGTACTCCTCGATCAGGACCGGATCCCCGAACGCCCTGGCGCGCTCGACCGCGCCGGCGACGCCGTCGAGGTCGGAGACGAGGAAGACCCCGTTGCTGGATCCGCCGCTCGCGGGCTTCACGACGAGGGGCGGCGTCAGGCCTGTGGTCACCGCCTCGGATCCGGACGCGACGAGACGCCCGCTCGCCGTCGCGATGCCCAGCGATGCGGCGACCAGCTTCGTCGCCTGCTTGTCCATCCCCAGCGCGCCCGCGCGCACCGGGGAGCCGGCGGAGGGCACTCCGCAGAGCTCCAGCAGACCGGCGATCGCGCCGTCCTCGCCCCGGACGCCGTGCAGCATCGGGATCGCCGCATCGCAGCCCGTCAGCAGCTCGATCGCGCGATGGGCGGGCAGCACCGTGCCGCGCTCGTCCTGCCACGCGCCGTCCTCGCCGATCGTGAGGGGGACCGCGGTGTGGCTCAGCGCGCGGACAGCGTGCGCGACGGCGGCCGCAGAGGCGAGGGAGACCGTGTGCTCGTCGTTCGCGCCACCTCCGATGACGGCGATCCGGCGGGTGTGCTGAGGCATGCGGTCTCTCCAGGGAGCGAGGTCGTGGGGTGGTTCGAGGTATCGAGGGCGCGGTGGATCCGGGAGCTCCGGGAGCCGACCGCGGTGACGATCTCGTGCTCGATCGTGTGCGACCAGGCCGCCCAGTCGGCGACCGTCGGCTCGCCGTCCCTGCCCGGGCCGAAGACCGTGACGCGCTCCCCCGGTCGCAGGAGCATGTCCCCGGTGTCGACGACGACCATGTCCATCGAGAACCTGCCCACGAGCGGCCGGCGCGTGCCGCGCACGAGCACCTCCGCCCGTCCGGACGCCGCACGGGGCAGCCCGTCGGCGTAGCCGAGCGGCAGCAGCGCGAGGTGCGTGCGCTCCGGGGTGACGAAGTCGTGACCGTATCCGACGCCGGTGCCCGCCGGCGCCTCGCGGGACGAGACGACGGTCGAGGTCAGGGTCAGCGCGGGCCGCAGCACCTCCGTCGTGTGCGAAGGGTCGATGCCGAACAGCCCGGCCCCGATCCGGTGCGGGCCATACCCGGCACCCGCGCCCGTGATCGTCGCGGCCGTGGCCGCGAGATGCAGGAGGTGCGGGCGCAGACCGCGACGACGCGCCGTGCGGATCGCGTTCTCGAACACCAGGCGCTCGCGCACGTTCTGCCCGCTCCCGGGGTCGTCGGCGCAGGACATGTGCCCCATCACCCCGACCACGCGGATCGCGCCCGCCGCCTCCTGCGCGCGGGCGAGCGCGCACAGGGTCGCCCAGTCCGGCGGCGGGCAGCCGTCGCGGCCGGTGCCGACATCGATGTGCAGGTGCACGCAGGCGACCCTCCCCGCGGCCCGCGCGGCGCAGGCGATCTCGAAGAGCAGCTCGAGGCTGGGGACGGCGAGGTCGATGCGCTCGCGGACCGCCGTCTCGAAGTCGGCGCCCGGCGGGTTGAGCCAGCTCAGGATCGGCGCGTCGACGTCCGCCTGGCGCAGCGCGAGCGCCTCGTCGACGCTCGTCACCCCGATGGACTCCGCCCCCGACTCGAGCACCGCGGAGGCGACGTCCCCATGGCCGAACGCGTCCGCCTTGAGGACGGCCATCAGCCTTCCGCCGGACAGCGCTCGCAGGCGAGCGGTGTTCTCGCGGAGCGCGTCCTCGTGGACGACGAGTTCCGAGGCGGGTGTTCGCATGGGATCGAGTCAAGCGAGCGCCGGGTTGCCGGAGCGTATCCGGATTTCGATACGGGCACGATATGGACGGATTCCGGTGCCTGCGCGGCGGCGGCCTTTGCCAGGATGGGATCCATGCCCGCCACTCCGCACCGCAGCACCGGGATGAACGTCGAGAACGTGACCGGCCCCGTCGCGCACCACGCGGAGGGCCCTGTCTGGTGGCCGGGATGGGGCGGGCTGCGCTGGGTCGACGGCGAGGCGGGCGACCTGCTGACGCTGTCCGACGAGGGCGTGCATCGGATGCACGTGGACGACGGGTATCTCGCGTTCCTGCGCCCGCGGAGGAACGGCGGATTCGTGGCCGTCGGCGCGCACGACCTGTATCTCGCGGGGGCCCCGGAGGAGACCCCGCGCCCCGTCGCGCGCCTCGTCGGCGATCCCGCGGTGCGGATGAACGACGGAGGCTGCGATCCACAGGGACGTCTGCTCGCCGGATCCATGGCGTACGACGCCTCCCCCGGAGCCGGCGCCCTGCTCCGCGTCGACGCCGATCTCGCGGTGGCACCGCTGCTGCCCTCGGTCACCGTCTCCAACGGCATCGCGTTCTCTCCCGGCGGCGAGCGCGCGTACTACGTCGACAGCATGTCTCACCGCGTCGACGTGCTCGAGTTCGAGGACGGGGAGCTGGTCGAGCGCCGCGTGCTCGCCGAGGTGCCGGCGTCGGACGGCGTTCCGGACGGACTCACGGTCGCCGCCGACGGCAGCGTCTGGGTGGCGGTCTGGGGCGCGGGCCGGGTGATCGGCCTCGACGCCTCCGGTGCCGAGATCGCCCGCATCACCCTTCCCGTCCCCCAGGTGAGCGCGTGCACGTTCGGCGGGGACGACCTCGGCACGCTCTTCATCACGACCTCGGCCCAGGGGCTGGCCTCGGGCCACGGGACCGAGGCGGGGAGCGTCTATGCCGCGCGCCCCGGCGTGCACGGACTGCCTGTCCTCCCGTTCGCAGGATGACCGGGGCGGGATCCGCTCAGCCCTCCCGCGCCCGCAGGACGCGCTGCCGCTGGGACCCCAGCCCGTCGATCTCGATCCGCATCTCGTCGCCCTCGCGCAGGTAGGGGAACCGGCCCGAGAGCGCCACCCCCTGAGGCGTGCCGGTGTTGATCACGTCTCCGGGCTCCAGCACCATGAACCGGCTGATCTCGTGGACGAGCCGCAGCACGGGGAAGATCATGTCGGCCGTGGACGAGTCCTGCCGGGGTTCGCCGTTCACGAACGAGCGGAGCCGCAGAGCCTGCGGCTCGACCTCCTCGGCGGGCACGAGCACCGGCCCCAGCGGGTTGAAGGTCTCCGCGCACTTGCCCTTCGACCATTGCCCGCCGGATACGTCGAGCTGATAGGCGCGCTCGGAGACGTCGTTCGAGACCGCGTATCCGGCGATCACGGCGCGCGCTTCCTCGGGCGAGGAGAGGTATCGCGCCGTGCGCCCGATGACGACGGCGAGCTCGACCTCCCAGTCGACCTTCTCCGCGCCGGGCGGGAGCAGCACCACGTCGTCGGGCCCGACGATCGTGTTCGGGTGCTTGAAGAACAGCACCGGATCCGACGGCGGCAGGGATCCCGACTCCGCGGCGTGCGCGGCGTAGTTCTGCCCGACGCAGATCACCGCGGTCGGCCGCGCGACCGGAGCCCCGACGCGGAGACCGCTCACGTCGACCGCCGCGAGCGTGCCGGCGGCGAGGGCGGCGCGCACGCGGGGGATCCCCTCCGCGGCGAGGAAGGCGCCGTCGATGTCGGCCGTGAGCGAGGAGAGGTCGCGCACGACGCCCTCGTCATCGCGGACGAACGGCCGCTCGGCTCCCGGTGCTCCGAGGCGCATCAGCTCCATGAGGGTCCTCTCCGTTCTCCGGCGCGTCAGCGCGCCGCGTAGGCACGGTCGACGATGGCGGGCACGTCGTCCCCGGCGAGGAAGCGGATCACGTTGTCGGCGGCGTGCACCGGAAGGTCCTCCAGCGCCTCCGGCGAGTACCAGGCGGCGTGCGGGCTGAGCAGCACATGCGGTGCGGCGCGCAACGGGGAGTCCGCCCCCAGCGGCTCGCTCTCGAAGACGTCCAGCGCCGCGGCTCCGACCTGGCCCGACCTCAGCGCGTCGACCAGGGCCGCCTCGTCGATCAGCGGCCCGCGGCAGGTATTCACCACGACGGCTCCCTCCTTCATGCGCGCGAGCGCAGCGGCGTCGATCAGATGCCTCGTCTCCTCCGTGAGCGGAACGTGCAGCGTGAGGATGTCGGCGGCGGCGATCGCGTCATCGAGAGACACCGGCTCGCAGCCCGCGTCCCGGACGGCCTCGGACGGGGCGTACGGGTCGGCCACCAGGACGCGGAAGCCGAGACCCCGCAGGCCCCGCGCGACCAGCGATCCGATCCGGCCGAATCCGAGCACCGACACCGTGGTCTGCGATGGGCGCACCGCGAACGGCCGGGCGTCGACCGGCTTCCAGACGCCCGCACGCAGCGCCTGGTCGTACGCGGGCAGCCCTCGCCCCTGCGCCATGATCATGGCGACCGTGTGCGCGGCGACCTCCTCGATGCAGTATCCGGGAGTGTTCGCGACCGCGATCCCGCGCTCGGTCGCGGCAGCGACGTCGATCATGTCGTATCCGATGCCGAGCCTGCTGATGACGCGCAGCCGGGGCATCCGATCCATCAGCGCGCCGTCGATGCGGCGCCACTGCACGATCAGGGCCTCGGCGTCGGCGCCGAGCGCCGCAAGCGCATCGTCGCTCGTATCGGTCGCGCGGACCGCGCTGATTCCGGCGGAACGCAGCGTCCGCTCCGCGGCGTCACCGGGCAGGTCGCAGTCGGTGATGAGGGTCAGGGGCTGAGTCATGTCGTGAATGCTATAGCATCTAGCAATCGCCGAGCCAGAGTTTCTTCACGCACAGATTTGCTATAGCGTTTTCCCATGACTGCTCGCCGTGCCCTCATCACCGGCGCGAGCTCCGGCATCGGAGCCGCGGCCGCCCTCGAACTCGCCCGCGCCGGAGACGCGATCTGGATCACCTACGCCGGACGTGCGGCGGAGGCTTCGAGGATCGCGGAGGAGTGCCGCGCCGCCGGTTCCCCCGACGTGCACGTCTCGCGCCTGGACCTGCGGGATCCGTCGTCGATCGAGGAGCTGATCTCTGAGATCGAGGAGTCCTGGGGTGCGCTCGAGGTCCTCGTCAACAACGGCGGCGTCTGCCCCTACATCCCGTTCGAGGACATCGAGATCGACGACTGGGATCTGGTGCTCGAGACCAACGCGCGCGGCACGTTCCTGCTGACCCGCGCCGCCCTCCCGCTGCTGCGAGCCACGGGCGGCGACAGATCCGTCGTCAACATCTCCTCGATCGCCGGGCAGGTCGGCGCCCTGCAGACCGGCATGCACTACGCCGCGAGCAAGGGGGCCCTGCTCGCGATCACTCGCAGCTTCGCCCGTCTGCTGGCCGGCGAGGGGATCCGGGTGAACGCGGTGACGCCCGGCCCCGTCGCGAGCGCGATCACCGATCAGCTCCAGGGCGAGGGCCGCGAGAAGCTCGCCGGATCCATCCCTCTCGGCGACTTCGGCGAGCCGCAGGACGTCGCCTGGATCATCGCCTCACTCGCCTCGGAGCGCGCCCGTTTCATCACCGGCGCCACCTACGACGTCAACGGAGGAGTTCGCATTGACTGACCGCATCCGCACGGCCCTGGACACCGTCCACGCCCAGCTCGACGCCTTCAACGCGCACGACCTGGACGCCTTCGTCGCGACCTATGCGGCCGATGCCGTCATCGTCGGCGTCGCGCCGGAGCCGATCATCGGGGCCGCGGCCATCCGCGCCTTCTACGAGCCTCGGCTGCGAAACCCCGAGCTCTCCTGCACGATCGACGACAGCGTCCTGTTCGGCACGCGCTGGGTCGTCGCCCAGGAGCAGGTCGTCAACGCGGGCGTCGCCACCGAGACGATCGCGACCTTCGACGTCGTGGACGGCCTGATCTCCCGGGCCTCGATGCTGAAGGCCTGACCCCGCCCCTCAGCGCCCCCTGCCGAAGCGGGCCCGCAGCGCGGGGTCGACGGAGACGTCGCCGAACGACGACGTCCATCCGCCGTCGACCGCGATCGACTGTCCGGTGAGGTACGGGACCTCATCGGACAGCAGGAACGCGGTCAGCGCCGCCACCTCCTCCGCGCGGGCGATCCGCGCCATCGGCGGGCCCTCGGCGAGCGCCCGCTCGGCCGCATCGGGGTCGGTGGACGCGGCGATCTGCGCCTCCAGATGCGGAGTGCGCACGCCGCCGGGGGCCACGGTGTTGGCCCGGATGCCCAGCCCGCCGTAGCTGACGGCGATGCTGCGGGTGAGCGCGTCGATCCCGCCCTTGGTGAACTCGTACGCGGCGTGATCGGGGTGGCTCGCCCGCCCGTGGATCGACCCGATGTTGACGATCGCGCCGGCGACCCCCTGATCGACGAACGCGGAGACCGCCGTGCTGCAGCCCCATACGTAGCCGAAGCCGTTGATCCCGAGGATCTCGCGCACGACGTCCTCGTCGAGCTCGTGCAGCCTGGTCCGCTTCGTGATCCCGGCGTTGTTGACCCAGCCGGCCAGCGGTGCACGCGCGAGCGCGGCCTCCGCGGCCCGTCGGTGCGCGTCTCGTTCGGCGGCGTCTCCGAGCACGACCTCGGTGCAGGCGCCGGCCTCGACGCTCCCGGATCCGGCGGAGCGCTCCAGGCCGATGACGATCCAGCCGTCCGCCGTGAGCCGCTCGGCGACGGCTCTGCCGATGCCCTTGCCGCTGCCCGTCACGACGACGCTGCGTGCAGTGCTGAGACTCATGGCGTGCTCCTGTCGAAGTCGAAGACCTGCGGATCGAGGCCGAAGCCCAGCCCCGGATCCCGGCTCGGGGCGATCCGCGCCGCGTAGTCCGGGCCGCCGAGGATGAAGGCCGGTGCGGGATCGTACGGGTTGCCGTCGCGCGCGAACGTCTCGACCCCGATGCCGAGATGCGCCGTGACCTCCGAGTAGACATGCCCCGAGACGGGCACGCCGCGCTCGCCGGCCCACGCGATGATCTCGAGCGCCGGGGTCACTCCGCCGATCGCGACCACGTCGAGGCGCAGCACGTCGACCGCGTCCTCCTCGACGAGCGCGCGCAGCACGGCGGGATCCGTGACCTCGTCTCCGGCCGAGAGCGGCAGACCCGACTCCCGGCGGATCCGCGCGCAGCCCGCGACGTCCTCCGGCAGCAGCGGATCCTCGAGCCACGCGAGCCGCGGGTCGCCCCACTGCGCGATCTCGGCGAGCGCCTCGTCGGCGTCCCGCCAGCCGAAGCCGACATCCACGACGAGGCCCGTGGCGTCCGGAAGCTCGCGGTTCAGGATCCCGATGAGCTCGCGCATGTAGGACGGATCGGGCAGCCGGGAGATCTTGACCTGGGCCCACCCGTCCGCCTGCGCGAGCACCTCGTCGGCGACGGCGCGCGGGGTGCGATCCGGCGTCGGATAGGCCGCGACGAGCATCGAGGCCCGCGGTGCGTCCCCGGTTCCGAGCAGCCGCCAGAGCGGCTGAGCGGCGCGGCGGGCCGCGATGTCCCAGAGCGCGATGTCGACGAGCCCGATCGCACGGCGCACGAGCCCGACCCTCCCGACGATCGCGCTGCCGCGCAGCATCCGCTCCCAGGTCGCGGCCGGATCGTCCGGATCGGCGCCGACGGCGTGGTCGGCCACGAGACGTCGCACGATCTCCGCCATCGGCGCCTCCCGCGACAGGCAATAGGCGACGCCCTGCGTGCCGTCCGACGCGACGGCGCGCACGGCGCTGTACTCCCGCCGGGTCACGGTCATGGCCCCCAGCCGCAGCGGCGCGGGCAGGGGCAGCACGGCCGTGGCCGTGTCGATGTGCGCGATCCTGGTCATTCGGGCTTCTTCGCGAGGGGGACGCCGTAGTCGACCATGAAGCCGCCGTCGACGTAGAGCGTCTGGCCGTTCATGTACGACGCCTGATCGGACACCAGGAAGCTCACGGCGGCACCGATCTCGCTCGCATCGGCGAGGCGCTTCGCGGGGATGCGGGAGAGGATCGTGTCGAGGCTGAGCGTGCCGGCCTCGACGCCCTGCCGGAACACGCCGGTGTCGACATAGCCCGGCGCCACGGCGTTGACGCGCACGCCGCGCGCGGCCCACTCGGCTCCCGCGGTGGCGGTGAGTCCGATCACGGCCGCCTTGGTCGTCGCGTAGGGCGCACGCCCGGCCGAGCCGCGGGAGGAGACGGACGAGATGTTGACGATCCGTCCCTCTCCGCGCGCGAGCATCCGGCGGCCGGCCGCCTGCAGGCAGGCGAAGACGCCGTGCAGGTTCACGTCGACGACGGCGGTCCACTCGTCCCAGGCGAGGTCCTCGATGCCGCGATGGCGCTGGATCCCGGCGTTGTTGACGAGCACCGCGATCGGGCCGAGCTCGGCCTCGATCGCCGAGAAGACGCGATCGACCGCCTCGTGGTCCGTGACGTCGAGCTCGCGCCAGAGTATCCCGGCGGGGTTGTCCCCCGCGGCGAGCGCGGGCACGCGATCGACGGCGACGACGAGGTGGCCGTCGGCCGCGAGGCGCTGTCCGATCTCCCAGCCGATGCCGGCTGCTCCTCCGGTCACCACGGCGACGGGTCTCTGAGCGTTCATGGTTCTCCTCATGTCGGGGGACTGCGACGTCGGGGCGGGCCGCATCAGCGGCCGAGCAGCTCGGCGACCACGCGGGACGCGTGCTCCTCGAGCAGGTCGAGGGCGCCGGGCGCGAGCGGCGTCTGCCAGGCCTGGTACGCGCCGCGGTCATAGGCCTCGCGCGTGGGCAGATAGACGAACCCCGGTCCGTTCGTGAGGTTCATCACGACGATCGGGACGCCCGGGAACCTCGCGCGCAGGGTGCGCTGGAGTCGCGAGTAGGCCTCACCCGGATGGCCGAGGAGCACCGCGTCGCCGACCCGCCACGCCCACACCGGGTGCCGGACGGTCGGGCCGTCGATGTAGCCCTCGCGGAGATTGCGCGCGCGTCCGAGCCGCTCCTCGCGCGAGCGGGGATCGATGTCCTTCCACTCCTCCGCGAGTTCGTCGAGGGTGGGCAGATCGCGCAGGGGCAGATCCACGCTCGTCGTCGTGCCGGAGGCGGAGCCGTCGGCCTCGGCGGGGCGTCCCGCCCAGATCGCGAGCGGAGCCCCCGACTCGACCACGCCGTCGAGGGTGACCTCGTCGCCGGGCGCGGGCAGCGCGTCGAGCGCGGCGAGCACCGCATGTCCGAGCGAACGTCCGTGCCGGTCGGCCACCGACACGTCGCCCGTGTACTGCTCGCGCGGCGCGAGCTCGCCGGAGGCGCCCTGCACGAACAGGCATGGCGCATCCGTGGCGCTCTCGACGATCTCACACATCGCACCCACGTAGTCGGGCGAGACCTCGCGGCTCTGCCAGGCGAGCGTCGTCGGGTGGCAGGCGTAGTTCACCAGGGTGGCGCGCACGCGGCCGCCCACGCTGATCCGCCCGATCACGACCGTGTCGTCGGCGTCGCCCGCGGGGTTGAAACCGACGAGGGCGCGCCCGTCCAGGACCAGTTCACGATCCGCGGCCAGCGCGCATCGTCCCTGCGCCCACTCGATCAGCCCCGGCTCCGCGCCGTCCAGCGCCTCCCGGCCGGCGGCGATGCCCGCGGCGGCGAGCGCCTCGAGGTATCCGGGGATGAGCTCGCCCCCCGGCAGGTGTGCATCGGCCGCGCACAGCACTGCGCCGGCGTGCGTGTGCGAGAGGGACAGCATGAGCTGATCCGGTTCGAGTCCCAGACCGTCGAGGATCGCTCCGCGCACGCCCTGCTCGTCGGCGACGCGGCGCCACCATGTGCCGTCCACGGCGAGCAGCAGGCGTGGACGACCGTCGTCGCCGATCAGCGCGAGAGCCGTGAGCGCGAACGGGCGATGCACGCCCTCGGAGCGCTCCCAGTCCGCCGGACCCCAGTTCTTCGCCCGGATTCCGACCGGAGGGGTGATGTCGCGCCGCGAGACGCCGACCGTGGTGCGGGTGCGCGGCACGCGGATGCGATCCCCGATCATGGTGCCCACGGGTGCGGCCTGCTGAGCCATTCTTCCGTCTCCTCCATTGCTATAGCAAAACCCTACCCTCGCGCGAGGGTCAGTCCCCCGCTCCGATCGGCACCGGCTTCGAGAACTCGGGCCGGCGGCTGAGCACGAACCCGATCGCCGCGCCCATCACGGTGAGGGCCGCGACCGGAAGCAGGCCCCACACCGCCGATCCCGTGCTCTCGGTGATCCATCCGATCGCGTACGGCCCGGCGAACCCCGCGAGGTTCCCGACGGAGTTGATGAAGGCGAGCCCTGCGGCTGCCGCCGTGCCCGTCAGCACCATCGGCGGCAGGCTCCAGAACAGCGGCGTCGTCGCGAACAGCGCCGACATGCCCACGCACAGGGCGGCGAGCGCGAGAACCGGCACATCCCTGGCCGCCACCGCCGCGAGCAGCGACAGCGCCGTGATCGACAGCGTGATGCCGACCTGCAACGGGATGTTGCCCTGCTTGCGGGCGGCCCGCTCCCACGGCAGCATCAGCAGCGCCGCGCAGATGTTCGGCACGGCGACGAGCCAGCCGATCGTGGCGGTGGAGAAGTCGCCCATGCCCTTCACGATCGTCGGCAGCCAGAGGCCCAGGCCGTAAGCCCCGAACACCACCCCGAAGAACAGCAGGATCAGCAGCCACAGCCGTCCGTTCCCGAAGACGGCGGCGAGCCGGACGCGTCCGTGCGCCCGCTCCGTGGCCGCGGTCTCCTCGGCGACCGTGTCGGAGATCCATCGCTGCTCCGCCGCGGTCAGCCAGCGGGCGTCCTGCGGGCGGTCCGGCAGCCAGAAGAACACGACGAAGGCGAGCAGCACGGCGGGGACGCCCTCGAGCAGGAAGACCAGCTGCCACCCCTCCATGCCGAGGAATCCGTGCAGGCCCATGATCCACCCGGACAGCGGTGCCGCGATCGCGTTCGCCAGCGGGTTCGACAGCGCGAACACCGCGAGCACCTGCGTGCGGTACTGCCGCGGGAACCAGAGCGTGAGGTAGAGCAGGACGCCGGGGAAGAATCCGGCTTCGGCGATGCCGAGCAGGAATCGCGCGATCGCGAACTGCGTCGCATCCTGCACGAAGGCGGTCAGCACCGCGACGATCCCCCAGGTGATCATGATCCGCGCGATCCACTTGCGCGCACCGAACCTCTCGAGCAGCAGATTGCTCGGCACCTCGAAGAGCAGGTACCCGATGAAGAAGATCCCTGCCGCGAGACCGAAGGCGGCCTCGGTCATCTGCAGCGCCTGGGTCATCTCGAGCTTGGCGAATCCGGCGTTGTTCCGGTCGATGTATGCGACGAGGTACAGCAGGCCGAGGAACGGACCGAGCCGCCAGATGGCCTTCTTCATCGCGCTCGCGCCGACGTCGGACGAGGTGCGGGCGAGGTGGGCGGGGGACGACATGATTCTCCTTCGACGGCGTTTCGGGATGTTCGGGGTGCGGGACGGCGTCCCGTCAGGGGGCGCCGACGGCGGCCTTCGGCGTGCCGGCAGATTCCCAGAGCGCGGCGGCCTCGGCCCTGCGCCGACGTTCGGCGACCGGATCCGCGATCGGGATCGCCGCCATGAGACCCCGCGTGTACTCGTGCTGCGGGTTCGCGAAGAGCTGGTCGCGCGCCGCCATCTCGACGATCCGACCCTGCTGCATGACCGCCACGGTCGAGGACATGTACCGGATCACGGCGAGATCGTGACTGATGAACAGATAGGTCAGGCCGAGCTGGGACTGCAGGTCACGCAGCAGGTTGAGCACCTGGGCCTGGATGGACACATCCAGGGCCGAGACGGACTCGTCCAGCACCAGGAACTCCGGCTCGAGCACGAGCGAACGCGCGATGGACACGCGCTGGCACTGCCCGCCCGACATCGACCGGGGCAGCCGCGACGCGAACTCCCCGTCGAGTCTGACCCGGTGCATCGCCTCCCGCACCTTCTCCGCCCGGGTCGCGCGGGTGCCGATGCCGTGGGCGCGCAACGGCGCCTCGATGATCTCGGCGACCGTCTGCCTCCGGTTGAGCGCGGAGAACGGGTCCTGGAAGACCATCTGCATCCGGCGCCGCAGCCGGCGCAGCGGCTCCGCCCGCAGCTCGTGCGGGCGGACGCCGTCGAAGACGACGGATCCACCGTCGATGCCGCCCAGGGCCAGCACGGCCTTGGAGACCGTGGACTTCCCCGATCCCGACTCCCCGACGAGGCCGAAGGTCTCGCCGCGTCGGATCTGGAACGAGACGTCGTCGACCGCGGTGACCCGCCGGCCCGATCCGAGGGCGAAGACCTTCCGCAGGTCGCGGACGTCGAGAAGGACATCGCCCGACTGTCGCGCCCTGTCCACGGCGCCGGCGCCTCCGCCCCCCTCCTCGGGAGCAGCGGGACGTTCGAGCACCTCCCCCGTCGTCCGGATCGGCCGGTGCACGTCCACGGTGAGGTCGACGACGGCGCCCAGCAGCGCACGGGTGTACGGATGCTGCGGCTCCGCGTAGAGCCGTTCGACCGGAGCCTCCTCGATGATCCGGCCCTGCCGCATGACGTGGATGCGCTCGCAGAAACCCGCCGCGACGCCGAGGTCGTGCGTGATCAGCACGACCGCCGTGCCATGCTCCTCGGCCAGCCGATCGAGGAGGTCGATGATGCGGGACTGGGTGGTGACATCGAGCGCGGTGGTCGGCTCATCGGCGATGAGCACCTTCGGGCGCGACGACATCGCCATCGCGATCATCACGCGCTGGCGCATGCCGCCGGAGAACTCGTGCGGATACTGGGAGAGGCGCTCCTCCGGGAACGGCACGCCGACTTCGGTGAGCAGTTCGACAGCACGCTCACGGGCGGCCTCCTTCGGCATGCGCTCATGCAGGCGGATGGCTTCGACCAGCTGATGGCCGATCGTGCGCACGGGGTTGAGCGAGCTCATCGGATCCTGGTAGACCATCGCGATCTCACCGCCGCGCACGCGCGTCATCTCGCGCTCGCTGAGGTCGAGGAGCTCGCGGCCCTCGAGCCGGATGCTGCCGCCGAGGCGGGCGCCCTCCGCGAGCCGCATGATCGACAGCGCGGTGAGCGACTTGCCGGATCCGGACTCGCCGACCAGGCCGATCCGCTCTCCCGGCCGCACGGCGAAGCCGATGCCCTTGACCGGCGTCGCCTCTCCATAGGCGACGGTCAGGTCGCGCACCTCGAGCACGGCGTCCTCCGCAACCGACGTCATCGGCGCATCCCCTTCCTGTCGCCGCCGAACTGGTCGGCGAGCACGTTGAGCAGCCAGATCGTCACGAAGATGAACAGTGCAGGGAACAGCACGTATCCGATGGACTGGTACATCTTCTGGTACCCCTGTTGCATGAGCGTGCCCCAGGTCGCCTGGGGCGGGGCGATGCCCAGTCCGACGAAGCTCATCGACGCCTCCAGCAGGATGGCGTTGGCGGCGTTGATCGCCGTCTGCACGATGATCGACCCGCGGGCATTGGGCAGCACCTCGGCGAAGAGCAGCCTGCGGCGCGTGGACCCGAAGGCCACCGCTGCGGTGAAGTAGTCCTCCTGCAGCTCGCTCAGCACCGCCGAGCGCACGAGGCGCGCCGTGGTCGGGGTGAGCAGCACGCCCACGATCACGGCGAGCTTGACGGGGTCGGCTCCGAACGCCGAGATGAACACCAGCGCGAAGAGGATCTGCGGGATCGCCATGACGGTGTCGGCGAGACGCATGAGCAGTTCGTCGACGACGCCGCGCCGGAAGGCCGCCGTCATCCCCCACGCGATGCCGAGCACCATCGCCACGAGCGTCGCGCCGCCGGCGATGAAGACCGTGAGCTGACCGCCGTACAGCACCCGGCTGAAGAGGTCGCGCCCCAGTTCGTCGGTGCCGAAGAGATGCGCGCCCGAAGGCGGGGCGAATCGCTGGGGCGACTGCGCCGCGGGATCGTAGGGCGAGAGCACCGGCGCGAGGACGCAGGCGAGCACGATCAGCGCGATGACGCCGACCGAGAGGACCGACGCGGGGGATGCCCGGCGCGCACGGGTGCGCGGCGGCGTCACGAGGGTCGACGTCGGATCAGCCATGGATCCTCCTGGTGCGAAGGCGCGGGTCGAGGACGCCGTAGAGCAGATCGACCACGAGCGTCGTGAGGATGAACAGCGCGGAGATCAGCAGCACGACCGACTGCAGCACCGCGTAGTCGCGCTTGAACACCGCGTCGATCGCGAGGGAGCCGAGTCCCGGGATGCCGAAGACGTACTCCACGATCACCACGCCGCCGAGCGTGTAGCCCACGATCAGCCCGAGCATGGTCAGGCCGGGGATGAGGGCGTTGCGCAGCGCATGACCGAGGACGACGCCCGACCCCGACTGCCCCTTGCCCTTCGCGGTGCGGATGTACGGAGCGTCCAGCACCTCGATCATGGATGCCCGCAGGAACCGCATCAGCAGCGGCGCCGCGGCGAACGCGAGGGTGAGCGACGGCAGGATCATGCGCACCAGGTTCGACGCCGGATCATCGGCGAACGGCGTGAATCCACGGGCAGGGAGGATTCTCAGCTGCACCGCGAACACGACGATCAGCACGATGCCGATGAGGAATTGCGGCAGCGCCATCCCCGCCGTGGAGATCGCGGTGAGGATCCGGTCCACCGCGCCGAGCGGCCGGAGCGAGGCGATGACCGCGGTCGGGACGGCGATGATGATCGCCAGCACGATGCCGATGAGGGTGAGCTCGACGGTCGCCGGGAACCGCTGCGCGATGAGCTCGGTGACGGAGAACTGGTTGAAGTAGGACTGCCCGAAGTCACCGGTGAAGATCCCTCCCATCCAGCGGAGGTACTGCTCGATGATCGGCGCGTCGAGGCCGGCCTCCTCGCGGAGGCGCTTGATCGTCTCGGCATCGACGCCGGGCGTGGAGCCGAGCCGGGTGATCACCGGATCCCCCGGGAGCAGCCGCAGGACCACGAAGACGAGGATCGAGGTGGCGATCAGCATCGCGATGCTGATCGCCACCCGTCGAAGGAGGGAGAGCGCCACGTCAGCCCTTCAGCCGCGCGCCCTCGAGGTGCAGCTGGCCGCCGCCCTCGACCCACACCCCCGACACCTTGGTGCTGGTCGCGGAGACGACCGTGGACTGCAGCGGGACGATGAGCGGCACCTCGCGGTTGATGATCTCCTCCGCCTTGCCCCACTTCTCCTTGCGCGCCTTCTCGTCGGGCTCGGCGATCGCCGCCGCGAAGGCCGCGGTGAACTCCGGATCCTGCCAGTTGCACTCGCAGCGGCCCGGCAGGTAGAAGTTCAGCGAATACGCGGGCTCGGGCGGGGTGGACTGGAAGTTCGGCACGATGTAGCCGGGGTAGCTCTTGCCCGCGGGGTAGAAGGAGTTCACCCAGGTCCCGATGTCGTTGTTGTCGATCTTCAGGGTGATCCCGATCTTCTTCAGACTCGCCTGCAGGATCTCGCCGCTCGTGTTCCACTCCGGATACTGCCCGGCGACGCCCCACCAGGTCAGCGTGCTGCCCTCGGTGACCCCCGCCTCGGCGAACAGCTTCTTCGCCTTGTCGAGGTCGTAGGAGTAGTCGGTCAGATCGCCCGCGAACCACGGGTTCTTCGCGCCGAGGGCGTTGTTGGTCGGCGAGACCTGCCCCTGACCGGAATAGGCGGCGTCGAGGATCGCCTTCCGGTCGGTGGCATAGGCGAGCGCCTGGCGCGCGCGGACGTCGTTGAACGGCGCGGAGGTCGTGTCGACCTCCCAGGACGGCCACTGGCTGGGGCTGTCCGGACGCACCAGGGAGATGTCTCCGCCCTCGAGGCCCGCGACGTCGCCCTGCGGCACCGACCACAGCACGTCGATGTCGCCCGATCGCAGACCCGTCACCGCGGCGGTCGACTCGGCCGCCTTGACGACCTTGATCTCGCTCAGGCCCGGGGCCTTGCCGAAGAACTTCTTGTTGGGAACCAGCGTGACCGAGTCGTCGGGGGTGAACTTCTGCACGACATAGGGGCCCGTGCCGATCGGCTGCTTGTCGATCGAGCCCAGCGCGTCGACGTCGATCATCTTGACCCACACGATGCCGGCCGGGAAGGTGGCGATCGGCTCGGAGAGCGTGATCACGACCGTCTTGTCATCCGGTGCGGAGACATCGGTGACCATCGAGATCTTGTTCTTCTCCTGGGTCGCCGTCTTGTCGTCGAGGTAGTACCGGAAGGCCGCCACGGCGGATGCCGCGGTGAAGGGATCGCCGTTCGAGAACGTGACGCCCTGCTTCAGCGTGAAGGTCCAGGTCTTCTGATCGGCCGACGCATCCCAGCGTTCCGCGAGGTCGCCGACGACCTTTCCGGACGCATCCGTCTTGGTCAGCCCGTTCCAGAGCAGGGGGAACAGCACCTCCTCCCAGGCGAAGGTGCGAATCGCAGGGTTGAGCTGAGGGATGCCCTGCGCAGCCGCGACCGTCAGGGTCCCGCTCTGTTGAGCGCTTCCGCCGGGCTTCGCCGCGGAACCGCAGCCGCTGATGATCAGTGCGGCCGCGACGAGCGCCGCTCCGCTCAGCCAAGCACGTCGTCGTGACATGGTGCCTCCTCCATCGGGTGCATCGGGTAGGTCATTCGCTATAGCATCTAGCAAAATCAGGATTTCGTCCAGCCCTTTCCTCTCGATCGGATGCCATAGCATCGGAGGACGGTGCGCGGAAGCCGCGACCCGCGAGAGGGAGCCATGCGCACGGTGACGGACCAGAACATCGCCGAACAGGTGGCAGACGAGCTGCGCGCCGCGATCCACTCGGGCGAGCTGATGCCCGGTGAGCGCCTCGTCGAACGGCGTCTCGCGGCGTCGCTCGGCGTCAGTCACATCCCGGTCAGGGAGGCGCTCACCCGCCTCGCCGAGGAGCGGCTGGTCGTCCGCGAGCCGCGGCGCGGAGCCCGCGTCGCCGAGCTCACGGCCCGGGATCTCGAGGAGATCTCGAGTCTGCGCATCGTGCTCGAGCAGTTCATGGCGATCCGCGTGCAGCAGCGCTGGAACGAGGCGTCCGCACTCCGGCTGCAGGGGATCCTGGCGGCGATGGACGCGGCCCCGATCGGCGACATGGCCGAGGTGCTGCGGCAGGACCGCGCCTTCCACGAGGCCCTCGCCGAGCTGTCGGAGCACCGGTTCGTGACCGAGCTGAACGCCCAGTTGCGCGGACGCATCGCCGGGTTCATCCATGCCGCCAATGCGGCGCTCCCCCCGGCCGAGCAGGCCGAGCACGTCCGCAGCCACCGGCTCATCTACGAGGCGATCGCCGGAGGCGACCCCGAGGCCGTGCGGGACGTCATCGCCGCACACGTCACCCAGGCGGTCGACCGGATCGCCCCGCTCACGGGCGGCCGTCCGGAGGCGGGCACCGCGGCGGAGTGACGCGCAGCCCTCAGAAGTAGTCGGCCGCCCCGAAATGCCGCACACCGGTGAGGCGAGGCGCCCGTCCGACCGCTCGGGTCATCCCGGTCGTGTCGGGCACGGGTGCCGCCCCGGGCGCGAACTCCTGCATGATCGCGAGGTCCGCGAGGCGCGCCGGCACGGCGATCTCGCACCGGTCGACGCCGGCGGCCCGCCAGTCCTCGGCGACCGCGTCCAGCAGCGCCGTGCGGATCCGATCCGGAGCGGCGGAGGGCACGGCGAACTCCACGAGCTCGCCGCGGCCTCCGCGCACCTCCGCGACGGCGTAGCCGAGCACGGATCCCTCCCGCTCCACGGTGAAGGTACGCAGGCCCGCGAGCCGCACCTCTGCCATGATCCAGTCGATCTCGGAACGCACCGGGGCGAGGGCGACGCCCTCGCGGGAGTCCTCGTAGACGCGCCGCCAGAGCGTGCTCGCGCCCGGACGGACCGTGCCGCGGCGCACGTCCGCACCGCCGGTCGCGCCCTGCGCCTGCCACGGGCCCGCAAGGACCCGCGCCATCGCGAAGGTCTCGAATCCCCTGGAGCGGTAGACGCCGGGGGTCCCGGTGAACAGCAGCGCCCAGTCCGCGCCGGAACGCCGCGCGGCCGAGAGCGTCGCGGACACCAGGCGCCGGGCGACGCCGTGCCCGCGCGCCCGGTCGGCGACGGCGACGCTGCCGATGGCGTGCACCTGCGCGAGGCCGCCCGCCTCCTCGCGCAGGTGCTTGATCCGTCCATGAATCGAGCCGACCAGACCCGACGCGTCCTCCGCGACGATCGTGTGCGCGAACCGCTCGGGATCCGCCTCCCACTGATCGGGCGCGAGCGGGGGCGTGAACGCGTGCGCCCAGAGCGCGGCGAGCGCCGCGGCATCCCCGGGCGCAGCGGTGCGGATGGTCGGCCCGGCGGTCATACGACGACGTTCCCGGAGAGCACCACGTTCGCGGCCTCCTGCGGCATCGTGCGCTTCACACCGCTCTCGACGTTGCCCGAGTGCAGCAGCGTGCTCTTGTCCCCGAAGCCGTCGGCCGGGAGCTCGAGCGCACCGCCGACGAACCGGCAGCCCGTCGCCCGGTAGTGATTGACACCGGATCCGAGCGACACGTGCGTGCCGTCGCCGGTGAAGGTGCTGTCGCCGAGGAGGACCGTGAGATCGCCGGCGCCGCTGCGCGAGAGTCCCGCCCCCTTCGTCGTCGACAGCACGGTTCCGCCGAGGACCTCGACGGCCTGCGGATCCTTGCCCGCCGCGTCGATCCGCACGTCGTCGAGATCGGTCCCGTCGATGCGGAGCCGTGCGGAGAGCGTGCCGAAGGCGGCGTCGCGGTCTCCCCCGACGAGCCGTCCGCCGCGGAACGTCACCGCGCCGGCGCCGCCGATCCGCATCCCGTTCACGCCGGAGAGGACGGTGTCGACGAACGTGACCGGAACCGTGACGGAGGCGTTCGTGAGGTCCCCCGCCGCGGCGAACGCGAAGTCCGACGCCTCGATCACGGTCGGACGCTTCGACGCGCTCGAGGACTGCGTGATGACGAGGGTGTCGGTCGCGGAGCAGCCGCGCAGCTGGGCGCCGTCCGCGTTGATCCAGAGCATCCCGGATCCGTCCAGCCCCTTCTTGCCGATCACGCGGACGTCCTCGAGGGTGAGGTCGGTGACCTTGACCCGCGCCACGAACCACGAGCAGACGTGCTTGCGGACGGTGATGCGCTTGGCGGCGGATCCCCAGGCCGCGCCCGAGTTCGCGAAGGTCATCAGACCCGAGTTGCCCACATAGGTCAGGTCGTGCTCGTACTGGCCGTGCGTCACGAACGGCCCCTGGTCGTCGCCGTCGCCGTGACAGTTCTCGACCAGGCAGTACGCGCTCGCGGTGAAGTCGTTCAGGTGCCGCGCGTTCGAGGTGTGGCTGTTCGCGACGTATCCGTAGAGGCAGTAGATCTGCTGGGTCAGATAGCCCGCGCCGCCCCAGGTGACCGACGTGGGGTTCTTCAGGGAGCAGCTCTCCGTCGTGTACGACGTGTTCCAGCGGCGCATGATGAGCGGCCAGAACGTCGCGGTGCCGTCGATGTGGTCGACGTCGCAGCGCACCGCGTACTCGAAGGCCAGCGGATGGGATCCGGTGAACTCGTCCGTGCCCTTCCCGAGGAACCGGAGGCGCGAGACGACCACGTCCTGCACCGGCTTGATGTGCCGCCACGTGATCGAGCGGTCGGATCCGAGCGGCCAGCCGATCTGGTAGTTGATGCGCACATGGGATCCGTCCACGATCTGCGTCACCTGGACGAGCTTCTGCAGCTCGCGCTCCCAGCGGCCGGAGCGCGCGTTCACCTCGGCCGCGTACCACTCGCCGACGGCGAAGAACGAGGAGTCGCCCACCGGCAGCACGTCGGCGAGGTCGGGGACGTCCTCGCCGAGCGCGGCCGTGTGCTCCTCCCCCGTGACCTCGCCGCAGAAGTACATGACCGCCGCGAATGGATCGTCCTTGCCGGCGTTCTCGATCCCCTCCGTCGTCATCAGATGGTCGCCGAAGTCGAAGGCGATGCCGGAGCGGCCGAACTTGTGCCTGCGCACGAAGTTGAGATCGGTGTGCGCCTCGATGCGCACCACCGCGGCGTCGCCGACCAGGGCGTCGAGCGCGTCGTCGGCCGGCGTCTCGGGGCCGAAGATCCCGAAGGCCCGGAAATCGACCGTGCCGGCGTGGACGCGCGCCCACACGGCACCGCCCTTGCCCGGCACGACCGTGCCGCCGTTCGCCGCCGGCGGATCCGCGGTGATGCAGCGGAAGAGACCGCCGCCGCCATCGCCCGGGCGGGCGTAGCCGGCCACGGCGACGATGTCATCGGCCTTGGCGTTCAACGATGCGAGCGCCGCGACGGTCGCGGCCGACGCCGCATCCCGTGCCGTCGGCACCGTCACGGCGTTCGCCGGGGCGGCGGCTGCGACGGCGGTCAGGCCGCCCAGCGCGGCGGCCCCGAATCCTGCGAGCACGAGACGGCGGGACCGTCCCTCGGCCCTCTGCGCGCTGTCCTGCGGAATCGTGTCGGTCATGTCGTCTCACTTCCGGCGTCATCGCCATCGGTGCGGGCGTGCCCGCGTGGAAGGCGCGGTTCTGCGCCCGTCTCTCTCCCCAGGAATCCTTCGTCTCGGCGGGCGGCCTCGGCGGCGGCGATCGCGTTGCGGTACACGGCGGAGGTGCGCGACGGATCGACCGGCACGACACCGCGGGCCAGGGCGCACACGGCGTCGGCCGTGGCTCCGTAGCCGAGACCGTCCGCGTCATCCGGCAGGACCAGCTCCCGCGTGCCCCGGTCCGTCCAGACCCGCACGGCGTAGCGGTCGGCGCCGCCGACGCCCGCGATCGTCACCGACACGGGGACCCCGTCGACCACGGCGTGCACGGAACCCAGCACCTCGGAGGCGGTCCGCGAATCCCCCGTCGTGCGCACGGCGGAGCGGATCTCCGCCCGCCCGCCGGGGAGGACGACGTCGAGCATCTCCCAGGCGTGCACGCCGATGTTGACGAGCGTCCCGCCCGCCCCGGACGGCTCGTCCTGCCAGCGCCGGTCGGCGGAGAGGAAGCCCGCGATGTCATGCTGCGCGTGCACCTCGACGGCATGCACGCGCTCGCCACGGAGGGTCGTCGCGAACGTCCCGAGACCCGGCGCGAAGCGCAGCACCGAGGAGGTGAACCGCGCTCCGGCCGGCAGCGCGTCCCAGCGCGCGAGTCCGGCGGCGTCGGCGGCGATCGTCTTGTTCGCGAAGACCGGGATCCCCGCCGCGGCGCACGCCCCGGCGACCTCGGCGGCGCGCGCCGTGCGCGGCGTCGCCACCACGACGTCGGGGTTCAGCGCGAGCAGATCCGCGAGTCCGGGGAGCTCCGGTGCTCCGAACCGGGCGGAGAAGTCCCTGCGGCGCTCCGGATCGTCCCGGTCCCAGACGCCCGTGATCTCGGCGCCACGGGCGACGAGCCCCGCGGCGTCGGAGAACGGGTGCGAATGCGCGACCCCGGCGAACGCGACCCGCATGGGTCAGGCCATCAGGGCGAGCTGGTCGCGCGTGACGCCGTGCTGCAGCGGCCGCCCTGCCGCGAACGCCTCGACCTCGTCGGCGACGATCCTGCCCTGCTCCAGCCGGCCTTCGACCGTTCCCGCCGCCCGATGCGGGGTCAGCAGGGCGTTCGGAAGGGTGCGCAGCATGTCGGCCGCCGGAAGCGGCTCCTCGTCGAAGACGTCCAGCGCCGCGGAGATCCTGCCCGTGCGGAGCTCGGCCTCGAGGGCGGCTCCGTCGACCAGCCACGAGCGTGCGGTGTTGACCAGGCCGGCCCCGTCCGGCATGAGTGCGAGCTCGCGGGCGCCGATCATCCGGTGCGTCTCGGGAAGGGTCGGCGCGTGCAGAGCGACGATCCTGGCGCGGCGGAGCGCGTCGTCGAGCTCGGCCTTCTCCGCCCCCAGCGCCTCCGCGTCGGCGGCGCCGACCGTCGGGTCGACGAGCAGCGGGCAGGCGCCGAGCGCGCGGATCAGCGTGAGGTAGGCGCGTCCCGTGCGGGAGGCCCCGATCACGGCGATCGGCGCCCCCAGGATCTGATGCTGCGCGCCCACGGCCGGGTCGTACCAGCCGCTCCGCTCGCGGAGTGCGAGCGACATCTCCGGGATCCGGTGCAGGAGGGCGAGCGTGAAGGCCAGCGAGACCTCCGCCACGGGACGGGCCATCGCCTCGCCGGCCTGCGTGATCCTGACCCCGCGGGCGAACAGCTCATCGGTGACGAAGGGCTTGACCGTGGCGCCGGTGTGCGCCACCAGCCCGAGCCGCGGCATCCGGTCCAGCACGGCGGCGTCGAAGGGGGGCGCGCCCCAGCTGGTGACGACGATCCGCGTGCCGCTCGGATCGGGGACGTCGACGAGCCGGTCCACGCGGAGGTACTCGCCGCCGAGAGCCGCCGCCGTCGCCCGCAGCCGCGCCTCGTCCTCCACGGAGAAGAACTCCGCCATCAGGTCGGTGCCGACCACCGCCACGAGGATCGGGGAGGTCATCGCAGCCACTCCTCACGATGGGCCGCGATGAACGCGTCGTCGTTGAGCTCCGGGTAGTCCCGGCGCACGCGGGCGATCTCCTCGGCCTGGCCCGGCGAGAGCCCTTCCGCGGGGTCCAGGCACCAGATGCCCTCCAGCAGCCCCTGCTGGCGCAGCATCTCGTGCACGCCGGCGATGACGCCGTGGAAGTCGTTCCCCGGGTCGAACACCGCCTGGTTCACGTCGACGAGATCCGATGCCATCCGGCCGAGCGCGGCGTAGGCCGCGACGTCTCCGCCGGCCGCCTCCCGCGACAGGTCCAGCACCGAGACCGCCGCGCGCGTGCCGACCGCCCACTGGCCGAGCAGCCCCCCGACGAATCGCAGCGTGCGCGGCCCGTCCGGCGAGGCGACGTGGAACTCCGAGAGCAGATCCGCGACGATCGCATCGTCGTTCCCGGTGTACAGCGCGATCTCGTCCGCCCGCCCTGAGGCGGCGACGCCCCGCACCAGTTCGAGGGTGCGGTAGCGGTCGAACGGGGCCGCCTTGACCGCCACGACCGAGGGGATGGATGCGAACTCGCGCCAGAACGCGCGGTCGAGCACGGGCCCGCCGATCGCCGTCTGCAGGTAGAAGCCGACCACGGGGAGCACCTCGCCGACCGCCCGCGCCCGCTCCAGCAGCGCGCGCTCGTCGGCGCCGGCGACCCGCGGGCTGACCAGCACGGCGTCGTAGCCGAGGGACCGGGCGAGCTCGGCCTCGGCGACCGCCTGCCCCGTACCGCCCGCGACCCCGGCGATCCGGACCACGTCGGGATCCCCGTGCGCGTCGAGCTCCTCGGCGGCGAGCGCGAGCACCGGCTCGAACAGCGCATGCTCGGGATCGCGGATCTCGAACTGGGTCGTGTGCACGCCGACCGCGACACCGCCGGCGCCTGCGGCGAGGTAGTAGCGGGTGAGCGCGCGCTGACGCCGCTCATCGAGCCGGCGGGTGGCGGTCAGCGCGAGCGGATGAGCGGGGATCACGGCGCCGCGTGCGAGCGTGCGGGCCGCCTCCTCACGCAGCGCGGGGACGGCCGCCATCAGAAGCGCCCGTCCCGGACGGCCCATTTGGTGGGCTTCGCCGACATCGGGTGCCCGGCCTCGATCCAGGCCGCCTGCAGCTCGATGAGCCTGTCGGCCGAGACCGACGGGTAGCCGAACAGCGCCATGCAGCGCCGGGAGTCGTTCAGCAGCGCGGTCGGCTGCGGATCGTCGACGAGGTGCACCTCGCGTCCGAGGAGCGCGCCGAACCGCTGAGCGACCGCGGCGACGCTGAGCGTCTCGGGGCCGGTGAGGTTCACCGTGAACACGTCGGAGGAGGCATGGCCGAGACTGCGCAGCACCACCTCGTTGGCGTAGCCCTGCCAGATCACGTTGACGTTCGCGGTCGCGACCGAGACCGGCTGCCCGGCGTGCACGGCGCTCCCGACGTCGGCGAGCACTCCGTAGCGGAGATCGATCGCGTAGTTCAGCCGGACGATGGAGATCCGCGTCCCGCGCTCCTGCGCGCCGAACTCGAACACGCGCTCGCGCCCGAGACAGGACTGCGCGTACTCCCCGATCGGCGCCGGTGCGACGTCTTCCGTGGCGCCGCCGGACGACGCAGGCAGGAACGGGTAGACGTTGCCGGTCGACATCACGGCGATCGCGCTGTCCCGGTAGCGCCGCGCCACCCGGTCGGGGAGCGCGGCGTTCACCTCCCATGCCCAGGACGGGCTGGTGGCGGCGCCGAACTTCGCCCCGACCATGAACACGACGTGGGGCGCGTCGGGGAGCCCGGCGAAGTCGTCGTTCTCGATGAGGTCGAAGGGCACGACCCGCACGCCGGCATCCTCGAGCCGGCGGCGGACCGCGGCGTCGCCGAAGCGCGAGACCGCGTGCACCTGATCCCCGGTGCGTCCGGCGGCGTCGAGTCCGCGCCGCGCGAGCACGGCGAGCGTCGGACCCATCTTGCCGCCGGCGCCGAGGATGACCAGATCGCCGGCCCCCTTCGCGAGATCGGCCACGAGGGCCGGGCTCGGGGTGGTGAGCGCGTCTTCCAGCTCGGTCTCGCCGGAGAATGCCTGAGGTGTCACGTGTGTGCGTCCTTTCCGAGGTATGTGGGTGCGGGCCGGTCAGCCCTTGATGCCCGTGCCGGTCACGCCTTCCTGCACGTAGCGCTGAGCGATCAGGTACGCGAGGAAGATGGGCGCGAGGGCGACGACGCTGCCGGCGAGCATGGTGCTGAGCGGCACGTTCTGCTGCTGGAGCGACGAGATGCCGACGGTGAGGGTGAACATCGCGTTGGACTTGCCGATGATGAGCGGCCAGAGGAAGTCGTTCCAGTGCCAGAGGAACACGAAGATGCCGAGCGTGGCGAGGATGGGCTTGCACAGCGGCAGCACGATCCGCAGGAAGATCCGGAACTCTCCCGCGCCGTCGATCCTGGCCGCCTCGAACAGGTCGTCCGGGAGCCCCTGGATGAACTGCCTCATGAGGAACACCGCCTGGGCGTTGGCGAGCGTCGGCAGGATCAGGCCCCAGTAGGTGTCCACCCCGCCGAGCGTCGCCATGAGGAGGAACGTCGGGATGAGCGTCACGTGGAAGGGCACCATGACCATGGCCAGGAAGGACCAGAACATGACCTCCTTCCCGGCGAACCGCTTCTTCGCGAACGCGTATCCGGCGAGCGCGGAGAGGAACAGCACGGCGACCACGGAGACGAGGGAGTAGATCAGGGTGTTGCCGAGCCAGCCGAGGATGTTCTGCCCCGAGAGGACCTTCGTGTAGGCGTCGAAGGAGATGTCCGTCCACGGCAGCAGGGATCCGGGCAGCTCGACGACCTTGCCGGGTTTCAGACTCAGCACGATCATCGCGTAGAACGGGAAGAAGCTGAAGATGCCCGCGATGGTCAGCCAGATCCACCGCAGCACGACGCCGAGCCCCGTGGGCTCGAGTGCCCGGTATGAACGGCGGCCTCTCGCCGGGGCCGCACCCTGCGTGCGGGACTGCGTCACAGCGGTCATTTCTGCTTTCCGATCACGAGGCGCTGGATGAGCGCGACGACGAGGGTCATCACGAACAGGGCGACGCCGACGGCGGCCGCGTAGCCGTAGTCGAAGTACTTGAAGCCCTGGTCGTACAGCAGGTACACGAGCGAGTAGCTGGCGTTGGCCGGACCGCCCTGCGTCATCACGTAGATCACGTCGAAGACCTGGAAGGCGGCGGTGGTCTCGATGACCGCGAGGAAGAAGACGGTGGGGCGCAGGTACGGGAGGATGATCCATCGGAAGCGCTGCCAGGCGTTCGCGCCGTCCATCAGCGCGGCCTCCTCCAGCTCGCGGGGGATGTCCTGCATCGCCGCGATCATGATCATCATCCCGTAGCCGAACCGGGACCAGACCCCGACGACGATGATCGCGGGGATCACCAGGATCGTGCTGCCCAGCCACGAGCCGCCGAGGCCCAGCGGCGCCATGAGCTTCGACCACGGGCCGTCGCCGGAGAAGATCCACACGAAGATCGATCCGGCGAGGACCAGCGAGGTGATCACGGGCAGGAAGAAGATCGAGCGGAAGAACCGCGAGCCGCGGAACGCCCGGCGCACGCCGAGCGCCATGACCGTGGACAGGACGAGCGAGATCGGCACGGCGAAGACGGTGTAGATCACGGTCGTCCCGAGCGCCCGCCAGAACAGCGGATCCGCCACGAGGCGCTGGAAGTTGTCGAGTCCGCGCCACGCCACGTCGCCGGAGATGTCGTACTGGAAGAAGCTCAGCGCGACGCCGACGAGGCTGGGCCCGAACCGGAAGGCGAGGAAGAGCAGGAACGCGGGCAGCACGAAGAGGAGCGCCACCCTGGCCTCTCGCCGGGCCAGAACGCGGCCCACGCGGCCGGGGGACCGGCGGGTCTGAGTCGTCGTCATCGCATCGCACCTCAGGGTGGGGCGGGGGTGCGCGGTCGAGGTCCGCGCACCCCCGGGGGCTTACTTCTTCAGGAGGGGTGCCGCCGCGTCCGCGGCCGACTTGAGCGCGTCGGCCGGGGCCTTCTGCCCCAGCAGCGCGGCCTGGATCTCCGGCGCGAGCACGCCCATCAGCGCACGCGAGCTGGTGGCGAGCTGGCCGACGGTCGTGTCGGGCACGTACTTCTCGACCTCGCCGAGCAGCGGGTCGTCGGCGTACAGCGATCCGGTGCCGCTGAGGGCGGAGAAGTAGCCCGCCTCCTTCAGGTAGGGCTTCACGACGTCGGCGCTGGTGGCGTACTCGGCGAACTCCGCCGCGGCCTGCGGGGCCTTCGACCCCTTGAGCACGGACAGGGATCCGACGGTGCCGTAGGCGACGGACTTCTTCTCCGTGAGCGGCGGAAGCACCTTCACGTTGTCCTTGCCCCAGAACGGCTCGACCTCGGTCACCGCGTTGTTCCAGGTGCAGCCGACCTTGCCCTGGGCGATCGCGGTCTGCTCGAGCGGCACGTTGGTCGTCAGCGCCTCCGGGTCGAGCGCCTTCTCCTTCGCGAGGTCGCTGAGGAAGGTGAGCGCCTTGGTCCCGGCGGCGCTGTCGAAGCCGACGCCGCCGGACTTGTCGTAGACCGCGCCGCCCGCCTGCCACAGCAGCGGATAGAAGGTGAGGTTCAGGGTGTTCTCGGCCGACGCGGGGTAGTTCAGGACGTACATGCCCTTGGCGGCGAACGCCGGGGCGAGCTTCTTGATGTCGTCCCACGTCTTCGGGTAGTCCGTCACGCCGGCCGCCTTGAACGCGGCGGCGTTGCAGATCAGCGGCTGGGCGCTGGTGAGGATCGGGGCGCCGAGCAGGTGGCCGTCGAGAGTGACGGAGCTCTTGACGTTCGGGAGGATCTGCTTCTGCCGGTCCTTGCTGAGCAGGTCGTCCAGCGACTGGATCGACTTCTGGTAGGCCGCGAGCTGGTCGGGGATGAGGTAGACGACGTCCGGCCCCTTCCCCGCGGCGATCGCCGTCTGCAGCGACTGATCGCGGTTCGCCCACGGGAAGATCTCGTACGAGACCTTGATGTTCTTGTGGTCCTTCTCGAACGCGGCGACCGTCGAGTCCCAGAACTGCTTGTGCTTGGTCTCGTCGGCGACGACCGGGTAGAGCCAGACCGTGACCTTCTGCTCGCCGCCCGCGGAGGCGGCGGCGCCTCCCGACCCGGCGGAACAGCCTGCCAGGGCGGCGATCGCGGCGATCCCCGCCGCGATCGAGGCGAACTTTCTGACGCGCATGGTGCTCCTTTGCTAAAACCGTGCAGGGTAGTGGCCCTATTATGACATCACGATGTGATAATTAGTCAAGCGGCACTTCACGAAGAATCACGAGAACCAAGATCATGGTCTGCGACCATCTCGACGGAACTTCTGAATTTCGTGAGGACGTTGTGCTATTTTGATCGCTACCACCGGCGCCGAGGACGAGAGGAAGCAGAGTGACCACTCCTGCACCGTCGTCGATCATCGCCCGCTCCGCGCTCCAGCTGAGAGACAGCGGCCCCGCGACGGTCAACGACCTCACGCTCACCCTCGGCCTGTCCCGCACCTCCGTCGAGAATGCCGTGACGGCTCTCGGCGATGCCGGCCTGATCGTCGAGGCGCCGGCCGCCGCTGGGCGCGGCGCGGGTCGCCCCGCCCGCCGTTACGCGTTCGACGCGAACGCCGGGGCGGTCGTCGGCGTCGACATCGGCGTCGCGAGCGTGCGCGTCATCATCGCCGACCTCGCGGGGGCGGTGACCCTGCAGCGCACGTTCCCCGGCATCAGGGACGAGCAGGACGGCGCCTCCAAGCTCGCGGCGGTCATCGCCGACATGAACACGACGCTCGCCGATGCGCGGATCCCGATCGCCCGCGTGCGCGCGATCGGGATCGCCCTGCCCGGAATCGTCGACGATCAGGGGCGGGTCACCGCCTCGGTCGTCATCCCCGAGTGGTCGGGCATCGACATCGGATCCCACATCCGCCAGGTGTTCGACTGCCCCGTCGCCGTGGACAACGGCGTGCGCCTCGCCGCCGTCGCCGAGCATCATCTGGGCGTCGCGCAGCTCGTCGACGACGTGCTGTACCTGTCGGTGGGCAACCGCATCGCCATGGGCCTGCTCCTGGGCGGACGACCGCGCCGCGGCATCCACAACGCGGCCGGCGACATCGGCAGGCACGCGTTCCGCGGGCTCGGATCCGAGACCGGGCAGATCACCTGGCGGACCGGGCAGACCGCCGCAGAGGTGTTCGGGCGCGCCAGAGACGGCGACGACGAGGCGCAGCAGGAGATCGGCCGCTTCGTGACCGAGCTCGCACACGGCATCGCGACCCTCGTGATGACGGTCGACCCGGCGATGATCGTGATCGGCGGCGGGCTCTCCGCCGCACACGGCCAGCTCCTGGATCCGCTGCGGGAGAAGCTCGCGCAGCACATCGCGCTGCCGTTCACGGTCCCGATCGCGGAGGCGAGGATGGGCGCGGAGGCCGCGGCGCACGGCGCCCTGGTGCACGCCTTCCGCCGGCACGCGACCGCCGTCTACGGCATCGAGGGCCTCGCGGTGCCGTCGATCACCCCGCTCCCCCATGACGGATCCGCCGCTCCGGCCGATCCCCGACTCCCCGAGGAGGAACAGTGAGCACGCTCCGTGTCGGACTGATCGGCGCCGGCGGCATCTCCCGCGTGCATGCGGACGCCTGGCGCGCCCTCGGCGCCGAGGGCAGCGTGACCTCCCTGGTGGGCGCGGCCGCGATCGCCCAGGAGTACGGCTTCCGCGAGATCGCGGACGTCGACGAGCTCATCGACGCGGTCGACATCGTCGACATCGTCACGCCGAGCAGCACGCATGCGGACCTCGCCCTGCGGGCGATCGCCCGCGGACGCACGGTGATCTGCGAGAAGCCGCTCGCCGCGACCGCCGCGGAGGCCCGCGTGGTCGTCGCCGCGGCCGAGGCCGCAGGCGTGCGACTGTTCCCCGCGCACGTCGTCCGCTACTTCGGCGAGTACGCGCGGATCAAGCAGGCCATCGACAGCGGCCGTCTCGGCACGATCGCCGTGCAGCGCTTCAGCCGCGCCGGGTCCGCCCCGCAGACGCCCTGGTTCTTCCGCGAGAGCACCGGGGGCGGCCTCATCCGGGATCTGATGATCCACGACATCGATCAGGCCATCTGGTTCGCCGGTCCTGTCGCGTCCGTGTTCGCGGTGCAGAACCCGCCGACGGTCGACGATGTGGTCCCCTCACCGGTCACCTCGCATGTCGTCCTGACCCACCGCAACGGCGTGATCAGCCAGTTGCACGCGAGCTGGGTCGCACCGGGCATGCCGTTCCGGACGAGCGTCGAGGTCTCCGGATCCGAGGGGCGGATGCGGCACGACAGCGCGGAGGACCGCACGACCAGGACCGACGCGGTCCTCACCGATGCGGCGACCGACTACCTGCCGCCGATGTCGCCGCAGGAGAGCCCCTACTTCGCCGAGATCGCGGACTTCCTGGACGCGCTCGCGACGGGAGGGCCGAGCAGGATCCCGCCGGCCGACGGCGTCGAAGCCGTGGCCGTCGCCGAGGCCGCCTATGCATCCATCGCGACCGGCTCCCCCGTCGCGCTCACCGACCAGGAGGTCACCCGATGACCGGCGCCGCCCCGCTCCGCATCGCCGTGCTGTCGTTCGCGCACACCCACGCGCTGAGCTATGTGCACGCGCTGCGCGCCATGCCGGGCGTGGAGGTCATCGCGACCGACCCCGACGGCGCGTCCGCACCGGACGACGCGCCCCGGGGCGCCGCCCTCGCCGCCGAGCTCGGCGTCGCGTACGTGGACGACTACGAGGAGGCGTTCGCCTGGAAGCCGGATGCGGTCGTGATCGCCTCCGAGAACTCCCGCCATCGTGCGCTGGTCGAGCGGGCCGCGGCCGCCGGCGCGCACGTGCTGTGCGAGAAGCCCCTCGCCACGTCCGTCGAGGATGCGACCGCCATGCGCGCGGCCTGCGAGGCGGCCGGCGTCACCCTGATGGTCGCCTACCCCGTGCGCTTCGCCCCGTCCTACCGGGACGCCCTGGCGCAGCTGCGCAGCGGCCGCCTCGGCGCCGTGCTCGGCGTCGTCGGCGCCAACAACGGCAAGCTCCCGCAGGACCGCGCGTGGTTCACGGATCCGGTCCTCGCCGGCGGCGGCGCGCTCGTCGACCACGTCGTGCACTGCGCCGACCTGCTGGACGAGCTCCTCGGCGAGCGTCCGCGCACGGTGCGCGCGGTCGCCAACCAGGCGCTCTACGGCGATCGGGGCCTCGCGGTGGAGACCGGCGGCATGGTGACCCTGCAGTACCCGAGCGGCGTGATCGCGAGCATCGACTGCTCGTGGAGCTGGCCCGTCTCGTCCCCGACCTGGGGCGGGCTGACGCTGCAGATCGTCGCCGAGCGCGGGACGATCACCGTGAGCCCGTTCGCGCAGGGGGTCGCCGGCCACGACGCGCTGGGCGAGACCTGGGATGCGGTGGGCGCCGACCTCGACGCGCTGCTGCTGACCGAGTTCGTCGCGGCGATCCGGGAGGGGCGCCGCCCGCAGCCCGACGGCGACGTCGGCGTGCGCACGGTCGAGATCGTCACGGCCGCTCAGGCGTCCGCGGCACGCGGCGGCGAGGTCGTCGCTCTGGCCTGAGCCCGATCACCCGCCGGCGTCCGGCGCGCGCAGACCATCGCCCAGCGACAGCGGACGCACCACCACTCTGCGACCGTCGCGGATCCAGACGCGTCCGCTCTCCCGATGCTGGGCGCGCGTCGTGAACCGGTAGCGGTAGGCGACGGCCCGCACCTGGCGCGGCCGCTCCCCCGCGAAGGGGTCGTGGCGCAGCAGCCGCAGCGTGGGCGCGTCCGCCTCGAGCAGCCGGACGAGGAGCATCGCGAACCAGTCCTCGTGGATCCGCCCCAGCGGCAGGAACCACATCAGCCAGTCCAGACGCAGGTGGTACGGCGCGAAGAGGCCGGGTACGCGGCGCAGCTCGCCCGGCTTGCCTCGGAAGCCGTACTCGCGCCACTCGCCCGCGAGCGGATCCGGGTCCGCGTCCTGCTGCATCGATCCCTCCACGACGATCTCGATCCGCTCCTTCGTGACGGTTCCGAAGGCGCCGTACGCGTTCGCGAGCTGCCAGCGGTTGAACGACGCGTTCATCGCCTGGTTGCGCGAGAACAGGTTCCGCACCGCCGGCACCGAGAGCCATAGGGAGAGCACGGCCACGGCCGAGGTCACGACGAACCAGGGCAGGGGCAGGCCGTCGATCGTCCAGGGCAGGACTGTCGAAGGGGGATGCGGTGCGCCCGTCGGGATCCCGACCGCGGAGAAGGCGATCACGATGGTCGCCCAGTTCAGCCAGGCGAAGTTGCCGGTGAGGACGAGCCAGAGCTGGGTGGCGATGACCACGGCTGCGCCCGCGGCCCCCACGATCGCCGGCCAGGTCGCCGAGCCGGGCGCGGCGCCGGGGATCCACAGACCCAGGATCGGCGCGAGCAGGAGCCAGGGCGCTCCGAGCTGCGCGATGTGGTTCCCGATCACCTCGAGGCGGTGGAACCACCGCGGCAGCAGGTGCGCCTGCCGGCTGAGCGGTCCCGGCATGGGCTGCGTCTCGTGGTGGTACATGAGCGCGGTGAGGTCTTGCCACTCGCGACCGCCGCGGATCTTGATCATCCCCGCACCGAACTCGAGCCGGATCAGGAGCCACCAGAACAGCACGATGATCAGGGTCGGCGGCGGCTGCGACGCGGATCCCAGGAACGCGGCGAGGAACCCCGCCTCGAGCAGCAGCATCTCCCAGCCGAAGCCGTAGAAGGCCTGCCCGATCGAGGAGATCGACATGTAGCCGAGCCACAGCAGCAGGAAGCACGCCATCGGCACCCACGGCGGCGCGAGCTGCGGCAGGCCGGCCACGAGCGCGGCCGAGACGACGATCCCCGCGATGCACAGGGCCGCGAGCCGTCGATCCGTGTACCGGACGCGCAGGAACAGCGTCGGCCGCAGGAGCCGGCGGGCGCGCGAGGAGGATCCGGCCCAGGCGAGGAGCTCGGGCGCCGGCAGCAGGCCGTGCTCGCCGAGCAGCGCGCGGAACTGGTTCAGCGTGCTGACGAAGGCGACCAGGTACAGCGCCGCGATGCCCCGCTGGAGCACCTCACGCGCGAAGCCGAAGTCGACCGCCGCGAAGCCGTCCATACCGGAAGGCTACGCGCGGCTCCCGGATCCGACCAGCCGCTCTCCCCCTGTCCTTCGGCCCTCCGCCACCCACTTTCGAGTCGTCCCCATGAGCGCACCCCACGGGCTCCGCTGACGGGGACGACCCGAAAGTGAGGGGCGCTGAGACCGGGATGGCGCAGCCCGATCTCCGGCTCGTCCCCAGGAGCGGATCCCAGAGGCTCCGCTGATGCGGACGACCCGAAGGTGGAGGACGGACTCGAACGCGGGGACGCCGCGCACCGAGCCCGGGCGGCCCGGGTCAGAGCGTGGCGAGCAGGCTCTTCATCTCGGCGATCTCGGTGGTCTGGGCGTTGATGATCGTGGTCGCGAGGGTGAGGGCCAGCGAATCGACACCGTCCTTCTTCTCGGTGCGGGCCATCGCGACCGCGCCCTCGTGGTGCACGATCATCTGCTGCAGGAACAGCTTCCCCGCCTCGGCACCAGGGGCCGCCTCGAGCGCCGCCATGTCGGCCTCGCTCATCATGCCGTCGCCGTGACCCATGGATCCGGCCGAGGCGGACGGCACGCCCCAGTCGGCGAGCCAGCCGCGCATCTTCGCGATCTCGGGCGCCTGGGCGTCCTTGATCCTGGTCGCGAGGTCGATGACGCGCGGATCCACGCCGGTCTTGGCGAGGAGCGTGTCGCTCATGTCGATCGCCTGCTGGTGATGATCGATCATCATGGTCGCGAACATCGCGTCGGCGTCGTTCGCGGATCCCTGGGCGGACCCGGTCGCGGGGGCGGTCGCGCCGTGCGACATCCCGGGCATCCCGGAGTGGTCGGTCGTGGGCGCGCAGGCGGTGAGGACGGCCCCGGCGAGGGCGATGGTCCCGATCGCGAGGGCGCGGTGGAGGGTGCGGATGGTCATGTCGTTCTCTGCTTTCGTCGTCGATGACGCGCACCGCCGGACGGCGGGGCGCGGAGCCTTCCGATGCGTCCGCCCGCGAGCGGGCTGCGGGACGCACCGGGCGTCGGCTCATCTGCGGCTGATGCAGAGCTCGGAGATGCGGGGAGGGCGCGGATCCGCCGGATCGTTCGCCGCGGAGGCGGCGGCCCAGGAGCCGATCGCAGGGCGGAGATCCTCGGCGGGCGGCCCCGGCAGCACGGCGGGCGCGGCCGGGGCGAGTACGCAGGCCTCGGCCATCGCGGCGTGCTCGGCGCAGTCCGCACACCCGTGGCCGGGACCGGCATCGTCGTCCGTCCTGGCCGGGAGCACGGCCGCACCGGCCCCGCGCACGGTCGCATCCACCGCGAGCATGGTCGCCTCGGCGGGGAGCACGGCCGCATCGACAGTCATCCCCGCCATCGGCGCCCCGGGCATCGCGGCATGAGACGCCGGATCCGCTCCCGCGGCCGGGGACCCGTGCCCGTCGAGCACGTGCATCCCGAGGAGTCCGGCGATCAGCGCCGCGACGAGGAGCAGGATCGCCCGCGACCGCGTCGACGACGCCCCCGCGACTCGGATCCGATACCCCATGGGGGTACAGCATACCGGCCCCGGTCCGGGAAGGACCGAGGCCGGTGGCAGCGGGCGGAGGTGCTCGCTCGGGTTACTTCTGCACCCAGTCGAAGTCGCCGCCGTGCTCCTTGATCCATTCGTCGATCGCCTGGGGCTCCTTGCCCTCGCCGTACCGGTTGACGACCATGTCCTCGAGCGAGCCGTACTGCGCGTCGTCGAGCTTGATCTTCCCGATCATCTCGGCGACGTCCGGATGCTTCTCGGCGAAGCCCTTCGCGCCGAGGAAGTGCAGCCCCTCCGGCTTGCCCATCGCGCCCTTCGGGTCCTTGAGGTCCTTCACGGGGAACGCGCTGTTGGCCCAGAACGGACGCCACAGGGTGACCGCGATGTCCTGCTTCTTCTCGGTCGCCGACTTCAGCTCGGTGAGCATCGCGGCGGTGGACGAGGTGACCAGCTGGTACTCGCCGTTCAGGCCGTACTCCGGCATCATCTTCTGGGTCTGGGCGGTGAGGCCGGCGCCGGGCTCGATGCCGATGATCTTGCCGCCGAACTCGCCGGCGCTGCCCTTGAGCTGGTCGATCGAGTCGATGTCGGAGTAGGTCGGCACGGCGATCGTGAGACGGGCGTTCCCGTAGTAGGTTCCGAGGTCCTCGATCGAGCCCTTGTACTGGTCCATGTACGCCTTCTGCGTGACCTCGGGCCACGCCGACGGGAAGATGTCGACGTCTCCCTGCGAGAGCCCCGCGTACAGCGGGCCCGCGTCGGAGAGCGTCTGCATCTTGACGTCGTAGCCCATCTTGCCGAGCTGGTCCTGCAGCAGGTACGCGGTGCTCAGCCCGTCGGTCCAGCTGGGCAGGAAGCCGATCGTGATCGATCCCTTGTCTCCGGATCCGGCATTGTTCGACGGAGCCTTGCCCGCCATCTCGAGAGTGCCGCCGGCGCCGTCGCTCGCGCATCCGGCCAGGGTGAGGACGGCCGCGACGCCGAGCGCCGCGAGGGCGGTGATCCTGCTCTTACGCATTCTGCAGCTCCTTCTCTTCGACGGACGGTTCCGGGGTGGTGACGGCGGCGGCCGTGGTCGCCGCGAGGCGCCGCGCGGTGCGCCGGCGCGCCATCATCCCCAGCAGCGAGGCCGGGTGCTCTCCGAGCGACCCGAGCGAGGCGGTGACCCGGTCCAGGAAGACCGCGATCAGCACGACGCCGAGACCGGCCTCGACGCCCTTGGCGATGTTGACGGTCGAGATCGCCTCGACCACGAGCTTTCCGAGCCCGTCGGCACCGGCCATTCCGGCGATGACGGCCATCGACAGCGAGAGCATGATCACCTGGTTGACGCCGGCGAGGATCGTCGGCATCGCGAGCGGCAGCTGGATCCCGCGCAGGATCTGGCCCGGCGTGGCGCCGAACGACTGCCCGGCCTCGACCGTCTCGGCGTCGACGCCGCGGATGCCGAGCTCGGTGAAGCGCACGCCGGGGGGCAGCGCGAAGATGACCGTGGCCACGAGGCCCGGCACGACGCCGATGCTGAAGAACACGATCGCGGGGATGAGGTAGACGAAGGCGGGCATCGTCTGCATGAAGTCCAGCGCGGGCTTGAGCACCGCGCGCACGGTGGCGTTGCGGGCGGACCAGATGCCGAGCGGGATCGCGATCAGCACCGCGACAGCGCCGGCCACGAGCACCAGCGCGAGAGTCTGCATCGCGGCGACCCACAGGCCCATCGCGACGATCAGCCCGAACGAGATCACGGTGCCGATCGCCAGGCGCCAGGACCGCACGAGCCAGGCGATGAGCGCGGCGATGATGATGACGACGTAGAACCACGGCATCAGCAGCACGAAGCTCAGGCCGTCGACGAGGAACGACACCACGGTCGAGATGACGTGCAGCAGGCCGTCGAGGTTGGCCTTGATCCAGTCGACCGCGACGGAGACCCAGGATCCGATGGGAAGGACGTTCATCGGGTGACCTCCTCGGTCGACGCATCCGGCTCGGCCGGCGAGGTGACGGCCGCGGGCTCGGCGGTCCAGCCGTCGTCGAGGACGGCGTCGACCTCCGCTTGCGGCAGCGGCAGCACCGGCAGGTTGATCTCGCCCGTGGCGCCGGGACCGGGGCCGAGGGCCGCGAGCAGGGTGATGCGCGGGATGACGCCGACGAGGCGGCCCTCCGCGTCTGCCACGGCGAGCGGCAGCGGCGACTCGACCGCCGGGATGAACAGGTTCATCAGGATCTCGTCCTCGTCGACCACCTGGGCCGCGGGCTTGAGCACCGACGTCAGGGTGCTCTCGCCGCGGCGGATCAGCTTGACGACGTCGCGATCGGTGACGATGCCGATGAGCTTGCGGTCGCGGCCGACGACGTACGTCGCGGACATGAACGCGTCGCGCATCTGCTTGAGCGCGGTGCGGGGGCCCGCGTTCTCGGAGACGACCGGACGCGGACGCTCCATGACGTTCGCGGCGGTGAGCACGCGGGCGCGATCGACGTCCTGCACGAACTGCTCGACATAGCTGTTGGCCGGGTCGGTGAGGATGTCCTCCGGCGTGCCGATCTGCACGATGCGGCCGTCGCGCATCACGGCGATGCGATCGCCGAGGAACATGGCCTCGTTCAGATCATGCGTGATGAACACGATGGTCTTCTGCAGCTTCTGCTGCAGCTCGAGCAGCTGCTCCTGCATCTCCCGGCGGATGAGGGGATCGAGCGCGCTGAACGCCTCGTCCATCAACAGGATGTCGGTGTCGGCGGCGAGCGCACGGGCGATGCCGACGCGCTGCTGCATGCCGCCGGAGAGCTCGGAGGGCAGCTTCTCGCCCTGGCCCTCCAGACCGACGAGGCCCAGGATCTCCTCGGCCTTGGCCAGGCGCTCGGCGCGGCCCGTGCCCTTGAGCTCGAGCGGGTACGCCACGTTCGCGGCGACGGTGCGGTGCGGCAGCAGGGCGAAGTGCTGGAACACCATCGAGACCCGATCGCGACGGATCTCGCGGAGCCGGGACGCCGGAATGCCGGTGATCGGATCCCCCGCGACGAGGACGGAGCCGTCGGTCGCCTCGTGCAGGCCGTTGAGCATGCGGATGATGGTGGACTTGCCGGATCCGGACAGTCCCATGATGACGAAGATCTCGCCGCGGTTGACGGTGAAGCTCGCGTCGATGACGGCGGCGGTGCCGGCGTCGGCGACGGCGGATCGGCTCTCGCCGGCCTTCAGCCGGCGGATGGCCTGGTTCGGGTTCTTCCCGAACACCTTGAACAGATGACGCGCTTCCAGAGCGGTTTCGGACACGTTTCCCCCGCGGCCTCACCCCGGTGGGGAGGCCTGCATCGGTCTCGCCCGGGTGATGATCACAGGGCCGTTTCGAAGGTCGCAATGCGGCGGCGCAGGAGGAGGATTTCGGATCCTCGACAGAGATCATCGACCGTACGCCCACGCCTCTTCGTGCACAGCAGAATCGAAAGAAGGACGCGGCCGCGGACTGGTCTTGGGGCCGTCGGGCCCGCATTCCAACGTAACGAGAACCTGATCCCGTGGCAAATCCGAGGGCGATGGCCTAGGGTGTGCGGGCTCGGTATCCGCCCCGTGGCCGCGGCATAGAGTGAGCGCATGAGCACCGTGCGCGTGTGGTTGTCGGGGTGGGAATGGTCCTGCTGCGGGGATCCGTTCACCGTGGGTGAGACAGTCTCCTTCACGTGCCGCCCGCCGCGGGGGACGTGGCTCGTCGATCAGTTCGGTGCGGAGTTCGCGGCCTCGATCGCATTCGTCGAGGAGCACCACGACGAAGGAGACGACGACCGGCCCGCGCAGACCGTCGCGGGGACCGTGCGCGCCATCCACGACGTGACCGTGCGGGAGAGAGTCGTCCGCGTCCCGAGACCGCCGCGGCCCGCACCGGAGCCGATCGATCTCGGCGGCGGCGTGTCGCTGGGAACGGGGCCCGTGCCGCCGTACCTGCTCACGTCCGAGCCCGTCCCCGGCACCGTGCGGCTGCGGAGCGCGCCGCGCGTGCCCGCGATACAGGCGCGCGAGCGGATCGGCTCCGCGGAGCCCGGTCCACGCGCGGATCCCGGTCCACGGCAGGATCCTGGTCCACGGCAGGGTCCGGATCCGACGCAGGATCCCGAGGACGGCGCGGTCGTCACCCGCTGCCCAGGGTGGGTCGTCGATGTCGAGGTCTGACATCCGGATCGCGTGACCTTCAGAGCTCTCCGCGTGCCACCCTGTCCCGCGCCGGCTGTGAACGGAGCGGGTTCTGGGACCGTGCGGGTCGCGGCTGGCTCGTTCGTCGCGGGTCGTGGCGGGCGCGATTCGGGGCGGGTCGCGGCGGGCTCGATTCGCGGCGGGTCGCGGCGGGCTCGATTCGCGGCGGCGTTCGGGCTGCTGCGCTCAGCGCCGGACGGACCGCGTCACCGTGAACTTCGGGGTGCGCGCGAGCTGTTCCGTCACGCCGACGGAGGCGGCGAGCGCGCGGCGGTGATCGAGGTGCGAGTTGAACACGGTCCAGACCTCGCCGCCGGGGCGGAGGATCCTCGCGGCCGCGTCGATGAGGCGGCGCCCCGCCCCCTCGTGCACGCTCGCGCCGAGGTGGAACGGCGGGTTGAGCAGCACGAGGTCGACGGATCCGTCGGGGATCTCGGATCCGGCGTCGTCGAGCATCACGGTCACCCGGTCGGCGATCCCGTTCGCGACCATCGTGGCGCGTGCCGAGCGCACCGCGGCGGCGGAACGGTCGGTCGCGATGACGCGGGCATCGGGAATCGCGAGCGCGAGGGATGCGGCGAGCGCACCCGTGCCGCAGCCCAGATCCACGGCCGTGAAGCCGTCGCGCCGGGAGAGGGCGGCGAGTTCGGCGGCGCGATCGCGCAGCATGTCGAGCAGTACGCGCGTTCCGATGTCGATGCGGTCGCCGGCGAACGCCCCTCCGTGCGCGCACAGTGTGAGACCGTACTCGGGATGCGCCGTCGACACCGGGAAGGGCGGATCCTGCGGCACGGGCAGCGGATCCGTCGCGACGATGAGGCGCGACTTCCGCTCGGCGCGCTGCGGCTGCACCTGGCCGAAGCGCGCCCCGAGCAGGTCGTTCTGGGCCAGGGTCATGTGCTTCACGCGTCCGCCCGCGAGCAGCACGACATCGGGCGCCGCCGCGCGCGCGACCGCGTCTGCGATCTCCTCGAGCTCGGCGAGGCCCTTCGGAAGCTGCAGCAGCACGAGCCGCGCCCCGCGCAGCAGCTCGGCATCGAGCTCGTGCTCGGCGAAGCCCGTCACCCCGAGCCCTGCCGTGACCCCGAGCTCTGCCGTGACCCCGAGCTCTGCGGCGTTGCGGGCGAGCGCCCGCCGTCCGGTCACGAGGTCCTGGTGCACGCGCACGCCGGCGAGGCCGGCCGCGGCCAGGGGCAGGGTGAGTGCGCCGTATCCGTCGCCGATGACCGCGATCTCGGATCCGTCGATCCCGTGCTCGGCCGCGATCGTGAGCGCCCGCGCGACGAGCAGCTCGTCCGTCGCGTCCCACGCCTGCAAGTTCGGCGCCTCCACGTCCGGGAACCGGCGCAGTCGCGCATACGGGAACTCGGGCACCCGCCCAGCGTACGCGGCTCCACCCCTCCCCCCTCTCCGGGTCGTCCCCATGAGCGCACGCCAGGGGCTCCGCTGACCGGGACGACTCGGAAGTGCGGGAAGGGCAATTCCGGGTCGTCCCCATGAGCGCACGCCATGGCGTCCGCTGGCGGGGACGACTCGGGGATGAGCGGGCAGCTCGGGTCCGCGCTCGGCCCCGGGCCGGCGGCCCCGCTACTCCCGGTCGTCCCCTTAAGCGCACGCCAGAGGCTCCGCTGACAGGGACGACTCGAAGATGAGGGAACGGCGGATCCGGGTCGTCCCCGTGAGCGCACGCCAGAGGCTCCGCTGACAGGGACGACCCGAAGATGGGGCGAGGACGGGGACGGCCCGAAGATGGGGCAAGGACAGGCACGACCCGAAGACGGGGACGAACCGAAGACGGGGGAACGCTGGATCCGCGGGAGGGGGTTACCGGGGCACAGGCGGAGCGGGGATACTGGTCCACGATGAGCGCAACGTTGACCGTCACCCAGGTCGTCCTCCCCACCGCCCCCGTCGGATCCTCGAACCCCCTCCCCGCGATCGCGGCGATGCCGCAGGCGCCGTACGAGGCCGCCACGGAGGGCCTTCCCGCCGAGATGGCGGCGAACATCCGCTACGGGCAGGTCACGTCGATCCATCCGTACCTGCTCCAGGACGGCTATGACCGCGAGCGCACTCCGGCGCCGATGCGCGTCGCCGTGCTGGAGAACGAGCAGCTGCGCGCGGAGTTCGCCCTCGACCTCGGCGGGCGCCTCGTCCGCCTCTTCGACAAGACGACGGGGCGCGACCTCGTGTACCGCAACGCGATCCAGCAGCCGGCGAACCTGGCCCTCCGCGACGCCTGGTTCTCCGGCGGGGCGGAGTGGAACATCGGCATGCGCGGGCACTGGCCGCTGACCTGCTCCCCGCTGTACGCCGCTGAGATCACCGGTGCCGATGGCGAGCCGATCCTGCGGATGTGGGAGTACGAGCGCGTGCGCGGGCTGATCCTGCAGATCGACGCGACGCTCGACGGCGCCGCCCTGCACGTGCGGGTTCGGGTGCGCAACCCCCGCGAGCGCGAGACCGGGATGTACTGGTGGACCAACATCGCCGTCGCGCAGACCGAGGGCAGCAGGGTGTTCGCCCCGGCGACGCACGCGTACATGACCGGCTACGACGGCACCCTCGGCCGGGTGGATCTGACCGAGACGGATCCGCGCCTCCCCGCGTCGGCACCCGCCGCCGCCGACTACTTCTTCGACCTCGCTCCGGGGCTCGCGGCCGGCGCCGCCGACGCCGCCACCGGCACGGCGCCGTCGCCGCGCCCCTGGATCGCCGCCGTCGACGCGGAGGGATCCGGCCTCGCGCATGTCTCGACCGCACGTCTGCTCGGCCGCAAGCTCTTCGTCTGGGGCGACACGGCCGGCGGGAGGAACTGGTGCGACTGGCTCGGCGGGGAGACCGGCGCCTACTTCGAGATCCAGGCCGGGCTCGCCGCCACGCAGTACGAGCACCTGCGCATGCCGGGAGGGGCGACGTGGGAGTGGACCGAGACGTTCCTGCCGCTGCAGCTCGCGGATCCGCGCCTCGACGGGGCCTGGACCGAGGACGTCGCGGTGGTCGGCGCCCAGGTGCTGCAGGCCGCGGATGCCGCCGGGTCTGCGGGCATCGAGCGGCTCGAGGCCGCCGCGGACCTCGCCCCGGACGCGCTGCTCTCGGTCGGCTCCCCCTGGGGCGCGCTCGAGCAGCAGCTCGCCGCGCGGACGGGCTCGGCGTTCGCACCTCTCGCCGGTGTGCGGTTCGTCCGCGACGGCGAGGAGGGCGCGTACTGGGCGGCGCTCCTCGACGGTGCACCGGGTGCTCCCGACGCGCCCGCGGGTGTCGCCGAGCCCGATGCGTCCGAGGCCCCGGTCTCCTATGTCACAGGAGACGAGTGGGATCACCTGCTCGCCGAGGTCCCTGCCACCTGGCTGACGCACTACCACCGCGCCGTCGCCGCTCAGGCGCGGGGAGAGCACGGCACCGCGATCTCGCACTACGAGGCGTCGCTCCGCCATCGTCGCAACGCCTGGGCTCTGCGCGGGCTCGCCCTCGCGCTGCGCGAGTCCGACGGCGGCGGCACCGCGGCGCAGGAGCAGGGCGTCAGCCGCCTCGCCGAGGCGCGCGAGCTGGCCCCCGACCTCGTGCCGCTCACCCTCGAGCTCGCCGAGGCGCTGCTCGCCGACGGACGGGCGGACGAGGTCCGCACCCTGCTCGGGACCCTTCCCACGGAGATGCGCGAGCTCGGACGGTTCCGGGTCGTCGAGATCCGCGCCGCCCTCGCCGCCGGGGACCGGGAGACGGCGGGCCGGATCCTCGAAGGCCGCTTCGAGGTGCCCAACCTCCGCGAGGGCGAGCTGAGCATGTCGGCGCTGTGGCACGAGGCCTTCCCCGGGCGCCCGGTGCCGGCCTGGTACGACTTCGAGATGGCCCCGGAGGGCTGAGCCGCAAGCCGTCCGACGAGCCAGATCGCGGCGCCAACTGGCTCCGGCCTGAATCCCGACCCCGGCGTCAGCCCCGGTCGAGATCCCGGTCGAGGTCGTCCAGCAGCTGCACTGCGGCCTCGGCGTACGCGCCGATCCAGCGATCGTGGATCCGCTTGATCGGCAGCGGCGCGAGCCTGAGGTGCCGCTCCCTGCCCTCGCGCCGGCCGATCACGAGCTCGGCCCGCTCCAGCACCTTGAGGTGCTGGAGCACCGTGGTGCGGTCGAGTTCGGGGAAGCGCGCGCACAGCTCGCCCGTGGTGCGCGGCGCCTCGCGAAGGGCGTCGAGCATCCGGCGGCGGATGGGGGCGGCGAGCGCCTTGAAGACGAGATCGTCATCGCCGGTTCCCTCCGCCGAATTCATGTTGTAATCTTACAACATGTCTCAGATCGAAATCGCTGCGGACATGGCTCCGCTCACCGAACTGTCCTTCTCCGTCTCGGGTCGCGTCTCGCGCCCGCAGGCGGAGGTCTACGAGGCCGTCGCCGATCCGGCGCAGCTCTCCCGCTACTTCACCACCGGCGGCGCCCGGGGGCGCCTCGAACCCGACACCGACGTCAGCTGGGACTTCGCGGACTTCCCCGGGCGCTTCCCGGTCGTCGTGATCGAGGCGAAGGCGCCGGAGCGCATCGTGATCGAGTGGGCGGCCGCGCCGGGCAGCAACGACAGCGGCACCACGCGCACGGTGTTCGAATTCGCCTCGATCGACGACGGAGCGCGCACGCTCGTCACCATCACCGAGTCCACCTGGCGGGCGACCGCGGGCGGTGCGAAGAGCGCCTTCGGCAACTGCGAGGGGTGGACCGGCATGCTCGCGGCCCTCAAGGCCTGGCTCGAGCACGGCATCAACCTGCGCGACGGCTTCTACAAGTAGCGGCTCCGGCAGACCGCGCCGGCCCGCGCAGTCAGCCCTTCATCCGCGGATCCTCGGTCGGATCGCGGAACATCGGCGGGCAGCCCTGGTCGATCGCGGAGGGGCTCAGCTCGAAGTGCCAGGCCTCGTTGTCGTAGGTGCGGCAGAGCCCGAACTGCGCTCCGTGGCGGTTCAGCCAGTCCGCCGCATCGTACGGTCCGATGTCGACCGCCTGCCCCTTGACGTGCAGCGAGGTTTCGGGCGTGCCGACCCAGCGCGCGGCCTCCGCCTCCGATCCGTAGGTGCGCACGGCATCGCGCAGCAGCCACGCCTGATACGCCTTCGACCGCCAGCCGCTCGCGACGCGCAGCTCGAGCCCGTCCTCCTCGGCCGCCGCGAGCGCCTGCCCCAGGGCGTCACGCAGCGCGGGGTCCAGCTGCGTCACCGCCGGCACCGGATCCGACAGCGGCACCGATGCGCCGTCCGCGAGGAAGCCGTCCTCGACGGTCGGCATCCCGCCACCGCGCGCTGACGCTGATCCGTCGCCCCCGGCCGCCGCGACGGGCCCCGGATAGTCCGGCCGCGACGCGACGGCCGCCGTGATCACCGCGGCCGCGGTGCCGGCGCCCAGCGTGGCGAGGACCGTGAGCGTCACGGCGATCCGGAACAGGCGGGGCCGCCGTCGAGGCTTCGCGTGCTGCGGTCCAGGGGCGGGCACCGCGGTGCGGGCCCGATCGCCGTCCGCATCCCGGTGCAGGATCCATTCCGGCGCGGAGCCGGGTCGCAGCGGAGCAGTGGTGTTCGTGTCCATGCCTCCACTCCATCGAGGGCGACGTTGCCGGGCCGTACGAGATTTCGCATACGCCCGCGATATGCCGGTGTGCTTAGGCTTCTGGCATGCGCGTGCTGATCGTGGAGGACGAACCCGCCCTGGCCGGAGCGGTCCGTGATGGACTGCGTCTCGCGGCGATCGCCGCGGACACCGCCGGAGACGGGCACGTCGCCCTGGAGATGCTGGACATCAACACCTACGACGTGGCGGTGCTCGACCGGGACATCCCCGGGCCCAGCGGCGATGCGATCGCACAGGCGATCGTCGCCTCCGGATCCGGCCTGCCGATCCTCATGCTCACGGCCGCCGATCGCCTCGACGACAAGGCGAGCGGTTTCGAGCTCGGCGCCGACGACTACCTGACGAAGCCCTTCGAGATGCGCGAGCTGATCCTGCGGATCAGGGCGCTCGCGCGGCGCGCGCCCAGGTCGACACCGCCGGTGCACGAACTGGCGGGGATCCGGCTCGACCCGTTCCGCCGTGAGGTCTACCGCGACGGACGCTACGTCGCCCTCACACGCAAGCAGTTCGCCGTGCTGCAGGTGCTCGTCGAGGCCGGCGGCGGGGTGATCAGCGCCGAGGAGCTGCTCGAGCGCGCCTGGGACGAGAACGCGGATCCGTTCACGAACGCGGTGCGCATCACCGTGTCGTCGCTGCGCAAGCGGCTCGGCGAGCCCTGGGTGATCCTCACGGTGCCGGGCGTCGGCTACCGGATCGGCACCGAGGCAGCGCCCGGCGACGACGGCGCCGGCGACGACGACGAGATCGCGGCCGAGGACGCGACGATGCCGGGGCGTGCGGGGAATGCCTGACGCGTCGCGGCTCCCCGCCGTCCCGCCGAGACCGGCGCTCCCCTCGGCCCCTGCGCTCCCGCCGCGCCCCGCCCGCCCCATCGGCTTGTCGGTGCGCTGGCGCCTCACCCTCAGCTACGTCGCGCTCGTCGCGGTGGCGGGCGCCGTGATGCTCGGCGTCGTCGCGCTGTGGCTGCTGCGCTATGTGCCGGAGGGAACGGTCTACAGCACCGACCCGATCGCCGGCACCACCTGGGAGCCGAACCGCACGGACATCATCCGCGCGTTCGTGCCTCCTGCCACCTGGGCGCTCATCGGGCTCATCGCGCTCGGGGTGCTCGGCGGCTGGTTCCTCGCCGGCCGGGTGCTGCGCCCCCTCACCGTGATCGGCGCGACGGCACAGGCCGTCGGCGACGGCGACCTCGACGCGCGGATCTCCCTGCCGGGTCGCGACGACGAGTTCCGCCGCCTGGCCGACGTGTTCGACGGGATGCTCGACCGGATCCAGCACGACCTGGAGCGCGAGCGCCGGTTCGCGGCCAACGCGTCGCACGAGCTGCGCACGCCGCTCGCCATCACCCGCGCCGTGCTCGACGTCGCCGCAGCGGATCCGGACCCGGATGTGCCGCAGCTGCTCGCGCGCCTGCGCGCCGCGAACGAACGGGCCATCGCGCTCACCGAGGCGCTCCTGCTGCTCACGCGGCTGGACGCGCGCCCGCCGGCGCTCGCCCCGGTCGACCTCTCGCTCGCCGCGGAGGGCGCGGTCGAGCTGCTGCACGAGGTCGCGGCCTCCCACGATGTGCGGCTCGACGTGGTCGGCGATCCGGTCATCGTGCACGGGGATGCGGCGCTGCTCGACCAGCTCGCCCTGAACCTCGTGCAGAACGCGCTCGTGCACAACCTGCCCTCCGGCGGATCCGCGACCGTGCGCACGGTCAGCCTCGGCGGCCAGGGCGCGCTCGTCGTGGAGAACACTGGAGACCGGCTCGACCCCGCGGTCGTCGCGACCCTGGTCGAGCCCTTCCAGCGCGGCGCCGGCCGCACGCGTGACGGGGCGCACGGCGGATCCGGTCTCGGCCTCGCGATCGCGGGCTCGATCGTCGAGGTGCTGGGCGGATCCCTCGTCCTGACCGCACGACCGGAGGGCGGCCTGCGCGTCGAGGCGACGTTCCCGCTCGCGTGAAGGACCGCGTCAGCGCCCTTCGGCCGCCGCCGGGAACCTCTCCGCGCCGATCACGGACAGCAGTTGCAGCTTCTGCCAGCCCTCCGTGCGCGGCGGGGCGGTGAGCACGAGGAGGGCCTGCGACTGGTCCTCGGTGAAGAGCGCCTGGCAGTCGAGCTCGATCGGCCCGAGCTCAGGGTGCACCAGGGTCTTGTGATCCTCGAAGCGGACGGCGACCTCGTGCCGCTCCCAGAGCTCGGCGAACTCGGGGCTCTCGGCCTGCAGCGCGCGCACGAGCTCGCCCGCCCGCGACCGCGCTCCCCTCGCGCCGTAGGCGGCGCGCAGTCCCGCGACCTGGGCACGGGCGTGCCGCTCGTGGTCCGCCTCCGGATACACCGCGCGGGCGGCGGGATCCGTGAACCAGCGGTAGACGTCGCTGCGGGCGAGTCCGGTGCGCTCGGACGGGTCGCCGAGCAGCGCCTGCGCCATCCGGTTGGACACGAGCGTCTCGCCGAGGTTCGACAGGACGAGCGCCGGGGTGTCCTCGAGGCGGTCGAGCACTCTGAGCAGGGCGGGGGCGACGTGCGGCAGTGTGCTGTGCCGATCGGGCGCCGAGTGTCCCGCCGTGCGGAACAGGTAGTCGCGCTCGTCGGCGGTGAGCCGCAGGGCGCGGGCGAGAGCGGCGAGCATCTGCTCGCTCGGCTGGGGTCCTCGTCGCTGCTCCAGGCGCGTGTAGTAGTCGACGGACATGCCGGTGAGCTGGGCGACCTCCTCCCTGCGGAGGCCCGGAGCGCGGCGGCGCGCGCCCTCGTGCAGGCCGACGTCGCCGGGGCGCAGCGCCTCCCGGCGGCGGCGCAGGAAGTCGGCGAGCGCGATGCGGTCCATGGATCCATTGTCCGGCGGGAGCGGATCCGCAACCAGGGATCGCGGATCCCCCGATCACCCGGTCTCTTATCGTCGGCTCGGATCCCGCCGAGCCTGGAGCCATGAACATCTCCGGAAACACCGTCTTCATCCCCGGCGCGACGAGCGGCATCGGCCTCGCCCTGGCGCTGCGCCTGCAGTCCGCGGGCAACACCGTGGTCATCGGAGGGCGCCGCGCCGAGCTCCTCGACCGGCTCGCCGCCGAGCACGGCTTCGGCACCGTGCGCATCGACACCGCCGATCCCGAGAGCATCCGTGCGGCCACCGCCGAGGTCGTCTCGTCGTACCCCGCACTCGACGTCCTCGTCGCGATGGCCGGCATCATGCGCGTCGAGGACTGGCGCGGCGACGGGTTCCTCGCCGACGCCGAGGAGATCGTGACGACCAACCTGCTCGGCCCGATCCGGCTCATCGCGGCGCTCATCGGGCATCTGCAGAGCCGCCCGGCCGCGACCATCGTCACGGTCTCGAGCGGGCTGGCGCACACGCCGCTCCGCGTCACGCCGACCTACAACGCGACCAAGGCCGCGATCCACATGCTGTCCGAGTCGATCCGGCTGCAGCTCGACGGCACGAGCGTCTCGGTGCTCGAACTCGTCCCGCCCGCCGTCGCGACCGAGCTCATGCCCGGCCAGAGCGAGAGCCCGTTCGCGATGCCGCTCGACGACTTCGTGGATGAGACGATGGCTCTCATCGAAGCCCAGCCCGACGCGCACGAGATCCTCGTGGAGAACGTGAAGCTGCTCCGTTTCGGCGAGGTGCGCGGCGACTACCCGCAGACCGTCGCGACCCTCAACCGGCTGGATCCGCACGGCGACGCCTGAGTTCGCCCCGACCCGCGTTCGATCCGGTCAGGCGATCGTGCGGGCCACGGCGTCGAACGCCTTGACGGTCCACAGCAGGCGCTCCGCATCCTGCGGCGTCGGCCAGCTCGAGAGCTTGGCGGCGACGACGCCCGCCGCCCGGTTCACGTAGACCATCTGGCCGTGGATGCCGAGGGCGAGGAAGACGTCGGAGCCGGGGTACGGGAACCAGAAGCCGTTGCGGTACATCCCGCCCGGCATGAGCGTGGGCTCCGCGGCGTTCGCGAACGCCGCGCGGGAGTCCGGACCGCCTGCGACGGTCTCCGCGATCCAGGCCGGAGGCAGCACCTGACGCCCGTCCATCGCCGCACCGTCGCGCAGGAACAGGGTGCCGAAGCGCAGCAGATCGCGCAGCGACGCCGAGACGCCACCGTCGAACATGCCCGCGCCGACCGCGTCCACGCCGACGTTGGCGCTGAACTCGGCGCCCATCGGCGCCCACAGCCGCTCGGACATGAGATCGGCTGCGTGGACCCCTGTCGCGCCCTCGATCACGAACGCGAGCGCGTCCGTCTCGCAGGACTTGTAGTCGAACCGGCCGCCGTGCGGGCCGTTCGCGCCGAGGGTCGCGAGGAAGTCGCGAAGGGTGCCGGGGGTATCAGGGTGCCGGCGCGGCGCCCAGCCGATGGCCTCCTCGAGCAGGCGCACCTCGGCGTTCTCATCGAGATACGCCTCCGAGAAGCGCACGCCGGTGCGCATGTCGAGCAGGTCGCGGACGCGCGCGCCGTCGTAGCCGGATCCGATCAGGGCAGGGACGTAGGCGGTGACCTGCGCCCCGGCGTCGAGCGCGCCGGCGCCCATGAGCGTTCCGGCGACCGCCGTCGTCAGGGACTTGCTCACCGACATCAGCAGGTGCAGCACACCGGGCGACATCGTGCCGAGGTACTGCTCGCCCATCACCGCTCCGTCGCGCGCGACGATCCAGCCGTCGGTGTAGGTCGAGGCCATGACATCCTCGAACGGCGCCGAGCGCGGCTCCCACGGATGGGGGACGTCGATGTGGCCGAGGTCGGCGGGCACCGAGGGCAGCGCGAGCGTGCGTCCCAGGGAGGAGATCTGGTGCACGGGCAGGAAGTCCGCCATGTGCTGCATCGACCAGCGCAGGTTGGGCTCCTGCTGCCAGGCTTCGAGCGGAGGGACGAAGCCGTCGAGTCGCCGCGGGCCCTCGGGCGCACCGCCCGTCGCCGGGCCGGTGCTGTTCCAGGTGCTGGTCGACGGAGGTGTCACATCACCGCTCATGGTGCCGGTTCGGTTCCGATCTGCTCGTACTGATCGATCTCCGCCGCGGGCGGCAGCGGCGTGGCCGCGTACATCGCCCGGATGGACTCGATGAGATGCTTCGCGCGGATGGACAGTCGCCCCGTGGGCGTCTGCAGCCGGCCCTTGGTGACCAGGATCCCCAGATCCGCGCCCTTCCAACGGTAGTCGCCCGGGCCGTAGATCCGCAGGAAGAACGATTCCGACTCGCTGCCGAGCAGGTGCCAGTCCAGGTCGCCCTGCGAGAACGCGAGGCGTCCGTAGGCGTCGAGCACGTACCGTCCCGTGGGAGGGGCGACGTCGATGTGCTCCACGACCGCATCCGTGTGCTTGATGATCATGTGGCTCCACTGGTCGGCGGCGGCCAGCTCCTCCCAGCGGTCGTTGATCTCGTCGACGTCGAGTTCGAAGTCGACTCCCGCGTATTCGAGCAGGTGGAACACGAACAGCGGCACGTCGGCGTAGGCTCCGGCGGTCACGTTCGTGATGGCCGACGCACCCGAGATGCGCGGGTTCAGCTCGCCCAGGTAGACGTCGCCGGTGTCCGTGTCCAGCAGCACGTCCACCTCGAAGAACCCGCGGTACCCCTCCGCCCCGAGCCGGTCGCCGAGGGTGCGCACGAGCCGCGTCGCGGTGCGGCGGGTGACGTCGTCGAGCACGTCGGGGAACATCTCGTTGCCGGCCCAGCCGCCGCGGTACGGCGTGAGCTCCTTGTGCCCGGTGATCTCGGTCATGAACGGGCCGACGATGGTGCCGTGGCGCGTGAGCACGGCCTCGACGGCGATCGGACGGTTGTTGATCCGCTTCATGACCTTGAGCTCGTGCCCGACGATGTCGTCCCTGTTCTTCGCGAACGAGGAGGCGTCGGCGACGAAGTAGGTGGTCTTGCCGGAGTCGCCGTATGCGGTCTGCACGACCAGGTCGGATCCGAGCCCCGCCTTCTCCGCCTGTTCCTGAAGATCCTCGTAGGAGTCCACGGTCGTGATCACGTTGGGGACGCTCGGGACGCCGACCGACTCGGCGATCCGGGTGGTGACCATCTTGGAGTCCAGGTGTTCGCGGAGTGCCGCGGCGGGGAGGATCAGCTCGTAGCCGAGCTCCTCGCAGATCGCCTCCGTCTCCTCGTCGAAGAACACCATCGCGATCTTCGGGCGCTCGCCGGCCGGAGTGAGACGGGCGATGTGCGCGCGCACCTCGTGGTGGCGCAGCAGCCAGTTGTTGATCTCCTCGCCGCTCTGCCACTCGATGTAGGGCTTGTGGATCGGGCTGAACACGCGCGGATGCGCGCCCTGCCAGCTGTCGTAGTACGTGATGTAGGAGAATCCGCGCACCCAGCGGTCAAGACCCAGCAGGTTGAAGGCGGAGGCGCCGACGAAGAAGATCGGGGTGCGGTTGGTGCGGAAGTAGTGCCGGATCTCCGACATGTTCCGCAGACCGTGCCGGCGGGCAGGGCGCTCGCCGGACGCGATCTCGGGGTCCAGGGTCGGTGCGGCCACGGGGAGCGGTCCGGTGTTCGCGGTCGTGGCGGGTCTCGGCACGGGCTTGCGCGCACGGGATCGGGCCGTGCTCGCGGCCTTGACCGCGGGCTTCACCGGGTCGCCGTTCACGGCAGGCGGATTCGCTGATCGGCGCCGGGACGACGGCTTCGCGGTCGCGGTGGTGTCGCGGTCCGGATCCTGCGCGGATCCCTTGTCCTTCTGAGTGCGTGCCACGATGGTCCTCTCCATTCACGGTCGTGCGGCGCCTTCGCCGTGCGATCTCAGTTGCGCAGTGGTTCGTTCTCTCGTCGGTGCGCGGCGGTCACCGCGTCACCTCGTCGTCGTACTCCCCGTCCTCGAGGACGTCGACGGCGTCCGTGGGCACCTTGTTGTAGCCGGTGACGGCGTCGTTCTCGTCGAACGAGGCGACCTTGCGGCGGAACCCCCTGGTCAGCACGAGCAGATAGACGATGCCGAGAAGGGTCCACACGGATCCGCCGATGAGAGCGTCCGCGCTCAGGTTCACCCAGAGCAGCCCGGTGAGAGCCATGCCGATGAGCGGCATCACGATGTAGCGGAACACATCGCGCGGGGTGTGCCGGAGACCCTTGCGCCACGCGAACCAGGCGATGACGGAGATGTTCACGAAGGTGAACGCGATCAGCGCGCCGAAGTTGATGAACGAGGCGATGAGATCCAGGCTGAACGACATCGCGAGCAGGCAGATCGCGCCGACGAGGACGACGTTGAACGTCGGGGTGTGCGTGCGCGGGTTGATGTAGCCGAACATGCGCTTCGGCAGCACATCGTTGCGCCCCATCACGAGCAGCATCCGGGACACGGACGCGTGCGAGGCGAGGCCTGAGGCGAGGGTCGCGGCGAAGCCGGCGGAGGTCAGGATGATCTGGAAGGTGCGCCCGCCGACCACGTCGCCGATCTGAGTGAGCGAACTGTCCGTGAGCGACGCGTCGTTGAACTGATGCCAGTCGGGGAACCGCAGCTGGGTGAAGTAGCTGGAGACGAGGAAGATCGCCCCGCCGAGGATCACGGTGTAGAGGATGGCCTTCGGCATGATGCTCGGGTGCTTGGCCTCCTCCGCATACATCGTCACGGCGTCGAAGCCGATGAAGGAGAAGCACACCACGGTGGCGCCGGCCAGGACGGCGCCGAAGGCGACGCCGTCGTGGAAGAACGGGGTGACCGAGACCACGGTGCCCGCGCCCTCGCCGCGGACCAGCTGCACCCAGACCAGCACCACGAACACGAGGATGACGATCCCGGCGAACACGATCAGCACCATGTTGAGATTCGACGTGCCCCGCATCGTCAGGTAGATGATCGAGGTCACGATCACGCAGTAGAGGATCACCCAGACCCCGGGCCAGATGCCGGGGATCAGCTGCTCGAGGTAGTTGCGGATGATGAGGCAGTTCACCATCGGCAGCAGGATGTAGTCGATCAGCGAGGTCCAGCCGACCATGAAGCCGAGGTTGGGGTGGATCGACTCCCGCACGTACGTGTACGCGGATCCCGCGCTCGGGATGGCGCCGGCGATCTTGCCGTAGCTGATCGCCGTGAACATCATCACGACGAGGGCGAGCACATAGGCGAGCGGCACGACGTTGTTCGTCTGATGCGACACGATGCCGAAGGTGTCGAACACGATGGTCGGGGTCATGTACCCGAGGCCGAGGCCGACGATCGCCCACAGTCCCAAGTTGCGCTTCAGCGTGCCGCCGCCTTGCGCGAGCGGCTGGATCTTGGGTGCCACGATTCACTCCTTCGGGAACATCAGCGTTCTTTCAGGATCGGGGGGAGTCAAGTAATACCAGGTCCGCAATCGATGCGCCAGAACATTTCCTCATCGGGCGCCCGTTCTCCGCTCGATCGATGAGTTGACAGCGTGGAAACGCTCTAGTAATTAAATTACTATTCATTATTAACTCGACGAGGAGTGACATGAAGGCCTTGAGAACCCTGACCGCGGCGAGCGCGGGAGCCGTCGTCGCCGGCGCCTTGCTCTGGGCACCGGCTGCGGCGTTCGCCGTCACCGGCACGACGTACTACGTCGATCCGGGCGGCAGCGACTCCGCGGACGGCCTGTCGCCGTCCACCGCGTGGAAGAGCCTCGCGAAGGTGAACGCGCAGACGCTCTCCCCCGGCGACGCCGTGCTGTTCGAGGCGGGCGGGCAGTGGTCCGGCCAGCTCGCCCCGCACGGCTCGGGCGCCACCGGCTCCCCGATCACGATCGGCGCCTACGGATCCGGCGCGAAGCCGCGCATCGACGGCGGCGGCACGGTCGACGCGGCGGTGAAGATCGCGAACCAGCACGACGTCACGGTGTCGGGTCTGGAGGTGACCAACACCGGATCCGGCGCGACCCCGCGGATCGGCATCCAGGTCACGGCGAGCGACTACGGCCCGGTGGACCGGATCTCGGTCACGGGCACGTATGTGCACGACATCCAGGGTGCGACGAGCGGCAACGACAGCTCGAACCCCTCGGTCGGCGGGATCGTCGTCTCGGCCCTGGGCGGCACCACCCCGACCTACTACCGGGATCTGTCGATCACGGACAACGAGGTCGCGAACTCCCGCTCGTACGGCATCGTGACGTGGTCGTCGTGGATGCAGCGCGAGGGCTGGACCAGCCTCTGGGACTTCATGCCCGTCCCGGCCGGCGGCTACCGCGCCTGGACGCCGAGCACCGGCGTCGTCGTCAGCGGCAACAACGTGCACGACATCTCGGCGGGCGGGATCACGGTCATGCAGGCGCAGGGCGCCCGCATCGACCACAACCGCGTCGACAAGACCGCGCAGAACCACGGCAACGTCGGCATCTGGTGGGCCGGCGCCGACGACACCGTCGTCGAGTACAACGAGGTGTCCGGCACGAAGTACTGGGGGCTCTCCAGCGACGGCAACGGCTTCGACGCGGACGCCTCGGTGCACCGCAGCCTCATCCAGTACAACTACAGCCACGACAACGAGGGCGGCTTCTTCATCGCCGTCTCCACAGGCACCGGGCCCGCGGAGGCCACGATCCGGTACAACGTGAGCCAGGGCGACGGGAACCAGATCTTCGCGCTATCCACGAACGCGAAGAACATCGACGTGTACAACAACACGATCTGGACGCCGCTCACCCCGTTCATCGCCAACAACCCCGATCGGGCCAGCTTCAGCCTGGTCAAGGTGTGGAACACCTCGGTGTCGAACGTGTCGTTCCGCAACAACATCATCTACAACGGCGCCGGCCTCGCCTACCGCGACAGCGCCGCCGTGAGCTACGACCGGAACCTGTACTTCTCCGGCCCCGTGCCGAGCAAGGACGCGGCGGCGATCGTCACGGATCCGCAGCTCACCGCCCCGGGGGCGGCGGCGGGCATCGGCGACCTCGGCGGGTACCTGCCGACCGCCGCGTCGCCCGCGATCGCCGCGGGACTCACCATCCCGCTCAACGGCGGCAAGGACGCGGTCGGCACGCCGCTGCCGTCGGGGATGCCCGACCTCGGCGCCCTGCAGCGCACCGCGGGTCAGGGGCGTAACGAGGCGGCACCCGTCGTCACGGCCTCGCTCGGCAACGGCCAGTCGACGGTCCCGGCGAGCATCGCGGACGGGCGGGACAGCACCCCGTGGGCGAGCCCGTCCAGCGGTGTCACGTTCCCGCAGACGATCACGCTCGAGTTCCCCAGCGACCGCGTGGTGTCGGGTATCGAGTTCGCGACCACGTTCGGCACCGGTCAGGGGATCAAGACCCTCGACGTGCAGGCCTGGCAGAACGGGGCCTGGGCGACCGTCCTGACCGGCGGCTCGCTCACCTGGACGGGCAGCAGCGCGACGGTCGAGCGCCGCGCACTGAGCCTGCCCGCCGCCGTGACGACGGCGAAGCTGCGGATCGTGGTGAAGTCGGCGAACCTCACCTGGGGCAACATCGCGGTGAGCGAGATCTCCACCCGATGACCACTCTGCCGGGGCGGTGTGAGGGCCGCCCCGGCAGGGTTCCGGAGTCTCCTCGTCGCGGTCAGCCCCGCGGCGAGATCTCGACGATGAGCGGCTCATGATCGGACGGGGTGGGCACGAGCGAGCCGACGCGCGCGCTCGCGATCGCCGCACCGCGGACGAGCACGTGGTCGATGCGCGCGCCGCTCCCCGATTCCGGATCCAGGAAGGTGCGCCCTGGCCCGGTGCCGGCGATCACCCAGGCGTCCGCGAAGCCGGCATCCAGGAGCACCCGATGACCGCCGCGCCCGGGCTCGGCGTTCAGATCGCCGAGCACGACCTCGGGCGCCTCGGGCGCGGCCTCGTCGGCCGCCAGCCGTCGAAGCACCTCCTCGGCCTGTCGGACGGAGACGGCGTCGTCGCCGTCGTGGAGATGCACGCCGGCGACCCGGATCGGGACCCCTCGTACATCGATCAGCGCCACCTGCACGCCCCGGGGCTCCGCGCCGAGAGGGACCGGCAGGGGATGGTGCGCCGCTCGGAGGATCGGATGCCGCGTGAGCAGGACGGTGCCGTACTCCCGCACCGCGCCGCGAGAACCCCGCACCGCGCCGCCCCGAGCCGGATCGTCCTCCGCGGGGAGGCGCAGGTTCGCGGCGAACAGCGCCGTGCCGCCGAGTCCTTCGGCGTAGCGGGCGGGTTGATCGGCGAAGCCGCTGCGCCGCCACCCCCGATCCACCTCCTGGAGCGCGATCACATCCGGGGCGAGGTCGTCGAGCAGCCGGAGGCACGCGTCCAGAGCCGGGCGCCCATCGGGAGCGGTGCCGTGGTGCGTGTTGAAGGTCGCGACCCGCACGGACGCCGCCGACTGTTCGCGGAGGGTCACGCCTGCCACTCGACGTAGTCCGTGACCGGTCCGAGATCGGCACGATCGCGGATCCCGACGGCATCGCCGCGGTGCGCGGCCTCGAGCAGCAGGATCTCGTTCTCCCCCTGACGCCACAGCCCGGCCGGTGCGTAGTAGGTGCGCTGGGGCCCGGCCTCGTCGTAGCGGCCGAGCAGGAAGCCGTTCAGCCACAGCAGGCCCCTTCCCCAGCCGGGCAGCTCCAGGTGCGCGTCGAGCGGTTCGCCGATCACGGCCACCGCGCGGGAGAGGCCGGTCGGACCCGGATCGCCGAACGGCGTGAACGACGGCGCCGCCTCGGCATTCGGGTCGAGCCCTCGATGCTCCCATCCGAAGACCGACCGGATGACGCCGTGCGCCTCGATGCCGACGCCGCCGAGGATGCCCTTCCCCTCCCCGAGCAGCGGACCGTAGTTGATCCGGCCGAGGCTCTCCACGGCGAGCACGAGGCGGCGCGAGGAGCCGTCGCCGTCCAGGGCGATGGTCGCGTCGGGGTCGTTGCGGTGCAGCACGCCGCGGTGCTCCCCGTCGACGAAGACCTCGGCCCGGTCCGCGAGGCCGCGGACCCGCAGCGCGGCTCCGCCCTGCGGGATGCGCACGGACGTCTCGTAGAGGACGATGCCGGAGCTCTGCCCCAGCTCCTCGAAGCTGAGCGGTCGCGGCGCGGTCACCGGTGCTCCCGCGAGTCCCTCGAGAGTCTTCAGGAGCCCCGCACCGTGTTCGACGGCAAGGTCGCGCGGCGTCTGCCGCCGCGGCGGCGCGGGCTCCGGTCGCGGCTCGGCGCCGGCCGCGGCGAACACCGTGCGGAACGCGGCGAACTTCTCCGTCAGCGTTCCGTCCTCCGCGATCGCGGCATCGGAGTCGTAGGAGGTCACCGTCGGGTGCAGGCGCTCCTCGTAGTGGTTCGCGCCGGCCCAGAGCCCGAAGTTCGTCCCGCCGTGCGCCATGTAGATGTTGATCGAGCCCCCGGCCTCGACGATCTCGCGAAGCGGATCCGCCGCGCTCGCCCCGGAGCGGCGATGATGCTGCTCGCCCCAGTGATCGAACCAGCCGGCCCAGAACTCCCCGCCGAAGAAGGGCGTGGCGGGGAAGCGCTGCTCCAGGAACGCGCGCGTGGCAGCGGCGCGGCTCCCGAAGTTCATCGTCGGCGTGACGCCCGGCAGCGTCCCGGCGTCGACCATGAGGTCGGTCGCTCCATCCGAGGTGAAGAGCGGCACGGTGATGCCCCCGGCCCGCAGTCGCCGCTCGAGCCAGGCGAGATACTCCGCGTCGTCGCCGAAGGAGCCGTACTCGTTCTCGACCTGCACGGCGATGACGGGTCCGCCGCGGTCCGCCTGCAGAGGCGCCAGGCGCGGCAGCAGCGCGGCGAACCACTCGTCGACCGGGGCGAGGAAGGCGGGATCCGAGGTGCGCAGGCCGATCGGCCCGTCGAACTGGAGCCAGGCGGGAAGACCTCCGGCGTCCCACTCCGCGCAGATGTACGGCCCTGGACGGACGATCGCGTCCAGCCCCGCCTCGGCGGCGAGCTCCAGGAACCGCGGCAGGTCGCGCCACCCGTCGAACCGGTGCTCTCCGCGTCGGTACTCGTGGAAGTTCCACGGCACGTACGTCTCGACCGCGGTGAGGCCCATCGCGGCGAGCCGCGCCAGCCGGTCCGCCCAGTGCTCCGGGTGCACGCGGAAGTAGTGCATCGCGCCGGCGAACACCTGGCCCTCGTCGATCCAGCGGCCGCGCGGGGCGGGCGTCATTTTCCGATCCCCGCGGTCATGCCGTCCACGATCCTCCGGCCCACCCACAGGTAGAGCACGATCATCGGGTACACGAGGATCACGATCCCCGCGAACAGCCCGCCCCAGTCCGCGCTGTACCGCATCGCCGACTGCAGATTCAGCAGCGCGACCGGCAGGGTGCGCTGGGACGGATCCGAGATGATCAGCATGACCAGCAGCGCGGAGTTCCACAGGCCGATGACGTTCAGCACGAACACGGTCATGATCCCGGGCCGCGCGAGCGGGAGCACGACGGAGCGGAACAGCCGCACCGGACGGGCTCCGTCGATCTCGGCCGCCTCCTCGACCTCGGTCGGCAGTGAGCGGAAGAACCCGGTGAGCACGAACACCGCGAACGGCAGGGAGAGCACGACCTCGGCGACGAGCAGCGTGATCCGGTCGTCCCACCAGCCGGTGACCCAGTCGACCATGAAGCTGCTGACGCCGAGCTTGGCCACGACGATCGGCACGGCGAGCGTCTGCAGCGGGATCGACAGGCCCATGGCGAAGAAGCCGATCAGCGGGCTCGCGATCCGCCGGGTGGAGCGGGCGAGCGCATAGGCGGCGGGCGCGGCGAGGGCGACGATGAGGACGGCGCCGAGCACGGTGATGACGACGCTGTTCAGGGCGGCCTGGGCGAACTGGCCGACCCGCCACACGGTGTCGTAGTTCTGCCACTGCGGCGAGGAGGGCAGGCCGAACGGGTTCTGAACGATGTCCTTCGACGTCTTCAGCGACTGGAGGCCGATCCACGCCACGAACGCCAGGTTGAAGATCACCCAGATCCAGAGCAGGGCGACTGTGACCGAGGGGAGGAAGACGCTCCCGAGGACGTCGCGGACGCGTTTCATGACAGCTCCACTCGGTCGCGCCGGGTGATCCGGCGCACGAGGACGATGAGGATCACGGTGAGCACCGTGACGATGATGCCCATGGCGGCACCCGAGCCGAGGTCCGGGACGCCGCCGGTGACGACGGCGTTGTACTGCTGCACCGCGACCGTCCTGGCTTGGATGGGCGGGACGCCGGCGGCTCCTCCCGTGGTGAACGCGATCACGATCTCGAACACCTTGAGGCTGTTCACGACCCAGAGCACGGCGGCGACCGCGAACACGTCCCACGACAGCGGCAGGGTGATGTGCCGGAACTTCTGCCACCGGTTCGCGCCGGCGAGGTCGGCGGCCTCGTACAGCGTGTCCGGGATCGCGTCCATGGCGGAGAGCATGAGGGCGATGTAGAGCCCGGTGGACGACCACACGACTCCGCCGATGATGCAGCCGAACACCAGATCGGGCCCGAGGAATCCGATCGGCGCGATGCCGAAGACACCGAGGATCTTGTTGACGACGCCGTCCGGGTTGAGCAGGAACCCGACCGCCGCCCCGACCGCGATCGGCGAGACGATGACGGGGAGGAACACGACGGACTGGATGAACGCGCGCCCCTTCAGACCGCGCAGCGCCATCATGCTGAGGAACGTGACGCCGAACACGAGCAGGCCGCTCACGGAGGCGAGCACGAAGGTGTTGCCGAACGAGCGCAGGAACGCCTCGTTGTGGAACAGCGAGACGTAGTTGGCGACGCCTCGCCAGGACATGTCCGACCCGGGACCCGCCCAGCGGGTGAAGCTCACCCACAGACCGAACAGCGAAGGCAGTACGAACAGCAGCGCGTACAGCGCGAGAGCCGGCGTGAGGAACGCCCAGAACACGCGCTCCCGGGACGGGCGCAGCCCCGTGCGGGGCCGGCCCGTCGCGGGGTCGGTCGGGGCGACCCGGGTGGTCCGGGTCGCCCCTTCCGCGGGAGCCGTGAGGGTCACTTCTGGCTCGCCAGGTATTGCGCCGTCTTGTCCTTGCCCTGGCTGAGGAACTCGTCGGCGGAGATCTGCCCGCTCAGCAGCTGGTCGTCCAGCGGCAGGAACAGGTCGTTCCACCAGGCCTTCACACCCGCTGCCGCGTCGTACGTGAGATGCACGCTCTTCGCGCCGGCAAGGCTCTTCTGCAGGCCCGCGAGCGCGTCCGGGGCGGGCACGTCGCTGCGGGCGGGGATGTTCTTCGCCTCGGAGCCGATCAGTTCCTGGTACTTCTTCTGCTCGAAGAACGCGAGGAACTTCTTGGCCAGCTCGATGTGCTTGCCCTTCGCGTTCACGCCCAGCCCGAGGGCCCCGGCCTCGATCGACTGCTCACCGCCGACCGGCAATTGGAACGAACGGATCTCAGCCCCCGCCGGCGTCGCGGGCGCGACCTCGCTCGCGAGCCAGGTGCCGTTGATGTTCAGGTCGCACTTCCCGGCGATCCAGTCGTTCTGCGCGGCCGGGTACTTCGTGGCCATGAAGTTCGACTCGAAGTAGCCGCCCTTGGCGAGCTGCGCCACCTGCTCGGCCGCCGTGCGGATGTCCGCGCCGTCCCACGCCTTCGCGTCCTTCTGCAGGGCGAGCAGCGACCCGGCGCCGTTCGCGTTCACGATCGCCGAGGAGAGCCAGTACACGTTGTAGAAGGGGATCGTGCCGTCCTGGCAGATCGGCACCCGGCCAGCCGACTTGGCGGAGTCGAGGTAGGCGATGAACTCGTCCCAGGTCTTCGGCGGGTTCGCCTGCAGCTCCGGGTGCGCCTTGGCGTCGAACCAGACGGCGGTGGAGATCGCGGTGTGCGGCAGGAACCCGAGGCCCTTGTCGTCGGACGCCGCGGTGATCACCGCCTTCGGGATGACATCGCCGACGGTCGTGCCCTTCTCTCCCGGCACCTCCATCTTCAGGACGTCGTCGATGGGGGCGGCGAGGTTCTGCGCGCGCCAGGCCGGAAGGTTGTCCGAACCGGCGTCGAACAGGTCGGGCCCCTGGCCTGCGGCCATCTCGGTGGTCAGCGCGTCGCCGCCGGAGCGGCCCAGGAACTTCACGTCGACCTTGACGCTGTTCTCCTTCGCGAAGTCGTCGAGGGCGGCCTGCAGGATCTTCGCCTGCGGCTCCTCGGCGCTCCAGATGGACCGGTAGACCAGGGTGTCCCCGGTCGACGCGGATCCGCCGCCGTTCTTCTGCCCGCAGCCGGCGAGCCCGGCGGCGATGAGTCCTGCGGCGAGTCCGACGGTGACGACACGGATGGTCGTGCGCTTCATTGCTGTGTTCCTCTCAGGGGATGGTCACGACGACGCCGTCGCGACGGGAGTCCTCGGCTGCCCACACCACACGGTGCGTGTCGAGGCTGTCGTGGCCGCTGGTGAGGACCTTCGTGGGGTCCCCGTCCCGGATCGCGGCGAAGAATGCACGGGCGAGCTCTCCGTCGGCGCCGCCATGGCCGCCGGCCATGGATGCGTCATCGCCCAGCCCGGTGTCGACCTCGGTGATCGTGTCGGTCGTGAAGTCGTGGATCCGCAGCATGCGCCCGTCGCCCTCGATCGATCCGCGGGTGCCGAACAGGCGCGTCTTGCGGTGCTCGAGCGCGGCGAACGCGGTCACGGTGACGGTGGCGGTCGCACCGTCGTCGAACTCCATGGAGACGACCTGGGTGTCGACGACGTCGTTGTCGGAGGCGTACACGCAGCGGCCGTAGGGGCCTTCGCGCAGCGCCTTCTCCACGCCCGCCTCCGTCGCGTCGGTGGTGACGGCGGACAGAGGCCAGAACTCCTTCTCAGGGTCCCCCAGGCAGTCGAGGTAGATGCGGCGGGCCGAATACGGGCAGGAAGCCCGCACCGGGCACTCCCAGCAGCGATCGGCGGCGCCCTCGGGGCGCTCCTCGGCCCGGAAGTGGTTGAGCGAGCCGAACGACGACACCCGGGTGGGGATCCGCCCCATCATGTACGACACCCAGTCGATGTCGTGACAGGCCTTGGCCAGGAGCATCGTGGTGGACTCGTCCTCGCGACGCCAGTTGCCGCGGACGAAGGAGTGGGCGAAATGCCACCAGCCGACCTGCTCGAGGTGCTGGATGTCGACCACCCGCCCGATCGCGCCCTCGCGGATCAGGCGCAGCAGGTGCTGCGTGTAGGGCGAATACCTCATCACGTGGCAGACCGCGAGGATCACCTCGTTGCGCTCCGCGGCCTCGACGATCCGCGTCGCCGCCTCCTCGGTGGGCGCGATCGGCTTCTCGAGAAGGATGTGGTAGCCGCGCTCGGCGGCGGCGACGGCGGGGTCGAGATGCAGGTGGTCCTGGGTGCCGATGATCACCGCGTCGGCGAGGCGCTCCTGCGCGAGCAGATCCCGCCAGTCCTCGAAGAGGCCCTCCTCGGGGATCCCGTGCCGCACTCGGAACGCCTCGCGCCGGGCCGGATCCGGCTCGGCCACGGCGACTATCCGCGCCATCGACGTGCCGGTAGCCTCGGACGCATAGACCGAGCTGCGCAGCCCCGCCCCGATCACCGCGATCGTCGGCACCCGCTCCTGCATCCCTGCTCCCTCACCATTGAGTAATAAAAGAATATTTCATTAATATAATCGTGAGAGCTCGGTTGTCAAACGGACTCGGGGCCGAAGGTGGAAAGGACGTCAGGATGCGCTCAGGCGACACCTCACTGCTGCGCCGGCAGAACACGGTCGCGGTCATGACGCTGCTGCGCGACGGCGATCCGAGGAGCCTGACCGATCTCGCCGCCGAGGCGGGCCTCTCCCGTCCGACGGTCGAGGGCATCGTCGAATCCCTCGACGCCGCCGGGTGGATCACGAGCGTCGCGGCCCCCGCGGGGCAGCCCGGCCGCCCCGGCCGCCTCTACGGGTTCCGCGACGACGGAGGGCACGTCCTCGGCATCGACATCGGCTCCGCCACGATCCGCGCCGCGGTGGCCGATCTCTCCGGCCGGATCGTCGGCGAGACCACCCGAGCCGTCTCCCCCGAAGACGGCAGGGCGGCGCGCCTGTCGGCGATGCACAAGACCGCGCGGGCGGCGCTGCGAAAGGCCGGGGTGACCGCCGACCGCATCGGCGCCGTGTGCGTCGGAACCACCGGCACCGTCGATGCGGACGGGACGGTCGGCCTCTCCGATGCGCTGCCGGACTGGTCCGGGGTGGATCTCGCCGGCGCCATCCGCGAACAGTACGACGGCGCGGTCGTCATCGAGAACGACTGCCACCTCGCCGCGACCGCCGAGGCCTGGAAGGGCGTCGCCACCGGGCTCGGGAACGTCGTCTACATCCACTGCGGGCACCGCACCGGCGCGGGGATCCTCATCGACGGACGCCTCTACCGGGGCGCGCACGGCATGTCCGGCGAGATCGGCGCGCTCCCGGTGATCGGGTGGCATCGCGCCGCGGCACACCTCACCGAGTACGGCCGGGCCACGGGGGCCAAGGGCTTCGACGCGAAGGCCGTGTTCGCGGCGGCCGCCGCCGGCGACGCCGATGCGGAGCGGGCCGTCACCCGGTACGCGGCCGACCTCGCCGAGGGCGTCGCCGCGCTCGTGCTGACACTCGATCCGCATCTCGTCGTGCTGGGCGGCGGCGTCTCCGCTGCGCAGGACGACCTCGTCCGACCGCTCGCGGCAGCGCTGAAGCCGCTCTGCCTGCGCGTGCCGGAGCTCGCGATCTCCACCCTGGGCGAACGCACCGTGCTCGTCGGCGCCCTCAAGCACGCCCTCGACACCTTCGACGCGGAGCTTTACCGCCTCGACGAGCCGCTCGCCCGCCCTCGGGGATGACCGCCCTGCGCAGCCTGCGCATCGCCGGCGGACGGGTCGAGGTCGATCCGCGTTCGGGCGCCCCGCTGGCGTTCCTGAGCGACGCGGATCCCGGGATCCGGTACCTCCTGCGCGAGGGACTCGATGCCTGGCACACCGCGGAGCATCGCTGGGGCACCGGGTTCGTCATCGGCTCCGTGTCGGCCCGATGGGCCGCCCCGGACACGATCGAGGCGACGGAGCGCGGATCCCGCTCGACCACCCTGCTCGGCTCCCGCCTCGGGGTGGAGATCGTGCGGGATGCGGCCGAGGAGTTCCGTGAGCGGTATGTCTTCACGAACCGCTCGGCCGAGCCGCTGACCATCGCGTCCCTGGGTGTGGTCACCCCGTTCCGGGACGTGTACGACGACGCCGCGACCTCGCTGGCGCACGGGGTGCACGCCCACGTCTGGACCGGCGGGCGGAACTCCTGGGTGCTGGGGCAGCCGATGTCGGGCCGCGGCCCGGTGCTCACGCTCCAGCTGACGGAGGGGCGTCTGGACGCGTACTCGGTCGAGTCGCGGAACCAGAGCACGTCGTCGAACGTGCGCGGCCACCTCGTGCTGCATCCGACCGACGCCGGGCGCAGCCCCGCCGCGTTCGGCGGGCAGACGCCGATCGTGCTCGCTCCCGGCGAGGAGTTCGCGCTCGCCTGGTCCGTGCGCTGGCACGACTCGACCGACGACGCGCGCACGGCGGTGCGGGCGGGGTGGGAGCCCGCGTCGCTCTCCGGTCCGGCCGGCGAGGGGATCATGCTCCCCGGCCTCCGCGCGACCGAGGTCGAGGCCGAAGAGAACGCCATCGTCGAGGCGTCGGCCGGGGGAGCCGTGGTGCGCGCGGACCGGCATGGGATCGTGCACGTGCGCGTCGGCGAGGATCGCACGGCCCTGTTCTTCCACGCACCCGTCGAGGCCCTGACCAGGGCGCGCACGCGCTTCATCCTGGATCGGCAGCGCACCGGCTACCGGGGCGGAGCGGACGCGCACGCGTTCGTGCCGTTCGACACCCGCACCGGGCTGCCGCAGCTGACGAGCGGCTGGCCGGACTGGTCCGACGGCGCCGAGCGCGTGGCGATGCCGACCCTGCTGCAGCAGGCGCGGATCCGCGGGTGGATCGGCGCCGAGGCGGATCGGCCGCTGGCCGACTGGGCGCGGTTCGCCCGCGCACGGCTGCTCGACGACACGGGAGCCCCGCGCTGGGGCAGCGTCACCGCCGTCTCCACGCCTCGGCTCTACAACTCCCCCTGGCTCGCGCAGTTCTTCGCCGACCAGTTCGGGCTCTCCGGCGCCGATGCGGATCTCGAGCTCGCCGCCACGATCCTCGAGCGCAGCTACGAGCTCGGGGCCACCCGGCATCTCTCGATCGGACAGCCCGAGGCCGCCCTCCACATCGCCGCGCTGCTGGACGACGCGGGGCAGGCGCACCGTGCCGATCGCCTCCGGCGGGCGCTGCTCGAGACCGCCCGGCACTTCGCCGCGCTCGGACCGGACCTGCCCGGCCACGAGGTGAACTACGAGCAGTCGATGGTCGCACCCCTCGTCTCCCTCTACGCGCTGGCCGACCGGCTCGAGCCCGGGGCGTTCGACGAACCGCTGCGCACGAGCGTGCGCTGGCTGCGCGCGTTCGCCGGTCCGCAGCCACACGCGCGGATGCGGCACATCGGGATCCGCCACTGGGACGGATTCTGGTTCGGCGCCCTGCGCCGCTGGGGCGATGTCTTCCCGCACCACTGGAGCGTGCTCAGCGCGGTCGCCCTGACGCAGCTGCCCGACCGCCTGCGCACGGCCGAGATGGATGCGGAGGCCGAGGAGATCTTCCGCGCGAACCTGGTGAGCTTCCACCCCGACGGATCCGCGACGAGCGCGTTCGTGCTCCCGAGCGCGGTCGACGGAAACCCCGCGTACAGCGAGGATCCGCTCGCGAACGACCAGGACTGGGTCCTCACCCTGCTGCTGCGCACCGGCGCGGCCGTCGTCGACCCGGCGTAGCCCCGATCCGCGCGCCTGCGCGCCGCGCGGGCCGGGACTCGTAGGTTCCGGCGGAGGCGCTCGACAGAGTCCGGGACGGTTGGCGGCCGTTGACTTCACCTTTGGTTCAAGTTCTACGCTCTCCCGAAGTAGCCGGAAAGCCCCGCGGAAGCTCTTGTCGCGACCGAGGACTCGGCACACGAGAGTGGAAGGAGAGGCAACCACGCTCGAACTCGAGGCCGCATCGTCGACGATGACCTCGAAACGGTGCCGCCACCGCCTCGAGACCGCGCGGCGGAACCAGACGATGACAAGTCCATCGTCTCCGGCTGGATCGATGGTCCGCTCGGCCGACAATGCCGCGAATCCGGACATGGTGTCGTCTCGGATTCGCGGTCGCCGACGTCGCACCGCCCGCATCACCGAACAATCTGAGGGGGACGGATCACCATGCTCACCACACTGCGCAAGCGCCGACAGCCGACCATGGCTCTGGCCGTCAGTGCGCTCCTGTGCGCACTGACGGCCACCGCGGGTTGCGCACCTCAGCCCGTGAAACGTGACGACAGACCGCTTGTCGCCCAGAAGATCAGCGAGTACACGGATCGCCTGACGCAGCTTCATCTCATCGACGGCGCCGAGAAGCCGTCGTTCAGCGCTTGCTCCAACGGTCAGGGGTATCTGCATTCGTGGACGGTCAGGATCATTCCCCCCACCGGCGCGACCGACACGGAGATCACCTTCCTCGTACTCAACGATGCCCAGAGCAAGGATTCGCCGTTGCAGCTCGACAATCACAAGGAGATCCCTTCCGGTGCAGGGGACGCTCCCATCGTCTTCTTCAACACGAGCGACGGGAGAACCACCCTTGCCCTCACGGTCCGCAGCAGCCGGACGATTCAGATCACGGGAAACGTGGCGTGCTGACCACCCGACCGGATCTACGCCGCCTTCTCTCGTGAGAACGATCATCCTGACGTGCCGCCTGTCAGCCGGCGTTGACTTCACCTTTGGTTCACGTCCTACCATCCCGATGTCATCGGGCAGTCCCACGGGTTCGGTTGTCCGGGGCCTCATCATTCGGCAAGCGGAAAGGAGCGCACTGTGGAGATAGAACGTATCCAGCGCACGGTGCAACAGGCGTGGAGTCGGCAGCATTGGGATGATTGGCGCGCCACCTGTGATGACTCGTATCAGTTTCGACTCACCTCGACGATGCACCTCGATCTGGGCCAGACGCTGGAATGGAGCCGGGCCTGGTTCGCTGCTTTCCCTGACTACACCGAGGAAGTTCGGGGCGTGTACGTCTCAGCCGGGTCTGTGGCGTACGAAGTAACCGGCCGGGGCACCTCTTCGGCTGATCTCACGTTCTCCGGCCGCACACTCATTCCCCTTGCGCGAGGCCGGACTTTCACTGTGGACTACGCCAAAGTGCTCGTCGCGAACGCTGCAGGCAAAGTCACACATGACCGTCAGTACTTCGACGCTGACGCGCTGCGGCGCCAACTCCTCTCATGACAGCTCTTCTGGACGCCACCGCCCAGGTCTTGGGCGCGAGCACAGCGACCGCACCCGCAAGGGCTGGGGCTCAGCGATGACGGACGTCAGCCGGCCTCACTCCCTCCACCCCTGGGTGGTTCGGACTATCGCCGGGTGCGTCGCAGGGGTCGCCGTGCTGCTGCTTCCGATGTGGTATCTGGCCGGAGTCGGTGTCGCGATGTGTACTGACGCGGGAACCACCGCGCAATGCGAAACCGTCACCGCATGGTGGGGTTTCAGCGGGCTCACACTGGCCGTTACCGCACTTTGCGCATTGGCACTGTTTCTGACGGCCGCTCGACCTGGCATTCTCCAACAGGTCGCCACGTGGTGCACCGCTCTGTCGACCTTGGGCACGATTGTCGTCATCACTGTCTTCATCGGCACCGTGGCCAAAGTGACCTGAACCCTGGACTGGCGCCGCTCTCCACTGCCGACCGTGCTCTGCTCTGCACCGTCAGGCCTCTCCGTGCCGACGACTCACCCCGCCACCGCGCAATAGCCCTCATCACCTGCGCTGACTTCGCGAGGGCAGTTCACAGAGCATCCGCCCGGAGGCGATCTCCTGAAGCGTCGTCTCAAGTCGCGCGATGCGGGTGCGGGCGTCGACGATCAACGCGGTCGCGATGACCCGCCAGTCCTCCGGGGTGGGTTCAACAGGCAGGGCGACGAACAGCTCAGCGATCTCGCGGACCGTGAGCCCTACCTGTTGGGCGACTTTCGCGACGAGGATCCGGCACGCCGCGGAGTCCGTGAAACGTCGTTGATTGCCGTACGACCTCTCGCTGTCGATGAGGCCGTGACGTTCATAGAACCTCACGGCGGAAGGCGTAACGCCTGCCCGTTCAGCGACCTCCCCGACGGTCAGAACTGCAGACCCATGTGTCGACGTGGAAGATCCGACCCCGCTCATGTCGTCACGTGTCACTTTGGACCTCCCCAAGCCCGCTTGGAAGAACGTATCCGACCCGCGTCCCCTCGCAAGGCCCACATGACGACATTTGCCGCGTAGTCAGTGCGCAGCTGGGGCATCATCCTGGGTTCCTTCGAACGACAACACGGTCTCTGCTGAGACGGCCCGCCTCGGCAAACCCAGCGCTGAGGAACGTAGGAAGCACGCCAGGAAAACGGTTCTGCGTTGCTCCGTCCACACCGGGGTCGATCGGGTATGCCTCCACCACCTCACCATGCTCCTCGCCCCAGCGCCCGGCAAAGTCCACCAGGGCACCCATCACTCCTGTCCCTCGCGCAACGCGCGCAGTGAAGAAGCAGGAGAGCGACCAAGGATCATCCGCACTGAAGCCGTAGCGGGGGAATCGCTTAGGCAGCCATGACAGCGCAGAACGCGGCGTAAGTCGTGCCCATCCCACCGGCTTACCGTGACGGTACGCGATCAAACCAGCCCGCTGAGCATGTACTTGCGCCCCGAAGTCACGACGATTCCCCGCACGATCACGGCGATGGTACTCGGCGCCGAGCAGCCAATACTGGCACCAACACCCATTCGAAGCGCCCGACGCACCGAAGAGCTCCTCAACATCGCTCCACGACTCTGCGGCGGCAAACCGGACCTGCACATCCGCGCTACCGTCGCCGCTCACTGTTCCCCCATGTCCTGTCACTGAAGCCTCCTCAGCCGATCGGACGAGCCACACGGATCATCGGCGCTCGACCATGTCGCTCAGCCTTTCCAGGTCGTCGGCGACCGCTGCGCAATCCCGTTCGAACTCATCGTCGGTGAGCTCGATCTGCCGCACCGTGAACACGACTTCACTCCCGTTCGGGTGAGCCAATACGCGGAGTGGATTGTTCACTGTGGTTCCCGACGGCAGAGTCACGTCATGGTCGGCGATTCGATACGGATTCCGTGGGACGAAATGAACTCGCACCTCCCCCATCGGAGAATCGACGAGGAGGTCGGCTCCGTCTCGCCGGACCTCAGAGCTCGCGAGGCCTCGAGCCCACTCGGGTAGATTGCCGGGATCCGCCAGCACGTCATAGACGTCGTCGGGTGCAGCGTCGATCACGCGGCTGACGTGCCGGCTCTGGATGTGCGAGTTAGTGTTCATTGTCAGTGCTTCCCTTCATTGGAGCTTTGCAAGCCGTGTTCGAAGAATGGCTGGATGCGCGGACCGGCCTGACCGTGTGGGTGTCCGCCGGCTCCGGTGAGACGCGGGTCCTTCCTGATCTGGCGTCCGACGTGATGTTGTGGCGAGGCGCCATCTTCCTGGCCGGATTCGACACCGCAGCACAGCACTTTGACCGCCGCGCAGGCAGCACGACGATCGGTGTACGCCTTCCGCCGGGGACCTTGGCTTCCTTGGCCGGGGACTCGGCATCGCTGATGCTGAACCAGCGAAGAGAACTGGGGCCGGCCCCGGAAGAGCTCATCCTCTCCGCCCAGCACAAGCCTGTGTTCGCCGCCACGTATCTCGCCGCCTGGACTCGTCTCCGGCTCGCGAGCCTCACTCCCGACAAGCACGGTCGCCTGGCTGCACAGACGGTGCTGCGCCGCGCCCTGGCCGGTGAGCGAATCGACCTCATGGCCCGACAGCTTGGATGGTCTCCCCGCAAGCTGCAACGCTTCACAGTCGAGCAGTTCGGGATGCCGCCCGTGCAACTCCGATCGATTGCGCGGTTCCACAAGGCCAGCGCGCTCGTCGCCGCCGGCGCGCCGCTGGCGGACGCCGCCGCGAAGGCCGGCTACTCCGACCAGGCCCACTTCACTCGCGCGGTCCACCAGATCGCCGACACGACACCTCGGCTCCTTCACAATGCTCATCGTGTCGCGACAGCAAGCCGCGTGGATTGAAGCAATCGGCCACAGGTCCCGGTCTCTGCCCGAGTACCGCCGGACGCCCGAGTCAGCGAGTGGCGGGCTCACCGGAAATCTTCCGCATGATCGATCGTCCAGCGCCGGAAGTCGCGTGCGGCCCGTCCTGTGATGTCGAAGAAGTCGTCGGTCGGAACCTCCGGATTGTCGATCGTGTGGGCCCAGGCCCGCAAAGCGCCGTCCGCCATGGCTCGTGACCACCCGGAAGCCATCAGCCTGTCGCGCGCATCATCGATCGGAACTTCGAACCACGTGACCGGCCGACCGATGGCACTGCCGATCTGGGCAGCCTGCTCTCGCTGCGTCAGGACGGACGATCCCGTGATCTGGGGCGCGGCGCCGATGAGACGGTCGGTCACCAAGGCGGTCTCCGCGATCTCTGCGAGATCCGCTTCGTGGGTCAACGCACGCGCTGCGTCCCCATAGACCCAGCGCACGGTCGACGACGCGCGCACTTGACCGGCCCAGCCGAGCGTGTTCGTGGCCATCCCACCCGACCTCACGAACGTCCATTCCATCTGTGTCGCCCGAAGGGTCCGTTCGATGTCGGTGTGGAACTGAAGAATCGGATCCGGCGCCTCGGCGCTGTCGTCCCGGACTCCGATCGCTGAAAGGTAGACAACGCGTCGGACGCTTCGGGCGATCACGCTCACGACGGCGTCCGCGGACTCGGCGTTCCCCAGCGGCCAGATGAGGAAGACACGGCCGACACCGGCGAGCGCCGCCTCCAGGCTGTCGAGATCTGTGAGGTCGCCGGCGACGACCTCGACGCCCGCCGAAAATTTCGCCGCGGAGGGGCGACGCACCAGCGCCCGCAGCGGCGACTGGTTCACGCTCTTGCCGAGACGATCGATCAGCGCTCTTCCGATGTGCCCCGTCGCGCCGATCACCAGGATCTTGTCATCGTTGTTCTCCATGAGGCTGATCGTGCAACTTCGAGTCGACGCGAAGTCAACGTGTCTTCTCCGCATACGCGGGGCTACCCTCGTCCCATGGATGCCGGTCAGCACGATCAGCGGTCGGAGATGAGCGTCGGCGAGCTCGCCATGCAGGGCGGAGTCAAAGCCTCCTCGGTGCGCTTCTGGGATGATCAGGGACTGCTGACGAGCCACCGTTCAGCAGGGAACCAGCGGCGCTTCACCCCTCTCGCGCTGGCTCAGGTGCGATTCATCCGCTGGTCGCAGGAGTTCGGAGCATCGCTGCCGACGATTCGCGACGTTCTCCAGCAACTGCCCGAAGGAACCGCTCCCGGCGATGCCGTCATGATCCGCGCCGCGCAATGCTGGCGCCGGATCCTCGATCAACAGTCTCGAGAACTGGGGAACCGCTACGTGCTTCTGTCCGAGACGGTTCCCGTGCCCCGAATCTCCGCGGACTTCACCGGGGTCTGTTCAGGAGCTCCGATGCCCGAGCAGAACGGCATCACGGAGGAGGATCACGTCGCAGAAGGGATCGCACGCGAACTCTAGGCCGCACCGCTCCCGGCTCAGAGGTTCTTCGCCATGAAGACGCGCGAAACGCCGTCCGGTCCGCTCGAGATCGTTCCGAACCCCTCGTATCCCCGCTCCTGAGAGGACTCCGGAGCTTGGACCGCGCTTGACACTTCCCAGGTTCAGTGGTTACTTAGTCAAGTAACTAACCAACTGACCACAGCGAGGACATCCGTGATCGACGAAGGCCGTCCGCTCTTCCTCCAGATCGCCGAGGCGATCGAGGACTCCATCGTCGACGGCACGCTCTCCGAAGACGCGCAGGCTCCGTCCACGAACGAGCTCGCCGCCTTCTACCGGATCAACCCCGCGACCGCCGCGAAGGGAGTGGCCATGCTCACCGACAAGGGAGTGCTCATCAAGCGCCGCGGCATCGGCATGTTCGTCGCCGTCGGCGCCCGCGACATCCTGCTCCGCGAACGCCGCACCGTGTTCGCCGACCGCTTCATCGACCCGCTCCTCGCCGAGGCCCGCACGCTCGGGCTCGACGCCGACGACCTCGCCGCTCTGCTGCGCGAACGCGCCGCGAACGGCGCACCGACCGCACTCACCGAAGGGAACCGCGCATGACCGCCGTCATCGAGGTGTCGAACCTCGTCAAGCGCTACCGCGACAAGCTCGCACTCGACCAGGTCTCGCTCGAGATCGAGGCCGACACCATCTACGGTCTGCTGGGCCGCAACGGCGCCGGCAAGACCACGCTCATGTCGATCCTCACGGCGCAGAACTTCGCGACCTCGGGCGAGGTGCGCGTGTTCGGCGAGGATCCGTACGAGAACGCGCACGTGCTGAGCCGCGTGTGCTTCGTGCGGGAGAGCCAGAAGTACCCCGACGACGCCGCACCGATCCACGCGCTCGGCGCCGCCAAGCTGTTCTTCCCGAACTGGAACCAGGAGCTGGCCGATCGGCTGGTCGCCGAGTTCCAGCTGCCGATGAAGCGCCGGATCAAGAAGCTGTCCCGCGGGCAGCTCTCGGCGGTCGGCGTGATCATCGGCCTCGCCTCGCGGGCGGAGATCACGTTCTTCGACGAGCCGTATCTCGGGCTCGACGCCGTCGCCCGGCAGATCTTCTACGATCGGCTCCTCGAGGACTACGTCGAGCACCCGCGCACGATCATCCTCTCCTCGCACCTGATCGACGAGGTCTCGAACCTCATCGAGCGCGTGCTCGTGATCGACGACGGACGCATCCTCCTCGACGAGGAGACCGACGCCGTGCGCGAGCGCGCGTCGACCGTGGTCGGCGATGCGACGGCCGTGGACGACTGGGCCGCCGGCAAGGAGATCCTGCATCGCGAGTCGCTCGGCAGGGTCGCCTCGGTGACCGTGCTGGGCCGCCTCACCGAGGCCGATCGCGCGGCCGTGCTCGACGCCGGTCTCGATCTCGCCCCGGTATCGCTGCAGCAGCTCGTCGTGCGGCTCACCCAGCGCGAGCAAGGCGGATCAGGATCAGGATCCGAAGCCGTTCCGGCTGCCGGAACTCTCACGAAGGAGGCGCGCTGATGTCCCGGATCCTCAAGGTGGTCAGGCTTCAGCTGGTCAACAAGATGACCTGGGTGTGGATCCCGCTGATCATCCTGGGTGCGGCGAGCGCCCTGTCGATCGTGATCTTCGCGATGATCCCGGTCGACGGGCCGAAGTACAGCGGCGCCGGCCAGGCTCCGCTCTGGTACTTCTTCGCCCTCGGCCTGCAGGCGCTCACCCTGACCTTCCCGTTCTCGCAGGCGCTCAGCGTGACCCGGCGCGACTTCTTCCTCGGGACCCTGTCGACGGCGACCCTCGGATCCGCGGCGCTGGCCGCCGTGTTCCTGCTGGGCGGCTGGATCGAGGATGCGACGAACGGCTGGGGCACGAACGGCTTCCTGTTCCGTGTGCCGTGGATGTGGCAGGCGGGTCCTCTGACCGTGTGGCTGTCGTACTTCGCGCTCGGGCTGCTGCTGTTCCTGCTCGGCTTCACCGGCGCGACGATCTTCAAGCGCGCGGGCACTCTGGCGGTCACGCTCGTGGGCGTCGGAGCGGCGCTCGTCCTGGTCGGGCTGGTGTTCCTCGTCACCCGGCTCGAGCTGTGGCGGCAGGTCGGCGAAGGATTGGCCGCGATGGGCGTGCTCGGGCTGGCGCTGTGGGGTCTGGTCGCGGTCGCCGCGCTCGCCGGGATCTCGTACCTGGTGCTGCGTCGCGCGACCCCGTGAGCACAGGGGCGCGGAGCGGAGAGACGCGTCGTCGTCCCGCTCCGCGCCCCTTGTCGTGAACCGGCTCTGCCATCCACCGTCCGCCGTCGCTACGCTCCAGGCATGACGACTCAGGATCCGTCAGCGAAGCGGATGCGGCTGCGCCATGCAGGCCATTGCCGGGTCTGCGGAACGGCCCTGCCCGCCGGCACCGAGGCAGTGTACGAGCCGGACGCCAAGACCGTGTGCTGCCTCGTTTGTCTGGAAACGGTGAGGACGCCGGACGGACCTGCCGTCGTCGGCGAGGAACGCGCGGGGGAAGAGCCGCGGCCTGCAGTCCGCGAGGTTCCCGGACATCCACCGATCGGCGCAAGCGCTGTCCTCCCCGATGCGCTGCGGTTCCGCACACCTGGCTCCGCGGTGATCGCCGAGGCGTTGCGTGTGCAGGCGGCGACGCCTCCGAGGACCAGGGTGCAGCGGCTGTTCGGAAGGACGCCGCTCTCGCCGGACGCCCAGAGTTGGTATCTCGGCGCGATCGGCGAACTCGAGGTCGGCCGGATCCTCGACCGGCTCGGCCCCGAGTGGCGCACTCTGCATGCCGTGCCGGTCGGGAAGCGCGGCAGCGACATCGACCATGTGGTGATCGGTCCCGGCGGCGTCTTCACAATCAACACCAAGCACCACGACGGCGCGAAAGTCTGGGTCGGCGGGCATCGCATCCTCGTGAACGGACAGCGCACCGACCACCTGCGCAACGCGGATTTCGAGGCGACACGCGCCGCGAAGATTCTCGGCGCGGCGACGCATCAGACAGTCGACGCGACGCCGATCCTCGCGATCGTCGGCGCGAAGAGCATCCAGATCAAGGAGAAGCCGCCGCGTGTCGAGGTGCTGCGCGCCGAGGCCTTGGTGCGGCGGCTGGAGCACGCCCCGCGGATCCTGACGCCGGCGGACGTCACGATGCTGGACCGGGTCGCCGTCGTCCCCGAGACCTGGGGCTCGTCGCCACCCCCGGAAGCCGACCTCACGGCGTTCGCAGCGCTGCGCACCGAGGTCGTGTCGGCGTTCCGGCGTCGGCAGGCGTGGGCAGCGGGCGGGATCCTCGCGGTGATGGCCGCGCTCATCACGCCGGGAGCGATCGTGCTGCTGTCACGCTAACCGCCTGGTGAAGGCGCGCTCTTCAGGAGCGCCAGAACCGCTCGGCGAGTGTCGCGACTTCCCTGTCGAGCGTCGAGAACTTCACGTCCATCGTGTCGAATCGCGCGTTCATCTCCACGCGAAGGGTTTCGATCCGGCTGTCGGCGGCGTCGGACTTCGCGGAGATCGTGCGCGTCAGCAGCGTCGTCATGAGCGTCATGCCCCCGAGCATGACCGCCGCGAACACTCCGATCAGCGTCCACACCTGCGGCTCCGTCATGATCATGCCCCCATTCTGGCTCGCGGGATCCACGTTGTCACGACCATGCCTCAGGTGGTGAGCGCCTTCTGCAATCTGTGCAGGACTCCGGTTTTCCGGCCGGTGGTGAGGGACGACCGCCGAACGCAGGTCGAAGCCACTCATGACAGACTGGGGGCGTGTTCGCGTCCCGGAAGCCTGCGGTCGTCCGCGGCTTTGCGGCGGCGACACTCTCGATCTTCATCGCCCTGGCCGGTCACGTCACGGGCGGCGGCGAGATGCCGGGCCCTCTCGGGCTGCTCGTGCCCTGGCTGCTGTCGCTCATGGTGTGCGTCCTGCTCGCCGGGCGGAAGCTCTCGCTGGTCCGCCTCGGACTGTCGGTGGCCGCGAGCCAGCTCCTGTTCCACACGCTCTTCGTGCTCGGCACAATCACGCCGTCGAAGGCTCCGCGGCCGCATGTGCACGGGATGCCGCAGATGCTTCCCGAAGCCTCGGGGATCCTCCCGGAAGCGGTCGCCGCGGACGGGACGATGTGGGCCGGGCACGCCGTCGCCGCGGCGATGACGGTCGCCGCACTGCACTGGGGCGAGCGACTCGTCCTCGCGATCCGTGAGCTGGCTGCGCAGGCCGTCCGCTGGCTGCGCCGCCGGGCCGTCGTGGTCGTCGTCACGCCGCCGCAGGAGACGAAGCCCGCCCTGTGGGGCGCGTTCCACGTCGTGCGTCCTGCGGATGCCCCTCACCTGACAACGCTGCGCGGGCGCGCCCCGCCTGCCCTCTCCGCGATCTGATCCGAACCGCGCTGACGACGGCCTCCGTCGTGCAGTGCGTCCTGCCCGCGCGCGAACTCGTGCGCGGGGATCCGAACGTACGAACGGCGCCCTGTGGGCGCCTGTCGAGAGGTCCTTGACTCATGTCCCCTTTCCGCAGATATGCGGCGGGGCTGGCGCTGGCCGCCGTCGTCGTGCTCACGACGGCGGCGCCCGCGTCCGCCCATGACCAGCTCATCTCGAGCACTCCCGGCGACGGTGAGCGACTCGCCACCGCGCCGACGAGCATCTCGATGACCTTCTCCGGCAATCTCCTCATGCTGGACGACTCGGGGCTGGGCGCCGTGGTGCTCGTCGTCGACGAGTCCGGCACGGACTGGGTGGCCGGACGGGCCGAGGTGCTCGGGAACATGCTGACCGCCGAGCTGAAGCCTGGCATGCCGACCGCCGGGTACCAGCTGCGGTGGCAGGTCGTGTCCGCGGACGGACACCCGATCGCGGGCGTCGTCCCGTTCACGATCGGCGACGCCGACCCGATGGCCACAGGGAGAACCCCGGCCCTGGGGAGCACCGCCGGCGCGGGGAGCGCGTCGGCACGGCCGGAGATCAGGACGAACACCTCGGATCAGATCGCAGACGAATCCAGCGGCGCCCTGCGGGTGCTGCTCATCGGCGGAGTCGGGGCGGCGATCGCTGTGCTCGGCTTCGTCCTCTTCCGATTCCTTCGCCGTCCCCGGACGGCCGCCGCGGCACCGGACACCGGTGAAGACGCGGCAGATGATCTGCAAAGGCACAACGAATGAACACCACCACCACGCGGCTGGCCCGCCTCACCGCTTTCGCCGCTGTCGCACTGATCGCGCTGACCGGATGCAGCGCGCAGACGGCGCCCGCCGCGGTCACGACCGCACCCGCAGGCGAGGTCGTCACGATCGAGAACGCCTGGGTGAAGTCGGCCGAGGACGGCATGTCCGCGACCTTCGGGACCCTCACCAACAGCAGCGGCGACGACGTGACGGTCGTCTCGGTCGCCTCGGAGGCGTCGAACATGCTGCAGCTGCATGAGACCGTCGCGAACGAGTCGGGCGAGATGGTCATGAGGGAGATCAAGGGCGGATTCGTCATCCCCGCGCGCGGAGAGCTCGCTCTCGAGCCGGGAGGCAACCACATCATGCTGATGGATCTCACCGCGCCGCTGAAGGCGGGATCCGAGGCGACCTTCACGCTCACGTTCTCCGACCACTCGACGTACCGCTTCACGGCGCCCGTGAAGGACTACTCGGGGGCGAACGAGAACTACGACGACGGCCACAAGGGCGCGGGCCACTGATGCCCGCGCCCGTTGAGGGCGCGCACCCCCGTCGCACACGGCCGACCCGGCGGCAGTTCCTCCTCGGAGGGGCTGTCGCCGGGGCCGGCGCGGTCGCCGCGGTGGGCGCGGACCTCGTCCTCAACCGTCGATCGGAGGCGCCCGCGCCCGCCGCCGCACCCATGAACGGCGAGAAGACCGTGCCGTTCTTCGGCGTGCATCAGGCCGGGATCGACACGGATGCGCAGGCGCACGGCCTGTTCCTCGCGCTCGACCTCCACGAGGATGTCGACCGTCTCGCGCTCACCCGTCTGCTGCGGATCCTGACCGACGACGCGGCCCGGCTCACCCAGGGGAATCCCGCCCTGGCGGACTCCGAACCAGAGCTGTCGCAGTCGCCGGCGCGCCTCACGGTCACGTTCGGTTTCGGTTCCGGCCTGGTGGCGCGGACGGGCGGATCCGGCCCGGGATGGCTGGCCCCGCTGCCCGCCTTCCGCGTCGATCAGCTGCGGCCGGAGTTCTCCGACGGGGACCTGCTGCTGCAGATCGCCGGAGACGATCCCCTCACGGTGGCCCACGCCGCCCGGATGCTGCTCAAGGACGCCCGCGGCTTCGCGGACCTCCGCTGGACCCAGCAGGGGTTCCGGCGCGCATACGGCACGGAACGCCCGGGCACGACGATGCGCAACCTGTTCGGGCAGGTCGACGGGACCACGAACCCCCGGCCCGGAACGGACGACTTCGACGAGGTCGTCTGGGCAACGGACGGCTGGCTCGCGGGCGGCACCGGCATGGTCGTGCGCCGCATCCGGATGGACCTCGACAAATGGGATCGCCTCGACCGCTCCGGTCGCGACGCGGCCGTCGGGCGCACCCTCGCGAACGGGGCGCCGCTCACGGGCACCGCCGAGTTCGACGAACCGGATTTCGAGGCGAAGACCTCGATCGGCTTCCCCGTCATCCCGCAGTTCGCGCACGTGCGCCGGGCGCGCGGCGACGGATCCGAGCGCATCTTCCGCCGCGCGTACAACTACGACGAGCGGCCGACGGGGACGCAGGTCTCCGAGTCGGGCCTCCTCTTCGTCTCCTTCCAGGCCGACATCGAGCGCCAGTTCACCCCCATGCAGCGTCGGCTGGACGAGCTCGATCTCCTCAACGAATGGACGACGCCGATCGGATCCGCCGTCTTCGCGATTCCGCCCGGATGCACAGAGGACGGATTCATCGGCGACACCCTGCTCGCCTGACGTCACCAGGCCCCGTCAGGGGTCCGCCGCCCGGGACCTCGCGCGGCGGCCCCCGTCGGCTCAGTCCGCGAGGACGACGTCGAAGCCGGCGTCGGCGAGCGAGCGGCGGTCCGCGGGGGCGAGGCCGTCGTCGGTCAGCAGCGTCGGGAAGAGGTCGGATCCGCCGACCGCGGCGAACGCGGAGGCGCCGATCTTCGAGGAGTCCGCGACGATCACGGCGCGGCGGGCCCGGCTCGCCATCATGCGGTTCACGGCCGCCTCGCGCTCGTCGTGCGTGCTCGCCATGCCCTCCGCGGACACGGCGTTCACGCCGATGAACGCGATGTCGAGCGCGATGCCCGCGAGCAGCTGCTCCACGAACGGGCCCACGAGCTCGTAGCTGCGGGAGTGGATCACCCCTCCGGTCACGACGACCTTGATGTCGGGGCGGGTGGCGAGCTGGGCCGCGATGTTGACGGCGTTCGTCACGACCGTGAGCCCCTGGTCGGCGAGATCCTCCCTCGCCGCGAGAGCCGTCGCGATCGCCGTCGTGGTGGTGCCGCCGGAGAGGCCCACCACGGACCCGGGCGCGACCAGCGCCGACGCGGCCTGCGCGATGCGCTCCTTCTGCGAGGTGCGCTGGTGGCTCTTGTACCGGATCGGCAGCTCGTACGCGACGGACTGCGCCACCGCGCCGCCGTGGGTGCGGGTGAGCAGCCGCCGCTCGGACAGGCTGTCCAGGTCGCGGCGGATCGTGGCGGCGGAGGCGTCGAAGCGCTCCGCGAGCTCCTCGACCGAGACGTCCCCCCGCGCCGCGAGCAGGTCGAGGATCGCGGTCAGCCGGTTCGCCCGGTTCACCCGGCGTCTCCGGATCCCTCGTTCGAAGCGCGCAGATGACGGCATTCCGGGCGAAGATCGGGCAAAGTGCGCGCTTCGAAACGGAACCCGGTCACGACTGGTCCGATCCGGCGAACAGGCGCAGCAGGCGCGCCGCCTCGCCGGCCACGGCGTCGCGGGCGGGGGCCAGGTACTTCCGGGAGTCGACGAGTCGGGGATCCGCCTCGAGCCTCTCCCGGATCGCGCGCGTGAAGAAGCCGTTCAGATGCGTGGAGACGTTGATCTTGGTCATGCCCGCGCGCACCGCCGCCGCGATCGCGTCATCCGGCACGCCGCTCGACCCGTGCAGCACGAGCGGCACGTCGACGCCGTCCTCCCCGGCGCCGCGCAGGGCCTCGCGCAGGCGCCCGATGAGGTCGAGGTCGAGCGCCGCGGTCCGGTCGGTCATCGCATGCGAGGATCCGACCGCCACGGCGAGGGCGTCGACGCCGGTCTCCGCGACGAAGGCCCGCGCCTCCTGCGGATCCGTGCGGACACCCGGCGCGTGCGCGCCGTCCTTGCCGCCGACCTCGCCGAGCTCGCCCTCCACGTACACCTCGGCGGCGTGGGCGCGCTCGACGACCTGCGCGGTGAGCGCGACGTTCTCGGCGTAGTCGAGCGCGCCGCCGTCGAACATGACGGAGCCGAAGCCCAGACCGATCGCCTCGTCCACGAGCTCCGGACGCTCGGCGTGGTCGAGGTGCACGGCGACCGGGGTGGCGGCGCGCCGGGCGACCGCGAGGGTCGCGAGCGCGATCGGCTCGAGGCCGCCGTGGTAGTCGGCGCAGTTCTGCGAGATCTGCAGGATCACCGGCAGCTCGGCCTGGGCGGATGCGGCGACCAGGGCCTCGGCCGTCTCCAGGTGGATCACGTTGAACGCGCCGACGCCGGTGCCGCGGCGGGACGCGTCGTGCACGAGGTCGCGGGCGGAGACGAGGGTCATCGGGGTGTCCTTTCGGTGGACGGTCGGCTCAGCGCCGTCAGAGACGGGCTGTCGATGAGCAGGGAGGACTCGAGGTCGGGCCAGGTCGGGTGGATCTCGCCGGCGAGGGGCATCAGCACCGCGGCGGCGGACCAGGCGGTCGCCCGGCGCAGCAGCGCGGTCGGATCCTTCTCGCCCTGCGCCATCAGCACGGCGACCGCGGCGACCGCGGCGTCGCCCGCACCGGTCGGGTTGCCGGCGAGGGGGTGGGCGAGCCGGGCGCGGACGACCTCGTCCGCGGTGACCGCCAGCATCCCGTCCGCCCCGCGGGAGAGCAGAACCAGCGAGGCTCCGCGGTGCAGCAGTTCGCACGCCCCGGCGATGGGATCCTCGATGCCGGTGGCTTCGGCGAGTTCGGCGGCATTGGGCTTGAGGACGGTCGCGCCGGCCTCGGCGGCGGCCAGCAGCGCCGGCCCGGACGTGTCGGCGATCACGATCGCGCCGGCGTCGCGACCGATCCGGATGAGCGCCGGCAGCAGGTCGTCGGGGGCGCCGGGAGGCAGGGATCCGGAGAGCACGAGGACGGGCTTCGACGCCTCGGCCGTCGAAGCTCTCAGCGCACGCACCACGGCGGCCTTCAGCGCGTCCCACTCCTGCACCGTCGGGTTGATGCCGCGCTCGTTCACGATCGTGGTGTCGCCGAGATGCTCGTCGACCAGGGCGACGCTGCGTCGGGTCGCGCCCTCGACGGGGACGAGTTCGTGCGGGACCGGAGAGGAGGCCAGCTCGGCGGCGAACTCGGCGCCGGTCTCCCCGCCCGAGGTCGCGAGAGCGAGGACGACAGCCCCTTGCGCGTGCGCCACCCGCGCGACGTTCAGGCCCTTGCCGCCCGCCCGAGCGACGCCGGTGTCGGCGCGATGCGTCCCGCCCGGCACGATCCGATCGACGTGCCAGGTGAGATCCAGCGCAGGATTCGGCGTGACGGTGACGATCATCCGAGACTCCTCGCGCGCAGAGCCGCGCCCAGGATCCCCGCGTTGCCCAGCAGCTGCGCCGGGACCAGGTCCGGGATGCGGTGGAAGCTGAGGCGCGCCCTCAGCCTCGTCTCCAGCTCGTCGAACAGTGCGCCGCCCGCACGGGACAGCCCGCCCCCGATCACGATGGCCTGCGGTGCGATGACGGCGGTGAGCTGCGCGAGAGACAGGGCGAGCGCGTCGAGCGCCTCGTCCCAGACCTCGGCGGCGGCCTCATCGCCCTCGGCGGCGAGTGCGATGACCTCCTTCGCGCCCTCGACGGCGATCCCGCTGCGCGCGGTGTAGCGACGGGCGATCGCCCCCGCGGAGGCGATCGCCTCGAGGCAGCCGCGCGCGCCGCAGGGGCACAGCGGCTCGTCGGCGACCGGGGAGTGGCCGACCTCGCCGGCATAGCCGCCCGAGGTGAACGGCACGCCGCCGAGGAGCAGCGCCCCGGCGATCCCCGTGCCGATGATGAGCACGATCGAGTTCGGATACGGGCGCGCACCGCCGAGCACGTGCTCGGCCCAGCCGCCCGTGCGGACGTCGTGGTCGAAGGCGACCGGCAGGCCGAACGCCTCCTCCGCGAGCGCGCGGATCGGCGCATCGCGCCAGCCCATGTTGCTCGCGAAGACGCCGACGCCGGCGACCTCGTCGACGATGCCGGGGACGACCAGTCCGACCGCGGCTGGATCCGCCCCGGGATGCTCCTCGCGCAGCTGCGCACCGAGCTCGACCAGCCGGGCGATCAGCCGCTCCGGGAGGTCGGCGCCCGGACCCGGGGTCGGCGTGCGCCGCAGTCCGAGCATGACGCCCTCGGCGTCGAACAGGGCCGACTTGATGTCGGTGCCGCCCACGTCGAACGCCAGCACGGGGGCGCCCGCACCGAGCTCGGCCGCCGTCCCGGAATCCAGGCGCGGGACCAGAGGGTCCCCCGAGGCATCGGTGACCACATCGAGCACGGCACGGGCGGCTTCCGCCGCTTCGTGCGCGCGGGCGTCGCCCACGGTGGCGCCGCCGGAAGGGATCGTCATCGCCTGCTCTCAGTCCTCGAGGATGACCGAACGGGTGAGGTTGCGCGGCTCGTCGGGATTGAGCCCCTTGGCCAGAGCGCGGTCGAGCGCGACGCGGTGCAGGCGCGCGAGGTCGGCCATCGGGTCGATCGCGTGCTGCACCCAGCGGCCGCCGGTCGCGGCGACCTGGGCGTCCAGCCCCTCGGGGGCGGCGCCGAACTGCCAGGTGATGCGGCCGGGGGCGGCGATCGCGATCGGGCCGTGGCGGTAGTCCATGGACGGGTACGACTCGGTCCACGACTGCGACGACTCGCGCATCTTCAGCGCCGCCTCGTGGGCGAGCCCGATGGTCCATCCGCGTCCGAGGAAGGTGTACTGGTCGGCGCCCGCGAGGGTCGGATCCACGTCGGCGAGCGCGGTGCGGGCATCGGCGATGGCGGCGGAGAGGTCTTCGCCGAGCGAGGCGCGGAACAGCGCGAGCGCGGTGGTCGCGAAGCGGGTCTGCACGACGGACCGCTCATCGGCGAACGGCAGCAGGATCGCGTCGTCGACCATGCCCACGAGCGGCGAGGTCTCATCGCCGATGACGCCGATGACGCGGGGCGCGGATCCGGATCCGGTGAGCTCGTCGACGAGCTCGAGCACCTCGGTCGTCGTGCCGGAGCGGGTCAGGGCGACGACGGCGTCGTAGCCGCGGTCCATGAACGCCTCGCTCGCGGCGTAGGCGTCGGTGATGCCGAAGCCCGCGCGCTCGCGCAGCGCGGCATAGGACTGCGCCATGAACCACGACGTGCCGCAGCCGATCACGGCGACGCGCTGGCCCTTCGCGGGCAGCAGGGCCTGCTCGGCCGCCATGCCGGCCGCGCGCTCCCACATCTCGGGCTGCGAGTCGAGCTCGGCGCGCATGTGGGCGCCGGGGGCGAGGTTCTCGTTCGGGTCGGTCATGCGTCCTCCTCGGCGGGCTTCAGTCACAGGAATGCGTGACCGTGATTGATCTTACGGCAAAACGCGCACTTTCCGTCATGAAGTCTGAAACTGCTCGCATCGTCGAAACTCGAACACCACTAGGCTTTCGCCATCCGAATACTTAACGTCGTATGGCTTTCGGATTCCACCCATCAAAGGAGATGACATGCCCGACCTTTCCCGTCGCACCGCCCTGCTCTCGCTCGGTGGCGCCGCCCTGACCGGCACGCTCGCGCTGGCCGGTGCCGCTCCTGCCGTCGCCGCACCGAGCGCGCAGCCCAACCGCGCCATCACCGTGTACCTCGTCCGCCACGGCAGGACCTGGCTCAACCAGACGGGCCGGATCCAGGGGTGGTCCGATTCGCCGCTCACCGATGCGGGCCGCGCGACCGCCGAGGCCGTCGGTCGCAATCTCGCCGCCGAGATCGGCGGGTTCGACGCCGCGTACTCCGCCGACATGATGCGCCACTTCGAGACGGCGAGCGGGATCCTCTCGGCGGCGGGCTCGTCCCTCACTCCGACGCGCGTCGCCGGCCTGCGCGAGGTCGCGTACGGCGGCTGGGAGGGCGAGAAGCAGTCGACCGCGTTCCCGCAGCTCGCCGCCGCAGGCCCGCTCGACACGCTCGCGCACATCATCGACGCGTTCGTCGCGAGCAACCCCGACAAGTCCCTCGCCGCGGAGACCTGGGCCCAGGTCGCCGCACGCATGAAGGATGCGCTCACCGCGGCCGCGACCGATCGCACGCTGCCGATGCGGAACGGCGGCAGCATCCTCGCCGTCTCGAGCGGGATGTCGATCACGTGCCTGCTGGAGTCCCTCGGCGCGACGGTGGACGGCGCCATGGAGAACGGCGCGGTCAACAAGCTCCGCTACGCGCGCGGATCCTGGACCGTGCTGTCCGTCAACGACACGAGCTACGCGGGCTGACCCGCCGGTGGGGCCGCCGGGTCAGCGCGACTCGGCGGCCTCAGTGTGGTGCCGGATGACCTCGGCGACCACGAAGTTGAACCACTTCTCGGCGAACTCCGGATCCAGGTGGGCCTCCTCGGCGAGGGCTCGCAGGCGCGCGACCTGCTGCTCCTCGCGGCCGGGATCCGAGGCGGGCATGTCGTGCTCGGCCTTGAGCACCCCGACCTGCTGCGTGCAGCGGAACCGCTCGGCCAGCATGAAGATGAGCGCGGCGTCGATGTTGTCGATGCTGGCGCGCAGTCGCAGGAGTTCGGTGCGGGGATCGGGGGCGGACATCGGGGCTCCTCACCGGGCGGCGGACGTGCGATCCCTCCGACGATAGCTCGTCCCGCCCCCGGACGGATCCGCCGTGACGCGTCCGGGATCCTCGGAAGCGCGGGATCGGCACCCCCGGTGGCGCGCGCCCCTCCCCTAAAGTGAAGCCATGACCAGCGACGACTCCGGGCTCGACAACAGCGCAGTCGCAGAGGCCGAGGACGCCGAACGCGCTGCCACGACGGCCCAGGCCGACACCATCGCGGCCGACGACGACGCCGAGGGCGGCTACAGGCCCCGGCCGGTCGCGGAGCCGGGCACGCCGCGCGCCTCGTTCTGGACCCGGATCGACCGTCCGTTCGCGTTCGGCTTCCTCGTCACCCTGGGCGGTCTCGCCGCGATCCTCCTCGGGCTCGCCCTGACGAGCCTGTCCACCGTGCTCATCTACATCGCGTTCGCGCTTTTCGCCGCGCTCGGCCTCGACCCGGCCGTCCGGTGGCTGGAGCGGCGCGGCGCCTCGCGCGCCTGGTCGGTCGTGATCGTGATCGTCGGGTTCGCGATCGCGCTCGTGCTCGTCATCCTGGCGATCGTCCCCGTCGTGGTCACGCAGATCGCGGAGTTCGTCAAGTCCATCCCCGCGACGATCCAGGAGTTCCTGCACAGCGATCTGTACCGCTGGATCCAGGGGCAGTTCGGCGGCGGCGTGAGCGACCTCATGGGCGAGGTGCAGAAGTTCCTCAGCGACCCGAACAAGCTCATGCAGCTCGGCGGCGGCGCCCTGCAGGTCGGCAACGCGGCGCTGCAGGTCGGTGCGGCGATCGCGACCGGCATCTCCGGCGGCCTCATCGTCATCGTCCTCACACTGTACTTCCTCGCCACGCTCCCGTCGATGAAGAGCGGTCTGCTGCAGCTCGCGCCCGCACGCGACCGCAAGAACGTCTCTCGGATCACCACCCAGATCACCGACTCCGTCGGCGGCTACGTGATGGGCATGGTCGTGCTCGCGCTCATCAACGCGGCCCTCGTCTTCGTGCTCTACCTCGTGCTCGGACTTCCATTCCCGCCCCTGATGGCGACGGTGGCCTTCCTCATCACCATGATCCCGCTCGTCGGTCCGATCCTGTTCTGGATCATCGGCACCGGCATCGCCCTGTTCAGCTCGCCCCTGATGGCGCTGATCTTCGCGCTCATCTACCTCGTCTACATGCAGGTGGAGGCATACGTCATCACCCCGCGCGTGATGAACCGTGCGATCTCCATCCCCGGATCCCTCGTCGTGATCGGCGCCCTCGTCGGCGGCACGCTGCTCGGCCTGCTCGGCGCGCTCATCGCCGTCCCGGTGACCGCGTCGATCCTCATCATCATCAAGCAGGTGTGGATCCCGCGGCAGGACGCCCGCGTGTGATCGGCGCCGGCGCCTGATCTGCCGCCTCCTCTGACCGGCGCACCGGCGCTGGTCTGTTGCCTCGTTTGTCGACGCCCCTCCGCACGTCCAAGCTGTGATGTGTTTGTGATGTTTCGCCTGGTGAGGGGGTGGTTTTCGGGGTGGGAATGTCGGTGGTCCCGTGTTGACTTGAGGTATGAGGAACACGGTGGGTGCGGTGGTGGATCCCGGGGTCGATCCGGTGGATCCGGTCGCGGTGCTGCGCCTGTTGAGGGAGGGTGTGGCCGCGGCGGAGGCGACGATCATCCGGTTCCAGGCGTTGCGGGACGCGCAGCTCGGGGCCGCGCAGCGCGTGGCGGGGGAGATCGCCACCCGGGACGCCCGGGACGCGGGTGCAGGGCCGGTGCGGGGGGAGTCGGTGGATCTCGCGACGAGGTCGGTCGCGGCGGAGCTGGCCGGGGTGCTGCACATGTCGGATCGGGTGGTGCAGGCGCGGATGGCGCGGGCGGCGGATCTGATGGCCCGGTTCCCGGAGGTGACGCGCGCGTTCGGGGAGGCGCGGATCAACGCCGCGCATGTGCGGGTGATCCAGGACGCCGGTGCGCGTCTCGATGAGACGGTGCGTGCCGAGTTCGAGCAGATCGCGGTCGCCGCTTCGGAGGGCGAGACACCGCACCGGGCCCGGCGGATCGTGGAGCGCGTCGCGGAACGGTTGGCTCCGCGGAGTCTCACGGACCGTCACCGGGACGCGCAGCAGGACCGGCGGGTGTGGCGGGAAGACCTCGGCGATGGGCAGAAGGCCCTAGGGGTGATCCACTCCGCCGCGATCGTGGACGGGATCTACGACCGGCTCACCCAGCAGGCGCGCGCGGTGAGCGTCGCGAACGTGCAGGCCGCGAAGGATGCGGCCGGTGGGGTCGCGCCGGATCCGCGTGGGCTCGGCGACCCCGGTGACGACCGGACCATGGATCAGCTGCGCGCGGACCTCTGCGCGGACACCCTCCTCACCGGAGCCGCGTCCGGGCACGACACCACCGCCGGGCTGCTGTCCGCGATCCAGGCGCGGGTGGAAGTCACGGTTCCCGTGCTCACCCTCCTCTCCACGGACACTGCGGGCAACACCGACGCCACGGGCAGCACCAACGACGCGGACGCGGCCGACGCCGGCACTTCAGCCACCGCCGATGCCTCGGACACCACTGGCACGGCCGACACCGACACCTCGGGCGCACCGGTCGTCGACACTGCCGCCGCTGGTGCCGGTGGACGCGCGGCACGGGTCGGATCCGCTTCCCGGTTCGGCGTCCGCACCGAGCAGCCCGGAGAACTCGCAGGCGGGCAGCCCATCGACACCAATACCGCGCGCACCCTCGCCGGGAACGCCACCGCCTGGGAACGGGTCCTCACCCGCCCGGTGACCGGGGCGATCCTCGCCGTCGACCGGTACCGACCCAACACCGACCTCCGCCGCCTGCTGCACGCCCGGGACTCCCGGTGCCGGTTCCCGACCTGCGGACTCCCACCCGCCGCGCAGGATCTCGACCACACCATCGACGCCGCCCACGGCGGGTCCACCGACGAAGGAAACCTCGGCGGGCTCTGCCGACGCCACCACGTCCTCAAACACCAAACCCCCTGGACAGTGACACAACGCGGCGCCGGCATCCTCGAATGGACCAGCCCCACCGGCGCCACCTACACCGACCGGCCACCCACACCCGTCACCTTCACCGTCGAAGACCCCGACCCACCCCCGGAACCCGACCCCGAAACCCCCGCATTCTGACGGGGAGACCGCCGGCGCCGGGTTCCCCGCTCGCGGCGGAAGCGAGCAGGTCCGTCTGGCGCGCTGCCACGTTCCCGCAGATCGGCACTCGCCCAGTCGCCGTAGGCTGAAGCCCGGAGACCCGGAGACCCGGAGACCCGGAGACCCGGAGACCCGGAGACCCCGAGACCCCGAGACGAGGAGAGACGCATGTCGGCCGAAGCCGCCCCCGCCGTGCTGTTCGTCTGCGTGCACAACGCGGGCCGATCCCAGATGGCCGCGGGCTTCCTGCGCGAGATCGCGGGCGATCGCATCGAGGTCCGCTCCGCCGGATCCCTCCCCGCCGGGCAGATCAACCCCGTCGCCGTCGCCGCGATGGCCGAGCTCGGCATCGACATCGCGACGGAGCAGCCCAAGATCCTCACCACCGAGGCGGTGCAGGACTCCGACGTCGTCATCACGATGGGCTGCGGTGACGCGTGCCCGTTCTTCCCCGGCAAGCGCTACGAGGACTGGACGCTCGACGATCCGGCAGGCCAGGGCATCGAGGCCGTGCGGCCGATCCGCGACGAGATCCGCCGGCGGATCCAGCAGCTCGTGGGCGAGCTCCTCCCCGCCTGAGACAGGCGACAGACGCCTGACGACAGACGACGGGGCTCTCAGACGACGGCCTCTCAGCCGATCCGGTGCACCCGGTAGCGGACCTCGGATCCGTCCCGGCGGCAGACCGCGACGAAGAGCGTGCGCTGCAGCTCCGCGAACTCGGGAGCCGCCGCCTCGACCTCGAACGTCGTCCGGAAGTAATACGCGCCGGGATCCACCGACTCGCCACGCCCCAGCCGAGCGAGGATCTCGGCCGACCCGCTGCGCACCCCGCGCGTACGGATCAGCAGGGGCCCCGCGGCGGCGAGGGCCGAGTACTCGGCGTCGATGCCTATCGTGCCGTCGGGCCCGATGAGCTGCCGGTCGGATCCACCGGCGAGGATCTCGGCATCGAGGGCCCCGGTGATCCGACCGCCGAGAATCGGGATCACGCGCCGATGGCCGGCGGAGGTGACCCCGTGATCGCGAGGCGGGCCGACCTGCACGGTGACCTCGAGCGCCGGCTCGAGCCGGGGCTCCGGAAGCTCCGCGAACAGGTCGCTCATCGCGCTCCCCCTCTCAAGGCCTCCGTGAGCCTCTCCAGGGCCGGGACCGCCGCGGCCACGGCCGCGCGATCGCCCGGATCCAGGGCCGCCAGCGCGTCCCGCAGAAGCTCGCCCGCGGCTTGATCGAACCGGCCGAAGAGGTCGAGCGCACGCGTCGACAGGACCACGACGACGCGGCGGCCGTCCCCTTCGGCCCTGCGCCGCTCGACGAGGCCGTCGGCCTCCATCGCACCGAGCAGGTTGCTGACCGTGGACCGGTTGAGATGCAGCGCCTCCGCGAGTTCGGCGGGACCGCGCTCCGCACCGCCCGAGGACGGCAGCAGCGCACGCACGACCTCGATCTGCGCGTCGGGGATGTCGGGGAGATCGCCGCGCTCGCGCGCCGCGGCCAGCAGGGTGCGCCGCAGCGGCGAGATGACCGCGGCGAGGCGGCTCTCGGCGTCGCCCGCGGGGTCGGCAGCCGGCGGGGATCCGGCCGCGGCTCGGCCGCTCATGCCGGATCCCCCACGCTGAGCGAGGCGCGCTCGTTGAGGATCGACGGCGCGAAACCCGCGGCGCGCTTGTAGGCGTTCGCGATCTCCTCGCGCTCGCTCCGCGGGATGACGTCGTCGATGCGCGCGAAGCCCTGCGGCGCGCGCTCGGCCGCGAGCAGCATGACCCGTTCCGGACCGGTCGCCCTGGTTCCTGCCAGCAGCGCGGTCATCGCAGGACGGCGCGCCTCCTCGTAGGCCGCGAGCGCCGCGTCGATCGCCGCGCCCTGGGCCGGGTCGCCCGCGCCACCGGAGGCACCCGCCCGCACCGCCGTGCCGAGGTGGAAGGCGAGGGTGCGCGCGTCGAGGATGGCCTGGGATCCGCCGTTCGAGCCGTTCGGGTACATCGCGTGCGCGGCGTCGCCGACGAGCGTGGTGCGCCCGAACGTCCACTGCGGCAGCGCATCGCGGTCGACCATCGGGTACTCCAGGATCTCCTCCGCGTTCGCGATGATCCCGGGTACGTCCAGGCCGTCGAACCTCCAGTCCGCGAAGAGCTCCGCGATCGGACCCGGATCCACGGCGCGGTTCCAGTCCGCACGATCCTTGAGGCTCTCGAAGGGGCCGGTCCCGCGCTTCTCCGCGATGAAGTTCAGCCTCTGACGCCCGCCCTCCGGCGCACCGAGCGGGTACGCGACGAACTTCTGCTCGCCGTCGCCCGCCATGATCATGGTGCGCCCGTCGACGAGCACGGGTGCCTCGGCCACCCCGCGCCAGAGCGTGAGCCCGCTCCACGGCGGGGCTCCCTCGGCGGGATAGCGCAGCGCCCTCAGGGCGGAATGGATCCCGTCCGCCCCGATCACGAGGTCGTAGGCCGCGGTGGTCTCGCCGTCGCCGGTCGCGAACCGGACCGTCTCGGATCCGTCGTCCTCTCCCTGCACATCCACGAGGCGATGACCGAGCCGGATCACGTCGCCGAGGCGCTCGACGACCGCGTCGCGCAGGGCGAGCTGCAGCCGGCCGCGGTGCACGGAGAGCTGCGGCCAGCGGTAGCCCGCGGCGAGTCCGCGCGGTTCGCTCCAGATGTGCTGGCCGAAGCGATTCATGTAGACGAGGGTCTCCGGAGCGACGCCGAGCGCCTCGACGCGGTCGCGCAGGCCGAGCTCGGTGAGCTCGCGGATCGCGTGCGGGAGCAGGTTGAGCCCGACGCCGAGGCCACGGATGGCGTCCGTCCGCTCGTGCACCGTGATGTCCCGGAAGCCCGCGGCCTCCAGGCTGAGCGCGGTGGCGAGCCCGCCGATCCCCGCGCCGATGATTCCGATCCGCATCGACCTGCTCCTGTCCCCGGCGTCCTCGCCGTCGGGAATTAGTTTTGTCACAAAACCAGATCGGATGCAAGCCCGAAGCGCAACTCTCGGAAGCAGGACAGGCGATCAGCGGGCGGCGCGCTCCGCGGACTCCAGGACGAGGTCGACCCCGAGGAAGAACAGGTCGCGGTCGCGCAGCGAGGCGAGCGCGACCGTGTGCGCCGCGATGCGGGGGTGGCTGCGCGGATCCGCGAGCGGCGGCTCGTCGAACCAGGGCCCGTCGAGATCACCGTCGCCGCGGTCGGCCCTGGCGCGCGCGATGCCCGCCGCGGTCGACAGCACATGCGAAGCCATCAGCGCGTAGTGCCGGACGATATCGGCCTCGTCGAGACCCGCGGTCGTGAACGCCTCGAGCATGAGCTCGATCGCACCGAGCTCGCCGGGACCGTGCGTCGTGAGCGTCGTCGCCTCCGCACCCACAGCCGGGTACTGCGAGTACAGGTCGAGCGTGGCGCCCGCCAGGGCGCGCAGGCGCCCCCGCCAGTCCTCGACGGGCAGGTCGACGCTCAGGACGGCGCGCAGCGTGATGTCGTCCAGCAGCGCCCGCATGAGGTCGTCCTTGCTGCGGAAGTGCCGGTAGATCGCGGTCGGATCCGCGCCGAGCCGGGTGCCGAGCTCGCGCACCGAGATCGACGCCGCGCCCGAGGCCGCCAGCTCCAGCCCCGCGGACACGATCACGCCCGCATCCAGTCGCGCGCGCATCGGCAGCGCCTCGTCGATGTCCCCGCCGCGACGGGCCCTCTTCGGTGGCATATCCCCTCCTGCCTCTATCGTGCCATGCGCGCAACGCGCTGTCATCGGTTCAGTCAACACTGTTGACATCACTCTTGACGCTGGCTAGCGTTATCCCATCCTGCGGCCGTTCGGCCTGCTTCAACGACGAAAGGCGGATGATGACGACGCGCGTCTTCCACGGCGGATCGGTGTTCACCGGATCCGGATCCCCCCTGCTCGGCCAGGCCGTCATCGTGCGCGATGAGCGCATCGACCGGATCGTGCCGGAGTCCGAGCTGGCCGCATTCCTCGGCGCCGAGCCCGCCGATTCCGTCGAGCTCATCGACCTGCGCGGCGCCCTGCTGAGCCCGGGCTTCCAGGATGCCCACATCCACGCGGTCGGCGGCGGTGTCGAGCTGCTGCAGTGCGACCTCACCGGCACCGAGACCGCGGAGGAGGCGGTCGCCGCCGTGCGCGCCTACGCCGACGCGAACCCCGACGAGGAGTGGATCCTCGGCGGCGGGTGGTCGATGGACTGCTTCCCCGGCGGCAACCCGACCCGCGACCTGCTCGACGCCGCCGCCCCGGGACGACCCGTCCTGCTGGCCAGCCGCGACCACCACAGCGTCTGGGTCTCGACACCCGCGATCGAGCGGGCCGGCATCACGGGCGAGACCGTCGATCCCGCGGACGGCGTGATCATCCGGGAGGCCGACGGCTACCCCGCCGGCACCTTCCACGAGGGCGCCGGTGAGCTGTTCAACACCGTGCGCCCCGTGACCGACGAGGACCTGCGCTATCGCGGACTGCTGCGCGCCCAGGAGGAGCTCATCGCGCTCGGCATCACCGGCTGGCAGGACGCGATGGTCGGATCCAGCGCGATCGGCGTCCCGGATCCGCTCACCGCCTACGAGCAGGCCCTCGCCGAGGGGGCGCTCGCGGTGCACGTCACGGGTGCGCAGTGGTGGGAGCGCGACGGCGGCATCGAGCAGGTCGAGCGCATGGTGGCGCAGCGCCACCGCATCGCCGCGCTCGGATCCCCCGAGCGCCTCGAGCTCGGCACCACGAAGATCATGGTCGACGGCGTGGCGGAGAACCACACGGCCGCCATGCTCACGCCCTACCGCGATGCGCACGGTCACGATACGCACAACCACGGGCTGAGCTTCATCGACCCGGAGCGCCTGCGCGAATACGTCACCGCGCTCGACGCCGCGGGCCAGCAGGTGCACATGCACGCCCTCGGCGACCGCGCCGTGCGCGAGGCGCTCGACGCGCTGCAGGACGCCCGCGACGCGAACGGCCCCACCGATGGCCGCCACCACCTCGCGCACCTGCAGATCGTGGCGGAGGAGGACGTGCCGCGCTTCGCCGAGCTCGGCGCGATCGCGAACCTCCAGGCCCTGTGGGCCACGCACGAGGACCAGCTCGACGAGCTGACCCTGCCGTTCCTTCAGGACGGCCAGGAGGCGCGGCAGTATCCGTTCGGCGACTTCGTGCGCGCGGGGGTCCGTCTCGCGGCCGGCAGCGACTGGCCGGTCTCGAGCGCCTCCCCGGTCGACGCGATCCACATCGCCGTCAACCGCACGACCCCGGGATCCGACCGGGAGCCCCTCGCGGGCGCGCACCAGCGCCTCGACCTGGAGACCGCGATGGCCGCGTACACCTCCGGCTCCGCCTACGTGAACCACCGCGATCACGACACCGGCAGCATCGCCCCGGGCTTCCGCGCCGACCTCGTGGTGCTCGACCCGTCGCCCTTCGACCTCCCCGCCGAGGAGATCTTCCGCAGCCGGGTCGTGCAGACCTGGATCGACGGACGTCGCCTTTACGCCACTTCCACAGATGACACCACCCGCACCGAGCTCGAAGGAGAGCTGTCATGACCCGAACCCGTCTCTCCCGCGCCCACGCGCGTCGCCGTTCCGCGGTCGCGGTGGCGGCCGCAGTCCTGATCGCCGCGACGTCACTGACCGCCTGCTCCGGCAGCGCGAGCGGCACCTCCAGCGGATCCGCCGGGTCCGACTGGAAGCTGACCACCACCACCGCCGCCGCCACCGGCGACCTCGACTCCTACTCCTTCGCGCTGTACGCCGAGCCCGCGACGCTCGACTACGCCTACGCGTTCGACTACCCCGACAACCAGGTTCTCGCGAACGTCTGCGAGTCGCTGCTGCGACTGAATCCCGACTACTCGCTGAGCCCAGGGCTCGCCAAGTCCTTCTCCAACCCCGACCCGCTCACCTGGGTGTACGAGCTCCGCGACGGCGTCACGTTCCACGACGGGACCCCGCTGACCGCCGCCGACGCGGTCGCCTCGATGCAGCGGATCATGGATCCCTCGGTCGGATCCGCGTGGTTCTCCGTCTATCAGAACGTCGACTCGATCACGCAGACCGGGCCGATGGAGGTCACCGTCAAGACGAAGATCCCGGACTCGCAGTTCAACCTCGGCATGGGCGGATCCGCCGGTGTCATCGAGTCGGCCGCCACGCTCGCCGCGAAGGGCAAGGACTACGGCAACTCGACCGGCGGCGTGAACTGCACCGGCCCGTTCCAGCTCCAGCAGTGGAAGTCGGGGGAGTCGCTCACCCTGACCCGCTACGACGGCTACTGGGACAAGGACCTGCGCGCCAAGTCCGCGAAGATGACGTTCGCGATCATCCCGGACGCCACGGCGCGCGTGAACGCACTGAAGTCGGGCAGCGTCGACGGATCCTGGATGATCCCGCTCGAGGCCGCGTCGCAGCTGCAGGCCTCCGGCAAGGGCGACGTCCTGTACGCGCCGTCGAGCGCCACGAGCAACCTCGTCGTGAGCAACATGAACGGCCCGCTCGGCGACAAGCGCGTGCGCCAGGCGCTGATGCTGGCGCTCGATCGCAAGGGCATCCTCAAGGCCGCCTCGCAGAACATCGGCGAGGTCAGCGACGTGCTCACCACGAAGCTCGTGTGGGGATCCGCGTCCGACACCGCGAAGAAGACCGCGTTCGACGACGTCACGCACTACCAGCAGGACGTCGCGAAGGCGAAGAAGCTCGTCGAGGAGGCCGGCGCCACGGGCAAGGAGCTCGTCTACGTGACCGCGCCGATCGGCAACGACTTCTCCGTGGTGTCGCAGGCCACCATGGCCGCCGCGCAGTCGATCGGCCTGAAGCTGACCATCAAGACCGTGACGCCCGCCCAGTACACCGCGCTGTTCAGCGACCCGACCGCACGAGAGGGCGTGGACCTCTTCTACACGGTCTGGTACCTCTCCAGCCCCGACGCCCTCGAGATGTACGGCGTGCTGCGCACCGGCGACTTCAGCAACTACGGCGGCTGGAGCGACAAGGAATTCGACGACACCGTGAACAAGGCGGTCGGCACGTTCGATCCGGCGGAGCGCAGCGCGCTCACCGCGAAGGCGCAGCAGATCGCGAACGAGGAGCTGCCCTGGCTGCCGCTCGCCGCGGGTCCGCTGCCGCTGTTCCTCGGCAAGCGCATCACCGGGCTGCAGCCGTCGATGGCCTTCCTGTACTACCCCTGGGCCGCCCAGATCGGCAAGCGATGACGCGCCCGGCACAGGCCGAGCACGGCGCCGAGACAAGGACAGCACGGATCCGATGAGCACCGTTCGTCGCGTCGCGGGGAAGCTGGGCGGGCTCCTGCTCACCCTCTTCCTCGCCTCGCTCCTCGTCTTCTTCTCCCGGTTCCTCGTCCCGGGAGATCCGATCCGGTTCCTCCTGCGCGGACGCAAGCCCTCGCCGGAGGCGATCGTCGAGGTCACCGCCCAGTACGGGCTCGACCTGCCGCCCTGGCAGCAGTACCTGCGCTGGATCGGGGGCGTCCTGCACGGCGACTTCGGACGCTCGCTGCAGTTCCGCCAGGACGTCACGGCGGTGCTCGGCGACCGCCTCCCGGTCACGCTCATGCTCGTCGTGATGGCCGGGGCGATCATCGCGGTCGTCGGCCTCGCCGGCGGCGCGGTCGCCGCTCTGAACAAGGGGCGCGCATCGGATCGCGGCATCCTCATCGGCCTCACCGTGCTCGGCGCGATCCCGTCCTTCGTCGGATCCATCGTGCTCATCGCGGTGTTCTCGGTGCAGCTCGGCTGGTTCCCCTCCTTCGGGTCCGGATCCGGGTTCTGGGACATGGCCTTCCACCTCGTGCTGCCGTCGATCGCGCTCGCGATCGTCTTCATCGTCCTGGTGGGCAAGGTCACCCGGTCGGCGATGGTCGACCAGCTGAACCGCGAGCACGTCGAGGTCGCCACCTCGCGCGGCGTCACGCGGATCGCGGTGGTGCGCCGGCACGTGCTGCGCAACGCGCTCGGCCCGATCCTCACCGTCTCCGGTCCGCTCGTGGCGGGGCTCATCGTCGCGAGCTCGATCGTGGAGCAGGCCTTCGGGCTCTCCGGGATCGGATCCCTCCTGGTCGGCTCCGTCGACCGCCTGGACTTCCCCGTCGTGCAGGCGATCGTCCTGCTCGTGGTCACCGCCTTCGTCGTGGTGAACGCGATCATCGACATCCTCGAACCCTGGATCGACCCCCGGTCCGCTGCCGGAGCAGGAGCACGATGACCTCCTCAGCCCCCACCCTCGCCGTGCGCGTGCTGCGCATGCCGAAGAAGATGCGCGGACGCGGCATCGTGATCACGAGCATCGTGGTGCTCGCGATCGTGACGCTCGCCGCGATCCTCGCCCCCTGGGTCTCACCGTACGATCCCGACGCGGTGGACTTCACCGCGTTCTACGCCCCTCCGTCCGCCGCGCACCTGCTCGGCACCGACTCGCTGGGCCGGGATCTGCTGAGCCGGATCATCTGGGGCGGACGCACGGCCCTGCTCGGCCCGCTGCTCGTCGTGGTGTTCTCGACCGTCCTCGGAATCCTGCTGGGCCTGATCGCCGGCTGGCGCGGAGGCTGGGTCGATGCCGTGCTGGGTCGCATCTTCGACGTGCTGTTCGCGTTCCCGTCGCTGCTGATCGCGATGATGGCCGTCGCGCTGTTCGGCAAGGGCCTGATCGCGCCGGTGATCGCGATGAGCATCTCGTACGCGCCGTTCGTGGCGCGGCTCACCCGCTCGCTCGTGGCGGCAGAGCGCACCCGCCCGTACGTCGCGGCGTACCGCGTGCAGGGCTTCGGCGGCGCGTGGATCGCGCAGCGCAGGGTGCTGCCGAACGTCGCGCCGATCGTGGGCGCGCAGTCGACGCTGAACTTCGGCTACGTGCTCGCCGAGCTCGCGGGCCTGTCGTTCCTCGGACTCGGGGTGCAGGCGCCCACCGCGGACTGGGGCGCCATGATCAACGAGGCCCAGGCCGGCATCGCCGCAGGGCAGTTCCTCCCGGCGATCGCGCCCGCCATCGTGGTGGTGCTCGTGGTCGTCGCCGTCAACATCGTCGGCGAGGACCTCTCCGACCGCATCGGAGGGGAGATCCCCGCATGACCGGATCCGCACTTCTCGACACCTCGGCGCCGTCGTCCGCGACCGCTCTGCTCGACATCCGCGAGCTCACGCTCGACCTCGCCGACGGCACGCGCCTGCTGCACGGGATCACGCTCTCGGTCGCGCCCGGCGAGACCGTGGGCCTCGTCGGCGAATCCGGATCCGGCAAGTCGCTCACCGCGCGCACCGTGCTCGGGCTCACCCCCGACCGCGCGGAGATCGGCGGATCCGTCTCGGTCGACGGCCGCTCGCCGCTCTCCCCCGCGTCGCTGCGGAGCATCCGTCGCGCCGACGCCGCGATGGTGTTCCAGGATCCGAGGGCCGGCATCAACCCGATGCGCACGATCGGCGATCACCTCACCGAGGCGCTGCGGCTGAATGAGGGGTGGAGCCGGTCGCGGGCGAGAGCCCGCGCCGCCGAGCTGCTCGCGGACGTGCGCCTCCCCTCCCCCGCCGAGCACCTCGGCCAGCACCCGCACGAACTGAGCGGCGGCATGCTGCAGCGCGTCATGATCGCGGGCGCGCTGACGACCTCGCCCCGCCTGCTCGTGTGCGACGAGCCCACCACGGCGCTCGACGTGACCACGCAGGCCGAGATCGTGCAGGTGCTGCGCGAGCTCTGCGCCGAGCGCGGCATGGGCATGCTGTTCATCACGCACGACCTCAACCTCGCCGGATCCCTGTGCGACCGCCTCGTCGTCATGAAGGACGGCGCCGTGGTCGAGGAGGGCCCGGCCCTGGAGGTCCTGCGCGCCCCGCAGGCCGAGTACACCCGCCGCCTCGTCGCCGCGACCCCCCGCCTGACGGACGACGGGGCGGGGTCCGGCGGGGCTGGCTCCGCTGGGGCCGGCTCCGGCCCGGCCGGCTCCGGCCCGGATCGAGCCCTCCCTGACCGCGAGACTGCAACTGGGCGACGAGACAGCGGTTGGGAAGCGCAGTCTCGTCGCGGAGATGGAGTCTCGCGGTCAGGGCGGGAGGCGCGGGACGGGGAGGACCCGCGAGGCGTCGAAGTCGCGGGAGTCTCGAAGACCTACCGGGTGCGCGGGCGCGGCGAGGTGCGCGCGGTGGCCGACGCGACACTGCGGATCCCGGCCGGCGGGGCGCTCGCGGTCGTGGGCGAGTCCGGATCCGGCAAGTCCACGCTCGCCCGCATGGTCGTCGGACTCGAGCAGGCCGACACCGGCACCATCCGGATCGGCGGCCGCGATGCCGGCAGCGTGCCGAAGGGGCGCGAAGAGCGCCTCGCCCGCGCCAAGAGCGTGCAGATGGTGTTCCAGGATCCGTACCTGTCCCTGGATCCGCGCATCCCCGCCGGTCGAGCCGTCGCTGACGTGCTGCGACTGCACGCCGGCCTCGACAAGGCCGCCGCGGCCGCGCGCGCTCTCGAGCTGCTGACCGCCGTCGGGCTCGGCGACGAGCACGCGGCGGCGCGACCGAAGACGCTCTCCGGCGGGCAGCGGCAGCGCGTCGCGATCGCCCGCGCGCTCGCGATCGAGCCCGACCTCCTCGTGATGGACGAGGCGACCAGCGCCCTGGACGTCTCGGTGCAGGCGCAGGTGCTGGACCTGGTCGCAGACATCCGGCGCCGCCAGGGCCTGACCCTGCTGTTCATCAGCCACGATCTCGCCGTGGTCCGCCGCGTCTGCGAGCAGACCCTCGTGATGCGCCGGGGCGAGATCGTGGAGCGCGGGGCGACGACCGAGATCCTCACGAATCCGCAGCACGAGTACACCCGCCTGCTGCTCGATTCGGTGCCGGTACCTGTCTGAGCGGGCGGGCGGGCGGGCGGGCGGGCCGGTCTGAGCCTGCCCGGCGGGCCGGGCGGGCCGGGCGGGCGGGCCCGCGGCGGGCCGGGCTGAGCCTGCCGGCAGGGCCGGGCGGGCGGGCGGGCGGGCTGACCATGTCCCACTTCTAGCCCGCCCGTGTCCCACTTCCGGCCTGACGATGTCCCACTTTCGGCACTCAGGAAGCGCATTCCAAGACCAGAAGTGGGACACGGTCAACACCGCCCCCACGGCCAAGCACCGCCACCCCCCGGACAAAGGAGATCCATGGAACTGCACCACATCACCGCCACCGACGCCGCCGCGCGCTTCCGCCGCCGCGAACTCTCGCCGGTCGAGCTGCTCGACGCGGCCGTCGCACGCACCGCGGCCACGGAACCCGTGATCAACGCGGTCACGGAGCAGTGGCTCGACGAGTCGCGCATCGCGGCGGAGGCCTCCGAGCGGCGCTTCGCCCGCGGCGAGGCCACGGGCGCGCTTGAAGGCATCCCGCTCATGCTCAAGGAGGAGCAGCCGATCGCGGGCCGCACCGCGGAGGAGGGCAGCCTGCTCGAGCGCGGGCACATCGCGGACGAGACGCACCCGATCGTGGACCGGATCCAGGCCGCGGGGGCGGTGGTGCACGGCCGCACGACGACACCCGAGTACTGCTGCGCCCCGGTCACCCACTCCGCATTGTGGGGCGTGACGCGGAACCCGTGGAACACGGCGTTCACGCCGGGCGGATCCTCGGGCGGCTCCGGCGCCGTGCTCGCGGCCGGATCCACGATCCTCGCGACCGGTTCCGACATCGGCGGATCCATCCGGATCCCGTCGTCGTTCTGCGGCGTCGTCGGGTTCAAGCCGCCGTTCGCCCGCGTCCCCGGCCTCGCTCCGTTCAACTCCGACACCTACTGCGCCGACGGCCCGATGGGCCGCAGCGTCGCCGACGTGGCGCTGCTGCAGAACGTCATCTCGGGACCGTGGGCGGGAGACGCGGCCTCGCTCCGGGAGGTCGTCGCGGTGTCGGGCGCGGTGTCCTCGCTCGCGGGGATGCAGATCGCGGTGTGCCTCGACCTCGGCGGGTACGACGTGGATCCGGTGGTCGTCGAGAACACCCTGGGAGTGGTCGTGGCCCTGCGCGCCGCCGGCGCCGAGGTGGAGCAGGTCGAGCTGCCCTGGGGTCCGAAGCGAGTGCTGGAGACGAGCTGGCCGCACTTCGGCGCCGTCATGGGACCGTTCATCGAGGGCATAGCGGCCGGAGATCCGCAGCGGACGGCGCAGCTCATGCCCTACACCCGCGCATTCGCGGAGGCCGCGGCGAACGGGGGCGACTATGTGGCAGGGCTCGAAGCGGAGTCCGCGTTCTACCGGCCGTTTGGGGAGCTCATGCAGCGCTTCGACGCGCTCGTCTGCCCCACGATCGCGACCACCGGCCTCGACGCCGAGGAGCCGTGCACGGACAGCGACGCAGTGTTCGCGCAGCTCATGACCCTGCCGTTCAACGTGATCGGGCGGGTGCCCGTGCTAGCGGTGCCGTCCGGCATCGCCCCGAACGGCGTGCCCACGGGCGCGCAGATCGTCGGCCGCACCTTCGACGATGCGACGGTGTTCCGCGTGGGCGCCGCACTCGAGCAGGAGCTCGGGCTGTGGACGGATCCGGCCTGGTGGCCCGCGCTCTGATCGCGAACGGACCTAGCGAGGCCCGGCCTGTGGTTGGCGGGGCCCCGCCTGAGCGTGGCGGGGCCCCGTGGAACACGACCCCGGGTTTGGGGCGCGTTCCCCGGTTCGGGGCGCGCACCCCGGGTTTGGGGCGCGTCCCGCCGCCCGAGCACGGCAGGATCCGCCCCGAAACGGCTGGATCCGCCCCAAAACGGCAGGATCCGCTCCGAACCCAGCGCACAACACAACTCCGTTCCGGGGCGCGTTCCCCGGGTTCGGGGCGCGTCCCGCCGCCCGAGCGCGGCAGGATCCGCCCCGAAACGGCCGGATCCGCCCCGAAACGACTGGATCCGACCCGAAGCTGGTCGACCTAGGCTGAAACCATGACGCGGATCTGGGTGGTGCGGCACGGGCAGAGCATGCTGAACGAAGCGGAGCGGATGCAGGGCTGGTCCGATGCGCCGCTCACGGCGCTCGGCCGCGAGCAGGCGACGACCCGCGGGCTCGACCTCGCCGCAGCCGGGATCCGGTTCGACGCCGCGTTCTCCGGCGACGGCATCCGGCACCGCGAGACCGCGGCGCGGCTGCTCGACGCGGCCGGATCCGACCTGCAGGCGCAGCCGGATCCGCGCTGGCGCGAGCTGTGCTTCGGACGACTCGAAGCCGTCCGCGCCCGCAAGTTCTTCCGGCTCATGCAGGCGCACGCCGCGGCCGACAACCCGTTCATCGCGACGCTGGACGCCCTCGCCGCGAAGGATCCGCTCGCCGAGGCCCCTGCGGACGTCGCCCGGCGCGCGACCGCGGCGCTGCACGACGTGGCCGGTGCCGGATCCGAGGTGCTCGTGGTGACCAGCGGCATCACGATCCTGACCCTGCTGCACGGCCTCGGCGCCGACCTCGAGCACCTCGCCACCGGCCCCCAGAACCTGTCGGTCTCGACGGTGCACCGCATCGACGACGGCTGGCGGGTCGATCGCGTCGCGGATCCGGATCCCGTCGCGGTCTGACGACAGGGATCCGGCGGGACCCCGGTCCTGGTACCTCGGTTTCGGGGCGCGCCCTCCCGTTTTGGGGCGCACCACGCCGGCAGAACCCGGCGTCGCGCGCCCCAAAACGGTGAAACGCGCCCCAAAACGGAGATACTCCGCGCGACTCAGTCCGTGTACGAGTCGGCGACGTCGAGGGCCTCGTCGAGCACCGCGAGGCCGCGGACCAGCTCGTCCTCGGTGATGACGAGCGGCGGCGCGACGTGCATGCGGTTGAAGTGCGTGAACGGCCAGACGCCGCCCTTCTTCGCGGCCGCGGCGAACGCGCCCATCGGCGCCGCGTCCGCGCCGGCGGCGTTGAACGGCACGAGGGGCTCGCGGGTCTCCTTCGAGCGCACGAGCTCCACGGCCCAGAACAGGCCCTGTCCGCGCACCTCGCCGACGCTCGGGTGCTTCTCGACCCAGGCCTCGAGCGTGGGCTGCACGATCCGGGCGCCGAGGTCGCGCACGTGCTCCAGGATCCCGTCGCGGCGGAACACCTCGAAGGTCGCGACGCCGGCCGCGCAGGCCAGCGGGTGACCCGAGTAGGTGAGCCCGCCCGCGAACGAGACGTTGTCGAACGCCGCCGCGATCCGGTCGGAGATCACGACGCCGCCGAGCGGCACGTACCCGGAGTTCACGCCCTTCGCGAAGGTGATGAGATCCGGCTTCGCGTCGAACGCGTCGATGCCGAACCACTCGCCGAGCCGGCCGAAGCCGACCATGACCTCGTCCGCGATGTAGACGATGCCGTAGCGGTCGCACAGGTCGCGCACGCCCTGCAGGTACCCCGGCGGCGGCACGAGCACGCCGTTCGTGCCGACGACCGTCTCGATGATGATCGCCGCGATCGTGTTCGGGCCCTCGAGCTGGATCGTCTGCTCCAGGTGCTCGAGCGCGCGCTGCGACTCCTCGGCGAGCGTCGTCGAGTGGAACGCCGTGCGGTACAGGTACGGCCCGAAGAACCGCACCGTGCCGTTGTCGACCGAGTCGTTCGCCCAGCGCCGCGGGTCGCCGGTCAGCGAGATCGCGGTCGCCGTGGAGCCGTGGTAGCTGCGGTACATCGACAGCACCTTGCGGCGGCCGGTCGCGGTGCGCGCCATGCGCACCGCGTACTCGTTCGCGTCCGCGCCGCCGTTCGTGAAGAACACCTTCTCCATGCCCTCGGGGGCGACCTCGGCGATGAGCCGGGCCAGCTCGCCGCGCACGTCGTTCGCGATCGACGGCTGGATCGTCGCCAGGCGTCCCGCCTGCTGCTGGATCGCGGCGACGAGATCGGGCTGCTGGTGACCCAGGTTCAGGTTCACCAGCTGGCTCGAGAAGTCGAGGTAGGCGTTGCCCTGGTAGTCCCAGAACGTGGAACCCTCGCCCGCGGCGACGGGCACCGGGTCGATGAGCGCCTGGGCGCTCCAGGAGTGGAACACGTGCGCGCGGTCGTCGGCGCGCACCTGCGCCTCGGCCTCGGCGGCCGGCAGGGCGTGCACGGCGCCGTGCCGGTCGGTGAAGCGGGCGGTGTCGGTGAGAGTGCTCATGGCTCGGATCCTTTCCGCGTCAGTGGTTGCTCGGGAAGCCCAGGTCCACCTGCGCCGGCGTGTTGTCGGGCCAGCGCGTGGTGACGACCTTGGAGCGCGTGTAGAAGTGGATCGACTCGGGGCCGTAGATGTGCGAGTCGCCGAACAGCGAGGCCTTCCAGCCGCCGAACGAGAACGCCCCCACCGGGACCGGGATCGGCACGTTGACGCCGACCATGCCGACCTCGATGTCGAACTCGAACTGGCGGGCGGTGCCGCCGTCGCGCGTGAAGATCGCGACGCCGTTGCCGAACTGGTGGGCGTTGATGAGCTCCACCGCCTCCGCGTAGCTGTCGACACGGACGACGCCGAGCACCGGGCCGAAGATCTCGTCCTCGTAGAGCTTCATGCCGGGCTTCACGCCGTCGATGAGACTGATGCCGGTGAAGAAGCCGTTCTCGTCGAGACGCTCGCCCGCGGCGATGCGCTTCGTGCCGTCGATGAGCACCGTGGCGCCCTCGCCCGCGGCGCCCGTGACGTAGGACTCCACCCGGTCGCGGTGCTCGCGCGTGATGAGCGGGCCCATCTCGCTCGCGGCGTCGGTGCCGTCGCCGATGCGCAGGTTCTGCACCTTCTCGGTGATCGACGCGATCAGCGGATCCGCGACCTCGCCGACGGCGACGAGCACCGAGACGGCCATGCAGCGCTCGCCGGCCGAGCCGTAGGCGGCGGAGACCGCGGCGGCCGCGGCGCCGTCGATGTCGGCGTCGGGCATGACGACCATGTGGTTCTTCGCGCCGCCGAGGGCCTGCACGCGCTTGCCGTTCGCCGAGGCGCGCTCGTAGATCGACTTCGCGATCGGGGTGGATCCGACGAAGCTGACCGCCTTGACGTCCGGCGAGTCGAGGAGGGTGTCGACCGCGACCTTGTCGCCGTTGACGACGTTGAGCACGCCGTCGGGCAGCCCCGCCTCCTGGAAGGCCTTCGCGAGCCAGATCGCCGCGGACGGGTCCTTCTCGCTCGGCTTCAGCACGACCGTGTTGCCGCAGGCGATCGCCGAGGCGACCATCCACAGCGGCACCATCACTGGGAAGTTGAAGGGCGTGATGCAGGCGACGACGCCGACGGGCTGCTTGACCGAATGCACGTCGACGCCGCGGGCGACCTGCTCCGCGCGCTCGCCCTTGAGCAGGTGCACGAGTCCGGCGGCGAACTCGACGTTCTCGATCCCGCGGGACACCTCGCCGGCGGCGTCGGAGAGCACCTTGCCGTGCTCGCTCGTGACGATCGCGGCGAGCTCGGGCGTGCGCTCGGCGAGGATCTGACGGAGCCGGAAGAACACGTCGGCGCGCTTGATGAGGCTCGTCGCACGCCAGGCCGGCAGCGCGGCCTTGGCCGCGGCGATGGCCTGCTCGACCTCCGCGACGCTCGCGAACGCGACGCTGCGGTGGGCCTCGCCGGTCGCGGGGTTGTAGACCGGGCCGGTGCGCTCGGTCTCGCCGGGCTGCGCCGTCGATTCGGTCAGGGCGCCGTCGATGAAGTGGCGGATCACGGTCACGTGATGCTCCTCGGGTCGGGGGTTTCGATGAGATCAGGACGCGGATCCGGACACTCTGATCGGACGCGTCCGCGGGCTTGCTCTCCCATGCTGGCAAAGGGGAGGATGGATCCGTGCCCGCAGATCGTCTGAACTTCGCCGCCGATCGAACAGATCGTCCGGACCGTCTCCCCAGCGATCGCGACCCCGGACTCCCGACGGTCGCCGACGCCCTCGACGTCGCCTCGCTGCAGGCCGGGATCCCCGAGGTGCTGGCCGGATCCGTCGACGTCCCGGTGCGCTGGGTGCACGTGTCCGACAGCGACCGGGTGGCTGCCCTGCTCGACGGCGGGGAGCTGCTGCTCACGACGGGCGCCGGCTGGCCCGGTGCCGCCGACGCCCTCGCCCGGCTCGTCGACGAGCTGGCGGATGCGGGCCTCGCCGGCATCGTGCTGGAGCTCGGCACGCGGTTCGCCGTGGTGCCGCCGCCGCTGGTCGCCGCCTGCCGCGCGCGGGACCTCGCTCTCGTGACCCTCGACCGCGAGGTGAAGTTCGTCGCGGTCACCGAGGAGGTGCACCGCCGCATCATCGCGGGCCAGGTCGAGGCGCTGCAGGAGCGTCAGCGGCTGCACGAGCTGTTCACCGGGCTGAGCCTGCGCGGTGCGCCGGTCGAGGTGGTCGTCCGGGAGACCGCGCGGGCGCTGCGGGCGCCGGTCGTGCTGGAGGACCTCGCGCACGAGGTCGTCGTCGCCGACCCGTTCGACCTCGCCGAGGCCGAGGTGCTGGACGGCTGGACGGGACGATCGCGCCGCCTGCCGCAGGAGTGGACGCGCGTGCCGGTCGCCGCCCGTGGCACGCGTTGGGGTGAGCTGATCGCGCTGCCGGGACCGCCGCACCCCGCGGGGCCCGCGACGGTGCTGGAGCAGGCCGCCACGGCGCTCGCGCTCTCCCGGCTCGCGGACGGCGAGGGCGCCTGGGCGCGACTGCGGGCGGAGGGACTGATCGGCGCGCTGCTCGGCGAGCGGTACGTGACGGTCGCCGACATCGAGGCGCGACTGGAGTCGTCCGGCTTCCCGGTGCGCGGGCGCGCGCTGTACGCGGTCGTGTCGATCGCGGGAGGGGCCACGGCCCGTTCCGGGCGCGACGATCCGCACAGGTCGCGACGATCCGCACACGACTCCGCCGAGAACCTGCGCGCATCGTCGCAGGCTGTGCAGATCGTCGCGGAGTCCCAGGCACAGGCGGACCCGGCGACGCGGGCCGACGTCCGCACCCTGACGGCCGACGTCGGATCCGAGCGGATCCTGCTGGTGTCGCTGCCCGCCGGGGCGCGGCTGCCGGATCCGGTCATCGCGGAGCTGGAGTCGGGCGCCGTCGGCGATCCCGCAGCGACGACCGCGGAACTGCTCGCCGCGATCCCGGTCGTGCGGCGCCTCGCCCGCCAGGCCGCGCCCGGCTCCGTGCTGCGCGTGGCGGACCGGCCCCTCGCGCGCCTCGCCGCCGAGCTCAGCGGCGACCACCGGCTCCAGGAGCACAGCGCACGCCTGCTCGCGCCGCTCATCCGCCACGACGACGCGACGGACGGCGACCTGCTCCGGGTGCTGCGCGCCGTGGTGGCGCACCCGGGGAACCGCACCGCGGCGGCGAACGCCTCGCACCTGTCCCGCTCGGTGTTCTACCAGCGCCTCGGCCTCATCGCGGATCTGCTCGGCGCCGATCTCGAGGACGGCGAGACGCTCTCGGCCCTGCACCTGGCGCTGCTCGCACACGGGCGGTGACGGGCCGCCGCCACCGCCCGTGGCCCGTGGCCCGTGGCCCGTGGCCCGTGGCCCGTGGCCCGTGGCCCGTGTCAGCCGACGGCGCGCGCCCCTCCCATCACGCGCTCCCTCATCTCGGGCGAGGGCTCGCCGAGCGCGATGATGTTGTCCTCGGTGTCGCTGAACCAGGCGCCGCGCAGGCCGCCGAGATCCGCGATGCCGTCGACCGTCTTCAGCCCAGGGAAGTCGTAGTCGTGGAACTCGACCCCTCGTGAGCGCAGCTCCGCCACGTCGCGGTCGATGTCGTCCGTCACGAGGTTGAGGGCGGTGTTCTTGGCCGTGCCGGCGAAGTCGGTGCGGTACACCAGCACGACGGCGCCTCCGACGTCGTAGAACAGGTTCTCCGCGGCGGCGTCCGTGTAGATCGGGTCGCGATCGAGCACGTCGTGCCACCAGCGCTTGGCGCGATCGAGATCCGTCACCGGAAGGACGGCCGTCGCCATGAGTTTCTCGAACATGATGAGCCCCAGCCCAGGGGGTTGTCATCCCCGCGTCGGCCCAGCACAACGCCGCGCCGCTCGGGCGCGCGGATGAGGTCCCCGCGCTGATTCTATTCCCGTGCTCCCCCGTCGAGAAGGCCTCCGGCGCTCAGGCGATGTAGACCTTGCGCAGGGTCTCGGTCACGATCCAGGTCGTCCGCATGCCCTCGGCGAGTCGCACGACGGATCCGGGACCGATCTCGAGATCCGGCAGCGCGGGATCCTCGAAGACGACGGTCGCACGCCCCGAGAGCACGATGAAGAGCTCGTCGACCTCGGTGTCGCACGCGGTGCCGGGCGTCATCTCCCAGATGCCGATCTCGCGGTCGCCGGTGTCGTCGAGCACGGCGCTCGCGGTGCTCGGCGCGCCGGACACGACCTCCTCCGCGGGCAGCGGCTCGTGGGCGAGGACGAGATCGGTCACGGCGGTGCCGGCAGCAGGCAGAGCGGTCATGAGTCGAACCCCATTCCGACGGCGTCGAGCGTCTTCAGGAACAGGTTGCGCCTGCCCCGGTTGTGATCGGCCTGGTTCATCGCGGCGCGCACGAGGTTAACCCCGATCGAGGCGGCCGGCTCAGGCGGGAACGGGATGGGCTTCGTGCGCACCATCTCGAGCCGGGTGCGCTCGGTGGTGAGCCCCGCGAGCTCGTCGAGCATGACGTCGGCCGCGAACCGGGTGGCTCCGACGCCGAGGCCGGTGAAGCCGGTCGCGTACGCGACCCGGCCGCCGCGCGCGGTGCCGAAGAACGCGCAGAACCGGCTGCACGAGTCGATCGCACCGGCCCAGCGGTGCGTGAAGCGCAGCCCTTCGAGCTGCGGGAACGTAGTGAAGAAGTGCGAGGCGAGCTTTCGGAAGCTCTCCGGCCGCTCCTCGTACTCCTCGCGCACCTTGCCGCCGAAGTGGTAGACGGCGTCGTAGCCGCCGAACAGGATCCGATTGTCGGCGCTCAGCCGGTAGTAGTGGAACTGGTTCGCGCTGTCGGCGAGGCCCTGGCGGTTCTTCCAGCCGATCGCGTCATACTGCTCGGCCGTGAGCGGCTCCGTCATGAGCGCGTAGTCGTAGACGGGCACGGTCATGAGGCGGTTGCGCTTGAGCAGGGAGGGGAAAACGTTCGTGGCGAGCGCGACCTGGTCTGCCACGACCGAGCCGTTCTCGGCGGTCAGGGTCTGCGCGCCCTTGCCGCTCAGTCCCGTGATGCGCGTGCGCTCGAAGATCCGCACGCCGAGCTCGGTCGCGACGCGGGCGAGCTCGAACGCCAGCTTCGCCGGATGCACCATCGCGCATCCGGTGCGGTCCCAGGATCCGGCGAGGTACGTCGGGGAGGCGACCTCGGCCTGCACGGCCGCCTCGTCGAGGAAGTCGTCGCCCTCCATCCACTCGACCTGATGCGGCTCGACGGCCACGGCCATCTGGCCGGTGCGCTCCCAGTCCACGTCCATGCCGTAGCGCTCGATCGTGTCCTGGATGCCGTCGAGATTCTCCAGCCCGAGGCGCTCGAGCTGCTCCATCTCGTCCGGCCAGCGGTTCATGCCGTTCTCTTCGCCGTGCGTGAGGCTCGCCTCGCAGAACCCGCCGTTGCGGCCCGACGCCGCCCAGCCCACCCGGTTGGCCTCGAGCAGCGCCACGCTGCGCTGCGGGTCGCGCTCCTTGGCGCGGATCGCGGTCCAGAGGCCCGCGTACCCGCCGCCGACGATCGCGAGATCGGCGCGCTCCTGCCCCGACAGCGCCGGATAGGCGGGGCGCTCGACGTCGTCGAGCCAGAACGCGGCATGCGCGGTGTTCTCGAGAGAGCGCTCGATGACCGAGGCGCTCGGCTGCCGTCGTTCGAAGACGGTCGTTCCCATGATGATTCCTTGTCCGGGAGGGTGGGGTGGTCTTTCGCCGGGGCGCGACGCAGCGCCCCGGGTGCCGCGGGGCGGCCGGGTTCGGGAGAGCGGCAGGCTCAGCGGATCAGCGCGTGCCCCAGTTGTAGAGGTCCTTGTGGAGCCCCGCGTAGAGGAAGCACTCGGTGTGCGAGACGCCCTCGATGGTGCGGATCCGCGTCGCGATCAGCTCGAGCAGGTCCTCATCGCTCTCGCAGATGGCCTCGGCGAGGATGTCGAAGGATCCGAGCGTCACGTTGACATATGCGATCTCGGGAATATTCGCGATCGCCTCCGCGGCGACACGCGGATCCCCGTCGACGCGGATGCCCAGCATCGCCATGCGGGAGAATCCGAGTTGACGAGGATCGGTCACCGCGACGATCTGCACCACGCCGCTGTCGGTGAGGCGCTGCACGCGCTGTCGGACGGCGGCCTCGCTGAGACCCACGGCACGCCCGATCTCGGCGTAGGGTCGACGACCGTCCTCCTGCAGCAGTTCGATGATCCGCTTCGAGACGTCGTCAAGAACCGGCACCTTCGGCTTGTCGCTCATGTGACGATCTTGACACTCCTGGCGATGTCCTGCAACTGATTTCGCAGAATCTGATCCAGATTTCTTCCGATTCCGTCGATTCTGGCCTATTCTTTTCACCATGCAGAGCAACCCGTCTGAAACAGCACTGTTGCAGAACTTCATCGGCGGCCGCTCCGTCGCCGCGCACGGCGAGGGCCGCATGGACCTCATCGACCCGGTCACGGAGCAGGTGTACGGCCGGGCCCCGATCTCGGATCAGAGCGACGTCGACGCCGCCTACGCCGCCGCGGCCGCCGCCTTCCCGCTCTGGCGCGACACCACTCCGGCCGCGCGTCAGCTCGCGCTGTTCCGGATCGCCGATGCGATGGCCGCGCGTGCCGAGGAGTTCGCCGACCTGGAGTCCCAGGACACCGGAAAGCCGCGCGCGAACCTCGTGGCCGACGAGATCGACCAGTCGGTCGACCAGCTGCGCTTCTTCGCGGGAGCGGCGCGGAGCCTCGAGGGCCGGGCCGCCGCGGAGTACATGGCGGGGCACACCTCCTACGTGCGGCGCGAGCCGATCGGAGTGATCGGCCAGGTCACCCCGTGGAACTACCCGCTGAACATGGCCGTGTGGAAGATCGCCCCCGCGCTGGCCGCCGGGAACACCGTGGTGCTGAAGCCCGCCGAGGCCACTCCGCTCACGACCCTCCTGCTCGCGGAGATCGTCGCCGAGCACACGCCCGCGGGAACCCTCAACGTCGTGCTGGGCGACCGCAGCACGGGCGCCGCCCTCGTCGCGCACAAGACGCCGCAGATGGTCGCGATCACCGGATCCGTCCGGGCCGGAATGGCCGTCGCCGAGTCGGCCGCGGCCGACGTCAAGCGCGTGCATCTCGAGCTCGGCGGCAAGGCCCCCGCGATCGTGTTCCCGGATGCGTCGATCGAGAAGGCCGCGGAAGGCATCGTGACCGGCGCGTTCTTCAACGCCGGGCAGGACTGCACCGCCGCGACGCGCGTGATCGTGCACGCCTCGGTGCACGACGCCCTCGTGAAGGCACTCGTCGAGCGGGTGCACACCCACGCCCGCACGGGCGCCCCGCAGGAGGAGGGCGTGTTCTTCGGCCCCCTCTCGAGCGCCGCGCAGCTCGCCCAGGTGCAGGGCTTCGTGGACCGCCTGCCCGCGCACGCCACGGTCGAGACCGGCGGCAGACGACAGGGCGACGTCGGCTACTTCTTCGAGCCGACGATCGTGTCCGGCATGCGCCAGGACGATGAGGCCGTGCAGAGCGAGATCTTCGGACCGGTGCTGACCGTGCAGTCCTTCGAGGACGACGACGAGGCCCTCGGCTTCGCGAACGACGTGCCCTTCGCGCTGGCCGCGTCGGTGTGGACCACCGATCACACCCGGTCGCTGCGCTTCTCCCGGGATCTGGACTTCGGCTGCGTCTGGATCAACACGCACATCCCGTTCGTGTCGGACATGCCGCACGGCGGTTTCAAGCACTCCGGCTACGGCAAGGACCTGTCGCAGTACGGCTTCGACGACTACACGCGCATCAAGCACGTGATGAGCGCGCTCGACTGATCGGGGCCGAGGTGCTACTGTCGCCTACGCCGTGCCGGCACGAGAGAAGGAGGTGATACCCATGAACGAATCGACGTGGGTGCTCCTCCTCGGGGTCACGGTCGGGCGATAGGTCGTCCGGGAGCGCCGTCCATGCGCACTCCCGAAAGGCACGACCATGAACATCACCCCTGAACTGATCTTCACCGCTGAGAAGCAGATGGCTTCTGCGCCGTCCGCATCCGCGCAGTCCGCTCCTGCAGCGGCTGCTCCTGCAGCGCCTGCTTCTGCACCGCACCGCGACGACATCGTCGAGCGCGACTTCACCCTGGACGGGATCGACGGCATCCTCTGGATGCCCGGATCCGCCTCGGCCGAGCATCCCGTCCCGCTGATCCTGCTCGGGCATCCGAGCGGGCCGGGCCTGGCCCGGATGCGGCCCCGCCTCGAAGGCCGAGCCCGCGCCGCCGCCGGGCTCGGCTTCGCCTCCGTGGCGATCGAGATGCCCGGCAACGGCACCCGACCGCGGCTGCCCGAGCTGGAGGGCGCTCGCGTCGAGCTGATGCGGGCTCTCGACGCCGGCGAACGTCCGAGCGAGGACGTGATCGATCGTCTGGTGCTCCCGCTCGTCGACCGGACGGTGCCCGAATGGCAGTCCGTGCTGGACGCGATGCTCGCCCTTCCCGAGATCGGCGGCCCCGTCGCCTACTCGGGCGGCGTGCTCGCCATCGGCATCCGGCTCGCCCTGACCGAGCCGCGGATCGCGGCCGCCGGGCTGTTCGCCGGAAGCTATGTTCCGCTGAGCATCCTGGACGAGGCCCGGCGCGTCACGATCCCGCTGCACGTGCTGCTGCAGTGGGACGACGAGGGCAACGACCGGCAGCGGTCGCTCGATGTGTTCGACGCGTTCGGATCCGCCGAGAAGACCCTGCAGGCCAACCTCGGCGGGCACACCGGCGTTCCAGCGCATGCGGGCGAGGACGCCGGGCGGTTCTTCGCGCGGCACCTCGGGTAGTCCGCGCCTCCGGGGGCGTTGAGCAAGGACACGCAGCGCCCCCGAGACGAAACGCGGTGCTCCGGCAAGAGCGCCGCGTTCCGTCTCGCTCGGCCTTCGGCCGGGCTCGCTCAACGACCCCGAAAGGACGGTCGTCGCGTCAGCTCAGGCCCTGCGCGGTGAGCCAGGCCTTGGCGATGTCGGCCGGCTGCTTCTTGTCGACCGTGCTCTGCACGTTGAGCTTGACGAGCTCCTCCGTGGTGAGCTTGGCGCTCACGGCGTTGATCGCCTTCGAGATCTTGTCCGAGACGGTCTCGCTCGCGATCGGCACGACGTTCGACGACAGGATCATGTTCTTCGGATCCTTGAGGGCCACCAGATCGCCCTTCTCGAACGCGGGATCGGCCGAGTAGATGTCGGCGACCTGCACGGTGCCGGCGCGCAGCGCCTCCAGTGTCGTCTGCCCTGTCGCCGAGAACGCCAGGTCGACGCCGTAGTCGGTCTTCGCCGCGGCGGGGCCGTACGGGCGCTTCTCGAACTCGGGTGCACCGCCGACGGTGACCGTGCCGGTCATCTTGGACAGGTCCGCGATGGACTCGAGACCGAACTTGTCGGCGTTGGACTTGAGCACCGTGTAGGTGTCCTGATCCGCGGCCTTGGCGTAGTCGAGCGCGACGAGGCCCTTCGGCAGGGCCTTCTTGAGCGCCGCGTAGACGTCGTCCGGGCTGTTCGTGTCGGCCTTGCCGCCCAGGTACTCGAGCAGGTTGCCGGTGTACTCCGGGAACAGGCTGATCGCGCCGGACTTCACATCGGGCATGTAGGCGTCGCGCTGGCCGATGTTGAACTGGCGCTTGACCGTCATGCCGTCCTTCTCGAGCGCCTGCGCGTAGATCTCGGCGATGATCTCGTTCGAGTAGTAGGCCTGGGATCCGATCACGATCGTGTCGGAGGATCCGGATCCGCTGCTCGCGCTGGGCTTGTCGAGCGGGTTGCTGGATCCGCACGCGCTCAGTGTGAGCGCAACGGCGACCGCGGCCGTTGCTGCGGCGGCGATCCGGGTGATGCGAGCGGTGAACATGGTGTTCCTCTCTTGGGCGATCTGTGTGGTCTGCGATGGGCGGGACGGCGGGGCGATCAGCTGCGGGCGGGGCGCAGGGCGCGCGCACGGCGGCGCGGTCCGCCCTCGGTGCGGCTGCCTGCGGAGGCCCGCACTCCGGCGGGCACGGCCGCGCGCTGCGCGAGCGCGAACAGGAGATCGGCGATCAGGGCGAGCATCGCCACGAGGAGTGCGCCCGCGAGCACCTGATCGAACTGGTTCAGCTGGATGCCCTGGATGATCGGGAAGCCCAGGCCGCCCAGGTTCACCCAGGCGGCGATCGTGACCGTGGCGATCACCTGCAGGGTCGCGGCGCGGAGTCCGCCGATGAGCAGGGGCAGGCCGAGCCGGAACTCGACCTTCCAGAACACCTGCCACGGCGTCATGCCCATCGCCTTCGCCGCATCGAGGACTCGGGGCTCGATCGCCTCGATGCCGGTGTACGCGCCCGCGAGCAGGGAAGGGATCGCGAGGAGCACGAAGGTGACGAGCGCCGCGGCCGGGACCTGCAGCACGCCGAACAGCAGCACGAGCAGGATCAGCAGGCCGAACGAGGGGATCGCCCTGGCGGCTCCGGAGATCGCCACCGCGACCTCCCTCCCCCGCCCGGTGTGGCCGATCAGCCACCCCGCGGGGACGGCGATGACCGCGGCGATGAGCACCGAGAGCACCGTGTAGAGCAGGTGCTGGCCGAGCAGGACGGGCAGCGCGTACGTGCCGGTCCACTGCGCGGGGTCGAGCATCCAGCGGATCGCGTCGATGAAGAGGTTCATGCGGCACCCCCCGTGACGACGGCGGGCCTGGCGCCGGCCGTGACCCGCTTGGGCGCGCGCTGCCAGGGCATGAGGACGCGTCCCAGCAGCACAAGGAGCACGTCGACGATGAGGGCGAGCACGACCACGGCGAGCACTCCCGCGAAGACCTCCTCGATGAGCCGGCGATCCAGCCCGTTGGTGAAGAGATAGCCGAGGTTCGTGACGCCGATCAGCGTGCCGACCGTCGCGAGCGCGATCGTGCTGACCGCGGCCACCCGCACCCCCGCGAGGATCACGGGACCCGCGAGAGGCAGCTCGACGGTCCAGAACCGGCGGCCGGATCCGTAGCCCATCGCGGTCGCCGCCCGGCGGACATCGGCATCGACCGAATCGAGCCCGTCCGCGACCGAACGCACCAGGATCGCGATGTTGTAGATCGTGAGCGCCGCGACGAGGTTCGGCTCGAGCGTCGCCTGGTAGCCGAACAGTGCCGGCATCAGCATGAGGAGAGCCAGCGAGGGGATCGTGTAGAGGAGGCCGGTGAGCACGATGATCGGCCCGCGCACCAGCCGGAACCGCCAGGCGATCCAGCCCAGCGGCACCGAGGCGACGATCCCGAGCACGAGCGCGATCAGGCTCTGCCGCAGGTGGGTTGCGGTCAGATCGAGGATGAGCCCGAGATTGTCGATGATCCAGGTCATGTCAGTCGGCGGTCCCTGCGTCGACGGCGACCTCGTCGGCCGCCCGCGGCGGATGAGCGTCCAGCAGCGAGGCCGGCGACTGCACGAGAGTGCCCTGTGCGCGACCGTCCGCGTCGACGATCAGCGTGCCGTGCGGCGTCTGCTTGAGGTGCAGGGCGCGCTTTCCGCGGTCGGCGCCGACGAACGCCGCGACGAAGTCGTCGGCCGGGGCGGACAGGATGTCCTCGGGGGTCCCCTTCTGCACGACGCGGGCCGATCTGTCCAGGATCACGATCTGGTCGCCGAGCAGGAACGCCTCCTCGATGTCGTGCGTGACGAACACCACGGTCTTGTCGAGCTCGCGCTGCAGGCGCAGCAGCTCCTGCTGCAGTTCGGTCCGCACGATGGGGTCCACCGCGCCGAAGGGCTCGTCCATGAGCAGGATGTTCGGATCCGCGGCGAGCCCTCGCGCGACGCCGACGCGCTGCTGCTGGCCGCCCGAGAGCTGGCTGGGGTAGCGATCGGCGAGGGCCTGGTCCAGCCCCACCGTGTCGAGCAGCGCCCGCGCGCGGACGTGCGCGTCGCGGCGCGGGATCCCGTTGAGGCGCAGCACCGTGGCGACGTTGTCGATCACGGTGAAGTGCGGCATCAGGCCCGAGTTCTGCATCACGTAGCCGATGCTGCGGCGCAGCGCCACGGGATCCTTGTCGAGCACGCTCTCGCCGTCGATCTCGACGGCGCCGGAGGTGGGCTCGACCATGCGGTTGATCATGCGCAGCAGCGTGGTCTTGCCGGATCCGGACGAGCCGACCAGCACGGTGGTCTTCCGGGCCGGAATGACAAGGCTGAAGTCGTCGACGGCGCAGGTGCCGTCGGGGAAGGTCTTGGTGACGGAGCGGAACTCGATCATCGGCGGTCCGCCCCTCAGGGGAGCGCCCCCTCCTGCGGGACGACGCCCTCGCGCACCGTCACCCTCGGATCGAACGCGACGTAGCCGGAGAAGTCGACGCCGACCCGCTCGATCGCGGTGGGGTACGGGTGCGGGTAGGCCCAGGCCAGATCCTTGTGGTCCTGCTCGTCCACGCGCACCGAGTAGTACTGGCACTCGCCCTTCCACGGACACGTGTACGGCGTGGGGCTCTCCTGCAGCACGCCCTCCGTGATCGCAGTCGGCGGGAAGTACCGGTTCCCCTCGATCACCACCACATCGGCGTCATCCGCGTTCGCGATGACGGTTCCTTCGAATACTGCTTGCATGCTCGTCCCTCCGGGGAATCGATGCGACTCGCTTCTTCTCGGCCTGCGGCGTGGCGACACGGCGCCTTACCGACAGTACGCGGGCCCTCCGACATCGGGAACAGCCATGCCGTTCCCCGGATTCCCGGAACGTCGTCCCTTTCCCCGGTTCGAAGGGCGCAGATGGCGGGATCCGGGGTCGGGATGGAACCATCTGCGCACTCTGGATCCGGGGAGAGAGTCCCTCAGGCCGACGCGCGGCCGTAGGCCTCCAGGAGGCGCAGCCAGACCTCGCTCATGGTCGGATACGACGGCACCGCATGCCAGAGCCGGGCGAGCGGGACCTCCCCGACGACCGCGATCGCGGCGGCGTGGATGAGCTCGGCGACGTCGGATCCGACCATGGTCACCCCGAGCAGCACCTGCCGATCCTCGTCCACGACCATGTGCGCGCGACCGGTGTAGCCGTCGGCGTGCAGCGAGGCGCCGGCGACCGAGGAGAACTCGACCGCGACCTCCCGCACGCGGTGGCCGGCCTCGCGCGCCGCCGCGGCGGTGACGCCGACGGCCGCGACCTCGGGCTCGCTGAAGACGACCTGCGGCACGGCGGCGTGGTCGGCCGTCGCGACGTGCCGTCCCCAGCGGTCGTCGTCGACGGGCTCCCCCTTCGCGCGCGCCGCGATCACGTCGCCCGCGGCGCGGGCCTGGTACTTCCCCTGGTGCGTGAGCAGCACCCGGCCGTTCACGTCGCCGACCGCATAGAGCCAGTCCACACCGGGCACCCGCAGCGTGTCGTCGGTGCGGATCGACCGGCCCGCCGGAAGTCCCACGGTCTCCAGGCCGATGTCGCCGCTGCGGGGCGCGCGTCCGGTCGCGACGAGGATCTCGGCGGCGCGCACGTCGCCGGCGTCTGTCGTCACGGTCACCCCTTCGGCGTCGCGCAAGACGCTCTTGGTCGCGACTCCCGTGCGCACCTCGACCCCGAGCGCGCGCAGGCCCTCGGCGACGAGCTCCCCCGCGAAGGGCTCGACGGATCCGAGCAGCCCGCTGCGGGCGAGCACGGTGACCTCCGCCCCCAGCGCGGCGTAGGCGGTGGCCATCTCGACGGCGACGACTCCGCCGCCGATCACCACGAGGGAGTCCGGGATCTCCTCGGCGCTCGTCGCCTCGCGGCTCGTCCACGGGTTCGCCTCGTGCAGGCCGGGGATCGGCGGGATCGCGGCGTCCGATCCGGTGCTGACCGCGACCGCATGCCGGGCGGTGAGGGTGCGCACTCCGCCGTCGGGAGTCGTGACCGCGACCCTCCGCTCGCCGCTCAGGCGCCCGTGCCCTCGGACGAGGTCGATTCCGGCCGAGTCCAGCCACGCCACCTGCCCGTCGTCCTGCCAGTGACTCGTGAAGGAGTCGCGCCGGTCGAGCACCGCGCGCACGTCGAGGTCGCCGGTGACGGTCTCGGCCGCGCCGCCCACCCGCTGCGCCGCACGCAGGGCCTGCGGCGAGCGCAGCAGCGCCTTCGACGGCATGCACGCCCAGTACGAGCATTCGCCGCCGACGAGCTCGCTCTCCACGATCACGGCGGTGAGGCCCGACTGGACCGCGCGATCGGCCACGTTCTCTCCCACCGGGCCGCCGCCCAGCACGATCAGGTCGTATTCATCGGTCATGCGATCCGCCTCTCGATCCCGGGTGGTCGCGGGGCCCAGCGCCCCCCGACCTCGTCCACCCTCCCAGAACAGCCGGGATCCGGCATGGATTCCGGCGAAATCGTCAGACGGGATCCGCGGCGGGCGACACGACGGACGGATCCCGGACTTCGATCACGAGCGGAGCGTCGGCGTCCGCATCCTGGATGCGCCAGATCCGCGCACGAGCACCGACGCCGGGGACCTGCGTCTGCAGGAGCATCGGCGCCCGGGCCGTCGCGCGCTCCCACGTCGCGGCGAGCGCGCCTCCGGCCGCGCCGACCACGAGCTCGAAGCGGTCGACGCCGCCGTCCTCGATCGTCGACACCGTGCGCGCGAGGACCGTGCCGTCGAGGCGCTCGATCCGGCCGGCCGCTCCGCGCCAGCGCGCGTGGGCGCGGACGCGTTCCGCGCTGTGCACCACGGAGCCGATGTAGCCGACCCAGAGCACGACGACGAGGACCGCGGTGACCACGGTGAAGAGGAGGGAGAACCAGACGCCAGGAGTCGGCGTGATCCAGAGCGGGACGATCGCCCCTGCGCCCACGACCGAGGCGAGCACGAGAAGCACCACGAGGACGACTCTGGTGCCGGGGCGCATCGCGCCCCGCAGCGGAAGCTCGGCCGGCGGGGCCGGATCCGGCCAGCGCTCCACGAGCACCACGACCTGGCCGACGGACGCCGAGGGCGGAGGGGTCATAGCCGGGAGTCTAGGGCGTGGATCCGAACGCGCGGGGGCGGTCCGGACCTCCGTTCCGCCGTCGCGCGGCGGAGTGACGGCTCCGAGTGCTCAGCGGCAGGCCATCGCCTGCTGCACGACGGAGTCCGGCGGAGGCCCGTACGCCTGCGTGCCGTTGCCCGGATCCGTGAAGCCCATGCCGATGGCCCAGGCCGTCGCCCACGCCTCCGCCGAGGCCGAATCGGTGTTGTCGACCATCGATCGGCATTTCGTCGCGATCGCGTGCCCTGCCTCGTGCGCCACGAGCGCTCTGCTGGAATCGCCCGGCCAGTCCTCGGCGACGGAGTTGGACAGCAGGATCGTCGCGTACTGGCCCGACTCGATCGGCGTGCGCGTCTCGCCGGACAGGTAGCCGTTGTCCCCGCCGAGGTCGTTCACCCTGTCCGCCCATTGGAAGTCCAGCAGCACCCCGGGGACGAGGGATCGCGCGAAGTCCTCGATCTGCTGTCGCGCTGCCTGCAGCGGGCCGGCCTCGGCCGCGAGGGTCGCCGCGTGCCCGTCGCGCACCTGCTGCACGGTCGTCGCATAGTCGCGGAACCCCTGAGCGACCTGCTCGTCGAAGGAGGTCGTGGCGACCAGTCTCGCGGACAGTTCGCGCAACGTCAGGACGCCCTCGTTCGGCGAAGGCGTGTTCTCGGTCTCGATCTGTGCCGCGAGCCCGCCCGCGGTCTTCACCACGGCGAGACCCGCCTGACCGATCGCGCCGGTCGCGGAGCCGAGTTCCTCGGAGGAGCGTCCGAGCTCCGAGGTCTGCGTGCGCACCGCGCGCGCATCCGCTTCGAGCCGTGCGGTGCGGCCGTACAGCTCCCAGAACCAGGACGGCTTCGTGCCGGGTTCGGGGACAGGGGCGGCGGTCAGCGACATGGCCTCCGCGGACGCCTTCTGCGCGCGGTCCCGCGCCGTGGTGAGGCCCGCGCGGTCCGCATCGCTGACGAGCGCGGGATCGGTCACGCCCAGCAGCACGTCGGCGGCGCGCGCGGACTCGTCGCCGACGGCGCGGGTCCGCTCGTTGCGCGACGCCTCGTCGCTCTGCGTCGTCAGCGCCGCGGTGAACTGCGAGCGGGCCTGGTCGTAGCCGAGGTTCGCCGTCAGCTGCAGCACCGCCCCGAGACCCGCGAGCAGCAGCACCCCCGCGATCGACAGCGACCAGGCGAGCACGGCCCGACGCCGCCGCCGGGGAGCCGGTGCAGGGGACGAGACCGACCCGGGCGCGGATCCGCCCAGAGAACCCTCGGAAGAGAAGGTCGCGGCGATCTCGTGGCCGCCATCCCGCGTCAAGCCGACGGGATCCGGCCCGCCGGGCGCGGGTATCAGCTGGTCATCGGCCACGTTCGTCCCCCTGCGTTCGCGTCGCTGCGTCCTGCGCGGTGACCGTCGGCCCCGCTGCGATCAGACTAGGGCCTGGCGGGATCCGGCACACGACTGCGGGATCGGATCCGGATCCGGTCCCGGATCCGCGAGCGGGGCGTTCCGCGGGAGACGGCCGGCTCAGCGCGCGAGCAGCAGGTGCGTCGGCGCGGGGGCCGGCGTGCGGTGCCGGACGCGACCGGGGGCTCCGGTGCGGTCGTCGAGGTCGAGCACGCTGATCTCGTCCGAGCGTTGGCCCGCGACGAGCAGCGCGCCATCGTGCACGAGGTGGTGGCGCGGCCAGTCCGCGCCGGCGTCGGCGAGCGCGAGCGGCTCGACACGGTCGCCGGATCCGCGCACGCGGAGCGCCGCGATCGTGTTGCTGCCGCGCACCCCGGCGTAGAGCGTCTCGCCGTCGCGGGAGCGGCTGAGCTCGGCCGGATAGTCGTGGCCCGGCGTCACGATCGCCGAGACGGGGACGCCCGAGACCAGGCCCCAGCGGCCCTCGCGGTCGGCGGCCAGGGTGAACAGCTCGCAGGAGTACTCGGTCACCACGTGCAGGTGCCCGCTGGGATGCACGACCATGTGCCGCGGTCCGGATCCGCGCGGCAGCACCACCTCGTGATCGAGCGCGAGTCCCGACGGCGAAGGGCGCCAGATCCGCACGAGGTCGTAGCCGAGGTCGGTGGTCGCGATCCGGCCGTCGGGCAGGAACGCCGCGGCATGCGCGTGCGAGACGCGGGGATCCCCGTTCGGATCCAGACGGTTCGGATCCGCGGCGTAGGGATCCGCAGCGGCCATCGGATCCGCACGTTCCCGGGACGCGTCGTCCGCGTCGCGCTCCTCGGCCTCGCGGTCGCCGAACAGCGCCGCCCGCAGCTCCGCCGCCCTGTCGCGCGCATCGGGCACCAGGCCGCCCTCCGCATCCAGTCCGATCCGGACCACGCGGCCGTCGCCGTAGCAGCTCGCGACGAGGAAGCGCCCGTCCGGCGCGACGGCGAGGTGGCACACGTACTGTCCGGCCGCGACTGGGCGCCCGAGCGGGCGCAGCGCGCTCTCGCCCGTGCGCGCGAACGCGGCGACCTCCCCTGACCCCTCGAGCGCGGCGTAGACGACGTCGAGCGTCGGATGCTGCGCGAGCCAGGACGGCGAGGGGGCGGGCGCCACGGCGCCGCGGTAGGCGAGGGTCGTCGGCCCGTGTCCCTCGTCGACCGCCAGCGCCCCGATGCCGTCGGCCGGGCCCTCCATGTCGACGCCGTAGCCGCCGACCCAGAATCGCGTCATCGCATCCTCACTCTCCTAGCGAGTGCACGCCTTGCGGTCGAGTGCACGAGTCGTTCACGCCGAAGGCCCGTGCATTCGACAGCATCCCGTGCACTCGGCACGCCGACCGCCCCGCGGCGTCAGTCGACGAGGTCGTGGCGCACGACGACTTGGTCGCGCTCCGGGCCGACGCCGATGACCGAGATGCGGGTGCCGCTCATCTTCTCCAGCGCGAGCACGTAATCCTGCGCGTTCTTCGGCAGATCCTCGAAGGTGCGGGCGGAGGAGATGTCCTCCTGCCAGCCCGGGAAGTACTCCAGGATCGGCTTCGCGTGGTGGAAGTCGCTCTGGTTCACCGGCACGTCGTCGAAGCGCACGCCGTCGACGTCGTAGGCGACGCACACGGGGATCTGCTCGAGGCCGTCGAGGATGTCGAGCTTGGTGAGCACGAGGTCGGTGATGCCGTTCACGCGCGTCGCATAGCGGGTGATCGGCGCGTCGTACCAGCCCACCCGGCGCGGACGCCCGGTGGTGGTGCCGAACTCGAAGCCGCGCGCGCGCAGCCAGTCGCCCTGCTCGTCGAAGAGCTCGGTGGGGAACGGACCCGATCCGACCCGGGTCGTGTACGCCTTCACGATGCCGACGATGCGGTCCAGGCGGCCGGGGCCGACGCCGGATCCGGTCGCCGCCCCGCCGGCGGTCGCCGAGGAGGAGGTCACGAACGGGTAGGTGCCGTGGTCGACGTCGAGCATCGTGGCCTGGCCGCCCTCGAACACGACGACCTCGCCGCGCTGCAGCGCGTCGTCGAGCAGGTGGCTCGTGTCGGCGACCATCGGGCGCAGCCGCTCGGCGTAGGAGAGCAGGTCCTCCACGATCTCGTCGCACGTGATGGCGCGGCGGTTGAAGACCTTGACGAGCAGGTGGTTCTTCTGGTCGAGGGCGCCCTCGACCTTCTGGCGCAGGATGTTCTCGTCGAAGAGGTCCTGCACGCGGATCCCCACGCGGTTGATCTTGTCGGCGTAGGCCGGGCCGATGCCGCGGCCGGTCGTGCCGATCATGCGCTTGCCGAGGAAGCGCTCCGTGACCTTGTCGAGCGTGCGGTGGTACTGGGTGATGATGTGCGCGTTGGCGCTCACCTTGAGGCGCGAGGTGTCGATGCCGCGGGATCCCAGGGCCTCGAGCTCGTGGAACAGCACCTCGAGATCGATCACGACGCCGTTGCCGATCACCGGGGTGACGCCGGGCGAGAGGATGCCGGAGGGCAGCAGGTGCAGGGCGTACTTCTCGTCGCCGACGACGACCGTGTGCCCCGCGTTGTTGCCGCCGTTGAACTTGACGACCCAGTCGGTGCGCTCGCCGAGCAGATCCGTGGCCTTGCCCTTGCCCTCGTCGCCCCACTGGACGCCGACGATCACGATTCCTGGCATGGGTGTTCCCCCTTTTCAGTGGCGTGCGGGCCCTTGGGGGCGGCCGCATCCGCCGCCGTGCTTTCGCCGGGTTTGCACCGGCTGATGAGCTGGCCCGATCGGGCGGAGCCAGTCTATCGGAGGGGACGGACGGGCCGCGGGGGCGCTCGATGGGCGGGCGGGCGTTCGGATATCGTGAGGCGCACGCCCCTGCGGGGGACCGCCGCCGAACGGATCAGGACATGACGCAGGAGACGGATCCCGGATCCGCGACCCCGGGCGCTCCGCCCGCGGGGTCGCCGCGTCGCGCCGCGCGGCTCGGGCACCAGCCCGCGACGGTCCTGCCCACGGCGACGCCGGTCGCGCACGCCGGTTCCGGAGCCGGCACCGGAACCACGGGCCTCGGCCGGCGCAGGGCGCTCGTGCTGGTCGGCGGGGCGGCCGCCGTTCTGCTCTGCGCGGCCGGGGGCGTTCTCGTGGTCGGCCTTCGGACCGCCCCCGCGGCGCACACGACGACCGCGGCCTCGGACATCTCGGTCGCCGCCGGCACCCCGAATCCGGCGAACGCACTCCTCGGCGAGGGCGGCGGTGCGCCCGGCCCCCTTCCCCGCACGGATCCGACCGCGCCTCCCGCGACGCCCGGTCCCACGGCACCGGCCCCCGCGACTCCCCCGGAGGAGCCGTTCGCGGATCCCCCGGCCGGCGGCGGCGCCTCATCGGAGTCCGAGGGCGACGGCACGGCGCCGGGCGGCCCTGCTCCCGGAACCGGCACGCCCTCGACGCCCACCGTCCCCGGCGCGCCCTCGCAGCCGACGCCGCCGGCCGCCGCACCGAAGCCGCTCGCCTTCGCGGGACTGACGCGGAACTCCACGATCGGACTGCTCGGCATCCGGATCCTCTCCAGCGACACCCTCGCACTCACGGGGGAGCCGGGGGCGACGGCGACCGTGAGCTACGGATCCTCGCCCGCCGGATCCGTGACCTTCGACGGATCCGGCCGTGCGACGCTCACGGCCGGCGGATCGCTGATCGACCTGGGCGACCCCGTGATCACGGTCGCCTATTCGGACGGCACGGCGGGCACGGCGATCCACGCGCGCCGCAGCGCTCTCTGAGCGCGAGCACCACGTCGGAGTCGCGCCGGTCCCCGCGGAGCATGGCGGGATACCGCTGTCGGATGGCGGTCGCCGTGCTCGACCGATGTCCGTGGCCCCTGCGACGATCGAAGGATGACGGAGACCACGCAGGGACGGACGCGAGAGCCCGCGGACACGGGCGGCGCGAGCGCGCCGGCCCCGCGCCGCAGGGGAGCGCTCGTCCTGATCGCGGCCGTGGTCACGGTCGTGCTCTGGGCCTCGGCGTTCATCGGCATCCGGGGCGCCGGCCCGCACTTCGACCCCGGCGCGCTGGCGCTGCTGCGCATGGCGGTCGGAACGGTCGCGCTCACCGCGATCGCGCTCAGGCGCGGCATCCGCCTGCCGGCGCGGCGGCACTGGCTGCTGGTCGTGGTGTGGGGCGTCGGCTGGTTCTGCGTCTACAACCTGGCGCTCAACGCGGCGGAGCACACCCTCGACGCCGGCACCGCCGCGATGGTGGTCAACCTCGCGCCGCTCATGGTGGTCGTCTTCAGCGGGCTGTTCCTGCGCGAGGGCTTCCCGAAGCCGCTGCTGATCGGAGCCCCGATCGCGTTCGCGGGCGTCGTGCTCATCGGACTGAACTCGTCGACGAAGAGCGGGGCCATCGACATCGCGGGGCTCCTGCTCGCGCTGCTCGCCGCGGTCATGTACGCCGGGTGCACCCTGCTCCAGAAGCATCTGCTGAGCGCCGGCACCGACGCGACAACGCTCACCTGGCTCGGCGCCGCGGTCGGAACGGTCGCCCTGCTGCCCTGGACGGGCAGCCTCGTGGGGGCGCTGCAGGCCGCGCCGCTCGATGCGACGCTCTGGGTGGTCTACCTCGGCATCTTCCCGACCGCGATCGCCTTCACCACCTGGGCCTATGTGCTGCAGCGCAGCACGGCGGGCCAGACCTCCGCGACCACCTACGTGGTCCCGGCGATCGCGATCCTGCTGTCCTGGCTGATCCTCGGCGAGGTGCCGACGCCGCTCATGTTCCTCGGCGGCGCACTGTGCCTGCTCGGGGTGCTCGTCACGCGACTGCGCGGCCGCCGACGCGACCGCGCGGCCTGACCCCGCGCCGGCCCGGCCCGCTCCGCCTGACCGGGGCATCAGCGCGGGCGGATCTCCCCCCGGGGCAGGCCCAGGGCCGCGATCGCCTCGGCGGCCGCGGCGCGCTTGAGCTCGAGCGACTCGCCGATCTCGGCCGCCAGACGCGGGTGCACCCGGATCAGCTCGTCGATCACGACGAGCGGGATCCGCAGCACGGTCAGCACCTCGGCCGCGGAGATTGTCACGGTGGTCCGCTCGCGGGTGAGCGCGGTCTGGCCGATCAGCTCGCGCGCGCCGGCCTCGCCCACGGGGACCCTCGCGTCCCCGGTCTCGAACTGCATCACGACCCGTCCGGACAGGATCAGGCGCACCTCGTTCGGAACGATGCCTGCGGGCAGCACGACCTCGCCGATGCCGTACCGCTGCAGCTGCGCGCCGCCCCGCACCAGCTCCCGGCCCTCCTCGTCGAGATGCAGCACGGGCGCGGCCTCTTGGATCGCGGCGTCGAGCATCGCGGGTTCGGCGATCGGATCCGTCCCGTCGCCGTCGAGGGCGAATCCGCGCCTCCGCGCCGCGTACCAGAGCCAGGAGAGATAGAGGGAGAGCGCGCCGGAGGCCTCGGCGGGGGCCGCGATCGGGATCGACACCGTGTACTTCGCCGAACCGGCGTACTCGGCGGTCGCCCGCTCTTCGCGCCACCGCATCGGCAGCCCGTCGGCCAGCTGCACGAGCAGTGCCATGACCTCCTGCGGCGGATCGTCGGTGCTGAACGACATCGACGCCGTCGCGTAGTACGGTCCCGCCGGCTCGCTCAGGTTCGTGAAGGAGGCGCCGGAGAGCGTCGAGTTCGGGACGATCTGGATCCCGGATCCGGTGTCGATGTGCACCGCACGCCAGTTGACGCCGACGACGCGTCCCTTGACGCCGCCGGTGTCGAGCCAGTCCCCGATCTTGAACGGCTGCTCGAACAGCAGCAGCAGACCGGAGACGACGCCGCCCGCCGCGTTCTGCAGCGCCAGGCCGATCACGATCGAGGTCACCCCCAGGGCGGTGAAGAGCCCGCCCACATCGGCGTCCCACACCCAGGAGAAGAGCATCGCGAGCCCCACGACGACCAGCACGAGCCGCGCGATCTCGACGAAGATCGAGGGCACGCGTCGCCGCCAGGATCCCTCCTCGGCGTTCGCGAACAGGACGACGTTGAAGGCGGAGAGCACGAGCAGAATGAGCAGGAAGCCGAAGATCGTCGCGACGACCCGCACCCAGACGTAGCCGTCGTCCTTCTGCCCGATCGCGAAGACGAGCAGGGCGAACAGCGCCCCGGCGGGGATGACGGCGTTGCGCAGCAGCGCGACCGGCTTGGCCATCGGGTTACCGCGGCGCCGGAGCGCTCCGAGCAGCTCGGTCAGGCCGACGAGGAGCACGGGCACCCCGACCGCGAGCGCGATCAGCCACCAGGTCCAGCCCTGCTGGAACAGGCCGCCCATGTCAGGCCACCTTCCACACGGTCTCGGCCTTGCCGCGCACTTCGACGGTCCCCGCCTCGATGTAGTCCACGAGCTCCGCGGTGCGGTCGCGCACCTCCTGGCTCACGTAGATGCCGGGATCGCCGCTCACCGAGCGCACCCGGTAGGCGAGGTTCACGGCGTCGCCCCACAGGTCGTAGGCGAGGCTCGTGCGCGCGACCAGGCCGCTCGTCACGGCGCCGGTGTCCACGCCGGCGCGCAGTCCGATCCCGGTGCCGTACTGGGCGTTGAACCTCTCCAGCACCTCGCGCAGACTGCGGGCGAACTCGACCGCCCGGCGCACGTTGTCGACCCGGGGGACGATCAGTCCGGAGGAGGCCAGGTAACCGCCGTGCAGCGTGCGCACCTTCTCCACCCCCGCCCGCTCGGCGGCCTCGTCGAAGCCGCGCATGAGCATGTTGAGCTGCGCGATCTCCTCCTCGGCCGTGAGGCTCCTGCTGTGGTCGTCGAAGCCGATGAGCTCGGCGAACACGACCGAGACGTTGTCGTGCGCCTCGGTGATCGCCTCATCACCCTGTTTGTACCGCTCCGCGACGCTCTGCGGCATGAGCGTATGCATGAGACGCTCGTTCTCCTCGCGCTGGTCGTCGATCAGCTGCTGCTTGATCCGCAGGCTCGACGCCATGTCGTTGAACGCGCTGCCGAGATCGCCGAACTCGTCCCGGGATCCGGCCGGGACCTGCACGTCCAGGTCGCCCTCGGCGACCTGGTGCACCGCGGTGACGAGGCGGTTGATCGGCCGCGTGAACACCTGGGCGAGCACGAGCGAGAGGAGGGCGACCGCGAGCATGATCCCGAGCAGCGAGATCAGCACGATCCGCGTGAAGTCGTCCACCGGCGCGAACGCCTCGCTCGAGTCGATGCGCGCGATGACGACCCAGTCCAGGCCGTCCACGTCGAGCGGGCCGTAGCTGACCACGCTCGACCCGCTGACGTAGTCGGATCCCTCCAGCGTGCCGCTCTTGCCGCTCTGCGCTCTGCTCACCGCGTCGCCCGTGATCGGCTGGATCAGGACGGTGCCGGCGACCTCCGCGGCCCGCTTCGCGGCCGCGGGAGGCGTGCCGTGATCGACGACGGTCTGCACGTACTGCTTCGGATGCTCGACGACTTCGCGCGAGATGCTGCGCATGAGACCGTCCCGCCCGACGAGGTAGACCTCGCCCGTGGTCCCGAGGCCCTGGCCCTTCCAGCCGTTGCTGCCCGTCATCACGTCGTTCACGAACGAGAGCGGGAGCTGGATCGCGAGCGCGCCGGTGATGCCCGTGTCGTTGCCGATCGGCGAGACGATCCACATGTTCGGGGTGCCCATGGACGGCACCCAGCGCTCGAAATCGGTGAGCACGACGGTGTCGACCGAGTTCGTCGCGATCGCCTCGCGATACGCGTCGGCGAGCTTGGAGTCGCGGAGCGGGCCGGTGTCGATGTTGCTGCCGAGCTCGGGCCCCTTGTATGCGGAGTAGACCACGTCGCCGCTGAGGTTGAGCAGCAGCACGTCTTCGTAGCCGGCCTGATTCACGAGCCGGGAGAAGTAGTCGCCGTAGCGGACCGCTGCCGCGGAGTAGGTCGTGCCGTCGCCGCCGTCGTCGGTCGTCAGCGCCTTCGCGTAGCCGGCGTCGTCGAGCGTCGTGTTCCGCGCCGTGTAGTGCGCCTGCACCCACTTGCCCGCGGCGGATTCGGGCACGAACGCACCCGCTCCGTAGTGGTCCCCGGTCCTCTTCTCGAGTTCGGGGATGAAATGGTCTGCGTAGAAGCCGTCGAGCGCCGTGGCCTGGTCTGCGGGCAGCGCCTGACTCTGCAGCTCGTCGAAGCCCGCGTTGAGCGCCTTGGACATGTTCTGCGCGCTGAGGTTGCGCGAGTTCAGCGCCGCGGTGCGCTTGACGTCGTCGAGCGCGACCGTCATCTCGTGGGTCCGCATCTCACGGATCGTGGTGAGCTGGTCGATCGAACTCGCGTGCAGGGAGTTGCGACCGTTCACGAACCCGATCGCGCCGATGATCAGCGCCGAGACCAGGCTCACGCCGAGCAGCATGATCAGCAGCTTCGACTGGATGCTGAGGCCCCGACGTCCCCCGCCCCGGCGCCTGCGCCCCGCTCTCGCCACCGCCGACATGCTCTCCATGCGAACCCCCTCGATCCGGATACGACACTGCGAACGTAGCGGTATACCGGTATCCACGGGAAGAACGGAAGCTGTCATCGTGTCATCGGAGCGGCCGGTGCGGATCGCCCCGCCCCGGCCCCATGCCCGCCACGTCCGATCAGCCGGCCCGGAGGCTCCCGCCTGCCAGCCGCACGGCCGCGAGGATCAGAGCCGCACCGAGCACCCAGCCGGAGGGCGCGGATCCCGCGACGAGGATCGTGACGACGCCGGCCACACCGAGCAGCGCGGAAACGGTCGCGCGCCCCGTGCCGACCGGGATCGCCCTGGGCTCGCGGGCGGCCTCGCGCCGGCCCACGCGGGCGACGACGAGCGCCACCGCGATCAGCACGGCCGCGAACCAGAGCGGGCGGCTCGCCCACCATCCGGCGCTGAGCGGCACCGGCAGGGACAGCGGCGAGAGCAGGAGCGCCCCGGCGAGCGCGACCACCACGAGCATGTGCCAGGAGTAGATCGTCATCGCCCTGGCGTTGATCCATCCCACCGCGGCCGCCGTCCGCGGCCCTGCGGCCCAGGTGCGCAGCCGCGGGCGCAGGAGGAGGAACAGCGCGGTCTGCGCGATGCCGGCCACCACGAGGATCGCCATCGGCGGGTTGAGCGCCGTGATGAGGTCGGCCGGCGCGGCGCCGGTGAGGATCAGCACGCCCGCCACGGCGATCGCGGCGCCCGCGGTCGCGAGCAGCGGTCCTCGGCGCACGCGGTCGAGGGATCCGTCCGCGACCGCGAAGCCGATCTGCTGCAGCAGCAGCCACACGAACGCCATGTTCACCAGCCCGATCGCGGTGAGGCCGGTCGCCCCGCGCACGATGTCGACCGCGACGACCCCCGCGGCCAGCGCGGCGACGGTGAGGATCCTGTGACGCTCGTGCATCCGCACCATGAACGGCACGAGCGCCGAGCAGCCCAGGTACACGCCGAGGAACCAGAGGGGCTGGCTGATCCGGAATCCGGCGGTGGCGACCACGTCGGCCGGCACCCCGGCGATCACGAGACCGGCCAGCAGCACGGCGGTCGCCAGGATCGCACCGGATGCGGGGATCAGCAGCCGCCGCATCCGCGCGGCCACGTACTCGCCGGTCGTCGCACCACGCGCCCTCTGCCGCGTCCACTGCGTGTACGACGCGAAGCCCCCGAGCACGAAGAACAGCGGCATGATCTGCAGCACCCAGGTGAGCGGGGCGAATCCGTCCCAGCCCTCCATCGCGTTGCGCAGGACCGGGGATCCGTCGGCGGCGACGCTCACTCCGACCATGAGCGAGTGCAGGAGCACCACGACGCCCAGCAGGATCGCCCGCACGCCGTCGACAGCGGTGTCGCGGGCGGTCTTCGCCGGGGCGGAACCGGGGGCGACGGGGGGCGCGGGAAGCGCCGGCGCGGGAGCGAGGACGGGGGTGAGGAGTGCCATGCCCCTACGGTCGCCGTCGGGTCATGCCCTCCGCGTCCCGCTGCGGTGCCGGATCCACCCCCTACCGCGGTATCACGACGATCGGGGCGGCGCCGTCGGCCGGGCTGCGCTAGGAAGGTAAGGGGGCGCCTCGCCCCGATCAGACCAGGGGGAAGACATGACCTATCCGCAGGACCCGCAGTCGGGGCCACCGTATCCGATGACCCAGCGTCCGGCGAACGGGCCGGCGTACTATCCGATGCCGACGTATCTCGCGGTGCCGGAGCCCAAGGGGATGAGCATCGCCTCGATGGTGCTCGCGCTCGTCTCGATCCTGTTCGGGTTCACCTTCCTCGTCCCCATCGCGGCGCTGATCCTGGGCATCGCCGGGCTGAGGAAGGAGCCGGCCGGGCGCGGCATGGCCGTGACAGGCGTGATCATCTCGAGCCTGATCCTGGTGGTGTGGGCCCTGATCGTGGTCGTGATCCTCGCCGTGGGCCTGTCGGTGTTCGGCGTCGCCGTCTCGCAGACGGCCTGAGCCGGCTCAGCCCGCGGGGGCGACCAGCCCGGCGTCGTAGGCGAGGATCACGGCCTGCACCCTGTCGCGCAGCCCGAGCTTGGAGAAGATCCTGCTCACGTGCGTCTTGACGGTCTGCTCGGCGAGGAACAGCTCGGAGGCGATCTCGCGGTTCGAGAGGCCCCGACCGATCAGCACGAGGATCTCGTGCTCCCGCTCGGTCAGGCCCTTCAGCCGCAGCTCCGCGCTGTTCGAGCGCGGACGGCTCTCCGCGAAGCGCTCCAGCAGCCGCCGGGTGATGCGCGGTGCGAGCAGGGCGTCGCCGGCCGCCACGACCCGCACCGCCTGCACCAGCTCCTCGGGCAGCGCGTCCTTGAGCAGGAATCCGCTGGCGCCCGCCTGCAGCGCCTCGTGCACGTACTCGTCGGCATCGAACGTGGTCAGCACCAGCACCGCGGGCGGAGTGCGGCCATCGCGCTCGGCGGCGGCGATGATGCGGCGCGTCGCCTCGATGCCGTCGAGATTCGGCATGCGCACATCCATGAGCACGACGTCGGGGCGCAACCGGCGCGCCTCGTCGACGCCCTCGCTCCCGTCGGAGGCCTGCCCGATCACGTCCAGCCCGTCCTGCGACTGCAGGATCGCGGCGAAGCCGGCCCGCAGCATCGCCTGGTCGTCCACGATCAGCACCGTCGTCATTCCCGCTCCTCCCGGGGGATGCGCACCTGCAGCACGTATCCGCCATCGCCCGTGACCGCGGCCGCCACCGTGCCGCCCATCGCCTCGACGCGCTCGCGCATGCCGCGCAGCCCGTGCCCGCCGCCGTCCGCGCGCGGAGCGATCGCCCTGGTCGGAGGGGCGTTGCGGATCCGGATCCCCCGCTCCGCAGGCGTCTCGGTCCAGGCGATCTCGGTCGCCGCGCCCGGAGCGTGCCGGGCGACGTTGCTCAGCCCCTCCTGCACGACGCGGTAGGCGGTGAGCCCCAGCAGCGGGTTGCTCTGCTCGTCGGCCGTGAGCTGCCAGGATCCGGTCTCCGTCACCGGCGCGAGGTCGTTCGCCCGGGCGAGGAGCGCGGGAAGGTCGTCGAGCCCCGGCTGCGGGGCATGGTCGGCCTCGCCCTCCTCATCGCGGAGCAGCCCGAGGATCACGCGCATCTCCTTCATCGCCGACCGCGCGGTCGCGGCGACCTCGTCGAACTCGGCCGCCGCATCCGCGGGCAGATCCGGCATCCGATAGCGCGCACTCGCCGCGCGGACCTGGATCGCCGACATGCCGTGCGCGACGACGTCGTGCAGTTCGCGGGCGATGCGCGCCTTGTCCTGCACGGCCTCCCTGCGAGCGAGCTCCGCTGCGGTGGCGGCGCGCTCCGCACGCAGCTGCGCGCGCAGCAGGGACCAGTTGCGGATGCCGATGCCGACGAGCACGGCGCCGAGCGTGACCGCGGCGAACACGATGAGGTCGGCGATCACGAGCCCGTCATCGGCCCGGGTGGGCGCGTCCACGGCGACCATGACCGCCGAGAGCACGCTGAACGACCAGCCGGCGACCGGCAGCCACCAGCGCGCCCGCAGCGAGACGCCGATCCAGACCAGGGTGTACGCGACGATCGTCGAGGCGGCGATCGGCCACGGCCGGTCGGGGCCGGCCTGGGCGAGACCGGACAGCGCGTTGCCGGCGATCAGCGCGAGCAGGGTCGCCCAGACCGGCGCGAACAGGGCGAGCACGATGGCCGCCGCCTGGACGAGCGACAGGATGAGCGCCGCGGCGAGCGGGATGCGATAGATCGTGACGCCCAGCGACGCCGCGACCGCGAGCTGCGCGAGCGCGCAGATGATCGCGAACGTCCAGATCGCGAGGTTGCCGCGCCCCGGCACGACGCGCAGCGGCAGGATCCCGAGGCGACGCAGCCCGGGGTGCGCTGCGGACTGCAGGCCCGGATCGGCCATACGGGATCCTCTCCACGATCGGCGGGTGGTCGGTTCCACCGTACGGGGTCTCTCTCCGCCGATGGGCAGTCCTCCCCATCCGATCCGCGTCGCGCGGTCAGCCTCGGCGGTTACGCTGGCAGGGTCGCGCGCGGCAGGATCGCGCGGCACCAGAGCTGCAGGGGGATCCGCACGTGAGCCAGAACAACGACGCCGCCGCCTTCACCGCGCAGACCCCGCCTCCGCCGGCGGGCATCGTCACTCCGCCGCCCGCGATGCCGCCCGCGCCGCCGATGCCGCCCGCGCCGAGCCTTCGCCGTGAGCAGCTCGTCGTGCAGGCCCCTGCGGCGAGCGCTCCGCCCGTGACAGCCCCTTCGGCAGGTTCAGGGAGCGCGGCGCCCACGACCCAGGTGGCGCCCGCCGACGCCAAGCCCGCCCCGACCGAGGCGGAGATGGCGCGCGCCCGGCAGATCCTCGACACCGTGTCGCAGGCGTACTCCGCCCGCATGGTCGGACAGGAGCGACTGCGCACGAGCCTGCTGCTCGCCCTCATGGCCGGCGGGCACATCCTGCTCGAGTCGGTTCCCGGTCTCGCGAAGACCACGGCCGCGAGCACCCTCGCCGACACGGTCAAGGCCGACTTCAAGCGCATCCAGTGCACGCCCGACCTGCTGCCGAGCGACATCACCGGCACGCAGATCTACGACGCCGCGAGCGGCACGTTCCGCACCGTGCTCGGCCCCGTGCACGCCAACTTCGTGCTGCTCGACGAGATCAACCGCTCGAGCGCGAAGACCCAGTCCGCGATGCTCGAGGCGATGCAGGAGCGGCAGACCACGATCGGCGGCGAGATCCACCGGGTGCCGCGCCCCTTCCTCGTGATCGCGACGCAGAACCCGATCGAGCAGGAGGGCACCTACGAGCTGCCCGAAGCGCAGATGGACCGCTTCCTGCTCAAGGAGATCGTCGAGTATCCGAGTCCGGCCGACGAGCTCGAGGTGCTCGCGCGCATCGATTCCGGCGCGCTGGATCCCGACCGGCACGCCGGCACGACGATCTCGCTCGCCGACGTCGAGCAGCTGCAGGACATCTCCTCGCGCGTCTACGTCGACCCCGCGATCCGCAACTACATCGTCTCGCTCGTGTACGTCACCCGGAATCCGGTGCCGTACATCGGGGAGACGCTCGGCGGCTACATCAAGTACGGATCCAGCCCGCGCGGATCCATCGCGTTCCTGCAGGCCTCGCGCGCGCTCGCCCTGCTCGCCGGCCGCTCCTACGTGATCCCCGAGGACGTGCGGAACCTCCGCCACCTCGTGCTCCGCCACCGCGTGCTGCTGACGTTCGAGGCCGAGGCGGAGAACGTGCGCAGCGAAGACGTCATCGACGCCGTGTTCGGCGCCGTGCCGACCCCCTGACCCTCGACAGGCTCAGGATCGGAGGACACATGGCCAGCCTGCTGACGCCGGTGAAGGGCAAGCTCTTCATCGACTCGACGCGCAAGTCGACGCACGCGCTCGACGGCGCCTACGCGTCGCTGCTGCGCGGGCACAGCCTCGACTTCGACGACCTGCGCGCCTACGAGTACGGCGACCAGATCCGCGACATCGACTGGAAGGCCACCGCCCGGCTCGGCTCCCCCGTGGTGAAGCGCTCGCTCGCGACCCGCATGCACACGGTGCTGTTCGCGGTCGACACCGGTCTCGCGATGACCGCCCTCGCGCACGATGAGAAGCCGAAGAAGGATCTGGCACTCCTCGCGGTCGGCGTGCTGGGGCTGCTCGCGCTGCGGCACGGCGACGACTTCTGCCTGATCAACGGTGATTCCCGCGGCGTCCGCCGGCGCGAGATCGGGCGCAGCGAGGCCGCGCTCGAGCACACCCTGCGCACGATCGATCGCGCGGTCGACGCCGCCTCCGCCCCGAGCGACCGCGACGCCCTGCTGTCGTACATCGCGCGCACGATCGCGCGACGCATGATCGTCGTCGTGGTCACCGACGACGCCCCCGTCACCGACGAGACCGAGCGGCTGCTGCGCCGCCTGCGCGTGCAGCACGACGTGCTGTGGATCACGCTGCGCGACGCCGAACCCGTGCTGGACTCCCGGCCGGGCCCTTCATCGGGCTCAGGGACCGATCCGCAGCGCGCCCGCCGCGACGTCGCCACGCGCTGGGCGATCCCCGAGTTCCTGCAGGGCGATCCTGAACTCGCCGCCGAGCTGCATGCGGCCGACGCGGCCGACATCGCGCACACCGAGGCGCTGCTGCGCCGGCTGGAGATCACGCACACCCCCCTCGCCGAGCAGGACGAGGCGGTCGGCGACCTCCTGCGGATGCTGGATGCGAGGTCGCATGTCCGGCGTGGATGAGCTGTACCCGCCCGCCCAGTACGGCTGGGGCTGGATCCTCCTCGCGATCGGGGTGCTCGCCCTGATCGCCGCACTCGCCTGGCTCGTCGTGCTGACCCGGCCGCGCCGCGCGATCCCCCTCGCCGCCGCGCCCGCCCCGGTGCCGGGTCTCACCATGGACGTCGCGACCGTGCTGCGCGAGGAGTACCTCGGCACGATCGCGCAGATCGAGGCGGACTACCGCGCCGGCCTCACCGACGCCCGCCGCGCCAACCTCGACCTCAGCCGCGCGGTGCGCGGCTTCGTGAACGAGTACAGCGGCATCGAGGCTCCGGTGCTCGCGCTCGACGACCTCGTGCGCATGGGCGTGCACCCCGCGCTCATCGACGCGATCGGCCGCAACTACTACCCGAGCATCTTCCGGCGCAGCGCCCCGGTCGACCCGCTCGTCGGCGCCGACGCCGCCCGGACGGTGGTGACGACGTGGTACTAGCCGGCATCTGGATCCTGCTCGCCGTCGTGGGCGCCGTGCTCGTCGCGATCGTGCTCGGCGTGCTGCTCGGCCTGCGCCGCCGGGGCTCCGGATCGGCGACGAGCGGCGCCCCGATCGCGCGCGCCGAACGGATCCGCTCGCTGCCGGCGTTCCAGCGCGCGGTGCGCCGACGCCAGGCGGCGCTGGCGGGCATCGTCGCCCTCGGCGTGCTCGCAGCCGTGCTGGGAGGCGTGGTGGCGGCGCGTCCGATCGCTCAGAAGACGATCCAGCCCGTGTCCACGAACCGCGACATCATGCTGTGCCTGGACGTCTCCGGATCCATGACCGATGTCGACAAGGAGATCGTGTCGATCTTCGACAAGCTCGCCGACGGCTTCAAGGGCGAGCGCGTCGGACTCACGATCTTCAACAGCTCCGCCGTGCAGGTCTTCCCGCTGACCGATGACTACGCCTTCGTCCAGGAGCACCTGCGCAGCCTCATGAAGGGCCTCGACTACTCGACCGACGTCCCCGAGCAGTGGGTCGGCACGATGAACGGGGTCGGTGCGTCGCTCATCGGGGACGGCCTCGCCTCCTGCGCCCTGCGCTTCGATCACGCCGACCAGCAGCGCGCCCGCTCGATCATCCTCGCGACCGACAACGAGCTGAACGGATCCCCGATCGTCACGCTGCAGGAGGCCGCCGATTACGCGGCCTCGAAGAAGATCCGGCTCTACACGATCAACCCGGTCGACGGCATCGACCAGCCGGACAGCAAGACCCTCGCCGATGCGGCCGCGGCGACGGGCGGGAAGGCCTACGCGCTGCGCGCGACCACGACGGTCGGCGACATCATCGCCCAGGTGCAGAAGCAGGAGGCGACCCAGCTCAAGGGGCAGGCGACCGTGATCTGGGCCGACGTGCCGCAGCTGTGGATCGCGGCGCTGATCGTGATCGCGCTCGGATTCGTCGTGCTGCTGTGGAGGGTGCGCCTGTGATCCTTCAACCCGTCCTGGCACCACTGCTGGTGATGCTGCTCGTGCTGCCCGTGCTGGGCGCGGCGGTCTGGATGCTCGTGAGCGCGACCCGCCGCGGCCCGTCCGCACGGGCCGGCGCCGGACCCGTGATCTGGGCGCTGCGCGTCGTGCTCGTGCTCGCGTGCGGCGTGCTGCTCCTCCGCCCCGGCGTGCCGGGAGGGCACGTGCGCACCCTCGCCTCCGCCACCGACGTCGTGATCGCGATCGACACCACCGCGAGCATGGTCGCCGAGGACTGGAACACAGGCGGCTCGACGAAGGGCGGTGCCGCCGATCAGCGCATGACCGGCGTCCGGGAGGACGTGCGCCGCATCGCCGAGGCCTACCCCGGGGCGAGGTTCGCGCTCATCACCTTCGACGCGAACGCGGTCCTGCGGCTCCCGCTCACCACCGACACGGGTGCGCTCGTCTCGGCCGTCGAGGTGCTGCAGCCCGAGGTGACCCGGCAGTCCAAGGGCAGCTCGATCGGCATCGCGAACACGCTGCTCACGCAGACCCTGCAGAACGCGCAGAAGGCCTCGCCGGATCGGGCGCGGATGGTGTTCTACCTGGGCGACGGCGAGCAGACGGTCTCGACCGAGCCCGAGCCGTTCGACAGCGCGAAGAAGCTGCTCTCCGGGGGCGGGGTCCTCGGCTACGGCACCGACGAGGGCGGACCGATGCGGGAGACGACCGGCGCGGTCGGCCCTTCGACGGGCTCGGGGACCGGTTCTGCGGGCGCCGGACAGTACATCCAGTACCAGGGCTCCGACGCCCTCAGCCGCATCGACGAGAAGAACCTGCAGCGGATCGCGACGGAGCTCGGCGTGACCTACGAGCACCGCACGGCCGGCGCGAAGCTCACGCTGCCTCCCGCACCGACCTCGACCACGGCGTACCGCGAGGACGACCCGCTCACGCAGCCCACCGATCTGAGCTGGATCGTGGCGCTCGTGATCGTCGCGCTGCTGTGCACCGAGATCGCCCGCGCGACGATGCTGATCGTGCGGATGCGCGGACTCTCGGTGCGGCCGGCCTCGCCGGGAGGTGACTCATGACGGTCATCGACGACCCCCGCCTCGGGTCATCGAGCGAGGACGCCGCCGCGCACGCGCTGCTCGCCGCGAACCGGCGCCGCCGTATCGTGCGCCGGTGGATCGCGTGGGGCTCGCTGCCGCTGCTGCTCGTCGCCGCGCTCTTCGTCGGCAAGGTCGTGAGCCTGTACGCCTTCGCGTACCAGTCGATCGTCTCGTACGTCGCGGGCGACTACACCGGATCCGTGAGCGCTGCCGAGGGCCTGAACCCGGCGAACTGGTTCGAGCCGTACAAGGCCCCGTTCGACCAGGGCGTGGGTCTCGCCGAGTCCGGAGAGCTCGCGGCAGGGCAGAAGAAGTTCGAGGAGTCGCTGAAGCTCGCGCACGGGCTCGAGGTCTGCGCCGTGCGCTTCAACCTCGCCCTGGTGCTCGAGCGCGAGGGCGATGCGGCCGCCGACGCGCAGCAGCACGCCACCGCGCTCGAGTTCTACGCCCAGGCCCTGCAGGTGAACGCGGACCGGCCGAAGGAGTGTGACAGCGCTCAGGCGCAGGAGCAGTCGCCGGATCCGCAACGGGACATGAGCCAGTCGAACAAGGACCAGCAGGATCGCCTGCAGCAGAAGCGGCAAGACCAGCAGCAACAGCAGCAGAACCCCGACCCGCCGCAGCAGGATCCGCAGAGCCCGCAGCCGAAGCCCGATCAGGGCAAGCTCGACGAGCTGCAGCAGAAGCTGCAGCAGGGCGAGCAGGACCGCCAGCAGAACCAGAAGGGCGACCAGGGGGGCGGCAGCAGCGGGACGGACAAGCCATGGTAGAGCGCAACGACCCACCCCGGTACGTGTCGGATTCCGCCGGAGCACCGCCCGTGCCACCGCCCGGCGGATACCGCGGCGCGCGGCGCGCCCTGCTCGGCTCCGCGGTCCCGCTCGCGCCCTCGGTCGCCCCGTCGGGGCCGCCGAGCGCCCTGCGAGAGGCCCAGGGACCGGCCGCCGACGACCGAGACGCCACCCGGCGACCCGGCGAGAACGCCCCGCTCCCGACCAGGAGGAGCCCGCTCGGCTGGATCGCCCTGTGCGCCGCGATCGCCTTCGCGGTGCTCATGGTGATCCTGCTCGCGATCGGCGCCGCCGACGCGTTCTTCGGGGCGACCATGCTCGTGCTGCAGCTCGTGGTGCTGGGCGTCGTGATCGCCGCGCTGGCGACCAAGGCCGGACGCGTGCTGGGCGCCGTCGCGCTCACGATCGCCCTCGTCCTGAACGTCGGCACGATGGGCGCGCTGAGCGCGATCCGCGTCGCCGCGACCGGATCCTACGACGGGCACAAGACCGACAAGCAGAAGCTCTGGGAGGCCTACCCCGGGGTCAAGGGCCAGGATCCGAACCAGTACCTGCACCAGCAGTCCCTCGAGCAGCTGCAGCTGCTGGCCGACGAGACCATGGCGGATGTGCGCGCGCGCCTGACCGCCGCATACGGCCTGCAGTGGGTGAAGTCCGCCGACGCGCAGGAGCGCCCGGAGCGCAACGGCTACGGCGGCGAGTCGATGCTGGTGCGCTTCACCTCCGACACCTGGGCCACGACGACCCCGGTGACCGGCTATGCGCACAAGCTCGAGGTCATGCAGACCGTCGAGTCGGTCATCGCGCAGCACGGCTGGCGGAGCATGGTCGCGTTCAACGACCCGAGCAGCGGAGTGGATCCCGCGATGATCTCGAAGATGTACGGGGGCGCCACCCCCGAGTCGCAGGTGGACTGGGAGTGGTTCAGCGACGACCAGCCCGATCCGGGCTGGTTCTACGCCGACATCACCGACCTCGCGAACGACACGACCGGCGAGTACCGCACCTCGCGGGAGCAGACGTCCCAGCGCACAGGCGAACCTCTGGAGGGTCTGCGGCTCACAGTCGTCGGGCGCTACATGCTGAGCGAGAAGAAGGTCGACGATTTCAGCAAGGCGCTGACCCGCTACCCCTGAACCGCAGACGGCGCCTCGCCGACGGGTCGCGGATCCGCGGGATCGCCGTCGGGGAGGTCAGCGGGCGTGACGTGCAGCCGGCCGATCGCCCGCAGGACCACCTGGAGCCGGTCGCGCACGCTCCACTTGACCATGACCCGGCCGAGGTGGGTCTTCACCGTCCCCTCGGACACGTGCAGCGCCGCCGCGATCTCGCGGTTGGTCATCCCCGTGCTCAGCAGCCGGACGATGTCGCGCTCGCGCGGTGCGAGCGATTCCGTGTCGTGCAGGTGCGCGGCTGCCCGGTCGACCGGGCAGCGGGCGACGTGCGCGAAGAGCAGATCCATCATCCCGCGCGACAGGAAGACGCGTCCGCCGGCGACCTCGGTGACGGCCGCGACGAACTCGTCCGCATCCGCGTCCCGTCCCACGATCCCCCGAACGCCGGCCTCCAGGAGTGCGGGCACGACCTCGAACCTCTCGCTCGTCGTGAGCACGACGACCGGGGCCTTCCGCCCTCGCGCGGTGAACGCGGCGATCGGGCCGGGATCGAACGGCCCCGAGCCGGAGCCGGAGAGGTCGTAGACGACCGCGGACGGCCGATCCGGGACTCCAGGAGGGATCTCCTCGAACGACTTCGCCGCGGAGACGTCGAGCACGCCCTTCTCGCCGAGGAGGGTCGAGAGCGCCGCGGCGAGCAGGGTGTCCGCGGACACGATCGTCACGTGCGGCGACGCCGCCCGCCCGTCCGAGAACACGCTCACGGACGGATCCCCTTGTTTCTGGACACCGGTCACTAATACCCCCCGCCTCAATGTAGCGTGTGCCGTCCGATATGTTGCGGCTCCCCTGTCCCCTCTTCGGAGGACAACCGCCTCGCGGCTCGATCGCCGTGCTCACTCGGCGCGCGCGGCGCGTCGGCCCGCGAGCTCGCGGAGCGCGGCCCCGTCGCCCGCGGGGAGGACGAGTCCGACGACGTGCCCGAGCGCGACGAGCGTGACGAGGAGGACCGGCACCGGCGCGACCGGGAACAGCACCCACAGCGGCAGCGCCGCGACCACCGGGGCGATCGGCCCCGCGACGACGACGACGGCATCGCGCGCGCTCGTGCCGGTCAGGCGGACGAGCCGGCAGGACGCCCCGCGGACGACCATGACCGCCGGTGCGCGCCGACCCATCAGGAGGCGATAGGCGACGACGTGCCCGACCTCGTGCACGAGGACCGAGCCGAGCAGCACGAGGCCCATGATCCCCACCGCGGCCAGCCCCAGATATCCGGTCGCGACGCCGATCACGAGAGCGCCGCCGAGCGCGCAGAGGAACAGGCCCATCCCCGCGCCGAAGTGCCCCAGACTCGCGAGAGCCGCGGCGAAGACTCCCGCCGGAAGCGGCTTCGCGCCGGTCGTGAACCACGGCGGCACCCGCCACGCTCTCGTGCCGATGGAGACGAGCAGTTCGTCGCTGCACAGCCCGAAGGCGGCGGCCTCGGGCGAGGAGGCCTCCCGCCGCAGTCCGAGTTCCGGACACTCGAAGTCCCCGTCCACGAGGCGGACTCCCCGACGGCGGACCCGGCGGATCCTATGCACGGCCGGGCTCGCGGGAGGCATGACGTCCTGCGACCACGGCGAACAGTCCGGCGAAGACGATCGCGACCGCCAGGATCAGCAGCCGATCGGTCCCCGGCGCCGCGCCGCCGGTCGCCCAGCCGATCACGAGCGTCGAGGACATGTAGAGCAGCGCGAGCAGGAACCCGCCCACGGTGGCCGAGAGCGGCTGCTCCTCGCTGTACGGGATCACGGCCCCGCAGAGCAGGGCGGCCACGAGCCCCAGCAGGCAGCGCAGCAGGACGTCGGGCAGCTGCGAGACCGGGATCAGCCCTATCGCCAGAACGGCGATCAGCACCGGCACGGCGAGGCCGGCTCCCGCTGCCGCCGCGGCGAGCGCCTTCGGCCACCGCCACGGCGCCCTTGCCCCTGCGGAGAGCGTCGGGACCCAGTGCACCGCCATCGTCCGCCCCACCGACTGCACGGCCAGCACGAACGGCAGCACGGGAAGGGCGCCGGCCAGCGCGGGCACGATCAGCATGGCCGCCGGGGCCTGCCGGAGGGCGGCGACCGCGACCACGCCCAGCGGAAGCAGCAGGGCCGTGGTGAGGTACTGCGGATTCCGGACGGCGACGAGGAGCTCGACCCACAGCCGCCCGCACCAGGCGTTCCTGGCGAGCGGCCGGGAACCGCGCAGCACCGGCGTGCCGGCGCGAGCCCCCTCGGGGCCGCGCTGACGGGAGCCGGCCCAGAGCACGAGCGCGGCGAGCAGCATCCAGACCGCGACCGCGACCGCGGCGCCGATCTCGAAGGAGACCGCCGCCCGGGCGAAGATCCGCGCGGGCAGGAGCTCGGCGGGCGACCATCCCGCCACGACCTCCGCCGGCGGCGCGAGGATGTCCGGCACGGTCGCAGCGAGCACCACGGCGAGCGAGAGCGCGCCCGCGAAGGTCGAGGCGTACGGTGCCGGCAGCCGCACCCCGGCACGACCCGCGGTCTGCAGCAGCGCGAAGAGCCCGACCGTCAGCAGGAGCACGGCCGAGAGAAGGAGCACGTAGGAGACCAGCCCGAGCGCGATCCCGCCCGCGCCGGGACTCGTGCGGACGATCACCACGACCGAGGTGCTCGTGAGCGCGGCGCTGTACAGCAGCCCCGCGGCGAGCACGGGAACCAGCTGGCCGATCCTGGCCTCCGCGCGGCTGACCGGAAGCAGATCCAGGAGGTTCTGCAGCGCCGTCCGGGCGGGTGCCGACACGCACAGCACCACCGCCACCAGGCCGGCGGTCAGCGCGGCCGCGGCGAAGGACGTGCGCAGCATCGAGGACCGGAGCTCCGCGGGGACCTCCGCGGTCAGCTGCTGCCCTGCCACCACGGCGAGCGCGAGTCCGAAGAGGGCGGCGACGACCCCGCCGAGCGACGCCCCGATCCGCACCGCGCGTGTGGTGGTCCCCAGGATGCGCGCGACCTCCCTCGTCCACAGCACCAGCGAGGCGGCGCCGACCGCCCCGATGCGGCGGAGGCCGTTCACCCGGACGCCCTCACTCGGCGACGCGCGCTCGACGCGTGCGGCGACCGACGAGCATCCGCACGAGGACGTACACGACCGCGATGGCGACGGCCGCGACGATCATGCCGACCGCATCCGGCACGAAGTTCAGGGCCACGGCGCCGTTCTCCCTCGATCTCCAGATTCGGATGATCCCCGGTACGGCGACGTCGCCGCTGGTGAAGAAGGCCATCACCAGCGCTCCGACGATGGCGAAGAAGACGGTGCACACGCCGATGGTGCCGCCGGCGAGGCAGTGCAGGAGGAATCGGATGCCCGCGGTCATGGGGGCCCTTTCGTTCGATGTGGATGTCAGGGGAAGATCGTGGCGATCCGCTCCGCCCGCCGTTCGGCATCGTCCCGACGGCCGGTGACGTGCAGGAAGAGGTCCTCGAGCGAGTGGCAGGCCGGCGCGTCCGCGATCAGCCGGGCCGGTGGGCCGGCTGCGACGACCCGACCGCGATCGATGATGGTGACCTCGTCGCAGTCGCGTTCCGCGCGGATCATGTCGTGCGTGGCGACGAGCACGGCGCGTCCCCCTCGCGCATAGGCGAGGAGGAGGCGCCGCACCGCCGCGGCCGCGTCGGGGTCGAGACCGCGGAACGGCTCGTCGAGCAGGAGCAGGGAGGGCTCGTGCATGACGGCCGCGATGAGCTGCAGCTTGCGCTGCATCCCATGGGAGTACTCCGCGACCGCGGAGGGGAGATCGGCATCGATCCCCAGCGCCTCGGCGAGTGCGAGGGCGCGCCCCTCGTCGTCCCTGCCTCGCAGCGCATCGTGGAGGCGGAGATATTCGCGCCCGGTCAGCACGCCGGGGAGCGGGAGGTCGTCCGGCGCGAAGCCCAGTTCCCTCCGGCTCCTCTTGTCCGCGACGTCGACCCCGGCGATCCGGACGCTCCCCCGGCTGGCCGGCACGAGGCCGGCGACGATGTGGAGCGCGGTGGTCTTGCCCGAGCCGTTCGGTCCGAGCACGCCGTGGATGCGTCCCGGCGGCAGCGTGAGCGAGACGTCCTGGAGCACCGTCTTCGCCCCGTAGCTCTTGGTGAGCGCCTGCGCGCTCAGCACCGCCGTCCCCATGGTCTGCGCCGTCCTTCTAGGAGTGGCAGTACATCTTCCAGGTGCCGCCCTTCTGCCACGCGGGCATGTCCACGGCCGGCCATCCGCCCTGGCTCCGGCAGTAGATGAACCACGCCGTGAAGAGTCCCAGGGCGATCACCACGGCGATCGCGATCACGATGATCCACCAGAAACCGTCCTGACGGACCGTCAGCGACTCGTTGAGCCGCTCCCTCCCCCTCTCGATCGCGCCGGCCAGGTTGTTCTGCATCGACACGGTCGCAGCTGTCAACGACATGCGGCCTCCTTCTCTCGTACGGACCAGGGCCCCGGAGCGGTCGGATCCGATCCGGGGTGCTCCGATGCTAGGAACGGGCGCGGCGCGGGCGCGTCTGCCTTTCGTCTCGACCTGCGGCGCCGTTCGCCCACATCCGGCGCGACCACCCGCCACCCCGGAGGCGCCCCTGAGTCCCGGGGGATGCGCCGACCGTCCCGGCACGATCTTCTGCTCGGACGGGCGCGCCGATATCTTCGAGGAATGCACACGCCTCTGCCGGAGCAGACCTTGACCCGCCCCGCCCGCTTCGCGATCGGCACGAGGACGTGGTCGATCGTGCGCCTGGTCGTAGCGATCGCGATCCTCGCCGCCGTCGTAAACCAGCTCATCGTGACCCTGGGCATCGCGCTGCAGGCGACCACCCCCTACGCCGCCCATGTGCCGACGGTCGTCGCGAACTTCCTCAGCTTCTTCACGATCGAGTCGAATGTGTCGTCCGCGATCGCGCTCATCCTCGCCGCGATCTGGGGGCTGCGCGTCGCCGCGTCGTCCACGACCGGCGGAACCCCCGCGGTCGAGCCGCGCTGGCTCGCGATCCTGCTCGCGTGCACCTCGACCTACATGATCGTCACCGGCATCGTCTACAACACCCTGCTGCGCGGCATCGAGCTGCCGCAGGGCTCCACGGTCGCGTGGGCCAACGAGATGATGCACGTCATCGGGCCGCTCATCCTGCTCGCCGACGTGCTGCTCGCCCCGCGCCGGCGCTGCCTCGGCTGGGGCGTGCTCGGCGTCATCGCCGCCTTCCCCATCGTGTGGGCCGTGTACACGCTCGTCCGGGCGAACCTCGTGATCAGCCCGCGCACGGGCGAGACCGGCTGGTACCCCTACCCGTTCCTGGATCCGCGCCTCGTCCCCGGCGAGTACCTCGGCGTCGCCGGCTACATCGTCGGGATCGCCGTCGCGATCCTGGCCGTCGGCGCCGGGGTGATCTGGGTCTCCCGCAAGCGCGGGAGCTGACAGAGGGGCGCGGACTGCATTCAGACCGCGTGCCGGTCCAGTGGCATTCCGTCCCGTCGAAACCCGCGAAACGCCGCCGATAGACTGGATCCCATGTCCAAGGTCCTCCAGTCCCTGCCCGTCGGCGAGCGCGTCGGCATCGCCTTCTCGGGAGGTCTCGACACCTCCGTGGCCGTCGCGTGGATGCGCGACAAGGGTGCTGTCCCGTACACGTACACGGGCGACCTCGGCCAGCCCGACGAGGACGACATCGCCTCGATCCCGGGGCGTGCGCTCGAGTACGGCGCCGAGGACTCGCGCCTCATCGACTGCAAGACCGCGCTCGTCGAGGAGGGCTTCGTCGCCCTGTCCTGCGGCGCGTTCCACATCCGCTCCGGCGGCAAGACCTACTTCAACACGACGCCGATCGGCCGCGCCGTCACGGGCACGCTGCTCGTGCGCGCCATGAAGGAGGACGGCGTCGACATCTGGGGCGACGGCTCCACCTACAAGGGCAACGACATCGAGCGGTTCTACCGCTACGGCCTGCTGGCCAACCCGCGCCTGCGCATCTACAAGCCCTGGCTCGACGCCGACTTCGTGACCGAACTGGGCGGACGCCAGGAGATGAGCGAGTGGCTCGTCGCGCACGGCTTCCCGTACCGCGACTCCGCCGAGAAGGCCTACTCGACCGACGCCAACATCTGGGGCGCCACGCACGAGGCGAAGACCCTCGAGCACCTGGACGTGTCGCTCGAGACCGTCGACCCGATCATGGGCGTGAAGTACTGGGATCCCTCCGTCGCGATCGAAGCCGAGGACGTCACGGTGACCTTCGCCGGCGGCCGCCCCGTCGCGCTCAACGGCGTCGAGTTCACGGATCCGGTGGAGCTCGTGTTCGAGGCGAACCGCATCGGCGGCCGGCACGGCCTCGGCATGAGCGACCAGATCGAGAACCGCATCATCGAGGCGAAGTCGCGCGGCATCTACGAGGCCCCCGGCATGGCGCTGCTCTTCATCGCCTACGAGCGCCTCGTCAACGGCATCCTCAACGAGGACACCCTCGCGACCTACCACGAGCAGGGCCGGCGCCTGGGCCGCCTGATGTACGAGGGCCGCTGGCTCGAGCCGCAGTCGCTCATGCTGCGCGAATCGATCCAGCGCTGGGTCGGATCCACGATCTCGGGCACCGTCACGATCCGCCTGCGCCGCGGCGACGACTGGACGATCCTCGACACCGTCTCCCCCAACCTCTCCTACGGCCCGGAGAAGCTGTCCATGGAGCGCGTCGGCGACGCCGCCTTCGGCCCGGTCGACCGGATCGGCCAGCTCACGATGCGCAACCTCGACATCGCCGACTCCCGCGCACGCCTCGAGCAGTACGCCGGCCTCGGCCTCGTCGGCGGTGCGACGGGCGAGCTCGTCGGCCGTGTGACGGCGGGCGAGTCCGCCGAGATCGCGGCCTCGGCCGAGGGCACGGCCCTCGCCGGCACCGAGGAGGCCCTGGCCGACGCGGTGGACGCGGCGAGCGAGGGTGCCGCATTCGACGCCGGCACGGACTGAGCGCGCAGGGCGCATCAGCCCTCGACGAATCGATCCAATCAAAAAGCAAAAAACTTATCTTTATAAAAGATCAGTGATAGGCTTTTGCCCATGATCGCCGTGATCCTCGACATCGTCGGCTCCCGCAGCCTCGACGACCGCTCGGATGCCCAGCACGCGCTCGATGACGCGATCTCTCGCGTCGAGGCCGACAGACCTCTCGCCACGACTCCGCTCCGGCCCACCGTGGGGGACGAGCAGCAGGGCCTCTATCCCACGCTCGACACCGCGCTCGCGGCGCTGACCCTGCTGCGGCTCGCGCTGCCGGAGGGGATCGACTGCCGTTTCGGCGTGGGCATCGGCCCTGTCGAGGAGATACCCACCGCTTCGGGAGCACTTCCGGAGGGGCCGGGGTGGTGGGCGGCGCGGGCCGCGATCGAGCGCACCCACGCCCTCCAGCGCCGCACCGTGCCGGGCGCGCGCACCTGGGTGGTCGCGCACGACGCCGAGGACGAGGCGACGCACCTCCTCGCCCGCCAGGCGAACATCGCGCTGCTCACCCGCGACCAGCTCATCACCGACATGAGCGCCCGCACCCGCCGGCTCACGTACGGCCGCTGCCTGGGCGTCATGCAGCGCGAGCTCGCCGCCGCCGAGGGCATCACCCAGCCCGCGGTCTCGCAGGCGCTCGCCTCCTCCGGCGCCGGTGCGGTGATCGAGGGGCTCCGTCTGCTCCTGGCCTGAGCGCCCACCTCAGGGACCGCGCGTCTCTTCGCGTTCGCCACCCCGGAACGCTCCTGGGGTGGTTCCGGTGCGATGCCGGAAGTACTTCGAGAAGTTCGCGGCATCGTCGAAGCCGAGCCGTGCGGCGATCGCGGCGACCGCGATCTGTTCATGGGCCAGGAGACGTTTCGCCTCGAGGATCACGCGACGGTCGATGAGTCCCTTCGCGCTGATTCCCGCGTGCGCCCGCGCGAGCCGGTTGAGCGTGCGCTCCGAATAGCCGAGGCGCCGCGCGTACCAGGCCGTCGTGCGATGCTCCGCGAAGCTGCGCTCGACCTCGTCGAAGAACCAGTGGAATGCCTCCGGCGGCTCCGCCTCCGGCACGGCGCGCGTCGAGGTCGTACCGGCGAGGGCGAGCAACACCGCTGCGAGCGTGTGCCTCGCGGCGTCGGTCGACGCCCGCGGGGCGATCGCCGGGGCGCCGGGAGGTTGCGTCGCGAGTGCGGTGAGACCTGCGAGCAGGACGGCGAACGCCCCGCCCCCGGACGCCGCGCCCGGCCAGTGGTTCCGGGAGAACCCGCCGAGGGATCGGAGCAGCGCGACGGTCTCCGGGGGGAGCGCGATGGGGCTGAACATGACGACGGCCCCTTCGAGTCGCCGCATGTCTCCCCAGAGCTGCACCTGCCCGAGATGCACCCAGAGGACGTCGCCGGCGGAGAGCGCGTATCGGGCGAAATCGACCTCGTGCGTGCTTTCGCCGCGGTCGATCGCGAGCAGCAGCTCGAAATCGGGGCGTTGCAGTGCGGCGAACTCGGCAAGGCCCGCACGGGTGCGGATCCGGTCGATCGTGGTCACCTCGATCGACGAACGCTGCGGATCCGCCGGACTGTACGGGATCCGCCTCACCCCCGATGTCCGAAATTCACCATGTTCTGTCCCAGTTGGACCGTGTTCTCCGCCCGCCATGAGCATAGTTTTACAGCAAAGGGAGTGACGGGTCCCAGACATTCACCGCCATTCCCCTTCCCCCTCGAAGAGAAAGCTACGCAGAGAAACGACATGACCGAGCTCACCATCACCGTCCTGGACGCACCGGCGTCGTCCCTGCACAAGACGAGCGTGCTCGTCACGGGAGACACCGAGGCGGTGCTCGTCGACGCGGGGTTCACTCGCGCGGATGGGCACCGGATCACCGCGGCGATCCTCGACGCCGGCAAGACTCTGACCACCGTCCTCGTGACCGGCGGCGACCCCGACTTCTACTTCGGCGCCGAGGTCATCGCGGACGCGTTCCCTGACGCCCGGTTCCTCGCTCCGAGCGACGTGATCGCGCACATCCGGCACAGCTATGAGGGCAAGCTGCAGGCCTGGGCGCATCTGGGTGCGAACCTGCCCACCCGCCTCGTCGAGCTGACCGCTTTCGACGGCGGCGAGATCGCCATCGACGATCGCAGCATCGAGTTGCGCAGCGCCGGCGACGACCTCGGTGATCGCCGCTGGTTCGTTTACGACGCCGCGCAGCGCGCGGTCTTCGGCGGGATCCTGCTGTTCGAGGGCCTGCATGTGTGGACCGCCGACACCGCGACCTCCGAAGCCCGCAGCCGCTGGCTCCGCGCGCTCGACGCACTCGAGTCGCTGGACCCGGTCCTCGTCGTCGCCGGCCACCGCGTCGCGGACGCGCCGACCGACCGCACCGCGATCGAGTACACCCGCGCCTACCTGAAGCGCTTCGAGGACGTCATCGCCGCGTCCGCCGACGCTGCGACGGCCGAGCAGACACTGCTCGCCGAGTACCCCGAAGCCGGGTTGCAGATCGCCGCGTCGCTCGGCACCAAGGTCGCGAAGGGAGAGATGTCATGGGGCTGAACGAGCCGGCCGACCCCGCGGACGTCGTTCGCCGGCAGTACCTCGCGTCGGCCGCGGGCGATCTCGCGGCCCTGCGGGCAACGCTCGCTCCCGACGTGGAGTGGACCGAGATGGCGAGCTTCCCGCTCGCCGGCACCTATCGCACGCCCGACGGCGTCACCGCGAATGTGATGGAGGTGCTGGGACGGGACTGGACCGGCTGGACCGCGCACGACGACACCTACGTCGTCGACGGCGAGAACGTCGTCGTCCTGGCCCGCTACACCGCCCGCAACAACGCCACCGGCAAGGATCTGAACGTGCGAGTCGCCCACCACTTCGTGGTGCGAGGCGGACTGATCGTGCGCTTCGAGCAGTTCGTCGACACCGCCCTCGTCCGCGACGCGATGGGCTGACCTCAGCCATCTCCCCGTGGAGGGCGCCTCGTCGCTCTCCACGGGGATCCGCCGCACTCAGCTAACTTGCACACTCATGTGCAGGTTAGGCGTACACTGATCCAGTGACAGACACCACCGCACCTCGCCGCCAGCGCAGGGACGCCGCCGAGAACCGGGCCGGCATCCTCGCCGCGGCCTCGCAGACCCTGGCCGTGGATCCGCACGCGTCCGTCGACCAGATCGCCCGCGCCGCCGGTCTCAGCCGCCGCGCCCTGTACGGCCACTTCGACGACCGCACCGCGCTCGTGCACGCACTCATCTCCGCGGGCGCGGCGCGCTTCAACGCCGTCGCACAGCGGGTCGACGACGCCGACAGCCGCATCGCACTGGCCCGGCTCACCGCCGATCTGTGGCGCGAGGCGGCGCACGTGCAGGTGGCCGCGGCGATCGCGCTCGACGAGGCGCACGTCGAGGAGACCGCCGCGGCGCTCGCACCCCTGCGACGCGTGCTCGCCGCGCTCGTCCGCCGCGGTCAGGAGGACGGCGAACTGCGCCAGGACCTGACCGCGCCGACGCTCGCCCGCCTCATCGAGGAGAGCGCCCGCACCGTCGTCACCCGCACCGACGCCTCCTCCCCCGTCGCGGGGGACATCGCGGTGCGCGCCGTGCTCAGCATCGCGGGGCTCGGCTGGCGCGAGATCGACACGCTGCTCGCCGCGCACCCCGAGCTCGCGGCGCCCGGTGCGCCGGATACGCTTGCCACGATTCCCGCCGAGGAGGGCCGCGCATGAGGATCGCCGTGCACGACGTCAGCAAGGGCAAGAAGGGCCACGCGCTGCCCACGACCTCGCTCGAGATCGAGACGGGCCACGCCCGGTTCGTGCTCGCCGAGACCGAGCTGCGCCCCACCGTGCTGGGGCTCATCGCCACCGGCCGCATGCGCCCCGACACGGGCGAGGTCACGATCGACGGCGCGCGCAACGACCGCGACCTGCGCCGCCGCATGGCGCTCGTCGACGCGCCGGAGGTCAGCGATCCGCACCCCGGCGTCACACTCGCGGCGGTCGTCGGCGAGGAGCTCATGTTCGCGGGCCTCCCCGCGACCCCGCTGCATGCCCGGCGCTGGCTCGAGCAGATCGGCTTCGCCGAGCTCGCCGCGCAGCCGATCGGCACGATCAAGCCGTCCGTGCGCGTGCGCGTCATGGCGGAGCTCGCCGTGCTGCGCGACGACGTGGAGGGTTTCGTGCTGGTCTCCCCCGACCGTCACGGCGGGCGCCCGGAGGGCTGGTGGCGCATCGCCACCGAGTTCGCCGAGCGCGGCTTCGCGGTGCTCGTGATCGTCGGCGGATCCGCGGCCGCCGTCATCGAGCGGCTCCCCGAGGCGCTTCAGACCGACTACCCGCCCAATGCCACGGTGCCGGTGCGGCCGCTCGCCGACGTGACCGGATCCACGACCGTGCGGGATGCGGATCCGGAGCCCGAACCGGAGCCGGTCCCCTCCGAGGTCGTTGAGCGAGCGGAGCGAGACGAAACGCCGCAACCCGATGAAGACGCCCCCACCCCGGACGTTGAGCGAGCGGAGCGAGACGAAACGCCGCAACCGGATGAGCACCGCGTTTCGTCTCAGTCGCCTGCGGCGTCTTCGCTCAACGACCCCGTGCCGGACGACGTCCCTGCGGCGAGCACCGGGATCGACGACACGACCGCCGACACCGGCACCCCCACCCCCGAAGACACCGAGACCGAGAACGGAGCCGCGCGATGAAGATCCCCGCGATGATCGGCGCCGAACTGCGCCGCCTGACCGCGAGCCCCATGGCCGTGATCGCCCTGATCGCCCTCATGGCCGTGCCGATCCTCTACGGCGGGCTCTACCTGTGGGCGAACCAGGATCCCTACGGCAAGTTCAGCGAGGTGCCCGTCGGCCTCGTCGTCGAGGACACCGGAGCCACCTCGAACGGCACCACGACGAACTACGGCGAGAAGGTCGCCGACAACCTCGTCGAGGGCAAGGCGTTCGACTGGACCCGCATGAGCGCCGGCGCCGCGCGTTCCGCCCTCAAGAACGGCGACGTCGACTTCACGGTGACGATCCCGAAGACGTTCTCCGAGGCGCTGCTGTCCGCCTCCGGCACGACCCCGCACCAGGCGAGGATCGAGCTCGAGACCAACGACGCCAACAACTACCTCGCATCCTCGATCGGATCCGGCGCGGTCGAGAAGATCCGCCGGTCGGTCGCCGAGATGGTCGGCCAGGAGGCCGCGGACAAGCTCCTCACCGGGCTCAGCGACGTCCGCGGCAAGCTCGGAGAAGCGGCAGACGGCGCCTCCCAGCTGTACGACGGCGCGAACACCGCCGTCTCGGGCAGCGGCCAGCTCGCCGACGGCACGTCCCAGCTGGCCGACGGCGCCGCGCAGCTCGCCGGCGGCACCGCGCAGATCGCGGACGGCTCGCAGCAGCTCGCCGCGGGCGCGGCCACCCTCGCGAACGGCGCGCAGCAGGTGAGCGCCGGCAATCAGCAGATCGCACAGTACGCGAATGAGGCCGGATCCCTGGTGCAGCAGGCGACGAACGCGCTGCCTCAGGCGCGCAGCGACATCGCCGCCGCCCTCGCGGCCCGCGGCATGTCCCAGGCCGACATCGACGCGATCCTGGCGAAGCTGGATCCGCTCGGCGACAAGCTGCGCAGCGGCAACGACACCGTGCAGGGCGCGGTCGGCAAGATCGACCAGCTCGCCGACGGCAGCGCCCAGGTCGCGTCCGGCAGCGCCACGCTCGCCGACAAGTCGCAGCAGCTGGCGAACGGCGCGCAGACCGCCGCGACGGGTGCCGCGACCCTGAGCACCGGTGCGGCCACCGCCCGCGACGGCGCCAAGAGCCTGCACGACGGCCTCGGAACGCTCAGCACGGGCATCGGCACCCTGCGCGACGGCTTGAAGTCGGGCGTCGACGCGATCCCCTCGTCCACCCCCGAGCTGCGCGAGCAGCAGGCGAAGACGATCGCGAACCCGGTCGACGTGTCGAGTGACAAGGTCGCCGCGGCCAAGGACTACGGCCAGGGCCTCGCGCCGTTCTTCGCCGCCCTGGCCGGGTGGATCGGCATCTACGCCCTGTTCCTCATCATCAAGCCGATCTCGCGCCGCGCGGTCACGGCCCTGCACTCGCCGATCCGGATCACCCTCGCCGGCTGGCTCACGCCCGCGGCGTTCGGCGCCCTGCAGATGGTGGGCCTGCTCGGCGTGCTCGCCTGGGCGCTCGGGTTCACCTTCCAGAACGGCTGGGGCGCGCTCGGGATCATGGTGCTCGCCTCGGCGACCTACGCCGCGATCATCCTCGCGCTGAACGTATGGCTGGGATCCGTGGGCCAGTTCATGGGCCTCGTGCTCATGGTGCTGCAGCTCGTGACCGCGGGCGGCACATTCCCCTGGCAGACCCTGCCCGCCCCGCTCGCCGCGCTGCACCACGTGCTGCCGATGGGCTACGTGGTCGACGCGATGCGCCAGCTCATGTACGGAGGCCAGGTGGGCCGGGCGATGACCGACCTCGCCGTGCTGGGGATCTGGATGGTCGGCTCGCTGCTCATCGCGATGATCGGCGTGACGAGGATGACCCACAAGCGCACGCTGCGCGACCTGCAGCCCAGCCTGATCGGCTGAGACGCGGGTACCCCTTTCCGGGTCGTCCCCGTCAGCGGAGCCTATGGCGTGCGCTGACGGGGACGACCCGGAAAGCAGGGGCCGCGCTGCGCGCTAGGATGCGAGGACGTCTCGCGGTGCTGCGACCCGATCCTCCCGACCGTGAGACTCCGTGTCACTCGAAGGAGCAGCGATGTCGTCAGCCGCACCCGTCGCGAGAACGCGCCGCACCGGACGGATCATCGGCCGGATCGCCTTCGGCGTGATCGCGGGGATCGTGGTCCTCGCCACGGCGGCCGCGCTGTTCCTGGTCTGGACCGCGCAGCGCTCCTTCCCGCAGACGTCCGGGGAGCTCGCGCTCAAGGGGCTGAAGGCGCAGGTGACCGTGCAGCGGGACGACCGCGGGATCCCGACCGTGACCGCCGAGAACAGCCATGACCTGTTCTTCGCGCAGGGCTTCGTGCACGCGCAGGACCGGTTCTGGGAGATGGACTTCCGCCGGCATGTGACGAGCGGCAGGGTCGCTGAGCTGTTCGGATCCTCCCAGGTCGCCACCGACGAGTTCCTGCGCGCGCTGGACTGGCACGGCATCGCGGAGAAGGAGGTCGCGGCGATGGATCCCACCACCCGCGGCTACTACGAGGCCTATGCCGAAGGCGTGAACGCGTACCTCGCCGACCACAAGGGCGCCGAGGCGTCCTTCGAGTATGCCGTGGTCGGCATGAACAATCCGGGCTACCGGATCGAGCCGTGGACTCCTGCCGACTCGGTCGCGTGGCTCAAGGCGATGGCCTGGGATCTGCGCGGCAACGTCGAGGACGAGACCACGCGCGCGCTGCTCGCCCCCACGGTCGACGCCGCGACCATGAACGAGATCTACCCCGCGTATCCGTTCGACCGGCACCCGGTGATCGTTCCGACCATCACCCCCATGGACCAGGTCGCGAACGGGGCGGCGAGCGCACCCGGCACGAGCGGCTCCGACACGACGACGGGGAGCGCATCCAGCCCCTCGCCGACGGAGCCCGCCGGCCCCGCCACGACGGAGCCCCCCACGACGAGCGCCCCCGCGGCTGCGGCGAGCGCCCCCGCGACCGACGCTGCCCCCACGGCATCCGTGCGCTGGACGACCGCCGGCAGCACCCTCGAGGCCGTGCAGACGCTGCTCGGCAATCCCGGCGAAGGCATCGGATCCAACTCCTGGGTGGTCTCGGGCTCCCTCACCGCCAGCGGCAAGCCGCTGCTCGCGAACGACCCGCACCTGGGTGCGGCACTGCCCTCGGTCTGGTACCAGATGCAGCTGCGCTGCCGCACGGTGAACGCCGATTGCCCGTTCGACGTGAGCGGGTTCTCGTTCTCCGGGCTGCCGAGCATCGTGATCGGGCACAACGCCGACATCGCCTGGGGCTTCACGAACCTCACCACCGACGTCACCGACCTGTACATCGAGAAGGTCGACGGGGACGCGTACTGGCGCGACGGCGTGCGCGTGCCGCTGCAGACCCGCACCGAGAAGATCAAGGTCGCCGGCGGCGCCGACATCACGCTCACGATCCGCTCGACCGTGCACGGCCCGATCGTCTCCGGCCTCACCGACGACTTCACGGCGCTCGCGAAGACGCCGATCGTGGGTCAGGCTGATCCGGGCTCGCCGGGCGGGGAGACCGGCGTCGCTCCGGGCGCGGCCGTGGACGCCCTCCCCGGTCGGTACGCCGTGAGCCTGCGCTGGACCGCACTGGATCCCGGCACCACCTCGACCGCGATCTTCGCCATGAACACGGCGAAGGACTTCGCGGGCTTCCGGCATGCGGCATCCCTGTTCGACGTGCCCGCGCAGAACCTCATCTACGCCGATCAGAAGGGCGACATCGGCTACCAGACGCCCGGCCGGCTGCCGATCCGCGGATCGGGCAACGGGTACTTCCCGCAGCCGGGCTGGACGAGCGCCTCCGACTGGACCGGATACATCCCCTTCGAGAAGCTCCCCGTCTCCTACAACCCGGACGAGGGATACATCGTGACCGCGAACAACGCGATCGTGGCCGACAGCTATCCGTACTTCCTCTCCCGGGACTGGGACTACGGCTACCGCGCCGCCCGGATCGCCGAGCTCATCACCCGCACCGCGAAGCAGCATCCGCTCACGGCCCAGGACATGCGCGACATCCAGTTCGACCAGCAGAGCTGGATCGGCAAGCAGCTCGCCGCCGAGATGCAGGAGCTCCCGCCGGCGAAGGACGCCGGAGTGCGCACGGCCGTGGGGCTGCTCAAGTCCTGGGATGCGCAGGCCACCGCCGACTCCCCCGCCGCGGCCTACGCGAACGTGCTCTGGCAGCACCTGGCGCTGAACCTGTTCGCGAACCGCGAGCATCCGCTCCCGATGGACGGGCAGGGGCGTCTGTTCACGGTCGTGGGCCCCATGCTCGAGAACCCCGACGACCCGCTGTGGACCAACGAGAAGATCGGCGTCACGGGCCGGGACCAGATGCTGGCGCTGTCGGCGAAGCAGGCGTACGACGAGCTCGTGAAGGCGCAGGGATCGGACCCGAACCGGTGGAACTGGGGAGATCTGCACGCGATCACGCTCACCCACCAGACCCTCGGCAAGAGCGGCATCGCACCGATCGAGTGGCTGTTCAACCGCGGGCCGTATCCGGTCGGCGGCGGGTCCTCGCTCGTGGATGCCACCGGCTGGACGCTCGGCGGCTCCTACGCGACGACCACGGTGCCGTCGATGCGGATGGTGGTGGATCTCTCCGACTTCGACGCCTCCACGTGGAACCACCTCACCGGAGCGAGCGGCCACGCGTTCAGCCCGCACTACACGGATCAGACCGAGAACTGGTCGAAGGGCGTCCAGTCCCCCTGGCCGTTCTCCGCGAAGGCCGTCACCGCCGCCACCGTCGACACCCTGGTGCTGAAGCCCTCCGCACGCTGACCCCTCCGGCCGCACGTTGCCCCCCGTGCGTTGCCCTCATGTGTTGCCCCCGTGTGTTGACCCCACTGCGTTGACACCCACTTCCGAGTCGTCCCCACCAGCGGAGCCCCTGGCGTGCGCTGACAGGGACGACCCGCAGAGCCGGGGTCGGCATCGAACCGGGGTCGCACCTCGTCTTCGCCTCGTCCCCGTCAGCGGAGCCCCTGGGGTGCGCTGACGGGGACGACCCGGATGTGGGAGCCGCGGGTGCGGGTTCCGTCGGCGGCCAGATGTGGTGGAGTGGTTCGGTGAGCGAACCCGACCTGACCCCGGCCCTGGGCGGATCCGTCACGGCCTTCACCGTCGGATCCGCGACGCTGATCGCGGAGCGCGTCGGATCCGGCTCGGAGGTGTTCCTGCTCCTGCACGGACTCGGCATGGGGCGCAGCGTCTTCGTCGATCTGGCTGGGCGACTGGATGGGGTCGTCGTGGCCCTGGATCTCCCCGGCTTCGGGGCCGCACCGGAACCCGACGTCCCTCTCGCCATGCCCGAGCACGCCGACCTCGTCGCCGCGCACCTGATCGCCGCGGGGCTGCCCGCGGTCACTGTGATCGGGCATTCGATGGGAACCCAGGTCGCCGCCGAACTCGCCGTCCGCCACCCCGACCTGGTGCGCGCCGTGGTGCTCGCGGCGCCCACCGTCGACGCCGGGGCTCGGCGCGTGGCGCGGCAGGCGCTGCGGTTCCTGCAGGACACGGCCTCGATCGACCCGCGCGTGGTCGTCCGGGGCGTGCGCGAGTACCTCCGCGCCGGGCCGCAGCTGGTCCGCAAGATCCGGGCCACGATCGCGCACCATCCCGAGGACCTCTATTCGCGGATCGCCGCGCCCTCCCTCGTCTTGCGCGGCTCGCGGGATCCGGTCTGCCCCGCGGTCTGGACCCGGGCGGTCGCGGACGCGATCCCTCGCGCGGAGCTGGCCGAGATCCCCGGATGCGGGCACGAGACCATGATCCGCGACGCCGCCCCGGCCGCGGCCCGCATCGCGGACTTCCTCACGCGCACCTGACCCGCGTCCCCCGCCCCCCACTTCCGAGTCGTCCCCGCCAGCGGAGCCCAGAGCGTGCGCTCACAGGGACGAGGCGAAGGTGGAGGGGCCAGCACCGAACCAGCACCGAACCTCGTATCCGAGTCGTCCCCGCCAGCGGAGCACAGAGCGTGCGCTCACGGGGACGAGGCGAAGGTGGAGGGGTCAGGCCTGCTGCTCCTGCCGTGCCGCGCGGAAGGCGATCGCGGCGATGCCGAGCGCGGATCCGAGGAAGACCACGGCGAGGATCGCCCAGCCGGCGAACCCGAGGGCGATCGCCGTCGCGTTCACGAGGAGCGGCGCGACGAGCGAGCCGATCGAGAACGTCATCCCGAAGACGCCCTGGTACGCGCCCGCGCGCACGGGATCGGCGAGCTCGAAGCTCAGCCCCCATCCGCCGGCCTGGGACAGGATCTCGGCGAAGGTGTGCGCGATGAGCGCGATCAGCAGCACCGCGATCGCCGCCACGACGGGCAGCCCCGCGGCCGACGCGTAGACGAGGCACGCGCCCGCCATGAGCACCCCGGCGATCAGTGAGACCCTGCCCGCGACGCGCAGGTCGTGCGTGTTGCGCGAGAGCCGCACCTGGAAGAGCACCACGAGCACGGTGTTGGCGATCAGCAGCGCGGAGACCGTCGCGTCGGGCGCCGCGGTGGCGTGGGCGATCCACAGCGGCACGCCGACCTCTGCGACGCCGAACTGCATCCCGAACGCGGCGGAGAAGAGGGTGAGCAGCAGATAGCGCGGATCGCGCCAGGGCGAGCGGGCGCGCCAGTCGCGCCGCAGCTCCCGCTCGGCCGCAGCCGTCGCCGCCGTGTTCACGGATCCGGTCTCGGTCGTGATGGTCTCGGCCACTCGCCGCGCGGCATCGACGGAGGAGGGCAACCGCAGCAGCGGGATCGCGCCGACCGCGCAGATCACCCCGGCGATCACGATCACGGTCCGGTACGCCAGGGGGGTTCCGATCGCCAGCGCGATCGCGGCGATCCCGGATCCTGCCGCGATCGAGAGGTTCGTCACGGTGCGCAGCACGGCCCGGGCGTGCACGCGGTTGTCGCCGGTGAAGCCGCGCGCGATCACCGCCGACCGGGACGACTGCGCCAGGGCGTCGAGGAAGCCGCTCGCGACGGCGAGGACGATCGCCGTCGCGAACGAGCCGACGAAGGCGTAGGCGACGAGGAAGAGACCCGCCGCGACCTCGAACACGAGCGAGAGCCGCCGCGCGCTCCACCGATCCGCGAGCCAACCGCCGAGGAAGGAGGCGAGGATGCTGCTGCCGCTCGCCGCGGCCAGCACGATCGCCGCCTCACCGCCGCTGAGACCGACGACGCGGATGAAGTAGAGCACCGTGATCGACAGGAACACCCCGCGCCCGATGCGCGCGACGGCCGTCGCGGTGACCAGGGCTCGCAGGACGGGATCGTCGAGCGATCCGATGACGCGGCGAATCGGCCCCGGGCGGCGCATGGTCTGGGTGCCCGCCGGATCCGAAGTCATAGGTTTCGATCCTAGGCGTGCGGGGAATCCGACGCGCCCGGGGCCCCCACCCCACTTCCGAGTCGTCCCCGCCAGCGGAGCCTCTGGCGTGCGCTGAGGGGGACGACGCGGAGAGTGGGGACAGACATCGATCCTGGCCGCACCGCATCTCCAGGTCGTCCCCGCCAGAGGAGCCCAGAGCGTGCGCTCACGGGGACGACTCGGAGATGGGGCGCCAGGGCGCGGGCGCGCTCTACGCTGGGGGCGTGCGAGGAGCGACAGCCGGAGGCGCGCGAGGAGCGACGGTGGAGGGCGTGCGGATCGCGTGGGCGCGCACGACGCCCGAGGAGCGGCGGGACACCGGCCGCGCCCTCATCCGGGCGCTGGCCGCCGAACTCGCGCCGGGTTCGGACGTGCGGGTCGAACAGCGCTGCCCGGTCTGCGGCGGGCCGCACGGACGCCCGCTGCTCCCGCAAGCTCCACTGCTCGCGAGCGCGGCCTACGCGGATCCCTGGGTCGTCGTCGCGGTCGCCCGCGAACAGGACGCGGCCGCGATCGGCATCGACGTGGAGCTCGAGGGAGCGGCGCCAGACCTCGCACTCCTGTTCGCCCCGGAGGATCCCCCGGATCTGCGCGGCTGGACGGCGATCGAGGCGGCGCTCAAGGCCGACGGACGCGGCCTGCTGGTCCCGCCCGACCAGGTGCGCCTTTCCGCCGACGGTCGCGCGACGGTGCCGGACGGCGGCGAGTTCCTGATCCTCCCGGTCGCCGCCGCGCCCGGCACGATCGTCACGCTCGCGCTGCGGCGTCCGAGTTCAGGCCGGCCGCCCACGCGTCGACCGTGACCACGTCGGCCTGACGCGGGAACACCTTCTCGAGCAGCACCCTGTGCACCTCGGGATCCTGATCCGCGCACGCATCCGCCAGGACGATGAGCCCGAAGTCGTGGTCGGCGGCGTGGCGGACCGTGCTCAGCACGACCCCGCTCGTGGAGACGCCGGCGAGCACGAGGTCGGTCACGTCCAGCCCGCGCAACAGCACGTCGAGGTCGGAGGCGAAGGCGCCGTACCGCCGCTTGACGACGACCGGCTCCCCCGGGAGCGGGGCGAGGGCGGCGACGATCTGCGTGGCCTCGGCGCCCTCCCCCATGTACGGAGCCGTGGGCGACTGGCTGATCGCGCCGAAGGCCTTGTTGCGCGCGGCCGCCTCCGGGAAGCCCTCGCGGAACGCGACGCGGACGAAGACGACGGGGATCCCCGCGGCACGGGCGGCGGCGAGCGCGCGCTGCGCATGCACGATCACGTCGGAGCCGCCCTCCGCGTAGCGCCCGGCGATGCCGTTCTGGAAGTCCATGAGCAGGAGTGCGGTGGTCATCGCTACGCCCTTTCGACGTAATAGACAGGTACGACTGTGCAGTCTAGGCTGTTGATATGCCTGAGACCTCGCCCGGGACCGATGCATCCGCTGTGAGTGCGCGACAGACCGCGCTCGACCTCCGCACGGTCGTCGCGCGGCTCCTCCGCCAGTTCCGCGAAGCCGGCGCCGACGAGACCATCACCCCGTCCCAGGCGTCGGCGCTGGCCCGGCTGGGCAAGGGCGGCGTCTCGACCGTGAGCGCCCTCGCGACGGCGGAACGCGTGCGGCCGCAATCCATGGCGGCGACCGTCGACGCGATCGAGGCGCTCGGGCTCGTCACCCGCAGCCCCGACCCGGGTGACGGCCGCCGCCAGATCATCGACCTCACGGACGCCGGACGCGCCAGGATCGAGGGCCAGAAGGACGCCGCCGCGACCTGGCTCGAGCATGCCCTGGACGCGCTCGACGAGGACGAGCTGCGCGCGATCTCCACCGCGACCGGACTCCTGGAGCGGATGCTCCCGTGATCCGGAAGCACTCGGCGCCGATCGGCGGTCCCGCGCCCGAGGGGCGCTTCGACCGGCGGCTGCTCGCCCCGATGATGGTGGGCTCGATCCTCAACCCGATCAACACCGCCATCATCGCCGTCGCGCTCACCCCGATCGGCCTCGCACTCGGCGCCCCCGCCCGCGAGACCGTCTGGCTCGTCTCGAGCCTCTACCTGGCCACAGCGATCGGACAGCCGCTCGTCGGCCGTCTCGTCGACATCTTCGGCGTGCGCTCGCTCTACCTGCTCGGCGCGGTGCTCGTGACCGCGGCGGGCGCGATCGGACTCCTCGCGCCGGAGAACCGCGACAGCATCTGGTGGCTCGTCGCGGCGCGCGTCATCCTCGGCCTCGGCACCTGCGCGGGCTACCCGGCGGCGATGCACATGATCCGCGCAGAGGGGGATCGCACCGGGCTCGCGTCGCCGGCCGGGATCCTCACGCTGCTCAGCGTCACGACCCAGACGATCGCGGTGATCGCGCCCGCGCTCGGCGGCGTGCTCGTCGGCGCATGGGGCTGGCGCGCCACGTTCGCCGTGAACGTCCCCCTCGGGCTCGCCACACTGCTGCTCGGCGCCCTCTTCCTGCCCCGGTGGACGGGCCTCGAGCCCGCGGTGGAGGATCGGCCGCGGATCGACGGGATCGGGATACTGCTCTTCGCCGTCACCATGCTCGCCCTGCTCGTCTTCCTGCAGAACATCGCGCCGTCCCTGATCTGGCTCCTCGTCCTCGCCCTCGGCGCGGGGGTCGCCTTCGTGTGGTGGGAGCGCCGGACCCCGGATCCCTTCATCGACGTGCGGGTGCTCTCGGGCAATGCGCCGCTGCTGCTCAGCTATGTGCGATCCCTGCTGACCGCGACCATCTCGTACACGTTCGTCTACGGCTTCACCCAGTGGCTCGAGGACGGCCGCGGCCTCACCCCGACCGTTGCGGGACTCGTGCTGCTCCCGGTGTTCGCGGCCGGGATCGCGGTCGCGCTCGCGTTCGGGCGCCGGCCCGAGGTGGTCGGCAAGCTCCTCGTCGGATCCGCCGCCCAGCTGATCGCCGGGATCCTCGTGCTGTTCATGACCGGCTCCTCGCCGATCTGGTTCCTCGTGCTCGCGATGCTCGTGCTCGGCATCCCGCAGGGCCTCAACAACCTCGCGATCCAGAACTCGCTGTACTACCAGGCCGAGCCGGAGCGGATCGCGTCCTCGGCCGGCCTGCTGCGCACGTTCTTCTACCTCGGCGCGATCGTCTCCTCGGTGATCTACGGCAACGTCTACGGCGCGCGGGCGACCACGGAGGGACTCCACGTGCTCGGCTGGGTCGTGGTCGGGATCGCCGCGGTGTTCCTCCTCCTCACGGTCTTCGACCGGTCGCTCGCACGGATCGGGAGGGACGCGCCTGGCACCGGAGACTGAGGCCCTCAGCGCCCGGCGAGGTGCCGCCACCAGGTGATGCCGGTGCCCACGCGTGTGAAGCCGCACCGGGAGTAGAGCGACTCGCCCTCCGGCGTCGCGTTGAGCACCGCCTCCCGCGCCCCGGACCGCGCCGCGGCCGCGCAGACGGCGGCGAGAAGGCCCGTACCGAGGCCGCGGCGGCGGAACGGCGGCCAGACCGCCATGTCGAAGATGCCGGCGTGCGCACCGCTGCGGAACGACCAGGCGCGCCCTGCGAACCGGGCCGACTCCGCATCGCGCGCCACCGCGCACCACGCGATCGGGGGCTCGATGCGGGCGAGGCCGAGCCGCTCCTGCTCGAAGTCGCCGGCGATGGATCCGGGTTCGCGGACCAGCACGACCCGCGGGTCATCGGCGACGGGAGTCTCGGTGAGCTCCGCGGACATCCAGCACGGTGCCCAGCCGCGCTCGAATCCGGCTTCCGCCAGCGGCCTCTCGTCGACCTCCGCTCCGAGCCAGGCCCCGACGAGCCCGCACCCCCTGCCCTGCGCCCGCGCGACGCCTCGCCGCAGCGCATCGACCGTCGGATCCTCCGGGAACATCAGGTTCATCCCGTCCGGTCCGTCGGTCCAGACCAGGCCGTCCTCGATCAGGCACTCGCCTCCCAGCGTCTCCGCCCGCGCACGGAACCACGCGGTCTGCACGCGTTCGCACTCCGCCACGGTGGCCATGGCGTCCAGTGTGGCGGTTCGCCGTCGCGGAGGACAGCCCGGTCGGGCAGAGAGGTCAGATCCGCTGCGCGACCTCGCGGACCGCGGCCCGCGCACGCTCGCGAGAGGCGTCGGCGTCGTCCGTCGCGAGGTTCGGATGGAAGCCGACGCTCTCGATGTCGGTGATGCCGGTCCAGCGGAGCCAGTCCTCGAAGAACGGCTGCTGGAAGTCGCTCCCGAACGCCGGGCCGCGACCAGGACCCCACACGGCCCCCGTGTAGATGATGGCCGCCTTCTTCCCGTGCAGCAGCCCTCGATACCCCTCCACCGGATCGAAGGCGAAGACCGCCCCCGGCTGGGACACGACATCGATGAACTGCTTCAGGATGTAGGGCACTCCGGCGTTCCACATCGGCACGGTGAAGAGATACCGGTCCGCCGCATCGAAGCGGGCGAAGGTCGCCAGCGCGGCCCGCCACGCCGAGGCCTCCTCGCCGCTCGGGTCCGCGCCCGCGAACACGTCCATCTTGGCCGTCGCCGCCGCCGGGCCGAACTCCGGCAGCGTGCCGTCCCAGAGATCGAAATGCTCGATCGCGGCGTCTGGATGGGCGTCACGATACGACTCGAGGAACGAGGCCGCGAGCCCGAGGGATTCCGATGCCCCGCCACGGGGTGAGGCGCTGATGTGCAAAAGTCTTGTCATGGTTGGCTCCGAATGCGGTCGACCGGGAAACAGGAAACGGAATGTGTTCCGCTTCTGAGGAAGGTTACCGGAATGGATTCCGATTCGCCAGACGCGCCCGCACTGGTGCTCCTCGGTCACGGCGCCCCCGAACCACGACGGGCGGATGCCGTCCGCAACCGCGGCAAGGCGCTCGAGGCGGCGCAGCGCGTGTATCGCCGCGAGGGCATCGAGGGGCTGACCATGCAGAAGGTCGCCCTTGAAGCGGGAGTGGGCGTCGGCACCCTCTACCGGGGCTTCACCGACAAGGCCGGCCTGGCCATGGCGCTGCTCGACGAACGGGAACGGCAGCTCCAGGAGCTCATGATCTCCGGTCCCGCCCCCCTCGGGCCGGGCGCCGAGCCCGTACCGCGGCTCGTCGCGTTCGTCACCGCGTACGTCCAGCTCGTGGCCGATCAGCTCGATCTCGTCCTGATGTCCGAGACCTCAGCCGTCGGTGCGCGGTTCCGCAGCGGCGCGCACAACGTCTGGCGCGCTCATTGCCGGCATCTCATCCAGCTCGCGGGCGCGCCTTCGGGGGACTACCGGGCCGAGGCGCTGCTCGCCGCGCTCTCCGGCGAGATGATCGCGCACGGGCTTCGCGAGCAGGACAAGAGCCGGACGCAGCTCGCGGACGACGCCGTCGGCCTCGCCCGCGCGCTGGTGGTCGCCGGCCCCGATCACGACAGAGGACCGGACGGTCGCTCCTAGACCTCGGTCGCGGCCCTCGGGTTCACATTCAGGGCGGCGGTGACCGGCGCCGGCTCCACGTCCGCGAGGGCGGCGGGCGCCTCGGGCAGCGGCGGAAGGGCTTCCACGTCGAGCCAGGCGTCGAAGAACGCCTCCAGCCGGCGGCCGGCGACGGAGGCCGCGAGCGTGCGGAAGTCCTCGGTCGTGGCGGTCGCCCCGGCGTGCTGAGACGTCCATGCGCGGATGATGCGGAAGAACGCGTCCTCGCCCACCGTGAGCCGCAGCGCATGCAGGGCGAGTGCGCCGCGCTTGTAGACCCGATCGTCGAACATGAGCTCGGGACCGGGATCCGAGAGCACGAGATCCTGCGGCTCTGCCGCGAGCGCGGCCCAGTGGCCGAGAGCCTTCGCATGCGCGCTGCGTCCGCCGCTGCGCTCCGACCAGATCCACTCCGCGTAGCAGGCGAAGCCCTCGTTCAGCCAGATGTCGCGCCACCGTGCCAGCCCCACGCTGTTGCCGAACCACTGGTGCGCGAGCTCATGCGCGATGAGGCGCTCGAGGCTGCCCCTGCCGTCGATGTGATTCGCGCCGAACACGCCCATGCCCTGCGCCTCGAGCGGGATCTCCAGGTCGTCCGCCGTCACCACGAGCCGGTAGGAGGGCAGCGGATACGGCCCGAACGCCTCGGCGAACACGGCCATCATCTGCGGCAGCGGCGACAGGTCCGCGTCCACGCGCGCGGCCAGCCCCGCCGGGTGCAGCACCTGCCCCTCGACCCCGGAGAGATCCATGCCGCGTGAGACATATTTCCCGATCTGCACGGTCGCGAGGTACGTGGGCGTGGGCGCTGCGCGTTCGAAGACCCACGTCGTTCGCCCGCCCTTGGTCGTGGTGGACACCGGCTCGGCCGCTGCGACCGCGTAGCCGGGATCCGTCGTGATCACGAGCCGGTAGGTCGCCTTGTCGGAGGGGTGGTCGTTGCACGGGAACCACGATGGCGCGCCGACGGGCTGGGAGGCGACGATCGCACCGTCCTCCAGCTCCTCCCAGCCGAGCGTGCCCCAGCGGGTGCGCCGCGGACGAGGCGCACCGCCGTAGGTGATCGTGAGCTCGAACGGATCCCCCGCCGCGAGCTGCCGGCCGAGCGCGACCTTGACCTTGCGATCGGTCTGAGTGAAACCGATCCGGCCGCCGAGGTCGCTGCGCACCTTGGTCGCACGCAGCCCCGCGAGATCCAGCGAGATCGCCGAGGTCGCCTCGATGGCGCGCCCGCGCACGATCGCGACGCCGTCCAGCCGGTTGGTGCCGAGCCGGTAGTCGATCCTCAGGTCGTAGTGCTCGACGCGGTAGCGGCGGTCTCCGGAATGCGGGGTGTAGTCGTCGGGGCTCACGGTTCCATGCTCACAGATCCCGGCACGACGGATGCACGACACTCACCGCAGTCCCGGCGCTCACTCCGCCGCCTGGTAGCTGCGCACCTTCACGACGCGCCAGGGCCCGATCGGGTTGCCGCTCCAGCGGCTGCCGACCGGCACGCTCTCACCCCGCATGACGAGCGAGGCAGGACCGACCGTCGCATCGGATCCGATCGTCGCGGCAGGCAGGATCACGCTGTGCGGGCCGAGGGTCGCACCCGCCTCGAGCGTGACCGTGTCGATGCTCATCACGCGGTCGTGGAAGAGGTGCGTCTGCACCACGCAGCCGCGGTTGACCGTCGCCCCGTCGCCGAGCGTGACCAGATCCGGCTCCGGCAGCCAGTAGCTGTCGGTCCAGACGCCCTTGCCGATCGTCGCGCCCAGCGAGCGCAGCCACACGGCGAGCGCGGGCGTGCCCGCCGCCGCGTTCGCGAACCATGGAGCCGCCATCATCTCGGTGAACGTGTCGGCGACCTCGGTGCGCCACACGAAGCTCGACCACAGCGGGTGCTCCCCGGGGCGGATCGGCCCGACGAACGCCCACTTCGCCGCGGTCGCGAACGCCGCCGCGACCGCACCCGCGATCAGCAGCACGAGTCCGGAGAGCACCACGGTCCACACCAGTCCGATGCTCGTGGCCAGCGCCGCGAGCGCGAGCAGGACGGCGAGTCCGAGCGCGCAGGAGAGGATGACGGGGACGATGCGGCACAGCTCCCACAGGCCGCGGGCGACCCGCAGGGCCGTGCGAGGGCGGTAGGTGCGCTCGAGATCCGACTCATTCACGACCCGGCGCAGACGCACCGGCGGGGATCCGAGCCAGGAGGATCCGGCCTTCGCCTTGTCGGGCGCCACCGAGAGAACGGCGACGAGGCCGTCCTTGGGCACCTTGTGCCCGGCGCCGGCCATGCCCGAGTTGCCGAGGAACGCGCGCTTGCCGATCCTCGCCGCGGCCAGGCGCATCCATCCTCCGCCGAGCTCGTAGGACGCGACCATCGTGTCGTCCGCGAGGAAGGCGCCGTCGTCGATCGTCGTCATCGAGGGGATCAGCAGCACGGTGGAGATCTCCACTTCCTTGCCGACCTTCGCCCCGAGAAGACGCAGCCAGGTGGGGGTGAACAGGCTCGCGTACAGCGGGAAGAGCAGCGTGCGGGCGGAGTCGAGCAGGCGCTCCGTGGTCCACGCCTGCCACGCGATCCTGCCGCGGACGGGGTGGATCCCCTCGCGCAGTCCGATCGACAGCAGTCGGGTCCCCGCCACGACGAGCGCGGCGAACACGAGCCCGGTCACGAGCACGGACGGCACGAGCCAGATCGCCAGTCCGGGGAGCGCGGCAGCGAGCGAGGAGGCTCCGCGCGCGCCCTGCACGAGCACGAGCGCCCCCAGTGCGAAGGCCAGCACCGGAAGAAGTCCGAGAGCCATGCTCGATGCGGCATACGCCCACAGCCAGCGGCGCGGTGCGGGCGGGCGCTCCGGCGCGAGCGGAGCGGACTTCCCGCCGACGCGAACGGCGGGCGAGCCCGCCCAGCGCTGCCCGGCGCGCACACGGCCGAACACGGCGGATCCGGGCGCCACCTCCGCCGCGCGGCCGATCCGCGTTCCGGGGGCGAGCGTGCTGCGCGCGCCGACGACCGCACCCGCGCCGATGCGTATCCCGCCGACGCGCACCGTGTCGCCGTCGATCCAGTATCCGGAGAGGTCGACCTCGGGCTCGATCGCGGCTCCGGCGCCGATGTCGAGCATGCCTGTCACGGGCGGCAGCGTGTGCAGGTCGACGTCGGGGCCGATCTTCGCCCCGAGCGCCCTGGCGTAGTAGCTCACCCAGGGTGCGCCGGCGAACCCGACGGGGTCGATCTGGTGGCTCACCTGCTCCGCGAGCCACAGCCGCAGGTGCACGCCTCCCCCGCGGGGGTAGTCGCCCGCCCGCACGCCGGCCAGCAGGATGCGCGCGGCGATCGCGGCGATCGCCATGCGCCCGAACGGCGTCGCGAAGACCACGAGCCCCGCGATCAGCAGCCACAGCGGCGCGGTCGGCAACCAGTCGAACCCCGGCACGAGGTGCAGGATCGCGCTCCCGGTCAGCAGCCACAGCACCCACCGGATGCCGCCGAGCACGAACAGCGGCACCCCCAGGATCGTCTGGATCCACTGCATGCGCCGCGGGGTGGGCCGGGACTCGTGGAAATCGCCGGGTTCGGGCTCGTCGTCGCCCGCCTCGGCCTCGACCGCGTCGGCCATGCGCCGCAGACGAGGCAGGTCGTACACGTCGGCCATCGTGAACTCGGGCGCGCGGGCGCGGATCCGGCTCACCAGCTGCGCGGCCGCGAGGGATCCGCCGCCGAGCTGGAAGAAGTCGGCGTCCTCGTCGAGCGGCCGGGTGCCGAGCACGGCGAACCACTGCTCGGCGAGCCAGGCCGCGGTGCCGGTCAGCGTGGAGTCGTCGGCGTCCGGATCCGTCAGCGGCCACGGCAGCGCCGCCTTGTCGACCTTGCCCGAGGTGCGCACGGGCAGGTCGTCCATGACCGCGAGCAGCGGGATGAGCGGGGCCGGGAGCGTCTCCGCGAGTTCGGCGCGCGCGGTCTGCCGGTCGAAGCCCTCGGTCGGCACCACATAGCCGACGAGCAGCGGAATACCGCCCTCGCTGCGCTGCACGACGACGGTCGCCGCCGTGACCGCGGTGAGGTTCTGCAGCGCGGCCTCGACCTCGCCGAGCTCGATGCGCCGACCGCCGATCTTCACCTGGTCGTCCGCGCGGCCCTGGAACACGAGGCCCGCCTCCTCGTAGCGGACGAGATCGCCGGAGCGGTAGGCGCGGTCCCAGCCCAGGGACGCCATCGGCGCGTACTTCTCCGCGTCCTTCGCGGGGTCCAGGTACCGCGCGAGGCCGACGCCGCCGATCACGAGCTCCCCGACCTCGCCCTCGGCGACCCTGTTGCCCTCGGCGTCGACGACGGCGAGCTCCCAGCCGTCCAGCGGCAGGCCGATCCGCACCGGCTCCCCGGCCCGCAGCGCCTCGCCGTCCATCTCGGCCGCGCACGCGACCACCGTGGCCTCGGTGGGGCCATAGGTGTTCCAGACCTCGCGGTCCTCGCCGACCAGCCTCGCGGCGAGCTCGGGCGGCAGCGCCTCGCCGCCGAAGATGAGCAGCCGCAGGTTCTCGATCGCGTCCTGCGGCCAGAGCGCGGCGAGCGTCGGAACGGTCGACACCGCGGTGATGCCGTGCCCGAGCAGCCAGGGTCCGAGATCCTCGCCCGAGCGCACGAGTGCGCGCGGCGCCGGCACGAGACAGGCGCCGTAGCGCCAGGCCAGCCACATCTCCTCGCACGAGGCGTCGAACGCGACCGAGAGCCCTGCCAGCACCCGGTCGCCCGGACCGAGCGGCGCATCCTGCAGGAAGAGGTTCGCCTCGGCGTCGACGAACGCGGCCGCCGACCGATGCGTCACGGCGACGCCCTTGGGCACCCCGGTCGAGCCGGAGGTGAAGATGATCCAGGCGTCGTCCAGCGGCATCGGATGCGGCACGGTCGTGATCGAGACCGAGCTCGGGTGCGGATCCTCCCCGTCGAAGAGTCCCGATCCGGCTCGCTCCCCCGCCGTCACCCCGGCCGTCCCGGCCACCCCGGCCGTCCCGGCCACCCCGGCCACCCCGGTCACCGGGTCCGTTTCGGGGCGCGCGGGGTCCGTTTGGGGCGCGCCCTGCCCGGATTCGACGGCGTGGTGCGCCCCGAACGGGGAATCTGCGCCCCGGAACACCCCTCCGGCGCCGATCACGCCGCGCACCTTGGCCTCGCCGAAGACGAGGTCGGCGCGCTCCTGAGGGTCGTCTGCGTCGACCGGGACGTATGCCGCACCCGCCGCGAGGGTGCCCAGGATCGCGAGGTAGAGCTCGCGCCCGCCCGAGGGCATCCTGATGCCGACCCTGTCGCCGCGCATGACCCCGTGCGCGCGCAGCCGCGCGGCCGTGCGCCAGACCTGGGCGAGCAGCTCGCCGTAGCTGAGCGCTCCCGCCGCGTCCTCGATCGCGGAAGCGTCCGGGTGCCGGCGCGCCGTGTCGACGAGGATGTCGATCAACGTGCGCGGTGTCGCGGCGAGCGCGGCGCGGTCGAGGATGTCTTGCATCGGGTTCCGTTCGAGCTGCTGTCACGCCGGGGCGCGTGCGCGCTCAGGGTACCGCGGGCGGGGAAACAGCAGGTGAAGCATCGCTCTGGGACGACGCACCGCGTCATCGGGCACGGACCTGTGTCCCGTGCCGCGGCGGGATCCGGGGAAAAAGATTCGAGGATGGCGCGCCTCTGGTGCCAAGATGCTTGTGACGAAGCGCTGTTCCCGGAACGGGACCCGACCCGTGACCGATGCGCTCGAGCCGCCTCCGGCCCGGAGCCGCGGCGTGGTGCGCCTCGTCAGGAGGCCGTCCGTGGAGGTGTCATGACCGAGGTGCGAAGCGATGCGGAGCTGCTCCGCGACGTGCGCGCCGGCGATCGCGGCGCCTATGACGCGCTGTGGCGCAGGCACTACGGCGCCGGGATCCGCTACGCGGGACGACTGGCGCCGACGCGGGCCGAGGATCTCGTGTCCGAGTCCTTCCTCGCCATCTACCAGCAGGTGACCACGACCCCGAACGGACCCACGTTCGCATTCCGCTCCTACCTCAAGGCCGTGATCCGCAACACGTCGATCCGCTGGCACAAGGATGCGGAGCGTCTGCTCGATTCGGACGACGTCGACGACGTGGAGCACCGCGACGCCCTGAGCTATGCGGAGCAGGAGTCGGAGTCCGCCGACGTGCTCGCCGCCTTCCAGGAGCTCCCGGACCGGTGGCAGCGCGTGCTCTGGCTGGCCGAGGTCGCCGACGCGAGCCGATCCGACATCGCGCGCGAACTGCAGATCAGGCCCAACGCGGTCTCGGCGCTGCAGCGCCGCGCGCGCTCCGGACTGAAGTTCCAGTGGCTGAGCAGGCAGATCCCCGTCGCGCTGCGCGAGGAGACGGCCCATGTCGCCCGGCTGCTCCCCCAGTACCTCACAGAGCCCCGCAATGCGATGCTCGCAGCGGAGGTCGGTGCGCACACCTCGGACTGTGCGGACTGCCGCGAACTGCTGGGCAGCCTCCGCGGCGGCGCCGCACGCCTGCAGGGCACCACGCTCGCCGTGCTGCTGGGGTCTGCGGGGCTCTCGGTCCCCGCGGCCGCATCGATGACCACGGGGACGGCGGCCGCTGCCGCAGCGGTCTCCGCCGCGGGGATCGGCGCCTCCGGATGGTTCTTGGTGGGAGGCGGCCTGATCGTCGCCGGATCCCTCGCCCTCGCGCCACTGGTGATCGTGGCGCCCGCCCTCCCCGATCCTGGGCCGACCTCCGCCCCCGCGGCGATCACGGCGCCTCTGCCCGCGCTCCCCCTCCTTGCGGTCCCGCCGCTGACGTCGGCGGTCGACGAGGTGGTGGACACGACGCCCATCCCGATCGGGACGATCGAGCTCGGCAGGCTGGTCAGCGATCCGTCGATCCCGGTGATCGACCTCAGCACCGACCCGGTCTCGCGGTACCTTCCGCCGCAGCCGCTGCCCGCAGGCCCCGATACGCCCGGCCCTGGATCCGGCACCGGCGGAACCCCGGGCCTCGACCCCGGTGTCACCACTCCGGCCGATGTCACGGCCTACGTCGCGCCGATGATCACCGGGCAGACCGCCCCGGGCAACTCGGTCGCGATCGACTTCGCCTCCCAGAGGTATCCGGTCGACGTCGCCCCCGACGGATCCTGGACCTTCGACACCCGCCCGCTGGCCTTCGACATCGGGACCTACGACTACTCCGTCTGGGCCTTCACCCCCACGGAGCAGTCCCTCGCGACGACGGGCACGGTCACGGTGCAGGCGCCGACCGTGCAGGGATTCGAGCAGCTCAGCGGACCGATCCCGCTCGAAGAAGCACGCACCACCGGACTCGTGATCTCGATCACGGGTCCGGCGAACGGCACCGTGTGGGTGTCCACCACGAAGACCGACGCGACCGTGACTCTGGACAGCACCGGCCACGCGATCCGTCGCATCAGGATGCTCGCCGACGGGTGGTACCCGTTCGGCTTCGCGGTGATCGACGCGGACTGGTATTCCGGGCCGGCCTTCGCCGCGGACGTCGACGTCCTCGACGCGAGCCGCGGGCCGAACTGGCCGCGCGGCGGCGGCGGTGTGTTCGAGATCGTCGACCCCTGATCCCCCGGATCCGGCCAGGCCGAAGAGGCGCGGATCAGCCTGCGCCGGGCGGGGTGCGCTTGGAGTCGGCGAGCTCGTCGACCACGAGCGAGCGCTCGTCGATCGTGCCGTTGCGGTAGGCCTGGCGGCCTACCATGTGCGCAGACAGCGGGGCGGTCGCGAACTGCATGAGCACGACCGGCGCCACGAGCAGCAGCCCCAGCGCGACGCCGATCACGGAGCGCTGCGAGAGCGCGATCGCCAGGCAGATCAGCAGCAGGCCGAGGACCTGCGGCTTGGTGGCGGCGTGCAGCCGGTTCGGCACATCGCGCAGGCGCAGAAGTCCGATCGCGGCGATGAGGCACAGCAGCGCGCCGATCAGCACGAGCACCCATACGGCGGTGTCCACCACGACATCGGGGATCCGCAGCTCGAAGACGTTCATCGCTCTCCCCCGTCCTTGCGGGTGCGGCGGGCGAAGGCCTGGTTCCTGGTGGCGGCGTTGCTGGTGGCGGCGTTCATGACGGCGTGTTGTCCCTCCGCGCGACATAGCGGGCGACCGAGATGGAGCCGAACACGCCGACCGCGGCGACGACGATCAGCACCGGCAGCGTGCGGGTGTGGTGGTTGATCGCCATGTCGGCGCCGAGCACGCACATGACCTCGGTGAGGAGCACGTCGGCGGCCACCGCCCGGTCGAGGATCGACGGCCCGATGACGATGCGGATCACCGCGAGCACGGCGGCGACCGCGAACACGATCATGATGACGAGCAGCAGCGGATTCATCGGCGACCCTCCTCTGATCCCTGTGCAGGGCCCGATCCGGTCGACGGACCGGATCCCTTCGGCCGGTGCGGCGTCGGCGAGCTCCCGGCCACCGTACCCCCGAGACGCTCCGCCTCGGCGCGTTCATCGGCGCGCAGCTGCGCCGCCTGCGCCGGGGATCCGAGCGCGCGCACGATGCGGCGCTCCCAGCGCAGCACGCCCGCGCGCTGGCGCTCCACGTCCTCGAGCGAGCGCACGCCGATCACGTGCAGGTACAGCGTCCTGGTGTCCCGGTCGGCCTCGACCACGAGGGATCCCGGGATGAGCGACGACGTGACGGCGACGTGCGTCATGACGAGATCGTCGGCGTAGCGCAGCGGCACGGCGATGATCGCGGCCCCCGGTGCGCGCCGCGGGTTCAGCACCTGCACCGCGACGCTGAGCGAGCCGTGCACGACGGCCGCCAGGAACTGGACGACGAGGATCGCCGCCCACCACAGGTTGATCCGCCCGGAGAGCTCGATCGTGGGCAGCCGGAACACGCGCGTCACGAACAGCGCGACCGCGATGCCGGTCACGGCGGAGAGCACCGTGAACTGTCCCCAGAGCAGCATCCACAGCACGACGAGCCAGAGCAGGAACGGCAGCTGCAGGCCGATCTCACGCCAGAGTCCGCGCTTCGCGGCGGCGCTCATGAGGAGGCCTCGTCCCCGTCGAGCATGTCGAGGTGCACGGGCTGCAGCAGGTTCGCGCCGATCCGCTCGCAGAGACCGTAGATGGGACCAGCGAACACGGTCAGCGCGAGGGTGACGGCGACCATGCCGCCGGTCGCGAAGGTCATGATCGTCGGGATCCGGCGCCGCTCCTGCTGCTCGTCCGCGGCCGGCGCGCTGCCGAGATGGGCGATGCGCTCGTTCTCCTGCTCCTCGGGGGTCTCGTCCTTGTCGCGCCAGAACGCGAGGTTCCATGCGCGCATGAGCGCGTAGAGCGTGAGCAGAGAGGTGAGCACGCCGCCGACGATGAGCACCCAGATCAGCGGGGTCGCGACCTGCGCCGCCGCCTGGAACAGCGCGAATTTGCCGATGAAGCCGGAGAACGGCGGCAGGCCGCCGAGGTTGATCGCGGGCACGAAGTACAGCACGGCGATGAGCGGCGCCGCCTTCATGAGCCCGCGCACCTTGAGGATGGACGTGCTGCCCGCCCGGCGTTCGACGAGTCCCACCGCGAGGAACAGGGTCGTCTGCACGATGATGTGGTGCACGATGTAGTACACGGTGGCGCCGATCGCGGCGGGCGTGGCGATCGCCAGTCCGAACACCATGTAGCCGACGTGGCTGACCAGCGTGAACGACAGGATCCGCTTCAGCTCCGCCTGCGCGACGGCGCCGAGTATGCCGATCACCATGGTCGCGAGCGCCACGATCATGAGCAGCGTGTTGATGCTCGACACGTTGAACAGCTGCGTCTCCGTGCGGATCAGCGCGTACACGCCGACCTTCGTCAGCAGGCCCGCGAATACGGCAGTGACCGGCGCGGGCGCCGTCGGATAGGAATCCGGCAGCCAGAACGACATCGGGAACACGGCCGCCTTGATGCCGAACGCGACCACGAGCATGAGGTGCAGCACGAGCTGCGTGCTGGGCGGGATCTCGCCGATCCGCTCCGCGATCTGCGCCATGTTCACGGTGCCCAGCGCCGCGTAGATGAGCGCGATCGCGACCAGGAACAGCACGGAGGACACGAGCGAGACGACGATGTAGACCGCGCCGGTGCGGATGCGCGATTCGGTGCTCCCGAGCGTGATGAGCACATAGGACGCGACGAGCAGGATCTCGAAGCCGACGTACAGGTTGAACAGGTCGCCCGCGATGAAGGCGTTGAAGATGCCCGCGGCCAGGATCAGGTACGAGGGGTTGAAGATCGAGATCGGGGTCTCCTCGGCCCCGTCCGCGGCCCCCTGGCCCACCGAGAAGAGCAGGACCGCGACCAGCACGATGCTCGACACGAGCACGAGCAGCGCGGCGAGCCGGTCGACGTAGAGCACGATGCCGAACGGGGCAGGCCACCCGCCCACCATGACGGCGATCGGCTTGGTCTGGTCGACCACGACGAGGAGGGTCGCGGCGATCACCGAGACGGCGGCGAGGGTGGCGACCGTGACGATGACCTGCACGCGCGTGTTGCGGCCGAACACGAGCGTGATCGCGGCGCCCAGCAGAGGGAGGGCGACGAGCAGCGGGACGAGGGCGTTCATCGCGGCTCCTCCCCCGGGTTGCGGTCGTCGTCTGTCTCGGTCGCGGCGTCGGGGGCCGGGTGGTCCGGTGCGCGGAACGGCCGCGGATCCGGGCGGTCCACCGGCGCGTCGTCGACGAGGCCGTCCAGGTCCTTCGCGTGCAGCACGCGGATCGGGGAGGTCGCGACGCCCACGAAGTCGGTCGTGGCGTCCTCGTCCTCGAGGTCGACCTCGTCGTCCATGAGGTCCTCCTCGATCTCCGTCCGCTCGCGCAGCGAGATGTCGGTCTCGTCGTCCTCGACCGTGTCGGCCTTGCCGAGCTGCCAGGAGCGGTAGATGAGCGCGAGCAGGAAGGCGGAGACGGCGAAGGTGATGACGATCGCCGTGAGCGTGAGCGCCTGAGGCAGCGGGTCGCTCATGTCACCGTCGATGCCGTAGAAGGGCGCCCGCCCCGGCCTGCCCATCACGATCAGCAGCAGCAGGTTCACGGCGTTGCCGAGCAGCAGGAATCCGATCAGCACGCGGGTCAGGCTGCGCTCGAGCATCGCGTACACGCCGCAGCCGAAGAGCACCGCCATGACGATGATGAGCACGAGGGAGACGTCCATCAGATGTCCACCCCCCGCGCGCGCATCTCGAGCGTCTGCCGGTCGACCTCGGCGCCGAGGCTGCGCAGCACGTCGAGCACGAGCCCGATCACGACGAGGTAGACGCCGATGTCGAAGAACGTCGAGCTGACGAACTCGATGTGTCCGATCACGGGGATCTCGGCCTCCCACACGGCGCTGGACAGCGGTGCGAGCCCGAAGAACAGGGGCACCACCGCGGCGCCGACGGCGAGGATGAGCCCCGCGCCGAGCAGGCGCCCGGCGTCGGTGGGCGCCGCGGCGCCGAGCTCCCAGCGCCCGCCCGCGATGTAGCGCATGACGAGGGCCATGCCCGCGACGAGACCACCCGCGAAGCCGCCGCCGGGGGCGTTGTGGCCCGCGAAGAGCAGGTAGATCGACACCACGATGATCGTGTGGAACAGGATCCGCACGATCACTTCGAGGAGGATCGAGCGATTCTCCGGCTTGACGTTGCCGCCGCCGACGAGCCACGCGCGCGGCGCCGTGTCACCGGCCGTCTGCACGCGCACGCCCTCCGTCGTCTCGACGAGCGGCCGGCGGCGCGCCTGCCGCGGCCCCTCGGGCAGCGCCTTCGTGGCGGACAGGCGATCGGCGCGATGCGTGACGAACACGAGCGACGCGACACCGGTGGCGGCGAGCACGAGCACCGACAGCTCCCCCATCGTGTCCCAGCCGCGCAGGTCGACCAGCGCGACGTTCACGACGTTCTTGCCGTGGCCCAGCTCGTAGGCGAGCTTCGGGAAGGCCTCGGAGATGGGCGCGGCGACGCGGGATCCGGTCGCCACGATCGCGACGCACGCCATCATCACACCCGCCGCGATGCCGAGGATCGCGCGTGGCACCCGGCCCACGGAGGCGTTGTGCTCCCCCATCCGGGCCGGCAGCCGGCGCAGCACGAGCGCGAAGGTGACGAGCGTCACGGTCTCGACGAGGATCTGGGTGAGCGCGAGGTCGGGGGCGCCGCTGGTGCCGAACAGCACGACCATGCCGAGCCCGGTCACGGAGACCAGGACGACGCCGGTGTAGCGCTTCTGCGCCCGGATCGCGAGCAGGCCCGCGAAGATCATGATCGGCGCGACCACGAGCTGCACCGGCGTGTGCCAGGCGCTCAGCTGCGCGTTCGCGGGGCCGCCCGCGATGAGCGCCGTGGTCTCGGCGGCGATCACGACGACGAAGATCGTGCCGACGTAGACGGGCAGCGAGCCGCGCTGAGTGAGCGACGTCGTCACCACGGAGAGCCGGTCGACGCTGCGCATGGCCAGGTAGTACACGTCCTGGGCCGTGAACCGCAGCAGACGGGGGCGGCGGTCCCAGCCGAGGCGGCGCGTGAGCGGGAACAGGGCGAGGCCGAGAAGCACAGCTCCCAGCGACAGGAACAGTGCGGGGGCCAGGCCGTGCCAGAGCGCGAGGTAGCCGGGATCCAACGGCGAGCCGTCGTAGCCGGGCGCCTTCGCGTCGTCCGCGTAGCCGTAGAGGACCACGGTGACGGCCGAGGCGAGCGGGCCGAGCACGAGGGTGGCGAAGGCGAGGATCACCGGCGAGACCAGGAAGCCGAAGGGCGGCGATGGCCATTCCGTATCGGGCATATATGCGCCCGCGGCATCCTTCTTCCGCCAGAACGCGCCCCAGAGGAACCTCGCACCGTATGCCGCGGTGAGAATGGATCCCAGGATCACACCCACGAGCGCGACGATCCCCCAGGGGGATCCGCGCTGGGACTCCTCGAAGAGCGCCGCGAGCGTGGACTCCTTCGCCGCGAACCCGATGGTCGGAGGGATCCCCATCATGGATCCGACCGCGAGGAAGCCCGAGATCGCGAGCAACGGAGCCTGGCGTCCGACCCCGCTGATCTCGGTGACGTCGCGCGTGGAGAGCTGGCGGTCGATGACGCCCACGATGAGGAACAGCGAGGACTTGAACAGGGCGTGGCTGATCACGAGCGCGAGCCCGGCCAGCATCGCGTCCGGCGTGCCGTAGCCCAGCACGACGGTGAAGAAGCCGAGCTGGCTCACGGTGCCGAAGGCGAGGATGCGCTTGAGGTCGGTCTCGCGCAGCGCCTGCACGCCGCCGAGCAGCATCGTGAAGACGCCGAGCGTGATCGTGATCGGACGCCACGGTCCGGACAGCGCGAACACCGGGGCGAACCGCGCGATGAGGTAGATGCCCGCCTTCACCATGGCCGCGGCGTGCAGGTAGGCGCTCACCGGGGTGGGCGCCGCCATGGCGCCCGGCAGCCAGAAGTGGAACGGGAAGATCGCGGACTTGCTCAGTGCGCCGACCAGCAGCAGCACGATCGCGGCGTCGACGAGCGGACCGGTCGGTGCGAGCTCCAGGATCCGCGACATGCTCGAGGTGCCGGCATCGACGGCCAGGAACACCACGCCGATGAACATCGCGAGGCCGCCGAGCGTCGTCACCAGCAGCGCCTGCAGTGCGGCGCGTCGGCTCGCACCACGGCGGTGATAGTGCCCGATCAGCAGGTAGGAGAGGATGCTGGTCAGCTCCCAGAACATGACCAGCAGCACCAGGTCGTCGGTGGTCACCAGCCCGTACATCGCGCCGGCGAAGGCCAGCAGCACCGCGGCGAACTGCCCGATGCCCTCTTTCGATCCGCGGAAGTACCACCGGCAGTAGAGCAGGACGAGCGCGCCGACGCCGGTGACGATGAGGGCGAGCAGCCAGCTCAGCTCGTCGAGCCGGAAGGAGAGCGAGAGTCCGAGCTGCGGGATCCAGTCGACCGATTCCCGCGGCACGAGGGCGGGATCCTCGGATCCCGCGAGCACCTGCGGCGTGAGAACCACCAGGTGCACGAACGCGGCGGCGGGGACGAGCGCCGCGACCGCGAACGCGCGTGCTCCGATCCAGGAGACCAGCAGCGGCAGCAGCAGGGACGCGAGGGCGAACACGGCGAGGAGTGTCAGCACGGCGGTCTCCTCTGGCTCGTCGGTCTCTGCGGACTCAGCGCGTGAGCGTGCAGGTCGACACAGGCGGGCGGGTTCGGATCCAGTTTACGTGCCGAAACCGGCATCCACCGCCGCGAACCTCACGAACGGGGTCCGACGACCGGGGCCGGGCCCGTCGTCGTGCCCTCGCGGAACGTGCACGTGAAGCGGATCGAAGCGGCTTCCTCCCCCGCCAGCATCCGCGCGACGGCATCCCCGGCGGCGCGCCCCTTCTCGACCGCGGGCTGCACGGCGGTCGTGAGCACGTGATCGCCCAGGCCGTCCACCGCGATGCCGTCGAAGCCCGCCACGCTGACGTCCTCCGGCACGCGCAGGCCCGCCTCCTCCGCCGCACGGATCACACCGGCGGCGAGGAGGTCGCTCTGCGCGATGACGGCGGTGGGGCGGGTCTGGTGATCCGCGAACAGCAGGCGCCCCGCGATGAGCCCCTCGTCGATGAGGCTGCCGCCGGCGGAGACCACGCGCGCATCGGGGAACACGGACAGCGTCCCGTCCAGGCGCGCGCTCGTGACGGGGGTCGTGATGGACGCGATGCGCGCGGGTGTCGCGTCCCCGCGCACCCTCCCGCCGTCGAAGGGAAGGGTGACCACGGCGACGTCGCGGTGTCCGAGCGCGCGCACATGGTGCGCGATCTGCGCCGCGGCCTCGCCGTTGTCCAGCTCCATCCGCGGCACGTCGTCGCCGGCGTCCCCCTCGATCACGACGACGGGCAGGCCCCGATTGCGCACGGCCCGAAGCGTCTCGCGCATGCGTCCGCTGCAGCCGATCAGCACCGCGGCGTCGATGGGCGCCGTGGCGAGCGTGGGAGCGTCCGACCCCGCCTCTGGATCGTCCCGCAGCAGGAGCACCCCCGCGCCGAGCGCGGCGAGGCCGTCGGTGAGACCGTCCATGGTCGCCGTCTTGATCGGATCCAGGAAGGCCGTCCGCAGGTGCTCCTCGAGCGCGACCGCGACGATGCCGCTGCGCCCCCGGCGCAGCGAGGCGGCACGGGGATCAGGACCGGTGTACCCGAGCTCGGCCGCGACGGCGAGCACCCGCTCCCGGGTGGCGCCGGCGACCGGCGCCTTCCCGCTGAACACGACCGACGCCGTGGAGGGGCTCACCCCCGCCGCGCGCGCCACGTCTGCGATCGTGGCGCGGCGCCGCACGGCCGAAGGATCGGGATCCGAGCTCATGTCTCGACAATAACATCGCGGGGAACACGCGGGTCGAATCGATTCGATACACTGGGCGGATGGACACCGCCCTCACCCGCTCCCAGTTCGTGCGCTGGCGTGCCGCGATCTTCGCGATCTTCCTCGCCAGCGGTCTGTCCATCGCCACCTGGGCCTCGCGCGTGCCGGACATCAAGGCCGCGCTGCACATCGAGAACGGTCAGATGGGCCTGCTGCTGCTGGGCATGGGGGTCTCGTCGATCATCGGCATCTCGACGAGCCCCGCGGTCATGGCACGCACCGGGGCGCGCCTCGGCATGCTCGTCACGATGCTGAGCTTCGCCGTCGGCGTGGGCCTCGTAGGCCTCGGCACGAATGTGCTCGGATCCATCCCCGTGGTGGTCGTGGGGCTCGTGCTGTTCGGCCTCGGCAACGGATCGCTCGACGTGATGATGAACGTCGAGGCGACCGCGATCGAGCAGCAGATGGGCAAGACGATCCTGCCGGTGTTCCACGCCTTCTTCAGTTTCGGCACCGTGATCGGCGCGGGGATCGGCGCCCTCGTGGTGCATCTCGGACTGAACGTCGCCGCGCACACCCTGCTCATCGCCGCGATCATCGCGGTGCTGGCGGTCGCCTGCTGGCTCAACGTTCCCGACCGCGAGGCGACGCTCGACCCGCAGCCCGCGGAGAAGCCGCACTGGCGCGAGCGCATGCACGTCGCACTCGAGGCCTGGCGCGAGCCGCGCACATACTTCCTCGGCATCGTGATGCTGGGCATGTCGTTCGCCGAGGGCGGCGCGAACGACTGGCTCGCGCTCGGCGTCTCCGAGGACCATCAGGCCGGCCCCGCCCTGGGCGCCGCGGCCCTGGCGACGTTCTCCGTCGCGATGACCGTCGTCCGGCTCTTCGGCGGCCCGCTCGTCGACCGCTTCGGCCGCGTCATCGTGCTGCGCGTGCTGGCGATCACGGCCGCCGCCGGGATCCTGCTGTTCATCCTCGCGCCGAGCACCCCGCTGGTGTTCGCCGGCGCGGCGCTGTGGGGGATCGGGGCCTCGCTCGGCTTCCCGCTGGGCATGTCGGCCGCGGCCGACGACCCGGCCAAGGCCGCCGCCCGCGTGAGCGCGGCCGCCACGATCGGCTACATCGCCTTCCTCGGCGGCCCGCCCGTCCTGGGCTTCATCAGCGACCACATCGGCCTGCTCAACACGCTCTACGTCCTGGTCGTGCTGGCGGCGCTCTCCGGCCTTTTCTCGGGGGCGGCCCGCCCGCTCCGGGAGGAGGAGAAGGTCAGCGCCGGCTGAGCGGCGCCGCGCGCAGGCTCCACGACGATCAGCGGTGTCGGACGATCGCGGCCGCGTGCGAACGGCTGCGCGCTCCCAGCTTCGCGAGCACATTCGACACGTGCGTCTTCACGGTCGTCACCGAGATTCCGAGGTGCTCCGCGAGCTGCGCATTCGACCAGCCGCGCAGTATGCCGTCCAGCACGTCCTGCTCGCGGGCCGTGAACGCGCCGCCCACCGGCGCCGCGGCGGAAGGCGGCTCCCGGTCGGCCACGGCACCGGCCCGCGCCGCGGCGAGCGCACGGCGGGTCACCCTCGGGTCGAGCACGCCGTCTCCTGCGGCGACCGCGCGGATCGCCTCGACCAGCGTCGCCGCATCGGCCGTCTTCAGCAGGAAGCCGGCGGCACCGGCGAGGATCGCGCCGTCCACGAGGTCGTCCTCATCGAAGCTCGTGAGCACCAGGACGTCGGCCAGGGCTTCGTCCACGATCTCCCTGGTGGCCGAAATCCCATCGCGGCCGGGCATCCTCAGGTCCATGAGCACGACATCCGGCCGCAGCGCACGGGCGTTCCGCACGGCCACCGCGCCGTCCGAAGCCTCGCCGACCACGTCGATCCCGTGCGCCTCGAGCATGATCCGCAGCGCGCTGCGGATCGCGCCGTGATCATCGGCGAGGAGCACCCGCGGCGCCGGGCCGGTCACGGCGCCTCTCCTCGGGGGAGCTCGGCGCGCACCGACCAGCCGTCGCCCGTCGGGCCTGCCGAGAACTCGCCGCCCAGGGCGCGCACGCGCTCGGCGAGCACCGCGAGACCCGTGCCGGATCCGGCGAGCGCCGGGCCGGACGCGCCCCGCCCGCCGTGCGAGTCGATCCGGATCAGAAGCCGATCCACACCGTCCGAGAGCCGCACCCGCACCTCGGCGCCGACCGCGTGGCGCGCTCCGTTGGCCAGGGCTTCGCGCACGACACGGGCGGCGGTCTGGTCGACGAGCAGGGGGAGCGCACCGGTCCGCCCGCCCATCTCGCGCTCGTCGGCTATGCGCTCGTCGTCGCGCTCGTCGGCGATGCGCTCGTCGCTGATGCGCACGCTGAGGCCGCTCCGCTCCGCCGCGCGCACGAGCTCAGGGATGTCCGCCAGCGTCGGCGCCGGTGCCGGTGCTTCGCCGCCGTCGCGCAGCACGGCGATCATCGAGCGCAGCGCCGCGTGGGCGTCGAGGCTCGCATCGCGCACGGCACGCAGCGCGGCGCGATCCCGCGTCTCGTCCGGGAGGGTGGACAGCGCCGCCTCCGAGCGGATCGCCATCGCCGACACATGTCCCGCGACGAGGTCGTGCAGCTCTCTCGCCATGGTCTCGCGCTCATCGCGCACGGCCTCCCTCGCGGCGTCCGTCGCCCTGCGCCGCTCGAGCGCGGCGACCTCCTCCGCCCGTCCGACCGCGACCGCCCACCAGTAGTCGGTGCCGAGGAGGGTCGCGATCTGCAGCGTCACGAGCATCGCGATCCTGGGGTCGGAGGTGCGCAGCAGCGCGAAGACCAGGAAGGCGCAGGCGACGATCACGAGCGCGACCGCAAGCCCCCGGCGCACGCGGGCCGTGGCCCGATGCACGGCGTGCCAGAGCACGTCCAGCAGCACGACGAGGGATCCCAGCCCTCCCACGGTCGCCGCGTCGCCGGCGAACAGGGCCGCCGCCACCGGGAGCGCGAGGAGGGGAGGGATCCGGTCACGGAGCGCGATGAGGACGCAGCCGGGTAGCGCGAACGCGAGCGCCCACCAGGGCGAGATCGGGAAGGGCGTGACGCGGAACAGATCCCAGAGCCCGGCGAAGCCGAACGCCGAAGCGACCACGCTGAGCAGTGCGGTGCCCGCGGCGTCGGCGATCGGCCGGGAGATCCCGTCGAGCATGCGGGGGAGGAGGGAGGGAGGACCCGGCACGGCGACGCGATCGAGCGTGCGCGGACTGTCCATCGCCCTATCGAACCATGCGGCGCTCCGCAGACGCATCGGCCGAAAGGAGGAGCGCCGCCCGCGGCTTTCCGCCCTTCGCCCGATCCGCGACGGCCCGGCGGACGGGAGCCTTGGGGGCATGGACCTCTCGCCGGAAGCCCCGCTCGCCCTCACCCTCGCCGTGCTCGCACTCCTGGACGGGCTGAGCGTGGGCACCCTGCTCATCCCGGTCTTCCTGCTGCTGCCGCCCGGACGCGTACGGGTGCGGCGGATCCTGCTCTACCTCGGCACCATCACCCTCTTCTATCTGCTGGTTGGGCTGCTGTTCCTCTGGGGCCTCGTGAACGTCGTCGACGTCGCCGCCGACTTCCTCTCCTCGGATGCGGGGCGGATCGCGCGCCTCGTCGTCGGAGCCGCCCTCCTCGTGGGCGCCTTCCTGGTCCCCGGTGCGAAGAAGAAGGAGGCCGTGCTCGTCGACAGCGTCGTAACGGGCGAGGCTCGGGGCGGCCCCGGCCCGTTCCCTCCGGTCGCCCCCGATGCGGCCGAGCCCGCCCCGGGGCGGATCGCGCGGTGGCGCGATCGGCTCCTCGACCCCGCGACCCCGCCGCTGGTGGTCGTCGGTCTCGCGATCGCCGCCGGCCTGGTCGAGGTCGCGACGATGCTGCCCTACATCGTCGCGATGACGATGCTCGCCGATGCCGGCATCGGCATCCCGCTCCGCATCGCCGCACTCGCGGGCTACTGCCTGCTCATGATCGCGCCGGCGCTCTTGCTGCTGGTCCTGCGCGTGATCGCCGCCCGGGCCGTCGAGGGGCCGCTGCGGCGGCTCGGCGCCTGGCTCAGCCGCACCGGCGCGGAGAACACGGCCTGGATCGTCGGCATCGTCGGATTCCTCATCGCGCGCGGCGCCGCCTCCGAGCTCGGGCTCTTCTCCGGCGTCGGCGCACTCTTCGGAACCGGCGGGAGCTGAGGCGCGGCCCGGCGGGCTAGGCTCTTCGGGTGCGTCTCGTCATCGCCCGCTGCGCCGTGGACTACTCCGGCCGGCTCAACGCCCACCTGCCCCTCGCCACGCGTCTGCTCGTGCACAAGGGCGACGGCAGCCTGCTCGTGCACTCGGACGGCGGCAGCTACAAGCCACTGAACTGGATGAGCCCGCCGTGCCGCCTCGAGCCCGAGCAGCCGGGGGAGGAGGAGGCGTCCGCGGGCGTCACCGAGGTGTGGCGGGTCACGCATCAGAAGACCGGCGATGCGCTGCGCGTGCAGATCTACGAGATCCTGCACGATTCGGCCCACGAGCTGGGCGTCGACCCCGGCCTGCAGAAGGACGGCGTCGAGGCGGATCTGCAGCGCCTGCTCGCGGAGCAGGTGGATCGGATCGCCGAGGGCGCGACGCTGGTGCGCCGCGAGTATCCGACCGCGATCGGGCCCGTGGACCTCATGGTGCGCGACGCGGACGGTGCGGCGATCGCCGTCGAGATCAAGCGCCGCGGCGACATCGACGGCGTGGAGCAGCTCACCCGCTATCTCGAGCTGCTCGGCCGGGATCCGCACCTCGCCCCCGTGCAGGGCGTGTTCGCCGCCCAGGAGATCAAGCCGCAGGCGCGCGTGCTCGCCGAGGACAGGGGCATCCGCTGCCTCATCCTCGACTACGAGGACATGAAGGGCATCGAGTCCGGTATCCCGCGGCTGTTCTGAGCCGCATTCCCCGAGAGGCATGAACATGGCCGCGTCCTGCGTCCTCTGGGACGTCGACGGCACGATCGCCGACGCCTCGGCGGGGATACTGCCTCGTCTGGTCGAGGTGTACGCGGCGTTCGGCCTTCCGGAGCCTGCGCAGAGCGAGCTGGCCCGCTGGATCGGCCCGCCGATGTTCGAGTCGTTCCGCGACCTGGCCGGCCTGTCCGAGGAGGACGCGCACCTCGCGGTGCGGAAGTACCGGGAGCTCGCCATGCGCGACGGCTACGCCGCGAGCGTGCGGATCTACCCCGGCGTGGCCGAGGCGCTGCAGGCGGTCAAGGCCGCGGGCATCCCGCAGGCCACCGCGAGCTCGAAGCCGGAGAATCAGGTGCTCGCGATCCTCGAGCACTACGGACTGATCGACGACTTCGTCATCGTCGCCGGAGCACTGCCCGACGCCTCGGGCCTGCATGACGGCAAGGAGGCGGTCCTGCGGCGCGCCCTGCACCGGCTCACCGAGGCGGGCGTCGACGTCAGCCGCCCGGTCCTGATCGGCGACCGCCTGCACGACATCGAGGGCGCCGCTCCCCTCGGCGTGCCCGTGATCTTCGTCACCTGGGGTTTCGGCGAGCCGGGGGAGTCCGCCGGCGCCGTCGCCGAGGTCGCGACCCCCGACGAGCTGCTGCGGATCCTGCTGCCGCAGGGCTGACCTCTGCGGACACGCGACCTCCCGCCCGTGAGAAACCACTTCTGACACGAGACATCACGCCTGACGTGGTGTCTCGTACGGGATCTGGTTTCTCGCGCCGCGCCGCCGAGCCACCCGCGCAAAAGAGACTCCCCCGGTGCCGAAGCACCGGGGGAGTCAGAAGTCCGTGTCGCTCAGAGCGGACGGATGTTCTCGGCCTGCAGGCCCTTGGGGCCCTGCGCCACATCGAACTCGACGCGCTGGTTCTCGTCGAGCGAGCGGTAGCCGGAGGATGCAATGGCGGAGTAGTGCGCGAACACGTCAGCTCCACCGTCGTCGGGGGAGATGAAGCCGAAGCCCTTCTCCGAGTTGAACCACTTAACCGTGCCCTGAGTCATGTACTGCCTTCTTGCTTGGGCTTACGCCGGCGCAGACGCGCCGACGATGCTAACGCTATCCGAGTCGACCCGCATAGCAACACCCCGGATGACAAGGTGACGAAAATGTTGCAACTCGCGTGACGAGCGGGATCCGCTCGCGGAGAGACGGGAGCCAGGGGCGCCTCCCGAGGTGCGTCCCGGAAATGGAGCGGGTCCCCACCGCGGGGGGAGCGATGGGGACCCAGGACGACCGGAGGGTGCGTCTGAAACCAGCATAACCCATGTTCGGGGGTTCTGTCCCCCAAAAGGGGGACAAAATATCGATGGCGGCGCTATCATCTCAGTACATCGGAATACTGGGGATGAAGCGGCCCCCCCGGGGGATCCATTGGGGACTGGATGCGCCGAGGGGGCCATTGCACGCACTGACTGCCGGTCTCTGGGGAAGACCTTCCACCCTCGCTGGGGACGTCGGGTGGGAGCAGCCGTCTTCGCGTGCGCGCGGTCCACACTAGGCGAGGCCGCGCGCCCGTGTCCAGGACACACGGGGGCACCGATCGGAAAACGCTCTCATTCGGTCAGAGAGCGCCATTCCTCGGCGAGAAGGCCGTAGTTCATGCCATCCATCCACTCTCCGCTGCGGTGCAGGGCGGTCTGCCGGCTGTGCTCTTCGCGCCGCATGCCCAGGCGCTCCATCATCCGCCACGACGGCTCGTTCGCCGCGAAGCAGCCGGCGCTGACACGGCGCAGCCCGAGCTCGGTGAAGCAGGCGGCCATCACCGCGCGCACGGCCTCGGTCGCGTATCCGCGTCCCTGCTGCGCGGGATCCATGGCCCAGCCCAGCTCCGCCTGCACGCCTGCGGCCTGCGGGCGCACCTCCGTCTGAGCCCAGGCGTCCTCGACGCGCAGCATGATGTCGCCGATCACGCCGACGCCCGGAAGCTCCACGAGCAGGGTGAGCGCGAGACGCTCCGGATCCGTGAAGTGAGCGCGGAACGCCTCGGCGTCGGCGGGTGCCGTGCTCAACCAGCGGCCCACCTCGTCGAGGCGCCGGTAGTTCCACACGGCGTCGGAGTCGGCCGCCGTGCTCGCACGCACGATGAGCCGCTCTGTGCGCAGCGGGAGGGCGATCCGGTCGAACGCGGGGGAGGTCATGCCTCCAGGCTAGAGTCCGGATCCGACATCCGGGCGCCGCGCACCTGGACGAGTCCGTCCAGGGCCTGCAGCAGGCGTGCAGCGCCGGGGCGATCCGGCGTGGTGCGGGTGTGCACCAGCACGTTCATCGCGGCGAGCACGAGGGACACCGCGCGCACGGCCTCGTCGTGATCGGCGGCACGGCGCTCGGCGAGCTCGATCAGCTGCTCCCGCACGGATCCCATCCACTGCGAGAACGCGGGCAGCAGCTCGGGCCGCCGGATGAGCAGCTGCTTGATGCGGTGGCGGTCCATGCCCTCGTCCATCGAGGATCCGACCACTTCGCAGAGCGCGGGCACGAGCTCGCCGCGGGCGCGCAGGAATCGCGCCACGACCTCGCCGCCCGCACCCGACTCCGGCAGCTTCAGGGCCGCGGCGGCCTTGGAGGGGAAGTAGTTGAAGAAGGTGCGCGGCGAGACGTCGACGGCCTGGCAGATCTGCTCGATCGTGGTGCCGTCCAGCCCCTGCTCCTCGACGAGGCGCAGGGCGGCCTCGTGCAGAGCCTGTCGGGTCTGCTGCTTCTTGCGCTCTCGCCGGCCCTCGCCGGCGGCGTTCGCGATGCTCATCTTCTTCTCCTCGTACGCGAAGCCGGGACGGGACGTGCCCGCCCCGGCTGCATCGCTCAGGCGCTCTGGACCCTGATCGTACCGGTCTCGCTCACTCCGCCCTCATCGGCCTGCTCCTGCAGGGCCGAGCGGGTGCGCAGCGGCGGCGCCTTGAAGAACCAGCTCAGCACGAACGCGAGCATCAGCACGCCGAAGCCGACCCAGTAGATGATGTCGATCGCCTGCGTGAAGCCGACCATGAACGGCTTCGTGAGCACGGGGTCCGCGCCGTTCAGGAACGACGTGTCGCTGACCGAGCTGCTGGATCCGTTCGACGCCTTCGAGGTGCCCTTGTCGATCTCCTTGACGATGTTCGGCACCAGCTGGCCGACCCAGTACGTGCGCTGATCCTTGTTCGACCAGTCCACGACGACCTTGCCGTCCTGCACCGTGGCGTGCGCCTTGTCGGCGACCGCCTGCAGCGCCGCGGCCTCCGCGGCCGGAGTCGCCTCCGCGACCTTCTGGTCGATCACGGTCTGCGCAGCGGCGGCCGGGATCTGACCGGCTGCGACGGCCTGGTTCACCCCATCGGTGACCTTCTGCGTCACGGCCTGACCTGCGGCGGCCTTCGCCGCGGTCGCACCCTTGTCGAGCTGCGACTGGATGTTCTGCTCGAGCGGACCCGTGATCGGCGTCCACAGCTGCTTCATGACGGCCTTGTTCTCGGCCTTGCCCGCCACGGCGGGGTCGAGAGCCGCGTTCAGCGCCGCGGTCAGCGTCGGCTTGTCGGCCATGCTGTGCGTGATGTTCAGCGGCAGCAGCGTGAACAGGATCGAGAGCATGATCGCCGTACCCAGCGTTCCGCCGATCTGGCGGAAGAAGGTCGCGGCGCTCGTGGCGACGCCCATGTCGGGCGCGGCCACCGCGTTCTGGCTCGCCATGGTGAGCGACTGCATGAGCTGGCCGAGGCCGAGACCCACGACGAACATGCCGATCATCATGAACCACACCGGGGTGCTGGACGACACGAACGTGAGCAGCAGGAAGCCGAGAGCGGTGAACAGCGTGCCCGTGCGCGGGAAGATGCCGTACTTCCCGGTGCGCGCCGTGATCTGACCGGCCGCCATCGACGACGCCATGAGTCCGACGACCATCGGCAGCATGGCGAAGCCCGACTCGGTGGGCGTGAGGCCCGCGACGATCTGCATGTAGAGCGGGATGGTCATCATCGCGCCGAACATGCCGAAGCCGACGAGCACGCCGATGACGGTCGCCATCGAGAACGTGTTGGAGTGGAACAGGCGGATCGGGATGATCGCATCGTCCTTCATCGCGATCTCGATCAGCACGAACGCGATCGCGCCGAGGCCGCCGATCACGTAGCAGGCGATCGCGGCGAACGAGGCCCAGCCCCACTCGCGGCCCTGCTCGGCGACCAGCAGCAGCGGAACGAGCGCGACGATCACAGCCGTCGCACCCCACCAGTCGATGCGCGGGTTCTTGTGCGTGCCGACCTTCGGCAGGTGCAGGAACGCGATCACCATGCCGAGCGCGATGAGGCCGATCGGCAGGTTGATGAGGAACACCCAGCGCCATCCGGAGATCCAGAGGATCTCGTGCGCGCCCGCGAACAGTCCGCCGACCAGCGGGCCGATCAGCGAGGAGACGCCGAACACGGCGAAGAAGTAGCCCTGGTACTTGGCGCGTTCGCGCGGGGCGAGGATGTCGGCCATGATCGCGAGCGGGAGCGACATCAGCGCACCGGCGCCGATGCCCTGGAAGGCACGGAATCCGGCCAGCATCAGCATCGAGGTCGAGAACGTCGACAGCACGGATCCGATGATGAACACCGAGATGCCGAAGATGAACAGCGGGCGCCGGCCGAAGATGTCGCTGAGCTTGCCGTAGATCGGCACCGAGATCGTCGAGGTGATCAGGTAGGCCGTGGTGACCCAGGCCTGCTGATCGAGGCCGTGCAGGTCGTCGCCGATCGTGCGGATCGCGGTTCCCACGATCGTCTGGTCGAGCGACGAGAGGAACATGCCGGCCATGAGGCCGTAGATGACGAGCAGGATCTGCCTGTGCGTCATGATCGGGGCGTTCTGCTTGCGCTCCGTGCGCGTCGCCCCTGTGGTTGCTGTCGCGGTGGACATGGAGTCCCTTCAAATGGATCGAGGACGCCGTCGCCCGTCGTCGACACCCGTCGCTTCGAGCGCCGACGTTGGCGGCAAGAATGTTGCAGCCATGCAAGATTACACGAAAGGAAAGGTTGCGCAAACGCAGATTCGCTATGAGGTTGCTGGAATCTGCGACCGGGGGTCACCGGGGACCGGGGGAGGCGTCGCGAACGGATCGGCCTACGCCGCGAGGGGCGCCTCAGGCCGCGTCGCGCAGCAGCGCGCCCCGCGCCGCCACCAGGTCTTCCACGGCCTCGAGCAGGCGCGCGGCGCCCGGCCGCTCGCCGCCCGCGGTGCCGTCGTGCACGATCACGCTGAGCGCCGCCATGGTGAGGGCGACCGCGGCCATGGCGTCCGCGTCGTCCGCGCGCTCGCGGACCAGGAGGTAGTACTGCTCGCGGATGCCGCCCATCCACTGCGCGAACGCGGGCATGAGCTCGGGGCGGCGCACGACCAGCGCCTTCATGCGCTTGCGCTGCTGCGCGTCGTCCATCGAGGCGCCGATGAGCTCGCAGAGCGCCGGCACGAGCTCGCCCTCGGCCGCGCGGAACGCGTCGGCGCCCTCGGGGGAGATCCCGGTGTCGGGCAGATCGAGGGCGGCCGCCGCCTTGGACGGGAAGTAGTTGAAGAAGGTGCGCGGCGACACGTCGACCGCCTCGCAGATCTGCTCGACCGTGGTGCCGTCCAGGCCCTTCTCGTCGACCAGGCGCAGCGCGGCCTCGTGCAGCGCCTGCCGCGTCTGCTGCTTCTTGCGCTCGCGCCGGCCGCAGTTCTCCGCGTGCGGATCCGCCGCGGTCAGCTCCTCTGTGTTCGTCATCTCGCTCTCCTCGAGAGCCGGGGCGGGTCTCCCCGCCCCGGCTCCGCTCAGGCCTGGTGGGTCCTGATGCTTCCGGTTTCCGTCATGCCGACCTTGTCCGCCTGCTCCTGGAGCGCGGATCGGGCGCGCAGCGGCGGCACCTTGAAGAACCAGGTCAGGATGAAGGCGAGCAGGATCACGCCGAAGCCGACCCAGTAGAGCGTCACGAGGCCCTGGATGAACCCGATCATGAACGGCTTGCTGAGCGCGGCGTCGGCCCCGGTCAGGAAGGAGGTGTCGTTCACCGCCGTGCCGGAGGAGCCGGATCCGGAGGCCTCGCTCTCCTTCTTCTTGATCTGGTCCTGCAGCGTCGGGACCAGCTGGTCGACCCAGTAGGTGCGCTGATCGTGGTCGGCCCAGTCCACCGCGACCTTGTCGCCCTGGACGCCGGCGTGCGCCTTCTCGGCGACCGCCTTCAGCACCTGCTCGTGCGCGGCGGACTCGGCCGCGGGCGTGGCCTCGGCAACCTTCTGCGCGATCACGGCGGGCGCGGCGGCTGCGGGCAGCTGACCCGCGGCGACGGCCTGCTCCACGCCTGCGGTGACCTTCTGGGTGACGGCCTCGCCGGCCGCCGCCTTCGCCTTGGCGTCTCCCTCGGCCACGCCCTTGTCGAGCTGCGCCTGGATGTTCTCGGTCAGCGGGCCGACGATCGCGCTCCACTGCTTCTTCATGATGGCGGCGTTCTCGGCCTTGGACGAGGTCGCAGGGTCGAGCGCGGCATCGAGCGCGGCCGAGAGGTTGGCCTTGTCCTCGGTGGCGTGCAGGACGTTGGCGGGCAGCATCGAGAACAGCACCGAGAGCATGACGGCCGTGCCCAGCGTTCCGCCGATCTGGCGGAAGAACGTGGCCGCGCTCGAGGCGACGCCCATCTCGTGCGGGTCGACCGAGTTCTGGCTCGCGAGCGTGAGCGGCTGCATGAGCTGGCCGAGGCCGAGGCCCAGCACGAACATGCCGACGAAGATCTGCCACAGCGGCGTCTCGTACCGGATGAGCGTGAGCGAGAAGAAGCCGACGGCGGTGAAGAGAGTGCCGAGGACCGGGAAGATGCGGTACTTGCCCGTGCGGGCCGTGATCTGGCCCGAGGCGAGCGACGCGATCATGAGGCCGACGATGAGCGGCAGCATGGACAGGCCGGACTCGGTCGGGTTCATGCCGACGACGATCTGCATGTAGAGCGGGATGGTCATCATCGCGCCGAACATCGCGAAGCCGACGAGGAAGCCCAGGACCGTGGCCATCGAGAAGGTGCCCGAGCGGAACAGCTTCAGCGGGATGATCGCGTCATCCTTCATGAGGGCCTCGATCACGACGAACGCGACGAGGCCGATGCCGCCGATCACGTAGCAGGCGATGGAGGCGACGGAGTCCCAGCCCCAGGCGCGGCCCTGCTCGACGACGATGAGCAGCGGAACGAGCGCCACGATGACCGCGGCGGCTCCCCACCAGTCGATGCGCGGGCCCTTGTGCCGGCCCACCTTGGGCAGGTGCAGGAACGTGATGACCATGAAGAGCGCGAACAGGCCCAGCGGGATGTTGATGAGGAAGGTCCAGCGCCAGCCGTCGATCCAGAGGATCTCCTTCGCGCCGGCGAACAGGCCACCGACGAGCGGGCCGATCACGGTCGCGACGCCGAACACCGCGAAGAAGTAGCCCTGGTACTTGGCGCGTTCGCGCGGGGCGAGGATGTCGCCCATGATCGCGAGCGGAAGCGCCATGAGGGCGCCGGCGCCGATGCCCTGGAAGGCGCGGAACGCGGCGAGCATCATCATCGAGGTCGAGAACGCCGAGAGCGTGGAGCCCAGGATGAAGATCACGATGCCGAGGATGAACAGCGGGCGGCGGCCGAAGATGTCGCTGAGCTTGCCGTAGATCGGCACGGCGATCGTCGAGGTGATGAGGAACGCGGTGGTGACCCAGGCCTGCTGATCGAGGCCGTGCAGGTCGTCGCCGATCGTGCGGATCGCGGTGCCGAAGACGGTCTGCGCGAGCGAGGACAGGAACATGCCGCTCATCAGGCCGTAGATCACCAGCATGATCTGCTTGTGCGTCATGATCGGCTTCGCGGCGAGCGGGGCGGGCGCCTCGACCGTCGTGACGGTGTCGGTGGCGGTTGCCATAGAGGTCCTTCCAGGAGAACGGGGGATGGAGCGGTGCGGATCCCGCTCGCGGACTTCGTCGATCGACACGAGCGCCGACGCCGGCGCAAAACTTGCAATTCTGCAATGTTACACGTTTGCAAGCTTTCCTGCACGCACGGATTCTGGATCCGCCTGGTGACAGTGTCGGAGGCGTCCGTCACGATGGAGGCATGACGGACGGCTACGGGCCCGGCTTCCTCTCCACCTCCATCCCTCTCCCGCACCCGGAACGCGAGGTGCGCGAGCTCGCGTATCCGCGCTTCACCGTGCTGCTCGATCCCGCCCGCCGACTGGCGGTGGTGACGGGCGTGAACATCGACGGCACAACGCTGCGCGATCTGCCGCGCACGGGCGCATGGCGGCTCGACCCCCGGGTCGGGGAGGGCGAGCAGACCGGCCCCGCCGTGTACGCGCGCAACGACCTCGACCGCGGGCACCTGGTGCGGCGGCGCGATCCGGGATGGGGGGACGTCGCGGCGGCGCGCGCCGCGATGGAGGCCACCTTCGTCTACCCGAACGCCGCTCCGCAGGCGGCGCGTTTCAATCAGGGTCCCGAGCTCTGGCTCGGCCTCGAAGACCACGTGCTGACCTATGCCGAGGCCACCGCGCAGCGCATCTCCGTCTTCACGGCCCCGGTGCTCGCCGAGGACGACCCGCCCTACCGCGACATCCGGATCCCCCTGCGCTTCTGGAAGATCGCGGCCTGGGAGGCAGCGGGTTCCCTCGCGGCGGCCGGCTTCGTCCTCGACCAGAGCGACCTGGTCGACACCAGGGACGGCCTGCTCGCCGCCGCACCGCTCGGCGGGTTCCGCACGTTCCAGGTGCCCATCGCCGAGATCGCCGCACTCGCCGGGGTCGACGTCGGACCCCTCGCGTCCGCCGATGTGCTGACGACCCGGGGGATCCGCCCTGTCGAGTGGCGCCCGCTCCGCAGCGCCGAGGACATCGTGCTCTGAACCGCGGCGACGAGACGGCGCGGGTGCGGTTCAGCCCGCGGGCAGGTGATCGCAGTCCGGGGTCGGGGCCTTGCCGTCCCAGCGGTCCAGGGTCCACTGCTCGAGCTGCGGCGTGAGCGGGGAGTCCGGCCCGACGAGCTCGACGTGACCGAGCCCGGGGTAGGTGCGGTAGTCGATGGGGATCCCGGCATCGCAACGGGCCTTCACCCACTCGTCCTGGATCGCGGGCTTCACGAGCGGATCCGCCAGTCCCTGCGCGACCAGCACGGGGGCGGGGAACGGCCCGGTGGGCTCCTGCTCCTTGAGCGTGTCGCCGAACGGGCCGTCGAGCAGCGCATCCGGGAAGATCTGGTTCGGCACCTGGCTGCCGCGCAGGATCGCGGCGAGGCCGTCGTGCCCGTTGAAGCAGAGCCCGCCGATGCGCTCGACCGGCCCCGCGGATCCGGGGGTGAGGCTCTTCTCGACCTTCAGCTCGGGGAACACCTTGTCCCAGGTCGCCGCGATGTAGGCCGACACCGTCTTGCCGGCCGTCTCCGACTTGATCGCCTCGGCGAGCGCATACAGGTTCGAGGCCGGCGCGAACGCCGCGACGCCCTTGACTGTGAACTCCGGCGCATAGGACGAGGCGATCTGGCCGGTCCAGAGCGATCCCTGGCCGCCCTGGGAGTGCCCCCAGATCACGGTGTCGGTGGATACCTTGAGCTCGCGGAAGCCGAGCACGGCCTTCGACGCGTCCCACACGTTGCGGGCCTCCGCATCGCCGACGAGATAGGGGTGCGGGCCCTTCGTGCCGAGGCCGATGTAGTCGGACGTGACGGCGACCCAGCCGTGCGCGGTCACCATGTCTGCCATCGCCGTGCCCGCGCCGTCCGCGAAGGGTGCGGCGCTCAGCGACGGCGAGCAGCCCGGCACCACGCCGACCGTGCCGTGGGAGACCGTGAGGAGCGGGAGCGGATCCGGTCCGGCGTCCTCCGGCGCGAGCACCGTGCCGCTCGACACGGCCGGCGACCCGTCCGGGTTCGTGGTCGTGTAGAGGATCCGCCACGCCTTCGCACCGGCGGGCACGCCCACCGTCATCGGTTCGGAGCGGATCAGCGTGCCGGGCTTCGACGGCACGACCGCGGGCGGCGTGTAGAACGCGTCGGGCACCGGCAGCGGCGTACCCCCGAGCAGTGCGCCACTGCCCCCGGCGAGCGCGACAGCGAGCACGAGAGCGGCGCTCGCGCCGATCGTGCGGAGCCAGCGCACCCCCGGGCGGCGCGTGGTGCTCTTCGCGGGGGAGCGCCGCACGACGGCGCGCAGAAGCAGCTGCAGTCCGAGGAAGACGAACCACGCGCCGACGCCGAGCCGGAACACGACGAGGGTCAGCACCGGCCAGAACACGGTGATCGCGGCCACCGCGAGCGTCGCGACCGCCGCGATGATCCCCGTGACGCGCTGGTCCGCGCCGGGACGGAAGGCGCGCACCGCGGTGGCCAGCGCGAAGGCGACCAGCGCGATCGTGAGGAGGAGGGCGAGCAGGGGAGCACCCGCCACCGGCCACAGCGCCATGCCGGCCCCGAGCAGCACGAGCAGCCCGCCGAGCACGCGCGCGACGATCGCGGCGACCGGGCGGGATGCGGATCCGCCGTCTTCTCCGGGGTCCTTGTGCTCGCCCGCGGTGAGGAGCACCGCGATGCCGGCCAGCAGTATTCCGATCCCGGTGACGAGCGCGATCATCTGCACGGTCATCGACACGAGGAGGAAGACGACGCCGACCGCGAGGAGCGCGAGGCCCAGCACGACGCGGATCGGCGTGCTCCCGCGCGCGACCGTCGCGGTCAGGCGGCGGAACGGGCCCGTCCGCGGCTCCGGAGCCTCCGGCGCGGCCCCGTCGGCGGCGGGTGCGGACTCGTTCGGAACCACGACGTCTCCTTCGGCACGCGCCGCGGTCCGCGGCTGACGCCAGATTAGCGGCGGGCCCGCACGGGTCAAGGAAATGAAGAAGGCCCGGATCTCTCGATCCGGGCCTTCTCCTCACTGTGCGCCTCCTGCGCTCCTACTGCAATCGAGAGCGAGCTACCTCTCACCTCAAGAAGTTGCTGATCCAGGCCCAAGGGGAGAACGTGACGCGGATTCCGTCGCTCAAGGTCACCAAAACAGGGACGAAGCGGCTCAGTCCAGAAACGAACGCTGCCATTGCCGTGGACTACCGCACCGGGATGGGTGTCCGCGAGATCGCCCGGAAGTATGGCATCAACGAGACCACGGCGCATCGACGGCTTGAGCGGGTTGGTGTTGAGAAGCGGCCGTACGCTATCGGTCAAGACACCATCAACGCGATCCTGGCGCTTAAGGCGACCGGGCTGTCTTACAAAGAGATTGGGCTTCGCGTTGGCGTATCGGACAGCTCGGTCCGGAACATGCTCATCCGTCACGGCGTCTGAGCACATCTATCGCGCTTGCGACGCCGTTGCTCAGAACGCTGAACTTCTCCGCGCCACGGTCCACCAGGTTCACGCCTTACATTCAGCTCAAGTTGTCCGGGGCAAACACTGCGTACATTCCACAGTCATAGCCTTTGCCACAGTGGTAGAGCATTTCTGATGAGAAATTGGTATATAGCCTCGCCATCCCCTTCTCTGCTTTCGGGGCCTTGTGGTACCTCACATAGCCTTCAACGGGGTGGCTGCATCCCCTGCGCGGCTCTCCGAACCTGTCGAACGGAGCTCCTGAGCTCTTCTCTTTGCGATGAAACACGCGCTCGCCAGGCTTGAGCTTGCGTGCACGAGGAGCGGGCCCCGATGCTGCCCGCTCAACGATACGGCCGATCAGCACCTTAGCCATTTCAAGGCAGCTCTCACGGAACTCCCTACCGGTCACAGCGGTGACCGTGAGGGACTGGTTCGATTCCACTCCCTTGGCAGCGCTCACGAACGCAGGATCTAGGACGAAGATGTCGGATGTCGTACCGGGGAGAGAGTCCTTCGCCGATTGCTGGTCCGCCACGATCCGGATCTGGATGTCGAGCACCCTTCCTAGCGACTTCAGAACCGTGTTCCACGGATGCATGCCCGCGACGCCGCCTTGAGGCTTTCCGAACACAGCAGCGCTCATCTTGCGCACGTTGGGAGAGTTCGGCGTCGGATAGTCGATCGCTTCCTCGGCAAGTTCAACCGCAACAGCCGCCAGCTCGTCGATACTTTCATGATCGAACGGCATCGCGGCGATGACGAGGTCACCCACAGTTCGTTGAGTACGTTCTCGCAGGACGCGTGCGCGGAGAGTGACCCTCATGCACTCAAGATCATCCGGATTCTGCACGAGAGCGGCCTGGAGGATGCGACCGTCACGCCCTTGAAGGCTGATCGTCGGAGACGCGAGCACCACGCCGATGGCTCGGTTAGCGTCCTCATGTGCCACGCCGAAGCCCTCCAGCTGCGCGACCGCCTCATTGACGAATGAGATGTCGGACAGGTCGCGGCCCAGCGCCACCCGCATCGGGGTCTGAGCGCTCCCCTGAGAGGTAAACGCATCGATCGCCTGGACTCCGGGCACCCCGAAGACCGGCGCAAAATGATCGATCGCATCCACCGAAAGGCGGGCGGACTTACCCCCCATATCTCAGTGGTCTCTGTAGGCGAGGAAGCGCGCGGGGACCGAAATTACTGACAGCTCACCGACGGTCATGTCGTCGATCACCTTATGGAGGAGCAAGCGAAGGTCGGAGTCAGATTCGTTTCGGCTCGGATTCGGCTTACGGGGGTCGCTCCTGGCGCTAGTCGCTACTCCGCGAGTTCCCGCCTGACGGGATGAGCCGGCCTCATCCACGGCTTTGCCCGAGTCAAACAAGTGCCGACGCGAAACGCTTGCCGCCGTTGCCCAGTTGGCAACGTGAGTGTTCACGTTGCGCTGGAGCTCCACCGCCCATTTGCCAGCCAGGTCCAAGTTCTCAAGCTGCTGTCGGAACGCTCCGAGAGGCGCATCCGGAGCGAGAGCCAGCAAGAGCTCCCGAGAGACAGCCGAAGACTGTGCGACGGCGAACTCGCGCATCCATTGGATCTGATGCTCCTGGGCGACAACCGGAAGCTCAAGAAAGCGGTCAGGATCTACTGCCCAAGGGGACTTCTCGGCTCCGGCCTTCGGTGCCATGAACACACGACTGGTGGTGCGATCCCAGCCGCGCCAATAGTCAGCAGGCTCCCAATCAACACATGCACGCCAGACCTCGCGTCGGAGCCTCAAGTCCTGCCCACCATTGGGCACAGCGGAACGAACAATCGCCTCAACGCGGGCGATGTCCGCGGAGGAGGGGTAGATCCGTGGATGATGGTTGGGATCGCGCAGCACACCGACCCGACCATCACGCACGGCTGCTTCCAGAAAATCGATGAACCGCCGGAAACCAACGGCACGCTCGCTGAAGCCAGGATCACGCAAAAGGAGCGCAGACTTGACAGCGGCGGCGGAGGGAACCTTGCCTCGTTGGTTCAGGTCAGTGACCACCTCAAGCAACAGTCTGAAAGCGATCTCAAGCTCTGTCTGCTGTTCAGCCTCGGACACGTCAGTCTCCTCCATAAGATGAAGATAGCCGCCCTTCAGGGGCGGCTAAGCTTCACAATTTTGGTTACTTCGTCTCCTGCGGTTCGCTGGCAGTGACCGCATCCGATTAGTTGCCCGCTCGGATTCCCTCAAGGTACGACAGACCGCCTGACATCAAGACCGCTTTCAATGCCAGACCGATTGCCCTCGGTGTGCCCTCATAGCCGTTTAGGCTGGATGAAGTTATCATCGCCGGATGCCTCCGGCTTCCTTCATGCTAGCGAGCGTCTCGCCATAGTTGCAAATCTTGTTCCGGTTCTCGGCGTGTCGAGCTTGCGAGATCTCAGCAAGACATCCGGCCTGGCCTCCGCGCACCTGTCATGCACCCGCGATCGGAACTCGGACCGCCAAGCGCGATGGGCGACCTTCCGATCCAGCGTCAGTGACCGATGAGTATCGCTTTCGGGTACGCAGGACCGAGTGCAGCAGAGATCCTTTCAGCGATGACGCCTGCTGGCTCGTGTTCCCAAAAGCGGAGAACCGTCCATCCCGCCGCTCGCAGCGCATCGTTGACTTCGCTGTCTCGCTCACGGTTGCGCGCAAGCTTCGGCAGCCAATAGTCAGTGTTGCTCTTTGGCAAGGTGGCGTGGACCGGACATCCGTGCCAGAAGCAGCCATCGACGTAGACGGCGACTCGGGCACGCGGGAAGACGATGTCCGCTCGGGAGCGCACCGTGTTGAGCGGGGCGAAGTCGACTCTGTACCGAAAGCCGCGTCGGTGCAGCTCGCGCCGCACCGCGAGTTCGATGGTGGTGTCACGACGCTTGTTGCTGCGCATCGATCTCGCCGTGCCGGGACTCGATGCCCAAGACTCCGTCGCGCTCATGCAACCACGTTATGCCTTGAAGGTGTTCTGTCAGCGATCACGTCTGATACCCTGGCGGCGAACAGATAGCCCTGCTCGTGCCGTACTGAGGTCAAAGCGGGTTCCTATGCAGCCACTAAAGCTGTTGCGGTGCTCGAGATCGAAGGTTCCGGTTCGAATGGAGGAAGTTTCGTGTTCAACGCGTCTGACTTCTCAGGCGGCGGTGGATGCGCGTCTTCTGACGATCGACCAGCACGGGCCCGAATGACCCGGAGGTCAGATCGTGGCACGCACCACAACCAGCAAGAGCTCTAAGACCGGCGCAGGAGTTCTGCGCCCACTCGCGGATCCGGAGACTGCGCCGCCCGTCACTCGACTTGAGGACCGTAAGCTCCTCCCCGTTCCGTTCCGCCCAGAGTCCGGTCGGACTGAGGAGCGCGACGGCGCCCCGCTGAGTCGCCTCGGCGCACGGTTCCGTGATGTCTTCGCCGAAGAGCACGGCATCGCCGCTGCTGAGGTCGACCTCGGCATCGTGCGCCAGGTCGAAGCCCTCAACGCCGACACCGATCGGAATATGAAGGCACTCGGCGAGATCCAGACCAAGCGCACTGAGAGCGGAACTCTCCGCTTCGTCCGCTTCACCGTGAACACTCCGCTGATCTTCCCCTGGATGCTGAACGGCCGCGCGCTTCGTCGCATGGGCTCGGAACTGCGAGGCAGCGACGTGCACCTGGTCACGACCGCCGAGGATCACCCTCTGTTCTCGCTCCCCACAATGGATGTCGACGGGCCAGAGAGCGTCATCGAGATCGTCTCGGCGCAGCGCCGCCTGCTCGGCCTCTCCAACTACACCTCAGCCGACGGCCCGAAGAAGGGGCGCATCGACAGCATCATCCAGTTCGGTGTGCTCGATCCGCCAGACGTTGTCCTGACGCAGCTCAACTCGGCGACTGGAAGCGCCTGGGTCGCTCAGGCAGCTGAGGGTGCGCAGCGCCTGTTCTCCGCGCTCGCAGCGATGGACGTGCTCGCCAATCGGAACGTCGCCAGCGTCGCGACGGAACGCTGGCTGCGCAGCGCCCAGCCGCGACTGCGTGATCTCACTGCCGAGGATCTCACAGTCCTTTCAGAGAGCCTCAAGTTCTCCTCCACCGCCGCCGCGGGGTACTTCCCTAGCGCCACCAACATCGAAGGGTGGGTGAATTCTGTCGCCGCGGTGACGCCGGCAGCGGTCGCGTTCCAGCTCATCCGGACGATGGAAATTAACCTGATCGTCGCAGTCAACCCTGATCCGGTCATTGCCGAACGTCGCGGGCTCGCGCACCCGGTGTCGGACACGGTTCAGGAGCTCATTCGGAGCTATCACATGCCGGGTAAGGCAAAGGAGCGCTGGAACGACGCCGACGTCCTCGGCCTGATTGCGATCGGCGCCGTGGATGACCTAGTGGCCGACTCGCGCGTCAGCCAGACGGAACGCTCGATGTGGCTCGGCGAGTCACTCGCCGAATGGAGTGGACCGCCGCGGACTGACGATGGCGATCCCGGCAACCTGCTCGTCTCGACGACAAAGCTCCTCGCCGCGCTCACCGCGCAGTCAGCGATGCCTCCAGCTGACGAAAGTTCGCCGGTGGACTCGCTCGAGATCGTCAACCAGCGGCTGCGCCTGAACAGCACGCGTGTGCATTCGGACGATAGGGCGAAGGTGGCTGCCGCTCAGGCGATCGCGGCCCTCGGCCTCAACGGCTCCGGTTGGGAGGGAACGATCCAGGCTGCCATCTTCGGAACCTTCCGACATGGCTGGTTCTGGAAGACGAGCGAGCACCAGAACGAGGTGATCTGGCCGTCGCTCCTGTCGCTGCCGCTCGCCAAGCTCACTGCGCAGGCCCAGGAGGAACGGAGCGCCCGTAGCGCTGACGACGACCCTGACAATGCCGGGCCTGCCCAACGCGCGATCGCCGCGCTCGGTGGCCTCGCTCTCATGGCCAATCCGGGCCTCATCGCGAAGCGAGCAGCGCTTTCGCGGACCGGTCTCGGTGCCGGCGGTAAGTCGAACGACATCTCTGCAAGCGACCCGAGCATTCTGCTTCGTATGATGGCGCAGCACGAGGTGGGGATCACCGAGTTGTCTGACGCCATCGCCGCACTCACGGTGTCAGCGACACCCACGATTCCCCTCGACCGTGATGACGACCAGGAACTCACGGACGTGTACCTCCGCCAGCGGTGGCTGGGTGCCCGGCCGACGTCGGACAACCCGCAGACTGAGTTCGCACGACTGGTTCAGGAGCTGGTCGATTCGCTTAAGCGCGCCCGCGATGGCGAGTTCGGATCTGAGCGCCTCAAGGAGATCCTGCCGGGTGAACTGCTCGGTCAGACCCCGCCGGACGACGAGCTGCCCCTGGACACTGACTACGCGCCGGACCTCTGGGGCGAGCCGGTGTATGAGGAGATCGGTATCAACGAGGTTCTCGTCGATGAGGTGATTCCTGTCCTGCAGTCGCTGGTCGACTTCTTCCAGGTAGGCAAGGCATACGCCCGGGCCGCGAGTCGCGCATCGCGCTGATCAGCATGGAAGAGAACACGCTCGAACCGCGGTCTGGCAGTGTGTCCCGTCGGGGCGGCGATCTCATCGTCGTCGCCCCGACTGGTATGCCTCGATCTGCGTGGCTTTCTCTCGCCCAGGAGTTCTTGCTTCAGACCGGTGCCAGCGACGACGGAGAACGACGTCTCGTGGTGCCAGTAGAAAACGCCGCCGACGTCGCAGATATCCTCGGCCGCCCGTGGCCTGCTGGACGGTGGAAATGGGACTGGACGCTCGATGCTCGCGCCGCCGCCGGGTCAGCGTCGACAGTGCAGGATGCCGTCGATCGAATCCTTGCGACTCCTCCGGTGCGTGACCAAGGAGATCTGGACTCAGCGCTTCTGGAAGCTGGATTTGCACGACAGTTGCTTCCGGCTCAGCGTGACGCCGTCGCACAGCTCGTCTCGAGCGGTGGCGGCGGGAACTTCTCGGTGCCCGGGAGCGGAAAGACCACGATGACCTACGCCGTCTACACGCTCCTGCGTGCGGCCGGGCTTGTGGATCGCATGCTCGTGATTGCTCCGCAAAGCGCCTACGAGGCATGGGAGAACGAGGCCCGCGACTGTTACGCGATCGACAGGGTGCCCACGGTAGAGCTCGCCCCAGCGTCGCCTTCGCGGCGAAGCGAGGTTCTGATCTTCAACTACGAGCGAGCGGCGCAGCCCGGTACGCGCGCAGCTATCGATGCGTGGTCGCACGGGCATCGCTTCGCGGTCGTGTTCGACGAAGCTCATCGAGCGAAGCGTGGCAAGGATGGTCTCCACGGTTTCGGTGCAGCTGACCTAGCGGGGATCGCAGCTGCTCGGCTTGTACTTACCGGCACGCCGATGCCGAACGGACCTGAAGACCTCGTGGCGATCCTCGAACTCGCGTGGCCCGGTCAAGGTGCGCGACTCGCGAGCATGCACACTCCTCACGCCAACCGATCATGGACGCGCATTACCAAAGATCAGCTTGGGCTTGAAGAGGCCGTCATCGAGATCGAGCCAGTGCGCCTCGATGACGCCCACATGCGCCTCTACGAGGCGCTGGTCGGTCGACTCAAGGACGACCCCGAGTTGCAGGCCGACCACCCCGAGTACACGCGGTCAGCAGTGACACGTATCATCGCGTGCGCATCGAATCCGGCGCTCCTGGATTCAGCAGTGGGCGGTGAGCTGGTGTGGCCGCGCGACATCGACGCGGGTCGGCCCCTGCCCGAGCTGATTGCCGATACTCGTGCAGCCACGAGGCCGGCCAAGCTGCTCGCTGCAGCTCGGTACGCCGCCGACTACGCGTCCCGCGGAGAGAAGCTACTGATTTGGACCAACTTCATCGGGAATATCAACGAGCTCGAGCGGCTGCTGGACCCGTACCGGCCCGCGGTAATCACCGGAGCGACCCCCCGTCACGAGCCGAGCGCTCCCACCGACCGCGAGCGTGAACTGCGGCGGTTTCGTCAGGACCCGGAGTGTGCGGTCTTACTGGCCACTCCGCAGACACTCGGCGAGGGAGTGAGCCTGCACCATGCGTGCCAGACCCAGCTGCATGTCGACCGCACGTTCAACGCTGGGCTCTTCCTACAGGCGCTTGACCGGACGCATCGCGTTGGGATGCCGGAGGGAACCAGGGCCAAGGCAATCGTCCTGCAGGCGATCGGGACGATCGACGAACGGATCGATGAAGCCATGCGCCAGAAGCTCCAAGCGATGGACGAGATGCTCAACGACCCTACGCTCGCGCGCCTAGCCCGAGTGAAGGCTGGGCCCGCCGCGGGAGGATTTAGCCGCGCCGAGCTCGCCGACTTGCTTCGACACCTGGCATGAGCCTCCCTCCACAACTGACGATTTGGCGGCGCCTTCCACAGACCCCCTAGCCGCTCGAGTTTTCCTGAGAGCGGAGCTAAACTCGAGCGAGATGCCAGCCTCGCCCGAGAATCCAGCCGCCCCCTCCCCGCTTCGGGAGAAGACCCGTCCCGACTTCGACTCGGGCGAGCCCGCGCTGCGCATCGTGGACCTCTTTTCAGGCTGCGGGGGCCTCACGCTCGGAGCAGCCCAGGCAGCCAACCATGCCGGGCTTGCCCTTGACATCCGCCTTGCTGTCGATTTCGAACAGGCCGCCGTCGATGTGTACAAGGAGAACTTCCCCAAAGCCAACGCTGTGATGGCGCCCGTTGAGGACTACTTCGATGGTGAACTGAGTGACGAAATCACCGAAACCGAGGTCAAGACGCGGGAATCAGCGGGGAAGACCCACCTCCTCTTCGGCGGCCCGCCGTGCCAAGGGCATAGCGACCTGAACAACCGAACGCGTCGCGACGATCCGAAGAACAAGCTCTACCTCAAGATGGCACGAGCAGCGCGTGTTCTCGAGCCTTCAATTGTCCTGATCGAGAACGTGCCCGCAGTTCGGCTCGACACTGCAGGCGTTGTCAAGACAACCTTCGACTACCTTGAGCAGCTCGGGTACGAGGTGGCAACAGCGACGGTCGGCATACATGCGCTTGGCGTGGCGCAGAAGCGCCGGCGTCACGTCCTCCTCGCGTCGAACGTGGACTCCGTCGATCCGAAGAAGATTCTTGCGGACCTCGCTTCGCGTGCTGACGACGCAGCCTTCAACCTCGAATGGGCCATAGGTGACCTGCGGTCGCTGGCTAACCCGGATGGTTACGACAGCCCTCCGAAAGCAAGCCCGGCGAACGTCAAGCGGATGGAGTACCTACAGGCGTCGGGAGACTTTGATCTGCCCAACTCGCTCCGCCCGAAGTGCCATCAGGACGGCAATCATTCCTATAAGTCGATGTACGGACGCCTCAAGTGGACTGACCCCGCCCAAACGATCACGAGTGGTTTCGGAAGCATTGGACAAGGACGTTATATGCATCCGGGTGCGGTGCGAGCGCTTACCGCTCACGAGGCTGCTCGCATCCAAGGGTTCCCCGACTACTTCACTTTCGGGTCCGTGACGAAGCGCGCCGACCTCGCCACCATGATCGGTAACGCGGTACCACCGGCGTTGATGCGTGAAGTCGGAGCGGCCGTGATCCCTTCTCTGGGGGTGCAGCAGGACGAGGTGTCGCTGAAGATTGAAGAATCGACGGCACAAACGGAGCTCGCGCTCGTCGGCTGAGCGGCATCGATGAACGGGGTTGGCTGGTACCCGTCCCGCTGCTAGTTTCGAAGTCTCGGCGCAGAGGGGCGGAGCATCGTATGGCGCGAGTCAGGTGGATCGGTTGGGGTACACAGGCCGTAAGGCCACATCCGACTGAAGTGGACTGCTTCGTCCAAGTCGTGGACGGGAACGAAAAGCTCCTGCACATCACTACTTTCGGCTCGGATGCACGCATCTCTGCATCCAAGAGCAGCCAGTCGATTCAACTGAACCGCGAACAGGCCGAAGCGTTGCGCGCGATCATTGACGAGGTTTTCCGCGGGTAGAAGCGAGCCTTCGATATGTTGCGCACGCGGAAACCACCCCACGTCCCGCTGGAATGCCGGCGACTTGCTACTCCCGCGCGCGTAGTCTGCTCGCCGATCCATACGAGCTCTACCGACGCGCGTCGGACTACACCCGCCTGAAGCTCAACCAGGCCTTCTTCGCCCGCATCTACGTCGTCAACGACGAGGTCATCGGAGACGAGCTCACATCGCCTCTGTCCGAGCTTCTTGCCGCTGAACGCGGCTGGAGCGCACTGGAGGCCGGACAACCCCTCGAGACGGCCGCATCCCTAGCCGAGGCAGAACAAGCCCACAGAAGCCCGGACAAACAAGAACAGGCCACCCCGAAGGGTGACCTGTTCTCTGTTGTTCCCGTAGGTGACCTGCTGCCTGCCCTGCAAGTACAGGGCGATTGCAGTAAGCCTCCTATGGTGCGCGAGGGGGGACTTGAACCCCCACGCCCTTGCAGGCACTGGCACCTGAAGCCAGCGCGTCTACCTATTCCGCCACTCGCGCATGTCGGTCCTCGCGAACCAACCTCCCGAGAATATCACGCCCCGACGCCCACTCCGAACCGACGCCGCACCCGGCCGTGTCGAGCGCACGGCAACGCGTCGGACGCACGGGCTGCGCACGCGAACGTCCCGTGCGCTCGGCGGGATCCGGCGCGTTCGCCGTCGAACCCCGCGCCCGCACGGCATCCGGATCGCGCCGTCCGGGGGATCATTCAGGCCTTGTCGCTACGATGTGCGTACCGATCGGTGAGCCATGGGAGCCCAGTGGGACTACTAGACAGCTTTGAGAAGGGTCTCGAGCGCGCAGTGAACAGCGCGTTCGCGAAGACCTTCCGCAGCGGCATCCAGCCCGTGGAGATCGCTTCGGCACTGCGTCGCGAGATGGACACGAAGGCGGCCGTCGTCAGCCGCGACCGCATCATCGTGCCGAGCACCTTCCTCGTGCACCTGAGCGGCGAGGACGCGACCGCCATGCACGGACTCGGATCCGCCCTCCTCGACGAGCTGCACGTCCTGGTCAAGGAGCACGCCCGCGCGCAGGGCTACAGCTTCTCCGGTCCCGTGAACATCGCCCTCGAAGCCGACGACAAGCTCGCGACGGGCACCGTGCGCGTCGAATCCGCCTCCACGCGGAGCAGCGGACGCGTCACCTGGCAGGCCGTCGTCACCACCGGCGGCACCCGTCACCCCGTCATCAAGGCGCGCACGGTCATCGGCCGGGGCAGCGACGCCGACATCACCATCAGCGATGCCGGATCCAGCCGCAAGCACGCCGAGGTGCTGTGGGACGGCGATCACGCCATGCTCCGCGATCTCGGCTCCACCAACGGCACCAAGCTCAACGGCCAGCGCGTGCGCGAGGCCCAGCTGGAGAGCGGCATGGTCATCACGATCGGCCGCACCGACCTGATGTTCGAGGTCGTGCCCGTCTCCGAGCCGGCCCGCGGCGGCCGCGGCGACGACGCCACCCGCGCGTTCGGGGTCAATCCGTGATCGCGGCCCGCGGCGGGCGCGCCATCGTGAGGAGCAGCCGTCATGAGTGAACTGACGCTCCTCCTCCTCCGCATCGGCTTCCTCGTGCTGATGTGGTTCTTCGTCTTCGCCGTCGTCTACTCGCTCCGCGCGGACCTGTTCGGCGTGCGCGTGCGCAAGCTGCCCCAGGCGGAGGCCGCGGCGAGCGCCCCCGCGGCCAAGCCCGCCCCGCCCGCGAAGACCCCGGCCGCGCCGAGGAGCAGGCCCGGCGGACCCGCCACCACGTCCACCGTCGCCAAGCTCGTCATCACCTCCGGCCCCAAGGCCGGCCTCGAGGTGCCGCTGGGATCCGAGCCGATGTCGATCGGCCGTTCGAGCGAGTCCGGGCTGGTCATCCGCGACGACTACACGTCCAGCCATCACGCGCGCCTGCTGCTCTGGGGCGATCAGTGGATGCTCCAGGATCTCGACTCCACGAACGGCACATTCCTGAACGGCGAGCGCGTCGGCGCCCCCGTCGCCGTGTCGATCGGCGCGCCCATCAAGGTGGGCGCCACGACGTTCGAGCTGCGGGCGTAACCGGCGACCATGGTCTTCGAGGGCTCGAGCGCCGCGATCTCCCACACCGGGAAGGTCCGCTCCAACAACCAGGACTCCGGCTATGCCGGGGCGAACCTGTTCGTCGTCGCCGACGGCATGGGCGGCCACGCGGGCGGCGACGTCGCCAGCAGTCTCGCGATCCACCGGCTGCAGAACCTCGACCACGCGTACCCCTCGACCATGGACGCGGAGGCCTCGCTGCAGGCCGCCGCCACGACCGCAGCGGGCGACATGATCCGCGCCGTCAAGGACCGTCCGGAGCTCGCCGGCCTCGGCACCACGCTCGACGCGATCATCATGGTCGACGACTACGCCGTCATCGGCCACATCGGCGACTCCCGCATCTACCTCTACCGCGACGAGACGCTGACCCAGATCACCACCGATCACACCTTCGTGCAGCGCCTGGTCGACTCGGGCCGCATCACGCCGGAGGAGGCGCGCTATCACCCGCGCCGCTCCGTCCTCATGCGCGTGCTCAGCGACATGGACGCGGATCCCGAGCTCGACATGTTCGTCATGCCGACACTGCCGGGGGACCGCTGGCTGCTGTGCTCCGACGGCCTCTCCGGCGTCGTCGACGAAGTGCACATGGAGAAGACGCTGCGCCTCGGCATGGCCCCCGGACGCACCGCGGACGGTCTGCTGAAGTATGCGCTGGACGGCGGCGCCCCCGACAACGTCACGATCGTGATCGTCGACGTCGGCGGCCAGCACCCCGTGCTCTCCGGATCCGCGACCGTCGTCGGCGCCGCGGCGAACCCGCAGGGCATCATCGTGCCCGCTGCGCGCCCGGCGCGCCCGAGCTGGCTGCACCCCGTGCGCCAGGCGGCGAACGAGCCCACGCACTTCGAGCCCGCCGCCGACTACCTCGAGGAGCTCATCGAGGAGGACCACCGCCGCTCAGTGCGGCGCCGCGTCGGTTGGATCACCGGACTCCTCGTGGTCATCGCGCTCATGGCGGCCGCGCTGTTCGGCGCCTATGCGTGGACGCAGACCCGCTACTTCGTAGGGGTCTCCTCCGACACCGACACAGTCGCCGTGTTCCAGGGGATCCAGCAGGATCTCGGCCCGATCTCCCTCTCGCACGTGTACGAGGACACCGGCATCAAGATGTCGGATCTGCCCAGCTTCAACCAGTCGCTCGTGCAGCAGACCATCACCGCACGCTCCCTCGACGACGCGACGGCCATCGTCGGGCGCCTCCGCGCCTCGGCCGGGACGGGGAAGACGCCATGACCGCCACCGCACCCGCCCCCGACGCCGGAGACGTCGCGGCCGACACGGCCGTGCTGCGCGCGCTGCGCCGGATCCGCGGCCCGCAGACGCAGCGCAACCGCGAGTTCTGGCTCCTGCTCTTCGCCGTGGTCGTGGCAGGCTCGGCCCTCACCCTCGTGCAGCTGGGCGCGCTCGGCCACATCGACCCGATGATCCTGCTCATCGGCGGCGGGCTCGCCGTGCTCGTGTTCGCCCTGCACATCGTGCTGCGCTTCGTCGCCAGCGATGCGGATCCGTTCGTCCTCCCGATCGCGACGCTCCTCACCGGCGTCGGCATCGCCGAGATCTACCGGATCGACATCGCCAATCACGACACGGGCTGGAACGCGTCCTCCAACAAGCAGCTCATGTGGATGGCGATCTCGGTCGCCGGTGCGATCGCCCTCGTGATCTTCCTGCGCAACTACCGCGTGCTGTACAAGTACACGTACCTCTCCGGGCTGGCGGGCCTGGTGCTGCTGATCCTGCCCTTCATCCCCGGCCTCAAGGCCGACGCGAACGCCGACGTCTGGATCTCGATCGGCGGGCTCGGCTTCCAGCCGGGCGAGCTCTCGAAGATCTTCCTGGCGATCTTCTTCGCGGGCTACCTCGTGCGCACGAGAGAGAGCCTGTCGTCCGTGGGCAAGAGGTTCGCCGGCATCACCTGGCCGCGCATGCGCGAACTGGGACCCGTGATCGTGGTCTGGCTGATCTCGCTCGCCATCATCGTCGCGCAGCACGACCTGGGCACCGGCGTGCTCATCTTCGGCATGTTCATCGTGATGCTCTACGTCGCCACCGGGAAGACCAGCTGGGTGCTCATCGGCGTCGTGGGCGTGGTGATCGGCGTCGCGGTCGTGGCGCAGTTCCTGACCTACGTGCAGAACCGCTTCAACACGTGGATCAACGCCTTCAACCCCGACCTCATGGAGGATCAGAGCTACCAGCTCACGCAGGGCATCTTCGGCCTCGCGCACGGCGGCCTGCTCGGCACCGGCCTCGGCCAGGGGCGCCCGCAGATCACGCCGGTCGCCGAGAGCGACTTCATCATCACCAGCCTGGGTGAGGAGATCGGCCTGATCGGCCTGTTCGCCGTGCTGTGCCTGTACATGGTCTTCGTCAGCCGCGGCCTGCGGATCGGCGTCGCCGGTCAGGACGACTTCGGCAAGCTGCTCGCGGTGGGCGTCTCGTTCACGATCGGCCTGCAGGTCTTCATCATGGTCGGAGGCGTCACCCGCGTGATCCCGCTGACCGGCCTCACCACGCCGTTCCTCGCGGCGGGAGGCTCCTCCCTCATCGCCAACTGGCTCATCGTCGGCCTGCTGCTGCGGATCTCCGACGGCGTGCGCCGCCAGCCCAGGGTGGTGATCGGATGACCAAGGAACTCCGAAGGATCAGCATCCTCGTGCTGGTCATGTTCCTCGCCCTGTTCGGCTCGGTGAGCTGGATCCAGGTCGTGCAGGCGGATGCGCTCGCGCAGAACGACGCCAACCGGCGCACCCGGCTGGACAGCTACGAGATCCAGCGCGGATCCATCCTCGCCGGGGACACCCCGATCGCCACGTCGACCCCGTCGGGGGACATGTACTCGTTCCAGCGCGTGTACACGGATCCGCAGATGTGGTCCTCGGTCACCGGCTACTACAACCCCGCACTGGGCAGCGCGACCGGCATCGAGAAGGCCATGAACAGCGAGCTCAGCGGCACCGGGGGCTCGAACTTCCTCTCGACGATCGAGCGCATCGTCTCGGGCCAGCCGCAGAAGGGCGCGAACGTCCGCCTCAGCCTCGACCCCGTCGCGCAGAAGGCCGCCTACGACGCGCTGCAGGGCCTCCAGGGCGCCGTCGTCGCGATCGAGCCGAAGACGGGGCGGATCCTCGCGATGGTCTCCACCCCGGGCTACGACACGAACAGCCTCGCCGTGCACGACTCGAAGGCCGCCAACGCCACCTACGACGGCCTCGTCGCCGACCCGAACAAGCCGCTGTCGAACCGGGCGATCGGGGGGAACATGAACCCTCCCGGGTCCACGTTCAAGCTCGTCGTCGCCGCCGCGGCGCTCGACTCCGGCAAGTTCACCATGCAGTCGACCTTCCCGAACCCCGCCGCGTTCACGCTGCCGGGCACCACCACCGCCGTGCACAACTCGTGGGGCGGCACGTGCCCCGGCGGCGACGGGCAGACCGTGAGCCTCGCCGATGCGATCCGGTACAGCTGCAACATCCCGATGGCCGAGCTCGCGGTGCAGCTCGGGGACAAGGCGATCCGCTCCTCAGCGGAGAAGTTCGGCTTCGGCAAGGAGTTCTCGCTCCCGCTCGAGTCGACCGCGTCCACATACCCGAAGAGCCTCTCGCCCGACAAGACGGGTCTCACGGGCTTCGGGCAGGGCGACGTGCGGGCGACGCCTCTGCAGATGGCCATGGTCTCGGCCGGCATCGCGAACAACGGCATCGTGATGAACCCGCGCATGGTGGATCAGGTGCTCGGCGACGACCTGTCCGTGCTGAAGCAGATCGACAACAGCGAGTTCGGGCAGGCGATGAGCTCCGACCAGGCCGCGGCGATCACCGCCGCCATGCAGGCGTCGGTCTCAAGCGGCGCGGCGCAGGGTGCAAGAATAGACGGAGTCGACGTGGCCGGTAAGACGGGCACAGCGGAGAACGGTGACACGAACCCTTACACGCTGTGGTTCACCGGCTTCGCGCCCGCTTCGAACCCGGAGATCGCCGTTGCGGTCGTCGTCGAAGACGGCGGTGGGCAGGGACAGTCCGGATCCGGTGATGCGATCGCATCACCGATTGCCAAGAAGGTCATGGAGGCGGTGCTGAAGAAATGAGGCCGACGCAGGGTGTGCATTTCGGCGGTCGCTACGAGCTGCAGTCTCGGATCGCCATCGGTGGCATGGGCGAGGTATGGGAGGCGACCGATCACGTCATCGGACGGACCGTCGCCATCAAGATCCTCAAGGACGAGTACATGGGGGATCCCGGGTTCCTCGAGCGCTTCCGCGCCGAGGCCCGCCACGCGGCCCTCGTGAACCACGAGGGCATCGCGAGCGTCTTCGACTACGGCGAGGAGAACGGCTCGGCCTACCTCGTGATGGAGCTCGTCCCCGGCGAGGCCCTCTCCACGATCATCGAGCGCGAGGGATCCCTCAGCGCCGACAAGACGCTCGACATCGTCGCCCAGACCGCCTCCGCGCTGCAGGCCGCGCACGCCGCGGGCCTCGTGCACCGCGACATCAAGCCCGGCAACCTGCTGATCACCCCGGACGGCCGCGTCAAGATCACCGACTTCGGCATCGCCCGGATCGCCGACCAGGTGCCGCTCACGGCCACCGGCCAGGTCATGGGCACCGTGCAGTACCTCTCGCCCGAGCAGGCCTCGGGACACGCCGCATCGCCGGCCACCGACATCTACTCGCTCGGCATCGTCGCGTACGAGTGCCTGGCGGGGAAGCGCCCGTTCACGGGCGAGTCCCAGGTCGCGATCGCCATGGCGCAGATCAACGACACCCCGCCGCCGCTGCCCGCGACCGTGCCGCAGCCGGTGCAGAACCTCGTCATGGCCATGATCGCGAAGAAGCCGGCCGACCGGCCGAGCTCCGCGGCCACGGTCGCGCGCGCCGCGCAGGCGCTGCGCCGCGGCGACCTGAACTCCGCGGCGATCGCGGTGCCGGCCGTCATCGCCGGCGTCGTGGGCGCCGGTGCCGTCGCGGGTGCGGCGGGCGACGACGCCATGACCCAGCTCCTGGGCGCGACGCAGGGCGCGACCACGATCATGCCGACGACCGCGCAGATCCCGACCGAGGCCGATGAGGCCCCGGAGAAGAAGAAGCGCAGCCCGTGGACCTGGCCGCTCATCGCACTCATCGCGCTGCTGATCATCGTGCTCGGCGGCACGTTGGCCGCGCTGCTGTCGAACCAGAAGGCGCCGGAGCCCGCTCCGTCGAGCTCCGCGGTCTCGACGCCGCCCAAGACGCCGACACCGACGCCCACGCCCACCCCGACCTCCGACACGGTCGCGCTCGGCACGCTCAACCTGATCGGGCAGACCTGCGACGCCGCCGTGCAGACGCTCAAGGGCGCCGGCCTCGACGGCACCTGCTCCACGGGCGACCACGCCTCGTCGCAGGACAAGGTCGGCACGATCTACAGCACCGATCCGAGCGGCGGCAACGTCAAGAAGGGCACCGTGGTGCAGCTCACGGAGTACGGCGACCTCGTCCCGATCGGCGCACCCGACTCCGCTCCGAAGCTCGCCGGCAACGCGACCGCGGGCGGAACCGTGCAGTTGAGCTGGGCCGGCTTCGTGTGCCCGAGCGGCACCGGCAACGTGTCCGGCTACGTGGTGACCCTCACCAACGCGACGTTCGTCGGCGACGGCTCCCAGAAGACCTTCGACGCCAACACGCTCAACGCGGAGATCTCGATCGCCAATCAGCCGGGAGCGCAGGTCACCGCGACCTACCTGGCGCTGTGCGGCGACAGCAAGCGCGAGAGCGGACCGTCGCCGCAGATGGCGCAGCCGATCCTGCCGGGCACCGGCCCGGTCACACCCGCTCCGACGCCCTGAGCGGCCCGAAAGCACATCCAACAAGAGAACCAGGGGGGTCCTCTGTGGCGACGATCACGCGCGTCATGGCCGGTCGCTACCGCGTCGATGACCTCATCGGCCGCGGTGGCATGGCACATGTGCACCGGGGATACGACCTGACCCTCGGGCGCGAGGTCGCGATCAAGATCCTGGACCGGGAACTCGCTCGCGACGCCGCGTTCCGCACCCGGTTCCGGATGGAGGCGCAGGCGGCCTCGCGCATGTCGCACCCCTCGATCGTGCGCGTGTTCGACGCGGGCGAGGACAGCACCGCGGAGGCCGGCGGGACTCCCGCCGAACCGGTCCCCTTCATCGTCATGGAGCTCGTGCCCGGCGACCTGCTGAAGGACATCATCGCGCGAGGCCCCGTGGCGACCGTCGATGCCGTGCGCTACGCGGACGGCATCCTCGAGGCGCTGGAGTACTCCCACCGCGCCGGCGTCGTGCACCGCGACATCAAGCCCGGCAACGTCAAGGTGACCCCGGACGGCACGGTCAAGGTGATGGACTTCGGGATCGCCCGCGCCGTCTCGGACTCCTCCTCCACGGTCGCCGAGACCACCCAGATCATCGGCACCGCCGCATACTTCTCCCCGGAGCAGGCCAAGGGGGAGCAGGTCGACGCCCGCACCGACCTGTACTCCGCGGGCATCGTGCTGTACGAGATGCTGACGGGACGCCAGCCGTTCCGCGGAGACTCGCCGGTCGCCGTCGCCTACCAGCACGTCAGCGAGACGCCGCTGCCGCCGAGCGAGGTGCACGACGAGGAGCACTCCGCCGCCGAGCTCGAGCGCATCCGCGCCCTGGATCCGGTCGTGCTCCGGGCGATGGCGAAGGATCCGTTCCAGCGCTTCCCCGATGCGGTCTCGTTCCGCACCGCGCTCGACGACGCCGTGACCGGCGCCGTGCCCACGAAGAAGCAGCTGTCCTCGCTCACCAGCGAGCTCTACGGCCCGAGCCCGCGGCACGCGCAGGAGACCGCGCGCACGCTGCGTCAGCTCTCGACCGACACGACCATGACGCGCACGCAGTCGGGGCCTCCGGTGGCCTGGATCTGGGCGGGCGTCGCGCTGCTCGTCGTGCTGATGGCCTCGGTGCTGATCTGGGTGCTCGCGATCAAGCCCACCGCGGATGTGCCGACCGCCACGCGATCGGTGCCGAGTCTTGCGGGTCAGACCTACGAGTCGGCGGTCGCGCTGCTCGCGAAGAGCGACCTGCGCGCGATCCGCATCGATCAGGCGGATGCGACCGTCGACAAGGGCAAGGTCGTCAGCACGGAGCCCGAAGCCGGCGCGCACATGGACAAGGGGCAGTCGGTCACCGTGTACGTCTCCTCCGGCGCCGCCGATGTCGCCGTACCCCAGCTGGTCGGCCTCAGCGCCACCGCCGCGAAGGACACGCTGTCCAAGGCCGGTCTGCAGCTCGGGTCCGTGACCCAGAGGAACGATCCGCGCACGCAGCACGACATCGTGCTGTCGTCGAGCGTGCAGGCCGACACCAAGGTGGCACCGGGCACCGTCATCGATCTCGTCGTGGCCAGCGGCGTCGTGACCCTCAACGACCTCACCGGCTGGACGCTCGAGTCCGCCACCCAGACCCTGCAGCAGCTGGGGCTGACCGCGAACCCGATCGAGAACCCGCAGTGCAAGGCCACCGACCCCAAGACCGTCGCATCGATGTCGGCGCCTCCGGGGGACGTGCCCGTGCTGTCCACGATCGACCTGACCTACTGCACCGGCAAGTAGCTGCCGGGCCGCGACCGGGGCTCTTGAAGAGCCCCGGTCCCGCTCAGGTCGCGGTCGGCGTGGGTTCGATGCTGACGTCGCCCGGCGAGATGAACGGGCTCACCCAGGGGAACACCCAGAACATCAGGCCGTAGAGCACGGCCGCGAGCAGCGCGAGCACGATGATCACCCGCACCCACCAGGGGCCGGGGAGGATCCGCCACAGAGCGCCGTACATCAGCTCACCGCCTTCAACGATGCCGGGGCGCCCAAGGCCCGCGGCTGGAAGCTCTCGAACACCCCGTACGCCACGATGCGCTCGGCCAGCGAGTACAGCGGCGAGCACGCGGTGAGGGTGATGTACCGGCCCCCGGCGGCGACGCCCGGCTCCTGCGGAACGGGATCCAGCACGTCGACGCTGTCGGGTGTCACGTACTCCAGGGTCCGGAACCGGTAGGTGTACCACCCCTGCTCCGTCTCGATCACGATCGCGTCGTTCAGGTGCAGCTTGTCGAGCTGGTTGAAGGGCTTGCCCCAGGTGGTGCGGTGCGCGGCCATCGTGAAGTTGCCGGGCTGTCCGGGCATCCCGGAGGTGGGATACACACCGATCCAGCCGTGGTCGAGGGTGTCGGGCCTGGTCACCCCGCCCGCGATCTGCACGTTGTAGTCGGATCCCCACCGCGGCACGTGCATCTGCGCGCCCCAGGGGACGCCGTTCGCGGGCGGGGTCATCACGGGCGGCTCATACCGGGGATGGGCGCCGTCGACGCCGTTCCCGTCGTCGATCACGGGCGGCAGGGCCGGCGCGGGCGCCTTGGCCCAGGCCTGGGAGATCTGCTGCCCCTTGTCGTTCGCGGACGCGCTCATGATGATGTCGCCGATCCACATCTGCCAGGCGGCGTACAGCAGCACCACCACGCCCGCGGTCAGCAGCAGCTCGCCGAGCACGCTCACGACCGTGGCGCGCCGGCGCGGGCGTCGGCCCCGGGCGGCACGGCGCGTGGCGGCTCGCGGGGCGTCGGTCATCCCGCGATCCTACCGAGCGGACCTTGCCGCCGGAGGTCAGCCTGATGTCGGGAGGGTCCGTTGGGTAGACTGTGCGCATGGCACGATCCCGCAAGCCCGAAGAAGCCGTCGCAGAGAAGGTCGACGGCGAAGCCGCACCCAACGCCGTGTGGTTCAAGCCGGTCATGGTCGGCTTCATGCTGCTGGGCCTCGCCTGGATCCTGGTCTTCTACATCACCGGCATGCAGTACCCGATCCCGGGTCTGCAGTCCTGGAACCTGCTGATCGGCCTCGGCATCGCCCTGATCGGCTTCCTGATGACCACGCGCTGGCGCTGACGTCGCCCTCCTGTTCTCCGAAACGCCCCCGCTCTCCGCGGGGGCGTTTCTGCATTCCACCCTTCGACAGGCTCAGGGACCGACCGGTTCAGGGACCGCCGTAGCCCGTCATCCGCAGGGTTGTCCACGGATCTGAGGGGTTATCCACATTCTGGGGATGGATATGCACACCCCGTCCCCGAAGTTATCCACAGATCTATCCCCATGTGGGGAGAATTACACGCCTGTCATTCACACCCTCGGCAGAACGACGAACGGCCCCCGCCCGAAGGCGAGGGCCGTTGTGCGGCTGGGGTCAGTGACCGGCGGTGATCAGCAGAGGCGGAACGATCGCGACCACGGCGAGCAGTACGAGGACGAGCGCGGAGACGAGCCCGATCCACCAGAACTTGGTCGTGCCGCGACCGCTGGTCCGGACGTAGATGAGCGCGACCAGGGCGCCGGCGACCGCGCCGCCGATGTGCGCCTGCCAGGCCACCCCCGGGACGATGAAGCCGTACACGAAGTTGATCACGAGCACGACGAGGATGCCGATGACGTTCGCGCCGAGATGCCGGCCCACGACGAGCAGCGCGGCGAGGAGTCCGAAGATCGCCCCGGAGGCGCCGACCGTCGGGGTGCCGGGCGACATCAATGCGACGCCGACGGACCCGGCGAGGCCGCTCACCAGATAGAGGGTGAGGAACTTCGCGCGGCCGATCAATGGCTCGAGGCTCTGGCCGACCATCCACAGAGCGAGCATGTTGAGGCCCAGGTGGATGAAGTTGCCGTGCACGAGCAGCGTGGTCAGCAGACGCCAGGGCTCGAACGGCGCCCCCGACAGGGACGGATAGAGATTGCCGGCCCAGAACTGCAGGTTGCTCGTGAGGAACCCGCCGATCCCGGGCACGAACTGCAGCAGGCTAACCGCCGAGGTGATCGCGAGGATCCAGTACGTCACGAGCGGACGACCGCCGACGGCGGTCATCGAACGCGCGCCCCAGCGCCGGTTGGCCCGGCGCTGGGCGGGCGTCTGATTGCGACGCTGCTCCTGCATGCACTCGGGGCAGATCACCCCGACCGGAGCCTGGGTCTGGCACTCCGGGCAGATCGTGCGCATGCACCGCTGGCACAGCACGAAGCTCTGCCGGCCGGGATGCCGGTAGCAGAAGTTGTCGGGATTCGCGTGGAACTCCGAAGTCGTCATCCGTGCGCTCCGGAGTCCGGGGGCGGGGTCAGTTCGCGACGATGTCGACGGACTGCAGCACGACGTCCTCGACCGGACGGTCGCCCGCTCCGGTGCGCACGGCCGCGATCTCGTCCACGACGGCCTTGGAGGCGTCGTCCGCGACCTCGCCGAAGATCGTGTGCTTGCCCTGCAGCCACGGGGTCGGGTCGGTCGTGATGAAGAACTGCGAGCCGTTGGTGCCCTCGGCCTGACCGGTGATGGCGTTACGGCGCAGGCCGGCGTTGGCCATCGCGAGGATGTAGGGCTCGTTGAAGTTCAGCTCGCCGTGGATCTCGTCGTTGAAGGTGTAGCCGGGGCCGCCGACGCCCTGTCCGAGCGGGTCGCCGCCCTGGATCATGAAGTTCGGGATGATGCGGTGGAAGATGACGTCCTTGTACAGCGCGCCCTCGCCGGGCTTGCCGGTGGCCGGGTGCGTCCAGGATCCGGTGCCGTCGGAGAGTTCGACGAAGTTCTTCACGGTGCGGGGAGCGTGGTCACCGAAGAGGTTGATGACGATGTCTCCGTGGTTGGTGTGCAGCGTGGCGACGTGAGTGGCGTGAGGCATGGGTCCATTCTCGCATCGGATCCCCTGCAGTCTCCGATTCCCCCAGGAACTTCTCCGACGCACACCCGCCACTCAGGAGCTTGTCTGGCAAGATGGTGAGTCCGAACCCCGTTTCGATTGGGAGGGCATCGTGAGCCTGAGCCGCAAGCGTCAGAAGGAACTCCGCCAGCTGCAGAGCGAGGCCGCCAAGCTGTGGGCCGCCCAGCAGGTCGTCGTCGGCGAGGCCGCGAACGTCGCCCGTGAGGCGGGTCGTCAGCTCGACAACTTCCGCCGCGAGCAGGTCGTGCCCACGGTGCAGGACGTGTACGAGCACCGCGTGGTGCCCGCCGTCGACAAGGGGGTCAAGTTCTCCCGCGACGTCGTCGACCACAAGGTCGTCCCGGCGATCGGCGGCGTCGTCGGATCCGCCCTCACCGCGTGGGACATCGCGAACGCCAAGCGCACCGGAACCGCGCACACGCCCCGCGCCGTCCTCGCCGCGCCGGCCGAGCGCAAGAGCGGCCTCGGCATCGGCGCCGTGATCGCGATCATCCTCGGCGCCGCGGCAGCCGTGGGCGTCCTGGTGGCGGCCTGGCAGGCGCTGCGCGCCGACGACGAGCTCTGGGTCGCCGACGACCCGCTGAACGCCCCCGAGGCGTGAGCACCTCCGCGTCGCCGGTCCCCGATCCCGCGGAGGAGTCCGCCGAGGGATCGGATCCGCACGCCCGCGTGCGCGATGCCGCGGCCGAACGCGGCCTCGACATCGAGATCCGGCAGCGCCCGGCCGCCCACAGCCTGCAGGAGGCCGCGGCTCTGCTCGGCCTGGACCCGTCCGGCATCGTGAAGACCCTCGTGGTCAAGCGGAGCGACGACACGTTCCTGTTCGCGCTGATCCCCGGCGGGCGCAAGATCTCCTGGCCCAAGCTGCGCGCCCTCGTCGGTGTCAATCGGCTGAAGCTGCCGGATCCGGCCGTCGCGCTGGCCGCGACCGGCTATGAGCGCGGCACGATCGTCCCGATCGGCAGCACCACCGCGTGGCCGGTGTTCGCGGACGAGACGATCCGCGGTCGTCGGATCGCGATGGGCGCGGGCGCGCACGGCTACAGCCTGTTCGTCGACGGCGACGCCCTCATCACCGCGTACGACGCGACCGTCGCCGACATCTCAGAGCCGGAGTAGCCGCAGGCAGACGGATCAGGCCGCCACGCCGGCCATGCCGAGGGCGATGTCCACGAGCCGCACGCGCTGCAGGCCGGCGACCTCGTCGAGCCCGTACCAGGCGGCCATGTCGGTGGATCCGTTCTTCTCGAAGCGGAGCTTCCCGCTCGTGATCCGCGCGCGGTAGACGATGCGCAGGGTGTGCAGAGGCTCGGTCGCGCCCGGCGTGACCCGGCGGCGGGCGGGGATCACCCGGGAGTGGATCCCGAGCAGCTCGTCGACGACCACCTTGTAGCCGGTCTCCTCGCGCACCTCGCGGCGGACGGCGGCCTCGGGGTCCTCACCCGGTTCCAGCCCGCCTCCCGGCATGGTCCACGACACCCGGCGGCCCTCGGTCCACCGCGCCAGCAGCACCCGCCGGTCATCGTCGAGGATGACCGCGTATGCCGCGACCCGCATGTCCATGGTTCACACCCTAGGACGTCGCAGCCGGTATGGCGCGGTCAGCTCACGCGCCGCCCGCCGAGGTGCACCTCTCGCACCACCGCCTCGGCCAGCTCCTCCGCCGGAACCGTCAGCGGATCCCGGTCCAGAACGACGAGATCGGCGAACAGGCCGGGCGCCAGGGATCCGACCTCGTGCTCGCTGAACAGCTGCCACGCCGCGTTGGTCGTGTGCGCGGCGAGCGCCTGCGCGCGCGAGACCGCGGTGCCGGCGGGCATGACCCGCCCGGAGCGCGTGCGCCGGGTCTCCGCCACCGCCATGTTGCGCAGCGGTTCGGCGGGCGTGACCCATCCGTCGTTGTGGAAGGTCGCGCGATGACCGGCCGCGAACGCGGCGCCCGCGTCCGCCCATGCTCCGCCCCGCTCCGGACCGAACAGGTCGTCCACGAGCACCTCGCCCCAGTAGGTGATGTGGTCGACGAACAGGCTGACGGTCACGCCGAGCTCCGCCGCGCGGGCGAACTGCGCCGCGGTCATCGCCCCCACGTGCTCCAAGCGGAAACGGTGATCGGTCAGACCGTGCTTCTCGATCAGCCGCTCGTAGACGTCGAGCGTCTCGTCGATCGCGAGGTCGCCGTGCGCATGACAGGCGAGCTGCCAGCCGGCGGCGGCGTAGGGCTCGGCGATCCCGTGCAATTCCTCGGCCGTGTAGTTCGAGGATCCCCGGTGGTGCGGCTCGAGGCCGAGCGACCTGGTCGCCGCCGTGTCGAGGTACGGGAAGCTCGTGGCGATGTTGCCCACCCACGGGGAGCCGTCGGTCCAGGTCTTGACGCCGATCTGGCGCACGATACCGTCCTCGGCGTCTGCGGCCCCGTCGACGGGGTCGCTCGCGTTCGACGGACGTGCGGCGGGCGTTCCTCCGGGGCGGGACATCTCGTACCACCGCAGCCGGAGCGGCATCCGGCCGGCGGCGCGCAGCGCATCGACGACCGGGTTCAGCGCCGGGTTCCAGCTGAGGTCGGAGACGGTCGTGATCCCGCGACGGGAGAGATCTGCGAAGTGCGCCCCGAGCAGCTCGACGATGTCGGCCTGGGCCGACCGCAGGAGCGGAGCCACGACCTGCTCCACGGCCGCGGCCTCGAGAGCCACACCGCTCAGCTCGCCGTCCGCGGTACGACCGAACGACGCGCCCGCCGGATCGGGGGTCTCCCTGTCCAGTCCCGCCATCCGTGCCGCGGCGGCGTTGAAGTACGCCGAGTGGCCGGAGTTGTGCACGATCGCGAGGGGAGTGGATCCGGCGAGGTCGTCGAGCAGCCGCATGTCGGGATCCGGGAGCCCGCGCTGGAGCAGGGCGTCCCACCCGCTCGCGTACACCGGGCGTCCCTCGGCGGCGGCGAGCGCGGCGCGCAAGGCCGAAATGACGCTCTCCGCATCCGGCAGGACGACGGGCCGCAGGTCGAGCACGCGGTCGGACAGCAGCACGGCCGCGGTTCCGGGGTGCCCGTGCGGCTCGATGAGCCCCGGCATCGTCCAGCCGTCCAGCGCCACGCGCTCCGCGGAAGGGTCCTGCGCCGCGAGGTCCGCGGTCGCGCCGACCGCGATGATGCGTCCTTCGTCGTCGACCAGGAGCGCCTCGACGAGGTCGGCGGCGGCGGGGGAGAGCGGTCGGATCCGGCCCGTGAACAGCGTCGTCATGAAGCCCATCGTGGCAGGTCCTGCGTCGCGGCGAGGCTTCTCGTCGATCGATCAGTTCTGAAGAAGCGCCCGTGCGCACGCGTTCGTAGGCTGACGATGTCCCCGGATCCGCGGGGCGCTGACAGGAGGATGCCATGACCGAGAACACCGCTCCCGTGCTGACCGAGTTCGAGCGCGCCGCCGTCAAGGAGGCCGCGAAGGAGAGCCGCACCCGCGTCGCGCGGAAGAAGATCTCCGCCGAGGAGGCCCGCGCGGCCGGAGAGGCCGACGTCCTGGCCAAGATCGCCGAGATGGACGCCGAGGACGCCACGCTCGCCGAGGCCCTGCACCGGCTGGTCGCCGAGAACGCCCCGCACCTCGTGCCCCGCACGTACTACGGCATGCCGGCCTGGGCCAACGCCGCCGGCAAGGTCGTCTGCTTCTTCAAGCCCAAGGCCAAGTTCAAGGTGCGCTACGCCACCTTCGAGTTCGAGTGGCCCGCCCGGCTCGACGACGGCGCCGTGTGGCCGGTCTCCTATGCCGTGACCGCGCTCTCGGCCGCCGACCTCGCGTTCCTCGGCGACCGCATCCGCACGGCCGCGCCCGCGGAGTGACGAGGAGCGGATCCGGCTCCCGCGCCGGATCCCTCACTCCCCGCGCAGGTGCGCGGCGGTGAGCTCCGCCATCTCCTCGTCGCTGAGCTCATCCATGCTGCGCGACTCGCGCCGGTCGGAGCGGATCCATCGCATCATCAGGATCACGAGGATCGGCACATCGACGATCTCGGCGATGAACCACAGGAAGTCGCCGGAGAGCTGCTGATCGCGCAGCGGATTCGGGAACCAGACCGGCAGCGCGCCGGGCCAGGCGCCCGCATGGTCGAAGACGACCGTCCCCAGGCGCAGCAGCACGCCCGGGATCGCGTCGAGCACGAGCTCCACGAACGCGAACATGAACTCGGCCACGATGAACAGGCTCGTGCGCGCGACGGTGTGCGCGGCCATCGGCAGGATCATGAGCAGTCCCAGCAGCGGCACGATCGCCGATGCCACGCCTTCCGCGATCGGATTGATCCGCAGCACCGCGGACAGCGGCGTGAAGAACAGGGCGAACACGAGGCACGTGAACACCGGCGCCATGATCGCGTTGCCGAAGAACTTCGCGAGCCAGGAGCGCAGGAAGCCGTTCACCCGGGCGCGGGGCCGTGAGGAGAGCACCGCGCGAGCCAGCGACACCGGCCGTCCGAGCGTGACCAGGACCGGCACGACGAACATGAGCAGGGCGATCCGCGTCGAGAAGGCCCAGCGCAGCGCCGGGCTCCAGGTGCCGAGGAACCCGAAGGACACGACGGCGTAGGAGCCGAGACCGAGCAGCAGGTACATCAGCGTGAGTCGCAGCGGCCAGCGGTGGCCCCTTCGGCGCAGCACCTCCACCCCGCCGAGGTAGAGACCGGCTGCGACGATCAGCACCACGAGAGCGGTGGGATCCAGGCTCCAGGTGCTGAGGAAGACGGGGATGGGAGGCGTGGCGGGTTCCGATCTGCTGTGCGGCCGCCGTGAGGCTACGCCCGACGGCTATGCGGACGGTGAAGGCCCTCCTCGATCGCTCGCGGCGGGTGCGCTTAACGCCCGATGAACTCTCGCCGTCGAGTGCACGACACCGCCCGTTCGCGCTTCCGCAACGCGGAATGCTGACGGTCATGAGCGCCGAAGTGATGATCCTCATCCTGGTGGTCGTGACCGCACTCGGTTTCGACTTCACCAACGGATTCCACGACACCGGGAACGCGATGGCCACCTCCATCGCCACGGGGGCGCTCACGCCGAAGGTCGCGGTGGCCCTCTCGGCGATCCTGAACCTCGTGGGCGCCTTCCTCTCGGTCGAGGTCGCGGCGACCATCACGAAGGACGTGCTCACGATCCAGGGCCCGAGCGGCGATCTCGTGCCGGGCCTGAACCCCGAATCGGCGATGATCATCATCTTCGCCGGCCTCGTCGGCGGGATCCTGTGGAATCTGCTGACCTGGCTGCTCGGCCTGCCGTCCAGCTCCTCGCACGCCCTGTTCGGCGGTCTCATCGGCGCCGGGATCGCGGGGGCCGCGACCGTCAACTGGGCCGGCATCGTCGGGAAGATCATCGTCCCCGCCGTGCTCTCCCCGCTCATCGCCGGCATCGTGGCGGCGGTCGGAACCTGGCTCGTCTACCGCCTCACCCGGTCCGTGCACGCCAAGCACCGCGAGGCGGGATTCCGCTGGGGACAGATCGGCACCGCGTCGCTCGTCTCGCTCGCGCACGGCACGGGCGATGCGCAGAAGACCATGGGCGTGATCGCCCTCGCCCTCATCGCGCACGGCACGCTCACCGGCGATCAGATCCTGAACGAGGGCCTGCCGATCTGGATCATCGTGACCTGCGGCGCGGCGATCGCACTCGGCACGTACCTCGGCGGCTGGCGGATCATCCGCACCCTCGGCAAGGGCCTGGTCGAGATCGAGTCGCCGCAGGGGCTCGCCGCGGAGGCGTCCTCCGCCGCCATCATCCTCACGTCCAGCTCCATGGGCATGGCGCTGTCCACCACGCACGTCGCCACCGGATCGATCCTCGGATCCGGCGTGGGACGCCCCGGTGCGCAGGTGCGGTGGGGGATCGCGGGCCGCATGGTCACGGCCTGGCTCATCACGATGCCCGCCGCGGGCGTCGTGGGCGCTCTCTGCTTCTTCCTCGCCCACGGCATCGGCGGGCTCGCCGGCGCCGTCACCGTGTTCGTCCTGCTGCTCGCGGCCGCCGCCCTCCTCTATCTGCGCAGCCGCCGGCAGAAGGTCGACCACAACAACGTCAACGCCGAATGGGACGGCTCCGTCGTGCCCGAGGGCGCGGCGGCCTGAACCGAAGGACGGATGAGATGAACTTCGACATCGCGCAGATGGCGCTCTCCGCGGGCCGCGTGCTGCTGGTCGGCCTGCTGTTCGGCGCGGGTCTTCCCGCCCTGTTCGCGATCGGCATGCGGCTGCAGTCGGCCGGCACCGGGGAGGTCGACGGCGAGGCCCCTGGGACGCGCCGTCCGCTGCTGACCGCGGCGGGCTGGATCCTGTTCGCCCTCGTGATCGCCGTGGTGCTCACCGGAGTGCTCTTCATCACGCGGCTCAGCATCTACCACTACTTCGGCATCTCGCTGTTCGGAGTGGGCAAGTGAACGGCAACGTCCTCTCCCGCGTACTGGACTGGCTGCGCGCCGGCTATCCGGAGGGCGTGCCGCCCAAGGACTACTCGCCGCTGCTGGCCCTCCTGCAGCGGACGCTCACCGCCGAGGAGCTCGCGGAGGTGGTCGCGGCGCTGGCCCGGCAGGAGACGGATCCGGTGCGGGTGTCGCAGATCCGGGCGGCGATCGCCGACGTGACCTCGGCGAGTCCGGGCGCCGACGAGGTGCGCCGCGTGGCCGTCCTGCTCGCCGACCGCGGAGTGCCGCTGAGCACCAAGGCGCAGCGGATCGTGGGCGATCGGACGATCCTCGCCGCGGCGGCCGCGGGCGGCTCCGGTGCGGAGTCGCCGGAGGACTCCGGTGCGGGATCCGCCGGCGCTGAGCCGTCGGACGCCAACCCCATCGCCCAGGCGCTGCGCTGGCTGGGGGCGGGCTATCCGGAGGGGATCCCGGCGCAGGACCGCGTGCCGATCCTCGCGCTGCTGCGCCGCCGCCTCACCGATGACGAGGTGCAGGAGGTCTGCGAGGCCGTCGCCGCGCAGAGCGGAGCGGATCCGGAGATCTCCCTCGTCGACGCGCAGGTGCTCATGATGAAGGTGCTCGGCGACCTCCCCGGCGACGACGACGTGGACCGCGTCCGCACCCGCCTGGAGCAGTCCGGCATCACCCTGACCTGACCGCCCCCCTTCTTTGACCGCGAGACTCCAACTGGGCGACGAGACTGCACTCTAGAACCGCAGTCTCGTCGCGGAGTTGGAGTCTCGCGGTCAGGCGAATCGTCTGGGCGGGAGGGGCGACGGAGCGGATGCGGCGGACGATTCGCCGGGGATCCGCGAGTGGGCGGCGGTTCATCTCGATCCTGGAATATGTCCCGCCGAACCCCTGGCGCGGCCGGGTGGCGCGGACGTAGCGTGGAGGGGTGAGCACGCCCTTCCCCGCCTCCGTGTACGCCGCCCGCCTCGACCGCGCCCGCGCCCTGACCGCTGATGCCGGACTCGACGCGATCGTCGTCGGACCCGGTCCCGACCTGACCTACCTCGCGGGCGTCGAGGGGGACACGATCGAGCGGCTGACCGCTCTCGTGATCCCGGCCGCCGGGGATCCGACCGTCATCGTGCCGCGCATGGAGCTCGCCAAGGTGCGCGACACCGCCGTCGGTGCGCTCGGCCTCGCCGTGGCCGACTGGGTGGACGGGCAGGATCCCTATGCGCTCGTCACCGCCGCGATACCAGAGGCCCCCGCGCGGCTCGGCGTCTCGGATGCGCTGCCCGCCCTGCACGTGATCCCGCTCGCGGACCGTCTCGGCCTGCGCCCCGAGCTCGCCACGCCCGTGCTGCGCGAGGGACGGATGATCAAGGACGACGCCGAGATCGCCGAGCTGCGCCGCGCCGGCGACGCGATCGACGCGGTGCACCGTCGCGTGCCCGGCCTGCTGCGCGCCGGCCGCACCGAGCGCGAGGTCGGCGCCGACATCGCCGCCGCGATCGTCGAGGAGGGGCATCGCACGGTCGAGTTCGTGATCGTCGCCTCCGGACCCCACGGCGCGGATCCGCACCACGAGGTCTCGGACCGGGTGATCCAGGACGGCGACATCGTGGTCGTGGACATCGGCGGCGCCGTGCCGGCCGGCTACAACTCCGACAGCACCCGTACCTACGCGGTGGGCGAGCCGGATCCCGAGGCCGCCCGACGGATCGCCGTGCTCGTGCGCGCCCAGCAGGCGGCCGTCGACGCGGTGCGCCCCGGCGTCACCGCCGAGCAGGTCGACGCGGCCGCCCGCGAGGTGCTCGCCGCGGAGGGCCTGGCCGAGGCCTTCCTGCACCGCACCGGCCACGGTATCGGCGTCACGACGCACGAGGAGCCGTACATCGCACCCGGCAACGACCTCCCGCTGCGCGAGGGCATGGCGTTCAGCATCGAGCCGGGGATCTACTTCCCCGGCGAGTGGGGATCCCGGATCGAGGACATCGTGGTCGTCACCGCCGACGGCTGCGTGAACCTCAACACCACCCCGCACGAGCTGACGCCCGCGGGTCGCTGACCGAGGGCGCCCTTCGTCTCGTCGCTGCGCTCCTCGCTCAGGGACCGGTAGGCACCCGCACGTGGGTCTCCCGGCGCGGGCGCAGGGGGGCGAGCCCGCGCCGGGAGGTCTGTGGGGCGTGCTCAGCGCACGCGGTCGAGCGCCTCGGGGATCTCGACGCGCCAGGACGAGGGCGCCTCCGAAGCAGGGGCGGCGGGCAGCACGCCCTCGCCGTCCGGGTGGGGGATGGCATCGAGCAGCGCCGCCGTGTACGGGTGCACGGGCTGGGCCCACACCACGGGAGTCGCGCCCGACTCGACGATCCGGCCGCGGTACATCACGGCGACGCGGTCGGCCATGAGCCGCACCACGGACAGGTCGTGCGAGATGAACAGCATCGCCGCGCCCGAGGCCACGCACAGTTCGCGCATCATGCCCGCGACCGAGGCCTGGGCGGAGGCGTCCAGCGCCGAGATCGGCTCGTCCGCGACGATGAGATCCGGCTTCGCGGCGAGCGCGCGGGCGATCGCGACCCGCTGCCGCTGACCGCCGGAGAGCTGGTACGGATACCGGTTCTCGAGAGCGGGCGAGAGGCCGACGGCCTTCAGCCAGTGCGATGGCGCCTCGGTGTCGACGCCGCGGGCGATCGCCGCGCGGGATCCCTCGGCGATCTGCTGCGCGATGCGGATCCGCGGGTTCAGCGAGGAGTTCGGATCCTGGAACACCATCTGGATCGCGGTGAGCTCCGCAGGGCGCGTGCGCATGCCGAGGGGCTGCACCGAGCGGTCCCGGTAGAGCACCTCACCGGCCCGCGGCTTCTCCATCCCGATCACGGCCCGAGCCGTCGATGACTTCCCGCAGCCGCTCTCTCCGACGAGCGCGAGCACCTCGCCGGCGGCGATGTCGAAGGAGACGCCGTCCACGGCGCGGAACGCGGCCCGGCCGCCGTACTCGACGACGAGGGAGTCGACGTGCAGGACCGGCTTCTGAGCACTCATCGGGTCTCCTCGGAATCGTCGGCGTCCGTCATCCCGGGCGTAGAAGCGGACGGATCGCCGGACGGATCGGTCGCGGATCCGGCCTCCACAGGAGCATCCACGAGGGAATCCTGCGCGTCGGGCATCGCGTCCAGCAGCTCGCGCGTGTAGGGATGCTGGGGGTCCTGGAAGATCTGCTGCCGGGATCCGGACTCGACGATCAGCCCGCCCCGCATCACGGCGACCTCGTCGGCGACCGCGCTCATCACGCCGAGGTCGTGCGTGACCAGCAGCACAGCCAGGTCACGCTCGGTCGCGAGATCGCGCAGCAGGTGCAGGATCCCCGCCTGCACCGTCACGTCGAGCGCGGTGGTGGGCTCGTCGGCGAGCAGGACCTCGGGTTCGCAGGCCAGCGCGATCGCGATCGCGATGCGCTGCCGCTGACCGCCCGAGAACTGGTGCGGGTACTTCTGCAGCGCTTCCTCGGGGTTCGGCACGCGCACCAGTGCGAGCAGCTCGGCGGCGCGCTTCCTGGCCTCGGCGCGGGACAGGTTGAGATGCGTGCGGATGCCGTCGGCGAGCTGGGATCCGACCGTGATCTGCGGATGCAGGCTGGCGGAAGGATCCTGGAAGACCATGCCGATCCGCTTGCCGCGCACGGTGCGGTAGGCCTTGCCCGTCATGCCGACGAGCTGGACGTCGGCCTTGCCCGCGCCACCGAGGACGATGGATCCCGACGCCGTGCCGCCCGCGGGCAGCAGCCCGAGGATCGCCATCGCGGTCATGCTCTTCCCGGATCCGGATTCGCCGGCGAGGCCCTGGATGCGTCCGGGGACGAGATCGAGCGAGATGCCCTTCACGACCTCGGTGCGGTTGCGACGGCTCTGGCCGAGCTCGACGTGCAGATCGCGGATCGCGAGCGCGGCGGTCACTGTGCCACCTCCCCGGTCGATGCGGCGGCGGAGACCGCCGTGGGCGATTCCGCCTCGCGCTCGCGGGCGGCGAGCGGGTCGAGGGCGTCGCGCAGCGAGTCGCCGATGAAGTTGAAGGCCATCACGATGCTGAGGATCGCGATGCCGGGGAACAGGCCCAGCCACCAGGCCGAGGGATTCTGCATGGCCGCGGCGATCATCGTGCCCCACTCGGGCGTCGGCGGCTGGGCGCCGAGACCGAGGAAGGACAGACCGGACAGCAGCAGGATCGCGGTGCCGATGTCGAGCGACGCGAGCACGAGCACCGGGCCGGCGATGTTCGGCAGCACGTCCCGCAGGAGCGAGCGCAGCGGGGACGAGCCCAGCAGGCGGCCGGCGATCACGTAGTTCTGCGTGCGCAGGCCGAGCACGAGCGACCGCGTGATGCGGGCGTACGGCGGCCAGGCCACGATGATTCCGGCGATCACGGCGTTCATGATCGACGGGCCGAGGGATGCGGCGATGACCATGGCGAGGATCACGGTCGGGAACGCCATGACCATGTCGGTGATGCGCATGAGCACCTCGTCGAACCAGCCGCCGAGGTAGCCGGCGACGGCGCCCACGACGGTGCCGACGATCATCGCGCAGACCACGAGCATGAGGGCGAGCGGGATCGTCGCCTGCGCTCCGAGCAGCAGGCGCGAGAACATGTCGCGGCCGTTGACGTCGGTGCCCATGATGGCCTCGCCGCTGGGCGGTGCGAGACGGGGGAGGTCCTGCGCGAGCGGGTCGTGCGGGGCGATCCAGGGCGCGAGGATCGCGACCACGATCCACATCAGCGCGATCACGGTGCCGACGATGGCCAGCGGGGTGCGCCAGGCGCGCGGCAGCCAGGGGCGGCGGCGCTTCGGGGCGACCTTCTCGGGGATGACGAGGTTCACGACAGCCTCACTCGCGGATCCAGGACGCCGTAGAGCACGTCGACGACGAGGTTGATGACGAGGTAGATCACGCCGACCACGAGCCCGACGCCGGTCACGGCGAGCAGGTCGAGGTTCTTCGACGCGTTGTACGCGTAGGTGCCCAGACCGGGCCACGCGAACACCGCCTCGACGAGCACGGTGCCGGAGAGCAGGCTGCCGAACGCGATGCCGACGAGGGTGAGGATCGGCAGCGCCGCTCCTCGCAGCACGTAGCCGACGACGACCCGGCGGCCGCTCAGGCCCTTCGCCCTGGCCGCCCTGGCGTAGTCCATGTCGAGCACCTCGAGCACCGAGGTGCGCACGAACCGGGTGAGGGTGGCGATCGTGAACAGGCTCAGCACGAGCACCGGCAGGGCCAGGTGGCCGATCGCGTCGACGAAGCCGACCGAGTCGCCGTTCAGGAGGTAGTCGATCGTGTAGAAGCCGGTGATGCGCGGCGGCGGGGTGATCGTGGGGGAGATCCGGCCGGATCCGCTGACCCAGTGCAGGTTCATGAAGAACAGCTGGTAGCAGAGGATCGCCATCCAGAACGTGGGGATGCTGAGGCCGATCAGGGTGACCACGCGCACGACCTGGTCGGTGACCTTACCGCGACGGTAGGCGGCGAGGGTCCCGAGCACGATCGCGACGGCGAGGCTGATGATGATCGCGTAGAAGGCGATCTCCGCGGTCGCCGGCACGGCCTTGGCGAGGTCGGCGGAGACCGGCTGCCCGGACTTCAGCGAGGTGCCGAGGTCGCCGCGCAGCAGGTTGCCGACGTAGATGAAGAACCGGATCCACACCGGCTGATCGAGTCCGTACTTCTGCCGGAACGCCTCGACCGTGGCGGGGTTCGACGCGGCGCCCTCGCCGAGGGCGGCGCGCACAGGGTCGCCGGGCACGATCACGGTGAGGGAGAAGGTGACCAGCACGATCCCGAACAGCAGGATCACGCTCGTCACGGCCCGCCGGGCGAGGAAGCGCAACAGGGTGTGCTGCGCCTTCCGCGACGTGCGGGTGGCGATGGCTTTCGTCTCGGACACAGGGGGCTTCCGGGTCTACGGGGCGGAGAGGGCGTGGTGCTGCGGGGGCCGGAACCTCGTGGCTCCGACCCCCGCAGGGCTCACTTCGCGGGGTGCAGCGTCCGCAGGTCGAGGGTCCAGGTCACGTTGTACTCGAGCCCGGCCACCTTCGAGGAGCTGGCGAGGTTGATGCCCGGGACGATCAGCGGCACGAACGGGCCGGACTCCTGCATCGCCTTCGCGTAGTCGCTGAACGCGGAGTTGCGGGCGTCGACGCTGGTCGCATTCTGCGCCTTGGTCACCAGGTCGGCGATCGAGGAGTCGGCCTCGGCGGCCCAGCCGGCGCGCAGGCCGACCTTCTGACCCGGGCCGAACGGCAGGAACGAGGAGGTGTCGGCGTAGTCGGGGCCCCAGTACCAGAGCGAGAAGGCCTCCTGCGCCTTGACGTAGGGCTGGACCTCGGTCGCGAACGGGGCCGGAGCCAGGGTCACGTTGATGCCCGCGGCCTTGAGCTGCTCCTGGACGCGCTCGGCGACCGGCGTGAACTCCACGCCGCCGACGGGGTTGTCGTTCGGGAACTGCAGCTTGATCTCCTGGCCGGTGTAGCCGGAGGCGGCGAGGGCGGCCTTGGCCTTCTCGAGGTCCTGCTTCACGCCGGACTTGTTCGCGCCGGGGAACATCGGCGGGATGACGCCGGTGGCCTGCACGGATCCGGATCCGGCCAGCTCCAGCAGCTTGTCGTAGTCGAGCGCGTAGCGCACCGCCTCGGCGAACTTGGGGTTCGCGGTCGCGCCGCCGACGTTCTTGTCCTGGTTGATGAGGAGGAAGAGGGTCTCCGCGGACGGGGCCGAGTTCACCGTGAAGCCGTCGCCGAGGTTCTTCACCTGGTCGCCGGAGAGGTCGACCGCCACGTTGGAGTCGCCGCCCTTGAGGTTGGTCAGCTGCGTGGAGGACTGCGAGATGTTGCGCACGACGATCTTGTCGTAGGCGGGCTTGTCGTCGCCGTCGTACTTGTCGTTCTTCACGAGCACGACCTGCGAGGTGAGGTCCAGCGACTGCAGCTTGTACGGACCGGATCCCGCCGAGTTCGCGTCGAGCCAGGTCTTCGCCGCGTCCTTGTCGTCGGTCGTGCCGCCGTTCTTCTCGACGAGCTTCGAGTTGAGGATCGCGAGGGAGGGGTTGGTGACGATCGCGGGCAGCTGCAGCGAAGGGGTCTTCGTCGACAGCTTCACGGTCTTGTCGTCGACCTTGGCGACGGTGATCCCCGCCATCAGGAAGTTCGCCTTGGAATCGGTGATCCCGGCGACGCGGTCGAGCGAGAACACGACGTCGTCCGCGGTGACCGGGGTGCCGTCGGAGAACTTCCGGCCGTCCTGGATCGTGAAGGTGAACTCGGTCGCATCCGAGTTCTGCTTCATGGTCGCGAGATCGGGCTTCGGCGTGGTCGAGTCGGCGCCCTGGAAGGTCAGCAGGGTGTCGTACACCGCGTGCAGCACCATGTTCCCGGTCGGCACGTAATTGCGCCCGGGGTCACCGGTCTCGAGCGAGAACGCGGTGTCGACCACGAGCGTGCCGCCCGAGGAGGAGCTGCTGGAATTGTTCGCGGAATTGCCGCCGGAGCAGCCGGCGAGCGCGATGGCGGCCACAGCGATGAGCGCTGCGGCGACGTGGCGGTAGGAACGGGCCACGGCTTCCTCCTCATTGAAGATGGACAGGTCAGACGACCGGATCGGGTTTTCCGGCACTATATCCGACTGAACGGCTCGATTTCGATCATTCGATTGTCACGCTTCCGTCACTACGGCATTATGTCCAGCATGAGCGACGATCAGCCTCCCGTCTCTGGACGATCCGCGCCCGTGATCGACGAAATCGCCTACGACATCCTTCGGGCGATGCGCCGCAATGGTCGGATCTCCATCGCCGCCCTCGCTCAGGAGGTCGGGATCTCCCGCGCCAGCGCGTACTCCCGGGTCGAGTCCCTCACCCGCGCCGGGATCATCACGGGCTACACCGCGGAGGTGGACACGACCCGCCTCGGCCTCGGGGTGAGCGCCCTCGTGTTCTGCACGATCCAGCCCCAGTCGTGGAGCTCGTTCCTCCAGGCGATCGGGGATATGCCCGATGTGGAATCGGCGATGGTGATGACCGGGGAGCACGACGTGATGCTGCTCGTGCGCAGCGTCGACATGGAGCGCATGCAGTCGCTCGTGATCGGCACGATCGCCGACCGTCCCGAGGTGACCAAGGTCGAGACCGCGATCGTGATGGGCGAGGTCTTCCGCCGGCCTTTCGTGCTCCCGGACGAGATCCCGGAGCGCGCGGCGATCGGGGTCGACAGCGGCCTGATGCGGTTCACCCGCACCGACGGGAGCCGCGGGACCCGCGTCTGAGCGCGGTCCGGAGCACGGGCGTCGAGCCGGGTGTCAGACCTGCAGGCAGACGCTCACGTGGTCGATGCCGTCGACGGCGAAGTCCTCTATGAGGCGGATCCGGCCGTCATCCTCCTGCTCGGCGCGGCTCACCGCGTCGCCGCGCACGACGGAGCCGTCGCTGACCAGCGCGTGCGCGAAGGAGACCCGCACCTCCGCGCCGGCGATCTCGCCGACGAAGCGGCCCTCTGTGACGGTGTCGCCGGTGTACTCGCCCCAGATCAGGCGGCCGTCCTGGTGGTAGTCGAAGGTCGTCGGAGCGTCGGAATCGACCTTGCTGGCGGTCGAGGAGACCATGGCGAAGCGCAGTCCGTCGAGAAAGAGCGTGGAAGGCATGACGACGAGTATGGACCCGGGAACGGGCTTCGACGCAATCCCCGCATCGTTCGACGGGGGCCGGAGACCCGGTCCGCGGCGGTGTCGCGCACACGGTTCTGGCCGCTCCGGAATGACAATTCCCGGAGCGCCGGAATCTATTAACAGGTTCATCCACATGTGGATTACTCGGTGAATGCGGAAATCGTCCCGCGACCCGGCATCCATCCGCCTCCATCGTCGCGATACCGGCTGTTCAACGGTTGTTTTCCCGCATCCGGCCGTACCCCGCGGCACGCGCCCAACCGGTATTCCGGAAGGGCCGACGCCGGCCTTGGAATTCGCCCTGAGCCGGCTCAGGAAATCCTGCGGAAGATCGCATTCCCCGCGGCCGCCAGGGCGCTCCCGACGGCGAGGATCGCCGCGCCGCCGCCCGCGTACGCGATCTGGAGGTGGCTGCCGTGGTTCTGCACGGTGATGAAGATGATGACGAACGCGATGCCGGAGGCGAGCGCACTCGCCCCGGCGATCCACCACAGCGCCGGCAGCGTGCGGGCGGGCGGGACGGCCTCCGGCACACGCCAGAGCAGCAGAGCGATCCCGCCGAGACAGCCGCATGCCGCGACGAGCATGAATGCCGCGACGACATCGCTCGGGCGGTGCCACTGCTGGATCACGAGCAGCACCCCGGTGAGCACCGCGAATGCGCCGCCCAGCACCGCCGCGAGAGGGCGCCACCGCGGGGGAGACACGACGAAGATCGCGAACGCCGCAGCGGCGGCGACCGTCGCATGCCCGGAAGGGAATGAATTGCTCAGCAGGTCGGTCGCGCCGGTCGCTGCGCGCTCCAGGAACACATGCTTGGCGAGTTCCGCGGCGATCACGGCGATCCCTCCCACCGCGAGGGCCACCAGCAGATGCCGGAAGCGACGCGTCACCAGGCCGATGACGAGCGTGAGCAGGATCCCTCCGCCGATCGCGACGGTCGGCACATTGCCCAGCACCATGCCGGTCAGCCGGTAGACCAGGTCGTGCTGCGAGGAGGCCCCCACGAAGGCCCTCTCATCGACGATCTGCCCGACATAGGTGCGCACGAAGAAGACGTAGGTCGCCACGAACGCAGCCGCCAGGATCACGGCGGCTATCGCGAAGGACCACACTCCACGTCTCGCCGCCATGCACCCATCATGCAGGGTCGAACTGTGCGATCGCTCACCAGTCGCTGCGATCGCGCGCGGCACGCAGGTCGTCGAGGGCGCGGGAGTCGTCATGCGTCGCGACCGCGCCTCGCTGAAGGATCGGACGGGGAAGGCCGGCATCCTCCGGGCTCCGCGGACGGCTCGCGGCCGTCTCCGTCTTCTCCGCATCGCCCCGACCCGTCCGCGCGGTGTCGAGCAGGGGGAGGGCGATGTGCACGAGAGGGCCGATCCCGAGCGCGAACACGACCGTGCCGATGCCGACGGTGCCGCCCAGCAGCCACCCGATCGCGAGCACGGTGAGCTCCACCGAGAGCCGGGCCGCCCAGATCGGCCAGCCGAGACGCCCGTGCATCCCGGTCATCAGGCCGTCGCGCGGCCCTGGTCCGAAACGCGCGCCGATGTAGAGCCCGCTGGCGAGGGCGACCACGACCACCCCGGCGACGAGCACGAGCACCTGAATGAGCAGGCCGTGCACCGGGGGGATGACCGTCACGGTCCCCTGGATCGCGGTGCCCACGAGAAGCACGTTCAGGAGCGTGCCGACTCCCGGCTTCTGCCGCAGCGGGATCCACAGCAGCAGCACGAGCAGCCCGACGATGTTGGTGATCCACCCGACGCCGATGCCGGTGCGCAGCGAGAGGCCCTGCGCGAACACGGTCCACGGGTCCACGCCCAGTCCGGCCACGATCGTGAGCCCGCACCCGAAGCCGTAGAGCACGAGCCCGATGAGCAGCTGCAGCACACGTCTTGTCATGGATCCATGATGATCCTCAACTGGACTGTTGTGACCAGTCCAATCGTTCTAGGCTGGCCTCATGGACTCCCGACTCTCCGCGCGCGCCCTCGTCGAGCTGCTCGGTCTGTGGCGCACCAGCGAACCCGCGTTCGACGCCCTCGCCGATGCCATCCGCCTGCTCTGCCTCGACAACCGGATCGCCCCGGAGACCGCGCTGCCTGCCGAGCGAGAGCTCGCGACGGCCCTCGGCGTGAGCCGCACCACGGTCGCGGCGGCCTACCGCGCCCTCCGCGCCACCGGGCACATCGTGAGCCGGCAGGGGTCGGGCAGCGTCACCCGGCCGCTCGGGCGCACCATGTCGGCGCGCTGGTTCGACCGCGAGGGCATCGACCTGCAGCAGGCCAGCCCTCCCGCCTGGCCCGGCCTGCCCGGGGTGATCGCCGAGACCGCGGCGTCGATCACGGCGCTCGTGTCGCGCGCGGGATACGACATCCTCGGCCACGCCGAGCTGCGCGCCGCGATCGCCGACCGGTACACCGGGCTCGGGATCCCGACGTCGCCCGAGCAGATCATGGTCACCACCGGCGCGCAGCAGGCGCTCAACCTCATCGCGTCGACCCTGCTGCGCCGGGCCGACCGGGTGCTCATCGAGACGCCCAGCTACCCGCACGCCATGGAGACGTTCCGTCGTGTGGGCGCCCGCCTCGTCGGCGTTCCCGTCGAGACCGCGCACGGGTGGGACCTGGATCGCGCCGCGCAGGCCTTCGCCCGCGCAAGGCCCGTGCTCTCGTACCTGATGCCGGAGTTCCAGAACCCCACAGGGCGCACGATGACGCTCGAGGAGCGCGCCGTGTTCGAGCGCGCCGCGCATGACGCGGGCTCCTTCCTGCTCGTGGACGAGACGACGGCCGACCTCGACATCGACGGCCTTCCGCGTCTGCAGCCGCTCGGTGCGGCGGACACCGGGACGATCCGGGTCGGTTCGCTGGGCAAGTCGGTCTGGGGCGGACTGCGGATCGGGTGGATCCGCGCGGCGGACGACGTGATCCGCAGGCTGCGTGCCGCCCGCCCGACGCACGACCTCGGAACACCCGACCTGGAGCAGGCCGTCGCGACGCGCATCGTGCACCGCCTCGGCGAGATCCTGCCGCAGCGTGCGGCTCTGCTCGGCGCGGGCAGGGACGCGCTGACGGCAGCACTCCGGCGGGAGCTGCCCGACTGGTCTGTGCCGGAGGTGCATGGCGGGGTCGCGATCTGGGCGGGCCTGGGCATGCCGCTCAGCTCGGCGCTCGTGATCGACGCCGCCGCGCACGGGCTGCACCTGAGCGCGGGCCCACGGTTCGCCGTGGAGGGCGGGCACGAGCGTCATCTGCGCATCCCGTTCACCACCGAGCCGCGGGAGCTCGAACGGGCCGTGGAGATCCTCGCCGGCTCATGGCAGCGCGTCACGGCCGGCACGCCGCGCACGACCGGGTCCGCGACGCTCGCCGAAGCGGTCGTGTGAACGGAAACGGACCCGGTCGTGAAGACCGGGTCCGTTCTGGTTCCTGTGGAGCCTAGGAGATTCGAACTCCTGACATCCTGCTTGCAAAGCAGGCGCTCTACCAACTGAGCTAAGGCCCCGTGTCGAATTCGACGGGTTTCGACCGAATGAGCGGATCCGATTTCTCGGATCCGCTCACATGTCGGTGGGGCTACCAGGACTTGAACCTGGGACCTCTTCATTATCAGTGAAGCGCTCTAACCGCCTGAGCTATAGCCCCGTATCAACCTCCAAGACTTTACCGGACGTTGACACGATCGCGAAATCGAGCGCGGCTCGGCGTCGCTCAGCTCCCCTCGCGGAGGGTGATGCTGCCCGCCGACAGGCGGGCGCCGATGCGGTGGGTCGAGGACGGATCCGTCTGGATCCTCGCGTCGATGGTGCCCGCCGACGAGTCCCTCATGAGCGCGTAGCGCCCCGTCGGCACCGTCACGTCCATGGATCCGGCGCTCACGTCCAGGCGGACATCGTCGGGCTGGCGGCCCGAGATCGTCGCGTTCAGCTCCCCCGCCGACATCGACAGATCCGCGGTGGTCACGTCGTTCAGGCGCAGCGTCGCCGATCCCGCGTTCACCGTGGTGGTCACGGTCTTCGCGCCGCCGTCGAGCGTGAGCGAGCCGGCGTTGACCTTCGTGGTCAAGGTGTCGAAGCGGCCCTCGGTCGTGAGCGCGCCGGCGTCCAGCTGCAGATCGGCGGTCAGCTCGCCCTCCAGGTCCCTGGGCAGGGTGAGCGTCATCTGCGGATCGATCCCGAACCATCCGCCGATCCACCAGCCGAACGGGCCGTTGGGACGATCGACCCGCAGGACGTCGCCGTCGCGACGCATCGTCCAGTCGCTGCTGCCGGTGCCGCTGACGCGCATGGTCGCCTCGCTCACGTCGTCGAAGCGGATCGTGGCGGAGCCGCGCCCCACCTCGACCTTGAGGCCCGTGACCCCGGTCGTGTCGACGCTCGTGCTGCGCGCCGTCGAGCCGTCGCTCGCGGCGACCTGGGTGACGGCCGCGAGAGCGGATCCGCCGCCGACCGTGACCAGCGCCCCGCCGCCGATGATCGCCGCGGCGATGGTGATCGCGGTCAGCGTGCTCCGGCTCGGGCTCGACGCGGGTGCGGGGCAGGACGCGACGGGATCAGGGCCGTGCGGCGCCGATGCACCGGCCGGATCCTGCTCGGGTGCGCTCGGAGGGGTGAGGTTCGTCATCGGTTCGTTCCTGTCTGCGGGCCGTTCAGGCCGGCATTGGAGAGATGGGCGATCGTGGCGAGCACCCGGCGGTTGCCGGACTCGTCGGGCTCGAGCCCGAGCTTCTGGAAGATGGCGGTGATGTGCTTCTCGACGCTGGCCTCGGAGAGGAACAGCGTCGCGGCGATGGCCTGGTTCGACTTGCCCTCCGCGATCAGCGCGAGCACCGTGCGCTCCCTCTCGGTGAGGCTCTGCATGCGGTCGTCCTGGTTGCGTCGGGTGAGCAGCTGCGCGACCACCTCCGGATCCAGGACCGTGGATCCGGACGCGATGCGCGCGACCGACTCGATGAACTCCGACACGTCGGCCACCCGGTCCTTCAGCAGGTAGCCGAGCGGCCCCGCCGAGCCCTGCGCGATGATCAGGTCGCTCGCGTAGCGCTCCTCCACGTACTGGGAGAGGACGAGCAGCGGGAGCTGCGGGAGCCTCTTCCGCAGCGAGAGCGCCGCACGGATCCCCTCGTCCACGAACGTCGGCGGCAGGCGGACGTCGAGGATGCAGAGTTCGGGATCCGTGGCGTCGACGGTCTCGTCGAGGTCGGTCGCGTCGGGGAGCGCCGCGACGACCGTGTGGCCGGCGTCTTCGAGAAGCCGCACGAGCCCTTCGCGGAGCAGGACCGAGTCCTCGCAGATCAGGATCCTCATGAGATGCGCTCCTTCCGGTCGGCGTCGTCGTGCTGGTCGCGAGGCGAGCAGATCAGGATGCGCACGGGACGCTCACCTCCAGGCTGGTCGGACCGCCGGCAGGGCTGTCCAGGCGGAACGTGCCGCCGGCGGCGAGCACGCGGTTGCCGATCCCGTCCAGGCCGCCGCCGGGAAGCACGGTCGCACCGCCGATGCCGTTGTCCTCGACCCGGGCCCAGAGCGTGCCTCCGTCACGCACCCGCACGACGACCCGGCATTCGCTGGCCCTGGAGTGCTTGGCCGCGTTGGTGAGCGACTCCGCGATGGTGAAGTACACCGCCGCCTCGGCATCGCGCGAGCACCGCCCACTGAGCCGCACATCGAGGACGACCGGCACGGGGGAGCGCCCCGCCAGCGCGGAGAGCGCCGCGTCCAGTCCGCGGTCGTCGAGCACCGAGGCGTGGATTCCTCGCGCGAGCTGGCGCAGCTCGGTGATCGCCGCCTTCGTCGAGGTGTGCGCCTCGGCGATGAGCGCCTTGGCGGCCTCCGGATCCGAGTCGATCTTCTGCTGCGCCATCCCGAGGGTCATGCCGACGGAGACGAGACGGGGCTGGACGCCGTCGTGCAGATCACGCTCGATGCGGGTGCGTTCGACGTCCGCCGCTCGCACCGCGCCCGCGCGCTGGGCGGTGGTCGTGCGCACCTGCTCGCTGAGGTCGAGGTTGCGATCGGGGGTGGCCACGATGCCCCGGGAGATCACCCGGTGCAGCAGCGCCACGCTGATGATGCCGACGATGCCCGCCGCAGCCCCCGCGCCGCCGATGAGCGGAGCCCAGGCGCTCGGGTACCTCGTGCCCCAGCCGGTGTCGACCTCGCCCGAGGTGAAGAGCGGAGCGAACGCCGTGACCGCCGACCACCCGAACCACGCCATGAGCCGCAGCACCAGGGATCCGAGCGCGCAGGCGATCGCGAAGTTCGCCAATGCCCGCCACATCCGTCCGTTGTAGGCCTGACGCCACAGGGAGAGCAGCCAGCCACCGAAGCCGGGGCGGTCGACCGCACGCCAGCGAAGGGGCGGGAGGTCGAACCCGTACAGACCGTTCAGCCGGGCGATCTCGAACCAGGCGACGCCGAAGACCGCATAGACCAGGCCGACGAGGACGACCAGGCCGACGCCGATGAAGCTGAGACCGAAGCCGAGCCCCAGGCCTCCGCCGAGGATGCCCATCACACCGGATCCGACCACGCCGAGGGCGGCGAGCTCGAGGATCGTGAGGAAGAGGCGCACCGGTGTGCGTGCCGCCGCCGCGACGGGACCTGTCGCGGGAGGAGGGGAGAAGGACGGTGCTGTGGTCATGGCTCCACGCTAGGGGCGCGTCCGGGCGCGCGGAACGGAGGAACCCGGGTGATCCGGTTCGGGGTTTCCGTAAGGACCGCGGTTATGCATGCCTAGCCTTGATGGACGCCGGTGCGCGCAGGTGCTTACGTGGACCCAGGGAGTGTCCTCGGCGAACGGAGAGAGACGACGTGACTGCACTGCATCCGCACGAACCGCACGGCACGGGCCTCGGACAGCGTCTGAACTGGCTCCGCGCCGGAGTCCTCGGCGCGAACGACGGCATCGTCTCGGTCGCCTCGCTCGTCGTGGGCGTCGCCGGCGCGACGACCGACAACGCCGCCCTGCTGGTGGCGGGACTCGCCGGCCTGATCGGCGGCGCGATCTCGATGGCGCTCGGCGAGTACGTCTCGGTGAGCAGCCAGCGCGACAGCGAGCACGCCCTCATCGCGAAGGAGCGTGAGGAGCTGCGCACCATGCCCGAGGCGGAGCTCGCCGAACTCACCGAGCTGTACCGTCAGCGCGGTCTCAGCGACGACACCGCGCACCGGGTCGCCGTCGAGCTCACCGCCCATGACGCGCTGGCCGCGCACCTGGAGGTCGAGCTCGGCATCGACCAGGACGACCTCGTCAATCCCTGGCACGCGGCGATCTCCTCCGCGATCGCGTTCACGGTCGGCGCCATCCTGCCGCTGCTCGCGATCCTGCTGCCGCCCCCGGCCTGGCGCGTGCCGGTCACCTTCGTCGCGGTGCTGATCGCCCTCGCGGCGACGGGCTTCGTCTCGGCGCGGATCGGCGGCTCCAACCCTGTGCGCGCCTCGATCCGGCTGGTCATCGGCGGGGCGCTGGCGCTCGTCGCGACCTGGCTCATCGGCACGCTGCTCGGGGCCACCGGGGTCGTCTGACCGCGACCCGCGGCAGGGACGCAGAAGGCCCGGATCCGAGGATCCGGGCCTTCTGCGGTGAAAAGCGTCAGTTCGAGGTGAAGCCGACCAGCAGTCCGCCGGTGACCTTGACCGCGAGGTTGTAGATGCCGGCGACGATCGCGCCGAGCACCGTGAACACGATGAGGTTGAGGATCGCGACGACGGATCCGAACGCGAGCACCTGCGGCAGGCCGATGACGGCGCTCAGCTTGGCGCCGTCGGCGATGCCCGAGACGAACTCGTCGGCCTTGGTCATCAGGCCCGTGGCATCGATCACCAGGTAGATGAGCAGGAACGAGACGAGCGTCACGATCGCGATGGCGACCGCCCCCAGGAAGGACAGCTTCACCGCCGACCAGAAGTCGATGTAGACCAGGCGCAGGCGCACCTGCTTGCTGGAGGTCTTCCGGGAAGACTTCTTCGCGAGCTTGTCGGCTACCGTGCTCATGCGTCAGTTCCTTCGGGGGCTTCGGGGGATTCTGTCTCGGGTGCCGCGCCGGAGTCCTCGGACTCGTCGTTGTCGGCCAGGCCGCGCTCGGTGTTCCGAGCGATCGCGAGGATCCGATCGTCCTCGGCGGCCCTCGCGAAGACGACGCCCATGGTGTTGCGACCCTTCGCCGGGACCTCGGCCACGGCAGAGCGTACCACCTTGCCGCTGGCAAGAACCACAAGGACCTCATCGTCCTCCTGGACGATCAGACCCCCCGCCAGAATGCCCCGGTCATCGTTCAGTTTCGCGACCTTGATGCCCTGGCCGCCGCGGCCCTGCACCCGGTATTCGTCGACCGACGTGCGCTTCGCGTAGCCTCCGTCGGTGACGACGAAGACGAAGCCGTCGCCGGTGACGAGCGAGGCGGAGAGCAGGCTGTCATCGCCGTTGAACCGCATGCCCTTGACGCCCTCGGTCGCGCGTCCCATCGGACGCAGCGCCTCATCGGTGGCCTGGAAGCGCACCGACATCCCGTGCCGGCTGATCAGCAGGACGTCGTCGGTGGCGTCGGCGAGGAAGGCACTGACGAGCTCGTCCTCCTCGCGGAGACGGATCGCGATGACCCCGCCCTGACGGTTGGTGTCGTAGTCGCCGAGGCGGCTCTTCTTCACCAGCCCGCCGCGGGTGGCGAGCACCAGATACTGCGCCGCGTCGTAGTCGCGGATGTCGAGGATCTGGGCGATCTTCTCGTCCGGCTGCAGCGCGAGCAGGTTGGCGACGTGCTGTCCCTTCGCGTCGCGGCCGGCCTCGGGGATCTCGTACGCCTTGGTGCGGTAGACCCGGCCCTTGTCCGTGAAGAACAGCAGCCAGTGGTGCGTGGTGGTCACGAAGAAGTGCTCGACGAGGTCGTCGGCCCGCAGCTGCGCGCCCTTGACGCCCTTGCCGCCGCGGTGCTGCGACCGGTAGTTGTCGCTGCGCGTTCGCTTGACGTAGCCCTCACGGGTGACCGTGATGACCATCTCCTCCTCGGCGATGAGGTCTTCCATCGAGACGTCGCCGTCGAAGCCGTGCAGGATGTGGGTGCGACGCTCATCCCCGAAGCGGTCGACGATCGCCGTGAGCTCCTCGCGGATGATCTCGCGCTGGCGGCCCTCGTCGGCGATGATCTCCTTGTAGTCGGCGATCCGGGCCTCGAGCTCGGTCGCCTCGTCGATGATCTTCTGGCGCTCCATCGCCGCGAGGCGACGCAGCTGCATGTCGAGGATCGCCTGCGCCTGCTCCTCGTCGATGTCGAGGAGGCGCTGCAGGCCCTCGTTCGCCTCGGCCGCGGTGGGCGAGCGGCGGATCAGCGTGATGACCTCGTCCAGCGCGTCGAGCGCCTTGAGGTAGCCCTGCAGGATGTGCATGCGCGCCTCGGCCTTGGCCAGGCGGAACTTCGTGCGGCGCACGATGACGTCGATCTGGTGGTCGAGCCAGTGCGTGATGAAGCCGTCGAGCGCGAGCGTGCGCGGCACGCCGTCGACGATCGCGAGCATGTTGGCGCCGAAGTTGTCCTGCAGCTGCGTGTGCTTGTAGAGGTTGTTCAGCACGACCTTCGCGACCGCATCGCGCTTGAGCACGATCACGAGACGCTGACCGGTGCGGTCGCTGGACTCGTCGCGGATGTCGGCGATGCCCGTGATCTTGCCGTCCCGGGCCAGGTCGCCGATCTTCACCGCGAGGTTGTCGGGGTTCACCTGGTACGGCAGCTCGGTGATCACGAGGCAGGTGCGGCCCTGGATCTCCTCGACGCCGACCACCGCGCGCATCGTGATGGATCCGCGTCCGGTGCGGTACGCCTCCTGGATCCCCTTCGTGCCGAGGATCTGCGCGCCGGTCGGGAAGTCCGGACCCGGGATGCGCTGGATCAGACCCTCGAGCAGCTCCTCACGGGGAAGTCCGGGGTTCTGCAGCGCCCAGAGCGCCGCGTCCGAGACCTCGCGCAGGTTGTGCGGCGGGATGTTGGTCGCCATGCCGACCGCGATACCGATCGAGCCGTTCACGAGCAGGTTCGGGAACCGCGCCGGCAGGACGTCGGGCTCCTCGGTCTGGCCGTCGTAGTTCGGCGAGAAGTCGACCGTGGCCTCTTCGATGTCGCGCACCATCTCCAGCGCGAGCGGGGCCATCTTGGTCTCGGTGTATCGCGGTGCGGCGGCGCCCATGTTGCCGGGAGAGCCGAAGTTGCCCTGCCCGAGCGCGAGCGGGTAGCGCAGCGACCAGGGCTGCACGAGGCGCACGAGGGTGTCGTAGATCGCGGAGTCGCCGTGCGGGTGGTACTGACCCATGACCTCGCCGACCACGCGGGCGCACTTGGAGAACGACTTGTCCGGGCGGAATCCGCCGTCGTACATGCCGTAGATCACGCGGCGGTGCACAGGCTTGAGCCCGTCCCGCACATCGGGCAGCGCGCGGCCGACGATGACCGCCATCGCGTAGTCGAGGTAGGACCGCTGCATCTCGGACTGCAGGTCGACCTGGTCGATCTTGCCGTGGTTGTGCCCGTCGGGGCCGGTCACTGAGCCGGTCGAAGTGTCGTCAGTCATGAATCAATCTCTCGTGTGGATCGCCGCTGTCGTGGAGCATGCGGATCAGATGTCGAGGAAGCGGACGTCCTTGGCGTTGCGCTGGATGAAGCTGCGGCGGGACTCGACGTCCTCGCCCATCAGCACGCTGAAGATCTCGTCGGCGGCGGCCGCGTCGTCGATCGTGATCTGGCGGAGCGTGCGCGTGGTGTGATCCATCGTGGTCTCCCACAGCTCCTTGGCGTTCATCTCGCCGAGACCCTTGTAGCGCTGGATGCCCGCTTCCTTGGGGATCCGCTTGCCGTTCGCGAGACCGTCGTTGAGGAGGGCGTCGCGCTCGGCGTCCGAGTACACGTACTCGTGCGGCGAGTTCGTCCACTTCAGCCGGTACAGCGGCGGCATCGCCAGGAACACGAAGCCGGCCTCGATGAGTCCGCGCATGTAGCGGAACAGCAGCGTCAGCAGCAGCGTGGTGATGTGCTGGCCGTCGACGTCGGCATCCGCCATGAGCACGATCTTGTGATAGCGCGCCTTGTCGAGATCGAAGTCCTCGCCGATGCCCGTGCCGAAGGCCTGGATCATCGCCTGGACCTCTTTGTTCGCGAGCGCCTTGTCCAGGCGCGCGCGCTCGACGTTGAGGATCTTGCCGCGCAGCGCCAGGATCGCCTGGGTGTGCGGGTCGCGGCCCTGCACCGCGGAGCCGCCGGCCGAGTCGCCCTCCACCAGGAAGATCTCGCTGATCGAGGGATCCTTGCTCGTGCAGTCCTTGAGCTTGTCGGGCATCGCGGCCGACTCGAAGACGCTCTTCCGCCGCGCGGTCTCGCGCGCCTTGCGGGCGGCCATCCGGGCGGTCGCGGCCTCGACGGCCTTCGTCACGACGTTCTTGGCCTGCTTCGGGTTACGCTCGAACCAGTCGCCGAGCTGGTCGCCGACCACCTTCTGCGTGAAGGCCTTCGCCTCGGTGTTGCCGAGCTTCGTCTTGGTCTGGCCCTCGAACTGCGGTTCGCCGAGCTTGATCGAGATGACCGCGGTGAGTCCCTCGCGCACGTCGTCGCCGGTGAGGTTGTCGTCCTTCTCCTTGAGGATGTTGTTGGCGCGCGCGTAGCGGTTGACGAGCGTCGTCAGCGCCGCGCGGAAGCCCTCCTCGTGGGTGCCGCCCTCATGCGTGTTGATCGTGTTCGCGTAGGTGAACACGTTCTCCGTGTAGCCCGTGGTCCACTGCATCGCGACCTCGAGCGAGATCTTGCGCGCGGTGTCCTCCGACTCGAAGGCGATGATCTCGTCGTTGACGGCCTCGGCCTTGCGCACGTGGTTGAGGTACTCGACGTAGTCCACGAGACCGCGCTCGTAGAAGAAGACGTCGGCGCGCTGGCGGGTGACGACGGTGCCGTCGACCTCCTCGTCGACCGTGGCGCCCTCGCGCTCGTCGAGCAGCTCGATGCGCAGGCCCTTGTTCAGGAACGCCATCTGCTGGAAGCGGGTGCGCAGCGTGTCGTACTCGAACTCGACGGTCTCGGTGAAGATCTCCGCATCCGGCCAGAACGTGATGGCCGTCCCGGTCTCGTCGGTCGCCTCGCCCTTCTCGAGCTGCTGCTGCGGGGCGCCGCCGTCCGCGAAGCTGTGGCGCCAGACGAAGCCCTTCTGCTTGACCTCGACGTCGAACCGGGTCGACAGCGCGTTGACCACGGAGGATCCCACGCCGTGCAGACCGCCGGAGACGGCATAGGCGCCGCCGCCGAACTTGCCGCCGGCGTGCAGGATCGTCAGAACGACCTCGACCGTCGACTTGGTCGGGTCGGAGGAGTGCGGGTCGACCGGGATGCCGCGCCCGTTGTCGATGACGCGGACGCCGCCGTCGGCCAGGAGCGTCACGAGGATCGTGTCCGCGTAGCCGGCGAGGGCCTCATCGACCGAGTTGTCGACGATCTCGTACACCAGGTGGTGCAGCCCCCGGGGTCCGGTCGAGCCGATGTACATGCCGGGGCGCTTGCGCACCGCCTCGAGACCCTCGAGGATCTGGATCGAGTCGGCGCCGTACTCCACATCCGGAGCAGGCGCGGTCGGCTTCGTCGCGGATCCGGGTGCTTCAGCCCCCGTCTGGGTCGAGTCGTTCGCGGTCGATTCGTTCGCGTCAGAGGGGGTTTCAGGCGTCATCTGAGGGGAGGCTCCACATCGAAGATCTAGACGCTCAGTCTATCGGAAAGACCCCTTCCTGTCTCGTTGTACGCGCTTCTGCGCGCCTGAAGTCCCCCAGGACGGGATGGATCATGTCCTAACCGTAGGTATCGCGCGGACCGCGCCCTGGAGCGACTCTGGGGCCCCATTTCCACGAAGGGACGTCCGGCCCGACGAAGCGGATGTTCTGAACACCGGCCTCCGGATACCGGCGCCCGATCTCGGTGATGATCACCGCGCGCATGTACTGCAGGTTCTTCGCCCAGGCCGTCGAGTCGCACTTGACGGTGAGCATGCCGCCGTCGAGCGACACGGGCTCGGAGTGCTTCGCGGTGTCGGGACCGGCGAGCTCCGCCCACTGGAGGACGAGATCCTCCCGGCTCAGCGCCGCCTCCCAGCCCGCATCCTTGGTGAGCTTCGCGAGCACGTCGCCGAGCGTGCCGGGATCCCGGCCGGCGGTGAACGGCGCGTTCTCGTCGTCGACGAGGCGCTTCTTGCGCTTCCAGTTCTTCGAGCTCGGCTTGAGCCCGCGCAGGCGCAGGTAGGTCGCGATGGTCTCGGGCACGTCCGACTCGGGGACGTCGGGTACGGCGACGTCGGACACGGAGCGTTCCGGTTCGGAGCGTTCAGGCACGATCATCGTTCACCTCCCGGTCCTCCGTCGTGGTGGCCGTCGCCTCTGTTTCGGGGCGCATCTCTTCGTTTTGGGGCGCATCCTGCCGGGATTCCGTGGGATCCTGCGCCCCAAACGTCGATTCTGCGCCCCGAACCTCACGTTCGTCCGTGATCATGCCGGCCGAGACCCGGACGACGTGGCGGTGCAGCACGTCGGGGATGTCCTCCTCGACCGCGGCGGTCACGAGCACCTGCTCGTATCCGGCCGTGATCCCGGCGAGGCGGCGGCGGCGCTCGGCGTCGAGCTCGGCGAACACGTCGTCGAGGATGAGGACCGGATCCCCCGCGGGGGACTCCGCGCGGAGGAGCTCGGCCGACGCGAGGCGCAGCGCGAGTGCGATCGACCACGATTCGCCGTGCGAGGCGTATCCCTTCACCGGGAGGTCGCGCACCCGCAGCACGAGGTCGTCGCGGTGCGGCCCGACCAGCGTCAGCCCGCGCTCGAGCTCGGCCGAACGCTTGGCGGCGAGGGCGGTGCGGAAGAGCTCGGCCGTGGATCCGGCTCCGGCATCCTGATCCGGTCCCTGCGCCTGCCGAAGGGCGTCGCCCTCCTCGGGATCCCCGCCGCGGATCGACTGGGCCCAGTGCAGGCGGGGGTCGTGGTCCGCCCCCGCGATCGCCGAGTAGGCGCCGGCGAGACCGGGCTGCAGGTCGGCGGCGAGGCGGGACCGCGCGTCGATGATCTCGGATCCGAGCGCGATGAGCTTGTCATCCCAGACGTCGAGCGTCGTCAGGGCCTCGGCCTTCATGCCGCGGGCGCGCGCGGACTTCAGCAGCGCGGTGCGCTGGCGCAGCACCCGGTCGTAGTCGCCGAGCACGGCCGACATCCGAGGAGTGCGCTGGATGAGCAGCTGATCGGCGAAACGGCGTCGGGCCGACGGATCCCCGCGCACGATCTGCAGATCCTCCGGGGCGAACAGCACGACGTGCGCGTACCGGGGCAGGTCCGCCGTGCGACCTGGAGCGCCGTTGATGCGCGCCTTGTTCGAACCCTGGCGGTTGATCTGCACCTCGACCAGGACTTTTCTCTGTGCATGCGCGAGCCGGGCCCGGACGAACGCGGCCTCATGGCCGTCGCGCACCATGGGCGCGTCCGACGACACCCGGTGCGAGCCGAGCGTGGCGAGGAAGACGATGGCCTCGGCGAGATTCGTCTTGCCCTGGCCGTTGCGGCCGACGAGCACGTTCGGACCGCGGTGCAGCGTGAGCTCGGCGGTCGCGTAATTGCGGAAATCCACGAGGCTGAGATGCTCCACAATCACCCGAGCAACCTTACCTGCGGGCCCCGACACCGGGTGGGGCCGGAGGATCCGCCTCAGAGATCGCGTGCGACGTAGACCATGCCGCCCTCGCGGCGGATCTCCGACATGCCGGCCCGCGTCAGGACGGCGAGCGAGGCGAGGTTCGTCTCCTCGGTGTCCGCGATCGCGCGGATCGCGCCGTGGCCGGCGGCGATCCGCAGTCCCTCGGAGACGGCGGCCGTCGCGAGACCCCGGCCGCGGGCGGCGGGGACGAGCCCGTATCCGAACTCGACCGTTCCCGTCTCGTCCGGAGGCCCGAAGAATCCGAAGCCGCCGACCGCGACGCCCTCCTCGTCCCGGATCGCGTACATCGTGAAGACCGGATCCGCGCTCTCGCGGGAGGCCAGCGACCGCAGTGGCACGAGTTCGTCGGCGAACGGGTACTCCGGATGCCAGTCGTCCCCGGCCCGCTCCGCGCGCGCGACGATCCGCGCGGCGAGAGCGGGATCGATCGGATCCAGCCTCATCCGCTCAGCGGAGCAGCAGGTTCGGCTGCAGCAGGTACTTGTACGAGTCGAGGCCGGCCTGGTCGACCGACGTCTGGCTGGTGATCAGCACGGGGCTGAGCTTGTTCGCGTTGTCGGACGAGGTGAACGTGACGCGGACGAACTCGCTCTTGAGCGCACCGAGAGCCTCGAGCAGGTACTGCGGGTTCAGGCCGAGGGTGACCTCTTCGCCGTTGAGGTGCGCGTCGACCGACTCGGAGGCGCGGGCCTGCTCTCCGCCCGAGGCGTCCATCGTGACATCCGAGGTGTCGAACGTGAACCGCAGCGGCGCGGAGCGGTCCAGCACGAGCGCGACACGACGCACGGCTTCCGTGAGGTCCGCGGTGCTGACGACCGCGTGATGATCGGTCTGCTCGGGGAAAAGGCGCCTGACCGGGGGGAAGTTGCCCTTGATCAGCAATGAGGTCACGGTCTTGTTGCCCGCGGTGAACGCGATGATCTCGCGGTCGCCGGCGCCGGAGAACGAGATCTGGATCGTGCCTGCGTGGCCGAAGGTCTTGCCGACCTCCTGCAGCGTGCGGGCGGGGACGAGCGCCGTCTGCTCCGCGGCTTCGCCGTCCCACGGCACGTCGCGCAGCGACACCCGGTATCGGTCGGTGGCCACGAGGCTGAGGGTGTTCTCGCTGACCTCGAGCTGGACGCCGGTGAGCACCGGAGTGACGTCATCGCGCGAGGCGGCGAACGCGACCTGTGCGATCGCGGTGCCGAAGTCCTCGGCGGGGACGACGCCGCTGGTGCCGGTGACCTCGGGGATCGAAGGATATTCCTCGACCGGCATGGCCGCGAGGGTGAAGCGCGCGGATCCGCAGCGCACGGCGATGCCGCCGTCCTCCTCGACGGAGATCTCGATCGGGGCGTTCGGCAGACGGCTGGCGATGTCGGACAGAAGGCGGCCGTGCACGAGGATCGTGCCGGGTTCGTCGACCGTGGCCTCGATCGTGGTGCGCGCGGAGGCCTCGTAGTCGAAGGCCGAGAGGGTGAGCCCTTCGTCACCGGCCTCGATCAGGACTCCGGCCAGGATCGGCTGCGGGTTGCGCTGAGGCAGCAGCTTGACGACGAAGGACACAGCTTCGCTGAAGACATCGCGATTGACCTGGAACCTCACCGGCGCTCCTCCGTCGACTGAAGGCGGAGGAATGACACGTTCCTCCGCGCCCTGGCAGACACCAGGGGATCCCATGCTAATGCCACGCGGCGTCAGGTCCAGGTCCAAGTGCCTCGGATCCGGATCCATCCCCAACCGGGCACCCGGTGGTGATCGATGGACCGGGATTCGAAAGGAGTTCTTAACAGTGTTAACGCCTGTGGATACTGTGGATAACTCTGGGGATGCTTTGCGGCTCTAGGGAACTACAAACGTGTGAGTTGTGGAGATCCTGCGGAAACAGTGGGGTTCCGGGGGATCGTGCGCGGATCCGATTCCCCGAGTTATCCACAGATCGTGGTCCCGGATGGGGATTCCACGCCGTGCTGATCCCGAGATATCCCCAAGTTATCCACATGTGGACTTCCGGGCGAGGCGGATGCCGGAATTCGCGGCGGGATCGCCGAACGGCCCTCAGCGTCCGTCCTGCGGACGCGTGGAGGCGGCTGAGCGCGGGGCGGGCCTCAGCGCCGGCTGAGCTGGGCGGTGATCTCGGTCACCTGGTTGAAGATCGCGCGGCGCTCCTTCATGAGCTCGCTGATCTTCTTGTACGCGTACATCACGGTGGTGTGGTCGCGGTTTCCGAAGAGCTGGCCGATCTTCGGGAGGGACAGGTTGGTCCGTTCGCGGCAGAGATACATGGCGATCTGCCGTGCGGTCGCGATCTGCTGCGAACGGCTGGATCCGTACAGATCGTCCTCGGAGAGCTTGAAGTAGTTCGCCGTCGTCGTGATGATGTCGGTCGGCGAGACGATGCTGTCCTCGTCCTGGTCGACGATGTCCCGCAGCGCGGTCTGCGCCGTGGCGATGTCGAGGGCGGAGCGGTTGAGGTTGGCGAAGGCGGTGGCGCGGATGAGGGCACCCTCGAGCTCGCGGATGTTGGACGAGACCTTGGTGGCGATGTACTCGAGCACGTCGTCCGGAACATGGAGCTGCTCGCTCTGCGCCTTCTTGCGGAGGATCGCGATGCGCGTCTCGAGGTCGGGCGCCTGCACATCGGTGATGAGGCCCCACTCGAACCGGCTGCGCATCCGCTCCTCGAAGCCCGTGAGGTGCTTCGGCGGAAGGTCGCTCGTGATGACGACCTGCTTGTTGTGGTCGTGCAGCTGGTTGAAGGTGTGGAAGAACGCTTCCTGGGTCTCCGCACGGCCCTGCAGGAACTGGATGTCATCGATCATCAGGATGTCGACCTCGCGGTACCGCGCCTGGAAGGCGGATCCGCGGTTGTTGGCGATCGAGTTGATGAAGTCGTTCGTGAACTCCTCGCTCGAGACGTACCGCACCTTGACCCCGGCGTACAGGGACTGCGCGTAGTCGCCGATCGCGTGGAGCAGGTGGGTCTTGCCGAGTCCGGGGCCTCCGTAGATGAACAGCGGGTTGTAGGCCTTCGCGGGTGCTTCGGCCACGGCCACGGCGGCCGCGTGCGCGAAGCGGTTGGACTGGCCGATGACGAAGTTGTCGAAGACGTACTTCGGGTTCAACCGCGACTCGTGACGGGTGGGCGTCGGCTGCTGCTCGATGGGGGAGTCGACGCGGGTGGGCTCCTGCCGCCCCGGCACGAAGTCGGCGACCGGGATCGGCAGGGTCTGCTGCTCGACCATGTCGTGGTTGACGGTGACGCGGAAAGAGGTGACCTCGTCGCCGATGCGGGCGAGCGCTTCCATGATCGGAAGGCGCAGGCGCTTGTTGATCTGCCCCGCGGTGAGATCGTTCGGCACCTCGAGGTAGAGCGTGGCCGTCATCACGCCGGCGGGGACGGCCAGGTTGAGGAAGCCCTGGAGAGGCGCCGTGACGCGCTCGTCACGGGCGAGCTCCGCGAGAAGTTCGTCCCAGATGGGGACCTCGGACTCTGCGGCTGCGGACATGGTTCCCCCGGGCGACTCGGCACAGCGGGCGGACATGGACACGCTGCCTGTGGATAACTGCTCGTGCCACGGTAGTCAGCCTGGGCCGCGAGGGCAACCTGCGACTGGGAACCACGGACGGCGTGTCCCTGTTGAAGGATCCCTCCACAGGTGTGGATAATGATCCTTTCGGCTGCTCGGTTTGCGATGTCGGGGTGGACGTCGTAGCCTTAATCGGTTGACTTATGCCATTTCGGCAGTCTTTGTCCACCGTCTCCGGCCGCATCGATCCCGGTGACAGCTTCCCTTCCCGGAGAAATCATGAGCAAGCGCACTTTCCAGCCCAACAACCGTCGTCGCGCCAAGAAGCACGGCTTCCGCGCCCGTATGCGGACCCGCGCCGGCCGCGCCATCCTCTCGGCCCGCCGCACGAAGGGCCGTGTCGAGCTCTCGGCGTAACCCGTGCTCGCCCGCCCGCATCGCCTCGTCCGCGGGTCCGACTACCGCACGGTGGTTCGGCGCGGGCGGCGGTACGGCGGGCCGCGGTTGGTCGTCTCGGTGCTCGACACCGGTGAACAGCGCCCTGTGCGCTTCGGCTTCATCGTGAGCAAGCAAGTGGGAAACGCTGTGACCCGGAACACCGTCCGGCGACGCCTGAAGGACGCGTGCGCCCGCCAGCTCCCGCTGCCCGACGGCCTCGACATCGTGATTCGCGCCCTGCCCTCCGCGGCAGAGGCGCGTTTCGCGGATCTGCTCTCAGATCTCGCACGGGCCGTGGAACGGGGTGCGCGATGAGCGCTCTTCCGGCGTACTCACGGGGGACCGCGCATCTGCACGCTGCGGACGCGCTGCGGGCGGTCCCGCTGGTGCCGCGCAACCTCGTGCTGGGATTCCTCACGGCCTATCGCGCGGTGGTCTCGCCGCTGTACGGCGATGTCTGTGCGTACTACCCATCTTGTTCCGCCTACGCTGTAGGTGCGGTGCAGCAGCACGGCGCGGTGAAGGGCGCAGGCCTCTCGGCGTGGCGGATCCTGCGCTGCAATCCCTGGAGCCACGGCGGCGTGGACGACGTGCCACCGCATTCCGACTTCCGACACGCCCTCACGCCACGAGGATTCGTCGTACCCTCCCGAAAGGACTGATCAGTGGGTTCCGACCTCCTGTTTGCCGCGTCAACGACGCCCGCTGCCTCGAGCGGCGGCTTCGATCTGCTCGGCATCGTCATGTGGCCGTTCAAGGCGCTGGTCGAGGCGATCCTCGTCGCCTGGCACTGGCTGTTCACCGCGATCGGCCTGCCGGGCGCTGCCGGTCTCACCTGGGTGCTGTCGATCGTCGGCCTCGTGCTGGTCATTCGCGCGGCGGTCTTCCCGCTCTTCGTGCGGCAGATCAAGAGCCAGCGCAAGATGATGGAAATCGCCCCTGAACTAAAGAAAGTTCAGGAGAAGTACAAGGGCAAGCGTGACCAGCTGAGTCGCGAGGCGATGAGTCGCGAAACCATGGCGCTGTACAAGAAGCACGGCACGACGCCGATGTCGAGCTGTCTTCCGCTGCTGGTGCAGATGCCCTTCCTGCTCGGCATGTTCTACACGCTGAGCGACGTGAAGAAGCACGCGCAGGCGGGTGAAGGCGGTGTCTGGCTGCTCACGAAGCAGCTCACGAAGCAGTTCTACGACGCGACGCTGTTCGGCGTCGCCCCGCTGCACACCAGCCTCACCGACGCCGTGCAGCAGAAGCCGGCCGGCTGGGAGACCACGGTCGCGATCCTCGTCGTCCTGGTGATCCTCATGATCGGATCCCAGTTCTTCACGCAGCTGCAGATCATTTCGAAGAACCTGTCGCCCGAGGCCAAGACCGGTCAGGCGTACCAGATGCAGAAGATCATGCTCTACATCCTGCCGCTGGGCTTCATCTTCTCCGGTCTGTTCTTCCCGCTCGGCGTCGTCATCTACTGGTTCATCAGCAACCTGTGGACCATGGGCCAGCAGTTCCTCGTGCTCCGAGAGATGCCCACACCCGGATCCGATGCCGCCAAGGCGCGCGAGGAGCGTCTCGCCCGCAAGGGCAAGGCCATCAACTCCGAGGGCAAGGTCGTGCCCATGGCCGCCTACGAGGCCGAGCAGCAGAAGATGCTCGAGGACGCCGAGCGTCTGCGGGCCCAGCAGCCCAAGAGGCAGCAGCCGAAGAGCGCCAAGCGCGCGAAGAGGGATCAGGACAAGACCCCGAACGGAGACAAAGCATGACCGAGCAGGATGTCGCCGAGCCGACCGTATCCGACCTCGAGAACGAGGGTGACGTCGCCGCGGACTTCATCGAGGGTCTGCTGGACATCGCCGACATCGACGGCGATCTGACCCTCGACGTCAAGCAGGGCCGCGCTTACGTCTCGGTCGAGGCGGAGGGCGACGGTCTCCGCCTGCTTTCCGCTCCCGACACGGTGCAGGCGCTGCAGGAGCTCACCCGCCTCGCGGTGCAGAGCAGCACGGGATCCTTCTCCCGCGTGATCCTGGACGTGGCCGGCTCCCGGGATGCCCGGCGCTCGCAGCTCGAGCGTCTGGTCGACTCGGCCGTGGTGAAGCTCGACGAGGGTGCATCGCAGGCATCTCTGCCGTCGATGTCGAGCTACGAGCGCAAGCTGGTTCACGACATTGTGGCGGAGCGGGGCCTCATCTCCGAGTCCTACGGCGAGGGTCCGACCCGGCACACCGTCATCCGTCGGCACTGACGTTTCACGTGAAACATGTCTGAACCCGTGTCGTCCGAGCTCGAGCAGGAGCCGGCTGCCGCGTCGGCCCTCTTCGGTGATCGGATCGATCTGGCGCGCGCCTTCACCGCAGCGCTGTCCGAGCAAGGCGAGGAGCGCGGCCTGATCGGCCCGCTCGAGGTGCCGCGACTGTGGACCCGGCACATCCTCAACAGCGCGATCGCCGCCCCTCTGTTCCACGGCTCTGTCGCTGACGTGGGATCCGGTGCCGGACTGCCCGGGATCGTGCTGGCGATCGCTCGACCGGATGTGCGGTTCACGCTCGTCGAGCCGATGGAACGCCGTGTGGCATGGCTCGACGAGCAGGTCACGGCACTCGGGCTCTCGAACGTCTCCGTCGTGCGCGGGCGTGCGGAGGAGGTCGGGCTCAGCGGGACCTTCGACATGGTCACCGCTCGGGCGGTCAGCGCGCTGCGCACGCTTCTCCCGTGGACCGCACCCCTGGCTCGCAGCGGGGGAGAGCTCGCGCTGCTCAAGGGTGTCAATGCCGAGAACGAGATCACGGCGGCTCAGAAGCAGATCCGGAAGTTCCTGCTGAGCGACGTACGCGTCGAGATCCTCGGTGAGGGCGTGCTCTCCGAGACCACGCGCGTGCTGCGCGCGACCGTCCGCGGCTGAGTCTTTCGTTCGGGCGGCATCCCTTTGCGACTGTTGGCTACGCAGCCTCGATCAGTGGCGCCCGGGCTGCGGGGTGTGCGGTCCGCGAATCGGCGGGTTCCTTCCCGCTTCGCGGGCCCCTCCCGATATTCGCGGACCGCACACCCCTTCGCCCTCCTTCGGAATCGCCATCGTCGTGGTTGATCCGTGTAGGACGACGTACCGACCCACCTATCTGGCCGTACGTTTCACGTGAAACGTTGAGAGAGCCGAGGGTAGGTGGCTTTGTGTCTTCGGCGAAGAAGGCCTTGGCTACGCGCAATGCACATTCGACGGCGTGGCCCTACAGCCCGCGCCACCGGTCTGGGGTTCGCACCGCCTCGTTTCACGTGAAACATCCCTATCTCACCCAAGGTGACCGACCCCGGCAGGGGAGGGCGCAGGGGTGTGCGGGTGACGAACATAGGGAGGGGCCCGCGGAGCGGGAAGGAACCCTCCGATTCGTCACGCGCACACCCCGGAGCCCGGGTCCGCAACGAGGCCGAATCCCCTGAACGAGTGCCGGCCGAGGTTAGCGTCGCCCTGCGAGCGCCATGTTTCACGTGAAACATCACACTGATTCGCCGATGCACAAGGGGATTGTCGGCCGCGCAAGTTAGAGTGGAGATTCCGTCGTTTCCCCGTCGGAGATCGTCGAAAGGAGTGGATGTTTCACGTGAAACAGTCCTCAAGCACCTCGACTGCTGGATACGGCGTGGACACCCCCCTTGCGCGGGAACTCGCGGATCTGACCGCTCGCCGCAGAGCATTGGACTCCGTCACGGTTCGCTTCGATGGACCGACCCGTGTCTTCACGATCTCGAACCAGAAGGGTGGCGTCGGCAAGACGACGACGGCCGTGAACATCGCCGCGGCGATGGCGGATCTCGGGGCGAAGGTCCTGGTGATCGATCTGGATCCGCAGGGGAACGCCTCGACGGCATTGGGGGTTCCGCACACTGCGGATCTGCAGAGCATCTATGACGTGCTGATCAGTGATGTCCCACTTGTCGACGTGGTGCAGGTGAGTCCGGAGTCGCCGAACCTGCTGTGCGCTCCGAGTACGATCCACCTCGCCGGAGCGGAGATCGAGCTCGTCTCCCAGGTCGCGAGAGAGCACCGTCTGCGTACTGCGCTCAACGACTACCTGGCTGCGCACCCCGCCGACGTCGTCATCATCGACTGCCCGCCCTCGTTGGGCCTGCTCACGATCAATGCCTTCACTGCCGCGACCGAGGTCATGATCCCGATCCAGTGCGAGTACTACGCACTGGAAGGCTTGAGCCAGCTGCTCGGCAACATCCGGATGATCCAGAAGCACCTGAATCCGGAGCTCACGATGTCGACGATCCTTCTGACGATGTTCGATGGACGCACCCGTCTTGCGCAGCAGGTCGCGGAGGAGGTGCGTGGTCACTTCCCGCACGAGGTGCTGGACACCGTGATCCCGCGTTCGGTGCGCGTCTCCGAAGCGCCGAGCTTCGGTCAGACGGTGATCGCCTATGACGGACAGTCGGTGGGCGCGGTCGCCTACAGGGAAGCAGCAGTGGAGATCGCCCGTCGGGCGACGGAAAACGAGAAGGGGCACTGATGGCCAAACGCACAGGACTCGGCCGGGGGATCGGCGCACTCATCCCCACCTCGGATGCCACAGAGCGTCCTGTCGATGTGTTCTTCCCCGGCGCCCGACTCGAGGCCGTGCCCGACACCGCGGCTGCCACCAAGGTCGCGGAGCCGGAAGAGGACCTCATCGCGGTGCCCGGTGCACGTCTGATCCGCGTGGATCCGCATGACATCGTCCCGAACCCCCGTCAGCCGCGCACCCACTTCAACGAGGGCGATCTCGCGGAGCTCGTGCACAGCGTGCGCGAGTTCGGTGTGCTGCAACCGGTCGTCGTGCGCGAGAACGAAGACGGCAAATACGAGCTGATCATGGGGGAGCGGCGTACCCGTGCGGCCCGTGAGGCCGGACTGGAGTCCATCCCCGCGATCCTGCGCGAGACCGCGGATGAGGATCTGCTGCGCGACGCGCTCCTAGAGAACCTGCACCGCTCCCAGCTGAACCCGCTCGAGGAGGCATCCGCCTATCAGCAGCTGCTCGAGGACTTCGGCATCACCCAGGAGGCGCTCGCGCTCCGCATCGGGCGTTCGCGCCCGCAGGTGAGCAACACCATCCGCCTCCTGCGCCTCCCGGTCCCCGTGCAGCAGCGAGTGGCAGCCGGCGTGCTGTCGGCAGGGCACGCCAGGGCGATCCTCTCCCTCGATGACGCCGACCTCATGCAGCGTCTGGCGGACAAGGTCGTCAACGAGGATCTCTCGGTGCGCGCCACCGAAGAAGCCGCGAAGACCATCGCCGCGGCGGGCGAGGTGGCGAAGTCGGTCAAGCCGCAGGCCGGTGCGCGGCGTGCCTACCTCGACGATGTCGCAGGGAAGCTCGGTGACCGCCTGAACACCCGTGTTCAGATCGCGCTCGGGGCGCGGAAAGGCCAGGTCAAGATCGAGTTCGCCTCGATTCAGGACTTGAACCGCATCCTGGCGGAGATCGGCGAGGAAGGCTTCGGCTCCTAAGCGAGGATCCGCTGTCCCTGCCCCGACGAAGGCCCGGTGACGATCCGCGAGAGTGGATCCTCCGGGCCTTCGTCCATCTGGTGCCGCGTAGGCTTGGGGGGTGACTGAATCCCCGACGCGCCGTGCCAGCCTCGAAGTGCTGCGCGCCGAAGCGGCGGATGAGCTCGCCGTCCTCGTTCAGGAACGGCTGCTCGGGGGAGAGGACCCGTGGGCGTTCATGGAGGAGCTGCCCAGCGTCGACGAGCTGGTGGTGTTCCTGCTGCGCGCCGACGAGATCGTGGAGAACGGCGGCACCCGGCCCGACGAGGCGGGGAACTTCGACGTCCTCCGCCGGATCGCCCTGGACTACCCGGAGCTCACTCCGATCGTCTGGAGTCTGCTCGGGGACGGCCCGAAGTACCGACGGTGGGATCTCCTCGCGGACGACACGCGTCCTTGACCCGAGGCCTCTGGTCTCGTTTCACGTGAAACATCGTGCGTGCGGGTCTGTTTCGATGGCTCGCGATCCACGTCGCGGATGCGCTGGCGGATAGATCGGAACCTGCTCGACGGCCGGCTCTACATCCCCGGGGACCGTTTCACGTGAAACGGTCGAGTGCACGCGCTTGCCGAGAGGGCTCCTGGAGGCTCGGGGCGTTTCACGTGAAACATCACCCCAGAAAACGACGAAGCCCGCCCTCCGGATGGAGAGCGGGCTTCGAGGTTGTCGGTGGATCAGCCGAGGAATGCGGCCAGATCCTGCTCGAGCGCGAACTTCGGCTTGGCGCCGATGATCGTGGTCTTGACCTCGCCGCCCTGGAAGACCTTCATCGCCGGGATCGACGTGATCTGGTACTTCATGGCGAGATCCGGGTTCTCATCCACGTTGAGCTTGAGGATGGTGATCTTGTCGCCGTTCTCGGCCTGGATCTGGTCCAGGACGGGCGCGACCATACGACAGGGACCGCACCACTCGGCCCAGAAGTCGACCAGAATGGCGCCATCGGCCTGAAGCACGTCCTGCTCCCAGGTCGCCTGGCTGGTTGCCTTGGCAGTCATGATTCTCCTTTGTGAAAGCGTGAGACGCTCAGAGGCGTCAACAGCGATAGGGGCTGAAGTGTTCCCGAGGCCTAGACGAGAACGGACTCGGCGGAGGTTCCGTCCGAGAGGGCGGCGAGGAAGTGCTCGACGTCGAGTGCTGCGACCGTGCCGGATCCGGCTGCCGTGATCGCCTGGCGGTAGGTCGGGTCGATCACGTCGCCGGCGGCGAACACACCGGGGACGGACGTGCGCGAAGTGCGCCCGTCGACCCAGATCGTGCCCTCGGCGGTCAGGTCGAGCTTGCCGTGCACGAGGTGCGTGCGCGGGTCGTTGCCGATCGCGATGAAAAGGCCGTCGACGGGCAGGTCGGTGGTGGTGCCGTCGACGGTGTTGCGCAGGCGCACGCCGGTGGTGGCGTCGTCGCCCAGGACCTCTTCGACGGCGCTGTTCCAGATGAACTCGATCTTGTCGTTCGCGAAGGCGCGCTCCTGCATGATCTTGGAGGCGCGGAGCGAGTCCTTGCGGTGGATGATGTAGACCTTCGAGGCGAACTTCGTGAGGAAGGTCGCCTCCTCCATCGCCGAGTCGCCGCCGCCGACGACGGCGATCGTGCGCTCGCGGAAGAAGAACCCGTCGCAGGTCGCGCACCACGAGACGCCGTGGCCGGAGAGGCGCTCCTCGCCGGGGATGCCCAGCGTGCGGTAGGCGGATCCGGTCGCGTAGATCACGGACGCGGCCTCGAGGACCGTCCCGCTGCCGAGCGTGACCTTCTTGATCTCGCCGTCGAGCTCGAGCTCGGTGACGTCGTCGTAGAGCACCTCGGTGCCGAATCGCTCGGCCTGCTCCTGCATCTTTGCCATCAGATCGGGGCCCTGGATGCCCTCGGGGAAGCCGGGGAAGTTCTCGACCTCGGTGGTCTTCATCAGCTCGCCTCCGACCTCGACCGAGCTCGCCACGAGAACCGGGTTCAGGTTCGCGCGAGCCGCGTAGATCGCCGCGGTGAACCCCGCAGGTCCCGAACCGATGATGATGACCTGTCGCATTGCCTCTCCTTGCTGTCGCACGCTTCAACACATGGTACCGGCGCGGCATTCCGCGGAGCTGGGCGAGCCTTTCGAGGCGGGGGATGCAACTTCCACCCCGAGACGCGGGAGTGATCGTGTGAGGAGGAACCCGCGTCAGGCGACGACGTCGACGACGCGGGTCTCGCCGAAGACCGGGGCGAGGGATCCTGCCGACAACGCCGCCAGATCGTCGACGAGCAGCGCCTGGTCGGTGGGAGGCACCCAGAGGGTGAATGAGGCCACGGAGCCGTACACGACATCGCCGAAAGAGGATCCGTGCGCATCGGCCCAGTCCCTGAGGCCGTTGTCGATGCGTCCGGCGTCGCCGTGCGGAACGTCGATGCGTGCCTCGAGGAGCTCACGACGATGCAGCAGCGCTGCCTCGTCCAGCGCGTCCGAGACCGCCGTCGAATAGGCCCGGATCAGTCCGCCCGCACCGAGCTTCACGCCGCCGAAGTACCGCGTGATGACCGCGACCACGTCGGTGAGGCCACGGCGCCGCAAGACCTCGAGCATCGGGATCCCCGCCGTGCCGGAGGGTTCGCCGTCATCGGAGGATCGCGCCTGGTCACCGGTCACGCCGGTCACCATCGCGGTGCAGTTGTGACGCGCGTCCCAGTACTGCCGGCGGACGGAGGCGATCACCTCATCCGCCTCGGCCACGGATCGGACGGGGACCAGGTGGGCGATGAAGCGCGACTTCTTCACGACGAGCTCGCGCGTGAGGGGCGCGGCGATCGTGTCGGGATAGGTGCGGGTCACGAGGGTGCCTGGACGAGGGCGCTCATCGGGACGGCGCGAACCGGCGGACGAGACCCTTGAGCGCGTCGAGCTCCGGCGCGCGCAGCAGGGCGAGCAGTCCGATGTAGACCACGAGGACCACGAGGCCGACGATCGCCGCACCGAGCGCGCCGGTCAGCTGCGATGCCAGGGTCCATCCCGTGGGGCCGCCGAGAAGGAGATAGGTCCCCCATCCCGCGGCGGCAGCAGGAATCGCTGCGACCGCGAACCGCCCGATCGCGAGTGTCCAGCTCGCGGTGCCGATGCCGCCGAGCCGTCGGTGCAGCAGCCACACGGCGAGGATCGTCTGGATGGTACTCGCGAGCGACTGCCCGAGAGCGATCACCGCAGCGAGGTTCTCGACCGGGACGGTGTCCGTGGAGACCAACAGCTGAGCGCTGAAGGCCGTGGCGACGATGAGCGAGCACTGCACCAACGTGAACAGGAACGGAGTGCGCGTGTCGCCGTAGGCGTAGAACGTGCGCTGCACGATGAAGAGCACGGCGAGTGGGATGAGCGCGGGGAGGTAGGCCACGAGGACCAGAGCGGCTTCCGGGGCGTCGATGCGGAACTTCGTGAACACCCGTGATGCGGGCACAGCCGCGGCGAGCACGGCAGCCAGAGCGCCCATCAGGAAGAAGGCGAGGATGCGGATCGAACGCGTGATGTCCTCACGCACCAGGCCGTGATCGCCCGCGTGCGCATGTTCGCTGAGCTGTGTGAAGTAGGGAGTGCCGATCGAGAGCACGATGATCGAGTACGGGAGCATGAACACGAGCCAGGCATTGGCCATGACGGCGATGGACGGTCCTGCGCCCGAGGCCATGCTCGCGACATTGTTCTGGTAGATCCCGGCGCCGAGGCCCATGAGCGCCATGAGCAGGGTCCACCCGGCCATGCGACCGACGTTCCCGAGGCCCACGCCGCGCCAGCGAAAGTCTGGACGTAGACGAAGACCGGTGCGCGGCCAGAAGGCGAGCAGGATGCCAGCCTGAATGGCGATGGCGCCCGTCACAGTGACGCCGAGCCACGCGATGCGGTCCGGCGTCCACTGTGCAATGTGCTCCAGGGGTGTGCCGAACAGGGCCCCGATCACCAGGAAACCGGCGATCGAGACGATGTTGTTGGCGACTGGTGCCCAGGTGAACGGACCGAAGATGCGACGAGCGTTCAAGGTTTCGCCGACCAGTGAGTAGAGGCCGTAGAAGAAGATCTGCGGCAGGCACCAGTAGGAGAGCGCGATCGCGAGGGCCTGCTGCTCTGGCGGCCGGTGGCCCAAGGTCAGCCACACCAGCCACGGGGCTGCCAGCATCGCGAGCGCGGTCGTGATGAGGAGAACCACGGTGCCGAGCGTGAAGAGCTTGGAGATGAATGCGTTGCCTCGGTCGCTATGGGCTGCCGCCTGCACGATCTGCGGCACGATCACGGCGGTGAGCACGCCCGCGGAGATGATTGCGTATACGTCGTTGGGCAGCTGGTTCGCGACGTTGAACGCATCTGCGGCGGGCGCGGCATTGGCGCCGATGAGCCCGACCAGCACGATCGTGCGCAGCAGCCCGGTGACCCGGGACACCATCGTGCCCGCCGCGAGCAGCGCGCTTGCGCGACCGAGGCTACTCATTCGTCTCCCTGTCCGCCGGAGCGGATCCGGCATTCCCGTCTGCGAGGGCCTGCGTCTGCGGTCCCGTCTCAGGATCGGAGGCCGCGTCCGCGGGGTCCGTCGGGCCGTCCTCCGATGCGCCGGAATCGTCCATGCCGTCTGCGGCATGGACCGCGGCGGCAGCCCTGCGGCGGCGGATCGTGCGGATGATCCCCGCGCCGATGAGAAGCACGCCGAGGCTGCCGAAGACGATCAGGCCGATCGCCTCCCACTCCGCGCGGATCGTGAGTCGAGCCGTCTGCGTCGGACCGATCGCGACGCCCGTCGGACTCGTCAGCGACATGCTCAGCGTGAGTTCCGTGTTCGCCACGTGCGACTCGAGGGGGAGCCGCACGCGCGTGGTGCTCGAGGGCTGCGCCTCGACCTCGGTCTTGGCGGGCACGTCGATGCGGCTGTCGCTGGAGGACACGTTGAGCGTGACCCGCACCGGATACGGGAGGTCGTTGCGCACCCACGCCGGCACGTCGACCTTGGGGCTGATCAGGATCGGGTTCGACGGCTGGATCCCGACCGCGCCCATGGTCTTCTGCGTCGACGTGCGGTGCGTCTTGAGAGCGGCCGCGAAGTCCTCGGGCGTCGTGTGCACGCCGACCCCGAGCAGGCGCAGCATGGAGATGCGCTCGCGCACGGTGAGGTCGGCCGGGCGCTCCAGGATCGTGGCGAACTGGGCCAGGCGATCCGCGTCCGCGTTCAGGGCGACGACCGCGGCGGCACGGTCCTCGGCGGACTCCGTCGAGACCGTCAGCTCCGTGGGCGCGCCGGACAGCACGCGGTCGAGCCGGCCGTCCTGCCCCCCGCTGAACGTGGTGATGGCGCTGGACAGCCCCTCCTCGGATCGCGTGTCCGCACGGGAGAGTCCGGCGAGCACGGTCGAACCCGGCGCGTCGAACCACAGCATCGCGTTCGCTTCGGTCAGTGCGCCGCCGCGTGCCACCGCATCCGACTGGCCGGCGGCGGTGCTGAGCGCCTCTGACACGGCTTCATCGCTGACGAGCACCGGGGCTCCGTCGACGGCGCCGCGCGAAGCGACGGGCGCATCCTTCGCTCCCGCGGCGAACGTCGTCGACGGGAGGATGGAGAGCGTGCCGGTTCCGGGCGCGCCGTAGTGCGACATCGTCGCGATCTGACCCGCGGTCACCTGACCGCGCGGCCACAGGATGTCGGTGCGGGCGCCGGCGATCGCCGCGGGCGAAGCCGGACTCTGCCCGGGAGCCGCGGTCGTCGACGGGGTCGGAGCAGGAGTCGTCGGCGTCTTGCCCGTGGGATTGACGAAGGGGTCGAAGTCGTCGACCGTGAGCGGCGCGTTCAGGCCGGCTGCCGCCTGGGCCGTGGCGTCCGCATCGCCGAACTGCAGCGTGAAACGCTCGTTGGGCAGGGCCTCGAGACGCGCGAGCCATGCCGCCGCCGTGGCGGGGGCACCGGCGCCGAGCACGCGGATCGCCGCGGGGATCGACGGGTCGACGGCGAGCACGGCCCCCGTTCCGGCCACGCCGTTCAACTGCGCCGTGAGTGCGCCGGCGGGCGCGGTGAGGGCGGTGAGCTCGGCGGCGCTCAGCAGGTCGCCGGCCGGCGTCGCGGTGAAGGGCACCACGGTGATGACCGTCGCCGGCGCGCCCTGCGCGACCACGAGGGCGCTGCGCGCGGGGGCGGGAGCGTCCGTCAGCGCCGGGGTGGTGTCGAACCGGGCCTGCAGGGGGTAGACGCCGGGTGCGAGCGCGCCGACGTCCGTCCCGGGGACCACGACCTGGGTGCGCGAGGTCCCCTCGGCATCCAGCACGGTGGTGCTGACGTCGCCGATCGGACTGAGCGCCGGAGCGTCGCCGGATCCGTCCAGCCAGGCGCCCACGGCACGGCGGTCGCCGAGCGGAGCCCGTCCGAGCTCCAGGTGCACCGTGCCCGCGCCGAGGCCCGTCGTGGCGTCGTTGCGGAGGATGAGCGTCGCCGTCAGGGGCGATCCGGGCGCATAGGAGCCGTTCCCGTCCGGCTGGAGGGAGAGCTGCACGCCGGCGTGCTGCGGCGTCGGCGTCGGACTCGGCGTGGGCGTCGCCTCTGCCGACGCGGGCGATGCCGCGACCAGGGGGAGTCCCAGACTCAGCGCGACGAGGAGAGCCCCCGCCGTGCGGCGCAGGCGCCGTCGCGGAGAGGCGGGTTCGGTCTGAGTGGAAGTCATCGGGGATCCGTCGGGCGCGGGGCGCGGGGGAGTGCCGGTGGAGTGCTGGCCCTGAGATTCTAGGCGGCGCGCCGTGCCGATCCCTGGAGGCGGGCAGGGTGCGCGGCATCCCTCCACCGCTGTCGCGTGTGCGCGCGGCGTCGCGCGTAGGCTGACGCCGTGGTCCGACACCTGCTGCCCCGCCCCGATTCCGTGCTCTGCGCGGCGCTCGCCGCCGATCTCGATGCCGCCGACCTGCGCTCGGAGCCGTTGCGTGCCGCGTGGGGCGCGGAGGCCGACGACGCCCTGGCCCGCGGCGTCCGCTCTCCGCTGCTGCGTGCGATCGAGGGCCGCACCGACGCCCTGGCCACGCTCGGGCGCCTGTTCGTGCTGGGCATGCCGCAGCCCGAGGCCGACGTCGCCGCAGCGCTCGCTCGTACCGGGCTGGAGGGCCTCGAGTCCCTGGGCCTCGGCTATCGCGAGGACGGGCGCGTGGTGCCGGCCGCCCTGATCCGACCCCAGTCGTTCGTCGACGCCGACGGTGTCGGGGAGTGGTGGATCGCGAGCGACCTCGACGAGCTCGCCCTGCACCACCTGGACGGGGGCGGCGCGCTGCCGCCCGACCACGTGCTGGGCGTCGGCGGCGCCTCCCGCACCCTCGCGTCGCTCGTCATGCCGGTCGAGGTCGAGCGCGCCCTGGACCTCGGTACGGGCTGCGGAATACAGGCGCTGCTCGTCGCGCGGCACGCCGGAACCGTCATCGCGACGGACATCTCCGCGCGCGCCCTCGCCTATGCCGAGCTCAACGCGATGCTCGCCGGCGTCCGCAACATCGAGTTCCGCCAGGGCAGCATGTTCGAGCCGGTGGCCGGGGAGAGCTTCGGGCTCATCGTGTCGAATCCGCCGTTCGTGATCACGCCGCGCGGCGCCGGCGTGCCCGAGTACGAGTATCGCGATGGCGGACTCGTGGGCGACGCGCTCGTCGAGGCGTTCGTCACGCAGGCTCCGGCTCATCTCGTCCCCGGCGGATCCGCGCAGCTCCTCGGCAACTGGGAGTCCCTCGGATCCGCGCGAGGGATCCGCCGTCTGGAGTCGTGGATCGCACCGGAGCTGGACGCCTGGGTCGTGCAGCGGGAGACGCTGTCGCCGCTCGGATATGCGGAGCTGTGGATCCGCGACGGCGGCACGACGCCCAGGGATGCCGCGTTCGAGCCGCTCCTGGATGCGTGGCTGGCGGACTTCGCCGCCCGCGGCGTGACCGAGATCGGGTTCGGGTACGTCCTGATCCGCAGACCTGCGGTTCTGGAGAGGGGCGAGACCGCCGCCGCGCCGCTCCGCCGGTTCGAGACGGTTCCGCAGCCGGTGACGAGCGTCGGCAGAGCGTTCCGCGACGGCCTCGCCGGGCACGACGCGCTCGCCGAGGGGATCCCGGACGTACTGCTGGTGGCCGCGGATGTGACCGAGGCCCGCCATCACATGCCGGGCCAGGAGGCGCCGAGTGTGATCGAGCTGCGCCAGGGCGGTGGTTTCGGGCGCACGATCTCGGTCGACCCCGCTCTCGCCGGCTTCGTGGGCGCGTGCGACGGCGATCTCAGCGTCACGCAGATCGCGGCCGCGCTCGCCGACCTCTTCGAGGTCCCCCTCGTCGACCTCTGGGCGGACCTCGAGCCGCGCCTGCGCGTCCTCGTCACGGACGGCTTCCTGATCCCCGCCGACCGATGACCCAGATCCGATGACCCAGATCCGCGAGACTCCAATTGGGCGACGAGACTGCGGTTCTGCAGTGCAGTCTCGTCGCGGAGTTGGAGTCTCGCGGATCGAGGAACCGGGGAATGTGAGGCACAGTCCATGCGTTTGAATGAATCATGAAGGCTTTCGGATTCCTGTCCTTCGGGCACTACGCGAACGTGCCCGGATCCGTCACCCGCACGGCCGGGGAGATGCTGCACCAGACCATCGAGATCGCGCAGGGCGCGGATGAGATCGGCGTGAACGGTGCCTACGTGCGCGTGCACCACTTCGCACGCCAGGCCGCCTCGCCCATGCCGTTGCTCTCCGCGATGGCCGCGACCACGAAGCGCATCGAGGTCGGCACCGGCGTGATCGACATGCGGTACGAGAACCCGCTGTACTTCGCGGAGGAGGCCGCCGCCCTCGACTTCATCGCCGACGGCCGGATCGCCCTCGGCGTGAGCCGCGGCTCACCCGAGACCGCGCTGCGCGGCTATGAGACGTTCGGCTACGTGGACGAGGAGGATCGCGAGCGCGGCAGCGTGCTCGCCCGCGACAAGTTCGACCTGTTCCTCGAGGCGATCGACGGCGCCGGCGTCGCGCCCGGCGATCCGCGGATGGTCGGCGAAGGCCGCTACCTCCCGGTCGAACCGCGCTCCGAGAGCCTGCGCGACCACATCTGGTGGGGATCCGGCTCCCGCGCGACCGCCGAGGAGACCGGCCGGAAGGGCCTCAACATGATGAGCTCGACGCTCGTCACGGAGGCGACCGGCCAGCCCTTCCACGAGCTGCAGCGCGAGCAGATCGACCTCTTCCGCGCCGCGTACAAGGACGCCGGCCACACCGGCACCCCCCGGGTGTCGGTGAGCCGCAGCGTGTTCCCGCTCATCAGCGATCAGGATCGGGCGTACTTCGGGCTGCGCAGCGAGGAGAACGGGGACCAGATCGGCGTGATCGACGGGTTCCGCTCCACGTTCGGCAAGACCTACGCGGCCGAGCCCGACGTGCTGATCTCGCAGCTGAAGCAGGACGAGGCCGTGATGGCGGCCGACACCCTCATGCTGACGATCCCGAACCAGCTCGGGCCCGAGTACAACCTGCACGTGCTGCAGGCCTTCGCCGAGCACGTGGCGCCGGCGCTCGGCTGGAAGCCGAACACCGAGGGCCCGGTGCAGGGCGACCCGGTCTGAGTCCAGGCGCAGGCCTCGAGGGGCGGGCATCACGACGATGCCCGCCCCTCGCCTACGCTGTCGGACATGACCGACTACTCGACCGAGGCGCAGGTGCGCCGCATCTCCGAGGAGTTCGCCCGCAAGCGCTCCCGCATGTTCGTGGCGTTCGCCTGCATCGAAGGTGCGCTGCTGGCGGGTGCGGTCATCGTGATCTATGTCCTGAACCTCGTCGATCCCGACGTCGGCGTCTGGATCCTCGTGGCGCTCGCGCTGATCGGATCGCTGGTCCTCAGCACCGCGATCGTGCGGCAGATCAAGGCCCAGCAGCAGGCGATCCGGGATGCGGGCGGCACGCCGTTCCCCGGCTCGACCGGCCCGACCTTCTGACGTATCGGGGCGAGCCCGCCCCGGTACCCTTGAGACCATGCTCAACATGGCCGATTCTCTCGCGCGCCTGGGCGCCCTCGCCGAGAATCCGGTCGTGCGGACCCTGGCCACGGCGTTCGCCGACGCCGGGTTCGACCTCGCCGTGGTGGGCGGTCCGGTGCGCGACGCGCTGCTCGGCCGTCCCACGCACGACCTCGACTTCACCACGAACGCGCGTCCCGACGACATCCTCCGCATCGTCACGCCGATCTCGACCACGCAGTGGGACATCGGGCGCGAGTTCGGCACGATCGGCGCCAGGGTGCCGTCGCCCGATGGTCCCGCCGAACAGGTCGAGATCACGACCTATCGCGCCGACGCCTACGACGGCGTGACCCGCAAGCCCGTCGTCTCGTTCGGCGATGACATCCACGGCGACCTCGTGCGCCGCGACTTCACGGTCAACGCCATGGCGTTCCTGGTGCCGCAGCAGAAGCTCGTGGATCCGACCGGGGGAGTGGAGGATCTGCTCGCGGGCCTCCTGCGCACCCCGACCGCTCCGGAGGTGAGCTTCGGCGACGATCCGCTGCGCATGCTGCGAGCCGCCCGCTTCAGCGCGCAGCTCGGCTTCCGCATCGAGGACGCCACGCTGGCCGCGATGGCCGAGCTGCGGTCGACGCTGAGCATCGTGAGCCCGGAGCGCATCCAATCGGAGCTGATCCGCCTGCTGCAGTCCGACGATCCGGTGCGCGGGATCCGCGTGCTCGTCGAGACCGGACTCGTCGACGAGTTCCTGCCCGAGGTGAGCGCGCTCCGACTCGAGATCGACGAGCACCACCATCACAAGGACGTCTACGAGCACTCCCTGACCGCGCTCGAGCAGGCGATCGCGCTTGAGCACGCCCGCCACCCGGACGAGCCGGCGGATGCCGTGCTGCGTCTGGCGGTGCTGCTGCACGACATCGGCAAGCCGCGCACCCGCAAGCTCGAGCCGGGGGGCGTCGTGAGCTTCCACCACCACGACGTGGTGGGATCCCGGCTGGCACGCAAGAGACTGCAGGCCCTGCGGTTCGACAAGGAGTCGACCGACGCGGTGGCGAAGCTCATCGAGCTGCACCTGCGCTTCTTCGGCTACGCCGAGGGCGCGTGGACCGACTCGGCCGTCCGCCGGTATGTCCGCGACGCCGGCGACCAGCTCGAACGGCTGCACATCCTCACGCGCGCCGATGTCACCACGCGCAACAAGCGCAAGGCCGGTCGCCTCGCCGCGGCCTACGACGACATCGAGGCGCGGATCGCGACCCTGCGCGAGCAGGAGGAGATCGACGCGATCCGCCCCGAGCTCGACGGCAACGACGTGCAGCGCATCCTCGGCATCGCCCCGGGTCGAGAGGTGGGCGAGGCGTACCGGTACCTGCTCGAGCTGCGCCTCGACGAGGGCCTCATCGGCCCCGAGGCCGCCGAGCAGCGCCTGCGCGACTGGTGGGCAGCGCGCGGCTGAGGCTCAGCGCAGCCCGGGGATCCGCGGATCCCGGTCCGCCGCGACCGGTCCGTCTTCCTCCCGGTCGCGGGCCTCGCCGGGGTGCTCGCCGCGCAGCGCGGCCTCCACGAGGTGGGTGAGATCGATCGAGACGATCCGCGGCGCGGCCATCGCTCAACCCGCCGGGGTGGGGGTCGGGGTCGGCGCGGCCACGGACGGCTGCGGGGTCGGGGTTGCGGTGCCGGACGTCGCGGGGTTCGTCGCCCCGGGCGAAGGTTCGGGTATCGCGATCATCCGAGCGGGAGCTCGCAGGAACGGCGGCTTCGCATCCACATAATCCCCGATGGTGTCCGCCGCGCCCGAGGGCTCGTACTGCGCGACATGCAGCGGATAGATGTTCCAGATCGGGCGGCCCTGGTTGTCGCGGAACGGCACCGTGACCATGTCGGCGGACTGCCAGGGGCCATTGACGCCGTTGCTGAGGTCGGCGCTGTCGGATCCGTACAGGTTCACCGGGGTCCCCTTGTCGGTGTAGAGCTGCGCACCGGTGATGGGGTTCCCGTCCCGGTCGTAGACGAAAAGGTTGCCGATCTGGGCGCCATCCAGGAGGAGGCCGCGTGGGGCCTCATACGAGTAGTCGCGCACGCTGGTCGAGTTGACGACGATCGTGGTGAAGTACCCGAAGAGTGCGGGCATCGCGAGGAGCGCGATGATGCTCGCGACGACCCGGACGTGCCGCAGCCAGTTCTTGGGGAGCCAACGTCCACGCCCCCACTGCACGCTGACGAGCGCGAACAGGACGACCAGTGCCCAGGTGTACACCTGGGCCGGCATGCCGGAGTATCCGGTGAGCGTTCGGGGACCGAGACCTGCGGGGAGGAGGACCAGCGCGGCCAGCACCAGGCCGCGCAGCACCCACCACACCGGGCGCAAGGCGATCAGCAGATCCAGCAGCCAGGCGCCGAACGCCGAGGATCGGATCCGCCCCGCTGCTCGCCCCGCCCTCGCGGCGATGCGCTCGTGCCATGGCGTCTTCGTCTCCGCGGCGAGCGGGCCGCGCTCCGGCAGACCTGCCGCCGAACGCAGCTCCTCGGCGTACGCAGCCGGATCGCCCAGCTCGATCGCGCCGTCATGATCGGCGGCCTGATCGGTGAGGTCTCCGACGAGGCCCTCGACGAGGTCGTCGACCTCGTCGGCGGGCAGGTCCGCGAGCTGGGCGCGGACGGCGTCGGCGAACGCGCGGATCCGTTCCGCGGCCGTCAGGGTGGTCTCGTTCATCGCTGCGCTCCTTCGGAGAGGATCCCGGTGGGTTCGGCGGGGGGATGGAACAGGGCGGGTGCTGCGGCGCCGGAGGCCGCGTCGGATCCGGGCGGAGCGGCGTCCGCGAGAGGGGCGGCAGCGGCGGAGGGCGGGACGTGCGGGGCGAGCAGGCCGGACATCGCCACGGCGAAGTGCGACCACGTCGCGATCTGCTCGTCGAGCATGTGCTTGCCCTGCCCGGTGATCGCGTAGTACTTGCGGTGCGGCCCGCCGTCGGAGGGCACCACATAGCTCGAGAGCGCTCCGCCCGAATAGAGGCGGCGCAGCGTCCCGTAGACCGAAGCGTCGCCGACGTCGCCGATCCCGGCGTCGCGGAGGCGCCGCACGATGTCGTAGCCGTATCCGTCCTCATCGCGCACGACGGCGAGCACTGCGAGATCCAGCACGCCCTTGAGCAGCTGCGTCGTATCCATTCCGCCTCCTCCGCCACGGCCCCGTGGCTGCGTCGCTCCGCACACTACCACGTGAAGCGCAGTAGTGCCGAGAGCGGCACAGTCGGGGAGCGGAATCGCGGTCGTACACTGGACCCACTCCGTCGCCGATGATCGGAGACCCTGTGTCCTCTGGCTGGCAGCCCTCTCGCGACCACGCGCCTGCGGCGTCGCGCCTGCTCATCGAGCGTGCGCACGAGGAGCTCGTCGCGGGCAACATCGACGACGGCCGGCTGCAGAACGTGCGCTCGCTCGTGCGGGAGTCGTGGGAGAGGTCCTGGCGCCAGCGGGTCGGTGCGGAAGGTCTCCCGCCGCTCGACTTCACCGCGGACGCCCTCGACGCCTATCGGCGCGCGCATCCGCTCGCGGGTGCGATGGACACGATCCGCGCCCTGCTGCTGCCCGGTTCCGTCGACGATGCGGGCGTCATCGTCGCGGTCGGCGACCACGCGGGGCGGCTGCTCTGGGTCGAGGGCGATCTGAACCAGCGGATCCTGTCCGGCGAGATGGGCTTCGTCGAGGGCGCGAACTGGTCGGAGCGCGCGGTGGGCACCTCCGCTCCCGGCACCGCGCTCGAGCTGGGCGCCTCCGTGCAGATCCACGGCGCCGAGCACTACAACCGACTCGTGCAGCCGTGGTCGTGCACCGCCGCACCCGTGTTCGATCCGGAGGACCGTCGCATCCTGGGCGTGATCGACGTGACGGGCGGGGCCGAGGCGGCGAGCCCGCAGGCGCGCATGCTGGTCGACGCCACGGCTCGCGCCGTCGAGGCCGAGCTGCTCGTGGCGCGGCTGCGGGCCAGGGCCGAGCCGGCCGCCCTCGCCCCGGCCCCACGGCGTCGCCCTGTACCCGAACGTGCGGCCCTGCGGGTGCTGGGCAGGGATCGGGCCAGACTCGAGGTCTCTTCGGGCGATGGTGAACGGTCCGTCGCGCTCAGCGCGCGGCATGCCGAGATCCTGCTGCTGCTCGCCGTGCACCGGCAGGGTCTGTCGGTCGAGCGCCTCGCCGAGCTGGTCTACGGCGAGGGATCCTCGGCCGACACGCTGCGGCCGGAGATGGTGCGCCTGCGGAAGGCGCTGGAGCGGATCTGGCCCGCACTCGTGCCCGAGTCGCGCCCCTACCGCCTGCCGGTGCCGTTGGAGACCGACGCGCAGGACGTGCTGTCGTTGCTCGACCGCGGGGCGCACCGCGTGGCGCTCTCCGCCTACCGCGGCCCCGTGCTGCCCGACTCGACCGCCCCCGGGGTGGAGGAGTACCGCGAGACCGTGCGCTCGACCCTGCGCGAGACGATGCGCACCGAGGCGAGCGTCGACGTGCTGCTGTCGTACGCGGAGATCCCCGAGGGATCCGAGGACGCCGAGATCCTGCGGCTCTGCCTGGAGCTCCTGCCCGCGCGCTCGCCGAAGCGGGCGGGCCTGGTCGGCCGGATCGAGCGCCTGGAGCAGGCCTGACCCTCGGGTCGCGACGTCGCCCCGACCCCGAGAGGGGCAGCGTCTGCAACCCGTTGCAACGTGACGCACCGGGGTGCAACCTCCGCGCGCCTACCGTCGAGGCACACATCCACCCGCGCGGCGATGCGGCCGCGGAACGTCGAAGGAGACGCGATGACCATCATCGAGGAGAGCGTGTCGACCGCCTATGCAGCCCCGGGGCAGCCGGGCGCGCTCGCGAACTACCGCCCGCGTTACGGGCACTACATCGGCGGCGAGTTCGTCGAACCCGTCAAGGGGCAGTACTTCGAGAACATCAGCCCCGTCAACGGCAAGCCGTTCACCGAGGTCGGACGCGGCACGAGCGAGGACATCGACCGCGCCGTCGACGTCGCCTGGCAGGCGTTCGCGAGCTGGGGCAAGACCAGCCCGACGGAGCGCGCCAACGTCTTGAACCGGATCGCCGACCGGATCGAGCAGAACCTCGAGGCGATCGCGATCGCCGAGACCTGGGAGAACGGCAAGCCCGTGCGCGAGACGCTCGCGGCCGACATCCCGCTCGCCGTCGATCACTTCCGCTACTTCGCCGGCGTGCTGCGCGCGCAGGAGGGCGGGATCAGCCAGCTCGACGAGAACACCGTCGCCTACCACTTCCACGAGCCGCTCGGCGTGGTCGGTCAGATCATCCCCTGGAACTTCCCGCTGCTCATGGCGACGTGGAAGCTCGCCCCGGCGCTCGCCGCGGGCAACTGCGTGGTGATCAAGCCGGCCGAGCAGACGCCCGCGTCGATCCTGTTCCTGTTCGAGATCATCGGCGACCTGCTGCCCGCCGGCGTCGTGAACATCGTCAACGGCTTCGGCATCGAGGCCGGAGCTCCCCTGGCGCAGCACAGGAGGATCCGGAAGGTCGCCTTCACCGGCGAGACCACGACGGGCCGCCTGATCATGCAGTACGCCTCGCAGAACCTCATCCCCGTCACGCTCGAACTCGGAGGCAAGAGTCCGAACGTCTTCTTCGAGGACGTCGCGAGCTCGACCGCCGACCCGTACTACGACAAGGCGCTCGAGGGCTTCACGATGTTCGCGCTGAACCAGGGCGAGGTGTGCACCTGCCCGTCGCGCGCGCTCATCCAGCGCTCGATTTACGACGGCCTCCTCGCCGACGGCCTGGAGCGCGTGAAGAAGGTCGTACAGGGCAACCCGCTGGATCTCACCACGATGATCGGCGCACAGGCGTCGAACGACCAGCTCGAGAAGATCCTCAGCTACATCGACATCGGGAAGCAGGGCGGCGCGAAGCTCCTCACGGGAGGAGAGCGGGTCGACCTGGGCGGCGACCTCAGCGAGGGGTACTACGTCGCCCCGACCGTGTTCGAGGGCACCAACGACATGCGGATCTTCCAGGAGGAGATCTTCGGACCGGTGCTGTCGGTCACGAGCTTCTCCGACTTCGATGACGCGATCTCGATCGCGAACGACACGCTCTACGGGCTCGGCGCCGGAGTGTGGAGCCGCAGCGGTGACACGGCCTACCGGGCCGGCCGTGCGATCGAAGCGGGTCGCGTCTGGACCAACACCTACCACCAGTACCCGGCGCACGCCGCGTTCGGCGGGTACAAGCAGTCGGGCGTGGGCCGTGAGAACCACAAGATGATGCTCGACCACTACCAGCAGACGAAGAACCTCCTCGTCTCCTATGCCGAAGGGCCGATGGGCTTCTTCTGATCCGGATCCGTCCCCCCACCGGTCGTTGAGCGAGTCGAAGCGTCGCTCAACGACCGGTGGGGCATACGAGAGGAGCGGGTGATGCCCGAGTTCCACCGCGTCGACGTCTCGGCGGAAGCGGCGGCGCTGCTGCGCACGCTCACCGCGCAGCACGGTCCGCTGATGTTCCATCAGTCCGGGGGCTGCTGCGACGGCTCCGCACCCATGTGCTATCCGGTCGGGATGTTCCTGACCGGATCCGGCGACGTGCTGCTGGGCGACCTCGAGATCGGTCTCGACGAGACGGTGCCGGTCTACATGTCCGGGTCGCAGTTCGAGTACTGGAAGTACACGCACCTCACGATCGACGTCGTCGACGGGCGCGGATCCGGCTTCAGCGTCGAGTCGCCGACCGGCAAGAGGTTCCTGACCCGCTCGCGGATGCTCGATCAGGCCGAGCTGGAGCACTTCGCCCTGGCCTGAACGGATCAGGGGCCGCCGTCGAAACGACGGACGGCCCCCGATACCGCGGAAGTCAGCGGGTGCGGTCGATCTGCATCGCCAGCAGGGTGATGAGCTCGTAGACGACGTGGCTCGCCGCGATACCAGTCATCTGCGCGTGGTCGTAGGCGGGCGAGACCTCGACGACGTCCGCGCCCACGATGTTCGTGTCGCGCAGGCTCCGCAGGATCCGGAGCAGCTCACGGCTGGTGAGGCCGCCGGCCTCCGGCGTCCCGGTACCCGGCGCATGCGCGGGGTCGAGCACGTCGATGTCGATCGAGACGTACAGCGGTGCGTCGCCGATGCGGGTCAGGATCCGCTCGATCGCGGCCTCGACGCCGTGCTCCTCGATCGCCTCGCTGGTCACGATCGAGAATCCGAGGCGGGCGTCGTCCTCGAGGTCGCTCTTGTCGTAGAGCGGGCCGCGCGTGCCGACGTGGCAGCTCGCGGTCATGTCGATGAGGCCTTCCTCGCTCGCGCGGCGGAACGGGGTGCCGTGCGTGATGGGCGCGCCGAAGTAGGTGTCCCAGGTGTCCAGGTGCGCGTCGAAGTGCAGCACGGCGACCGGCCCGTGCGTGCGGGCGACCGAGCGCAGCAGCGGCAGCGCGAGGGTGTGGTCCCCGCCGATCGTGACGATGCGGGATGCACGCTCGCGGAGGGCGGTCACCGCCCGGTCGGTCTCCTCGACGGCCTCGGTGATGTCGAACGGGTTGAGGGCGATGTCGCCCGCATCGACGACTTGGGTGCGCGCGAAGGGGGAGAAGTCCTGGGCCGGGTTGTACGGGCGCAGCAGACGCGAGGACTCGCGCACGTGCGAGGGACCGAACCGCGTGCCGGGGCGGTAGCTCACGCCCGAGTCGAACGGGGCCCCCACCACGGCGATGTCGGCGCGCTCGACCTCCTCCAGCCGCGGCAGGCGGGCGAAGGTTGCGAAGCCCGCATAGCGGGGGGTGAGGGAGGCATCGACGGGGCCGATCGGAGTGGTCATGCACGGTCCTTCTGTTCTTCCGGGGAATGGGACGGGGCGGGCTGCACGACGTGCACGAGCCGGACGCCGCCGGCGGCGATCGCGGCGCGGATCGCGGGGGCGAGGTCGTCGCCGGCGGCGACCCGTTCGCCCTGGGCGCCGAAGGCCCGCGCCAAGGCGGCCCAGTCCGGCTGCACGAGGTCGACCCCCACCGGGGTCATCCCGCGATCCACCTCGTTCTGGCGGATCTCTGCGTAGCCGCCGTTGTCGACGCACACGATCGTCAGGTCGAGGCGCTGCTCGACCGCCGTCACGATCTCGTTGACGGCGAACATGAGCGCGCCGTCGCCGACGACCGCCACGATGGGGCGCTCCGGCTGTGCGACGCGAGCGCCGATCGCCGCGGGGAGGCCGTACCCGAGCGTCGCGTACGTGGGCGTGTAGAGGAGCGCGTGCGGGCCGGAGCGGCGGAGCACGTTCGCGAGCGCGAGGTAGACGATCTGCGACGAATCGCCCGCGACGATCGCGTCGTCGGGCAGCGCCGCGGCGATCTCCTCGGCGAGGGCGACGGTCGTCGGAGCGGCGTCCCGGATCTCCCGGAGGATCTCGGCACGGACGACGTCGAGCGCAGGCGTGCGCGGCGCGACGGGAGGCAGGGCGTCCAGGATCCGCTCGAGGACCGCGCGGGCGTCGCCGCGGATCCCGACCGCGGGGTCCAGGTTCTTCGCGAGCTGCGCCGCAGCGATGTCCACCCGCACCACGGCGCCGCGCGCCTCCAGCCGCGGCGCCCACAGCTCGGCCTCGCCGAGCTTGGATCCCACGACCAGGAGCACGTCGGCGTCTTCGGCGACCGCGCGGGCCGCCGCGAGGCGCAGGTTCGCGCCGAGCGCCAGTGGATGGTGCTCGTCGACCGCGCCCTTGCCGTTGAGAGTGGTGAGCACGGGGGCGCCGAGGCGTTCGGCGAGAGCGGTGAGCGCAGCGGCGGCACGGGTCGCACCACCGCCCGCGACGATGACCGGCCGCTGCGCCGCCCCGAGCAGGGCGGCGGCTTCGGCGACCGCCTCCGCGTCTCCGCCGTCGGCGGCGGGAAGGGGACGGGGCAGGCGGTCCGCCGCGGGAACGCCGGCCGGAGCTTCGAGCACGTCCAGCGGAACCTCGATGTGCACGGGCCGCGGGCGTCCGGTGCGGAACAGTGCGAACGCGTCGTGCACGGCTGCGACCGCCTCCGCGGCCGAGCCGACGCGGCGCGACCACTCGGCGATCGCGCCGACCATCGCGGAAGCGTCCTTGGTCTCGTGCAGGGTGCCGACATCGGCGAACTCCGCACCGCGGGCGACGCCGGGGGAGAGCACGATCAGCGGACGCGACTCGCAGAACGCCGTTCCCACGGCGCTCATCGCGTTCTGCAGTCCGGGACCGGAGGTGGTGATCACGACGCCGGGGAGTCCGGTCTGCTGCGCCCAGCCATCGGCGCCGTAGCCGGATCCCTGCTCGTGCCGGTTCGTCACGACCCGGAACCCCAGGTCGGCGAGCGGGCGGTAGAACTCCAGGTTGTGCGTGCCGGGGATCCCGAACACGGCGCTCACCCCGTAGCCGCGGATCGTCTCCAGGACGGCGCGGCCGGCGGTGTCGGCGTACGGGTCGGTCTCGTTCGTCATCTGTTCGTCCCCTCAGGCCGCGCGGTGCCGCGGCTCGCCGTCGACCCAGGTCTCGAGCACCCGGATGCGACCGATCCGCTCGGGATCCGCCTCGAGCACATCCTCGTCCAGCACGACGAAGTCGGCGAGCTTGCCGACCTCGAGGCTGCCCAGGTCGTCCTCGCGGCCGAGCGAGACGGCGCCCTCGATCGTGTGCGCGCGCAGGGCGGAGAGGGCCGAGATCCGCAGGTCGTCCGGACCGAGGCGGTGGCCGCGGCGGGTGACCCTGGTCACGGCCGCCTGGATCGCCTCGAGCGGGATCGGGTCGGCGACGGGGGCGTCGGACGAGATCGTGACCGGAACCCCGGCACGTTCGAACTCGCCCAGCGGGTTGAAGCGCTCGCCGGGTGTTCCGATCGCCTCCTCGACGCCCTCGCCCCAGTTGTAATAGTGCTGGGGCTGATTGACCGGGCGGATCCCGGCCGTCGCCATGCGCGCGATCTGCGCGGGGGTGGGCAGCCCGCAGTGCTCGATCCGGTGACGCGCGTCGTCGTCGGGATGCTCCGCGAGGGCGGCCTCGATCGCCGAGACGACCATCTCGATCGCCGTGGGCGACTGGGCGTGCGTCGCGGTCTGCAGCCCGGCCGCGTGCGCGCGCCGGATGAGCGCGGCGTACTCGGCGGGCTCGTGGTACAGCTGCCCGGTGCGGCAGGGGTCGCCCACATAGCCGTCGGGGAAGTACGCGGTCCAGCCGCCGAGGGTGCCGTCGGCGTAGAACTTGATGCCGGCGAAGCTGAGGTGGGCGTTGCCGAACTGGCCGACGAGCCCCATCTCCAGCGCCTCGTCGAGCAGGTGCGAGAGCAGGTACATCGACACCCGCAGCGGCAGCCGTCCGGCCTGCGCGAGTCGCAGGTACATGTCGAACTCGCGGCGGCTCACCTGCGCGTCGCCGATCGCGGTGACGCCGCCCGCGAGGAAGCGGGAGGTCGCGACGTCGAGCTGACGCAGGTGCTCCTCCGGCTCATCCGCGAGGTGGAAGTTGGGGCCGTGGTGGCCGACCTTCACGCCGTGCACGCCGGTGAGGATGTTGCAGGCCGCGTCCGAGAGCTCGCCGGTGAGCTCGCCATCGGCGTCGCGGAAGAACTCGCCGCCCGCGGGGTTCGGCGTGCCGCGGTCGATCCCGCTGCGCTCCAGCGTGTAGGAGTTCACGACCCCGCCGTGCCCGGAGGCGTTCATGAGATACACCTCGCGGTCGGTCGCGACCTGGTCGAGCTCGAACCGGGTAGGGTGGCGCTGCTCGGCGAGGTTGCGGTGCTCGTAGCCGTAGCCGCGCACCGGGCGCCCCGCAGGGAGCGCGGCGGCCGCCTCCTGCAGCAGCGCGACGATCTCGGGGATGCTCCCGGCCTTCTCCGGGCCGCAGTCCACCCACGTCATCATCTGGCCGTACATGAGGGGATGCGCGTGCGCATCGATGAAGCCCGGTACGACCGTGGCTTCGCCGAGGTCGACCCGCTCCGGCGTCAGCCCGGCACCCTCGGCCGCGGCCGCGCACTCGGCGGGCGAGCCGGTGGCGAGGATCCGCCCGCGATCGACGAGCATCGCCGTCACGGTCGTGGCGGAGGGGTCGAGCAGGTGGATCGCGCGGGCGAGGACGAGCCGGGGGGTCGTCTGGCGGGACTGGTCGAAGGGGACGAGCTTTCTCATGGCAGCCTGTTCGCGGTGGTGTCGGTGCGGGCGGTGAAGGAGGACGTGACGGGGGCCTCGTCGGAGTGCTGGGGAGCCAGCCTGGTGCAGATGCCGGCGAGCACGGCCATGCCGACGAACATCGCGATGACGGACCAGATGCTGCCCGTCCAGGCGACGAGCTGGGTCGCGAACCACGGGGAGAACCCGGCCCAGACCGCCGCGCCGACGCCGTAGGAGAGCGCGATCGACGTGTAGCGCGCCTGCGGGCGGAACATCTGCGCGAGGATCGCGGCGATCGGCGCATAGGTCGCGCTCATCGCGATGCGCACGAGCGAGGCGAAGAGGAAGATGAGCGGCTCGACCCGGCCCGGCATGAGCAGCAGGAACGGCGTGAAGGTCAGCACGGAGGTGAGCAGGCCGATGTACATGACGTTCTTGCGGCCCCACTTGTCGCCGAGCCACGCGACCGGAAGCGTCACCACGAACTCCACGAAGGAGGCGATGGTCATCGCGTCGAGGATCACCTGCTCGCTGATCGAGATCGGCGCCCCCGTCGCGTAGGCGGTCGCGAAGGTCGTGGCCAGGTAGTACCCGCCCGTCGAGATCGGCAGGATGCCGATGCCGAGCAGGATCGGACGCCAGTTGGCGCGGAGCGCGAAGGCGAGCGGCATCGACTGCTTGCGGCCCTCGATCTTCTCCTCGAAGACGGGCGACTCCTCGACGCGGTAGCGCACCCAGAGACCGACGGCGATGAGCACGATCGAGAGCAGGAAGGGGATCCGCCACCCGCCGTTGCGGATGAAGTCGTCTCCACCGCGCGACATGATCGCGAAGATGCCGGAGGCGAGCAGGGCGCCGGCCGGGTTGCCGAGCTGGGTGAAGCCGCCGTAGAACGTCTTCGACTTCTCCGGCGCGTGCTCGACGCTCATGAGCACGGCGCCGCCCCACTCGCCGCCGACCGCGAGTCCCTGGAGCGCACGCAGCAGGATCAGCAGGATCGGGGCGAGGATGCCCACGTTCTCGTAGGTGGGCAGGCACCCGACGAGCACGGTCGAGGCGCCCATGAGCAGCAGGGTGATGACGAGCGAGACCCGACGGCCGAGCTTGTCGCCGATGTGGCCGAACAGGATCCCGCCGATGGGGCGGACGAGGAAGGCCACGGCGAAGGTGGCGAATGCCGCCGAGGTCTCCGCGAGCGGATCCTTGCTGGGGAAGAACAGCGGGCCGAACACGAGGGCGGCCGCCGTGGCGTAGACGTAGAAGTCGTACCACTCGATCGTGGTGCCGACGAAGGCCGCGAGCCCGGCGCGCCGGGCCTTTGCGTGGGTGGAGGTCATGCCCGCTCCTTTGCGGTGTCAGGGATGCGAAGGATGCTAGGGCCGGATCTGCACCTGCGCAATGTCAAAAGTTGCGTGCGAATGGACCCCGACTGAAGTAATGTTCGCGAGAGTTCGCATCCTGATTCCGTTCCACGTCAATCCCGGGATCATGACTGCGATTGTGACAAATACGGAATCCAAACCGGGAAAGTCGGGGATCGCCTGAATCATGACCGATTTCGATGCAGAACTCATCCGCGCGCTCCGCGAGGACGGGCGCGCGAGCATCCGCTCGCTCGCCGTCGACCTCGGCCAGACGAGGACCGCGGTGGCGTCCCGGCTGCGCCTGCTGCTGGGCGACAAGACGATCCGGATCATCGGCGCGGTCGATCCGTTCTTCCTCGGGCAGCACGTGATCGCGCATGTCTCGATCCGCACCGCCGGCGCGAGCGCCGGGGTCGCCGCTGCGCTCCAGGCGCGGGAGGAGACCGTGTTCGTGTCGGCGATCGGCGGCGTCTACGACCTCGTGGCAGAGGTGCGCCTGGGCACGATGTCCGAACTGCACGCGGTGATCGAGGACATCAGGGCGATCCCGCAGGTGCTGGACGTGAGCACCCTCGTCTACACCTCGGTCGTCAAGGGCCCGTTCGTGTCGAGCTACCGCGGCGACGTCGTGCTGGACGAGACCGACACCGCCCTGATCGAGCTGCTGCAGGAGGACGGACGGATCAGCTTCCGGGCGCTCGGCGAGGTCGTCCGACTCTCGCCCTCGGCGGTGGCGACGAGGGTGCAGCGGCTCCGTGCCGCGCACGTCATCCAGATCGGCGCCGTGGAGGCCCGCGGCCCGGCCCACCGGAGGCAGTCGATGGGCGTGGGGCTCAGCCTGCTCGGCGACGACGACGCCGTGCTCTCGATCGTGCGCACCTGGCCCGGCGTGGACTTCGCCGCGCGCACGATCGGCCGCTTCGACGCCGTCATCACGTTCGTGGAGCCCACGCCCGGGGCGCTGCATGCCGGTCTCGAGCAGCTGCGCTCGCTGCCCGGGGTGTCCCACACCGAGGCGTGGCTGCATCTCGCGGTGCTCAAGGAGGACTACGCCCGCCAGTTCCCGCACGTCCCGGAATAGCGCGGGATCCCGGGCTCCCGGGCCAGCCGGATCCGCGTCGGTGGAGCGGCAGGAAGATCTGCGGTCGACATCACGTCTCGGCGTCGGATCTCCCGTGAAACGCCGAGCCGTGTCTACAATCGGGTGTCCCGTGCGCCGTGAACCCTGACGGCCATGGATGTTGCGGCCGCGCTGAACTGCGGCCACGGAACCGATACAGAGGTGTATATGTCATTCCACAGCACTCGAGGCCGTCTCGGCCTCGCCATCGGCGCGCTCGGCGCCACGGCCCTCGTTCTCGCGGGCTGCGCGACGAGCAGCACGGGCGGCGGGGGATCGACCGGGGGGTCCTCCGGCAGCACGATCACGGTCGGCACGACCGACAAGATCACGTTCCTCGACCCGGCCGGCTCGTACGACAACGGCTCGTTCGCGGTGATGAACCAGATCTACCCGTTCCTCATGAACAGCAAGTACGGCACGGCGGAGGTCACCCCCGACATCGCCGAGTCGGCCGAGTTCACCTCGCCGACCGAGTACACGGTGAAGCTCAAGAAGGACCTCAAGTTCGCGAACGGCGACCCGCTCACTTCGGCGTCCGTCAAGTTCTCCTTCGACCGCATGGTCAAGATCAACGATCCCAACGGCCCGGCCTCGCTGCTCGGCAACCTCGACTCCACCGAGGCTCCTGACGCCACCACGGTGGTCTTCAAGCTGAAGAACGGCAACGACCAGATCTGGCCGCTCATCCTCTCGAGCCCCGCAGCCCCCATCGTCGACGAGAAGGTCTTCTCGGCCGACAAGGTCACCGACGACGACACCATCGTCAAGGGCAAGGCCTTCGCCGGTCAGTACGAGATCACCGACTACAAGAAGAACCAGCTCATCTCCTACAAGCCGTACGCCGGTTACCAGGGCGAGCTGGGCAAGGCCGCCAACAGCCAGGTCAACGTCAAGTACTACGCGGACGCGTCGAACCTGAAGCTCGCGGTCGGCAACGGCGACATCGACGTGGCCTTCCGCAGCCTGTCGGCCACCGACACCGAGGACCTGAGCAAGAACAAGAAGGTCAAGCTGGTCGAGGGCCCCGGTGGTGAGATCCGCTACATCGTCTTCAACTTCAACACGATGCCCTACGGCGCGACGACCCCCGAGGCCGACCCGGCCAAGTCGCAGGCGGTCCGCCAGGCGGCGGCCGACCTCGTCGACCGCGCGGCGATCGCGAAGGACGTCTACAAGGACACCTACAGCCCGCTGTACTCCTTCGTCGCCGACGGCATGGCCGGCGCGACCCAGCCGCTGAAGTCGATGTACGGCGACGGCAACGGCGGACCCTCGCTCGACAAGGCGAAGAAGGTCCTCGCCGACGCGGGCGTCACCACGCCGGTCACGCTGAACCTGCAGTACAACGGCGACCACTACGGCCCCTCCTCGGGCGACGAGTACGCCGCGATCAAGGCTCAGCTCGAGCAGGGCGGTCTGTTCGCCGTCAACCTGCAGAGCACCGAGTGGACGCAGTACTCGAAGGACCGCACCGCCGACGTGTACCCGGCCTACCAGCTCGGCTGGTTCCCGGACTACTCCGACGCCGACAACTACCTGTCGCCGTTCTTCCTCACGAAGAACTTCCTCGGCAACCACTACGACAACACGGCGGTCAACGACCTGATCGTGAAGTCGCAGACCGAGACCGACAAGGACAAGCGCATGGCCGACCTCGCACAGGTGCAGGACATGGTCGCGAAGGACCTGTCCACCCTGCCGCTGCTGCAGGGCAAGCAGGTCGCGGTCGTCGGCACGGGTGTCAACGGCACCACGCTCGACGCCTCGTTCAAGTTCCGCTACGCGCCGCTGACGAAGTAGCGCACCCTCAGACGGGGCACCGCCGCACTCGCGACGGTGCCCCGTCTTCGTTCCCGGGGCGCAATGCCGCGCCCGCCCTCCTCACGAAGGTTCTCCATGGCCGTTGATGTCCTCGCCGCAGATCCCGCGGCGACGCGCCCCAAGTCCTCCGGAGGAGGACTGTGGCGCTACATCCTGATCCGCCTCGTGCTGATCATCCCCACCGTCCTCATCCTGATCACCCTGGTCTTCTTCCTGATGCGGGTCACCGGCGACCCGATCACCGCGGCCCTCGGCGGTCGCCTCCCCGCCGACCAGCTCGCGCAGCGCGTGCACGAGGCCGGATACGACCGGCCGGTCCTGATCCAGTACTTCGAATACCTCGGCAACATCCTGCACGGTGACTTCGGCACCACCATCACGGACGGCCAGAAGGTCACCACGGTGCTGCTGACCTACGGATCCGCCACGCTCGAGCTCGCGATCTACGCGCTCATCGTCGCGTTCGTGGTCTCGATCCCGCTCGGGCTCGTCGCCGCGCACCGCCGCGACAAGTGGCAGGACGCGTCGCTGCGCATCATGGCGATCCTCGCCTACGCCACGCCGATCTTCTTCGTCGGCCTGCTGCTGAAGCTCGTCTTCTCGGTGTGGCTCGGCTGGATGCCGGTCTCCGGGCGCGCGAGCACCCAGACCGAGCTGCTGATGAGCGGCGTCAGCACTCCCACCGGCATCTACCTGCTCGACGCGATCCGCCTCGGCAACGGCCCGGCGATCCTCGACGTGCTCTGGCACGCGATCCTGCCCGCGCTCGCGCTCGGCCTGCTGACCGCCGGCATCTTCCTGCGGCTCATCCGCACGAACGTGATCGGCACGCTCGGCCAGCAGTACGTCACCTCCGGCCGCTCCCGCGGCGTGAGCGAGTACCGCCTGGTCACCAAGCACGCGTTCCGTCCGGCCCTCATCCCGATCATCACGGTCATGGGCCTGCAGATCGCGCTGCTGCTCGCGGGGGCCATCCTCACCGAGACGACCTTCGAGTGGAAGGGCATCGGATTCATGCTGAGCGAGTACCTGAAGGCCCGCGACTTCGTGGCCGTCCAGGGCATCGTCGTGATGATCGCGGTGATCGTCGCGGTCACGAACTTCATCGTCGACATCGTCGCCGCCGTGATCGACCCGCGGGTGAGGTACTGAGATGACCATCGACAACACACCCGAACCCGTGATCCACCGCGACCTGCCGACGCCGAAGACCGAGGCGCTCGCCGCCCAGGCCCCTCGCAAGCGCCGTTGGAGCGAGCGGCTCCCCGTGGTCTCGCAGCTGCGCCAGAGCGTCGGACTGCAGCGCGGAATGCTCGTCGCCGGCCTCGTCATCACCGGCGTCTTCGTGCTGGTCGCGATCCTCGCTCCGTTCATCGCCCCGTACTCGTGGGCGCAGCAGTCCGCGAACGGAGTGAAGTTCGGCACGCAGCAGCCGCCGAGCGCCACCAACATCCTCGGCACCACCGTGAGCGGGTTCGACGTCTTCTCCCGCGTGATCTGGGGCTCCCAGACCGCCCTGCTCGTGATCCTCGCGGCGATCGCCTGCTCGATCTTCATCGGCATCGCGCTCGGCCTGGTGTCGGGGTACTTCGGCGGGTGGCTGGATCGGACGCTCGTCGTGATCGCCGATGCGATCTACGCGTTCCCCTCGCTGCTGCTCGCGATCGTCATGTCGATCGTGATCAGCCGCGGCCAGTCGAACCTGTGGTCGGGCATCATGGCCACGGCCCTCTCGATCACGGTCGTGTTCGTGCCCCAGTACTTCCGCGTGATCCGCGCGGAGGTGGTGCGCGTGCGCGCCGAGCCGTTCGTCGAGTCGGCGAAGGTCATCGGCGTGCCGACCGGGCGGATCCTGACCCGTCATGTGCTGCGCAACTCGACGCGCTCGCTGCCGGTCGTGATCACGCTGAACGCCTCCGAAGCGCTGCTGACCCTCGCCGGGCTCGGCTTCCTCGGCTTCGGCATCGAGGCGACCTCGGCCGCGGAGTGGGGCTACGACCTGAACCGCGCCATTGCGGACGTCACCAGCGGCATCTGGTGGACGTCCATCTTCCCCGGCCTCGCGATCGTGCTGGTGGTGCTCGGCATCACCCTCGTCGGCGAGAGCCTGAACGACCTGAGCGATCCGCGACTGCGCACCCGCCGTCGCGCGGGAGGTGCGGCATGACCGGCACGACCATGAACACCGGCCTGCCCGACGTGGCGGACATCCGCGGGCTCAAGGTGCGCTTCGCGACCGACGGCGACCCCGTCGACGCGGTCAAGGGCATCGACATCCAGGCGCACGCGGGCGAGGTGCTCGCGATCGTCGGCGAGTCCGGATCCGGCAAGACCGTCACCGCCAACGCGCTGCTCGGCCTGCTGCCGGAGACCGCGACGATGTCGGGTGCGGTCATCGTGCGCGGCCGCGGTGGCGAGACCGACGTGGTGCATGCGTCGGCGGCCAAGCTGCGCGCGATGCGCGGGCGCGACGCGGCGATGGTGTTCCAGGAGCCCTCCACCGCGCTGAACCCGGTCTACACGGTCGGCTGGCAGATCGCCGAGGGCCTGCGCGCGCATCACGACGGCCGGCTCTCCAAGAAGGAGGCGAAGGCCAAGGCGATCGAGATCCTCCGCAAGGTGGGCATCCCGGATCCGGACAAGCGCGTCGACGAGTTCCCGCACCAGTTCTCCGGCGGGCAGAAGCAGCGCATCGTGATCGCGATGGCCCTCGTGCTGAACGCCGGGCTCATCATCGCCGACGAGCCGACCACGGCCCTCGACGTCACGGTCCAGGCCGAGATCCTCGAACTGCTGCGCGCCTGCCGCGACGAGTTCGGCGCGACGATCGTGCTCATCACGCACAACATGGGCGTGGTCGCCGACCTCGCCGACCGTGTCGTCGTGATGCTGCGCGGCGACATCGTCGAGCAGGCCGCGGTGCGGGACCTCTTCGCGAACCCGCAGCAGGACTACACGCGGGAGCTGCTCGCCGCCGTGCCGCACGTCGGCCAGGGCAAGTCGGCCCTGGGGGCATCGGTCGTCGAGCGAGCGCAGCGAGACGGAGCGCCGCACGCCGCGGATCCCGTTTCGTCTCGGTCGCCTTCGGCGTCCTCGCTCGACGACCGGGATGAGGCGCCGGAGGGCAGCCTCATCGTGGCGCGGGCGTGTGAGATCGGCTACCCGGGCCGCTTCGGACGAGGCGGCGTCGTCGCGGTCAAGGGCGTCGATTTCCACGTCGGCCCCGGTGAGGTCGTGGGCCTCGTCGGCGAATCCGGATCCGGGAAGACCACGATCGGTCGCGCCGTCGTGGGCCTCACCACGGTCGTCGGCGGATCGCTGCGCGTGCTCGGCCAGGAGATGAACGGCGTGAAGCAGCGCCAGCTCACCCCGTTGCGCCCCGAGATCGGATTCGTGTTCCAGGATCCGGCGACGAGCTTCAACCCGCTGCTGTCGATCGCCGAGTGCATCGCCGAGCCGCTCGTGGTGCACGGGAAGGCGTCGAGCGTCGCCGTCGCCCGTGCCCGCGTGGACGAACTGCTCGACGCGGTGCGGCTGCCGACGAACTTCGGCGACCGGTTCCCGCACGAGCTCTCCGGCGGACAGCGCCAGCGCGCCTCGCTCGCCCGCGCGCTGGCCCTGGATCCGAAGCTGCTCATCGCGGACGAGCCCACGAGCGCGCTCGACGTCTCGGTGCAGGCGAAGGTGCTCGACCTGTTCGTGCAGTTGCAGGCCGAGCTCGGTTTCGCATCGCTGTTCATCAGCCACGACCTCGCCGTGATCGACGCCGTCGCCGACCGGATCATCGTGCTGCAGCACGGCCGGATCCAGGAGCAGGGCACGACCGCGCAGGTGCTGAACGACCCGTCGAACGCCTACACGAAGGAGCTGCTGGCGGCCCTCCCGGTGCCCGATCCGGTCGAGCAGGCCGAGCGCCGTGCCCTGTGGCAGGCGGTACGCCGCAGGGCCTGACGCGCGCCCTCGATCGGGTCGTTGAGCGACGACCCCGATCCGGCGCGACGGAGACGAAACGCGGTGCTCTTGCGAGAGCGCCGCGTTTCGTCTCTCCTTCGGCTCGCTCAACGACCCCGGAGCAGACGACGCGTCAGTGTCCGAGCACCAGGCGGAACACGAGCCAGGCGATCCCGACGCCGGCGAACACCAGCACCGACACCCAGGGGAAGGCGCGCTTGAGCCGGCGTCCGCCGGGCGCGACGCCGGGCGGGGGAGACCACGGCTGGGCAGGATCTCCGGGCGTCGGCGCGACCGGCCCGGCGAACTGAGCCGGGGCCGACGCCGCGGCGGTGGCCGGAGAGGCGCCGGACTCGTCCGGCGCGGTGACGCCGTCGCCGCCGGTGGCCGTGCGCAGGCGCTTGTCGCGCCAGCGCGCCCACTGCTGCAGCTTCGTGAGCACCGCGCCCACGGTGCCGAACATCTGCGCCCACACGGCCGGATCCAGAGTGGTGACCTGACGCTTCTGGGCGTAGAGGAAGAGCCAGTCGTCGACGATCTCGACGTCGAACGACGACGCGCTGTCCATGAACCGGGCCATGATGTCGGGCGTGAACAGGTAGAGCGCGTCGCGCTCGTAGCCGGCCGGACAGTAGAGGGCGAAGTACCGGTCGAAGTCGCCCTCGAGCGAAAGACGCTGGTGGCCGTCGTAGCTCGCGGGCAGGTTGGATCCGAAGAATCCGTTGTTGGACTGGGCGTCCAGCACGATGTTGGGCAGCGGCACGTCGAGCTTGATCGCGATGTAGCCCCACTCGTGCGTCTGGCTCTCCTTGCCCGAGCCGGTCGTGTATCTGAAGTTCGCGAACTCGACGAAGCGCGGTGAGGAGCCGCGCACCAGATCCGTGGCGATGCGGCTGTGACCGAGGTCGAACAGCATCCCCGGCAGCTGCGGATCCTTGAGCTCCGGCAGGTAGGTCATGGCGTTCGCGCTCGCGAACCCGGCGAGCCGGTAGCCCCGCACGAGCTGACGGTTCCACCAGGCGATTCCGCCCCACACGGCGAGCCCGACCACGACGAGGATCAGCAGCGGCACCACCACGCCGCCGGAGGAGCCGAGCGCGACCGTCAGGAAGACGCTGAACACGCCGAAGCCGACGAAGGCGATGAACAGGACGACCACGAGGAAGAGCACGATCTGGCCCGTGCGAGGGCCCTGACCGCTCGCCCTGGCCTCGCGCGACCACGCGGCGAGCCGCGCGCGGTCGACCGGTTCGGTCAGCGCACGGGCGTCGAAGGGAGCGGCGGCGCCCGGCTGCGGAGTGGTCACCCGTCCACGCTATTCCGAGACCGCTGCTTTCCGGAGATGACGGTGCATCTTCGTGGACGTCGGAGCCCTCACATTCCAGGCAGGGATCGGGCGCTCCGTCGGGGTGAGTGATCTGCAGATCGCGGCGACGGCGATCCGGCACTCGCACGCGCAGCAGACGGTCACCGTCGTGCACTACGACGCCGACTTCGAGAACGTCGCACGGGTCGCGCCGGAGTTCTCGCATCGATGGATCGTGCCCAGGGGGACCGTGGCCTGACGCGCACCGAGCGCATCCGGCCGGCTCAGGGATTCACGTCGTCCGCGTCCCACTGCAGGTTCGCGCCCTCGGGGATCGGCAGGGCCTCGAGCCGGTCGTCCGCGCACAGGGCGGCGATGAGGGCCCGGGATCCGCCGACGACCGTCGAGTCGAAGTCGATCTCGCTGACCAGGATCCAGGCGTGATCCGCCGGCCAGATCAGGTTCGGATGCAGCGCGCTGGGCGGGAAGCCCCGCTCCTCGGCGATCTTGTCGCTCCAGGGGACGAAGGCCACCCAGTCCGGATCCGCGAAGGTGCGCGGCGGCGCGGCGAAGAGCACATGGTCGCGCTGCGGGAGTTCGAGACGGGCGCCTTCGGAGATCTCGCGGGAGAGGATCCCGTCCTGCCAGACCGCCTTCTGGTACGGGTTGTTGAACGGATCGTGGATGCTCTCGGCGAGCATGGCCGCGTGCGCCTGGACGGGGTCGTCGGTGAAGGTCAAGAAGGCGCGACCGGTGGACCCGAAGCCGCCCAGCAGGCCGCCGTGCCCCTCCCAGACGGCGGCGAACCCGTCGTCCGGGGTCGTCGTGTGCGCGACGAGGTGCTCGGCGACGGGGGCGAGGAGTGCGGGCGGCAGGTCGCCTTCGATCGGCCCGTGGAACTCCCGGCCGTTCGGAGCGCGGCGGTGGCGCCAGTCCTCGCCCTCGGGCGTCCGCACGATCCGGTTCCACTGCGCGAGCGGATGCAGCACCGTGCCGAACGCCGCGGCCGCGTCCGCCCACGTCGCCTGCTCGTCGCGGAGCCCGGAGAGGATCCGCGCCTCCTCGTCCTCCGGCATCGCGCGCAGCTCGTCATGCGTGGGCACGACTCCGCCCGGCACGCTCCGCACCCAGGGCGGATGGAAGATCCGGGCATACGCCTCGAACCCGCGCGGCACGACCGAGTGCATGTCGGATCCGATGACGGGATCCAGCCGTTCCCGGATCCAGCGGCCGACCTCGACGTCGTCTTCCCAGCGCATGCGCTCAGTCCTTCGTCGCGACGATCGTGAAGGTGCAGGGGATCAGGTCGCGCTCCGCGTCCGGCCAGACGAATCCGCCGTCCGCGGGCAGCATCCGCGGACTGAACCGCCACGGCAGCGTCCTGCCCTCGTCGAGGCGACGGATCCGCAGCCCGGCTCCGATCAGGGCGTTCACGACGGAGGAGAGCGGATGCGGCCATTCGTACGTGCGCGGATGCGCGACGGTGCCATCGCCGGCGTAGGTGCTGTCGTCGTCCCAGGCCTGGGCCTCCCCGGTGTCGAAGTAGGGATAGCGGAGCACCGGCTCGTCGCGGGTCTCGTCGAGCGCGTACAGCACGGGGTGCCCGTCGCGGATGTAGAACGTGCCGCCGGGGCGCAGCAGCCCGGCGACCTGCGCGGCCCAGCGCTCGAGATCGGGCAGCCAGCAGATGGCGCCGATGCTCGTGTAGACGAGGTCGAACTCCGTGCCGACCGCCGCCGCGGCGTCGAGCACGTCGGTCTCGACCCAGTCGGCGTCGAGGCCGAGCCGGGTCGCGAGCGCGGCGGCCGTCTCCAGAGCGGGCGCGGAGAAGTCGACCCCGGTCACCCGCGCGCCGAGCCGGGCGAAGGAGAGGGTGTCGGTGCCGATGTGGCACTGCAGGTGGCAGACATCGAGGCCGTCGAAGCCCTCCGGCAGGAACGGCGCGAGCCCTGCGGCGTCTTCGCGCACGACGTCGGAGAGGTGGGCCGGATCATCGAACGCCTGGAGCCCGTAGGCCTCCGCGTGCAGCGCGACGCGGTCGTCCCAGTTCTCACGATTGGCATCCCGCGCCGGCTCCCAGTCGATCCGCACGGCGTTCACAACGGGTTCGCTCATGCCGCCACGCTACTCGGCCGCTCCCGAGCGCGACCCGTCCGGGTGCACGACGGATGAACGGATGCACGACGGATCCGCCGTCTCGTTCGTGCATCCGTGATCCGGTCGTGCATGTGTGACTTCCTCGGCGCCCGATTCGGCGCACCCGGCCGGATCCGCTAAGCTGTTCAGGTTGCCTGGGCGAATCATGCCCTGGCACGTGCTACACACCCTCCTGCTTCCGGGAAAGTCCCGGAAGCCGTTCTAGTCCGAAGGAGGTGGGTAAGTGACGCACCAGTACGAGCTCATGGTCATTCTGACCCCCGAGCTGGACGAGCGCCAGGTTGCCCCCAACCTCGACAAGTTCCTGAAGGTCATCACCAACGATGGTGGCTCGATTGACAAGGTCGACATCTGGGGCAAGCGTCGTTTCGCCTACGAGATCAACAAGAAGACCGAGGGCATCTACGCCGTCGTGAACTTCACCGCGACCAGCGAGGCCACCAACGAACTCGACCGTCAGCTGAACCTCAGCGAGCTCGTGTTCCGCACCAAGGTGCTGCGCGCTGAAGAGGCGCATGCGATGGTCGCCGCCGAGGCCAAGCGGGCCGAGGAGAAGGCCGCTCGCAAGCCCAAGGCCGCGAAGGTCTAAGGATCATGGCCGGCGAGACCGTCATCACCGTGGTGGGAAACCTCACCGCCGACCCCGAGCTGCGGTACACGCAGAACGGGCTGCCGGTGGCGAACTTCACCATCGCGAGCACGCCGCGCACCTTCGACCGCCAGGCGAACGAGTGGAAGGACGGCGATGCGCTGTTCCTCCGTGCGTCCGTGTGGCGCGAGTTCGCCGAGCACGTGGCGGGTTCGCTGACGAAGGGCATGCGGGTCATCGCATCCGGACGCCTGCGTCAGCGGTCCTACCAGGACCGCGAAGGCCAGAACCGCACCGCGATCGAGCTGGAGGTCGACGAGATCGGCCCCTCGCTCCGCTACGCGACCGCCCAGGTCACCCGTGCCGCCTCGAACGGCGGCGGCGGGAACTTCCAGGGCGGCCAGGGCGGCGGACGCCCGCAGCAGCAGGTCTCGGAGGAGCCGTGGTCGACGCCCGGTTCCTCGAGCGCCGATGCGTGGAGCACTCCCGGCTCGTTCGGCGACGACACGCCTTTTTGAGCGTCGTCTCCGGACACAACAAGATTCCGGATCCTGACGGATCCGAAAACCATTTCTCGTAAGGAAGACTCATGGCTGGAAAGTCGAGCGGCGACCGCCGCAAGCCGCGGAAGGGCGCGAAGAACGCCGCTCCCGCGAAGTCCATCCGCGTGGGTGTCATCGACTACAAGGACGTCGCGACCCTCCGCAAGTTCATCTCGGAGCGCGGCAAGATCCGCGCCCGTCGCATCACCGGTGTTTCCGTGCAGGAGCAGCGTCTGATCGCCAAGGCGATCAAGAACGCTCGCGAGATGGCTCTCCTGCCCTACGCCGGCGCTGGCCGCTAAGGGGTACCGACATGGCAAAGCTGATTCTCACGAATGAGGTCGCCGGGCTCGGTAGCGCCGGTGACGTGGTCGAGGTCAAGAACGGGTACGCCCGCAACTACCTCGTGCCGCAGGGTTTCGCTGTCGCGTGGACGCGCGGTGGCGAGAAGCAGGTCGAGCAGATCCGTGCCGCCCGTCAGGCGCGCGCGATTCACGACCGTGACGACGCCGTGGCGCTGAAGAACGCGCTCGAGGCCGCCAAGGTCCGCCTGGCCGTCAAGGCCGGCGCCGAGGGCCGTCTGTTCGGCTCGGTCAAGACCGCCGATGTCGCCGCCGCCGTCGAGGCCGCGGGCATCGGTGCGATCGACAAGCGCAAGGTGCACATCACCACGCCGATCAAGTCGGTCGGCGAGCACGAGGCCACCGTTCGTCTGCACGACGACGTGACCGCCGTGATCACGCTGCAGGTCGTCGCCGCCAAGTAATTCATGGCGACGCTGTAAGCGCCGACACCCTGTCAGGGGCCGTCTCCTCCGGGAGACGGCCCCTTTCGCGTACCCGGGATCCGCGAGGGGCGTGCCAGGAGATCCGCGGAGAAGCCGCGGGCTTTTCTTAATGACCAGAACCGGTTCCGGGAGAGGTGCCTCAGTACATTCATCGGGTCCGGCAGCGTCGCCGGCTCCGCACACCGGCGAAGGCGCCGGTGACAGTGAAAGGCATCGTCCGTGAAGATCTCGACATTCGCCAGGGCCGCGGCGGTGGGGACGGTTCTGCTCCTCGCCCTGACGGCGTGCAGCTCCCCGAAGACCGACAAGACCGCCACGGCCGACTCCGGCGCCGCGGCGTTCGCCCCGCTCACCCGCCTCGAGCTCATCGCACCGGCCGCGCCGGGCAGCGGATGGGACCAGACCGCACGCGCGACCCAGGGCGCGCTGCAGACCGATGAGCTCGCCAAGACCGTGACGGTCAACAACGTGCCGGGCGCCTCTGGCACCGTCGCCCTCGCCCAGGTCGCGCCCAAGAAGGGCCAGAAGGACCTGATGATCATGTCGGGGCTCGCGATGATGAGCGGCGTCGTCACGAACGGCACCTCGGTCTCCCTCGACGACCTCACCCCGATCGCCCGTCTCGTCGGCGAGCATGAGGCGATCGTCGTCCCCAAGGGCTCGCCGTTCGCGAACGCCGACGACCTCTTCGCGGCGATCAAGAAGGATCCCAAGTCCGTCGCGATCGCCGGCGGCTCCGCCGGATCCGCCGACCATCTCTTCATCGGCCTGCTCGCGCAGCATTACGGAGTGAAGCCCTCCGACGTCAACTACGTGCCGTACTCCGGCGGCGGCGAGGCCACCACCGCTCTGCTCGGCGGCAAGGTGCAGGCGGGCATCGCCGGCACGGGCGAGTTCGCGGCGCAGATCGAGAGCGGCGAGCTGACCGGGCTGCTCGTGTCGTCGCTGAAGAACGACGGCGCCCTCACCTTCGCCCAGGCGGCGGGGGAGATCGATCCGAAGCTCGAGTTCGCCAACTGGCGCTCGATCATGGCGCCGGGAGGGATCGACGCCAAGCTGCGCACCCAGTACCTCGCCGCGATCGAGAAGATGCACGCCGGCGACGCGTGGAAGGCCGAGCTGAAGAAGAACGACTGGCTCGACAACTACATCGCCGGCGACGAGTTCGCGGGCTGGCTGAAGACCGAGAACACCCGGGTGCAGAGCGTCCTCAAGGACCTCGGTCTCGCGAAGTAGCACCGGCGCTCGCGGAGGAGGACATCCGCCTCCTCCGCGAACCGCCTTGCCTGCGCCGCATCAAGCCGCATGAAGGAGCATCCGATGAGCGACGTCTCTTCGCCCCAGGGAACCGCCACGCAGGAGGACCCGAACCCGGAAGACCTCGGGGCCGCACCCCGTCCGACATCGACGAGAGGACTCGGCGAATGGGCCGTCGCCGCGGCCGTGCTCGTCCTGGGCGTGGTCGTCCTCCTCGACGGTCTCGGCCAGCGCCAGTCGACCTCCGCATCGGGGATCGGCGCCGGCTTCATGCCGATCGTCGTGGGGAGCCTGCTGCTCGCGCTCGCGGTGGTGCTGGCCGTGCAACTGGCCCGCGGGCGGCGCGGTGAGCCGGAACAGGCCGAGGGTGACGTCGACGTCACCCGCACGCACTGGACCGCACTCGGCATCGCCGCCGCCGGCCTGCTGTTCTTCCTGTTCACCGTGGAGCCGCTCGGCTTCATCCCCGCGACCACCGTGATGTTCTTCCTGATCTCCCTCGCGATGGGTTCCCGCCGGTATCTGACCGCGCTCGTGATCGCTCTGGCGACCGCCTGCGTGATCTTCTTCTCCTTCACGAAGCTGCTCTCGATCGATCTGCCCGCGGGCTTCCTGGAAGGGATGATCTGATGCCCGGCCTCGAAGGACTCATGCACGGGTTCGAACTGGCGTTCCAGCCGCAGAACCTGCTGTTCGCACTGATCGGCACGATCGTGGGGACGCTCGTGGGCGTGCTGCCCGGGATCGGCCCGGCGCTCACCATCGCCCTGCTGCTCCCGCTCACCTACTCCGTCGATCCGTCCGCCGCGTTCATCATGTTCGCCGGCATCTACTACGGAGCGATGTACGGCGGTTCGACGACGGCGATCCTGCTGAAGACCCCCGGCGAATCGGGATCCGTCATCACGGCGATCGACGGCAACCGGATGGCGCGGATGGGAAGGGGGGCCACAGCTCTGGCGACCGCGGCGATCGGATCCTTCATCGCCGGCACGATCGCGACGATGCTCGTGGCGTTCTTCGCGCCATGGATCGTCGACATCGCGGTGCAGCTCGGCCCGCAGGATTATCTCGCCCTCATGGTGGTCGCCTTCCTCACCGTGAGCGCACTGGTCGGCAGCTCGCCGCTGCGCGGGCTCATCTCCATGGCGGTGGGCCTTGCGATCTCGCTCGTCGGCATCGACTTCCAGAGCGGGCAGCAGCGCCTCACCTTCGGCCTGCTCCCGCTGCTCGACGGCATCGACACCGTGGTCCTCATCGTCGCGCTCTTCGCGATCGGGGAACTGTTCTACGTCGTCGCGCACCAGTCGACGCTGATCTTCAAGGTCATGCCCTTCGCGGGGCGGTGGATGAACCGCGAGGACTGGCGGCGCTCCTGGAAGCCCTGGCTGCGCGGCACGGCGATCGGATTCCCCCTGGGTGTCATCCCCGCCGGAGGATCCGAGATCCCCACGTTCCTGTCGTACACGCTGGAGCGCCGGCTTTCCCGGCGCCCGCAGGAGTTCGGCCACGGCGCGATCGAGGGCGTGGCGGGTCCTGAGGCGGCGAACAACGCGAACGCGGCCGGCACCATGGTGCCGCTCCTCACCCTCGGGATCCCGACCTCCGCGACCGCCGCGGTGATCCTCGTGGCGTTCCAGCAGTACGGCATCCAGACGGGGCCCCAGCTGCTGGAGACCAACGGGCCGCTGGTGTGGAGCCTCATCGCGAGCCTCGTGGTCGCCAACGCGATCCTGCTGCTGCTCAACCTCCCGCTCGTGGGGCTCTGGGTCAAGCTGCTGAAGATCCCCAAGCCGTACATGTTCGCCGGCATCGCGACCTTCGCCGTCCTGGGCGCCTACGCCGCGGGAGGGTCGACCTTCGACGTGGGCCTGCTCCTCGTACTGGGCGTGCTCGGATACGTCATGCGCCGGTTCGGATACCCCGTCTCGCCGCTCATCGTCGGGGCGATCCTGGGGCCGATCGCCGAGGTGCAGTTCCGGCGTGCGCTCGACATCGCCGGCGGCGATCCCGCCACGCTGATCTCCACCCCGTTCACCTGGGCGATCTACGGCACGCTCGCCCTGGTCTTCATCCTCACCTTCGCGCTGCGCCGCCGGCCGTCCAAGCGCGACGTCCTGGTCGAGGTGGGAGGACTGCCCACGACGCTCACTCCCACGATCGAGGTGCCGGAGTCCGCCGCCGACGAGGCCCCGGAGCGGGAGGCGGCGCGCACGAAGAGCGATCAGGGGTGAGCCTCGCCCAGCGCACGAGCGGCGCCCTCGCGGAGACTCCCTTCTCCGGAGGGCGCCGCATCCCCGCGTGGGACACTGGTCACGTGCGTCGATCGATGTCGTTGAGCACGCAGCTGCTGGTGCTGCAGATCGCCATCGTGCTCGTCATCGTCGCAGGGACCGGCGCTGTCGCCGCCGTCCTCGCTGCCCAGGCGAACCGGGACGCCTACCGGGACCGCATGGTCGCGATCGCGCAATCGGTCGCCGGCCTGCCCACGGTGGTGGAGGCGCTGCTGGCACAGGATCCCCAGGGTCAGATCCAGCCGATCGCGGAGGCCGTGCGGAAGTCGTCCGGGCTCAGCTACGTGGTCGTGACGGACGATCACGGCATCCGCTACTCCCACCCGAATCCGGACCGCATCGGCGAGATGGTCTCGACGGATCCCTCGGTCGCGCTCTCCGGAAAGGTCCAGATCGAGACGCAGACGGGCACGCTGGGCGAATCCTGGCGCGTGAAGGTCCCCCTGCGCGGGCCGGACGGCGCGGTGATCGGGATCGTCTCGGTCGGGATCTTCGAGGTCGATCTCCAGGCGCAGTTCGTCGACGACCTCCCCGGCCTGATCATCGCGCCGATCGCCGCCGCCGTCATCGGCGTGATCGGCTCGGTCTGGATCGGCTGGCTGCTGCGCCGGCGCATCTACGGCCTCGAGTCCGAAGAGATCCGCACGATGCTGGACACCAGGGAGGCGATGCTGCACGGCATCCAGGAGGGCTTCATCGCCGTGGATGCGGACGGCCGGCTCGTGGTGGTCAACGACGCGGCCGCACGGCTTCTCGGCGTGGAGTCGGACCAGATCCTCGGCAAGGACGCGGCCGAGGTGCTCGACGAGGAGCTGGCGGGGTTCCTGCTCTCCGGCGAGACCGCGGAGACTCCTGTGCTCTCGGGCGAGCGCGTGCTCGTGGTGCACGGCGCCGCGGCGCGCGTGAAGGATCGCGACGTCGGGCACATCGCGATGCTCCGCGACCGCACCGAGCTCGAGGAGACGCTGCGCGATCTGAGCGGCGCGCGCAGTCTCGCCGATGACCTGAGGGCGCAGTCCCATGAGTTCTTCAACACGCTCCAGGTGCTCAGCGGCCTGCTCGAGACGGATCAGACCGACGCCGCGCTGTCGTTCATCCACCGCGTCGGCGGAGGCGGGGCTCTGCCCGCGGGGCAGCTGCTGCACGGCATCGACGACATCGAGGTCTCGGCGCTCGTGCTCGCCAAGTCCGCACGGGCGCAGGAGCTGGGGATCGATCTGGTCGTGGATCCCGCCTCGCATCTGCGCGAGGTCGAGCAGGACGACGACCTGTTGACGATCGTCGGCAACCTGCTCGACAACGCGATCGAGGCCCTCGAATCCCGGGGCGGGCGCGTGGTGCTGCGGATCAGCGATGACGTCGCGCCGGACCGGATCACGGTGAGCGTCGACGACGACGGCCCCGGGGTCCCGGCGCACCTGCGCGACGCGGTCTTCGAGATGGACGTCTCGGACAAGGGATCCGTGCCGCGCAAGGAGAGGCGGGGCATCGGGCTCACGATCGTCAAGCGCGTGGCGCAGCGGCTGGGCGGCACGGCGGTCGCCGAGGCCTCCGTGATCGGGGGCGCGCGCTTCGTGGTCGATGTGCCATGGGCGTTCGAGGCGGGGTCGCCGCGATGAGTCCCGCACGGGTCGTGATCGTCGAGGACGATCGGATGCTCGCCGCCCTCAACGCGACGCTGGTCGACGCCCATGCTGGCTTCGAGGTGGTCGCGGTCGCGCACACCGCGTCGGCGGGCCTCAGGGAGATCGAGCATCATCGCCCCGATCTGCTGCTGCTCGACGTGTACCTCCCCGACCTGAACGGCCTCGAGCTGCTGCGCCGGCTGCGGACCACACGCACCGACGTGGAGGTGATCGCGGTGACCGCGGCCCGCGATCTCGAGACGGTCCGCCGCGCGCGTGTGCTCGGTGTACGTCACTATCTGGTGAAGCCCTTCACGAAGGTCGATCTGCACCGCAGGCTGAACGAGGTGCAGCGGGCGCTCAGCATGACGGCGGGGGACGTCGACCTCGATCAGCGCGCGGTCGATCTGATGCTGGGCGGCGGATCCGATGATGCCGCGGCAGCACCCAAGAACCTCTCCGCCGCGAGTCTGCAACGGGTCGCGACGCTCCTCGACGACGCAGAGGGGGACATGTCGTCGGCGGAGATCGCCGACGCCCTCGGGATGTCGCGGGTGAGCGCGCGCCGCTATCTCGACCATCTCGCCACGATCGGGCAGGCCGAGGTCGCCCCCCGCTACGGAGCGGTGGGGCGACCGGAGAATCGCTATCGCGCGATCCGCCGCTAGCGCTTCCGCGGACGCTCACGGCGGTGCGGCGGCCACCCCTCCTGGGCCGTCGCGCCGCCGAACCGGTCAGCGGGTGAGCGTGCGCCGCGTGAGGATGCCGCCTCCGATCATCATGAGCAGCAGCGCCGCCAGGACCAGCGGTGCCGGGGACGCCCCGCCCGTCTGGGCGAGACCCGGGCCGCTCTGCGCGGCCATCAGGTGCGACACCGGGACGAACGCGGCTCCGTGACCCCCCGGGGTTCCGGGCGTTCCCGGGGTGCCGGGAGTGCCGGGAGTGCCGGGAGTTCCGGGCGTTCCCGGGGTTCCGGGCGTTCCCGGGGTTCCGGGGGTTCCGGGGGTTCCCGGGGTGCCGGGCGTCGTCGTGGTGCTGGTGCTGGTGCCGACCACGGCGATCGCGTTGCCGCCGATCGTGATCGGCACGGTCACCGGCAGCACGAGCTGGGTGCCGCCGAGCAGCGATCCGATTCCCGACGTCGTCGGTTCGGAACCACCGCCCGAGCCGCCCGTTGCGGGTGCGGATCCGGTGGTGCTTGCCGTGCTGCGGCCGAGCACCGCGAGCGCATTGTCTGTGGCGGTGACGGGTGCGGTGACGGGGGCGATGATCTGGGTGCCTCCCAGGATCGCGTCGTCGCCGCTGGTGCGCGGCCCGGTGCCGGTCGGGGCGCTCCCGCCGACTGCGGGTGCGGATCCGGTGGTGCCGGCCGTGCTGCGGCCGAGCACCGCGAGGGCGTTGCCGACGGCGGTGACGGGTGCGGTGACGGGGGCGATGATCTGGGTTCCGCCCAGGATGGCGTCGTCGCCGCTGGTGCGCGGTCCGGTGCCGGTCGGGGCGCTTCCGCCGGTTGCGGGTGCGGATCCGGTGGTGCTTGCCGTGCTGTCGCCGAGCACGCTCACGGCATTCCCTGTGATCGTGATCGGCACGGTCACGGGGACGATCGCCTGGGTGCCCGAGAGGACCCCGTCGTCGCCGCTCGTGGTCGCGGCCGGTGCCGGAGGCGTCGTCGTCGCGGGAGGCGCGGCCGGTGCGGCGGCGGGTGCCGTCGCCGTGCTCTGCGACTCGCCCAGCACGCTGATGGCGTTGTCCGCCACGGTGATCGGCACGGTCACGGGGACGATCGCCTGCGTGCCCGATCCGACGCTGTCGTCACCGGACGTCGTGGCCGGTGCAGGCGCGGGTGCGGGGGCAGGCGCCGGCGCGGCCGGGCCGGTCGCCGTCGAGACCCCGAGGACCGAGATCGCATTGCCGGTCACGCTGATGGGGATCGTGATCGGCGCGACGACTTGCGTCCCGGATCCGATCCCGTCGTCTCCTGAGGTGTGGTCGGCCGCGTTCGCGGCCGTCGCGCCGAGCAGGGTGATCCCGCCGGCGATGAGCGTGCCCCACAGGGCATGCTTCACGAAAGTGCGCATGGTGCTTCTCCTGACTTCGAATCGATGGGGGGAACGCGCGGAATCGCGCGTCTGCTGCTGCCGCGAAGGTAGCCCGGATCGACTCAGTCAGGAGAGACGTCGGTGGCGAACACCGGGGAGGAAGGCAGGGCGTCGTCGGCAGCGCCGCCGGCGGGCACGGAGAGCCCGGGCGCGGCGGTCGTGAGAGCCGAGAAAGCGGCGAACCACGGAGCCGCGCCGCCGCCGGTTCCGGCGGAGGACGAGGAGGTCCCCGCGCCGACGGGAGCCGCCCACGGATCGGGCGCGCTCGGAGTTGTCGGCGCGGACGGGGGCGAGGCGGCGGAGTGCGGAGGGCCGGAAGCGGGCAAGGCGTCGCGGAGCGCGCCGACGGTTCTGTCGATGCTCCGCACCGGCGGTCCTGCGGCGGACCCTGCCACCACGCTCGTGATCGGCGGCGGGAGTGCCGACGCGGAGGCGAGCGGAGTCGAACCCGGCATGCCAGGATCAGCCGCGCCGCCGGGCTCGGTCGGCGGAACGACCGGCGGAACGGTCGGGCTCACCGCGCCCAGCACGGGAGCGAGGGATCCGGTCACGTGGTCGACGGCCCCGCTGACCCTGTCGATCACCGCGGGGAGGCCGAGCTGTGTTGCCACCTCGCCCACGACGGGGACCGATGTGAGGGCGGTGACCACCGGGGCGGTGAGCGACGAGACGGGTGACGACCCGAGGGCCGTCGACACGGGGGCGAGCGCATTCGGAACGGCGGTCGAGACGGTGCTCCCGAGATCCGACACGGCGTTCGCGATCTGATCCGCGACGACCGGGGTGGAGGAGGCGGCATCCGCGAGCGCGGACCCCACATCCTGTACGACGCCGGATGCGGATGCGGATGCGGGGCCAGCGGACGTGCTGGAAGAGCCCGTCGCGGGGGCGATGGCCTGCACGGCGCTCTGCACGGGAGTGACGACGCTGTCCACCGTCGCGGCGACTGCGTTCACGGTCCCGCTGACGGCGGACGTCACCGCGGACGAGGCATTGCCCACCACCCCGCCGGCACCGTCGAGCAACCCTCCCGAGTCGTCCGCGTGCGCGGATGAGGATCCGAGGATCACGGAGAGCGCGGCCCAGCCCAGGGCGAGGAAGGCGCCGGAGAGCAGACCGACACGGAGCCGGTGACCGGTCGAAGCGGTCACGTCCACGGTCACCTCCTCCAGAACCCCAGAAACAATGCGAGGACGACGTCGCTTGGCGCCGACTGTACGCCCGTCGGCGGTGCACGTCCAGGGGTCTGCCGAGCTCTTTCGAGACCGCGCGCTCCAGGGATCTCCCCGACGCCGGGTTAGGCTCCGGAGCATGAGCCGCTCGATCCGTTCCTGCGTCCTCGTCGCCGCGGTCGTCCTGCTCGCGTCGGGCTGCAGCGCCTTCCCCTTCGCGGCGCCGGCGCTGTCGGACGAGGTCGTGCTGAGCGTTCCGAGCGGTGAAGCAGGTACGGTCGCCGAGCAGCTGGGGCATCGCCTCGACGTCGCCCAGATCACCGAGCACAGCATCAGCACCGACGGCGATACGGTGACGGTGCGCTACAACCCTCCGCGGAAAGGCGGGAAGCCGACCGCCGTGAGGCCGGAGCTCTTCCAGGCCGCGGGGGTACTCGGGATGAGGCCTGTCGTCGCGGTGGCGGCCGGTGCCTCCGCGTCCGACTCCGCGTGCACGGCCGATGCCGCGAGCTGCACTGCCGAGACCGCGTACAGGGAGATGCTCGAGCTGGGACGATCGTTCGTCACGAACAAGCATCTGCGCACGGCGCAGCCCGTCGATGCGCAGGGGCAGTGGGCCGTGCAGCTCGACTTCACGAAGGACGGCGCGGCAGCGCTGAAGACGCTGACGGATGCGGTCGCCTGCCAGGACGATGCATCGCTGCAACGGTTCGCGATCCTCGTCGACGGGAAGATCCTCACGGCTCCCCAGCTCGCACTCGAGTGCGGGGCGTCCCTCGGGGAATCGGCGCAGATCGCCGGCGGTCTCGACCGCGATGACGTCACCCAGCTCGCGGCGCTGCTCAGCACGCCGTTGCCGGAGGGCGTGACCGTGGTGTCGTCGAGGCCGTGAGCCGCACCGCCACCTGAGCGGGTCTCCGCACTCGTGCGCTCGGATGAGCGGCGCCACACCCGCCGAAAAGCCGACTTGACAAACTGGTGGACGCGTGGGTGTTGTCCCCAAGTTGTGCACATCCGACCATCCGTGGCGTGAACCTTAAACACTCGGTTGAACCAGGATTCCATCCACAGGCTGGGGAATAGGAAAAGTGCTGGTCCTGGGCGAATAAATAGTCAGGCGTCGCAACCCTCCCCACAGTTATCCCCAGGTGTTCTGCACAGACACTCCAGAGTTTCCCGCAGACTCTCCACAGAGTTATCCACAGGCACTCTTGCATGGGGAGAACGGTGCTTCTAGCGTTGTCGAGCATCCCGATGTCGGACCTTGGTGATGTGCTTTGTGCGGCGGGGATCATCCCGCCCCGAGCATGGATCCGACAGGGATGTGCTCGGCAGTCGGTGGAGAAGAAGGGGGCGCGCGTGTCGATCGCGGACATCGCGGAGGAGCGGCTCGGTTCAGGGCGCGGTCCCGAGCGGACCCCGCCGCACGACCTCATGGCCGAGCAGAGCACCCTCGGCGGCATGCTGCTGTCGAAGGACGCGGTCGCCGACGTGATCGAGTCGCTGCGCGGATCCGACTTCTACATCCCCAAGCACGAGCTGATCTTCGACGCCGTGCTCTCGCTGTACTCGCACGGCGAGCCCACCGACGTCATCGCCGTCACGGATGAGCTCATCAAGACCGGCAACCTCTCGCGCGCGGGCGGGGCCGACTACCTGCACTCGCTGACGTCGATCGTGCCGACCGCCGCCAACGCCGGCTTCTACGCCGGGATCGTCTCGGAGCGCGCGATCCTGCGCAAGCTCGTCGACGCCGGCACCCGCATCGTGCAGATGGGGTACGACGGCCAGGGCGACGCGACCGACCTCGTCAACACCGCCCAGGCCGAGATCTACTCCGTCACCGGCACCGAGACCGCTGAGGACTACGTGCCGCTCACCGTCGCGGTCGATGCCGCCGTCGAGGAGATGGAGGCCGCGAGCGGCCGCGACGGATCCATGACGGGCGTGCCGACCGGGTTCCGCGAGCTCGACGAGCTCACGAACGGCCTGCACGGCGGCCAGATGATCGTCGTCGCCGCTCGACCCGCGATGGGTAAGTCGACGCTCGCGCTCGACTTCGCCCGGGCGGCCTCGATCGGCAACAACCAGCCGTCGATCTTCTTCTCGCTCGAGATGGGCAAGGCGGAGATCGCCATGCGCCTGCTCAGCGCCGAGGGCGCCGTGCCCCTGCAGAACCTCCGCAAGGGCACGCTCGACCAGCGCGACTGGACGACCGTGGCCTCGACCCGCGGGCGCATCAACGACGCGCCGCTCTACATCGACGACAGCCCGAACATGACGCTCGTCGAGATCCGTGCGAAGTGCCGCCGACTCAAGCAGCGCGTCGGTCTGAGGATGGTCGTCATCGACTACCTGCAGCTGATGACGAGCGGCAAGAAGGTCGAGTCCCGTCAGCAGGAGGTCTCCGAGTTCTCCCGTGCCCTGAAGCTCCTCGCGAAGGAGCTGCAGGTGCCCGTGATCGCGCTCTCGCAGCTGAACCGTGGTTCCGAGCAGCGGCAGGACAAGAAGCCCGCGATCAGCGACCTGCGTGAGTCGGGCTCGATCGAGCAGGACGCCGACATGGTGATCCTGCTGCACCGCGACTCCGTCTACGACAAGGACGTGCGTCCCGGCGAGGCCGACCTCATCGTGGCGAAGCACCGTAACGGCCCCACCGCGACGATCCAGGTCGCCTTCCAGGGCCACTTCTCCCGCTTCGCCGACATGGCCAGCGACTTCCAGGGCGGCGGCGACTTCCACTAGTCGGGCTGCCGCCGCGCGGTGAGGGAAACACCAGCGGGCTCTTGCCATTGTGGCCTTGTGGATACGAAGGTGGACCCCGGCAGGGGTGCAAGGCCCGTGAGTGAGCCGGCGTTCCGTTCTGCTCTTGCTGGGCTGGGATGGGTCGGCATCGCGGGAGCACTGGGGTTCCTGTGGGGTGGGGCGACCTCCTTCGCGCAGGGATCCCTGCCGGAGGAAGTGGTGTCGTTCGCGAACTCGGTGTCCGGCTGGACCGTGCCGACGTTCCTCTGTGTCCTCGTCGCGGGGAGGTGGCGTATGCCTCGGACTCCGACGGTCGCCGCGTTGATGGGCATGGCGATGTTCTCCCTGCTGCTTCAGGGGTACGCGGTGGTCTCCACCGCGCGGGGGTTCCCGGACTCGTACGGGCCCGGAACCTTCTTCTTCTGGGCGGCGGTGATCGGCGGGCCCATCATCGGCGTCTGTGCGGCCTGGCAGCGTTCGGAGCACCCGTGGCAGAGAGCCCTAGGGCTCTCCGTCCTTGTCGCGATTCTTCTGGGTGAGGGCGCGTACGGGTTGCTGTTCCTGCTCGGCACCACGAGCTGGGTGTACTGGACCGGGGCGCTCGTATCCGGCATCGTCGTTCTGGGCGCGGGGATGATCTTCCGCGTCACGCGATCGCGCTGGCGGGCCTTGCTCCTGGCTCTCAGCGCTTGCGGCGCCGGCGCGTACCTCCTGCTGTTCTGGCCACGCTGAACCCCTCGTGTCGGCCACGTACGTGTGCGGGCGGCGACGTCAACCGATCGGACTGCCGCCGTGCGGCCGCGCCATGTACCACTCGGTGAACTCTTCGGCGCGCCCGTCCTCGTCGATCTGGACGATCCAGAGGTTCAGGTAGTCGCGCTCCGCGGGGTACTCGGTGCGCCCCTGCACCAGGAACCAGCCCGCGTCCTCGCGGAGGATGCTCCATTCGAACGTCCATGAGCCCGGCTCATCCAGGTCTTCCAGCCACCCCGCCACGATCGCGTCCCGGCCGACGCGGGGCTCGGAGTCGGGGTTGGTGAAGTACCTGGCGTCCGCGCCGAAGAGCGCTCCGATCTGCTCAGGATCGTTGGAGCGCCATGCCGCCACGTAATCCGCTGTCCACTTCGCGCCCGCCGTCGTCATGGATCCTGCCTACCGCCGTCGGGCGCGGGGGTCAATGTCGTCGCGGCCTGCCACGGGCCGCGACGCAACCGCCCGCAGGGGCTGTCCAGGCGCTGCCGGATACCCTCGAAGCGGCGAGTGAAGCCGCACGAAGGCCCATCGGGCCGAGACGACCGTCCACAGACCACCACCGGGGATCCCATGTCGACCACCGAAACTCCACGACCCGACGAGACGCGCACACCGGGTCTCACCCGCCGCTCGATGATGAAGGGCGCCGCCTGGTCCCTCCCGGTCCTCGCGGCGACCGCGGCTGCGCCCAGCCACGCGGCATCGGTCCCCGTCACCCCGCCCTGCCCGACGTTCGACGCCTGCGGTCTGTACGGATCCTCGGGGAGCGTGGTCTTCCGCTACTCGGGCTCGCCCGCGACCACGGGCGGCGGCTTCACGGTCAATGAGAACAGCGGGCCCTTCGCCGGCTCGTACTGGTCGTCGAATCTCGCGTTCGGACCATACGTGTCGCCCGATTGCACCGGAGTCTCGTACGTCTTCTACGGATCGCGGTACAACAACTCCTTCCTCAACATCTACCGCGCCAAGGCGGGGGCGGCCGGTCAGAACCCCACCGTGGAGGTCGTCGGTCCGATCCCCTCGGGTCCGTCCTGGGCGGCCTGGGGCGGAATGGCCTGCGATCCGTTCGGCGACCTGTGGATGATCTCCAACCTCACCGCGCTGTCGACGACGCAGATCGCCCGGGTGACGCCGCAGACCGCGAGCACGCTGAGCAGCACGTTCGTGATGAGCGCCGTCGGGCTCGTCGCCGGCGGACCGAACGCCGCGGTCGCCGCCTCCGGCACGATCGTGCCGGACATCACCTTCACGGGCGACGGACGGATGTACGGGCTGATCTACAGCACGGCGGCCGGCAGCTCCGGGCAGGTCTGGCTCTGCGAGTACCTCACCGACACCTTGACGGCAGGCGGGAAGATGACGATCTCGCCGATCCGGCAGGTCACCGGACCGGCGGCGACGGTCAGCACCTCGAACTACGGGTTCGCCTGGCTCGGGTCAGCCACGACGGCGGACAGCGGCGCGTTCTACGCGGTCAACGGCGGTACCGGGGAGCTCTACCGGATCGACCCCGCAACGGGCGTCTCGGTGAGCGCAGGGACCAAGACCTCGCCGGCCACCTACGACTACGCGGCGACCGATCTCGCCTCGGCCCCCGTCGGGGGCTGCAGCATCTGAGCGCCGCAGACGCGCTGCCGGCCGCCGCTCTGTTCGCCAGAGCGACGGCCGACGAGCGATCGCGTCAGAGGAGCTGGTTGATCTGGAGCGTGCCGCCCCGCGAGACGAAGGGGTGCGATGCGAGCGCATCCTGCACCTCGCCCACGGTGTCGGCCTCGAGGATCGAGTAGCCGCTGAACGCCGGCGCGGGAGCCGGCTCCTGCGCCGAGACATCGCCGACGTGGCTGACCGGCGCGCCAGGATCCACCACGATCGGCCCTGCCTGGGCGAGCCAGGCGCCGAAGGCCGCACGCGCGGCCTCCATCTGCGCCGGATCGGGATGGCCCATACCCGCGTACGTGACCAGGAACCTCGCCATCGTCACTCCATCCCGGGGACGCCGAGCAGCTCGAGGGCCTCGATCGTGCCTCCCCAGGTGAGATGCGGGTGGCCCTCGAAGAGCGCCGTGAGGGCCTCGGGCGACTCCGCCTCGATGATCGAGTAGCCGCCGATGAACGTGGTGGCGCCCGGGTCGGCTCCGCTCACGGTCTGCGTCGGCGAACCGAGGTCGACGATCGCGTCACCGGCGCGCTGCGCCCAGTCCATCCACGCCTTCATGCCCTCGGCGGCAGCCGCAGGATCCTGATCCTGCATCTGCTCCGCGGCGGAGACCCCCGACCGGTACAGCACAAGGTACTTGCTCATTTCGCATCCATTCCTGGTTGGCGGCACGGAGCTCCGTGCCGACCGATGGGCCGCGCGCCGTCATCGGCCGCTAGCATTGGAACTATACGATTCATATAGTTGCTACGAAAGGGCTGAGAAGTGACGTCTCGGAGCTACCGCGAGCTGTGCCCGATCGCGCGGACGTCGGATCTGCTCGGGGAGCGATGGACCGTGCTCATCATCCGCGAGCTCCTGCTCGGCCCCAAGCGCTTCTCGGACTTCCGCGAGCGGCTCCCCTCGATGGGTACCAACCGACTGTCCGAACGGCTCACGACCCTGTGCGACGCCGGCGTCGTCGAGCGTCTCGGCCGTACCGAGGGGTACGCGCTGACGCCCTGGGGGGAGGGGCTGCGGCCGATCCTGTTCGACATCGTCCGCTGGGGCTTCCCGCTCCTCCTGCAGCGCGAGGAGGGCGACGCGTCGCGCGCGGAGATCATCACGCTGGGGCTCACCGCGCTCCTCCCACCCGCGGCGGATGCGATCGGCGTCCGGGAGACCTACGCGTTCTCGATCGACGACGAGCGCTTCCACGTCTCGTTCGAGGAGGGCCGGTACCGCGCGGCGTCCGGGTTCCCGGACGCACCCGCGGATGGCACGGTCACCGGATCGATCGCGGCCTTCCTCGACACGGTGATGGGCGGCGAGGGCGGGGCGGAGCAGCTGCAGATCGTCGCCGATCCGGCCGCGCGCGATCGGATCCTCGCCCTTCTGGGCGCACCGGCCGTGCTGGCGGCCGCGCATGCGTAGGGTGATGCCGTGAGCAACCGGAACCCCGAGGTCGATGCCTGGCTCGCCGCCTACGACAACCCGCAGCGCGATCTCGTCGCGCAGGTGCGGGAGGTCGTCCTGGGAGTGGATCCCGCCATCACCGAGGCGATCAAGTGGCAGGCGCCGACGTTCATCTTTCGCGGCAACATCGCCTCGTTCTTCCCGAAGTCCAAGAAGACCGTGACGCTGATGTTCCACCAGGGTGCGACGATCGCGGATCCCGGAGGCCTCCTCGAAGGGGACGGTGCGGTCTCGCGTGTGGCCCGTTTCGCGGATGCCGCGGAGCTCGAGGCGAAGCGCGAGGCGCTGACCGCGATCATCCGGGCGTGGGTCGACGACCGACGCTGAGCGCCTGCGGTTCGCGTCTCAGCGACGCCCCTCCCTCGTGCTGGCGCCGACGTTCTCGTCGAGCCACCGCACCAGCGGGCGGGCGGCGCGGAGCACCGCGACCACGTGGTCCGCGGCCTCCGGGGAGTGCAGCCAGGGCGTCGTCGGGTCCCAGTGGACCCGGGCGGCGAGGTCCTTGTTCCGGAGCAGTTCGATGCGCGGATGGTCCTTCGCGTATCCGCGTGGGGCGGTGGCCAGGCGATCGTGCGAGGTGACGTCGATGCCCGACGCCTCGAGGTCGCCGATGATGGCTTCGAGTCGAGGGCCCGTCTCGTCGTCGGCGACGGCGGAGCGCAGGCGCGTCAGCTGGTCGGCGGCCAGCATGTGGCACCCCGCGCCCGTGCCGAGTCCGCGGGCGGAGAACTCGACGTAGCCCTGGCCGAGCATGGCTCCGATCGACGTCTTGTAGGGCGACTTGTCGGCGCTGAAGCGGATGTCGCGGTTCGGGCGGAAGATCCGTCCCTCGCCGAACTCGCCGGACAAGTCGTCGAGCAGGGCCTGCATGGGCGCGAGGACCTCGGCGTCGTAGACCGCGCGGTTGCGGGTCCAGTAGTCCTTGCTGTTGTCGGCTTCGAGGCCGATGTAGAAGGCGCTCGCGCGCTCCGACCACCCGGGGAACGTCGCGCTCATGTCAGGCCTTCTTCCTCGGGGCACGTGTCTTGGGCTGCTTGGCCGGAAGGCGCCCGACCTGCTCGAGCGCGGCGGACACCCATTCCGCGGCGCGCTCCGGGTCGCCCCGCCACTCCGGCGGCAGCGCGAGATAGCCGCCCATCGGCCTCTCCGCAGGGCCGAACGGGCCCACGCCGGGGACGTCCCGCAAGGCGCTGAGCGAGTCCTCGTCGACGAGGCGCACGCCGAGATCGTCGCCGAAGAGCCCGGCGAACATGTTGCCGTTCACGAACGCGCCCAGGTTGCCGAACATCGGCTTGACCTCGACGCCGGGTGCCGCAGGGATGACGCTGCGGAAGAAGTCCTTGGAGTCCTCGGACGGTCGCGGGATCTGCATGGCTCTGTTATCTCACGTCCGGCGGGGGAGCGTAACCCGCGGATCCCTTCCGCAGGCGACACCCCCGACCTAGACTCCTGCGCGAAGCCTCCGCACGCACCGGAGATCCTCGGCGCCCCGGCGGAGCTGAAGGAGAAGACATGCAGAACCTGACGATCGACTTCATCTGCTCCCTCGACGGCTACGGCGCCGCGGAGGGCTGGCCCGGACTGTGGGGGATGGGCGGTCCCGAGTACTTCGAGTGGCTCGGCACCGCGCCGGATAAGGACTATCCGATCCTCATGGGGGCGACCACGTACCGCCTCATGTCGGGGTTCGCCGCGGGAGGCGAGGAGGGCGTGGGCGTGCTGGGCGCGATCCCGAAGTACGTGTTCTCCTCGACCCTCGACGAGCCGCTGACCTGGGCGAACTCGACCCTCGTCCGCGACGATGCCGTCGACGTCGTGCGACGGCTGAAGGAGGAGTCCGATCGCCCGCTGCGCACTCTCGGCAGCATCGCGCTCTGCCGCGCTCTGCTGAACGCGGGACTCGTCGACCGGTACCGCGTCGTGCTCTTCCCGGTGATCACGGGCGCCACGGGACGGGATCGGATCTTCGAGGGCTACTCGGACGTGCGGCTCGAGCTCGTCGAGTCGCGCACGTTCGACGGGCGGCTGCAGCTGCTCGAGTACATCCCGACGGTGCTCGACGGACCGCCCGGACGCTGAAACCCATGCGCCGCAGGTCGCGGAGGCGCATCCTGGACTCAGGTGCACGCAACAGCGCGCGAACGCGAGGAGGACCGCATGGGGCACGACAAGAACGACGAACTGCGCGAAGACCGTGAGGACCAGGAGGAGCGTCGACAGCACCATCGCGACGAGACCTTCGCGGAGACCGGCGACGTCGACGACGAGGGATCCCAGGACGAGCGCCGCAAGGAGGGCCTCGACCGGCTGTGACCCTGCGCCGCCACGGGAGGATGCGCCCGGAAGCCGGTCGTGTCGGGCGCATTCCGCCGCCCGTCGCGCTTGAAGCACGCGCGGGCCCGTGACAGGCTGACCCTGCGTCGCGAACGCGCGCGGAGGGGACGGATCCGATGGTCACGCAGCAGGTCGTCGCACCGCCCGCCCGGGCGGCGCTGTTCCTCGTCTTCACGGTGCGCGAAGGGGGCGAGGATGTCGTGCGCGACCTTCTCGCCGACCTGTCCGGCATCACTCGCTCGGTGTCGTTCCGCACGCCGTCCGACCACCTGAACGCCGTGCTCGGCATCGGCGCGCTGCTCTGGGACCGGATGTTCGGCGCGCCCCGGCCGAAGGCGCTGCACCCGTTCGAGGCGCTGCACGGCCCGCGCCATGTGGCCCCCGCGACCCCGGGCGATCTGCTCCTGCACGTGCGCGCCCATCACATGGACGTGTGCTTCGAGCTGTGCCGCCAGGTCGTGGACCGCCTCCGCGGTCATGCCGACGTCGTCGACGAGACGCACGGCTTCAAGTACTTCGACGAGCGAGACCTGCTCGGCTTCGTCGACGGCACGGAGAATCCCGAGGGATCCGCCGCCGCGGCCGCGGTGCTCATCGGCGACGAGGATCCGGACTTCGCCGGCGGCAGCTACGTCATCGTGCAGAAGTACACGCACGACCTCTCGTCGTGGGGCGAGCTGCCCGTGCACGAGCAGGAGAAGGTCATAGGCCGCAGCAAGCTCGAGGACATCGAGATGCCCGATGCGGTCAAGCCGCGGAACTCGCACGTGCACCTCAACACGATCGAGGACGCAGACGGCACGCAGCGCCAGATCCTGCGCAGCAACATGCCGTTCGGCGAGCTCGGCAGCGAGGAGTTCGGCACCTACTTCATCGGCTACGCGGCGGATCCGGAGGTGATCGAGCGAATGCTGCGGAACATGTTCCTCGGCGACCCGCCGGGCAACACCGACCGGATCCTGGACTTCTCCACGGCGCGCACCGGATCGCTCTTCTTCGTTCCCACGGTGGACTTCCTCGACGACGTGCCGCCGGCTCCGGCCGCCCCGGCCGCCCCGTGACAGGAGCCCGGGGATGACGACGAGCGGAGCGCCGCGGGTCAGGGTGCGCCGCATCTACGACCCGGTCGAACCGGACGACGGCGCCCGCGTGCTCGTGGACCGGCTGTGGCCGCGCGGGGTGAGCAAGGAACGCGCCGACCTGCACGAGTGGTGCAAGGACGTGGCGCCCTCGACCGAGCTGCGCCAGTGGTACGCGCACGACCCCGAGAGGTTCGCCGAGTTCGCGCGCCGCTACCGCGACGAGCTCGCGGATCCGACGCGCGCCGAGGCGCTCGACGGGCTGCAGGCGCTCCTGCGGCAAGGGCCGGTGACGCTGCTGACCGCGGCCAAGCGCTCCGACATCAGTGAGGCGACCGTGCTGCAGGAGGTGCTGCGCGGATCCGGGTGACAGGATCCGGGTGACAGGACCCGGCGGGGCGGCCCTCGGCGGGGCGGCCCTCGGCGGGGCGGCCCTCGGCGGGGCGGCCCTACTTCCGGACGTCGCCGCTGTCAGGCTCCTCCTGCTGCTCGAGCGGCTCGTCGGGCTCGAACGAGGCGTCGTCCGTCTCGCTGTCCTCGACCGCGGCGGCGGCCTGCTCCTTCGCCTCCGCGAGCGCTTCGGCCTCGCGCTTCTCCTCGCGTCGCTTCTCTCCGAACATCGCGTCTCCTCTGCATCGGACGGCTTCGGTGTCACCCTACGCCCGGCGCGCTCGGGCGTAGGGCGACTCCGGGGCGAACGTCCAGTGCCTCTTGGATGTCGCGGATGATCGCCCCGAGCTCTCCGGAGGCGAGCAGCCCCTGCCCGAGGGGGCCCGAGCCATCCGTCCCCACCGGAGGGAGTCCGCGCAGGGCCGCCGCGACCCCGTCGGACAACCGTCCGCGCTGCCAGAGGAGCTCTGCCGCGAGCGCCGCCGACCGGTCCTCGGCGGCGGCACCGGCGGCGCGCGCGGCGTAGGCCGCTGCCCCCAGGGCGTGCGCTCCCATGTGTGCGACTCCCGCCGCCTGCGCCGCCGCACGGGCGGCGGACACGGCTCCGACGGAGGACGCGGCGTGCGCGGCCCGGCCGGCGACGAACCGGCGGCGGATCTCGCCCGCCGCATCGAGCTCGCCGCGGGAGAACGCCCGCGCCCTGGCGATCGCGTCGCGCGGGCGGTCATCGCCGGGTGCCTCCGCCTCGAAGAGCGGCAGCACGTGCTCGGCGCAGGTCGCGGCCCACTCCGCCACGAGGCGCCGGTCCGCTTCGGACAGCGACTGCGCGGAGAGCGCCCGGCTCATCGCCCGCTCCGGTCCCGTCGCTCCGTGCGGGCGCGCGCCGCGTCGTGCGCCTCGCGCAGCAGCGCGAGGACCAGCGCTGCGGTCCCGGATCCAGGGTCGACCACGCTCACCCAGCCGGCGTCGCCGTACTGCGGGTGCCGGGCGAGGGCGTCGCTCGCGGCCGGATCCTCGCCGAGGAGAAGCTGCCCGGCGCGCTCCCGTCCGACATGGATGTTGACCCGGAAGCGATCGGGCGCATCCAGGGCCGAGGCCCGGTCGTCGGGATAGTCCTTCGTGACGATCGTCCCGTAGGGCTGGGTGCGTTCCGGCACGGCGCCGTCGGGGGCGTAATAGAAGAACGCGTCGCCCCACGCGATCTCGGGAAAAGGGCCTCCGGGCTCCGGGGCGAGGACGAGGACGCCGTCGAACGTCCTGACATGATCCACGATCTGCTGCATCTCCATCCCTCCATCGTGAGGTTGACGTGCTTATGTGGACTCATGCACTCAGCGCTTCCGGAATCACCGGGGATCAGCGGTGCCAACCCTCCAGGGGTGTTCTCCACCGCGGAGGTCGGGCGGCTCGCCGGGTACTCGGTGCAGCAGGTGCGCGACCTCGAGCGCCTCGGGGTGCTCCCACCCGCGCCGCGTGCTGCCAACGGCTACCGCCGTTACGACGCGCGCCATGTGATCGCGGTCAGGGCCTATCGCGCCCTGGCCGCCGCGATCGGTCCGGTCGCGGCGAGGACCGTGCTGCCGGCGCTGGCGGCCGGACCGATCGACGACGCGGCCTCCCGCATCGACGAGCTGCACGCCGATCTCGCTCTTGAGCGGCGCAGGGTGCGCGAGGCGCTCCGCGGTCTCGACACCGTGCTGGCAGAGGTCGCGGAGGAGTTCGACGACCGCGATGTGATGACCATCGGCGAGCTCGCCCAGGCCCTGGGCGTGCGTGCATCCGCGCTCCGGCACTGGGAGCGCGAGGGACTCGTCCGCACGACCCGATCCGCGGGCTCCGGCGCCCGGAGCTTCGGTGCGCTCGCCGTGACCGAGGCGCGCATCACCGCAGCCCTCCGGGCCGGCGGGTACGGGATCCCGGCGATCCGCAGCATCCTCCAGGAGGTTCGCGCACACGGGGACCCCGGCGACGCGCAGCGGATCCTGCAGCAGCGACTCGCGGAGCTCACCCGCCGCAGCGTCGCCCTCCTGGAAGCGGCGGGCCCGTTGCACGATCTCCTCACGTCGACGCCGGCTGAGACGCGCGGGGAGTGATCCTCACCCTCCCGATCCGCGCCTCCGCGGAGGAGGATGTCGATCGGCGGATCCTTGGATCGTCACCATGATGTCGATACCTACGAAAGGACGGATCATGCGTTACACGCTTCTGCTGCAGTATCCCGAGATGAGCGCCGAGGACCTCGGCCCCGAGGCGCTCGCCGAGGGCATGCGCGCCTTCGATCTCTACGCCAAAGCCCTGGACGACGCCGGTGTCCTGCGCAGCGCCGACGTGCTGCACCCCTCCACGGCGACGACGACCGTGCGCGTGCGCGAGGGACAGCCTGTCGTCCAGGACGGGCCGTTCGCCGACACCAAGGAGCAGCTCGGCGGCAGCTTCGTGATCGAGGTGGACGACCTCGACGCCGCAATCGCCTGGGCGGCCCAGGCGCCGTCGGTCGCCTGGGGCGCGGTCGAGGTGCGCCCCGTGGCGACCCACTTCGCGGACGGCGCCTGGCAGGGCGCCTCCCCGGTCCAGTAGGCGCCCGTGCTGGCACTTTCGCCGACCATCGCGCTCGCGCGCCGGATCCGCCGGATCCGAGAATCCCGGGAGGCGGCGTGAGCGCGGCCGAGGAGGCGCGGGCCGCCGCCGAGCGCGCGGTCCGCGCCTCCTACGGCAGGCTCGTCGCGCTCCTCGCAGCGGGGAGCGGAGACCTCGCGCTCGCCGAGGACTGTCTCGCCGACGCCCTCGAACGCGCCCTGCGCACCTGGCCCGATGCCGGCGTGCCGGACAACCCGGAAGGATGGCTGCTCACCGTGGCCCGCAACAGACTGCGCGACGTGTGGGACTCGGCGGCGCGCCGCACGAGCGCCCCACTCGACGACGCTCTGGGCGACGCCGATCCCGGCAGGGACGTGGCCGCCCTCGTCGAACGGGGAGACGCGATCCCGGACCGCCGCCTGGAGCTGCTGTTCGCGTGCGCGCACCCCGCGATCGATCAGGGCATCCGCACGCCGCTCATGCTGCAGGCCGTGCTCGGCTTCGATGCCGCCCAGGTCGCGCGGGCGTTCGACGTCGAGCCCGCGGCCATGGCGCAGCGCCTCGTGCGGGCCAAGCGGAAGATCCGCGACGCCGGGATCCCGTTCGCCCTCCCCGTGCGCGCCGACATGCCCGCTCGCACCACCGCGGTGCTCGAAGCGATCTACGGCGCCTACGCCCTGGACTGGCTGGACCGGCACGACGACGTGCGCACGTCGCTCGCCGACGAGGCGCGCTGGCTCGCCGTCCTCACCGCGACCCTGCTCGACACGGATCCCGAGGCGTGGGGGCTCGCGGCGCTGCTCACGCTCGCGCAGTCCCGTGCGCCCGCGCGCCTCGGCGATCGCTGGCCCGCGCTCGACGAGCAGGATCCGGCGCTGTGGGACCGTGAGCTCATCGCGGAGGGCGAGGCGCTGCTGCATCGCGCGGCGCGGCTCAGCGGCGTCGCCGGGGGCGGTGAGCCCGGGCGGTTCCAGCTCGAGGCGGCGATCCAGTCCGTGCACTGCGACCGGGCCCGCACCGGGATGACGGACCGGGCGGCGCTGCTGCGGCTCTACCGCGGACTCGTGCGGATCGTGCCGACCCGCGGCGCGAGGGAGGCGCTCGCGGCCGTCGAGGGGCGAGACGAGGACTAGGCGCGGCCGGCCGGGGAGATGCGGCCCGATCAGCGTCGCTTCGGGTCGATGGCGTCGGTGATGCGCGCGACGATGATCCAGGCGAACACCGCCGCCGCGATCACGAGCAGTTCGCCCAGCATGGAACCGGCCAGGGCGCCGGTCAGCCCTGGGATCGACCTCGCCGAGGATGCGGCCTGAGTCGCGAACGTGCTCACCAGATTCGACGCGAGCCACAGCGTCCACCAGGTGCCTCTCACCCCGCCGCTCAGCTCGGCGCGAGAGCTGCGTGCGAGATCGGAGACGTTCTGGAACGGGAAGAACAGCGACACGACCGGGATGAACCACGACCCGACGTGCCAACCCGGACTGCGCCGCAGACCACTCCGCGGAACGGACGCGGCGGCGCGGTACTGCCAGACGACCCAGCAGATGCCGGCCGCGAGGAGCACGCCGACGGAGAACAGGCTGAGCGCCACGGAGACCCGGTCATAGGCGTTGAGCGCCTCGGCACCGACCGATCCGCTGTTGTAGGCGTCGAGCGTCATGATGCCCCACCCGTCGATGAGGACGGTCACCAGCGACAGGGCCGCGTAGACCGCGATCAGGATGCGGGTCGCCGTTCCGATGCCGCGCAGCGGACGGAGGGCGGTCGGCGCCGACATCCAGACGCCTGGTTGCATCGCCGGGGCGCCGGGAGACCCGGGCTGAGCGGCCGGGTACGTCGGGGCAGTGGGGTAGGTCGGGGCGCCCGGATAGGTCGGGGCGACCGAGTACGGGGTCTGCATGCCCGAGGGCGTTCCCGGGGCGCCCGGATAGGTCGGCTGGGAAGCGGGGGAGGTCGGCTGGGCGGCGGGGGAGGTCGGCGCGGCCGGGTACGCGGGGGCGGCGGGCTGCGCGCCGTGGCGCTCTCCCGGCGCGGCCGGGGGCGCGTATCCGCCGGCGCCGTAGGCAGGCGATGGCGGCGGTGGTGGGAAGGCAGGAGCGCCGTAGGGAGGCTCCGGCTGCGGGGCGGCAGGAGGCTGGGGTTCGCTCATGGGAGTCCTCGTGTTCGACGGCGATCGAGATCTTGCCGAACGCTATCAGTCGGCGGCCGACCCGGGGAGGCTGTCAGCGCGTCGTGTCGAGGAGGCCCCGTCGGAAGCCTTCGGCGACCGCCGACGCCCGGTCGCCGACGCCGAGCTTCGCGTAGATGCTCAGCAGGTGCGTCTTGACCGTGCCCTCGCTCACGTGCAGGCGGTCGCCGGCCGCGCGATTGGTCGCGCCATCGGCGATGAGGCCCAGGATCTCGAGCTCCCGCGGCGTGAGCAGGCTCGCCTCGGGGGTGCGCACGCGCCCGACCAGGCGCGACGCCACGTCGGGAGAGAGCACCGTCTTGCCCGCGGCAGCCCCGCGGATCGCGGCCAGGAGCTCATCGCGCGAGGCGTCCTTGAGCAGATACCCGGTCGCCCCGGCCGCGATGGCGGGCAGCACGTCGGCGTCGGCGTCGAACGTCGTCAGCACCACCACCCGGCTGGGGATGCCGCGGCGCGCGAACTCGCGCAGGGCCGCGACGCCGTCCATCCGGGGCATCCGCAGATCCATGAGCACCACATCGGGCGCGAGCACCTCGGCCAGCGCGATCGCCTCGGCGCCGTCCGAGGCCTCGCCGACGACCTCGATGTCCTCCGCGGATCCGACCATGCCGACGATGCCGTCCCGCACGACCGGATGATCGTCGACGACGAGCAGGGTCAGCGCGCTCATGCCGGCACCTCCGCCCGCACCACGGTGCCGCGCCCGGGGCGGGCCTCGACGGTGAGGATGCCGGCGGACGATTCCAGCCGCTCGCGCATCGCGATGAGTCCGTAGCCGCCGGATCCCGCCGCGGCGTTCTGCAGGCGCTCGACGGCATCGAAGCCGCGGCCATCGTCCCGCACCTCGAGGCGCACGCCGGCGGGATCCGTCCGCAGAGCGATCGTCACCCGGTGCGCCGCGGCGTGCTTCTCCACGTTCGTCAGCGCCTCCTGCGCCATGCGCAGCAGGGCGACCTCGGTCTCGGTCGGCAGCGGGCGCGCGGTGCCGGTCACCGTGACCGCGGACGGGACGCCGGTGCGCGCCGACCACGAGCGCGCGACGCCGGAGAGGGCGTCGGCGAGCGAGGTCTGCTCGAGCGCGGTGGGGCGCAGGGCCTGCACCGATCGGCGCGCCTCGGCGAGCCCTTCGCGGGCCAGGCCGAGAGCGGACTCGGTGTGACGGCGGCGGATCGCCTCGTCGGAGGCCTGCTCGGCCGCCTGCAGCTGCGTGATGATGCCGGTGAAGCCCTGGGCGAGCGTGTCGTGGATCTCCCGGGCGAGGCGGGCGCGCTCATCCTGCACGGCGGTGCGGTGCAGGGTCTGCTCGGCGCGATGCAGGCCGAAGGACAGCCCGCACATCACGACGACGTTCAGCAGGATCACCGCGATCGTCCCCGCGACGCCGGCCGGATCCCCGCGGAACCCGGAGCTCTGCGCGAGGCCCGCGACGACGGCGGTCCCCGCGACCGGGAGCAGTTCCCACGGCCAGTCGACGAGCGAGTACGCGAACGAGAACGTCGCGATCGCGAGGAACCCGAACGTGCCCTCGCGGAGTACGAGCAGGAGGTTGAGCGCGATCGCCCCGGTCAGGAACACCGCGATCGCGGCGGGTCGATCGCGCCAGCGGAACGGCAGGGTGCGCATCACCAGGACCCACAGTCCGTAGGTCGCGCAGAGTGCCAGCGTCGGCCCCAGCCGGGACCACTGCCCCCACTGCACGGGCACCACGAAGGCGACGAGCAGCCCCAGCACGACGTACGGGGCGATCGCGAGCACGCTCCGCCAGCGCGAGTCCATCACGGCCCGACCCTACGCCGTCTTCGGGAAATGAGCGCTCATGCGGGGCAGGTTCACCAGGATCGCGACCGGCAGCAGGAGCAGTCCGCAGACCGCCTGCTCGAGCCGCACCCAGTCGGGGAGGAAGCCCGGGATGGAGACGATCACGACGACGGCCGTGACGATGATCGGGCTCACGATCCGCAGACGCACCCAGGCGCCGCGGGATCCGCGGGCGGCGGAGATCGCGATCGCCAGCACGACGATCGCGCTCGCCAGCACGAGCGAGCAGCGGATCCAGATCGCGGTGTCGAAGCCGATCCCTGCGGCGCTCGCGACGCCGAGGTAGGCGATCATGGCGGCGCTGACGGCGACGAAGGCCGCGCTGAGGAGGAGGACGGGGCGGAAGGCCGCGCGGCGGGTGGTCTCGAGGACGCGGCCGGCGGTGTGGGGGAGTGTCTTGTTCATGTCTCCAGCGTCCTCAGGCGCGGGATCGCGGGGATCCACCGATCGGCCAGGGTCGCGCACCGATCGGTCGGGGCTCCGTGGGCGCGGACTCAGAGAACGGTTCGGTCCGCACAGATCGCGTCGCCCGTCCGTTGCACACCGATCGCGTGAATCGCGGCCCCGGGAAGGCCCCGCCCGCCGACCATGGGGTCATGGCAGAGCGCATTCGATCGAAGTCGACGTTGTACCGCTCATCGTTACATGTAACGATGAGCGGTATGGGCGTCAACGATCGGGTAGGTGAGTATCGGCGACGCATGCGCGAGCGCGGCTTCCGTCCGATCCAGGTCTGGGTGCCCGACGTCCGGAACGCCTCGTTCGCCGGGGAGGCGCAGCGCCAGGCCGCGCTGATCGCGGGCGCGGCATCTGCGACCGAGGATCAGGCCTTCGTCGAGGCCGTGTCGGTCGAGTGGGATGACGAGTGATCCGCGGCGAGCTGTGGACGGTCGCCGGAGGCGTGTACGCGTCGAAACCCCGGCCGGCGCTGATCATCCAGGATGACCTGTTCGCCGGCACAGAATCGGTGACCGTGCTGCCGCTGACCGGCGCCTTGATCGATGCGCCGTTGCTGAGGGTCCGTGTCGGCCCCGGGGAACTCTCCGGGCTGACCAAGGAGAGCGACATCATGATCGACAAGGCCACCACCGTTCGTCGCCAGAACGTCGACGCTCGGATCGGGCGGCTGTCCGCGGACCAGATGACTCAGGTCGAGCGGCTGCTCATGGTGTTCTTCGGAATGGCGCGCTGAGCCCGTACACCCGCGAGGCTGAGGCCGTGCACACGCGAGGAGGGGCTAATAGTCTGCTCTCAGCTCATCCGCGAGGCTCCGCCCCGACCGAGCATCTCGACGAAAGGGACGCGCCATGACGAGCGATGAGGATCCGGCGGCGCGCATCGCGCGGCTCGAGACGGAGAACGAGGCGTTGCGCAGCAGTGCGGAACGGCGATCCGGGGCGTGGTGGCGCAGCGCGGGCTCGGCGATCCTGATCGTGCTCGGCCTCGTCCTCGGATCCGTCAGCGCCGTCACCGGCTACGTCAACGCGCTGCTCACCGACACGGACCAGTTCGTCGCGACCTTCGCCCCTCTCGCCGCGGATCCCGCGGTGCAGACGGTCCTGGTGAACGCGACCAACGAGGTGATCGACCGGCAGGTCGACATCCCCGCCCTCACGGGAGACGTCTTCGACGGCCTGCGCGCCCTGGACATGCCGCCCAAGGCCTCGGCGGCGCTGGGCCTGCTGGAGGCCCCCGTCGCCCAGGGTGCGCAGAATCTCGTGCACGGCATGGTCCAGAACGTGATCGTCTCGCCCGCGTTCGCCGAGGTGTGGAAGCAGGCGCTGAGCGTCTCGCACACGCAGGCGCTCGCCGTGCTGCGAGGCGCCCCCGACGCCGCGCTCGCCGCAGGGTCGGACGGGGCGCTGCGGCTGCAGCTGGGTCCCATCCTCGACGGCGTCCGCACCCGCCTGCTCGCCGAGGGCGTAACGTTCGCCCAGGCCATCCCGACGACGGACCAGACGATCGTGCTCGTCCACAACGCGTCACTGGGCAAGGCCGTGACCGTGTACGGCCTCGTGGTGACGGTGTCGACGTGGCTGCCGTGGATCGCACTGGCACTGCTGCTCGCGGGAGTGCTGGTGGCGCGGCGTCGTCGGCGCACGGTCCTGGCCGCCGGCATCGCCGCGACCGTGATCATGGTGCTCATGCTGGCGGCGGTCGCCCTCGGGCGCGCGGTCGGGGTCGGCGCGCTCGCGTCCGGCGGATCCGTCATCACGCCCGCAGCCGCCGGATCCGTGTTCGACCAGATCACGGCGCCGCTCACGCAGCGCATCCTCGCGCTCGGTCTGCTCGCCCTCGTGGTGGCCCTCGTCGCGTGGGTGATCGGCTCGTCCCGGTCGGCTCTGGCAGTCCGCCGCGCCGGAGGTCGCGTCGCCGGCGCCGTGCGCCCCGGATCCTCCCGCACGTCGGACGACGGCGCACCGACCGCGGCAGCCCGCCTCGGCGGCTGGATCGACCGCTCGCACCGGTGGATCCTCGTCCTGGTCGCGCTGGTCGCCGCGGCCGTCGTGCTGCTCGTGCACCCGCTCACGGCCTGGCTCGTGCTGTGGGTGCTGCTGGGCGCGGTGCTCGTCCTCGTCGCGGTGGAGTTGCTGCGCCGGCCCGCGCGGGCCTGACGCGCGTCGGCCGTCAGGGGCGGACGCGCACCGTACGACCGTCGTACGTCACGAGGTCGCCGTCGACGAGCTGCCGGCCGCGGCGGCGGTCCACCTCGCAGTTCACCTGCACGTATCCGTCGATGATCGCCTCCTTGGCGTCCCCGCCGGAGTCGAGCAGTCCGGCGAACTTCAGGAACTGTCCGAGCCGGATGCTCTCGCCGCCGATGGAGACGTCGTCGTTCACACCGCCCACGGGAACGTGCGCTCCTTGTCGAGCTCGCCGTCGCGCCCGATCGCGGTGAGGCTGTCGCCGCCCCCGCGCAGGCACAGCCACTTCAGCGGTCGGTCGGCATCGACCGCGCTGTGCACGGCCCGCCAGGTCTCGGGTGCGACGCGCACCACGGTGCCCGCCTGCACGTCGACCACCTCGTCGTCGAGAGCCATCTGACCGTGGCCCTCGAGGAAGACGTAGAGCTCCTCGAACCGGTCGTGCCGGTGCCAGAACGGTGAGCCGGAGCCCGGATCCGTCGCGTTCGCCGACATTCCGAGGTATCGTGCCGACTCCCCGTCGACGAACCTCTTCCCTGTCCCCTCCGCGACACCCCAGGTGTCGATGGCACCGATCTCGCTCACGTCATAGCCGCTCATGCCGCCACGCTATCCCAGGGCAGCGACGCCGCGGCTGATCCGCACCGAATGCAGGACCTCGCCCCGTCTGCAGACATGGCGAGAGCACGAGATGACACAAAAACCTGTCATTTCCGATGAGTCAGGCGTAGCATCCATCGCATGACCACTCTCGAGGATCGCCTGGCCTATGCGGAGCGGGTCGGCGCCGTCTGGGCCGCGCGCTATCGCGTCGCCCCCGTGACCGGCCGGATCGCGGGCTATCTGTACGTGTGCGAGCCCTCGGCGCAGACCATCGAGGAGCTCGCGACCGCGCTGCAGGCGAGTCGCACGGCGATCGTCGGCGGCGTGCAGACGCTCGAATCCCGCGGTCTCGTGCGGCGCACGCGCACCGCGGGGGAGCGGGCCGACCGGGTGCGCATCGTGTTCGACGAGGCGCGCGGATTCGACCCCGCCCCCTACCGGGAAGCGGCGGACATCGCCGCCGCCGGACTCGCGCTGCTCGGCGAGGACAGCGCCGACCAGCGCGCGCTGCTCGAGCGCACGGCCACGCTCAACGCGTACCTCGCGGAGCGGCTGCCGCAGGTGCTGGCCGAATGGCAGGCGCTCCAGGAGCCCCAGGGCAAGACCGCCGCGCATGCCGCCCAGGATGCGCAGGCGATGAAGGAGGGCCCGCGATGACCGCCGTACCGCGCACGATCGCGCTGAGCGACGGGCGGACCCTCGCCTGGTACGAGCTCGGCGACGCGACGGGCCGTCCGTGCCTGTTCCTGCCGGGGTCGTCGAGTTCGGGTCTCGCCGGGGCGCCGCTGCACGAGGCGGCGATCCGCGCCGGGATCCGCCTGATCTCCCTCGACCGTCCGGGGCTCGGGCATTCGGACCGGGGTCCGGTCCGGGCGCTCGAGGACTGGCCGGCGGACGTCGTGGAGCTGCTCGACGCCCTCGGGGTCAGTCGCGCCGGCGTGCTCGGCCACTCGGCGGGCGGGGCGTTCGCGCTCGCCCTCGCGCGGGGCGTCCCGGAGCGCGTGTCTGCCACGGTCGTCTGCGCCGGATCCGGACCCTACGACGAGGCGTGGTACCGCGAGGCGGCCGCGCAGTCTGCGACGTCGCGCGTGTTCTACGGGCTCGCGCGGCACGCGCCGCGGCTGTTCGGCGCGCTGCTGCAGTCGAGCACGGCGCGCACGCCGCCCGCGATCGACCGCACCCTTGCGCTGATCTCCCGAGGCACTTCGCCGGATGCGGAGTTCGCGCGCACGCACCCCGACGACACGAGGCCCGCCCTCGAGGCCGTGGCGGACGGATTCCGGCAGGGATCCGGCGGTCCGACCGACGACGCCCGGCTCGTCTGCCTGCCGTGGGGGTTCCGCGTGGAGGACGTGGCGGCGCCGGTCGTGTGGTGGCACGGCGAGCAGGACGGCAACGTGAAGCCCTCCTCCGGGCAGGCCATGGTCGCCCGGCTCCCGCAGGTGACGGCGCACTTCGTCCCCGGCGGGCATGCCGTGCTGTTCGCGGATCCGGATCCGATCCTCGCCGCGTTCGCGTAACACCCGCGACCAGCAGGTCGACGCCCCCTCGCAGCATCCACGCCCCCCTGTGGTGGCGTCTATGCGAGGGGGCGCCGACGCTCAGAGGGGGCGTCGACGCATCCCGCTCCGCGAGCCCGGTGAGCCCGGCGAACCCGGCGAGGCGGCTGCCTACTTCTTCTGCGGGGCGAACGGGGTGCCGAGCTCCTGCGCGAGGGATTGGAAGATCCGGGTCGCGGGAGAGCTGCAGGGCAGATCCGTCGGGTTGTCGGTCAGTGTCCTGGCACCGCTCGGGCAGTCGCCGGAGGGGATGTCGCTGTTGACCATCGTGATGATCGTGGTGTCGTCCTTCGTGCTGTAGAACATCGAGGTGTTGTAGCCGGGGAGCTCCCCGGTGTGGCCGACCCAGCCGTTCTGGCAGCCCCAGCCGATGCCGTAGCCGCCGTTCCCGGGTCCGTTGAACTCGCGGAACGACGTGAGCCGCTCGATCTGGTCCTTCGCCGGCACGAGACCCGCACCCGTCGCCTCCGCGCGTCCGAACGTCAGCAGGTCCTGAGCGCTCGAGATCAGCTCACCGGCCGTCCAGCCCCAGGAGGGGTTCCAGTTCGTCGTGTTCGCCGGATTCTCCGGGGAGCCGTGCCCGCCCTGCAGGGTGAACCCCTGCGCGTGCGGATCCGGGAACGCGGCGGATCCGGCCGGGAAGATCGTGTGCGTGAGGCCGAGCGGGGTGAGGATCTTCTCCGTCAGCACGTCCTGGTAGCTCTTGCCCGTCACCTTCTCGATCACGAAGCCCAGCAGGATCGTGTTGGTGTTCGAGTAGTCGAAGGCGGTCCCGGGCGCGAAGTCCTGCGGCTTCAGGCTCAGCCCGGCCTTGAGCAGCTCCTCCGGCTTCCATACCCGGTCGGGCTCGGAGAAGAAGATCTTCTGCCAGGCCTCGTCCTTCGTGTAGCTCGTCACAGAGCTGCTCATGTCCGCGAGCATGCGGATCGTGACCTCGTCGCCGCGCGGCACGCCGTCGACGTACCTGGAGATGGGGTCGTCGAGGCTCAGCTTGCCCTCGGCGGCGAGCTGCAGCGTCAGCGTGCCGGTGAAGGGCTTCGTGATGGATCCGACCCGCTGGTAGATGTCGGTCGTCATCGGGGCGCCGGTGGAAGGATCCGCCACGCCGTAGGCCTTGAGGAACAGTCCCTTCGGCGATTGCACGGCCACGACCGCGCCCTTCGCCGAGGTCTGCGCGAAGGCGGCCTGCGCGGTCTTGTCGATCGTCGCGGTCAGATCGCCGGGGAGCGGGGTCGTCGGCAGGTCGGTGGTGCGCGTCACGACGGCGGCGGGGTCGGCGACGCAGGTCGACACCGCGGGCACCGTCGACGAGGGTGTGCCGGCGCCCGTCGCCGTGGGGCCGGTCGAGGGCTGCGCCGAGCAGCCGGCGAGCACGAGCAGGGCGGCCGCGAGCGCGATCGGCCTTGCGAGACGAGCGGTGACCATGGCGGAGCTCCTTCCGGCGATCGGTCCTCTCCCACAGGAGACTCTGACACCCGCGGCGTCCGCGAGGAATAGACGTAGGCCCATTCCGGTGCGCGCCCGGTCCCGGGAGACTGGGGTTCGCATGGGGATGCTCGAGGGGGATCGGGGGTCGGAGCCGCGCATGCGGTGTTCCTGCGTGTGCGACGAGGAGGCTCACGATGATGGCGGCGACCGGAGTGCGGCGGGGCGCGGCGGCGGCCGCCCTCCTGGCGAACGGAATGATCGCATCGGGATGTGCGAGCGGCGGCGCTTCGGGAGCCGTCGCGCCTCCGTCCGCATCCGCGGGCAGCGCTGCACCGGGCAGCGCGACCACGGCGCCCGCGCCCTGCGTGCGCTGCCGACGGGCGCCCGCCCGCGGCCACGATCGCCACGTCGCTCCTGAAGAGCATCTACGGAGGTTGAGATGATGTCGTCCCCCCGCCGCGCCCCGCGCAGCCCCCGCCGCGCCCCGCGCAGCCCCCACACCCCGCGCGACCTGCGCCGGATCCTGGCACTCGCCGCCGTCGCCGGAGCGCTCGTCCTGGCCGGGTGCTCCGGTCCTTCCGGCGCGTCATCGGGCACGCCCTCGCCGTCCGCGTCCGCGGCGAGCACGGCGGCGGCCGCCTGCGTCGCCGATCCGGCCAAGACGATCGCCGCGAAGCCCGGCGCGAAGACGATGTCGGCGCTGTCCGCTCAGACGGTCGCCTCGCTCGACGCGGCGGCCGCCAAGGCGTTCGCCCTGGGTGCCTCACCGGGCGCGATCGTCGGCGTGCGGACACCGGAGGGCACCTGGACGAAGGCCTACGGATCCGCGGATCCGGCCGCCGGCACGCCCATGCAGGTGGGCATGCACACCCGGATCGCGTCGCTCACGAAGATGTACACCGCGACGATCGTCCTTCAGCTCGCGCACGAGGGCGCGCTGAAGCTCACCGACACCATCGCGAAGTACGTGGACGGCATCCCGAACGGCGACAGGATCACGCTCACCCAGCTGGCCGACATGACCAGCGGCGTCGCGAGCTACACCATGAACGAGAAGCTCCTGCAGAAGTACTTCGCGGATCCGACCGCGGTCTACACGCCGGAGGAGGTCATCGAGGCGGGTGCCGCCGTCTCGCCCCTGTTCCCGCCGGGGGAGAGCTTCGCGTACTCGAACACGAACACGGTGCTGCTGGGGAAGGTGATCGAGAAGGTGACCGGCAAGGACATCGGCGCGGTCATGCAGCAGCGGATCTTCGACCCGCTGCACCTCACGAACACGTCGTGGCCCGGCACTTCGGCCGCGCTGCCGGAGCCCTATGCGCACGGATACACGCTGAACGGCAACACCGCGACCCCCGATGCGCCGGCCGACTCCACGGACTGGAACCCGTCGTGGAGCTTCACCGCCGGCGAGATCATCTCCGACATCGACGATCTGCTGACGATGGGCCGTGCCCTCGGCACCGGCCAGGGGCTCGTGGACGCGAAGACGCAGAACCTGCGGCTGACGTCCTTCTCGCCGATCGGCTACGGCTTCGGGCTGAGCTGCTCCCAGGGCTGGGTCGGACACACCGGCGACCTCTCCGGCTACAACACCTCGCTCTTCTACGACACGGCGACCGACACCACAGTCGCCGTGCAGACCAACAGCGACATCGCCTCGGGCGGCTGCACGACCTCGCCGACGCTCACCGACGATCCGGGCGACGCCATCTGCCAGACCCCGGCGGTGCGGCTCCTGGTCGCCCTCACCACCGAGCTCGGCACAGCGTACGCGCCGCCGCCGCGGTCGTAGGCGTCGGCTCCGGTCAGCGCAACCGCCCGCCGGGGTCGTTGAGCGAGCGCAGCGCCCGCCCGGGGTCGTTGAGCGAGCGCAGCGAGACGAAACGCGGCGCTCCCTCGAAGCGGGGGGCGGATCCCGCTAGCGGTACTCCTCCGCGACGGAGGCCAGGAAGCGCAGGACCGCGAGCACCCGGCGGTGGTCCTCGCCGTCGACCGGCAGGCCGAGGGCGGTGTAGATGTGCGAGGTGTGCTGCACGACCGCCTTCTCGGAGAGGAACAGCTCGGTCGCGATCCGCGCATTGCTGCGCCCCTCCGCCATGAGCGAGAGCACCTCGAGCTGGCGCGGGGTGAGGGATCCGACCGCGCCGCTCGCGCGGCTCGCGCGGGTGACCAACACGGCGACGACCTCGGGATCCAGTGCCGTGCCCCCGGCGGCGACGCGCCGGAGGTCGGCGGTGAACGTCGTGACGTCGGCGATGCGCTGCTTGAGCAGATAACCGAAGCCGCCGCCGTTCTGATCGAGCAGCTCGGTCGCGTAGCGGCGCTGCACGTACTGCGAGAGCACGACGACCGGGATCCCGGGATGCGTCTCGCGGATCCGGAGGGCGGCGATGAGCCCTTCGTCGGAGTGGGTCGGCGGCATCCGGATGTCGGTGATCACGAGATCCGGTTCGAGCAGATCCACCTGCTCGAGCAGCGCTGCGGCGTCGCCCACCGCGGCCACGACCTCGAAGCCGTCCTGCGCGAGCAGGTGGCGCAGCCCCTCGCGCAGCAGCACCTCGTCCTCGCCGATGATCACGCGCATGGCAGCTCCACCCTCACCTCGGTGCCGTGTCCCGGATCCGATCGCATCCGCAGGCTGCCGCCCAGGGCGTCGACGCGGTCGAGCAGACCGCGCAGGCCTGCGCCGCGCTCGACGCTCGCCCCGCCCACCCCGTTGTCGCGCACGACGATGTGCAGCCGGCCCGCGTCCGCATGCAGGGCGACGCGCACCCAGGATGCCTTCGAGTGCTTGACGGTGTTGGTCAGGGTCTCGGCGATGATGAAGTACGCGGTGTGGGCCGTCGTCGATGAGATCGCGGCATCCTCCACGTCGGTCTCAAGGGTCGCGGGGATCGCCAGCCGGTCGACGAGATCCTCCGCGGCGGCGGTCAGCCCGCGTTCGGTGAGGGTGACCGGCAGCACGTTGTGCACGAGACGGCGGAGGTCTGCGGCGGCCTCGTCGATGCCGTGCCGCAGTCGCGCCGAGGCCTCGCTGGTCTCCGAGCTCGCGTCCGGGGCGTTGGCGATGGTCTGCGCGGCGAGAGCCAGCAGGACGAGCTGCACCTGGATGCCGTCGTGCAGGTCCTGGGCGATGCGCGAGCGCTCCCGGTCGGCGGTCTCGACGAGGCGGATCCGCGACTGCGTGAGCGCGTCGTTGCTCGCGAGCAGCTCGGCGGTGAGCCGCTCGCGATCGATCGCGATCGCGAGGACGTCGCCCGCGCGTCGCACCGGCGCCGGATCGGCGGTCAGCCGGGTGTCGTAGACGATCGCGCCCACGAGCCGGGAGTCCACCCGGATCTCGCACCAGCCGCGGTCGGGTCCGCGCTGGGCGGGGTCGACCGGGCCGCCGGTCTCGTCGACGAATTCGTCGCGCTCGGCCGACCAGTAGACGACCCGCAGCGAGTCGTCGCCGAGCGTGCCGGCCAGGGCGCGGGCAACCGCGGGGCCGCCGGCGCCGGTGATGCCGAGCCAGGCGCTGAGCGGCTCGAGCGCTCCGGTGCGGCGGAACCCGCCGAGCAGCACCCCGAGCAGGAAGGCGACCGGGATCGCCGCGGAGACGATGAGCTGGGTCACCCCGCCGAGCGACGGATCCCACCCCAGCGCGCCGACGATCGTGGGGGCGAAGGCGAGCAGCAGAACGGCGACGATGCCGTAGCCGAACAGGGGCAGCAGCACGCGCCGGTGGCCGGGATCGGCGACCACGAGGCGGCGGGTGAGGACGATCGCGGTGAGCACCATCACGGTGATCCCCAGGGTCTTCTGCACGGCGGCGACCGCCGGGACCGCGCTCGGGGCGGTCGCGGAGAGGATGACGAGGGCGAGCTGGAGCACGGGGCAGGCCACCCAGCCCAGGACGACCGTGATCACCGACAGGCGTCCGCGCAGGCGCCCGGACGGGAAGGCGTGCAGCAGATGCATGGTCATCGCGAGCGGGCTCGTCGCGAAGATCGCGCTCAGCACCGAGAGCGCGTCGACGCCGAGGTTCACGAGCCCGGCGAGGAACAGCGCGATCCCGCCGATCACGAGCAGCAGGCCCGTGTTGTTGTGCGGGCGGCGCCACCAGGCGAGGAGGCCCGCGGCGACCCAGATCCAGAACACCCCGGCGAACAGCGCGACTACCCAGAGGGTGTCGGGGGTCCGCAACCCGATGCCGAGCTCGACCACGCCCAGCAGGACCGCGAACGCCGCGATCATGACGAGCGCGGCCGGCAGCGGGCGCTCCGAGCTGCGGCGCGGGCGCACGACGGAGGGCGGGTCGACGGTTCCCGGATCCGCCATCGCCTCTCCTCCTCGCCCCGCGCGACGTGCTGCTCCCGTGATTCTCCGCGGTGCGCGCTGCGCGGTCCTGGGTCCTCGGTCCTCGGTCCTCGTGGTTCTCCGGCCCTCGCGATGCCTGGTTCTCCGGCCCTCGTGATGCGTGGTCCTCGCGATGCGTGGTCCTCGCGGTGCGTGGTCCTCGCGGTGCGTGGTCCTTGCGGTGCGTGGCCCTCGCGGTGCGCACGACGTGCACACCCCATGATGTCGCGGCGCAGACGTGGTGACCATGGGCCTGGGTCCCGTGCCGCGGTGTTCGGCCGCGTGCGAGGCGCTCCGCTTTCGCTCGCTCCGCTCGCTTGCCTCGCTTGGGGGGCATGCGCCCCCTTCGCTTGCTGCGCGGGGTCCTGCCATGTCGACGCCCCCTCGCAGCGTCGACGCCCCCTCGCGGTGACGTTCGTACGAGGGGGTGTGGGTCGCGGGAGGGGGCGTCGGCGAGGCGGAGCGGATCCACGCCCCGCTCCGCTGACCCCCTGCTCCGCTGGTGCCCCGTCGGTCCGCTGGCATCCTTCTCCGTCGGCGCCCCCTCGCAGCGTCGACGCCCCCTCGCGGTGACGTTCGTACGTGGGGGCGCGGATCGCCGGAGGGGGCGTCGGCGCGCGGGCTGTCGCGGAACGCGCGGCGGAGTAGGTTCAGGGCATGGCCGCGGAGATGGAGCATCGGATCCTTGCGGAGGATCTGCGGGCCGCTGTGTCCGGCGGCGTCGACGCGCACGCGACGCTCGGCGCCATGAACATCGGGGCGGGCGTGACGCCGCGGTGGCAGCGCCGTACGCGGAGCTCGCGCGCACCGTCGGAGAGGCCTCGTACGGGGTGACCGACGAACAGGTCGCGGCCGCACGACGGCAGGCCGGATCCGATCGGGGAGCATTCGAGGTCGTGATGGCGGCGGGTGTCGGCGCGGCGCTGGGATGCCGCGATCCGGGCGATCGAGGAGGCGGCGGATGAGGCTCGCTGAGATCGAGCACGGCGACAGCGTGGCGCACCGCCTGCTGATCCGCGCGATCTCCCGCATGGCCGGCTACCGGCTGCCCGATGCGGCCAGGGTCGCGTTCTACGACCGCGGTTTCGCGGGGCCGGCGCTGGGCCGGTGGACCCAGAAGGCGATGCGCGGGCCGAGCACCTGGACCGTGTCGGAGCGCGAGCTGATGGCGGCGATGGTCGCGAGCTGGAACAGCTGTCCGTTCTGCGTGGGGGCCCACAGGGCGATCTCGGTGCGCGGCATGGACCCCGAGGTGGTCGACGCGGTGCTCGCGGACTTCCGCACGGCGCCGATCGACGAGCGGCTCCGCGCCGCCCTCGTCTTCCTGGAGCGGATGACGAAGGATCCGGACGAGCTCTCCGTGGCAGATGCCCGCGTGGCGCTCGGTGCCGGCGTCACTGCGGCCGAGCTCGAGGATGCGGCAGCCGTCGCCGCGGTCTTCGCGGTGATCACGCGCAACGCGAACGCTCTCGACTTCGAGATCCCGACCGCGGAGGAGTTCGATCGCGCCGCGGGGATGCTGCTGCGTCGCGGATACTCGTGAGCGCGGGGAGCGTGCTCGGCGCTCGCGAATTGCCACGTCTCGTTCCGCTGATGCCCCCTCGCAGCGTCCGCGCCCCCACGCAGTGACGGGTCTCAGAGGGGGCGTCGACGCCCAGAGGGGGCGCCGACGATGAGGAGCGGATCCACACCCTGATCCGCGGTTACGTTGCGCCGCGGGCACCGCCCTGCTCCGTTGAGGACCTGCTCCGCTCGCGCTTCGTCGCGCCGCCGGCATCCTTCTCCGCTGACGCCCCCTCGCAGTGTCCGCGCCTCCTCGCAGTTGCGTGCCTCAGAGGGGGCGTCGGTCGTGGGAGGGGGCGTCGACGCACTCGCAGCGCCAGCCCCGTCACAGCGCGCCAGCCCCGCGCCGGCGCCGCGCCTGGTGCTCAGGCGAAGCGGACGGACTGCTGGATCCGGGTGCGCACGTCGAACAGCTCGGTGCCGCCGATCGTCCGGGATCCGGGAACGCCGGACCGCAGCAGCGTGCGGAGAGTGCTCCGGCGCGCGACCACCACGGTCGTGCCGCGGATCGCGCCGAGGGGCGTCGTCGCCTGGGCCAGGTCGTCATCGGGGAGCACCAGGATCGCCCCGCCGAAACGCACCCGGGCGGCTCGCGCCACCGTGCGGACCTGCGTCACGAGCGCCGTGATCGGGGCGCGCGGGCCGGCGCCGGATCCGATGATCTCGCCGCCGCGGAAGCGCGCGATCTCGCCGAAGTCGGCCGACATCAGACCGTAGAGTCCGGACGGTCCGAGCACGATGTGGTCGAGCGTGTCGGGGGGCGCCGGAGCCGCGCTGCCGGCCGCCCCGCCCGCGCCACCCAGGCCGCCCGCGCTGCCCGGAGCGCCGGGCACCGCCACATCGTGCCAGGCGGTGAAGCCCATGCCCAGATCGGCGACCGAGCGGGCGGTGTCCTCCTCGGCGAGGGCGTTCGCGAGGATCCGGCGCAGCTCGCGGGGGATCGTGCGCACGAACGCGGGATCATACGGATCCGGCACCTCGGATCCCGCCCACGCGTTGACCTGCGCGACGTAGTGACGACGTCGGCTCGCGCCCGCCTCGCCGTAGGCCTTCGCGCGGGGTCGGGTATCGGTGCGCACGGCCGGAGCGCGCCAGCCGTCCCACGCGACCTCGTCTTCGGAGAATCCGTGCCCCCGGTCGTAGGCGGCGCGCAGCTCGGGCGTGCCGACGAGCTCCCAGGCGCGCTGCACCTGGACGAACACCGTCGTATCGCCGCCGGTATCGGGGTGCGTGCGGCGCAGCTGCAGTCGGTAGGCGCGGCGCAGCTCCTCGTCGCCGACGGTCGCGACGACGCCGAGCACCTCGTACGCGGAGGCGGAGAGCGGGCTGTCGAACATCGCCCTCCTCGGGTGGTCTGCAGCGGCGGAACGGCGGAATACAGGGTATCCGGTCGGATGTCGGTGGCCGCTCGTAGGCTCGCGATGACGAAGAGAGGATCCCCTGATGGCGATGATCGACTCCGCGACACCGATCGGCTACACGAGCGTCGCCCCCTGGGTGGTGACGGACGACACCGGCGCTCTTCTCGACTTCATCGCGGGTGCCTTCGAGGGGGAGGAGCTCGCGCGAGTGCAGACCGCGGACGGCTCGATCGGCCACGGTGAGATCCGGGTCGGGGACACCGTGGTGCTGGCCTTCGACCGGCGTCACGACTGGCCGGTCATGCCGAGCCTGCTGCGCGTCTGGGTGGCCGACGCCGACGCGGCGTTCGCCCGGGCGCTGGAGCGCGGCGCGACGGTCGTGACCGAGCTCGGCGACAACGCCTTCGGTCAGCGCGGCGGACGCGTGAAGGATCCGTTCGGCAACATCTGGTGGGTCACCGCCCAGGTGGAGGATGTACCGGAGGACGTCATGTGGCAGCGCCTGCAGGAACCGCACTACGCCGAGAACATGCGGTACGCGCAGGAGTCTCTCGACGCGGCGCTGACCGGGGCGGCATCGAGCTGGAGCAGCGCGCCGCTGCGCTCCGACGACCGTCGCTGAGAGCGGGCGCGGCATGGACCGAGCGGGAGGGCGCCCGGCGGTGCCCGTCCGAGGCGGGCCGGCATCCCCGTCCGGTCAGGTCGTGCTGTTGAACGTGACCCACTCGTCCCAGGTGAGCGGGGTGCCGCGCTGCGTCGCGCGACCCGCGGCGACCTCCGCGAGTCCGGCGAGGTAGAGATCGAGCTGGCGGAGGTTGAGCTCGACCGCGCGCTCCTGCCCGACCGCGAGGTGCGGCCGGAGGTGGCTCAGGGTGATCATGATCTCGCCGGACGAGTAGTCCGCGGGGACCAGCCCGCGGGACAGATCGAGGGCGATCAGGGCCTCGAGCGCATCGCGCAGCCGGTCCGCGGCGGCGTCGATCTCCGGAGAGGTCGGCAGCAGCAGGCCGAAGGTCGTGGCGAGCGGGCTCGCGGCCTCCTCGAGATGACGCTGCAGGAACCGGCCCACTGCGAAGGGCGGGCGCTCGCGGGCCACCTCGATCGCGATCGTCGTCACGTCGTCCAGGGCGAGCAGGCGCAGCGCGTGCACGAGTTCGTCCTTCGAGCGGTACCGGCGGTAGATGGTGCCGACGCCCACGCCGGCGCGCTGGGCGATCGCCGAGGTCGGCGCGTCGAACCCGCGGGCGGCGAACACGTCGCGCGCGGCTTCCAGCACGGTGCGGTCGTTCGCACGCGCTTCGCGGGCACGGCCGCGGTCGGGGAGTCCGTCCATCCCCCTCAGGCTAGCGATCCTCGCGGTCATCGGATATCTTGATCGGAACGGAGCGCTCCGTTCCGATAGAAGGGAACCCGATGACCTCCTCGATCCCCCTCGTCGATCTCGACGACCGCCCGGTCGTGCGACGGGGCATCCTGCCCGCGCTGCTCTGCGCCGTGCTGGCGTACTCGCTCATGCAGACGCTGCTCGTCCCCGCTCTGCCGCAGCTCGCCGCGAGCCTGCGGCTGGATGCTGCGGGCAGCGGTTGGATCCTCACCGCGTATCTGCTGAGCGGCGCCGTCGCGGCGCCGGTGCTCGGGGCGCTGGGTGACCGCCACGGCCATCGACGGGTGCTGCTCGTCTCGCTCGCGACGTTCATCCTCGGCGGGATCCTGTGCGCGCTCGGCGGCGGATTCGCCGTCTTCCTGCTGGGGCGCGTGCTGCAGGGTGCTGCCACCGCGGCCTTCCCGCTCGCGCTCGCGATCGTGCGGCACCACCTCCCGGTCGAACGTCAGCCGGCCGCGATCGGGTGGCTGAGCGGCGCGCTGGGGCTGGGGGCGGGGATCGCCCTCGTCATCGGCGGCGTGATCGCCGAGGTCTCCAGCTGGCAGTGGCTGTTCGCCGTGGGCGCGCTGCTCGGCGCCGTCGCCCTTGTCCTCGTCGCCATGCTCGTGCCGCGGCGATCCGTTCGTGCGGGGAGCGGATCCCGCATCGACGTCGCGGGCACCGCCCTGCTGAGCGCCGGCCTGCTCGCCCTGCTGCTGGCGGTCGCGCAGGGCGCGGCGTGGGGACCGCTCGTCACAGCGGCGCTGCTCGTGCTCGCGGCCGCGCTGCTCGCGGCCCTCTGGGGAGTCGAGCGACGGATCCGCGAACCGCTCATCGACGTGCGCGTCCTGGCGCGGCCGGCGATGGTGCTGGTGAACCTGCTCACGCTGATGCTGGGCTTCATCCCTTACGCCTTCTACGTCGGGCTGCCGGCGCTGTTCCAGGCCCCGCCGGGGACCGGGTTCGGGATGTCGGTCGCCGCGACGGGGCTGGCCATGCTGCCGGGCGCCGTGCTGGTCGTCGTCGGCGGGCGGCTCGCCCCGGCGCTGCTGAGCCGGGTGCCGGCGGCGGTGGTGGCGGTGATCGCCCTCGGGGTGATGGCGGGCGGCAGCGTCGGTTCCGCGCTGATGGCCGGATCCTTCCCCGCGATCGTCGTGTTCTTCTCCCTGGTGGGGCTCGGCAATGGTCTGGGGTTCGCGCTCACCGCCGACTTGGTCTCGCGCATGGTGCCCCGTGACGAGATCGCGGCCGCGGTGGGCGTCAACGGCGTGCTGCGCACGATCGGGTCGGCACTCGGTGCTCCGGTGACCATGCTCGTCATCGGAGGAGCGCACAGCGCATCGTCGTTCGTGGTGCTCTTCGCGGTCGCCGCGGGAGTCTCGGTGCTCGGCGCTCTCGTCGGCGGAGCGATCCGGATCCCCCGGCCGGGTACCATTCCCGGGTGAGATCCCCGATGAGCCCCGACCATCCGCTGCAGCAGGACTACGAGGTGCGCTTCGACTGGGCGCGCGAGGGCCTGCGTTCGATCGCGCAGGGAGCGGGCGTCATCGTCGTGATCGACGCGATCTCGTTCACCACCACCGTGGAGCGCGCCGTGACGGAGGGGCTCGAGGTGCAGCCGTTCCCCGGCACGCGCGCCGAGGCCGAGCGGATCGCCGCCGAGCACGGGTTCGCCGAGGCCGGTCTGGCCGGGCCGCGCGGGGGAGCCGGCGTGACGCTGTCGCCGTCGAGCGTGACCGTCGAGAACGTCGCCGCCTTCGGCGCGACCAGGGCCGTGGTGCCATCGTTCAACGGATCCCGGCTGTCGGCGGCGGCCGCGCGGTTCGGCGTGCCGGTGCTCGCCGCATCGCTGCGGAACCGCTCCGCCGTCGCGCAGTGGATCCTCGACCACCAGCACGCCGTCGGTCACCGTGTGAAGGTCGCCGTGGTCGCCGGCGGCGAGGTGCGCGACGACGAGACCGTGCGGTTCTCCGTCGAGGACCTGCTCACCGCGGGCGCCGTCATCGACGCCCTCGGAACGCGCGGCATCGACGCCTGTTCCCCGGAAGCGGCCGCGGCCTGCGCCGCCTACACGGGCTTGGCGCGGGCGACCCGGCACCTGTTCACCGCGTCGTCGAGCGGCGTCGAGCTGCGCGAGGAGGGGCAGGGCGCGGACGTCGAGCTCGCCGCCCAGACCGACGTGTCCTCGACCGTGCCGGTGCTCGTGGACGGCGTATACCGGGTGGCGGATCCGGGCATCGGAGTCTGAGCGGCGGGTTCCGCGGCGTCCTCAGTCGCTCAGCGCCTCCACCAGCCGTTCCTCCGCGGAGCCGAGGTGCTCGTGCAGGAGCCGGGAGGCGAGATCCCCGTCGCGATCGCGGACGGCGTCCAGGATCGCACGGTGCTGTGCCGCGATGTCGTGCGCGTCGAGCAGGCGGCGATCCTGCACCTGGGCCATGCAGAGGCGCGTCTCGTCCAGCAGTGTGCGATACATCCGGGAGGTGCGCTCGCTCTCGATCCCGTCGATGAGGGCGGTGTGGAAGCGGATGTCCGGATCGACGGTCGCGGGGTCCGGTCTCGGAGGCATGGCGCTGATCTCGTCGTTCGCCGCGATGGCCGCCGCCGGGATGCGCGCGTCGGTCGCGAGCTCCCGCAGCGCCATGCTCTCCATGCGGGCGCGGGTGCGATAGACGTCGCGCACCATGCCCGCGTCGATCGCGGCCACGCGGGCGCTGCGGTGCGCGGTCCGCACGAGCAGTCCGCTCGCGACGAGCTGCTCGATGGCCGCCTTGGCGCTCGGGCGGGCGATGCCGAACTCTGCGGACACCCACGCCTCGGTGACTGCCGTGTCGCCGGCGAGTGTCCCGCTCAGGATCCGTTCGCGCAGCACCCGGCTGGTCGCCTCGACGACGCCGACGATGTCCAGAGCGCTGTTGATCATGGCAACAGCGTAGAAGATGTGAGCGCAATCGGTATGCTTGTCAGACAATCTTGTTCGCGCTGCCGCGAGGAGTTCCGCATGTCCGCCACCCTGACCTCGCCACTGGACGAGGCCGCCCTCGGCCCCGGCGTCCGGGTCGCCTCCCGCACGATCGACCGCTTCGCCCGGGCGCACGACGCCTCGCACTACCTGCTCGTGCCGGACGCGGTGCTCGTCCCGCAGGATGCGGCGTCCGTCGCTCGCGTGTTCGACGCCGTGCGCGCAGCGGGCCGCGCCCTGACGTTCCGCTCCGGCGGCACGAGCCTCAGTGGACAGGGCGTGACCGGCGACGTCATGGTCGACACGCGCTCGGCGTTCCGCGGCATCAGCGTGAGCGCCGACGGGACCTCCGTCGCGGCTCAGCCCGGCGCGACCGTGCGTCAGGTGAACACGCGACTGGCGCGGTTCGGGCGCAAGCTCGGGCCGGATCCGGCGAGCGAGATCGCCTGCACGATCGGCGGCGTGGTCGCGGACAACTCGAGCGGCATGGCCTGCGGCATCGTGGAGAACTCCTATCGCACGATCGAGTCGATGCTGCTGGTGCTACCGAGCGGCACGATCCTCGACACCGCGGCACCCGATGCCCTCGCTCAGCTGCGGGATCGGGAGCCCGAGATCGCTCACGGGCTGCAGCATCTGCGCGATCGCCTCCGCGGCGACCCCGCGCTGAGCGCCGAGGTCGCGCGCCAGTTCTCGATGAAGAACACCATGGGATACGGCCTCAACTCCCTCCTCGACTTCGACGACCCGGTGCGGATCCTGGAGCACCTCGTGATCGGATCCGAGGGAACGCTCGCGTTCGTCGCGGAGGCGCGGTTCCGCACGATCCCGATCCAGCCCGCGATCTCGACCGGGCTGCTCGTCTTCGACACGCTCTCCGACGCGATGGCGGCGCTACCAGGCCTGACCGCGCTCGGGCTGGCCACGATCGAGCTCATGGACGCGGCCTCGCTGCGCGTCGCGCAGGGGCTCCGCACGGTGCCCGACGCGATCGCCGGGATCGACGTGCAGGGACACGCGGCGCTGCTCATCGAGGTGCACGCCGCGGATGCCGACGCACTCCCCGAGGGCAAGGGGGCGGCGCTCGCGCACGTCGCGTCCCTGCCGCTCACGACGCCGGCGCGGATGACCGAGGATCCGGCCGAGCGCGGCGAGCTCTGGACCGTCCGCAAGGGCCTGTACACCGCGGTCGCGGGAGCCCGCCCGTCGGGCACGACGGCGCTGCTCGAAGACATCGCGGTGCCGGTCGAGCGCCTGCTCGGCGTGTGCGAGGGGCTCACGGCGCTGTTCGAGAAGCACCACTACGAGGGCTGCGTGATCTTCGGGCACGCGAAGGACGGCAACGTGCACTTCCTCGTCAACGAGCGTTTCGACGACCCGGAGGCGCTGCGCCGCTACGAGGCCTTCACCGAGGACCTCGTCGAGCTCGTGCTCGCCCAGGGCGGGACGCTCAAGGCCGAGCACGGCACGGGCCGCATCATGGCGCCGTTCGTGCGGCGGCAGTACGGCGACGTGCTGACCGACATGATGTGGGAGATCAAGGGCCTCATCGACCCGGACGGGATCCTGAATCCGGGTGTCGTCCTCTCCGACGATGCGGGCTCGTATCTCGCCGACCTCAAGCTCGTGCCGACCGTCGAGAGCGAGGTCGACCGCTGCGTCGAGTGCGGCTACTGCGAGCCGACCTGCCCCAGCAAGGACGTCACGCTCACCCCGCGGCAGCGCATCGTGCTGCGCCGCGACATGACGGCCGCGCTGCACCGCGGCGAGGTCGAGGTGGCGGCCGAGATCGCGCGGGACTACGACTACGACGCCGTGCAGACCTGCGCCGTCGACGGCATGTGCGGGGTCGCATGCCCGGTCGACATCAACACCGGCGACCTCGTGCGACGGCTGCGCGCCGAGGAGGCCGGCCGGTTCGAGCAGGGCGTCTGGAATGCCGCGGCGAAGGGCTGGGGTGCGATCACCCGTGGCGGCGGCTTCGCGCTGAACGTCGCTCAGGCGCTGCCGGCGCCCCTGGTGACCGGCGTGACCAAGGCCGCCCGTGCCGTGCTCGGCGCCGACACGGTGCCGCTCTACGACGCGGGCCTCCCCGGGGGCGGTTCGCGCGCGCCGCAGGCCCAGAGCCCCGTCGACGCGCAGGCCGTGCTGTTCGGATCCTGCATCGGGACGATGTTCGGCGCGGAGCAGGACGCCGACGGCGTGCACGGCGAGGGCTCCCGTGAGGCCGTGCGGCTGCTGCTGGAGCGGGCGGGGATCTCCTACAGCGTGCCGCCGGATGCGGGCGGACTCTGCTGCGGCACCCCGTGGAAGTCCAAGGGTCAGCTCGACGGCTACACCACGATGAGCGAGCGCGTCCTGCCGGCGCTGTGGCGGGCGAGCCACGAGGGTCTGCTGCCCGTGGTCTGCGACGCCGCGTCGTGCACCGAGGGACTGCACGTCATGCTCGCCAGGGCCGTCGCGGAGCGCCCGGAGTACGCCGCACTGCGGATCGAGGATGCGACCACCTTCCTGGCGCGGGAAGCCCTGCCGAAGCTGACGGTGCGGGAGCGCATCGGATCCGTCGCGGTGCACCCGACGTGCTCGACCACGCAGCTCGGCGCGAACGACGCCCTGCGCGCGCTCGCCGCGGCCGTCGCCGAGGACGTGTACGTGCCGGAGGGCTGGGGCTGCTGCGCGTTCGCGGGCGACCGCGGCATGCTGCATCCCGAGCTGACCGCGAGCGCCACGGCCGTCGAGGCGGCCGAGATCGCGGCGGCGGGGATCGACCGCGGCGGCTTCGACGCCTTCGTCTCGGCGAACCGCACCTGCGAGCTCGGCATGAGCCGCGCGACCGGCCGGCCGTACCGGCACGTCGTCGAGGTGCTCGAGGAGCTGACCCGGCCCTGACCGGGCTCCAGAAACTTTGGAATTATCTTTCCGTATAATGAAAGCCTGCTAGAATCGGCGAGCTCCTCGCGGGACCTCGCGAGGAGCTGTTCAGCGCGGTGAGCCTTTTCCCTCCCCAAGGTCTCATGCTTCACCGACGCGGAGCACAAGGGGCCATCCCGCGTAGGCAGGATGGCCCCTTGTCGCACGCCGCCGCTCAGGGGCGGCGAAAGAGGGAGTGGCTGATAGCCCTCCGACCGGCGCTGATCTACCGCGCACCGATCGTCGCTCCACCGTCGGTCACGAGTATCTGGCCTGTGGTGTAGCCGTTGGTCATCAGGTAGGTGAACGCCAGAGCGATATCTTCGGTCGTGCCGACCCGCGCGAGAGGGATGCTCGTGGCAGCGTCCGCGAAGAAGACGTCTTGTTCATCGGCCGACATCCCGCGCCAGAGCGGACTGCGGACGAGGCCGGGAAAGACGGCATTGACTCGTACGGGTGCGAGTTCGCTGGCAGCGGCCCGGGTGAACGCTTCGATCGCACCAAGTGCAATCGCCGCTGCCGTGAACCCTGGAGCGGGACGCAGCAAGCCGGCTCCGCCGCTCAGTGTGATCGAGTGGCGCACGAAGGGCAGCGCCGCACGGACGGCGGCGACCGCACCCCAGAGGCGCACGTCCAGGAAGTCTCGCATCGTCTTGATCTCGCTTTCCGCGAGCAGGTCGAAGCTCAACGCGTCACCTGCAGTGTAGGCAAGGTGATCGTGCGGGCCGACGAGGTCGAAGAGTTCCCCGATCGCCGCCGGCTCGCGCACGTCGAGCACGTGCCCCGTGCTCGATTCCGGCAACTGGGCGAGCGCTGCGGCGACGGCCTCGGCGTCCCGGGAAGCGACCACGATCTCCGCGCCGAGCGCAGCGGACCGCCGTGCCGTGGTCAAGCCGATGCCCGAGGTCCCGCCGATCACGACCACCCGCTGACCTGCGAGTTCGTTTCCCGTGTCGTGTGGGCGTAGAGCGGTGTTCATCATGGGGCGGGGTACTTTCTGTGAGATGGACCTGACACGTCCACCCTCGCGTCCGTGGGCCGCATCGGTCCAAGACCTCTTCGAGCCGGGCGTCATACCCTGCAGGTATGGCACACGAGTTTGATCTGAGGAAGCTGCGCTACTTCGTCGCCGTAGCCGAGGAAGGGAACTTCACTCGTGCGGCGCTCTTCCTGCACATCGCCCAGCCGGTGCTCAGCCGTCAGATCAAGGAGCTGGAACGCGAGCTCGGTGGCGCTCTGCTGATTCGTCATCCGCGCAGACTGGAGTTGACGCCGGCGGGCAGCAAGCTCCTCACGGACGGGCGGCGGCTTCTCGCCGCTGCAGCGTCCCTATCCGAAGGCGTACGTAGCCTTGCGGCCGGGACCCGTCGCCTCACCATCGGGCACCACCGCGCCGTCTCAGTCCGCCCGATGGTCCAGGCGTTCCAGCATGCTCGCCCCGGCGTGGAGGTGACCGTCGTACCGCTCGACCACGGCAAAGAGGCCCATGCGGTGATGTCGGGGGAGGTCGACCTGGCCGTGGTCTGTCTCCCCGTGCCGCCAGAAGGGGTCACCACGACCGTGCTCTGGGAGGAACCGACGATGGTCGCCCTGTCGGCGGCTCATGCACTGGCGCAGCGGTCGACCGTGACGCTTGCGAATCTTGCGCCTTTCGACCGCATCCGGTTCGACTCGGACGAACTCGGCGGTCGAACGCTCCGGGATGCTGACGATCGTCTCGACTTCCTCGCCGACAGCGCCAGTGTGCACCTCGTGCCGTCCCTCGTCGCGCAGCGCTATCGTCACCCGGATGTGAACTTCATCCCCGTCACCGACGCCCCACGCACTCCTGTCGTCGCCCTCCACGCCGCCAGCCGCGAGGCAGCACTCATCGGCGACTTCATCGCGGTCGCCGTGGCGCGCAACGTCATGGCGGGTGACAGCTAGCAGGCGACCCGCTCCTCGGACCTCCGAATGCGACCGCCGCCGGAGCCTGCCGGCCGGTCAGGCGCCGAGCCGCCGACCGGCCGCCTTGGCGACGCGCGCGAAGTACTCGCGGAACACGCCCTCTGCTGCCTGCGGCAGCACGGCGGAGGGCGTGTGCGTGAACACGAACGGCACCGGCTGCGTTCCGAAGAGCGGGACGTCGTCCGCCTCCACGAAGCCGAATCGCAGCCGGCACCTGTCGGCGCGGCGCGCATCGAACTGGACCGCGAGCCAGCGCACCGGCGTCCGGAAGTGGAAGTCGGTCGTCGGCGGGAACTCGAACAGCTCGAAGATGCCGCGATCGAGGCGCAGGAAAAGCTTCTCGTGCTCGAGCTCGATCGGCTCAGCGGTTGCGGGACTCATATCGCCTCCGGTTCATCGTGGGTCGGATCCTGTCATGCGCCGAGCTGCGTGCCGCTGCAGTCGAGACCACGATAGATGCGGGGTGCACCGTCGAGGGTGAGGGCCACGGTCCCCGCGCCGGCGGCGAGGGCCGTCTCCTGTCCGATGCAGTCGATCCGGGTCACGCTCGTTCCCGTGACCGGGACGACGAGCGTCGTCTTGGTCGGCCACGGATCCAGCCAGAGCTCCGGTGCGGGGAAGGTGCTCCCCGCGGGGTCGTGATCGGCGTTCAGGATGTAGCCGTCCGCGCGATTCCACAGCACGGCGAACCCGCCATCCGGCGCGTCGAAGAGCAGACCCTTGTTGTGGTCGTCGGCGAAGTCGAGCCAGCGGACGAAGGTGGCGCGGTCGAGCAGGCGTGCCGCGTTCGCGTAGGCGAGCAGGGACGGCTTCGCGCTGGTGTCGCGGTTCATGAGGCCGTAGTGGTACTCGGCGTCCGCGGGGTTGGCGACCTGCGGACTACCGAGGACGCTGTCGTGGAACTGGTACCAGCACACGCAGCGGACGCCTTCCGCCTTCGCGAGAGCGAGGCTCAGGAACACGTTCTCCGCGGCGTGCCGGTAGGTGTCGTACCACCACGCGTTGGGCTTGGTGCAGGCGTACGCCTCTGTCATCCAGATCTCCTTCGGCCCGTACTGCGCGACGAGGGCCTTCAGCCTGCGGAGGCCGCCGAGGAAGTTCCAGTACGTGCCGTTCGCGCCTGCGTCCACGGGATCCTGCGGAACGTAGTCGGGCGTGAAGTTGCCCCGGCCGGGGTGGAACGCGATGCCGTCGATGAGGTCCCATCCGCCGGCCGCGTGGAAGTTCTGCACCCACGGCTCGTCCATGCCCGCGAGCCCGTTGTTCAGGAGCTTGAGTGAGGCCCCCGTGGCGACGACGCGATCGTGGACGGGGCGCAGCGCCTTGTCGACGTACGCCTGCGCGGCGGTCCCCGTGTTGAAGGGGCGGTTCAGCTCGTTGCCGACCTCGAAGTACTCGGCACCGGCCGCCACCGCGGTCGCCGTGTTGGTGGCTGCCCAGGTCGTGGCCTCCGCAGCCGTCGCGGTCAGTGACGGCTGCAACTCGATGTTGTGCGTCATGCCGCGCGCGTCGAACGCGGACGGCGGCAGACCGGGGCCGCCGTCGTACGAGATGCGAACCCGGTCGACTCCGATGCTCTGCCAGAGGTCGAGCACGGCCGTCGCGGTGGGGACCTGGAGCCAGGGGTAATTGGCCATCCCGAACATGCTGGTCGCGGTCGCGGGATGGTCGCGGGGCGGGATCGCGGCGAGGTTGGTGCGGGCGAAGGCCTCCGTCCCGCCGGAGACCGCCGCGACCTCGGTGACGATGAAGCCGGAACCCGGCGCTGTCAGGGTGAAACTGTGATCCAGCGTTCCCGAGGCGGGCACGACGACGGGCACCGTATGGCTCGCAAGGATCGTCCCGTCGAAGTCGCGCGCCCACCACACCAGGTCGACCGCCCGGTCGGCCGTGGTGCCGTTCGCGACCTGCGCGGAGACCGTGAGCTGCTGCCCCGCGGAATCCCACAGTCCGAACGGCCGGTCCGTCCAGACCTCGATCCCGAGGTCCTGCGCCGTGCCGATCGATGCGACCGCCGAGGGGCGCTTGTCGCTGAAGAAGAAGTCCGCCCGGCTCACGACGGTGCCATCGGACTGGAGTGCGCCGGGCGCGTGCACCCACGTCGAGTTCGTCCAGGACTGGCGGGAGCGATCGAGGATGAGCAGCCCGTGCAGCGCGCCCCAGGCCGAAGTGTGCGCGACGCCCACCGCGTCCTCGAAGGGGATTCCTCCGCCCGTGTCCCTCTTCCATTCGGTGAGGGCGACATAGCCGTCCGGCTCGGTCGCGGAGAGGATCGCGCGGCTGAACAGGAACCCGTCCGGGATGAAGGCGCCGGATCCCGAGGCGTGCCATTCGAGTCGCACGTGCCGGGTGCTGATCGAGAAGAGACCGTAGACAGCGATCGTGCCCGCGGCGGCGGGCATCGTGTAGTCCATCCGGATCGCGGGGGTGCCGTCGGCCAGTGTCACGAGCACCGGGGTGCCGCCCGTGGACACCTGGATACCGGTGGCGGTGTCCTTGGTCTGGAACTTCGAGCCCTGCATGCGGATCACGCCCGAGCCGTCCCTGATCGCGACGCGACCTCCGGGGCTGGCCACGATGCTCACGCCGTCCGCGCTGAGCGTCACGTCGCCCGCTGCGGCATTCGCCCTGATCGGATTCTGCGCCGCGACCAGCAGCGCTCCTGCCGCGAAGGTCGCGCCGAGGAATCCTCGGCGGGTGAAACCCGCGGTGCTTTCGTTCCCGTTCGTCATCCGGATCTCCTTTGATCGCGATAATGCGCATTAGCGCCAGAACGGTCCTCAGTCTGATCCCCCGTTCATGTCGATGTCAAGAAGGGTTGCGCTTCCTGAAGATACGCATTAGCGTCGTGGTCATGCCTTGGTGATAGGCATTATCAACCAGACGCGGAGGACCGGCATGTCGGGGAAGACGGGCAAGACGACCCAGAAGGAGATCGCGCGGATCGCCGGGGTCAGCCAGACGACAGTGTCGCTCGTGCTCAACGATCGGGACGGCACGAACGTCCGGATCCCGGAGGCGACCAGGGAGCGGGTGCGACGCGCGATCGAGCAGACGACGTACGTGGCCGATCCCGCCGCGCGGAGGCTCGCGGGGCTCGACAACAAGATCCTCGGCGTCTTCACCTACGAATCCGCGCTCACCACGGAGAGCATGGACTTCTATGGTCCGCTGCTCAACGGGATCGAACGGGCCGCCGAGCAGCACGACTGCGATCTCCTCTTCTTCACGAGCTCACCCGTCGAGAACGGGTCGCGCCGGCTCTTCCACCGCAACACGCGACTGCGTCTCGCCGACGGCTGCATCCTGCTCGGCCAGCACATGGACGGCGAGGAGCTGGCCCGGCTGGTCAGCGAGGGCTTCCCCTTCGTCGCCGTCGGACGACGCGACGAGGCCGAAGCCGTGCCGTACGTCGGGATCGACTACCGCGCGCTCACTCGGGATCTGATCGCGAGGGCCGCCGAACTGGGGCACACGACCGCCGTCTACGTGCACGGGGACAGGGACACCCCCTCGTCCCGCGATCGGCTCGCCGAGATCGAGGCGGCGGAAGAGTCCGGGCCCCTGTCCTTCCGCTCCCTGCCGGACGTCGGCGGTGACCTCGCGGCGTCCGCGCGCACGATCGTCGAGAGCGGTGTCACGCTCGTGGTCGCCGAAGACGCCTTCGCCGCCGAAGATCTCGCACTCTCTCTCGAGCGTCTCGGCGTCTCTCTGCCCGGCGACATCTCGCTCGCGGCGCTCGGTGAGGTGCAGAGCCACACGATCGGCGGGCTGCGCCTGTCCGGATTCCACACCCCGCGCCAGCGGATCGCCTTCGAGGCGCTGAGCCTGCTGCGCGAGCTGATCGCGGCGGCGCCCGAGGACGCGGGGACGATCGACCGGCAGCGGCTTCTCAACGGCTCCCTCGAGCTCGGCGAGACGCTCGTGGCGCGTCGGGCGGACGCATGAGGGTCCTCCGTGCGGACGTCGCCGTCATAGGAGGCGGACTCGGGGGCATCGCCGCCGCCCTCGCCGCCCTCGGTCGCGGGAAGCGCGTGATCCTGTCGGAGGAGCATGCGTGGCTGGGCGGCCAGCTCACCTCCCAGGCGGTGCCGCCCGACGAGCACATCTGGGTCGAGCAGTTCGGCGTCACCGCGCGCTACCGGGCCCTCCGCGAGGGGATCCGCGCGCACTACCGCTCCTTCTACCCGCTCACCGACGCCGCCCGCCGCGACCCCCGGCTCAATCCCGGACTCGGACGCGTGAGCCGGCTCTGCCACGAGCCCCGGGTGGCCGTCGCGGTGATCGCGCAGCAGCTGGCCCCTCACCTGTCCAGCGGTCGGCTCACGATCCTCCAGCCCTACCTGCCGACGTCGGCAGCGGTGGCCGAGCACCTCGTCTCGTCCGTGATCCTGCGCCAGGCCGAGGACGGCACGGAGGTGCAGGTCGAGGCGCCGTTCATCCTCGACGCCACCGAGACCGGCGAGCTCCTCCCGCTCACCGGCACCGACTTCGTCCTTGGGGTCGAGTCGCGCGCCGAGACGGGCGAGCCGAGCGCCCCGGAGGACGCGGATCCCGGCAACGTCCAGTCGATCTCCTGGTGCTTCGTCTTCGACCACATCGAGGGTGCCGACTTCACGATCGAGCGACCGGCGGCCTACGACTACTGGCGCGAGTACGCCCCGGCATTCTGGGGCGACCGTCTGCTCTCCTTCACCGCGCCGCAACCGCGCACGCTCGAGCCGGAATCCCGCACCTTTCACGTCAACCCGCCCTACGGCACGGGTGCCGGGGAGGACCCTCGGCAGGATCCCGGCGACCTCGACCTGTGGGAGTTCCGCCGGATCATCGCCCGTCAGAACTTCCAGCCCGGCGCATACGAGAGCGACATCGTGGTGGCCAACTGGCCGATGCTGGACTACCTGGACGGGTCGATCATCGACGATCCGGACGCCGAGACCCATCGCGCGGCAGCCAAGGAGCTGTCCCGCTCCTACCTGTACTGGCTGCAGACCGAGGCGCCGCGTCCGGACGGCGGCACGGGCTGGCCCGGGCTCCGCCCCAGGGGCGACCAGACGGGCACCGCCGACGGATTCGCGCAGGCCCCGTACATCCGGGAGTCCCGGCGCATCAGGGCGATCACCACCGTGGTCGAGCAGGACATCTCGGTCTCCCACCGCGGGCACGCCGGGCCGGCGACGTTCGACGACTCCGTCGGGATCGGCATGTACCGGATCGATCTGCATCCCTCGACCGGCGGCGACAACTACATCGACGTCGAATGCGCGCCGTTCGAGATCCCGCTCGGAGCGCTCGTGCCGGTAGAGACGCGCAACCTCATCCCCGCCGCGAAGAACATCGGCACGACCCACATCACCAACGGGGCCTATCGGCTCCATCCCGTCGAGTGGAACATCGGGGAGTCCGCGGGCGAACTCGCGAGCTTCTGCATCGACGAATCCACGCTTCCGAGACACGTGCTCTCGGACCAGGAACTGCGACAGCGGTTCCAGAACCGGCTCGTCGAGTCGGGCATCGAACTCCACTGGCCGGAGATCCTCGGCTACTAGCGAGCCCCTCCTATCAAGAAAGCCCCCCATGAACACAGCAAAGAAGCTGGTCGGCGCTGCTGCCCTGGCGACGGCCGCGATCGTCGCGATCACCGGATGCAGCGCCACCCCGAGCACCCCCGCACCCACCACCGCCGCCCCGGACAGCGTGGCTCTCCGGATGACGGTGTGGACCTCGAACGAGGCGCAGCTCGCGTTGTTCGCCTCGATCGCCGACGACTACAAGGCCACGCATCCCGAGATCAGGTCGATCACCTTCGACAGCCTCCCGTTCGCCGACTACAACACGACCCTGACCACGCAGATTGCCGGCGGCAACGCTCCCGATCTCGCCTGGATGGGGGATCTGTCCAAGGATCTGATCGCCTCCGACGCCCTCCTCCCGCTCACCCCCGTGCTGAAGGAGACCAAGGGATGGGGGTACGACGATCTGCTCCCCAGTGCGACTGCGGAGTTCTCCAAGGACGGGCAGCTCTACGCGTACCCGTTCTCGAACTCGCCTTACGCGCTCTACGTCAATAAGGACCTCCTCGCCGCCGCGGGCCAGTCGCTGCCCTCCTCTGGGCTGACCTGGGACGAGGTGTCGAAAGCGGGGGCGGCCGTGAACACGGCGACGGGGAAGGCGGGGTTCGTCATCCGCGACTTCGACTTCTCCGCGTGGAACACCCTCGCCACGGTCTGGACCGGCTGGGGGGCGAGCGCGTGGAACGCCGACGGCACGAAGTGCACCTTCGACGACAGCAAGATGGTCGACGCGTTCACCTTCCTGCACGACGCCGTCTTCAAGGACTCCGCCATGCCCGGGCCCGGGACCAAGGCCGACTTCTTCGCCGGTGACTCGGCCTTCACGGTCGCCCAGGTCTCCCGGGCCTCGCTCCTCACCGGGGACTTCGGATACGAGGTCCTCCCTCTGCCGGCCGGCCCTGCCGGACCCTACTCGGTGATCGGGCAGGCCGGCGTGGGCGTCCTGCGCACGAGTGCACACCCGCAGGAGGCGAGCTCCTTCCTCGCCTATCTCACCGGGCCGGAGAACAGCGCCAAACTCTCGCAATTCTTCCCGTCGGCGCGCACCTCGCTGCTGACCGGCGAGAAGCTCGCGGCGAACAACAAGAAGCTCACCGCCGAGCAGCTGCAGACCGTGGTCGTCGATCAGGTCGCCGGGGCGGTCACCCTGCCCAACCACACCAGCCCCGCCGAGATCGCGCAGAAGGGCAAGACCGCCCTGGATGCGATGTGGAGGCCGGACGCGGACGTGAAGAAGGTGCTGACGTCGGTCTGCTCCGCGATCACCCCGCTCCTCGCGGGCGGACGATGACCGCCGCGGGCCCCGTCGTCGGGGAGGCGCGCTCCGGCGCTTCCCCGGCCTCGGCCGGACCGCGTCCCGTGTTCGCGCGCCGCAGGAGGTTCTGGACGATGCGACGCCGGGACGCGGCCGCCGGATACCTCTTCACCGCGCCGCAGGTGATCGGCGTCGTGCTCTTCGTGCTGATCCCGGTGGGCCTCGCGATCTTCTACAGCCTGAACAAGTGGAACATCTTCACCGGACAGCTCAGCTTCGTGGGCGGGGCGAACTACGCCGCGCTCGCCGCGGATCCGCAGCTGCCGAGCGTGCTGGGCGCCACCGTGGTGTTCTCCTTCGGCGTGGTCGTGCTCAACATCGGACTCGGGCTCGGCCTGGCCGTGATGCTCAACCGACGCTTCCGCGGGGTCACCTTCTTCCGCACCCTGTTCTTCTCCCCGGTGGTGATCTCGGTCGTCGCCTGGACCCTGGTCTGGGGCTTCCTCCTCCAGGACAACGGAGGGATCAACGCACTGCTTGCGCAGCTCGGGATCCACGGACCGAATTGGCTGCAGGAGGGGCCGACGGCGATGGCGGCCGTCATCGTGACCCAGGTCATCCGCAGCGTCGGCGTGAACATGGTCCTGTTCCTGTCCGCCCTGCAGGGCGTGCCGGGCGAGCTGTACGAGGCCGCGCGCATCGACGGCGCCGGCAACCGCACGATCTTCACGAGCATCACGCTGCCTCTCATCTCCCCGACCCTGCTGCTCACGAGCATCATCACGATCGTCGGCGCGCTGCAGGCGTTCGCGCAGATCGCCGTGCTGACAGAGGGCGGTCCCGCGCTCTCCACGACGGTGCTCGTCTACTACGTCTTCCAGCAGGCGTTCACGTTCAACAACATCGGCTACGGCTCGACCCTCGCACTGATGCTGCTCACGTTCGTCATGCTGCTCACCGTGCTGCAGTGGCAGCTCCGAAGGAAATGGGTCTTCTATGAGCACTGAGACGCTCACCGACGCGCCGGCGAGGATCCGTGTGCAGGCGTCGCCGATCGCGCGGACTCGGTCCTCTCGTGGCCGGATCCTCCGCCGGATCGTGCTCTACGTCGCCCTCGGAATTCTGGCGCTGCCGTTCGTGGTGCCGACGATCTGGATGATCGCTTCCTCGTTCAAACCGCTCAACCAGATCTTCGCCGCGCCGCCCTCGATCTTCACCGCTACGCCGACCTGGGATGCGTACGTGCAGGCGTTCGGCTTCCAGCCCTTCGCCCGCCAGTACGGCAACAGCGTCTACATCGCCGTCGTCGTGACGCTCATCGTGCTGCTGGTGTCGAGCCTCGCCGGCTACGCCTTCGCGCGCGTGCGATTCCCGGGGCAGAACGTGCTCTTCCTGATCGTGCTCGTCGGACTGCTGGTGCCGGGTGAGGTGACGATCGTCCCGCTCTTCCAGATGTTCAAGAGCGTGGGGCTGATCAACACCCATTGGCCGCTGATCCTCGTCACGGCGCTGGCCGCGCCGTGCGTACTGGCGACCTTCATCATGCGGCAGTTCTTCATCGCCCTGCCCGTCGAGCTGGAAGAGGCCGCGCGGCTGGACGGACTCGGCCGCCTGGCGATCTGGTGGCGGATCTGCCTGCCGCTCGCGAAGCCCGCCCTCTCGGCCGTCGCGATCCTCACGTTCCTGGCGTCCTGGAACCTCTATCTGGAGCCCACCGTCTATCTGACCTCCCCGGATCTGTTCACGCTGCCGCAGGCGCTGACCCGCTACACCGACGCGTACGGCGGCGAGATGTGGAACACTCAGCTGGCCGCTGCGACCATGACCGTGGTGCCCGTGCTGGTGGTGTTCCTGATCGCACAGCGGCAGTTCGTCGAGGGGCTGGCCCACTCCGGGCTGAAAGGCTGACAACCGGATGCGGCGGCCGTGGCGGCGCCCCTCAGGTCCTGTCCGGCGAGGCCTCGAAGTACAGGTCGGCGTGCAGGGCGCAGCGTGGATTGAACGAGGCGGCGCACCGCGGGCAGGCGGTCACACCGAGGTACTCGCGGATCTCGAGCTCGTGGCGGCAGACGCCGCACAGCACGGCCCTCGCGTCCTGTTCGGCGGACGGCCACGGCCGGGCCGGGTGGCCGGCCGTCTCCTCGTGGCAGAGGTGGCAGGGGTAGTACTCGCCGCAGCAGGCGAACCGGATCGCGACGACGTCGAGGTCGGTGCGGTAGTGCACGCAGCGGGTCTGCGCATCGACGGGCCGCCCCTTGATCTCGACGTCCGCGGTGCCCATGCCACGATCCTAGGCGCGACGCGCGGTCAGTCCCGGTGCACGTCCACCGGCACGATCATCGGCGTGCCGGCGACCGGATCCGGGATCACGACGGCCTCCAGGTCGAACACCTCGCGGAGCAGCTCGACCGTGACGACGTCGGCGGGAGCGCCTTCGGCGACGATGCGGCCGTCGCGCATGGCGACCAGATGGTCGGCATAGCGGGTCGCGAGATTGAGCTCGTGCATGACGACGACGACCTGGGTCCCCCGCTCGCGCGAGAGTCGCACGAGCAGCTGCAGCAGCTCGACCTGGTGTGCGAGATCGAGGTAGGTCGTGGGCTCGTCGAGCAGCAGGATGTCGGGCTCCTGCGCGAGCGCCATCGCGACCCAGGCGCGCTGCCGCTGACCGCCCGAGAGCTCGTCGATCGAGCGCTCGGCGAACTCCGCCATGCCGGTCACCTGCAGCGCATCCGCGACCACCTCGTCGTCGCGGTGGTCGCGCCCGCCCAGCCAGCCGCGGTGCGGCGTGCGGCCGCGGTCGACGAGGTCGGCGACGCTGATGCCGTCCGGCGCGACCGGCGCCTGGGGTAGCAGACCCACGATGCGAGCGACCTCCTTGGTGGGCAGGTGCGCGATCGCGGATCCGTCCAGCAGCACGGATCCGCTGCGCGGCTTCAGCAGCCGCGCGAGCGTGCGCAGCAGGGTCGACTTGCCGCAGCCGTTGCCGCCGACGATCATCGTGATCCCGGAGCCCGGCAGGGCCAGATCCAGGCCTTCGATGACGGGATCGCCGTCGTAGCCGACGGTCAGGTCGGTCGCTTCGAGGGTGTGCGAGCTCATGCGCGCGTGCGTCCTCTCATCAGGAGCCACAGCAGGAACGGTGCGCCGATCGCGCCGGTGATCACGCCGACGGGCAGCGTGATCGGGAACAGGTGCTGCCCGACCGCATCGCCGGCGAGCACGATGATCGCGCCGAGGAGCGCGGAGACCAGGGGGAGGGCTGCATCGCGCCGGACGAGGCGCAGGGCGATCGGACCGGCGAGGAACGCGACGAACGAGATCGGCCCGGTCAGCGAGGTGGCGACGGCGATGAGCAGCACCGCGCACAGGATCAGCAGGATCCGCGAGCGCTGCGGACGTGCACCCAGCGCGGTGGCGGAGTCGTCGCCGAGGCGGAGAACCGGCAGCGTGCGCGCCGCCAGCAGCGCGATCACGAGCAGCGCCAGGAGCGCGGGCGCGGTCGGCCCGAGCTGATCCCAGAGACTGCGGCTGAGGGATCCGGCCATCCACACGGTCGCCTGCTCCGCCGCCTTGACGTCGGAGCGGGTGAGGACGTAGCTGATCACGGCCTGCAGCGCCGCGGCGACGCCGATGCCGACGAGGACGAAGCGCAGACCGGAGAGGCCTCGTCGATAGGCGAGGACCCAGATCAGGAGGGCGGTCACGAGCCCGCCGGCGATGGCGGCCCCCGAGACGACGAGTCCCGAGGCGCCGAAGAACGAGATCGCGGTGATCGCCGCGGCGCTGGATCCTGTGCTGATGCCGATCACGTCGGGGCTCGCGAGGACGTTGCGCAGCAGGGTCTGGAACAGCATCCCGCCGAGGCCGAACGCGGCGCCGGCCAGCAGTGCGCCGACCGCGCGAGGAAGGCGCAGCTCGACCACGGCGAAGGTCACGCCCGGCACGGTCTGGCCCCCGAGAGCGCGCAGCACGTCAGGCAGGGCGAGGGTCTTCGCGCCGAACACGAGAGCCGCCCCGAACAGGACGACCGTGGCGACGGCGAGCACCGCGATGAGCGCGGTGTCGCGGGCCGTGCGACGGCGTCGGGCGGCGCGGAGCCGATCTGCAGACGCGGATGCGGCGGTAGGGCGTGCGGTGTCGAGCGCGGTCACAGTCCGACCGACTTCCGCCGGCGCAGCAGCGCGATGAAGACCGGGGCTCCGATGACGCCCGTCACGATGCCCACCTCGAGCACGCCCGGGCGCGCGAGGATCCGGCCGATCACGTCGCAGACGAGCAGGAACGTGGCTCCCGCCACGGCGGACAGCGCCACGATCCAGCGGTAGTCCGCGCCGACGAGGAACCGCACCGCGTGCGGCACGGCCAGTCCGACGAAGCCGATCGGTCCTGCGAGCGCCGTCGCCGTGCCGCACAGCAGCACGACCGCGAGCACCGCGGTGAGGCGGGAGGCGCCGACCCGCACGCCCAGCCCGCGGGCGACGTCGTCGCCGAGCGCGAGTGCGTTCAGGCGACCGGAGCAGGCGACCGCGAGCACGGCCCCGAGGGCGAGGAAGCCGCCCAGCTGCGCGAGCGAGGAGAACGATGCGGCGGTCAGGGATCCGACCTGCCAGAACCGGAAGCTCTCCAGCGTCGATTCGTCGACGATGAGGATCCCGGTGATGACGGCCGTCGCGATCGCGGCGACCGCCGCACCCGCCAGAGCGAGCGTCACCGGGGTCGCGCCTCCGGGGCTCGCCGCCGCGGCGCCGTAGCCGATGACGACCGCCACGGCCGCTCCGGCCAGGGCGCACCACACGATCACGAGCGGCGCCTGCCACCCGAACAGCGTCATGCCCAGCACCACGAACAGCGACGCCCCGGCGTTCACGCCGAGCAGGCCGGGATCCGCGAGCGGATTGCGGGCCATGCCCTGCATGACGGCGCCGCCCATGCCGAGCGCCGCGCCCACGAGCAGTCCGGTGATCGTCGTGGGCACCCGCGAGAGCACCGCCGCCTGATCCGTGGATCCGTCCGGGCTCAGGAAAGCGCCCCACACGGCGTCGAGCGGCACGGTCCGCGCGCCGAGGGCGAGGGAGAGCGCGGCCGCGGCGAGCATCGCGCCCAGGCACACGACGATCGCCCACCCCGGGCTCAGGCGCACGCGGCGGCGTGCACCGGAGCCCGACGCGGGCGTCGTCGGCGCGGTGGCGAGGGTCATCAGGCCTTGGCTGCGGCCTCGCCGAGCATCTTCGCGTAGGCGGGAAGCGCCCACGGGATCGACAGCACGGTGGGCGCGGAGACGGCCATGAGCAGCGCCTCGTCGTTCAGGAGCACTGCGGATCCCTTCTTCACCGCGGGGATCTTGCTGAGCAGCGGGTCGTTCTGGAGGGTCGACAGGTCGCCGCCCTGCACGTAGACGACCGCGACGTCGGCGTCGAGCTTGTCGGCCTGCTCGGCCGAGATCGTGCCGACGAAGCCCTTCTCGTTCTTGGACAGGTCGGTGATGGACTTCGGGGTGGCGAGGCCGAGGTCGTTCAGGTACTGCACGCGCGTGTCGCTCGGCACGTAGTACTGCACCTTGCCGAGATCCTTCGCGTCCACCCACATGACCATGCCGGTCTTGCCCTTGGCGGCCGGGTACTTGGCCATCTCGGTCGCCATGGACTTCTCGGTGTCGGCGATCAGCGTCTTCGCCTCGGCGGACTTGCCGAGCGTCATGCCCACCATGGTGGTCGAGTCACGCCACGAGGTGCCCCAGGGGGCGCCGGGGTAGGCGACCGTGGGAGCGATCTTGGTGAGCGTGTCGTACTCCTGCTTCGTGAGGCCGGAGTTCGCGCCCAGGATCAGATCCGGCGAGGTGTCGGCGATCTTCTCGTAGGGGATCCCGTCCGTCTCGTCGTGCAGCGGCGGCAGCTTCGCCTTGTCGGCGTCGATCGCGTTCTTCGTCCACTCCAGGTAACCGTCGCCGTCCGGGTCGCCGAAGGTCGCCTTCGGGATCGTGACGGGGATGGTGCCCAGCGCGATGGCCGCGTCGAAGCTGCCCCAGCCGATCGTCGCCACGTTCTTCGGAGCCGACTCGATCACGGTCTTGCCGTAGACGTGCTCGACGGTCGCCGGGAAGGCACCGTCGGAGGATCCGGTTCCGGTCGCGCCGGGCGCGGACCCGGTCGAGCACGCGGTCAAGGCGAGGGCCCCGGCGGTCAGGAGGCTGAGGACGGCCGCGCCACGGCGCAGGCGGAGGGAGGGCATGGATCTCCTCGGAGAAGGGAACGGGTAGGTAGGTAAGCCTAACCTATGCCCCTTGGTCCGTCGAAGAGGAAGAGACGGAGGGCCGCCCCCGAAGAAGGCGACCCTCCGTCCTGTGGTTCAGCGACGCTCGAAGAACCTCGTCGCAGCGCCCGCGGCGAGCAGCAGCACGCCGGAGACGAGCAGGAACGGGTCGTAGAACCCGGTCTGCGCGAGCGTGCCCTGCTTCGCGGTCGAGGTGGCGCGCAGGGTGCGTGCCGTCTGGTTCAGGCCGTGCGTGACCTGCGACACAAGCGGGATTCCGCCGTTGCCGGCGCCCGGCGCCGTTCCTCCGATGCCGGTCCCGGGCGTGCCGATTCCGGTGCCAGGGGTCCCCTGAGTCCCGGTTCCAGAAACGGTGGGCAGGCCGGGGAGCGAGCCGGTGATCCCGCCGATCAGGCCGCCGATCACGCCGGGAAGGGATCCGGAGGTCCCAACGATCAGGCCGGTCAGCGCCGCCGGAATAGTTCCGGTGACGCCGCCGACGAGGTCGCCGACGCTGCCGATGGGCAGGGACGGCAGACCCGGAAGGGCTCCGCCGTTGCCCGAAGTGCCGCCGGTTCCGGGCAGGCCCAGGATCGAGGGCAGGCCGGGGAGGGCGGGCAGACCGGGCAGGTTGCCGGTCAGACCGCCGAGGATGCCGCCGAGGTTCGGCAGACCCGGGAGCGAACCGCCGCTGCCGGGAGTGCCGCTGCCGGGGAGGCCGGGGGTGGTGGGCAGGCCCGGCAGGTTGCCGGTGATCCCGCCCAGGATCCCTCCGAGGTTCGGCAGGCCCGGCAGGCCCGGGATGGCTCCGCCGTTACCCGGGGTGCCGCCGGTGCCGGGAAGCCCGGGAACGGAGGGCAGGCCTGGAAGCCCGCCCGTGATCCCGCCGAGGTTCGGCAGCGTCACGGATGCGTGGGGTGCGGTGGTTCCGGTGGTCGGAACCGCTGCGTCGACGGAGACGTTCGTGGCGTCGGTGCCGATGCGATCCGTGGTGGAGACGCCCTGGGGGCCGGCGGTCAGGTCCCAGACGTCCTTGACGCCGAGGACGTTCAGGTTCTTTCCGACGTTGAACCCGTCAGGGGTGGTGCCAGCGTGAACGGTGCCGACCCCGGGGATCGGAACAGTCACGACACCGGGCGCGCCCGGCGTGCCACCGGTGCCGGGAAGGCCCGGAATCGAAGGCAGGCCGGGGAGGGATCCGGTGACCCCGCCGAGGACTCCATCGAGGTTCGGCAGGCCCGGGAGGGTTCCGCCGTTGCCCGGGGTGCCGCCCGTTCCCGGGAGGCCCGGGATCGAAGGAAGGCCCGGAACGGAGGGCAGACCCGAGAGCCCGCCCGTGATTCCGCCGAGGTTCGGCAGGACTACCGTCGCGTGCGGCGCGGTGGTTCCCGTGGTCGGGACGGCTGCGTCGACGTCGACGTTGGTGCTGTCGGTGCCGATGAGGTCGTTCGTCGCGACCCCGTGGGGGCCGGCGGTCAGATCCCAGACGTCCTTCACTCCGAGGACGTTGAGGTTCTTTCCGACGTTCAGCCCGTCAGGGGTGGCGCCGGCGTGAACAGTGCCGATCCCGGGGATCGGGACCGTGATCACACCAGGCGTACCGCCCGTGCCCGGCAGGTCCGGAACGGAGGACAGGCCGGGGAGGGATCCGGTGATCCCACCGAGGACGCCGCCGAGGTTCGGCAGGCCCGGGAGGGTGCCGCCGGTGCCGGGAAGCCCGCCCGTGCCGGGCAGGCCCGGAATGGAGGGGAGACCCGGAAGCCCGCCGGTGATCCCGCCGAGGTTCGGCAGCGTCACGGATGCGTGGGGTGCGGTGGTTCCGGTGGTCGGAACCGTCGCGTCGACGGAGACGTTCGTGGCGTCGGTGCCGATGCGATCCGTGGTGGAGATGCCGTTGCGGCCGGCGGTCAGATCCCAGACGTCCTTGACTCCGAGGATGTTGAGGTTCTTTCCGACGTTCAGTCCGTCAGGGGTGGTGCCGGCGTGAACAGTGCCGACCCCGGGAACGGGAACGGTGATCACGCCAGGGGTGCCGCCGGTGCCGGGAAGGCCCGGAACGCCGGGAAGACCCGGAACCGAGGGCAGTCCGGGAAGGCCGCCGGTCAGACCGCCGAGAGATCCGGTCAGGCCGCCCAGCGTGCCGTTGAGGTCGCCGATGGGCAGGGACGGAAGCCCCGGCAGCGAACCGCCGTTGCCCGGGGTGCCGCCGGTGCCGGGAAGGCCCGGGACCGAAGGAAGGCCCGGAACGGAAGGGAGACCCGGAAGGCCGCCGGTGATCCCGTCGAGCTTCGGCAGGGTGACGGTGGCATGCGGTGCCGTGGTTCCGGTGGTGGGAACGGCCGCATCGACGAAGACGTTGGTGCTGTCCGTGCCGATGCGGTCGTTCGTCGCGACGCCGTTCGGGCCCGCGGTGAGATCCCAGACGTCTTTCACGCCGAGGACGTTCAGGTTCTTGCCCACGTCGAGCCCGTCGGGGGTGACCCCGGCGTGCACGGTGCCGACTCCGGGAACCGGAAGCGTCACGACGCCCGGAACGGGAACCGCGCCTCCGCCTGTTCCTCCGTCGCCGGGGTCTCCGCCGCCGGAATCGGATCCGCCAGGGGTGGCTCCGCCCGTGTCCGTCCCGCCCGGCACGGATCCTCCCGTGTCCGTGCCGCCGGGGGTGGAACCCGGGCCGGAGCCACCGGGGTTCCCCGCGCCGTCACCGGATCCGCCGGGCGAAGGCGCCGCAGGGGCGATCGTGCCGAGGGTGTCCGTGACGAGGTGGGAGACGTCCTGCGTGACCGCGGGGAGGCCGCCGGTACCGTCGGCGCCGCCTCCCTGCGACGGGTCGCAGGGACCGGTCAGCAGATTCGTGACTGTCGTGAGAGCGCTTTTGACGACGTCGCAGCCGCAGTCGGCGCCGCTGGGGGGCGCCTCTGCGGCATTGGCCGCCGTCGCGCCGGCGAGAGTGATCCCGCCCGCGAGGAGCGTGCCCCAGAGGGCGCGCTTGACGATGCGATTCATGGTCTCTTTCCTTCTGATCTGGGGAGTGCGCGCATGCGCGATGACACATGCCGTCCTGGGGGACGGCTGCGCCCCGATCAGTCGGGAGAGGAGTCGTGATCTGCGACGGGGGAGGCAGGCAGGCGATCGTCGCCCGCCGCTCCGGAGCGGACGGCCTGCAGGCCGGCGCTCGACGACGTGGAGGAGACGGTGCCGAACAGCCGCACATCACCGGCGCTGCCACCCGCGGCGGAGCCGGTGCCGGGCATTCCGAGCTGGGAGGCAGGGGATCCCGACGGGTGGTGCTGCGCCGGCGTTCCGGGGGCTGTCGCTGCGGGCGCGGAGAGCGCGCCCGCGCCGATGCCGTCGTCCGTCGCGGGCAGGGGCAGCTGCGCCTCATCGCGTACCGACGTGGCTGTGGTGGCCGGGGAAGACGCCGCAGCGACAGGATCCGCCGGACCGTGGAGTCCGGGCGCGCCGGGGCGCGGCCCGGGAACGGAGGTCGGCGGCAGCGGCACGACGGAGGTCGCACCGCGCACCGTCTTAGTCACGGTGCCGACGGTGTCGTCGACCGATGCGGCGATCCCCGGAAGCGCAGCGGTCACGGTGTCGATGGTCGCGGGCACGCGGCGCAGCAGCGCGTCGACGGGCGCGAGCACAGGGCTCAGGGCCGGGGCGATGGTGGCGGTGGTGGTCGTGACGGCACCGATCGCAGCGCCGGCGGTCTGGCTCACGCCCTGCACGACCGGGGCGATCGCGCCGACGAGCGGAGCGGCGAGCGGGCCCGCGGGCTCCTCCGCGTCGGTGGAGGGCGATGTCGCAGCGGCGACGGGAGCGTCTGCGGAGGAAGCGTCGGTCGCGGGCGTCGCAGCCGCAGATGCCGCGGCGGGTGCGGGGACCGCTGCTTCGACGGCGGCCGGTGCCGGGAGCACCTCGGCGACCGTCGCCTGCACGGCCGAGAGCGTGCTCTGCACGGTGGCCGGCGCCTCGGCGATCGAGGTCTGCAGGGCACCGACCGTGCTCTGCAGCGTCCCGAGGATGCTCGGCGGGGACGGCGGGACCGTCTCTGCGGCCTGGGCGGATCCGGATCCGAATGCGATCGACAGCGCCACCCAGCCGAGGGCGAGGACTCCGCCCGCGACCGCACCGGGGATCAATCCCCGTAGCGACCGCGTACGACCCCGCATGAATACCCCCCGATATACCGGCTTACGCCACAAGCTATGCCCCGGCGGTGGATCTGTCCAGAGGCGCGTGCGCTTGTTTCACATCGCTTCACCCGGTCGAGCCCGCTTCGACCGGACGGGTCCCGGGCGCCCGGTACTGACGTAGCGTTGGTGTGTGAGTTCTCCCGCCCTCGATGTGGCCGCCGTCCGCGCCGACTTCCCCCTGCTCGCCGAATCCGTGAACGGGGCCCCGCTGGCGTACCTCGACTCCGCGGCGACGAGCCAGAAGCCCCGTGTCGTGCTGGACGCCGAGCGCGACTTCCTGGAGCGCTCGAACGCCGCCGTGCATCGCGGCGCGCACACGCTCGCGGCCGAGGCGACCGAGCTCTACGAGGACGCCCGCGCCGCCGTCGCCGGATTCGTGGGCGCCGACGCCGACGACGTGGTGTGGACGCACGGCGCCACCGAGGGGCTGAACCTCGTCGCCTACGCGATCGGCAACGCCACGGCAGGGCGTGGTCTGCCGGAGAGCGCCCGCTTCGTCCTGCAGCCGGGCGACGAGCTCGTCGTCACCGAGGCCGAGCACCACGCGAACATCGTGCCGTGGCAGGAGCTCGCGGCCCGGACGGGCGCCGTCCTGCGCGTGATCCGGATCCGCGACGACGGATCCCTCGACCTCGATCACGCGGCGGAGGTCATCGGATCCCGCACTCGCGTCGTCGCCTTCACGCACGTCTCCAACGTGCTCGGCATCGTCAACCCGGTGGCGGAGATCGTCGCGCTCGCCCAGTCCGTCGGAGCGCTCACCGTGCTGGACGCGTGCCAGTCCGCGCCGCACCTTCCGCTCGACCTGCCCGGCCTCGGCGTCGACCTCGCCGTGTTCTCCGGCCACAAGATGCAGGGCCCGTACGGGATCGGCGGGCTGTACGGACGACGCGATGTGCTCCGAGCGCTCCCGCCGTTCCTCACCGGCGGCTCGATGATCACGCGCGTCACGTTCGAGCGCACCGAGTTCCTCCCGCCGCCACAGCGCTTCGAGGCCGGCACGCAGCCCGTGTCGCAGGCGATCGCGCTCGCCGCCGCCGTGCGGTACCTCGACGGTCTCGGCATGGACGCGGTGCACGCGCACGAGAAGGAGCTGGAGCAGCGTCTGCGCACCGGCCTCGGCGCGATCGACGGCGTACGCCTTCTCGGCGCCGCCGACGGTGCGGAGCGGGTGGCCCTGCAGTCCTTCGTGGTCGACGGGGTGCACGCGCACGATGTCGGCCAGTTCCTCGACTCCCGTGGTGTCGCCGTGCGCGTCGGGCACCACTGCGCCGCGCCCGTGCACGCCCGTCTCGGCGTGACCGCATCGGTACGCGCCTCGGCCGCGCTCTACAACACCGCGGACGAGGTGGACCGGATGCTCGACGCGGTCTCCGGGGTGCGCGCCTTCTTCGGCGTCAGCGGATCCGCCGAGGAGGTGGTCGCGTGAGCGGCCTCGAGGACCTGTACCAGGAGCTCATCCTGGACCACTCCAAGCGCCCGCACGGTAAGGGGCTGCTCGGCCCCGACCCTTCGACGGGCTCAGGGGCCGATGCGCATGTCGCCGAGTCGCACCAGCGCAACCCGATCTGCGGCGACGAGATCACCCTGCGCGCCCGCGTCTCCGACGACGGCGAGCGCATCACCGAGGTGAGCTGGGACGGATCCGGCTGCTCGATCTCGCAGGCGTCCGCCTCGATGCTCACCGAGCTCGTGGTCGGCCACACGCGGGCGGAGGCGGCGGAGCTCATCGACGGGTTCCGCGAGGCCCTGCGCTCCCGCGGCGCGATCGAGCTCGACGAGGACGTCTACGGAGACGCCGCCGCCCTGACCGGCGTCTCCCGCTACGTCGCGCGCGTCAAGTGCGCGATGCTCGGCTGGGTCGCCCTCGAGGACGCCCTGCTCCGCGCCTGAGGCGATACCTGCCCGTTTCGAAGCGCGCGAATGACCCGATTCCGGGTCTGGATCGAGCCATTTGCGCGCTGTGAAACCAGGAGAGGTCAGGCCCCGAGCTTCTCCACGGCGAAGTCGAGGAGCGCTGAGGCGCGCGGCGTGAGATTCATGTCGGCGGGCCAGATCCCCACCACGTGGGAGCGCGTCACCGGAGGGTCGAGGGGGCGGATCACGACCGGGCGGCCCTCGGTGCTCATCGGGATGACGTTGGGCCGGGACATGAGCAGCCCATAGCCGAGTCCGCGCCCGACGAGCGCCTCGACGAGACCGATCTGCGTGACCCGGGTCTCGATGCGGGGCTCGAGCCCGCGGGCTGCGAAGGCGTCGGTCACGTTGCGGATGCTCGGGGCCGCGTCGTACAGGATGCAGGGCTGGTCGGCGAGATCCGCCAGGTCCACCGCCTCGGCCCTCGTCAGCGGATGGTCGGGATGCAGATGGACCTCGAGCTCCGTCGCGTAGACCTTCCGGCGGCGGTATCCGACCGGCAGGGACACGTCGAACACGAGGGCGACGTCCAGGCGACCTGCTTCGAGCGCGGAGAGCAGCTCCTCGTTCGTCCCCACCATGATCTCGAGACGCACGCCGGGGTGCCGCTTCGGAAAGCCCTCGAGAAGCTCGGGGACCACGTTCGTGGCGAAGCTCGCGTAACAGCCGAGCTTGACCGGACCTCGCAGCTCCTCGCCCCGGCCGGCCCGCAGGACGAGCTCCTGGGTGTCCGCGAGGATCCTGCGGGCCTGTTCGGCGAACTCCTGACCCGTCGGCGTCAGGGTCAGGCCGCGCGCCTTGCGGCGCACGCACAGCTGCTCGCCCACGGCCTTCTCGAGGCTCGTGATGGCCTGGGACAGCGCGGACTCCGAGATGTGCAGATGAGCGGCGGCAGCGCTCAGCGTGGTGAAGTTCGGAAGCGCGGCGAACAGCTCCAGCTGTCTCAGGCTCACATCGGCCACGACGGTCCTCCTCGGGAAACTTCTTCGGCTCCATCAAACTATATCCGCGCATAACTGCGATTTACACGCAGACATCGGTGTCCCACGATGAGAGGACCCGCTTCCCGAACCCTCCTCGACGGAGGGAGAACAATGACGTTAGGGACAACCATGACCTCCGCTCCTGCCCCCGGCGACCGCGCCTCTCAGCGACGGATCGCGTTCGCCACGATCATCGGCACCACGATCGAGTGGTACGACTTCTTCATCTACGCCACGAGCGCAGGGCTCGTGTTCGCGCAGCTCTTCTTCCAGCCCGCGGGCAAGGAGATCGCGCTCCTGCTGTCCTTCGCCACGGTCGGCATCTCCTTCCTCTTCCGTCCTCTCGGCGCATTCCTGGCCGGTCACTTCGGCGATGTCATCGGACGGCGGGCGATGCTCGTCGTCACACTCGTCCTCATGGGCGCGGCGACGACGCTCATCGGCGCGCTGCCGACGTTCGCCCAGATCGGCATCGCGGCGCCGATCCTCCTGCTCCTGCTCCGGATCCTGCAGGGCCTGTCCGCCGGGGGCGAGTGGGGCGGCGCGGTCCTGATGGCCGTCGAGCACGCTCCCGCGGACCGCCGCGGTCGCGCGGGCTCCTGGCCCCAGCTCGGTGTGCCGCTCGGATTCCTGCTCGCCTCGGGCATGACCGCCCTCATGACCGGTGTGATCTCTCCGGGCGCGGCGTATCTGCAGTGGGGCTGGCGGGTGCCGTTCCTGGCGAGCGTCGTCCTCATCGTGGTCGGCTTCGTGATCCGTCGCTCGGTCGAGGAGAGCCCGGTGTTCGCGGAGATCGCGAAGCGCGGCAAGCAGGCGAGCCTCCCGATCGTGACGCTGTTCCGGCGCTACTGGCATCTGGTGATCCTCGCCGCGCTCGTGTTCGTGGGCAACGGCACCCTCGGCTACATGACGACGGGCGGGTTCCTGAACAGCTATGCGATCAACGTGCAGAGCATCGACACCACGGCGGTCCTGCTGGCCGCGGTCTTCGCGGCCGCCGTCTGGTTCTTCTCCACGCTCTTGGCGGGCTACCTGGCCGACGCGATCGGCCGGCGCAACACCTTCCTGATCGGATTCGCGCTGCAGGCCGTCATCGTCTTCCCGATCTTCTGGCTCGTCGACGCCGGAGGGCTGCCGGGCCTCTACATCGCGCTGCTGCTGATCTCGACCGGTCTCGGCCTCACCTACGGGCCGCTGGCCGCCTGGTACGCGGAGATCTTCCCCGCCTCGATCCGCTTCTCCGGGGTGTCGATCACCTACGCGGTCGGCGCGGTCCTGGGGGGCGCCTTCGCCCCGATGATCGCGCAGATGCTGCTGGGCGCCACCGGCACCACGGCGGCCGTCTCGGCCTACCTGCTCTTCGCCACCCTTCTGGGAGCGGGGGCGACCCTGTGCCTGCGCGACCGCAGCGGCATCCCCCTCGGCCCCGACCACGAAGCCGAGCAGGCGAGCGGCGCCACGATGTTCGCCCCGCGGGAGGCCGCCGGGGCACCGGTCGGCGCGCTCGCCGGGAAGCGCTGACGCCGCGCACGTTCCTGCACACGTCAATCAAGGAGAAGGAAATGGTCAGTCACGCCACCAGGATCGGGATCATCGGCGGGGGGATGGGCGGCCTCACGGCGGCGATCGCCTTGACGCGGATCGCCGGGGTCCAGGTCACCGTGTTCGAGCAGGCCGGCGCGCTGGGCGAAGTGGGGGCGGGCGTCACGGTCGCGCCGAACGCCTCACGCGTCCTCGACCGGCTGGGTGTGCTCGACCGGATCAGGAGCGCAGGAGCGGTCCCGGACGGACACGGCGTCTATCTGGACGCCATGGGCCGCATGGTCACAGACGCGGCGTGGGAGGACTCGGCGAAGCAGTACCGCAACATCGGGATGTACCGGCCTGACCTCATCGACGCCCTGGCGCAGGACATCGATCCGGACTGCATCCGCCTCGGTCATCGCCTGAGCGCGGTGGAGACCGTGGACTCGGGCGTCCGCGTGACGTTCGAGAACGGCGCGGAGGACGTCTTCGATGCCGTCGTCGGAGCGGACGGGATCCACTCCGTGGTGCGCAAGGCCGTCGGACAGTTCCCCGAGCCCGTCTACTCCGGATACCTCGTCTACCGCGGCGTCGTCGACGCGTCCCGCCTGCCCGCGGACTGGCCCATGATCAGCCAGGTCTGGATGGGCGACAGCCGGCACTTCATGTGCTACCCGCTGCAGCAGCGGAAGCTGATCAACTTCGTCGCAGGAATCCCGAGCGACCGGCCCCTGCACGGGCCGTGGTCGGGACCGGCGGAGGTCGGCGAGCTCGCGGCGGAGTTCGCGGGCGACGGATGGGATCCGAAGCTCCAGCAGTTCATCGGGCTCATCGATCGGACGTTCTGGTGGGGTCTCTTCGACCACGAGCCCCTCACCGACTGGTCCCGAGGGGCGATCACCCTGCTCGGCGACGCGGCGCACACGATGCTGCCCCACCAGGGACAGGGCGTGAGCCAGGCGATCGAGGACAGCATGGCCCTCGCGACCTTCCTTGCGGCGGCGGATGACGTCTCCGACATCCCGGAGGCGTTCCGCCGCTACACCGCCGTCCGCATGCAGCGCACCGCGATCCTGCAGAGCGGATCGCGCAGAGCCGGCGCCATGTTCGATGCGCAGTACGAGTTCGCGGATCTCGCGAAGCGCGATGCCGACATCCGCGTCGGCCGGGACTTCCGCCGGAGCGCGGTGTTCGATTACGACGCGCACAAGGTGGCCGAACAAGCACTCACTCGATTCCGGAAGGTCCAGTTCGCATGACTTCGATCAGCATCATCGGCAGCGGGAAGATGGGCGCGGCGATCGCGGAGGTCGCCTCCCGCGCCGGCGCCGACATCCAGATCCTCAAGCGCAGCCCGGCGAGCATGTCCGCCGCGCGTCCCGGTTTCGAGTACGGCGTCATCGGCGACGAGCTCACCGGGGATCTCGTCGTGCTCGCCGTCCCTTCCGGGGCCTATGCGAGCATCCTCGAGCACTACCGGGACCGGCTCGGCGGCAGGGTCGTCATCGACATCAGCAACCCGATCGACTTCTCCACCTACGACGCGCTGACGTCTCCGGCGGACTCGTCGACCGCGGCCGAGCTCGCCAAGGCCCTCCCCGAGGGCGCGGCCGTGGTCAAGGCGTTCAACGTGAACCTCGGCGACACCCTCACCTCGGGCACGAACGGGACGACCCGCACATCGGTCCTGTTCGCCGGAGACTACGCGGACGCGAAGATGGCCGTGGCGGCGCTGATCGAGGCGGCGGGGATGCGCGCGGTCGACGTGGGTCCGCTCACCCGGGCGAGGGAGCTCGAGGCGATGGGCTTCCTCCAGATCATCATGGCGGCGCTCGGCAAGACCCGCTACGAGTCGGGCTTCACCCTCCTGGAGTGACCCCGCCCGCCCGGTTCGAAGCGCGCGAATGACCCGATTCCGGGTCCGGATCGAGCCATTTGCGCGCTTCGAAGCCGGGATGTTAGGTTGACACCGTGGCCCTGACCTGTCGTTGTTGTCTCTGAGCGCGATCCGCGCTCCTTCGACGACCACAGACAGCCCGCGCGCTCCGCGCGATCACCGTTCAGGACTCCTTCCGTGCGCTACGCCAGCCACGTCGCCGATCTCGTCGGCGCGACGCCCCTCGTCCGTCTCTCCTCCGTCGTCGGTGCGACCGCCGACCGCGGGCCGATCCGCGCGACCGTGCTCGCCAAGGTCGAGTACTTCAACCCGGGTGGATCCGCGAAGGATCGCATCGCCCGATCCATCGTCGACGCGGCCGAGCGCGACGGACTGCTCCGGCCCGGCGGCACGATCGTCGAGGCCACGAGCGGCAACACCGGGGTCGGCCTGGCGCTGATCGCACTGCAGCGCGGCTATCGTATGGTGTTCGTCGTGCCGGACAAGTTCGACGGGCCCAAGGTCGCGACGCTCCGGGCCTACGGGGCCGAGGTGGTCGTCACGCCGACTTCCGTGCCGCCCGAGCATCCCGAGTCGTACTACTCGGTCGCCGCCCGGCTCGCGCGCGAGATCCCCGGCGCCTTCAATCCGAACCAGTTCGCCAACCAGAACGGTCCGCGCGGACACTACGAGTCCACCGGCCCCGAGATCTGGAGCGACACCGACGGCCGAGTCACGCACTTCGTCGCGGGCATCGGCACGGGCGGCACGATCAGCGGCACCGGGCGCTACCTCAAGGAGGTCAGCGAGGGCCGGGTGCGGGTGGTCGGTGCGGATCCGGAGGGATCCATCTACTCCGGCGGCGACATCCACCCCTATCTCGTCGAGGGCGTGGGCGAGGACTTCCTGCCGTCCACGTTCGACCCCGCCGTGGTCGACGGCTACGAGCGGATCTCCGATGCGGAGTCGTTCGCGATGACCCGCCGGCTCGCCCGCGAGGAGGGGCTCCTCGTCGGCGGCTCCAGCGGCATGGCCGTCGTGGCGGCGCTGCGCGTCGCAGAGGGCCTGGGGGAGGACGACGTGGTCGTCGTACTGCTTCCCGACCACGGCCGCGGCTATCTCGACAAGCTCTACGACGACGGCTGGATGAGCGCGCACGGCTTCGACGTGCCAGCCGCCGCACCCGCGACGACCGACCAGGCCGGCCCCGCAGCCGGCGCGAACGACTGACCCGGAGGGAACCGACCATGACCATCGATACCGACAAGACCGCCACCGCCGCGATCCACGCGGGCCAGGCCGCCGACCCGTACACGGGGGCGGTGATCCCCCCGCTGCACCTGTCCACGACGTTCGTGCAGGACGGCATCGGCGGCCTCCGCCAGGGCTACGAGTACGGCCGCAGCGGCAACCCGACGCGGGACGCCCTGCAGGCGCAGCTCGCCGCGCTCGAGGGCGGCACGCACGCCTACTCCTTCGCCTCCGGCCTCGCGGCGGAGGACACCCTGCTGCGTGCGATCCTGCAGCCGGGCGACCACGTGCTGCTCGGCAACGACGTCTACGGCGGCACCTTCCGGCTCATCTCACGGGTGCTCGGCGCCTGGGGCGTGACCTTGCAGGTGGTCGACATGAGCGACACGGATGCGGTGCGGGACGCCGTCGCGGCCAAGGCGCCGCGCGTGCTGTGGGTCGAGACGCCGTCGAACCCGCTGCTGCGCATCTCGGACATTGCCGCGCTCGCCGCGATCGGACACGACGCCGGATCCGTCGTCGTGGTCGACAACACCTTCGCGACCCCCGCGCTGCAGCGCCCTCTCGAGCTGGGTGCGGACGTGGTCGTGCACTCCACCACGAAGTACCTCGGCGGGCACTCCGACGTCGTCGGCGGCGCGGTCGTACTGCGCGACGACGCCCTCGCCGAGAAGATCGGCTTCCTGCAGTTCGCGGTCGGCGCCGTCTCCGGCCCGTTCGACGCCTGGCTCACCACGCGCGGCATCAAGACGCTGCCGGTGCGGATGCGTCAGCACGACGAGAACGCCCGCGCCGTCGCCGCGTTCCTCGACGCGCACCCCCGCGTCGCGCGCGTCTATTACCCGGGTCTGCCCTCCCACCCCGGGCACGAGCTGGCCGCCCGGCAGATGTCGGGCTTCGGCGGCATCGTCTCGGTCGCGCTGGAGTCGGGCGAGGCCGCCCGTCGCTTCGCCGAGTCGACGCGCGTGTTCCAGCTCGCGGAGTCGCTCGGCGGCGTGGAGTCCCTCGTCAACTACCCCGATGCGATGACGCACGCCTCCGTGCGCGGCACCGAGGCGGCCGTGCCCGTCGAGGTCGTGCGCCTCTCGGTCGGCCTGGAGGACATCGTCGACCTGCTCGCAGATCTGGAGCAGGCGCTGCAGGCCTGACCCGCGATCCGGATCCGGACCGCGCCCGCGAGAAACCGGATCCTGCATGAGACACCACGGCAGACGTGGTTTCTCGTGCGGATCCTGGTGTCTCGCGCGCTCCGACGCGGGGGATCAGCCCGAGACGGCGCCTCGCAGTCCGGCCAGACGGGTCGCCGGATCTCCCTGCAACTCCAGGATCCGCGCCGTCCCGGTGAGGTCGGGATCGTCCACGAGGTCGAGCAGCGCCTCGGCCATGGCGTCGCGGAGCTCCGGATCCTCGTCGTCCGGCACCGCGATGTCCTCTGGCGCGAGCAGCACCAGTAGATCGACCTCCGCCATGGCTCTCGCGGCGAGGGGCGCCTCTCGGCGGACGAGTTCCCCCGCGGCGGCTGACCGGCCGAGCCCGTCGACCGCCGCGAGGTAGGCGAGGAAGTCGAGGGGGCCGCGCTCGGCGATCACGGCGCGCGGGAGGTCGGGATCGAGGAGTCGCTCGGCGCTGAACCGCAGTTGCGCGACGAAGGATCCGGATCCGGGGCCCTCGTCCACGAGGTCGAACGGATCGGGCAGCACGGCGAACTCCGGATGGAGGAGGGCGAAGTCGGAGATCAGCGTGCTCTTGCCGGTCGCGTGCGTGCCGGAGACGACGATGCGCATGGCCGGATTCTACGGCTCAGCCGGAGGCGCGGCCTCCGCGGGTGCGGGCCATGAGCACATCGCGCACGACGATCGCGCGCCGCATGTCAGCCATGATCGGGTCGAAGAAGCGCTCCCGGTAGCGCTGCTCGCTGACGGCCGACAGCACGAAAGGCAGCGAGGAGATGATCGACATCAGCGCCGCCGTCTTGACGAGGTTCATGGTGATCGGCAGCGTCGCACCGCCGATCGTCAAGCGCTCCACCTGCAGGGGGTGGGCGGGCGTTCCCGGGCCCACCCACAGCTCCACGATCCCGACCGGGATGGCGATGCCGCCGATGAGCACGAGCAGCGCCCACAGCATCGCTGCGAACAACACCGCCTGCATGAGCTGGGCCACCGCCATCACGAGCATCACGTTGAAGCGCTGGACGAGGCGCAGCGGCGCGGACGGCGCCGAGGGCGCTGACGTGGATCCGTCCTGCGCGATCGGCGTGCCCGTGAGCAGGGCGGCGCGTTCCTCGGGCGTGAGGGTCTGCCGGATCTCGTCGATCTCGGAGGCGCACACGCGCAGGACCACGATCAGCGCCAGCGCCGCGACCACCGCGCCGATGAGGGCGATGGATCCCCAGTGCAGCGCCGAGCTCATCTGCCAGACCTCGGCCGAGAAGAAGGCGAAGACGACCAGCATCAGGATCACGGGAAGCGCGATCGATGCCATGTGCCCGATCGCCGAGACGTTGCGCACGGCGAGGCGGCTGCCCCAGGAGAGCAGCGCGCCACCGCCGGCACCCGTGATCAGCATGCACACGGCGACCAGGACGAGCCCCTCGATCACCGGGGCGACCACGGCTCCCGGCCGCAGCAGGTAGCCGCCGACGACGAGCGCGGCGAGACACACCGCGATCACGACCCCTGCGACCGCGGTGCCGGAGGGGGCGGGGAGGCGGCGCAGCGCCGCGCGGACGAGCCGGAATCCGGCCCAGGCGATGATCGCGGTGACGCCGAGGATGAGCACCACGATCCCCAGCAGCGCCCATTCGTCATCGGGCAGGAGCTCGGCGGCCGTATCGATCGCCTCGCCCATCCCCGAGAGCAGTGCGGTGACCAGCGTGACCGCGGTCACCAGCGGGGCGACGCGGCGCGGCAGATCCGTGAACCAGCGCCGCAGCGGTACGAACGTCGGAAGTCCCTGCTCGCGGAACCAGCGGTCCGCGGCGCGCTGCCGGGCGCGGGCGCTGACCGGCGCGGCGACCGCGGCGGCCTCGGCGGTTCCGTCGGGCGCCCCGGCAGCGGGTGCGGTTCCGTCGGACATGGAGCCGACACTACCGGCACCGACGCGGCCCGCGGTCGCGGCCGCCCGTAGCCTGAGGTCATGACGGACATCGCCTGGTCGGACGGACGCTGGACCCACGATCCTGCGGGGGTCGTCGAAGAACGGGGGGACCTCGTCGTCACCGCCGTCGAAGGCAGCGACGCCTGGCGGATCACGTCCTACGGCTTCGTGCACGACAGCGAGCATGCGCTCCTCGTGCCGTTCGAGGTCGACACGGCCGTGGAGGTGGAGTTCACCGCGGCGTTCTCCGCGCAGTTCGACCAGGCGGGCGTCTTCGTGCGCGTCTCGGAGGAGCGCTGGGTCAAGGCGGGGGTCGAGTTCGCGGACGGCCGGCCGCAGGTCGGCGCCGTCGTCACCGAGGGGGCTTCGGACTGGTCGTTGGCCCCGGTGCCGGAGTGGGCGGATCGCCGGATCCTGGTGCGGGTGAGCCGCGGCGCGGACGCGCTCACGGTGCGGGCCGGTCTCGTCGGAGCGCCGCTCCAGCTCGTGCGCGTGCTGCCGTTCCCGGGCGAGATCCTCGCCGAGGCGGGGCCGTTCGTGTGCGCGCCGACCAGGGCCGGCCTCGCCGTGCGGCTGCACGCCTGGCGCGTGGTCGAGGCGGACGGCGCGCTGCACTGACTGTAGGACGGCGCGTCGCGCCGGTGTGACTCCCTGATCCGCCGTTCCCTCGCGGCGGCTTTCGTCGATGGATGCGGAATACCCCCAGGGGGTATATGGTTGTCGATATCGGATACCCGGATGGGGTATCGACCGAAGGAGACGACATGACCACGACCGAGTACCAGGTGACCGGGATGACCTGCGGGCACTGCGAGATGTCCGTGCGCCGCGAGGTCGGCAAGATCGCCGGCGTCGATGCCGTCGAGGTGAGCGCGGCCGACGGCTCGCTCCGGATCACGGCGAGCGCCCCGCTCGAGGACGCGAGCGTGTTCGCGGCCGTCGACGAGGCCGGATACCGGGCGGTGCGGGCCTGATGAACGCCGCGGGACGACTGGGCCTCTACGGGGCCGGGCTCGCGGCGGCGTTCGCCGTCGCGTTCGGCGCCGCGGCGCTCGTCGCCCCGCGGGAGGCCGCGGCGCAGAGCACTCAGCAGGAGGAGAAGAGCATGAACGGGCACGACGCACACGACGCCGCGGCGCAGGGGGACGGCGGCCACGGCGCTCAGGCTGCGGCTGAGACGACCGCCGGCGTGTCCCTCGCCGCGGGCGGGTACGCGCTGAGTCCGGTCTCCGCGCCGGTCGCGGTGGGGGAGCAGGGGACGCTGAGCTTCCGGATCCTGGACGGATCCGGCGCCCCGGTCACCGCATACACGCCGCAGCACGAGAAGGACCTGCACCTCATCGTCGTCCGCAGCGACGGCGCCGAGTTCCGGCACGTGCACCCGACGCTCGACGCGAGCGCCGGCACCTGGAGCATCCCCTGGTCCTGGACCGCCGCCGGCTCGTACCGGGTGTTCACCGACTTCGCGGCGGCCGGCGCGGAGCCGGTCGCGCTCACGCGCACCGTCGACGTGGCCGGATCCTTCGCGCCCGTCGTCCCCGCGACGAGCACGGAGACGAGCGTCGACGGCTTCGACGTGGGCATCGCGGGCGATCTGGTCGCCGGATCCGACTCCGAACTGACCGTCACCGTCCGGCGCGACGGCGTGCCCGTCACGGCGCTGCAGCCGTACCTCGGCGCCTTCGGGCATCTGGTCGCGCTGCGCGAAGGCGACCTCGCCTACCTGCACGTGCACCCCGAGGGCGCTGCCCCGACAGGCCCGGAGGCGACGTCCGGACCGGACGTGCGCTTCGGCGCGCACGTGCCCACCGCCGGCCGCTACCTGCTCTACTTCGACTTCATGGCCTCCGGATCCGTGCACACGGCGGCATTCGTCCTGGACGCGCACGACGGCTCCGCGACGACGACGCATCAGCACTGACCACCCTCGAAGACGACCGACCCGGAAGGAGATGCACCCATGAACGCGAACAGCGTGGAGCTCGAGATCGGCGGGATGACGTGCGCCTCCTGCGCGAACCGCATCGAGAAGACGCTCAACCGGATCGACGGTGTCACGGCCACCGTGAACTACGCGACCGAGAAGGCGAAGGTCGACCTGCCGGACGGCTTCGACCCCGCGAAGCTCATCGCCCAGGTCGAGGACATCGGCTACTCCGCGGTGCTCCCTGCGCCGCCCGCCACGGAGGCGCCGTCGGACGGCTCGGGCGCGCCGGCGGCGGAGTCCGACGACCCCGAGCTGCGCTCGCTGCGCACCCGGCTCGTCGTCAGCACCGTGCTGGCCGTGCCCGTCATCGCGATGGCGATGATCCCCGCGCTGCAGTTCCCCCACTGGCAGTGGGCGTCGCTCGCGCTCGCCGCTCCCGTGATCGTGTGGGGTGCGTGGCCGTTCCACCGCGCCGCGTGGCTGAACCTTCGTCACGGCGCCGCGACCATGGACACGCTCATCTCGATGGGCACGCTGGCCGCTTTCGGCTGGTCGCTGTACGCCCTGTTCTTCGGCACGGCCGGCATGCCCGGTATGAGGCACGAGTTCTCGTTCGCCCTGCAGGCCGGTGACGGCAGCAGCAACATCTACCTCGAGGTGGGCGCGGGCGTGACCGTGTTCATCCTGGCCGGCCGGTACTTCGAGAAGCGCTCGAAGCGGCGGGCGGGCGCGGCGCTGCGCGCGCTGCTCGAGCTGGGCGCCAAGGATGTGGCGGTGCTGCGTCCTTCGACGGGCTCAGGGGCCGGGGCAGGGGTCGGGGGTGCGGACTCAGGGACCCAGGAGGTGCGGATCCCGATCGCGCAGCTCGCGGTCGGCGACGAGTTCGTGGTGCGACCGGGAGAGAAGATCGCGACCGACGGCGTCGTCGTCTCCGGGACCTCGGCCGTCGACGCCTCGATGCTCACCGGCGAATCGGTGCCGGTCGAGGTCGGCGCGGGCGACACGGTGGCCGGTGCGACCGTCAACGCGGGCGGACGCCTCGTCGTACGGGCCGCGCGCGTCGGATCCGACACCCAGCTCGCGCAGATGGCGCGACTCGTCGAGGATGCGCAGACCGGCAAGGCCGAGGTGCAGCGCCTCGCGGACCGGATCAGCGGAGTGTTCGTGCCGATCGTGATCGCGATCGCCGTGGTGGCGCTCGGCGCCTGGCTCGGCGCGGGATTCCCCGCTACGGCGGCGTTCACGGCCGCGGTGGCGGTGCTCGTGATCGCGTGCCCGTGCGCGCTCGGCCTGGCCACCCCGACGGCGCTGCTCGTGGGCACCGGCCGCGGGGCGCAGCTCGGGATCCTCATCAAGGGACCGGAGGTGCTGGAGTCCACCCGCAAGGTCGACACGATCGTGCTCGACAAGACCGGCACGGTGACGAGCGGGCGCATGGAGGTCACCGGCGTCGTCGCCGAGGACGGCACGGATCCCGCCCAGCTGCTGCGCCTGGCCGGCGCCGTCGAGGGCGCGTCCGAGCACCCGATCGCGCAGGCCGTGGCCCGCGCGGCGGCCGGTGCGGGGCCGGTCCCGCCCGTCGAGTCCTTCGAGAACATCCCGGGTCGTGGCGTGCAGGGCATCGTCGACGGTCACGCCGTGCTCGTGGGACGGGAGGCGCTGCTCGCGGACTGGGCGCAGCACCTGAGCCCGGGCGTCGCGGCGGCGAAGGCCGAGGCCGAGGCCGGCGGCAAGACCGTCATCGCTGTCGGCTGGGACGGATCCGCCCGCGGCGTCGTCGTGATCGCCGACACCGTGAAGCCCACGAGCGCCGAGGCCGTCACCGCGCTCAAGCGCCTCGGTCTCACCCCGATCCTGCTCACCGGGGACAATGAGGCGGTCGCCCGCCGGATCGCCGCGGAGGTGGGCATCGACGAGGTGATCGCCGAGGTGCTCCCCGAGGGCAAGGTCGACGTGGTCACCCGGCTGCAGGAGGAGGGGCGCGTCGTGGCGATGGTGGGCGACGGCGTGAACGACGCCCCCGCGCTCGCGAAGGCCGACCTCGGCATGGCGATGGGCACGGGCACCGACGTCGCGATCGAGGCCAGCGACATCACGCTCGTGCGCGGAGATCTGCGCACCGCGGCCGACGCGATCCGGCTCTCCCGCCGCACGCTCGGCACCATCAAGACGAACCTGTTCTGGGCCTTCGCGTACAACGTGGCCGCGGTCCCGATCGCCGCGCTGGGCCTGCTGAACCCCATGCTGGCCGGAGCCGCGATGGCGTTCTCGAGCGTCTTCGTGGTGGGCAACAGCCTGAGGCTGCGCCGCTTCCGCTGAGCCGAGGCTCGGGCGCTCAGAAGAACGTCGAACTCATCTCGACGAGTTCCGGTAGGACGTGCGCACAGATCACGCAGATCGCAAGATGGGTCACGACCTCAGCGGCCACGGCTGCGTCGCTCGGCTCCGTGAGATAGCGCGGGAACAGTCGCACCGCGTGGTCGGGACGATCGCGGAGCAGAGGCGGAAGATGCAGCTCGATCCAGCGCAGCTTGAAGCCTGCTCTGGCGCGGCGGTGCAGTGCGGACACGGCGTTCGGGCGAATGCCCAAGTCCTCTGCGATGGCGGTCCGCGACACCTGCTCCACATCGGCGAGCCAGAGCACACGTTGCCATCGCAGCGGCAACGTGCCGAACACCTGCGCGATGGTGTCCGCACCGGAGCGGGTCCCGACGGCGGCGAGACCATCGCGATCGTCGACCTGATCGATGTTCTCCGCGTCGATCAGGAACTCCGCCTCGCGGCGCCAGCGCATGGCGGTGTTCCGGATCACTGCTTTCAGATACGAGCGGAACGCGAACTCGGGCCCCGTGGTCGTCGTCGTCACCTGCTGATAGACGCGGAGGAACGCCTCCGAGGCGAGGTCTTCTGATCGCTCGGGCAAGAACTTGCGCGCATAGCGCACCCCTGCGTCGTAGTGATTCTCCCAGAGCGTGGCGTACGCTCGGCGGTCCCCGGCCCGGACCTGTCGGAGCAATTCGGCGTCGCTGCGGCCGTACGCCATGCACCCTCCCCGGCCCCCAGGTCCAGCCGGAGCGAACAGGGCGACCGTTCCAGCACGAAGTCGCGAGTTCGGGTCGCGCGGCTTCCACGTCAAAAGAGTCAATTGCCTGCTGCAGGTGACGAATCCCGTCCTGAGCGGCACCCGGCGCCGATTCTGCGACGGTGAGTCGGTCTTTTCGCGACGACTTCAGATTCTTCGAATTCTTCGCCGTCATGTTCCGTCGCGGATGTGGTCTCTTGAAGACATACGGCACCGCCGATGAGGTTCCAGCTCCTCATCGTGTCGATTTCCCATCGGCCGTATACGCCACGTGGCTGGCGGGATGCGGCCGGTCTGGAGACCGGCCGCATCATTCTCTGCCCGTCCTCGCCGGCGCGCAGTCGCTCGACTCGGGGAGTATCGCCCGGCTCTTGTCGAGCTCGAGGTCGTTGATGACCGTCGGTCTCCGCACCGATGTCGTCTACTCGTGAGGGGCTTCGACCCGGTCCGGTGCATTGCGCGTCGTCGCAATGAGCAGCCCTCTCGGAAAGGGAAGCCGCGTCACTTCCCGTCCTCTTCCCACTCATTTCTTGCGAGACCGCAGGGACATTCCTTCCGGCGGTCTTTCGGGTGCGGCCCGTGCCGCGGAGACGATTGCGGTTCGCATTTGCAGCGGATCCGACCTCTGCAGGTGCGGGCCGCACCGCGTTGCGCTTTCCGGGCAGCACCAGGAATGCGGGAGTCCCGATTTCGCGGTCGGTGAGCATTCCAGAGACTCGCTCACCCGCGTCGAGATCCGCTGTCCGAATCTGCTGAGACATTTCCGATCACCGGGAGGTGGTGGTCCGCAGCCGATGTCCGCGGACCACCACCTTTCTCGCATGCCTTCTCCGAGTCCGTTTCAGCGCCGGCACGTGATCCATCGGCGCTGTCGCCCGTGCCCGGTCAGCCCGGTGTCGAGCGGGGCGGGCAGGACGTCAGGCGCAGTCGCACACCATCGCGAGCGACTGCTTGTGGGCTCCGGTCGTGGGCGTACCGCACTGCGAGGTGCTGGAGGAGACGACCTTGAGGCAGCTGCTGGGGGCTGTCGCCGTATTGTTCCAGGCGCCGTTCACGAGGTAGGTGTACACCGCCTTCTCCTGCAGGAACCGGGGGGTCTGATTCGTGGGATCGCCGTCGGCGAAGGGCCAGTTGCTGTCGATGTAGGCCAGGTCGGTGTAGGCCCAGATCGCGTACTGGGTGGCCTCGATGACGTCGTCTTCGAGCAGGCCGGACTGCCCCGTGGCTGCCTCGAGAGCGCTGAGGGAGACCATCGGATAGCTGTGCTGCATGATCCACTCCACCTTCGCCTGCACCATCGCGGCGGTCAGCGTGGCGCTGGTGGCGCCCCCGGGCAGAACGTAGTTCGTGGTGGAGGCGCCGTTGTTGAAGTTGTTGCTGCCGAGGAAGCTGCTCGCAGG